>NZ_ATWL01000060.1 GCF_000421225.1 Ruania albidiflava DSM 18029 | reverse complement strand
CCGCGTGGTAGACCAGCACCAACCCAATCGCAACAGCCCGCAACCCCTCAATATCAGGCCGAAAACCCCCACCCCCCACACGCGAAGACACACCCCGAGCAGGTACTACCCGCTCATCTGACGTGGCCGGCACCTCGACCTTCGAACCCATCGACACCTCCATCACGACGACCCGGCGTACTGTAACGCCTAGCGCTGGTCTCTCAGGATTCCGCCACGGCCTCGTCGACGGCGGGGACGAGCCGGTCTGCCAGGTCGGGGGTGAGGGTGCGGACGTAGGTGTCGGTGACGTGGGAGGTCTGTCGGTAGACGAGGACGTTGCCGATGACCGGTACGCAGGTCTCCTCGGGGCAGATCTGGTCGGTCATGTCCACCAGCTCCACATCGGGTACCTCCTCGGCGGCCGCACGCTGCTGCGGCGCCTGAGAGGCTGCGATGCCCTCCTTGCGGTCGAAGGTGCAGGCCTGGAGGTTGTCCAGGTTGTCCGCCACGCACTCATACACCGAGAGATCTCCAGGGCTCGGGGTGTCCAGGATCGTGACGACGGGGATGTCGGCGTCGGTCAGGTCGGTCCACTGCTCGGTGAGCGCCTGGGTCATCACGTCGTGGGAGCCGGTGTCCGGGTCGGTCCAGTCCTCGAGGGCCGTCGTGGTGCGCCCAGAGACGACGACAGCGTCGGGGTCGAGCTCGATCAGCTCTGCTAGGACGTTCTCGTTCCACTGCTGGCAGCTGGTGTACGGCTGGCCCTCGTCCGTCTGCATCCCTGCGCTGAACACACACGAGGACTTGGTGTAGGACTGCACGTGCCAGCCTTCGTCGTTGGCGATCTGCTCGATCGCCGACTGCCACTGCAGGACCTTGGAGTCGCCGACGACGGCGATCACTGTGTCGCTGTCGAGATCACCGTATTCACACATGATCACCTCGGCATCGGTCTGGTTCTGCTGACACCCCTCAGCGTAGGCAGAGGGCACCGACTCGGTGGCTTGGGTGGCTTGTGGGGTGAACCAGTCCACCGAGGCCAGGGAGGCCACCGATCCTGGTGGGGCCTCCGCACTGGCCGACCCACCCTGGT
>NZ_ATWL01000059.1 GCF_000421225.1 Ruania albidiflava DSM 18029 | reverse complement strand
ACCCGCTACGACAAGCACGCCATCAGCTACCGAGCCGGCGTCGTCCTCTGCGCCGTCATCGCCTGGCTACGAAAATGAGAGACACGCCCTAGCTGTAGTTGGGCATGACATTGTCGACGCCGACGCCGACGCGGAGGCGTGAGGCCGGGGGCTGGTCGCCGCAGGCAGTGTAGAGCTGATGTCGGAGTCCAGGTGCTGCCACCAGGATCGACGGGCGACACGGCACCGCTTTCTGGCACGTTCTCGACTCGTGGCTGCTCTGTCCGGGGCGACGGTCGTGGTCGAAGCCGCTGCCTGGTCCGGTTCGCTGCGCGTGGTCACCGAGGAGCATCGACTGGGCGTCGCGTCGGTGCGGTGCCCGGTCCGGCGACGAGAGTGAACGGCATCGGCCCGCACGAGCCGGTGCGTACCGGCATCCGGCGATTTGTCACGTCCGCGACGGACGTCGAGGAGCTAGTATCTCACCCGGGGGGCGGGCGCACGGCCCTGGCCCCTGAGTTCCACCGTCGTGAAGCACCGGGAACGGTGACGCGTTCCATGTAGACCGTTGAGCCGGTCCGTGAGCATAGCATGTTGGACGAATGTGAGGCCCACTTCTTTGCGCGTATCCACTGTCCGGCTCAAAGTTCACGTTGCCGGGAGACCAGCGGTGCTGGCCGGTGCCGTCCATCGGCCACGCCTCGACGGGCAACCTCGCTGGGCACTCCTTCGGCGCGGCCCGGTCGATCTTCTGCGCGGTCGACTCCGTAGTCGTGCCGAGTGGCATTGAGTCGGTACTGGCGTACCGGTCGCGAAATGAGGGGATGACCTCGCCGGGCCGGACGGACACAACAATGAAGAGTCATTGATCGAGCAACGTCCTATGAAGTCACGCTCCTTCCCGGTCCGGTCACCCGGAACGAACGTGGCCGCGGAGCGAGTCGACCCGTCGGTGTCAGGACAGCACCGCCAGGAGCGCGTCAGTTAATCGGAAGGTCAGACCCGCCCCGAGGCCACGACACCATCTTCATTGTTAATCAGGCTCTTCGCAGATGAGGGTGTAGAGACAGGTCCCAGTGGTCTGGGCGTGGCGGTGTCTGGATAGAGGTCGAGGCCTTCCGACGATGGGAGTTAC
>NZ_ATWL01000058.1 GCF_000421225.1 Ruania albidiflava DSM 18029 | reverse complement strand
GGCTCTTCCGGATTCAGAGTGCGTAGGGCGTCGTCGCTGACGGCGAGCTGAGGCGGATCGTGAGCGGGCCTTGGGTGAAGATGGAGGTGCTCAAACCGCCCATCCTCGACCCAAGGCCCTACCGTGGAATCTACCTCCTGCGCCCCTGCTGGCTGCCCTGTTGCTGATGTCATCTGCCGCACTCTCGAGCTCGGGGTGTTCATCACCGGCGCGAGCGTGGCCGAGGGGGAAGTGACGGTCATCGAGGCCTCACCGCGGCAGGTGCTGGGCTTCTGCCCCACGTGCGGCGCCGAGGGGCGGCTGCGGGACCACGTCATCCGAGAGCTGACCGACATTCCGATCGCTGGTCACCCGACCCGGCTGCGGGTACGTCTGCCACGGTTCGTCTGCGAAGGCCAGGAGTGCCGGCAACGCATCTTCCAGCATCAGCTGCAGGCTGCTGAGCCGGGAGCGAAGACCACGCGCCGGTGCACCCGGTGGATCCTTGCAAGGTTGGCGATCGACAAGATGAGTGTGGCCGCGGTGGCCAGTGCTCTGGGGCTGGGCTGGGACCTGGTCAACACCCTCGCGGTGAACGCGGCCCGCTCGCTGGTCTATGACGACCCCACCCACCTGGACGAGGTACGTCACCTCGGGGTCGATGAGCATTGCTGGAAGCACGTGCGCGGGCAGGGCGAGGAGAACTTCGCGACCATCCTGGTCGACCTGACTCCACTCATCGAGGGGACCGGGAGGGCGCGGCTGCTCGATGTCCAAGCGGGCCGGTCGGCGAAGGTGCTCACCGCCTGGCTGGACGAGCGCGACCAGGCATTTCGAGACCGTATCGAGGTGGTGACCATGGACGGGTTCGCCGGCTACCACAGTGCCACGAGGGCTTCGCTGCCTGAGGCCACACCGGTGATGGATCCGTTCCACGTCGTGCAATTAGGCGGCGAGAAGCTTACCGGCTGCCGTCAGCGCCTGCAGCAGCAGATTCTGGGCCACCGGGGTAGGAAACAGGACCTGCTCTACCGGGGGCGGCGCACCCTGCTCACCCGCAGGTCGTTGCTGAACCAGCGTGGCACCGACCGGCTGGAACGGCTCTTCGCAGAGCGCAACGAGCACGCCGCCCTGGAGGTGTCCTACCTGGTGTATCAGGACATCATCACCGCCTATCAGCACCCTGACCGGCGCACCGGCAAGAAGCTCATGGCC
Organism: Ruania albidiflava DSM 18029; assembly: GCF_000421225.1. Classification (GTDB taxonomy): domain Bacteria; phylum Actinomycetota; class Actinomycetes; order Actinomycetales; family Beutenbergiaceae; genus Ruania; species Ruania albidiflava. The sequence goes on along the minus strand of NZ_ATWL01000058.1, from coordinate 44 downwards.
ACCCTCATCGACAAGCTCCGCCGTGGGCTGCCCGACGGGCTGGA
>NZ_ATWL01000057.1 GCF_000421225.1 Ruania albidiflava DSM 18029 | reverse complement strand
CCTGACTGGAAACTTACAACACTGTCCGTGGCCACAGCGCACTCGGTGGACTACCTCCCACCAGCCGCCTGTAACCAACCTCCTGGCCGGGTACATCTAGATGCATGGCTGCACCTCCAGGGAGGGAATCCTGCGCTTACGAAGTGACGTAGGCGGATTGACCTGTTAGCGCGGGTGGGCTTGTGAGCGTGGTCAGCCTGTGCCCGCTCGGATCAAGCAAGTTCCAGCGGAGAGTGTCAGCAACGCTGGCTGCGACGAGATGGAGTTCCTCATCCGGTATCTCCTGCAGGAATCCGAAGCGCCGGTCGGTGCCGAAGCTCGCATGCCGCGAGTACCCGCGTTCGATGAGGTAACCGACAAGGTTGCGAACGTCAGAATCAGCCCGCATTACCGCTCCTAGGCGACCCTGCTCGCTTGCGGGTGAGATTGTGTTCTCGAGCCGCATCAGTGCCTCCGAGAGAGCGGTTGTGCTCTTTGGGGACCTGCCAACGATCACCAGGTCCGTCAGCCGCTCCGCTATCTCCCGTTGCGCGGCATCGACTCGGCGGCGATACACCATGGACCATCTCAGTATCGCTCCACCCGCGGTGAGAGCAAGAGCCGACGGTAGGAAGTTGCCGACCGAGGCGTTGGTGCTTATCAGCATGATGGCAGTTGTGACCGAACCCGCCAGGATTATTGAGGATATCTGCATGCGAAGCACCGCGGACTTCGCGCCCGAACGGCCGTCGCTGGAGAGGATTGGCTTGAGGTCGATGATCGTCAGGAGGGCCAGCTCCCCGCACAACAGGAATGCAACGAGAAGGTTAGCCAGTGTCTGTTCCGAGATAGCATCGGGTGTGCTGACTATGCCGTAGAGAATCACAGCAACGGCGATAGTACTCAGCATGAGCCCAGCCAAGCCAGCGGCGAAGCTGGCGATGTGCGAAAGCGTCTCAATCAGGTGGGAAACTCTGTGCAACGAGGCGGGCGCAAAACTATACACGATAAGCGCGACTCCCACAATGGCTCCGATAAGCCCAATGGAGACCAAGGCAATAAACTCAGGCGACCAGAGTTCGCGATGGACTGGGGCAAGGCCAATCATACCGACCGCACAGCTGGCGAGGCCGACAATGAGTACAGCGAACCCTACCACCAGTCTGACTCTCGCGAGCCGACCCGGCCGCAAGCCTCGTTCATAGCCGGCTCGATCTCGGATGGTCTGCAGGATCGCGGCTCCCTGCTGAAATGATCCCTCCTGGGCCATGATAAGACACCTCCGTGAAATCTTCGCTGTCACGAGACTTATAGGGCTCTTCCGGATTCAGAGTGCGTAGGGCGTCGTCGCTGACGGCGAGCTGAGGCGGATCGTGAGCGGGCCTTGGGTGAAGATGGAGGTGCTCAAA
>NZ_ATWL01000056.1 GCF_000421225.1 Ruania albidiflava DSM 18029 | reverse complement strand
CCCTGGTAGTAGACCTCGCCCGGTGTGGTCTGCCCGAGCAGGTCGCTGACTGTCACGAAGGTGAAGCCTTCCTCGCGGAGCGTCTCGATCACGTCGGGCACGGCCTCGATCGTGGTGTCGTGGATGTCGTGCATCAGCACGATGGACCCTGCGGTGGCCTCGGCGGCGTTCGCCACAGTCTGCTGCGGGTCGTGGTGCTGCCAGTCCAGGGTGTCGATGTCCCAGGCCACCTGGGCCATGCCGAGCTCCTCGGCGACAGCCGCTACGGTGTCGTTCGTTGCGCCGTAGGGCGGGCGGAGGGTGGTGGGTTCGCTGCCGGTGATCTCGGCGACGACCTCGTTGGTGTGCTCCACCTCCTCGCGCACCTGATCTGCCGACAGAGCGGACAGGTCGGGGTGCTGCCAGGTGTGGTTGCCCACCTCGTGCCCGTCGGCGACCTCGCGGGCGATGAGGTCGCCGAAAGCGTGCGCTTGGCTGCCGAGCACGAAGAATGTCGCGGGTACCTCCTCGGCGGCCAGGATGTCCAGCAGCTCCGGTGTGGTGCTCGCAGATGGCCCGTCGTCGAAGGTCAGCGCCACGCACTGTTCTTGGCTGCAGTCCACCTCCTCCTGGTCGGGAACCTCGGGGGGTTCGGGCACATCCTCCGGGCGCGGCTGCAGCGAGGCGTCCAACGCCGCATGGCCGGTGTCGCTGAGCCAGCCGTTGTCCGCGGGGGCGGCCAGGGCGACTGCGGGTGCGCCTGCGGCACCGGGGGCGACGGTGTGCGAGTCGAAGCCAACGAGCAGGTCGCCGGCTTCGCTGAACCCGACGGCCGGGTCACCCTCGCGCAGGGTCTGCTCGACCGCATCGCCGTCCGCGTCGATGTCCACCTTCTCCAGCTCCGCGAGCACTGCGGTGGTCACCTCGTCGAGGGCGTCCTCGGTGAGGAGGTCCTGCCAGCCCAGCAGCTCCCCGGCGTTTGGGTCGTACCAGACCACGCGATGGGTGGACGCTGTGCTCGCGCCCGGGCTGAAGGTGGTGGTGAGCTCGAAGCCCAGGATGTCCGCCGAGACGGCGGTGGCAGTCCAGGTACCGGACATCCAGGATGTGATGTCACCGGCCTCGTTCTTGGCTGCCAGATAGTCCTCCAGGTACATCTCACGCTGCTCGTCGGCGATCGCCTGCAGCGAGGAGTTGAAGGCCTCGTGCGCCTCCAGCTGTGGAACCAGCACGTGAAACTGGGCGTCGTTGTCGCTCGCGGTGTAGGTGGACAGACCGGGCACGGATGACGGGTTGACCGTCCCGATCTGGGGCCACTGTGGCCTCTGCTCCTCGGGAGACGGAGATTCTGATGGTGGCTGGTCATCGTCGGGCTGCTCCGTCGGAGTGCACCCAGCGAGTGCGAGCAGCGCGGTACCCAGCAGAGCGGTGAGCAAGAGCGGGGTGGATCGAGACACCGCTCGATGGTAGGTCCGGTGAGCCCACGTCCCGGTGACGAGAACAGCCCGTGTTGGTCGAGACGGCCCGCA
>NZ_ATWL01000055.1 GCF_000421225.1 Ruania albidiflava DSM 18029 | reverse complement strand
CATCAGCCGGAGCCGCAACAGCGACCTGACCCGGCACCACCGCCAACGCCAACGCCACCACACCAGCGGTCACAGCAGCAACACCCGCGCGTCGGGATCGGGATATCCGGAGTTTCATTTCTCGCTTCTCCTCGAGGATTCAGCCGGTGTGACCGGGTCGGGCGGTGGGGACGTAGTCGCGGATGGAGCTGAAGGTGCCGACCACGGCGTTGATGTTCGTGTCGTAGCTCACCGTGAGGTACTGGCTGCCCCGGACGACAGCAGAGCTCGGATCGCCCTGATCGACGTTCTGCTGCGACAGGTACAGCAGGACGGGACTGGTGTCGGTCCAGGTCTGGGTGCGGCGCAGGAGGCGGCCGACGACGGGTTCGTTCGATCCGTAGTCCCGTCCGCCGTAGGTGAGCAAGACCTTCCCCCCGGGCAACGTCAGCAGGTCGGGGGCCTGCATGCTCCACGGGACCGGGCTGGCGACCGACCACGTGCGTCCGCCGTCGAAGGAGTCGCTGACGAAGCCGGGGCGGATGACTGCGCTCACGCGTCCACCGGGGAGCACCGCCACTTCGGTCTCGGAGAGGCTGACCCCCGGTGCGGCAGGGAGCATCACCTCGTTCTCCACCGGCCAGGTCCGTCCGCCGTCGGTGCTGCGCACGACGCTGGCGCGGCCCAACGTGTCGTCGGGGCGCGTCCCGTATAGAGGCACGAGCAAGTCGCCGTTGTCCAGCTCGACCACGTTGCCGGACTCGGCCGACCAGCCGAGGTAGTAGTGCCCGTGCCGCGGACCGCAGCCACAGCTCATCGACGACTCCACCGGGGCCGGATCGGACCATGTCTCGCCGCCGTCCTCGGAGCGTGCCACGTAGGTGCCGGTGATCGTGGCGGCCTCGGTGGGGTAGTCCGTCCAGTCGGTCTGGAACCAGGTGAGCACAAGGGTCCCGTCGCGCAGCTGTGTGATTTGCGGGTCGCGGTCGTCCTCGGGTGTGTTGATGATGACTCGAGGCTCCGACCAGGTCAGCCCTCCGTCGGTGCTCTCGGTCCACCTGATCTGCCCGTGCTCACCGTTCGGGTCGTCCCCCGGTGAGTGTGCGTTGGACCAGTAGTAGACCGTGACCAGCCGGCCGTCGTCGAGGTGTGCGATCTCGGGGAAGAATGGCCTCTGCTCGCCCTCGGCCGTTGCGATGATGACGTCCGGCTGAGTCCTGGAGCTTGCGGTGACGGATTGCACGGCCACCGACTCGCTACCGTCCGGGCCGGTGACGACTGTGCGCACGATGCCACTCTCCCCTTCGCGGAAACGATGCGTCATCAACACTGTCACCCAACCGTCGGCATCCGGACCGGTCAGTTGCACGGGGACCGATGTCCCTCGCACGGTGGTGGCCACTGTGAAGTTCGAGACGGCGGTCCCGTCGGGGAGCCGGAATCGCGCGACCGGAACGTCCACGATCTCGCCAACATCGACGAAGTCGTCGAGGAGGGGGTCGATGTCGAGGCCGGTGAAGGCGTCCTCGGGCAGCTCGCCGGCTACGGCGAGGTCGTCGATGTAGTAGTCGACACCGACGGGGCTGA
>NZ_ATWL01000054.1 GCF_000421225.1 Ruania albidiflava DSM 18029 | reverse complement strand
CGACGCGCCGTCGGCCCTCCAGCGACCTGCTTGTTCGCCATGACTCCATCCTCGCTTCCAAGCTCAGGAGTCTCCATCAAACCCAGTGCGGTTCAACGCTCGGCTCCGTCACTGGTGGGGTATTGACCACGCTCGCGTACCTTGGCCAAGAACTCATCGTGGGTCATAGCTACCTCCTCGCGTGGTTCGACGCTGCCATGCCTCTTCACCAGGTCACCAGCTTGAGACCGTGAGGACAACCTGTGGCACTGAACCAGTCTCGTTGCTGGCGCCGCTTTCAGCGGCGACGTAGCTCATCGAGCAGCCGGAGCAGGGGAAGTTCGGGGCCGGATCGGCGTGGAGAACTTACGGTCACCGTGGGCCGGATGCGGATGAGTGGTCCGTTCTGACCGCGGGCGGTTGCGCCAGGTTGTGAGGGGCCTGGCGGGGGTTGGGTTTGACGTACCCGGACGCGCACGGGAACGCCCGGTGACGCTTGGGGGCGTGCCCGGCTGCGGTCGTAGTCGGCTCGGCGTCTTGGGTCGCGCAGCACCGCGTAGGCCTCGTGAATGTCCGCCAGGTTGGTCTGGTCACCCTCTGGTGGTCGACTGTCGGGGTGGTGCCGGCGAATGAGAGCCCGGTAAGCGCGGGCGACCTCTTGCGGGGTCGCGGTAGATGTGACCCCGAGGATGAGGTAGTAGTCCGGTCGTTGTCGGCTCATCTTCTCGAGAGGGTCCTTCTGCGCGGGGGGGGCCAGAACGCGGGTGTGCGCGGCACGGATGTGCCGCGCACCTGCAAGCGTGGCCCGCTGGGCCGGCCATACCGTGGTGACCCTACGGTCGGGGCTGGAGCACGTTCGAAAGGCCCTGTGGCCTCGACGGTGTCAACAGCTCAACGTGATGTGTGGCTGGCCGGCGAGCGGGGTTTAGCTGACACGTTTGCCGATGTTGTCCGTTCGCGCCATCACCTGCCTTTCCGTCAATGGCATCGGAGGCCAGCCGATAGTCGGAGGTCCACGCCCCCTAGCCCAAGTACTGAACTTCAGATGTGCCCTGTTGGAAGCGGGGCGCGCCCGCGGTGCCCAGTGCCGTGGGCGGCTACGCCAGTGGTCTTGGGCACCTCCCACCCCAGATGGCGTCTTACCCACGTGCGCGTTGCCGTAGTTGGTGGCGATGATCTCGTCGAACTCCTCAGCGAGAAGTTCAGCATCGGTGCAGACGATCTCGAGGAATGTCTCAACTCTCGTCGTCTCATCTGCGGTTGCCATGGATGCCGACGCGGGTGTGGTCGTGGCCAAAGGAGTGGACCGGGCGAACTGGTCCAGCTCACTGAACGTGCCGGTGCGCTTCAACATCAGGTCCACCTCCAACTGATCCTCATCAGTTGCCACTGGCACCCATGTCGATCGATCTGCTTCGATCGGTGCAAATTCTTATAGCACAAGTCGTCACTGTGCGCAATACGTGTATGTATGCCTAGCCGGCTGAGCCGTGACCAGATCGGTGCGCAACGATCCCAGCCGGGGTAGCCGCGGCCTCCGGCGACTCGCCGCTAGGGGTGGTGCGGCTGGTCATGTCCGATGCTCACCGCGGGGCTGGGCGCCATTGAGGGCCGTACGACCCACCGACAACGAAATCACCGTCGGCGGCTAGGTGTACCCGGCCAGGACGTTGGTGACACTCGCGGTGGTTCGTTGACGTGAGGAGGACCTCCGGGTG
>NZ_ATWL01000053.1 GCF_000421225.1 Ruania albidiflava DSM 18029 | reverse complement strand
CCCTCAACCCTCAAGGCAAAACCCCCTCACATATGGGAGACACGCCCTAGATGTACCCGGTCAGTGGGTTGGTGACACTCGGCTGATCGGGGGCCGGCCTCCGCAAGCGGTGTGGCCTCGATCATAGTTGTAGTGGTCGAGCCAGGGCCCGAGCGCATCGACCCGCTCTTGATTAGATGTGAACGGTCGCCGGTAGGCCCAGCCTTCCTGCAGAGTCCGCGTCCATCGTGAAAATCATCCTCGGCGGCGCCTCCAACAGCCGCGACCTCCAAGACCTCTCCACGCTCATCGGGGAACGCGACGAGCTCACCAACACCACCACCGTCGGCGACTACGGCTCCCGCTCCAACCAACGCAGCGTGCGGCGGGTCGCGATCCTCCCGCCAGACCGGATCAAAACTCTCCCGTTCGGCACCGCCGTGACCCTGCTGCGCTCGGCACCGCCGATCGTCACCGACCTGCGCGCCTGGCCCGACCGCCCCGACGGCAAGCAGATCCAGTCGGATCGAGCCGAGGTCGAACAGCTCCTGCACAACGCCCACCAGCAGTAACCCCGCCGGGGTGGTCGGGTGCACCTGGCTGCCATGAGCAGCCCCGATGAGGAGCGGGCGGCATGAGCAGAGCAGGAGCACACGATGAGCGAGCAGAAACCAGACGTAGACCCGGAGATCAGTGAAGCCTTCTACGGGTTCGTCGCCTCGAATCCGAAGCCGACGACGCGCGACGGAAAGCCGCGTCTGTATTTCAGGGCCGGGCAGGAGCACTACGGGTATGGGCCCGACGGATCCAGGATCAAGCTCCCCACCACCTTCCACGATGTCGTTGCGTTCCGCGGGGCGGCCGAAGCCGGTGATCGCAAGCTCGCCAAGGGCGACTGGTTCCTCGCGATCGGGCACCCGGAACCGAGCACGAACCCCAAGACCGGGGTCGAGGAGACCGAGTTCATCGCGAGCCGGTTCGGCCACGACCTCGCCCGCATGAACACCCACGTGGGCAGCCCGCGCCGGCTCTCCCAGATGGAGTCCCCGAACCGGCAGCAGCCGCAGCGGCAGGTCGGCTTCGAGCCGCCCGAGCACGAACAGCCCGGCCACGAGCAGCACGCCCGGGCCATGTGAGGAGCCGGATGATGAACGACGACACCACGCTCCCGCCCGCAGACGAGACGACCCCCGACGACGAGGGTCAGCAGGACGAGTGGGAGGACGAAGACTTCGGGCCGACCGGACCCGACGATGATGCGCCGGGGCCACCGCGGCCTGTGAACTGGAACCTGCTGCTCGCGCACGATCTGGAGCAGGAATGGCTCGCCCTGAACCGGTGGGTCGAGTGGGTCAGGAGAGAGTACGCGCTGCCCGCCTCGGTGATCCCGCCGATGTGGCACCGGCATCCGGCACTCAAATGGGAGCTCTCCGCGTTGCATCTGCACTGGCTCGCCGCGTACGACCCAGAACAGGACGCCTCGGCCGCGATCGGATGGCACCGCGACTTCGCCGCCACCCGGCAGCGGCTCCGCGACTGGGTCGCCGCCTCCGGCACCCGCCTGGATCGGGACCGCCCCGACCGGCAGACCGCCCGGCCCGGCGAACCCCCGGCCCCGCCGGTCGAAGACATCCCGATCACAAACCGGCGCGAGGACTTCGTGGCCTTCGTGATCGAACAAGTCGCCCGCCGCAAAGCCGCCGAAGACGCCTTCTTCGCCCGCCTCGACGACGCCGACCTCGACGAGGGCGCGGATCTAGATGTACTCGGCCATCAGGTTGGTGACACTCGGCTGTGGGGCGGGAGGCCGCCGAGTGCGCTGTGGCGGCGTTCAGTGTTGTAGGTGTGCAGCCAGG
>NZ_ATWL01000052.1 GCF_000421225.1 Ruania albidiflava DSM 18029 | reverse complement strand
CCCGCCGACTCATCCGCACCGCCTGGACCACCCACCGCTGGAACACCCGACCAACCCGCCGACCATGAACCTACCCGCGCGATCTCTTAGTCGTCTTACCGGGTGTAGGTGGCGATCCTGACCCGGCGCTGATCTATTGTTCGTTCCAGTCCTTGGAGGTCTGCGCCCGTCGCTCGTACTCGCGCCGGCTGTATGTTGCCTGGCGCACGGCTCGGTCACTGTCCCAACTAGAGCCCAGCGCTCCTGCGATGGTGCCCATGGAGCTTGCCAGCCACGCGAGCTTTACGTAGTTGACGAAGCTCACCTGGGATAGCTGTAGCTGGGTTTGCAGGTAGTCCCCGGCGATCACCGTCAACGCGCCCAGCAGGATCACCATGAACAGCGCGGCGTACATCAACGACACGGCCATCGCGACGGTGAGCAGTGTGCTGGTGTTGTAGATCCATCTCTTTCGGCGTGCATGGATCCCTTCAGGGTGGTCCCACAAGCCGTTGTAAGCGATCAGCCACGCAGACATGATCGTGATGGCCGCGATGCTGATCGCGGTCAATCGCCACGGGCTGAGCGCGTTGCCCAGGGCCCAAATGCCGCTGTAGAAGACGCCAAAGGCGCCGGTGCCGATCGCTGCGGCCATCGCGCTGGACAGAGCCGGAACCAGGGTCCAGGGCTGGTTCGCCCGCACCATGCCAAGCAGCAGGCGCACATAGCCACGCGCCCCGGTCAGCTCGCTGTAGGTCTCGCCTCCTTCTCGGTCCACAGGCCGCTGCTTGACCGGGCGCAGCACGCCACGGCGAATCAGGCGAGCCTGGCCTTTTGAGGCCAGTTCCGGTCCGTGGGACAGCTCCGCGACGACGCGCAGGACGGTCTTGCGCATGCTGCGGTATTGAGCGAGGCCAAGAGCAGGCACGGAGATCAGCGCTGCTTCCTGGGGGACACTGATATCAGCGAGCAAAGCCTTTCCTCGAATAAGCCTGGGCAGGTCGGTCAGATACACGACCTGGTCACACCCCAGCTGGTGCCGCAGCTCCTGAGCGTTCGCCATCAACGTGATGTTGCCCTCCTCGTCGAAGGGCAGGGCGTACTCCTCGACCCTGATCTCCCACGAACAGTTCGCATCGACGTGTCGGGCTAACTCGCCGGGTAGCTCCTGGGCCAGCTTCTGCAGCATTCGCCGTCTCGGTCCGGACTCCGCCAGCAAGCCCACCACAACCGTCCGCGCGCCCGCACCCCACACGTCCTGCTCTTCTGTCATACCTGCCATTCTGCTCCAAGCGCCACCTCCCTCCTCAGAGATCACACCTCATCGGGGACGGTCAGCAGGCCACGCTCGGGAACCCGGTTCTCATCGACGCCTTCGTCGTGCACAGGACTACGGAACAACATGCCGATCGTGCACACGGGTACGGACACGCCGGGGCGATCAAACTCCTCTGCACACTGCCTCGAACGTGCAGGTCACCTGTGCAGACGACTTCGGACATTCACACCGAGCGGGCTGGGTCTGAGCGGCAGGGCCGTGGCCCGGTGAGGGATCGGCTACCGGGACGGGGAGCGAATCCGCAGGCGCAGTGACGGGAAATTGCTTCTGAACCTGGGACTGTCTGGCACGATGAGCTCGTGCGAGTGGACTCCCCGCCCCCGCAGCGTCCTGGAGACACTGGACAAGTTGGGGCGGTCCCCGCCGTGGTCGCCCGGCGACCACCAGCACCGCAGCAGGCAGGCCAGCCAGTGCTTCGACCGGGGCGTCTCTGGGCCATGTCGGTGCGAGTGTATAGGCTCACCGCATGAGCACGATCGCCGCGAGCGGGGACGACGACGAGGATTGGCGCGGCGGCATCGACCGATACCTTGAGCAGCTCAGCGACGAGGAGCGCGAGGAGCTTGCCAAGGCTGTCCAGGGGGTGCGGCTGAACCGCACTGGGTTTGATGGAGACTCCTGAGCTTGGAAGCGAGGATGGAGTCATGGCGAACAAGCAGGTCGCTGGAGGGCCGACGGCGCGTCG
>NZ_ATWL01000051.1 GCF_000421225.1 Ruania albidiflava DSM 18029 | reverse complement strand
CATCGGCACCATCGGCCCCGTCGGTGTCTTCCTCATCGGTTACATCTTCAACCGTGCAGCATTCCTCGTCGGTTGCCGCTGTTCCTTCGGAAGTCTCCGAGCCATTGGCTCCGTCACTGCCGTCAGGGTCTTCAGCAGTGTCGCTCCCATCGGCCCCGTTGGAACCATCCTGGCCATCTGAACCATCGGTCCCGGCCGAGCTATCAGTGCTGTCGGACCCCTCCGAGCCACCAGGGCTTTCCGAGCCATCGGCTCCTTCTGCTCCTCCAGACCCATCGGAACCATCCGAGTCGTCGGCGCTCTCATCGGTCACATCCTCGACCGTGCAGCACTCTTCGTCGGTTACATCGGTCCCGTCTTCAACATGAGCCTGACCGGAACCATCCGAACCATCGGCTTCGCCGGCGCCGTCGGTCCCTGCGGCGTCCTCATCAGCGACTTCCTCGACCGTGCAACAGTCCTCAGCGCTGTCAGCACTCTCACCGTTGTCTACGGCATCGCTGGCCGTGGTCGTAGCCGTCCCTGAAGCCTCCTCGTCCGAGGACTCTACGGCTGTGGAGACCTGGTCGGGCTCTGCTGCTGAGCCCTCGCTCGGACCGCCCTGTGCCTCTTGTTGGCTTGCTGTGTTGGCATTCTCTGTGTTGCTACTGTCATCGCTCTCGTCCGCGGGTTGCGAATCGTGCGGTTCATTAGTTGTGGACATCGGGGTCGCACATGCCTCGGCATCCACGCTGTTCTCATCTTGCGTAGAGGATGAGACGTCCAGAACATCGACGCCCGTAGCCTCGGACGCTGACTGGACGGTGTCTACTACAGACGAGACCAGCCCGCCGTCATCACTGGGATCCTCGGCATCAAGCGTCGACGATCCGGACGATTGTGAGTCACACATCTCAAATGTGACGTTCTCGGCCCCCGCTTCGCTGGCAGCATTCACTCCCACAGCACCGTTCACGCTGGCCTCCCGAGCGGATTCCACCACCAGGGGAGGGCTGTCGGTAACAGCTTGAGCTCCCGCCGATCCAACGATCGTAAGCCCACCGGCAAGCAGCGTTATCCGCAGCGCTCGCCTCAAGTAGGTATGCATGGAAATACTCCTGACTAATTGAGTGGAATGCGCCCAAAGGGCGCATGTTGACGTGCTGGATAGTGAGTCCAGTCGTCCACCCATTAGTCAGGAGCGACCGCAACCTTCAAGATGACGTCAAGAACAGTGGGCAGCGACTCCGCCGCTGCCTGCGTGGTAAAGGCATTTGCAGGGAGTTGCATCTCCCGCACGATGTCAGCGAATCCAGCGCCGCCCTGTCCGTACGCGCTAGCAGCACCCGACGGCACCGACGTTGGCGCTCCAGCGGGCTCGGGCGTGGTGTCGCCGCTCGTCCCACTATTGGATGGAGCCTCGGAAGGAGGAGCATCGGGCCCCGGAGTGATCCCCCCCGTTGCTGGCGCGGGGACAGCGCCGATGCCTTGAACAGAAGGCTCTGGCACTAGAGCACTCGACGGAGCCGAGGGCCGATGATCGATGTCCTCAGTCGCAAGGGCGGACTGGTCCTCATCGAACGCGGTGATGTCCGGGACCGCTGACAGCGCGTGAACAACTGGCTGCACCGGGATAACAGTTGTTACAGAATCCTGACGCTCGCCGTTCACTGGAACAAGCGTCTGCTCGATCACCGGCCTCACGACAGAATCGGTAATGTCTGTCACGACGGGATCAGCAATCGGAACAACGACATCTTGCACGACCGGAGCTACAACATCAGTCACCACCGGCGCCAGTACCGGAGTGACGACATCGGAAAGAACTGGATCCAGCACTGGCATTGCTACCTCGTCGACCACCGGGTCGACGACATTCTCGCTGAGCTGCTGAAGGGTAGGAGCACCAAGGCCATCCGTTACCGGGTGAACAACGTCCACCAATGGTTCGGTCACTGGGGCGATCAAGCTCGTGAGCCCCGACAGCGGCCCGGAATCCTCATTGGAAGCGCGTTGCGCCGACACATCAAGTTCAAGCGCCGCCGGCTCGTC
>NZ_ATWL01000050.1 GCF_000421225.1 Ruania albidiflava DSM 18029 | reverse complement strand
AACTCCCATCGTCGGAAGGCCTCGACCTCTATCCAGACACCGCCACGCCCAGACCACTGGGACCTGTCTCTACACCCTCATCTGCGAAGAGCCGGCAAAGGGCCGCCTGCCGCTGGACTCATACAGGTCACTGGAACCAGTCAGCCGGGAGGCGAACTCCCCGATGGTGCCGGGAGTGCCGCGCCAAAAGTCCCGGACAGCGTCGCGGTAGCGGCCGTTCCACTCAGTCCACAGCGGGGGAAGTTGCCGACCTGATAGCCCCCAGCTCCTACGTCCCAGGGTTCGGCGATCAGTTTGAGCTGTGATACCACCGGATCTTGTTGTACCAGGTCGAAGAACGTAGCCAGGCGGTCCACGTCATGGAATTCTCGGGCGAGGGTGGCCGCCAGATCGAAGCGGAACCCGTCCACGTGCATCTCCAGGGCCCAATACCGCAGGGAGTCCATGATCAGCTGCAGGGAATGGGGGTGGCGGACGTTGAGGGAGTTGCCGGTGCCGGTGTAATCGACGTAGTAGGCGCGATCGTCGGCGAGTCGGTAGTAGGCGGGGTTATCAATGCCTCGGAAAGACAAGGTGGGGCCCAGGTGGTTGCCTTCGGCGGTGTGGTTATAGACCACATCAAGGATCACCTCGATGCCTGCCTCGTGCAGGGTGCGGACCATCGCCTTGAACTCGGGCACCTGTTGCCCGCGCGTGCCGCGGGCCGAGTAGCGGTGGTGGGGGGCGAAGAACCCGATGGTGTTGTAGCCCCAGTAGTTCGACAGCCCACGTTGGATGAGGTGGTGGTCATCGATGAACTGGTGCACCGGCATCAGCTCCACCGCAGTCACGCCCAGGCGTTGGAGGTGCTCCACCACTGCGGGGTGCCCCAGGCCGGCATAGGTCCCGCGTAGTTCCGGCGGCAGCTCCGGATGGGCGATCGTGAGCCCACGCACGTGCGCCTCGTAAATGACTGTTTCGTGGTAAGGGATGCGCAGGGGGTGGTCCCCCCGCCAGTCGAAGTACGGGTTGACTACCACGCATCTGCTCTGGTGAGCCGCGGAATCGCGGTCGTTGCGCTCCCAGGGCCGGCCGAAGGGATAGCCGAAGAGCGACTCATCCCAGTCCACCGCTCCCTCCACAGCCTGGGCGTAGGGATCCAGCAAGAGCTTGGCCGGGTTGCAACGCTGGCCTTGCCCCGGCTCGTACGGGCCGTGCACTCGGTAGGCATAGCGCTGCCCTAGTTCTACCGCCGGTAAGAAGTAGTGCCAGATGAAACCGTCGACCTCGGTCAGCTCCACCTGGGTTTCGATGCCGGCGTCGTCGAACAAGCACAGCTGAACACGCTCGGCAAGTTCGGAGAACAACGCGAAGTTCGTCCCCGTGCCGTCATATCTCGCCCCCAATGGGTAGGGGGTACCAGGCCAGACCTCCACAGGAACGATGATCCCCTAACGGCTCCTGTAGCAGTGGCCAACGCGCCACGATCGGGTCGAGGCGACCACAGCTCGCGTGCGAGCAGATAAGGAAAGAGGGGAGCGGATCCGCTCCCCTCCGCGCTCCCTCCGGCCAGCCTTTAGCCTGCGATGATCTCGATGCGCCGCGGCTGCGCCTGCTGGCTCTTGCGCACCTGGACCCGCAAGATGCCCTCGTGGAGGTTGGCCTCGACGTTGTCCGCGTCCACCTCGCCAGGTAGCATCACGCGGTAGTCGAACTGGCCCGTGCGGCGGGTCTGCCGGCGCAGAATGCCAGTGCGTTCGCGCTGCTTGGTCTCACCGTGAAGCATCAGCTCATTGTCCCGCAGCTCCACGGTCACGTCCTCACGCTTGACGCCGGGCAGCTCGGCCTCCACCACGAAACCCTCGTCGGTCTCCTCGATGTCGACGGCCGGCACCCAACTTCTCACGCCGTTACCGGCGTCACCGAAGGCCGTCTCCATCAGCTGAGACATCCGCTGGTGGAGGTCATCAAGTTCCTGGAACGGGTTCCAGGCTTGAACCTCGGTACTACGACGAACAGGAAGCGCCATCGTGCAAAACCCCTCCCTTCGAAGTCCATCACCATCTCGTTGTAACTATGAGCCATAGGGACTCAAGTTTTATTCCCGGCCAGGCGAGCCAACGCCTCACGCTCGAGCCGTGAGGGCAGAGAGGCACGGGGTGAGGAGCGCCGGCGCCCCGGTAGTCGGAGCGGATCACGGCACTGCGCAGGTCGAAGTTCGGCACCGATCGGGAGCGGCCAAGGTCAACAGCAGCTGGCGGGTGGTGCAACGGCAAACGGACTCCCCAGGGGGCTTAGAGATCGCGCGGGTAGGTGTGGGGTGTGGCGTTGCGGGGGTGCAGGCACGAGGGCTGTTAAACACGGTTTCGA
>NZ_ATWL01000049.1 GCF_000421225.1 Ruania albidiflava DSM 18029 | reverse complement strand
CCCCCCCCAGGCCCAAACGTTCACCATCCCTGATACCTCCTACGGCACCAGCTGGCTGCCCTACCTCGACACCGCCGACCCGAACACCGGTACCGGCCCGCCCAGCAGCCCACCAACGCTGCACGCACCCGGGGACATCGTCACCTTGCCTGCCCACTGCCTGCGCTTACTCATCCGCAGCACCAACGCCTAGGCACCAGTTTGAACTGGCCGATGGCAAGAAACCTCAGCGCGGGATGTGGCTGACATCACAGCCGAGCACCGCGTAGACATGGGCGTGCGGCCCGCGGCCTGACAATCATCCAAGGGCGAATGGCGGTCAGGCCAGGGGCCGCGCCACCATCACCCGATCCAGGTCGCGAGAATCCTCGCAGGCCAGCACTGGATGCTCCCCCGATCCATCACGAGCTCGTCCTCGGCGAACTCGGGGATCTCGGTGTACTGATCGCTGACGTCGGCAAAGTCTGCTTCACGGGCGGAGTCGTAGATCTGAATCTCGGGAACGTAATCCTCTGCGACGCTTAGACCAGGCGCTGCAACGTGCTCTTCTACCTCATCCCAAACTAGCTGCGTCATCGCTCATCTCCTTCACGTGCGCAGTTCACGAGCCTTCGTGGTGCTTGCGATGGGGACCTAGGGAAGGAACCTCCTGCGAGAGAGAGCAGTGGCAGGACGGGCCGCCGCGGCCCCCCGCCCGCCACCGCCCGATGTTTGAGCCGGTCAGGATCCTTGCTCGATAGCGCCCTGCTGACCGGAGTGGGAAACCTCGATCTTGCGTGGCTTGGCTTCCTCGGCCATCGGGATCGTCAACGACAGCACCCCATCGGCGTAGGAAGCGTTGATGTTGTCCATCGCCGCACCAGCACCGAGGGTGAGCTGGCGAGCGAAGGCGCCGGTCTGCCGCTCCCGGGCCAGCCACTGGATGTCCTCGCTCTCCTCAAACCGGCGCTCGGCCCGAATGGTCAGCGTGCGATCCTCAACATCAACATCGATCGATGCCGGGTCCACCCCGGGCAGATCGACATTCAGCACGAAGTTCTCACCTTCGCGGTACAGATCCATCGGCATCGTCTGGCCCCGCGCGGGCGACAGCATCTGGCCCAGGACGCTGTTCAGCGCACGGTCCATCTACCGGAACGGATCAACACGCGTTGCCACAGTAACCACCTCCGTGTGTTCACCAGGCCCGGACCCTCCGGGCCCGCGGTGCCGTCGTAGACGCCCCAATCATGTTTTAGCACTCTCACCGCGAGAGTGCTAGTCCATTCTAGTATCACACTTGACCGGCAGCGTCAAGTCAGGCAGCATGGCCGATCGAGACGACCTAGGGCGTGTCTCCTAACTGCGTAGCCAGGTGAGGATTGCGGCGATGACCGCAGCGCCGCGGTAGATGGTGGCGTGCTTGTCGTATCTGGTGGCCAGCGCTCGCCACTGCTTGAGCAGGGCGAAGGAGCGTTCGACGACGTTGCGCTGCTTGTACAGGTCGGCATCGAAGTTCGGTGGTCGTCCACCGCGGGAGCCTTTGCGTTGTCGGTTGGCCTGCTGGTCGGCCGGCTCGGGGATGACTGTCTGGATGCGGCGCTTGCGCAGCATGGTGCGGTTGGCGCGCGAGGAGTAGGCCTTGTCGCCCAGCACCGCAGCCGGACGGGTGCGGGCGTGGGCGCCTCCTGCACGGGGAACCCGGATCAGGCTGAGCACCACTTCCAGTGCGCGCCCATCGTGACTCTGGCCCGGGGTGATGAGAACAGCAAGCGGGCGTCCTCGCCCGTCGACAGCATGATGGATCTTGCTCGTCAGCTCGCCGCGGGAGCGCCCGATGCCGTGATCGGCTGGCTCGCTGTGGAAACCACCGGAGCCGGAATTCCTGTCATTCGACCCAGCCCCCTGTGTGCCCTTCAGGGCGGGTGGTGTTCGTCGCGTGCTGGTGAGCCCGGTTGATGGTGGCATCCACCGAGATCACCCAGTCCACCTCCCCGCGGGCATCGGCCTGAGCTGTCAGCTCGGCAAGGACCCGGTCCCAGGTGCCGTCATAGGCAAACTTCCTGTGCCGCTTCCACACCGTCTGCCAAGGCCCGAACTCCTCCCTGGGCAGATCTCGCCACGGAACCCCGGTTCGGTAGCGGTAGGCAATCGCCTCCACCACGGTGCGGTGATCACCATAGGGACGTCCGACCTTGCCATCGTTGCTCGGCAGCAGCGGTGCGATCCGCTCCCACTGCTCGTCAGTGAAAACTCGGTAGCGACTCACCTGGCCAGCCTCCCACGAGCCCTACCTCAAAGTTGGGAGACACGCCCTAGCTGTACTCGGCCATCAGGTTGGTGACACTCGGCTGTGGGGCGGGAGGCCGCCGAGTGCGCTGTGGCGGCGTTCAGTGTTGTAGGTGTGCAGCCAGG
>NZ_ATWL01000048.1 GCF_000421225.1 Ruania albidiflava DSM 18029 | reverse complement strand
GGGGGGGTGTGGTTAAGTCTTCGGCGTATTAGTACCGGTCAGCTGGACACATTGCTGTGCTTCCACATCCGGCCTATCAACCCAGTGTTCTAGCTGGGAGCCTCTCGAGGCACAAGGTCCTCTAGGAAATCTCATCTTGAAGCAGGCTTCCCGCTTAGATGCTTTCAGCGGTTATCCCTTCCCAACGTAGCTAACCAGCCGTGCTCCTGGCGGAACAACTGGCACACCAGAGGTTGGTCCGTCCCGGTCCTCTCGTACTAGGGACAGGCCTTCTCAAATTTCCTGCGCGCGCAGCGGATAGGGACCGAACTGTCTCACGACGTTCTAAACCCAGCTCGCGTACCGCTTTAATGGGCGAACAGCCCAACCCTTGGGACCAACTCCAGCCCCAGGATGCGACGAGCCGACATCGAGGTGCCAAACCATGCCGTCGATATGGACTCTTGGGCAAGATCAGCCTGTTATCCCCGGGGTACCTTTTATCCGTTGAGCGACGGCGCTTCCACGAGCCACCGTCGGGTCACTAGTTCCGACTTTCGTCCCTGCTCGACCTGTACGTCTCACAGTCAAGCTCCCTTGTGTACTTACACTCGACACCTGATTGCCAACCAGGCTGAGGGAACCTTTGAGCGCCTCCGTTACTTTTTAGGAGGCAACCGCCCCAGTTAAACTACCCACCAGGCACTGTCCCTGATCCGGATCACGGACCGAGGTTAGATGTCCAGAACGACCAGAGTGGTATTTCAACGATGACTCCACACCCGCTGGCGCGGGCGTTTCACAGTCTCCCACCTATCCTACACAAGCCGTACCGAACACCAATACCAAGCTATAGTAAAGGTCCCGGGGTCTTTCCGTCCTGCTGCGCGTAACGAGCATCTTTACTCGTAATGCAATTTCGCCGAGTTCATGGTCGAGACAGCGGAGAAGTCGTTGCGCCATTCGTGCAGGTCGGAACTTACCCGACAAGGAATTTCGCTACCTTAGGATGGTTATAGTTACCACCGCCGTTTACTGGGGCTTAAATTCTGAGCTTCGCCCCAAAATAGGGGCTGACCCGTCCTCTTAACCTTCCAGCACTGGGCAGGCGTCAGTCCGTATACATCGTCTTGCGACTTCGCACGGACCTGTGTTTTTAGTAAACAGTCGCTTCTCCCTGGTCTCTGCGGCCCTCTCACGCTCCCCACCGCAACGGGTGGTTCACGCGTTGGGCCCCCCTTCTCCCGAAGTTACGGGGGCATTTTGCCGAGTTCCTTAACCATGATTCTCTCGATCGCCTTGGTATTCTCTACCTGACCACCTGAGTCGGTTTAGGGTACGGGCGGCTAGAACCTCGCGTCGAGGTTTTTCTCGGCAGCATAGGATCACCCAATCATCCAGCATCCGCTGTCACCATCAGCTCTCAGGCACATGAGGTGCGGATTTGCCTACACCTCGCCCTACAGCCTTGGACGCGCCTAGCCATAAGACACGCTGGGCTACCTTCCTGCGTCACCCCTGTTAATACGCTTACCTACTACCGGTTCGGGTCACGCGCTCCACACCCGCTCCCTCCCCCGAAGGGCAGGGTTCACGGGCGCTTCGGGCGCTTAGCATCACCGGGCTCGGTATGGGCGGTTCTTCGCCGGTAGCAGAATATCAACTGCTTGTCCATCGACTACGCCTGTCGGCCTCGCCTTAGGTCCCGACTTACCCAGGGCGGATTAACCTGGCCCTGGAACCCTTGGTCATTCGGCGGACGGGTTTCTCACCCGTCTTTCGCTACTCATGCCTGCATTCTCACTCGTGTGGCGTCCACGACTAGGTCACCCTGCCGCTTCACCCACCACACGACGCTCCCCTACCCATCCACACACCTGGACACCCACCCACAAGGAGCAGATGCCTGGCTACATGCGTAGATGCCACAGCTTCGGCGGTGTGCTTGAGCCCCGCTAAATTGTCGGCGCAGAATCACTTGACCAGTGAGCTATTACGCACTCTTTCAAGGATGGCTGCTTCTAAGCCAACCTCCTGGTTGTCTGTGCAACTCCACATCCTTTCCCACTTAGCACACGCTTAGGGGCCTTAGCTGGTGGTCTGGGCTGTTTCCCTCTCGACTACGAAGCTTATCCCCCGCAGTCTCACTGCCGCGCTCACACTTACCGGCATTCGGAGTTTGGTTGACGTCAGTAACCTGGTTGGGCCCATCAGCCATCCAGTAGCTCTACCTCCAGTAAGGAACA
This sequence comes from Ruania albidiflava DSM 18029, assembly GCF_000421225.1. GTDB lineage: Bacteria > Actinomycetota > Actinomycetes > Actinomycetales > Beutenbergiaceae > Ruania > Ruania albidiflava. The sequence continues at coordinate 301 of NZ_ATWL01000048.1, read as the reverse complement.
CGCGACGCTGCACCTAAATGCATTTCGGGGAGAACCAGCTATCACGAAGTTTGATTGGCCTTTCACCCCTATCCACAGCTCATCCCCCCAGTTTTCAACCTAGGTGGGTGCGGTCCTCCACGCGGTTTTACTCGCGCTTCAACCTGGCCATGGATAGATCACTTCGCTTCGGGTCTAGAACATGCGACTCCGGCCGCCCATTTCGGACTCGCTTTCGCTACGGCTCCCCCACACGGGTTAACCTCGCCACATGCCACTAACTCGCAGGCTCATTCTTCAAAAGGCACGCCGTCACCCCAAC
>NZ_ATWL01000047.1 GCF_000421225.1 Ruania albidiflava DSM 18029 | reverse complement strand
TTTTTTTGGTTGGATGGCTGCTCTCATGGGGTTTTGTGCTTTGTGGGGGTGGTTGTTTGGTCAGGATTTTTTCGTATGATTTGTTGATGCTGTGGCCTGTTTGTGGGTTGTGGTGTTGATAGGTTTTGTATGGAGAGTTTGATCCTGGCTCAGGACGAACGCTGGCGGCGTGCTTAACACATGCAAGTCGAACGATGAACCGACAGCTTGCTGTTGGGGATTAGTGGCGAACGGGTGAGTAACACGTGAGTAACCTGCCCTCCTCTTCGGGATAAGCGCTGGAAACGGTGTCTAATACTGGATATTCAGGCCTTGCCGCATGGTGGGGTTTGGAAAGTTTTTTCGGTGGGGGATGGACTCGCGGCCTATCAGCTTGTTGGTGGGGTGATGGCCTACCAAGGCGACGACGGGTAGCCGGCCTGAGAGGGTGACCGGCCACACTGGGACTGAGACACGGCCCAGACTCCTACGGGAGGCAGCAGTGGGGAATCTTGCACAATGGGCGAAAGCCTGATGCAGCGACGCCGCGTGAGGGATGACGGCCTTCGGGTTGTAAACCTCTTTCAGTAGGGAAGAAGCTGACTTTGTTGGTGACGGTACCTGCAGAAGAAGCGCCGGCTAACTACGTGCCAGCAGCCGCGGTAATACGTAGGGCGCAAGCGTTGTCCGGAATTATTGGGCGTAAAGAGCTCGTAGGCGGTTTGTCGCGTCTGGTGTGAAAACTCAAGGCTTAACCTTGAGCTTGCATCGGGTACGGGCAGACTAGAGTGTGGTAGGGGAGACTGGAATTCCTGGTGTAGCGGTGGAATGCGCAGATATCAGGAGGAACACCGATGGCGAAGGCAGGTCTCTGGGCCACTACTGACGCTGAGGAGCGAAAGCATGGGTAGCGAACAGGATTAGATACCCTGGTAGTCCATGCCGTAAACGTTGGGCACTAGGTGTGGGATCCATTCCACGGGTTCTGCGCCGCAGCTAACGCATTAAGTGCCCCGCCTGGGGAGTACGGCCGCAAGGCTAAAACTCAAAGGAATTGACGGGGGCCCGCACAAGCGGCGGAGCATGCGGATTAATTCGATGCAACGCGAAGAACCTTACCAAGGCTTGACATACACCGGAAGCCTGCAGAGATGTGGGTCTCTTTGGACACTGGTGTACAGGTGGTGCATGGTTGTCGTCAGCTCGTGTCGTGAGATGTTGGGTTAAGTCCCGCAACGAGCGCAACCCTTGTCCTATGTTGCCAGCACGTGATGGTGGGGACTCATAGGAGACTGCCGGGGTCAACTCGGAGGAAGGTGGGGATGACGTCAAATCATCATGCCCCTTATGTCTTGGGCTTCACGCATGCTACAATGGCCGGTACAGAGGGTTGCGAAGCTGTGAGGTGGAGCGAATCTCTTAAAGCCGGTCTCAGTTCGGATTGGGGTCTGCAACTCGACCCCATGAAGTCGGAGTCGCTAGTAATCGCAGATCAGCAACGCTGCGGTGAATACGTTCTCGGGCCTTGTACACACCGCCCGTCACGTCATGAAAGTCGGTAACACCCGAAGCCGGTGGCCCAACCCTTGTGGGGGGAGCTGTCGAAGGTGGGATTGGCGATTGGGACGAAGTCGTAACAAGGTAGCCGTACCGGAAGGTGCGGCTGGATCACCTCCTTTCTAAGGAGCATCTTATTCCGCGTGCCATGTTGTGTGGTGTGTGGGTAGGGCCAGGCCATGCCGAGTGTGTGTGGCTGGTTGCTCGTGGGTGGAACATTGATCACTGCTTCTCTGCTGCTGTTGGCCTTGGTGGTTGGTGGTGGTGGGGGCACACTGTTGGGCTCCCGGGCAACGAGCCTCCGTTGGTGGGGTTGGTTGTTTGTGGTGCGGCCTGCTGGCTGGTTCCTGGGGTTTCCTGGGGGTTGGTGGTGGGATCGTCGGTAGCTTGAGAACTGCACAGTGGACGCGAGCATCTTTGATTTTTGTGGTTTAAGTTGTTAAGAGCATTCGGTGGATGCCTTGGCACCAGGAGCCGATGAAGGACGTAGTAGCCTGCGATAAGCCTCGGGGAGTTGGCAAACGAGCTTTGATCCGAGGATGTCCGAATGGGGAAACCCGGCCGGGGTCATGCCCGGTGACCTGCACCTGAACTCATAGGGTGTGTGGAGGGAACGCGGGGAAGTGAAACATCTCAGTACCCGCAGGAAGAGATATTCCGTGAGTAGTGGCGAGCGAAAGCGGATGAGGCTAAACCAGGGGTGTGTGATAGCCGGCAGGCGTTGCACCTTTGGGGTTGTGGGACTCGATGACTGGTTCTGCCGGACTGGTGAGGAGTTACAAAGTTGCGTGGTAGTCGAATGGTCTTGAAAGGCCAAGCATAGAGGGTGTTACTCCCGTAGACGAAACTGCGTGGCCTCCTGTTGAGTATCCCAAGTAGTACGGGGCCCGAGGAATCCCGTGCGAATCTGCCAAGACCACTTGGTAAGCCTAAATACTACCTGGTGACCGATAGCGGACAAGTACCGTGAGGGAAAGGTGAAAAGTACCCCGGGAGGGGAGTGAAATAGTACCTGAAACCGTGTGCTTACAATCCGT
>NZ_ATWL01000046.1 GCF_000421225.1 Ruania albidiflava DSM 18029 | reverse complement strand
GATCCACTCCTACAAGAGCTGCATCAACCTCTCAGGCACAACGCGCCGCAACACCCCTTGACAACACCCCACCCGGCTTAACCGAACGGCATTGGTACTAGCTCCTCGGTCCATCGCTGCCGAACGGGCCGTGGGACGCCGCGCGCGGCGACCATGCCGATGTCCGTTGTCGTTGCTTGCTGCCGAGGCAATCGTTGGAGTGGCGTTCCTAGCGGTGCGAGGTGCCATTGTGCCGGGGGAGCGATGGAAGCATCAGGGTCCAGGTCGCGCAATGATCGTGCTACGTGCTCGTCGAAGGGGAGCCAGTGCACGTGCGGTATACCCATGGAGCTCGCCCGGATGCGCGTGCGGACTGCGTTGGCGTCGCCTGTGCAAGAGGCTGCCAGAAACAGATGATCGACACGGATGTCCGCGAGCCGATGCTCGGACATGAGGGGGAGTGCCTGAGCGTCAAGCATCACGGCGACCCGCCCGTGACCGTTTCGTTCGGCAGGACCCAACGAAGATCACCGTTCGCCACTGCCACCGCGAGCGCGTCGCCAGGAGGCCGGGGTGGGCGCCGGGCATCGTCGACGCCCACGAATTCGACGAGTGCCATCCGAATGCCTGCTGCTGCGCACTCCTGCACGATTCTTCCGAGATCAATCGGAGCGCTGACCATCGGGTTAGCGAGAAAGACGATGTCGACGGCAGCGTCCGGATGCTTCCCTGCGCCCGATATGTGCGACGGCGCAGGGAACGGTGCGCGGGCTGGCGGATGGACCAGGGCGCTTGCATCTCCGCCGGCGATCTGTGCATGCCAGCCATCGAACCCGACCCGGTAGGCGTCCCGCGCCGGATGGCGGTAGAGCATCCCGAAGTCGTTGCGGGACAAGGAGTCCGGTGTCGTCTGGACGATGGCGAGCGGCTCATCCAGCGTCACGACGCTCTGTGGGGAGAACCGCGCCTTGATCCGGTGGACGAACTCCGTGTCAGCCGCTCGACGTACCGAGTCGAACCCACCGAGCGCCGGGGCACGACGTCACGCTCGAAGAACAACGAGGAGAGGTTGACGCGCCGGGGAGAGCGTCCAAGAGCTGTCAGAGCCAGCCTCGCACTTGCTCGTACAGAGTGGCTCAGGGTTGCTACGGCCCCAGAGGCCTCCATGGCGCAGATGTGCCGCTCGATACGTTGCGCGTGAGAGAAGTCGTCAGCGCCATGGATGGTGAGGTATCGGCCGCGTGCAGCCGTCAGGCCCCGGTTCTGGGCCGAGTAGGCACCAGCATTCTGCTCGCTGCGGAGGACCCGGACTCGGTGATCAGCTCTCGCTGCTTCGTCGATGAGCTCCCGGCCGGCTGTCGAACCGTCGTCGCAGAGGAGCAGCTCGATGTCCGTCCACGTTTGTTCAAGGACGCTGCGGACCGCTGTCAGGAGGCTCTGGTCCGGATTGAAAACCGGCATGATGACGCTCACCAGATCACCGTGCGCTGCAGGTGTGTCGACGCAGGTGAGAAGGTCGAACGGTGCCTGATCCTCTTCCCGCAAGGTCACCGGCGCCGCACGGGTCAGCGTGAATGGCCGATTCAAGCTTCTCAGCCACAGTTCTCTCGAACTCGTCTTCTCGTGCAGGAACGGGTTCAAGACATCTGTCCGGACACTCCACAAGACGTGCTGGTCGACGAGGTGGAGCCGGTCCGCACCGAGTGCACCGATCGGGTCGGTCTGCCCGGACAGGTAGAGAGCCTGGAGATAGAGGGACCACAGGCGCGGACCTACAGCGGGTGCCTCGGGTGCTTGGAGTGCATGGTCGAGGATGGCAAGCACATCGGTGACATCCGAGGACTCGTGCGGTGCAGCAGCCAGCAGGTACCCGAACCAGGCGAGGTCCCGCCGGTTCAGCCGTCCCCATCGGCCGTCTCGTGCCCTGTGTATGAGATCCCGTGCGCCGAACTGTCCGCGGCTCGCGCGCATGGCCAGCGCGTCGAGCCACCGCGACCCTTCGTGTCGCGTGGCAAAGCGACCAAGCGATGCCAGAACGGTGTCTGGCGGGAGCTCGGGCAGATCGTCTTGCATCACACTCTCCCTTCGCTCACGGTCATCAGGAACAGTACCGCTGCCAACGCACCGAGCTCCTCGACCGTCTTTCGCCCTGCCCGCCGTGTTGATCGGGACCGCGGTCGCGGCACCGGCCTCCGCCGGTTCGTAGGGTGCGCAGGCATCCCCGGTGCCCAGTGGGCGATCACAAAGCTTGCGCTCCTCGTCTGGAAGTACCGGAAGAAGCTTGCCGCAGCGCTCTCCGCTGCAGGCCTGACCGCCGCACAGCTCGCACCGCTCGCGAACGCAAAGAAGCCGTGACCACTCGACCACCTCCTCTAGGGTGAGGAGCTGACATGTCGGATCGAACGAAATACCTGACGCTGGTCCTCTCGCTCTACCTGGTGGCGGTCGCGATCCTGGTCGCGGTCATCGCGGGGACCTTCCAGCGCCAGCTCCTCGCTGTCACCGTGGACCTCGCTCCGATGATCCTGATCTGCCTGGTGGGCACCGTCGTGCACGGTTTCCGGCACGACCTCGACTCCTGACCGGCCGGCCCCCTGTACTGAGTCGGCCGCGCGCCGGGGTCACGGCCGGGGACCACGCTCCTTGGTACTCGCCCGAGGTGTTCCCAGCCGTGCCCGTTACACTCCCTTGTCGGTTGCGCCGGGGACGGCTCGGGTGGCTGGGTGCGTGACCAGGTCGACCGATGGTTAGGACTTCGCGAGTGACGACAACACGGCAGACGACGAGTGAACGTCCGGTGCGCGGCGAGGGTGTGTCTTCGCGTGTGGGGGGTGGGGGTTTTCGGCCTGATATTGAGGGGTTGCGGGCTGTTGCGATTGGGTTGGTGCTGGTCTACCACGCGG
>NZ_ATWL01000045.1 GCF_000421225.1 Ruania albidiflava DSM 18029 | reverse complement strand
GGAAACTTACAACACTGTCCGTGGCCACAGCGCACTCGGTGGACTACCTCCCACCAGCCGCCTGTAACCAACCTCCTGGCCGGGTACAACTAGGCTCGCTCCATGTCCGAGGAGGTCACGGCGCCGGGTAGCCGGCCGGGAAAGGGGCATCGGCTGACAGACCAGACGAGCCGGACCGCGCCGCCGAGCCTGCACTGGCGCACCGTGCTGCCGGCGATCGGGGTGTCGCTGAGCGCGTTCCTGCTGTTCGGGCTGCAGCTGCCCGGCTGGGGGCATGCGCTGCTGGTGGTCAGTCTGGCGGCGGCCTGGTGGTCCGACCGGGAGCTGGGCAAGGACCTGACCCTGGTGGGCATCGGGGTGGCGATCGTGTCCACCACCTCGGTCGCAGCGGACGTGCACTGGGACCGGTTCTTCACCATCGGCACCGTGCTCGCGCTCGCAGTGGCCACCCCGCTGTTGGTGGACCGCCTGGTGTACCGGCGCCGGGCGATCCGGTTCCCATGGCGCACCGGGAAGAAGTGGTCCCGGGTCGAGCGCAGCTACCTGGTGCTGGTGCCCTTCCTCGGCTGGCTGATCCTGCCGTTCTACTTCATCCGCTCCGGGGCCTACCTGAACTGGCCGCACATCACCTCGGGGAGCGAGCTGGGCCGGTTCTTCGTGGGCGTGAACTTCGTGGGCACGTGGGACGAGCTGTTCTTCATCTGCACCTGCTTCGTGCTGCTGCGCCGGCACTTCCCGGTATGGGCGGCGAACCTGCTGCAGGCCACGATCTTCGTCTCCTTCCTGTGGGAGCTCGGCTACCGGGAGTGGGGCCCGTTCCTCACCGCACCGTTCGCGCTGCTGCAGGGCTGGATCTTCACCAAGACCGGGTCGCTCACCTATGTGCTGATCGTGCACCTGCTCTTCGACGTGGTGGTGTTCGCCTCGATCGTGCATGCGCACAACCCGACCTGGATCCCGATCTTTCTGGTGTGATGCTGGCGGCGCAGCACGAGTAGCACCCCGACAGGTGTCGATAGGGGTGTCCACCACGAACGTCGACATCGATGGGACTCACCAGTATGGGTACCCATATCGACTGATATGGTGAGCAGTATGAAGACGACGATCGACATTCCGGATGAGGTGATGCGCCGGGTGCGGGAGGTGGCGCGCCAGCGGGGTACGACCATGCGGGAGCTGATGCTCGAAGGGCTGCGGAACGAGCTGGAACGGGACGTGGAAGAGATGCCGCCGACTGATTTCGTGTTCACCGCTGTAGGCGGTGATGGCCGCTCGCCCGAGATCGCAGCTGACGAGGTGATCGACGTCGCGTACGGGCTGCCACAGTGATTGCGATCGACACCAACCTGCTGGTCTATGCGCACCGGCGTGATGCGGCTGGCCATCAGGCGGCTCGTGAGGCCTTGGCGTCACTGGCTCGGTCCGGGCGTCGTTGGGCCGTGCCCTGGCCCTGCGTGCACGAGTTCCTGGCCATCGTGACGCACCCGCGGATCTATCGACCACCGACCGAGAGCAGTGTCGGAATGACTGCGATGGCGGATCTGCAGCGGCTGCCGCAGGTGATGTTCTTGGCGGAGACCGGCGACCATCTGGACATCCTCGGTCGGCTGCTCGGCTCTGACCGGGTCATCGGCGCAAAGGTGCACCATGCCCGGGTCGCCGCCATCTGCATCGGCCACGGTGTGGACGTGCTCTGGTCCGCTGACCGCGACTTCAGCTATTTCCCGGAGCTGCGCACGCACAATCCGTTGGCTGCGTGATGACCCCGCCGCGTGGAAGATCGGTGGTGTCATAGCCCCAGCAGACGTACTCACGAACGGCTCAGGCGATCTGGCGCAGGTGGGTGCTGGCGCGGCAGCCGGGTCCGCAGGGGCGCAGGTCGCCACGGTAGCCGCGGCTGCGCTCAGCGGCGACGATGTCGGCAGCCAGCCGGCAGGGGTCGTAGTAGACGTCCACCCACTCCGCCCGGAGGGTCACCACGCCGCGGGCTGCTGTGGCCCGGTCCCGCCGGATGTCGGCGGACCGGCGATCCTGGTGCGCGACCCGGCCGTCCACCTCCACGACCAGGCGGTGGTCGTCGTCGACGAAGTCCCGGCGGATGGAGAGCTCACCGAGGCGGTCTGGCACGGCGATGCGCAGCGGCGGCAGCCCATGTGCTCGCACCACGCGGGTGAGGAAGTCCACCTCCAGCACGCTCTCGGCTCCCTCGGCCACGATGCCCAGGGACAGCTCGAGGGCGCGGCGGTGCCGGTGCGTGCGGCGGCGGTCGAGCTCGGTGACCAGCTGGCCGACCCGGACTGCGCGCTGCTGCACGGCACGGGCGGCGACGGCGATCGCATCCTCACGGGAGGCCGTGGGCAGATCGCCGAGGTCAATCACCGTGAATGCCGGTGCGGTGACCGGGAGCCCGCGGCGGTAGGCGGTGACCAGCCGGCGCCGGCGGCGCACCCTGGTTGCGGGACGGCGTTGTCGCCGCGCCGTGACCAGGATGTCGACCTGGATCAGCTGCGGTGGGCGCGGCACCAGCCCGAGCAGGAACGCTGCGGACTCCAGTGACAGGGCGGCACCATGCCCATAGCCGAGCACAGCCGCGCTCGCCCGTGCGAACCAGTCGAGCGGTTGGTCGTGCACGGCGTACACGCCCGGGTGCACCCGCTGCCACCTGCCGGAGTCCAGCCGCCACCGGACCGCTTCGGCGCCGAGGTGCTCAACGGCCTGCGCGCGGGAGACCACGCCAAACTGCTCGGCGGCCAGGTGGGTGAGGTCCATACCTCCCACCTTGGCGTCTGAGCTCGTCCCCCGGAGGCGCTATCCACAGCCCCGCCACCCTCGCGTGGACGATTACTGGTGCTATAGCGGCTCTTCCGGATTCAGAGTGCGTAGGGCGTCGTCGCTGACGGCGAGCTGAGGCGGATCGTGAGCGGGCCTTGGGTGAAGATGGAGGTGCTCAA
>NZ_ATWL01000044.1 GCF_000421225.1 Ruania albidiflava DSM 18029 | reverse complement strand
CTCTGGGGTTCCGGAACCTGACCAACTACATCACCCGCGCCCTGCTGGACACTGGAGGATTCAGGCCCTTGCTACACCCTCATCTGCGATGAGCCGTTAATCAGACAGTCCCCCACGTAGTGCCTCGTCAGTGGTGTCATGTGATGAGTCCGTGTCGGTAAGCGGTGATGGCGGCGTGGACACGGTTATCGATGCCAAGGGTGTTGAAGAGTTGGGAGATGTACTGTTTGACGGTGCCTTCGGATAGGTGCATGGCTTTGCCGATCTGGGCGTTGGAGAGCCCCTGGGCGATGTGGGTGAGGAGCTCGATCTGGCGCTCGGTGAGCAGGGTGGTGAGTTCGTCTCGCGCGGTTCGGGTGCGGTGACCTGCTCGTTGCTCGGCGGCGAGCCAGCGGGCGACTCGGGGGGAGAACGCACCGCCGCCGTGTGCGAGGGCTCTGACGCCGGCAATGAGCTGCTGGGGTTCGTCGGATTTGAGAAGGAACCCGAGGGCGCCGGCGTTGATCGCATCGGCGATGAGATGATCGTCGGAAAAGGTTGTGAGCATGGCGATCGGAAGCTCGGGCTGTCGGTGCCGGATCTCGCGGAGGGCCCCGATGCCGTCGAGTCGTGGCATCTGGATATCCAGCAGTGCGACGTCGACGCGGTGTGTTGCCGCGGCGTTGACGGCCTCGTGGCCGTTGCTGGCGAAGGCGATGATGTCGAGGTCAGTGGCGGAGGCGAGGATCGCGGCAATGCCGGTGCGGACGAGGTGGTCGTCATCCGCGATCAGGACGCGGATCTGCGGGGTGTCGGTGTGATCGCCCGGGGTCATGGCGCGGGAACCGTTCCGATCCTGCTGACCTGGTCGGAGGCGAAGCAGACGACGTGGACGTCGACTCGTTCGAAGAAGCTGATTCCCGCCTCGTAATAGTGGCAGGCCTCGTCGGGGAGAGGTGGGAACTCATCACGCGGGGGATCGAGCATCTCGAGGGCAGGGAGGGATCGCTCGACCGTCTCCTGGGTATCCCCGACGGAGATGTCTGCGAGCTGTGCCGTGGTCATCACCGATAGCGTGTTGGCGAGCACGAAGTAAGCGACCACGATGAACACGATTGCGCCGAGGATGGCTGTGGGCACGGCGATGGCTGCTCGGGTAGCGCGGGATCGAAGGGTCGCGGCATCGACCTTGGCGGCGACGATGTCGTTATCGGATGGTGCGCCGTCCGCGGATGGGCGAGCGTGCGCGGGAAGGGTGAGGTTCAGGGCGAACTCGGTCGGCGTCTGACGGACGGAAAGGGCGCCACCCAGCATCGCCGCGCGGTGCCGCAGGCCGTGCAGCCCGAATCCAGAATCGTGCGGATGGGCGTAGGACGCTCCCTCGTTGAGAGGATTACGGACAACCGCAGTGACAGTATCGCCCTCGATCTCGACGCGTACGGTGACCGGTTGCCCCGGGGCGTGTTTGGACGCGTTGGTGAGTCCTTCCTGAACCACCCGGGCGACGGCGTTGAGCGCTGCGTCGCTGAGCCGTTCGGTCAGATTTGCGGCGATGTGCGTGTCCACGTCCATGTCGGCCTGACGAGCACCGGTCACTGCTTCATCGAGGCTCGGAAGCCTCCACCCGGCCGTCGGGTCTTCAGACTGGCGCAGCAGCCGAACGGCGAGACCGAGCTGATCCGCCGCGTCCGCTGCGATCGTGCGGATACCGGAGACCTCTGCTCGGTCGGTATCCGAGAGTGTCGGCGTGAGGGAGAGCTGTCCAAGCCGGACGGCGATGAGCGTCAAAGAGTGGCCGAGGCCGTCGTGCATCTCCGCGGCAAGGGTCATCCGCTCACGTTGCAGGACCTCACGGGTCTGGCTCGCCCGTCGCCTGGATTCGATCGCGGCCAGTTGCCAGCCCCGCCGGTGAAACTCTCGCCGCTGCGACACCGCGCGCCGCGTGGTCAGCGGCGCGGCAAGCACCAGGGCGGTCAACAGACCATATACGAGGCCATCGACAATCTCCTCGACATTCAACTCGGGGAGTCTGGCGACGGTAGCCCCGAGCACGGAACCGGCAAGGACCACGCGAACCCGCACAGCCGGGGTTGCGAACACGAGGACGATCGCAGCAGCCGCAACAAGGCTCAGCACCAGTACGGCAAGTTCGGACAACCAGCACGTGGACGTGCCGACGCCGACCGCGACGACGCACCCCACTATGTTCTGCCGACGGCGCAGTGTCTCGGGATCATCGGAACTACCACTCATACTCCCAATCTATCCGCGCGGTTCCGACCGGAGAACTCACGATCGTTAGGTCATGAATAGGCATTCGGCAATATCGGCACGTTCACCCGCGGATCTACCGTCACATGCATGGTCGAACTTCTCCGCACACTCCTTGCACAGGCAGGCGAGCACATCACCCTCGTGCTCGCCTGCATGCTCCTGTTCGCGGCCCTCGACGCGGCCCTCGGGATCGGCGCCGTCCTCCCCGGGGAAACGGGCATCGTCTTGGCCGCGATCACGCTTTCAGACCGCGGCGAACTGCTCGCCGCCGGGGTACTCGTCGCCGCACTGGGCGCATTTCTCGGAGACCATGTGGGGTTCGCGGTCGGACGTGGTCTTGGAGCCCGCCTCGGCGACACCAGGCTGATCAAGCGGTTGGGCCGGGACCGCTGGGAGATGGCACGATATTATGTTGCCGGCCGATTCTGGGTCGTGATCATCGCCCGCCTGCTTCCGGGTATCCGCACCCTCGTCGCCGCTGCAGCCGGCGCCTCAGCGGTGCCGTACTCGCGATTCGCAACCGCTTGTGGTCTCGCGGCACTGCTCTGGGCCGGGCTTTGGGTCGTCGGTGGTGCGCTTATCGGGAACGCACTGTTCGACATCGTGGAGCGCTACACCCTGCCCGCGTTCGTCGTCGTGGCCGCAGCACTCGCCGTTTGGATCCTCGCACGCCACAAGCGGGGGGTGCGCGCATGAACCGCACGTCATCGGCACGCCCGCGCCGCGACTGGGCAACTCTGCCAAATCTCATCACCCTGCTGCGGCTCGGGCTCGTAGTTCCGATCGTCATCCTCATCCTCAACCGTGACCATCCCGGCCTCACCGTCGTACTCCTGGCGATCTTCGGCGCAAGCGACTGGATCGACGGCTATCTCGCCCGCGCCCTGAACCAGGTCAGCACCACGGGAGCGGTTCTCGATCCGATCACAGACCGCGTCAGCGTTGCGACCATCGCACTCGCCCTTGTCTTAGCAGGTCATCTCTCCTTCGGAGTGGTTCTCACCATCGCAGCCGTCGACGCTGCACTCGTCATCACCTACCTGGTGACCCGTCCCTCACAAGCGCCGAAGGTCTCCCGAGTCGGGAAGATGCGCACTGCCGCGCTCATGTCAGGGCTCGCGCTCATCGGACTCAGCCTGCTCCCCGCACTCCACCCGGTCGGAGCCGCAGGCAGAGTGCTTTGCATCGCTGGAGCGGTTCTCCACGCCGTCGCAGGGTTCGGGTACTTCCGAGCTCTCCTTCGTGACAACCGCAAAGATCTGTCTGATATGTGAGCCCAGGCTGTTCGACTATCTTCTCCGGCGTCCACGCAGAGACCCGGGGGTCTAGGTGTACCCGGCCAGGAGGTTGGTTACAGGCGGCTGGTGGGAGGTAGTCCACCGAGTGCGCTGTGGCCACGGACAGTGTTGTAAGTTTCCAG
>NZ_ATWL01000043.1 GCF_000421225.1 Ruania albidiflava DSM 18029 | reverse complement strand
CGGCATCAAGAACATCAAACGCACCGGCCGCGGATTCAAAAACGCCGGCAACTACCGAACCCGTATCCTGCTGACCAGCGCCGCGAGAATGGCGGTGTGAACAACCATCACAGCAGCCCATTCACCACGAACCGCGTAGAGCCCCTTTCGTCGGTGAGTTCCTCCTCGGCAATATCGAACCTGTCCCATCCTCGTGGCTGGTGTCCGTGCTACCCCTGATCCTTCTCTACGGCGGTGGCGCGCTGGTGATTCGGGAGGTGACCCGGCGGCTCGGGCGCGGCTACCCGACCATGGCGCTGTTCGCCGTCGGCTACGCCCTGCTGGAGGAGGGGATCGTGCTGGGCACGCTGTTCAATCCGGAGTACCTCAACCTCGGCCTGCTCGAGTACGGCTGGATACCCGCGCTGGGCACCAGTCCGGTCTGGTCGGGTTATGTGCTCACCATCCACACGGTCTGGAGCATGCTCGTCCCCATCGTGCTCACCGAGCAGCTGTTCCGCACCCGCGCGCACCGACCCTTGCTGCGCACTCCCGGAACGGTCGCCGCGGTACTCGGGTTCCTGCTCGGGGCCGCAGTGGTCGGAATCGGCAACTACGTCACCTACGGGTTCTTCCCGAGCACAGTTCAAGGTGTCGGGGTGCTGGCTCTGATTGGCGCGACTGTCGTGGCCGGGCTACTGCTCCGGCCCTCGGCCGGCCCCGGTCTGCCGGGCAGTGCCCTGTCACCCCGTTCGACGGCGTTACTCACCGCGATCTGCAGCGCCCTGTTCGTGTTCAGCCAGGATCCGGTCGGTATCGGCTGGTCGGTTCCCCCCGCGGTCACGCGCGCGGTGATGGCCGTAGCCGCCGCTACCGAAGCAGTCAGCATCGGCCTCCTCGCGCGGCGCGAGGGATGGACCGAGCGGCACAGCCTGGCGGCCGCGACCGGCGCCATGGTCACCTACTGCTGGAACGGGTTTCTGGTGCAGTTCTCCATCCACGGCTTCACCGCGGCCGGGCTGGCGGCTCAGCTGGTGTTCGTGGCCCTCGCCCTCGCGCTGCTCATCGGGGCGTGGCGGCGGCAGGCTGCGGCCAGGCCTGCATAGCTGTGCGGACAGACGCCTCCAGGTCCGCGCGCGCCGCACCGTCACGAGCGAGAAGAGCGAGCCCCTGCCAGACGGAGACTGCATAGGTGGCGAGGCGGTCGGGATCGGCGTCCGAGGGCAGCGAACCTGCGGCGATGTCGGCCCGGATCCGCTCGCTGATCCGGTCCCGGACATGTGCGCGCCGCTGCCGCAGCCCGGCGGCGGTCTCGGCCGAGGCTGGGCTGTAGTTGGTAGCTCCGCTGATGATCAGGCAGCCGGGCGGGCGCCCGGGAAGGGTCTGCTGCCGCACTGCCCCGATCAGCAGCTGGGCCACCGCACTGCGAGAGTCGGGCTCATTCTGCAGTGCGGCCTCGATGTAGCCGCCGTAACGCTGGGCGTAGGCCTCAACCGCCTCCTCGAACAGGACCCGCTTGTTGGTGAAGGCGTGATACAGGCTCGGAGCGGCGATGCCCATGGCCTCGGTCAGGTCGCGGGTGGTCACGGCATCATACCCGCGCTCCCAGAACAGCAGCATCGCGCGCTCCAGGGCCGCGTCCCGGTCGAAGCTGCGTGGTCGTCCTGGTCGTGGCGTCATCCCCTTATTCTATAGCGTTTGGTCAATAATCGTGTACCGTCGCTCTATATCGATCGCTACACAATGGAGGAGACATGCGACTCGACGGTAGGACGGCACTGGTGACCGGCGGTGGACGGGGTATCGGAGCGGCGATCTCGAAGCGACTGGCTGCCGAAGGTGCGCGCGTCCTGGTGCACTACGCCACGCATGCCGAGGCGGCAGAGGACACTGCGGCCGCGGTACGCGCGGCCGGTGGCAGAGCCAGGACGATCGGCGTCCGGTTCGGCCTGGGTGACCCCGAGGAGGAGGCACGAGACCTCTGGCAGCGAGTGGACGCCGTCGCGGACGGGATCGACATCCTGGTGAACAATGCCGGGATCGCTGATCCGCGCGGAACGATCGAGACCACCGAGGCGACCGGGCTGGACCGGCTCTGGACGATCAACACGGCGGTGCCGTTCTTCGTCACCAAGCACGGGTTGGAGCGGCTCGTCGACGGCGGCCGGATCGTCAATCTGTCCGCTCACCTCACCGCGGGGGCTGCCCAGCCGGACCTGATCGCGTACACGATGACCAAAGCGGCGATCGACGCGTTCACGGCTGCTCTGGCCAAGCAGCTCGGTCCGCGTGGGATCACGGTCAACGCCGTGGCGCCCGGGCCGGTGGACACGGAGATGAACGCAGCCTGGCTCGGCGGGGCGCGGGAGATGGTGGCCGGGCTCTCGCCATTGGGTCGGCTGGCCGAAGGGACCGACATAGCCGACATCGTGGCGTTTCTGGCTTCCACGGACAGCCGCTGGGTGACCGGGCAGCGCATCGATGCCTCCGGTGGAGCATTGCTGTGACCTCGACGGCAGTGCGTGCCGAGCGGCGCGCCCGAGCGGGCTTCGTTGTGCTCGGTAGCATCGAGTTCCTCACCGTGATGGATGCCTCCGTCGTGAACATCGCGCTTCCGGTACTCCAGGAGGATCTCGGCTTGCGGGGATCGGCGGTGTCCTGGGTGGTGACGTGCTACCTGATCCCGTTCGCGGGAATGCTGCTGCTCGCCGGCCGCCTCGGGGATGTGCTGGGCCACCGCCGGCTCTTCCTCGCCGGTACGGGACTGTTCACCCTGGCCTCGGCCGGCTGCGCGCTGGCGAGCGAGTCCTGGCAGCTGCTGGTGGGGCGGGCCGTGCAGGGGGCGGGTGCGGCTCTGGTGGTTCCCGCCGCCTTGGCCCTGATCGCCACCTTGTTCGCCGACGGTCCACAGCGGCACCGAGCGCTGGCCATCCTCGGTGGGATGGGCGGGATCGCGGCCCCGGTCGGTCTGGTGCTCGGCGGCCTACTCGCCGATATCGACTGGTCCTGGATCTTCTGGGTGAACGTCCCCCTCGGCGTGGTGGTGCTGCTGCTCGCCCGGCGGGTGCTACCGATGCCCCCGCGGACACCGGCGCGGCTGGACGTCCTCGGTGGGGTGGCCGCCACCGCGGCGGTGGCGCTACTTGCCCTTGCCGTAGCTTCGCTCGCCGATCCGCTGCCTGTACCGGGAGCATGGGCTGCGGCCGGGGCGCTGGTGTGCGCCGCGATCGTGGTGTGGCGGCAACGCACGGCGGCCGAGCCACTCATCCCGCGTGGATTGCTGCGGCGGCGATCGGTGGCCGTGGGTGGAGCGCTCTTCGTGGTGGTCGGCACGATCCTGCTGGCCACGTTCTACGTGGTCACCCTGTACCTGCAGCAGGTGCGGGGACTGAGTCCGTCCGCCGCTACCGTGGCCTATCTGCCGCTGCCATTGGCCATGTTCGCCGGTACTCAACTCGCCCCGCGGCTGCTGAGGCGGGTGACGCCTCGCAACGTGCTCGGCGCCGGACTGGTGATCCAGAGTCTGTCCCTCGCGCTGTGGGCACAGACCAGCACGGCCTCGGGCAGCCTGGTGACCGCCCTGCTGCTCCCCGCGCTACCGTGGGCGTTCGCCCTGGGACTGTCCATCGTGACCTCGTTCGTGGTGTGCACGAACGGCATACCGGCATCGGCTGTCGGAGCAGCCTCCGGCCTGGCGACCAGTGCCTACCAAGGAGGTGGCGCCGTCGGGCTCGCCCTGATCGCCGCGCTGGCCGCGGCCACCAGCGAACGGCTCGGGAACACGGCGACGGCGGAGCTCGCCGGGCACCACTGGGCTCTGTGGGTCTTGGCGGTGCTGGCCGTGTTGGGTGCCCTGGGCACCCGGGCATTGCCGGGGCCGCCTTCTGGCACCGTGCCCAGCTGACTTGCCACATATCTGGGACGTCGGTCCGGCTGAGGCCGCACCACCGGGCCCTGTGCCTCGGGCTACCGGGCTGCTCGTGCCTCCTGCACGGCTCTCCGTGGTTCGTGGTGAAGGTGCCGGCCGCGCCGTAGAGAGGGAGGGGCTCGTGGCCCTGCTGTGATGGGTGTTGTCGGACATCCATC
>NZ_ATWL01000042.1 GCF_000421225.1 Ruania albidiflava DSM 18029 | reverse complement strand
AGTGGGCCACCACGAAGTACGTGTCGGTCACGTGGAAGTCCAGCGGCGGACTGGCCAGGATCACGCCGGTCAACCCGCCGAACAGGAACGTGACCAGGAAGCCGATGGACCACAGCATCGGCGACTGGAAGGTGAGCTTCCCGCGCCACATGGTGCCCACCCAGTTGAAGAACTTCACCCCGGTCGGCACCGCGATCAGCATCGTCATCACCGAGAAGAACGGCAGCAGCACCTGGCCGGTGGAGTACATGTGGTGCGCCCACACCGTGGTGGACAGCCCGGCGATGGAGATGGTGGCGATCACCAGCCCCAGGTAGCCGAACACCGGCTTGCGGGAGAACACCGGCAAGATCTCGGTGATGATGCCGAAGAACGGCAGCGCGATGATGTACACCTCGGGGTGGCCGAAGAACCAGAACAGGTGCTGCCAGAGCATCACTCCGCCGTTGTCGGGGGCGAACACCTGGGAGCCGAGGATCCGGTCCGCGGCCAGTCCGAACAGGGCCGAGGCCAGCACCGGGAACGCCATCAGGGCCAGCACCGAGGTGAGCAAGATGTTCCAGGTGAAGATCGGCATCCGGAACATCGTCATCCCCGGCATGCGCATGCACAGGATGGTGGTGATGAAGTTGACCGACCCGAAGATGGTGCCGAACCCGGTCATGATCAGGCCCATCACCCACAGGTCCCCGCCCAGTCCGGCGCTGTAGGTCGCGTCCGCCAGTGGGGCATACCCGGTCCAGCCGAAGCTGGCCGCACCGCGCGGGGTGAGGAACCCGGCCACCGTCATCAGCCCGCCGAACAGGAACAGCCAGTAGGCGAACATGTTCAGCCGCGGGAAGGCCACGTCCGGTGCCCCGATCTGCAGCGGCACCATCACGTTGCCGAACCCGACGAACAGCGGGGTGGCGAACAGCAGCAGCATGATCGTGCCGTGCATCGTGAACAGCTGGTTGTACTGCTCGGAGCTGGCCACGATCTGCACGCCGGGCTCGAACAGCTCCGCCCGGATCAGGATCGCCATCAGGCCACCGATGCAGAAGAACACGAAGGACGTGATCAGGTACAGGTAGCCGATCGTCTTGTGATCGGTGGTGGTGATCCACGAGACGACGGTCTTGCCCAGCGACCGGCGCTCGTCCCGCAGGCCCGGGATGGTGGACTGCTCAGCCGTGGTCTCCGGCGTGGCGTCTTCCTGGATAGCCATCAGTTGTCAGCTCCCTCGACAGCAGTCGGGTCCTCGAGGTCAGCGGCGTTGTCCCGGTCCAGCTCAGGGCCGAGCTCACCGGTCTGGCCGGCGGCCTCGAGGTCAGCGATGTGCTGCTCGTACTCCTCGGCGGACACCACCGCCACGTTGAACAACATGTACCCGTGGTGCTCACCGCACAGCTCGGCGCACTTACCGAGGTACACGCCCTCTTCACCGGGGGTGATGGTGAACTCGTTCACCACTCCGGGCAGCACGTCCTCCTTGTACAGGAAGGCAGGCACCCAGAAGGAGTGGGCCACGTCGCGGCTGCGCAGCTCGATCTCCACCGTCTGGTCCACCGGCAGGTAGAGCGTGGGGAGGTCGGCGGCAGGCGCCATCGTCCCGTCCAGCTCGGCCGGCTCGCCCGCGTCCCACACGTCGTCATCGGTGTAGACGAAGTCCCAGCTCCACTGCCGTCCGTAGACGGTGACGTGCAGGTCGGGTTCACCCTCCGGGTTGGTGATCTGTTCCTGCAGCACCGCCGTGTGGTAGAACAGCGTGCCCACCATCACGATCGGGATGAACGTGTACAGCAGCTCCAACGGCAGGTGGTAGCGCAGCTGGACAGGCAGCCGGTGGTCGTCCTTGCGCTTGCGGTAGACGATCACGCACCAGATGATCAGGCCCCACACCAGCACACCGATGCACAGTGCGGCGATCCAGGAGCCGGTCCACAGGTTCAGAATCCCCTCGGTGTGGTCGGTGACGTTGGGGTCGGAGGGCATCCACCCACGGGCCACCTGCTCGGTCGAGCAGCCGCTGAGCACGAGCGCGGCGAGGAGTCCGAGCGCGCCGAGGCCCGCAGTGCGGCGCCTCGTGGTCCGGGGAGAGGGCGATGGCACGATCTTCAAGCCTTCCAACGTCTCAACCAACTGGGGCTCCGGTACCGATGTGCTCGCGGGCCCTACCGCACGCGCGCGCACCGGTGTACCGGTCGCCTCTACCTTAGCCCTAACCGAGGCTGCCAGCGGCCAGGACGCACCCGAACACCCGGGTCGGTCCGACGCGGCACGCCTCACGCTGCACCGAGGATGTCCAGCAGCCACGCTGTCGCCGGCTGGGTGTCGTTGGCGGGGAGCAGCACCAGCACCCGGGATCCCACCGGGACGTCGACCGTGGCGTCCACGATGTACCCCTGGCCCACCGGTCCGGCGTACGGACCGGTGCCCTCCTGCCCGTCACCGGGCCAGCTGACGTCCTGCTCCGCACCGTCCCACGAGGTCATCGCATAGGCGGCGGCCACGGACTGCCCGGCAGCGACCACCTCACCGCTGCCCTCAGCGATCGTGATCACCTCCACCTCGGTGGGTTCGGTGGCACCGTCCGGTACGGTCACCGTCGCCGGTTCGCCGACCTCCCCGTGCACCTGCACCGGCAGCTCGGCGGCCTCGGTGGTCACCGTGGCGTCCGCCTCGCCGGCCTGGTCCGGGTTGTACGCCTCCACCAGGTCGATGACGAACACGATCGTGTCCTCCGGTCCGATACCGGCGCTGGGCTGACCGCCGCTGGGGCCGTAGCCCAGCTCCGGCGGGATGGAGATCAGCAGCCGGGAGCCGACCGGGTGGGCCGGGATTCCGTCGGTCCAGCCCTGCACCACGCCGCTGAGAGAGAACAGGGACGGCGCACCCCGGCTGTAGGAGTCGTCGAACGTCTCCTCGCCGCCCCAGACGATGCCGGCATAGTCGGCGAGCACAGCGGCCCCGGGCTGCACCATCGGCCCGTCGCCCTCGCTGAGCACCTCCACCTGCAGGTCCGCGGGTGGTCCGGAGTCGGGGAACGTGAACTGTGGCGCGTCCCCGAAGTCGCCGGTGGTCTGCGGCAGCTGCGTTCCCGGTTCCGTACCGGTACCACCCTCCTGGCTGGTGCCGTCGGTGGTCTCCTGGTTCCCACCGCTGGTATCGGGTCTTGGCTCGCTGTCCACGTCGTCGGAGCTGCAGCCGGCGACCAGAGCCGCGCAGGTGAGGGCAGCCAGCACGGGGCCGGCCAGTCGGGTTCGGATCACGGAGCTCTCTCGTCTCGTCACTGGGTCGGACACACCACGGCCGCGCCGCTCAGCGGGGAGCGACGCGGCCGCTGGTGCTGCTTGCTCAGGCGCCGGTCGGCGGCTCAGCTGAAGGAGTCGCCGCAGGCGCACGAGCCGCCCGCGTTCGGGTTGTCGATGGTGAAGCCCTGCTTCTCGATGGTGTCGGCGAAGTCGATGGTGGCGCCGGCCAGGTAGGGGACGCTCATCTTGTCCACGATCACCTCGACTCCCTCGAACTCGCGCACCGCGTCGCCGTCGAGCATGCGTTCGTCGAAGTACAGCTGGTAGATCAGGCCGGAACAGCCGCCCGGTTGCACGGCGACCCGCAGGCGCAGGTCGTCGCGGCCCTCCTGCTCCAGCAGGGCCTTGACCTTCCCGGCGGCAACATCGGTCAGGGCGACTTCGTGGCTGAGCTCCTCAGTGGGGGCGGTGGTCTGCGACATCTGAATCTCCGAGGCTCGTTCACACCGGCGGACCGGTCTCTTCGTCAGGTCTCGTCGTGCCCGGCGGCTGGCCGCCGGTCGAGCGGACCCGACTACCACCAGCGTACGTCACTGTGCCCAGGTCTTCACGATTCGTTCCGCGCGTGCCTGCAGCGCAGTCAGCGGATCGGTGGACGGCGCAGGCCCCGTCCCGGGCATCCTCGGGTCGATCACGGGGTAGCTGGCGGAGATCCCCACCCGGGCGCCGTCGCGCCGGGAGGTGTGCACCTCCCAGCCCACAGCCACCACCGGGACGCCCACCTCCATCGCGGCCCGTCCGACGACGGCCGGGATCCCGTCGTGCAGCGCCGCACCGTCCAGGGCCGGTGCTGCGGTGACGACCAGGTCGGCCTCGGCCACAGCGGCGGGCAGGCCCACCTCTGCTGCGACCAGCTCCGGTCCAGGCAGCAGCCGGGCGCCCAGCAGCGCGAGGGCGAAGGCCGCACCGCCACCGGCGCCAGAGTGCGGTGCCCGACCCAGCCGCGGTGCGCTGTCGTCGGCGAGCAGGCTGCGCCGGCTCGTCTGCTGCGCGACCCGCTCCCACTCGGCCACCTGCCCACCGACCACGTTCTCCGCTCGTTGGGCGATGGTGGCGTCCAGTCCCGGGTAGCGGGCCAGCTCCGCACCAGCGCCGTGCAGCCCGAGCAACGGCAGCTCTGTGCCGGCAGCCACGTCCACGGTGACCGGTGCGAGCACCGCCCGCATCGCGGTGAGGTTCTCCGGGCTGGGCTCGACGCTGCAGCCCACGTGCTCGGCGAGGGCGTGGAGCAGGCCGCGACCGCCGTCGTGCACCGGTGTGCCACCCAGACCTACCACCACCCGCTGGGCCCCGGTGGCGCTCGCAGCCAGCAGCACCGCCGCCAACGGCGCGGTGCTGCCCAACAAACCGTCCTCGGCCACCTCCGGCACCCGGGTCAGCAACGGCCCGGCCTCGACATAGGCGGAGCCCTCCACCAGCAGCATCTCCGCGACTGCCTCCGGGCCCGTGGCGCGCACCGGGTGCACGTGGCCACCGCGGGCGGCGGCGACAGCTTCGACCAGACCGGTGCTCCCAGTGCCCATCGGCACCTGGCGGACGGTGTGCCCGCGGTCCTGCCAGGGCTCGGCGAGGACGGCCGCACTGTCGGACGCCGAGAGCATCGGGGCCACGGAGTCGGGGGCGATCAGCACGTGCATCCCTCTATCCTCCCGCACTCCCCCACCCTCGGGTCGTCATACCAGGAGTGCGCCCTAGCTGTACCCGGCCAGGAGGTTGGTTACAGGCGGCTGGTGGGAGGTAGTCCACCGAGTGCGCTGTGGCCACGGACAGTGTTGTAAGTTTCCA
>NZ_ATWL01000041.1 GCF_000421225.1 Ruania albidiflava DSM 18029 | reverse complement strand
CTCATCGCGGCGGGTGCGGATCGTGGTAGCCGAGCACGTCCCGTCGGCGATCTTGGCGTAGGAGGCACCCAGCACCAGAACCCCGATGAGCTTGTCGAAGACGATCCGGTCAGCGACCCGGGGCCGGTGGCAGCCCAACGGGTGAGTATCGACCACGGGCGGGATAAGGACGCTGAACTGGGCCCACAAGGGCTCGATGATGGATGATGGCACGGCAGGCACGAGGACTCCTGGCAAACATCGGAATCTTGGTCGAAACCGTGTTTAACAGCCCTCGTGCCTGCACCCCCGCAACGCCACACCCCACACCTACCCGCGCGATCTCTTACAGGACACGCCCTAGATCCGTTCGGGTAGTGCTCGGGCGACGTTCACCGTGAGCTGCAAGCGCGATGCGTCATCGACCAGATTTCCGGCGAGGATGTCCTCCTCGGTAATGCGGGCGAGGTGGATTGAACGCTTCGTCATCCGCGAGTTGTCGTAGATCACGTAGAGGGTGCCGTCCTCGCCTTGGCAAGCGTCCGGGTAGGAGACATCTGCGCCGTCGTCCAGCAGTAGCGCGTGGGGCCACGTTGCACCATCGTCATCGCTGAGTAGAGCGGTGAGATTGGTGCGCCCGCGCCAGACCTTCACATTCCCTTGGGCGGCGACTTCCTCGCGGGACAGCGGTGCTTCGAAGTCCACATGGTTGATCATCAACAAGCGGCCAGAGGCGAGACGACTGACATGGAACCTCGAGCATGGCCCGGGGATGTGGCTCTTCCGCCCGGGCGACCATGTCCGACCGCCGTCGGTTGAGAACGACTCACCGATGCCGTCGTAGCAGCGCACCAGCATCCAGATGGAACCGTCCCGACGTTCGACCAGGACATGCTCGTCGAACTGTCGGTTGGGAACGTCAGCACTGCCACGGTAACTGACGGTATCTCCGTGGTCCGTGCTGACGTAGACATTCGAAAATCGCTCGTCCGCCATTTCCGGGTGGTCCTCGGTGGGGGTGTGATCGGACCAGATGGCGCAGGGAAACAGCCATTCTCCAGCCGATGTTGCTATCGGCTTGTTCATCATGATCCCGTTCGCAATCCGACGCGGCTCCGACCAGTCTGGTTGCTCAGAGTCGGCGTTGGAACTGACAATTGCCCACACTCCGCAACGGCCGTCAAAGAACTCCACGCTCTGGTTCCAGGTGATCCACAGACGGCCGAGCGGATCTCGCCAGAGGCAGGGGTCGTAGCAGCGCACGCTCGGGTCATCGTGTTCAATCACCATCTCGACGCTCCGCCAGCTGTCGCCACCGTCGTCCGAGGTACTGACGACGACGAAGTTCCCGCCCCGCTCCGTTTCCATTCCGCTGTACCAGGCGGCGTACAGGCGACCGGCGGTTGTCCGCTCAAGCGAGGCGATTCCCTGCCACAGGCGATAGTCGTCTTGGTAACGATCAGCTGTCGGCCGTCGCAACAGGCGGGGTGGTGTCATAGCAGGCATGGGTGTCCTCTCGCGATGTGTTCAGTTCAGTGCGTGAAAGAATTTTGAGTTGGCAGCAGCCCAGCTCAGGTACTCCGCAACCTGCTCTGCCAAAGGTCGCGGCTGCCAGCCCAGGCGGCCGCGAGCACGGGCGATGGAATAGATGGCGTGCTTCCCGAACTTCTTGTCCGGATCCATGTCGACGGTGGAGCTCGCCGACGTGGTCACGCTTGCGCCGAAAGCCCTGATCAGATCGGGGACGTCGGTTCGCTCCCCGGAGGCGAGGTGATAGGTACCAGCACAGGACTCGGTGTCGGTGCACAACATCCGCAGCGCTCTGGCAACGTCGACGGCACTGATCCAGTCTCCGCCAGCGCGCAGTGTCCGCTCGCTCACCTCAAGACTTGTGTTGGTAACCCGGGACGCGGCTAGGTGGAAGGGCAGCGACATCTGCGCACGACCGCTCGTCGGCCGCTCCATCGGTCCGAACACCATAGTGAAGCGCACGACAGGGATGTCGAGCCCGTACAGAGCCGCAAATCGTTGCGCGACCATTTCGGCGGCTACCTTGCTTACTCCATACATCTCGTCGGGTCGGGTCGGCGCATCTTCAGAGAGCGGCCCGGGAACGCAGTTTCCGGAGCCGTACACGGCGGCACTGGAGATATAGAGGACTCGGCGGACCGAGTCGGTTCGCCGGGCAGCATCTAGGACGTGCGAGGTGCCGAGAACATTGACGTCGACGTAACGGGTGGGATCGCTCCTCTCCCATTCCGGTACCTGGGTAACCGTCGCCCCGTGCACTACAACGTCCGGCCGCGCGTCGTGGATGCGCCGGTACACATGTTCACTGTCTCGGACGTCGACCACGTCGAAGTTCACCGCGTCGGTGTTGGCGATGAAACCGACGACTGCCGGGTCAGGCGCGGTCTGGTCGAGGAGGGTGAGGCGGTCTGCTGCTCCCGATGTGAGGAGCTCACGGGCGAGCACGCTCATCACGAATCCGGTTCCGCCGGTAATCAGGACATGCACGGGCGCTCCTCATCAGCGCTCGCGTTCCGGGAGGCGGCCATCGCTGACACTGCCTCCGGCACGGTGAGCACGTTGGTCAGACCGAGTCGAGCGGCAAGCACGGCGGCCTGGGGTGGTCGGATATTGGTCTGTTCAAGCACATCGGTTCGGCCGAATACTTCCCGAGGAGTGCCGTCGGCCAGAACGTGGCCGTGGCGCATGGCAACTACCCGCGAGGCATACTCGGCGACGAGCGCCATGTCGTGGGAGATGATCACCACAGTGCGTCCGGCCGCGTTGTACTGAGCGAGGAACTCCAGGATGATTCGGCCTTCGTCGGGGTCTTGGCCCGTGGTCGGCTCATCGATGACTGCCACTTCCGGTTCCATCACAAGAGTGGATGCGATGGCCAGACGCTGGCGTTGGCCCCGGCTCATCTGCACGGGGTTGGTCTCCTCGCATCCGGCAAGTCCGACGAGGGACAGCGTGCGAGCGATCCGCTGCTCTTGCTCGTTCGCCGGTGTCCGCATGTTGTTCAGCCCGAATGCGAGCTCTTCAGCACAGGTGTCGTGGAATATCTGTCGGTCTGGGTTCTGGAAGACGTAGCCGATGGTGCCGGCCAGTTGGTGCAACCGCAGCTTCCGTGTCTCAGACCGGGCCCCCTGGGCGCCTCGAACGAGCACACGGCCAGCTGCGTTGGTCGGCTTCAGCAATCCGTTGAAGTGTTTGGCGAGCGTCGTCTTGCCGGATCCGTTCTTGCCGATGATGGCCAGGAACTCTCCACGGTTGACAGTGAGGTCGATTCCGCGAAGCGCCTGGACATCCGGGGGATAGACGTGATGGACGTCGTGCAGTTCCAGAGCGGAGGTGGTCATTGCTGCACCTCCTCGGGCGCTGGCGCTCCGGTCCAGATAGCTACGGCCTCATCAACTCCGAGCGGTAGCTTCGTGCCCGGCCAGAGATCCATCATGTCGAGCTCCAGAGCCACGTCCACTACTTGTGGTCGGTAAGGAGAGTCTCCGCGGGTGAGGATCTCGCGCGGAGTGCCGACCGCACGCACATTTCCGCTGTCAAGGACCATGAGGCGATCGGCATACAGTGCGAGTTCTTCGATCTTGTGGTCAACGATCACCACTGTGACGCCTTCGTCGGCAAGTGTGCGTACTGCCTTCATGACACTTTCGGTGCCCGCCGGATCGAGTTCGGAGGTGGGTTCGTCAAGCAAGATGATCCTTGGGCTCAGGCAGTAGACAGCCGCCACCACCACGCGCTGCTTCTCACCGCCAGAGAGCGCATGGGTGAAGCGGTCCAGTAGCGGAGTGATGTCGAACAGCTCCGCCGCGCGATCGAGGCGCTGCTGCATCTCAGGGATGGGCACTCCGCGGTTCTCCATCCCCCAGGCGAGTTCCTCGCGGACCACCGTGTTGACGAGCTGAACTTCCGGGTCTTGCAGGACCAGGCCGACCTCGGCGGCGATGGCGGTGAGCGAACCGTAGTCGTCGATATCTCGGCCGAGTATGTTCACATCGCCACGGAATGCGGCATCGTGCTCATGGTGCGGGATCACACCTGCGAGCACTTGCAGCAGGGTGGATTTCCCGGCACCGGTAGCGCCCAGGATGCCTAGGATCTCCCCAGTGAAGACATCAAAACTGATGTCCTCGAGTGCGCGTCGCTCGGCACCGGAGTAGCGGAGTGTCAGACCCCTGGTTGTGATAGCTGGTGCTGTGGACATCGGACAGTCTCCTAGCGGACAGCGAGCGGGTTGGGCACTTGCCACTGGACGAGCACGGCCGCCACGACGACTAAGACCATGGTCAGCACGAGTGCCACGTCTCTTCCGTGGAAGTGAAGGGAGCGGAGGCACGTGCGAGGTCCCTTGAGTCCGTATCCGCGGAGCTCCATCGACAAGGAGATGTCGCCGCTGCGTTTCAACGAGCCCATCAGCATTGGGAACAGCATTCGCACGATTGCCTTGCCGCGACGAAATGGGTTCGGCGACGTGCCCTCGTCGGAGCCGCGGACCGACATGGCAGTAAGAAGAGTTCGGGCTTCGTCCTGCATCAGCGGGAGGAATCGGAACGCGAAGCTCGTCAGGTACGAGAACTTGTACGGCACGCCCAACCGGTTCAGCGCAAGGGAGATGTCTGATGGGCTGGTGGTGACTGAGAACCCGTAGAAACAGATTCCCATGGCCATCAGCCGCGTTCCCAGAGCCAGGCCCAGCAGGATGCCGTGACGGGAGAAGCCTACTGAGCCGAGACTGAACGCGGCGGGCCCGCCCTGAACCAAGGACTGCAGCAGGGTGAGCAGCGCTATGAGGGGCAATATGACCACGAGGGCTTTCCAGTAGGAACGCGGGGTCAGACCGGCTCCGATGGCCAGAGCAACGATCACGATCGCTGTAAGCGCAAGCAGCACGTCGAGTCGCGTGGTGCTCAGGGCCAGAGCCAGCACGACGAGGATGGTGAACAGCTTGGCTCGTGGATCGGAACGGTGGAAGAACGTGGAACCTGGGCGGTAGAGCATAAGAACGCCGTGCCTAGATGGTCTGCACGCTGTCGGCCTGATCGTTCTTCTTGATCAGACCTGTCTTCAACAGTCGACGCATGATGACGTAAGTGATGAAGCTGCCGACAAAGTAGCACGGCTGCACAATCAGGATCTGGACGGTGATGAAGTCCCAGGGCAGGTGCAGGATCACCCGATTGCCGACGCCGAACGTCAGCGCGTCGAATATGCCGCCGACCTGACCGATGAGGATGACTTCCCACAGGAGCAGACCACGGCCTTTTGCTTTCATGATCCAGACCAGGAGTGCGACCGGTACCGTGTGCGCTGCGTTGGTGAGGAACAGGAACGGCGCCATGGGCTGCGAAGCCGTCAGGTTGGAGATGATCGGGTTGATCCATGCTGTGATCAGCGCGCCGGTGAATCCGTAGAAGGCAGCTGACGGTACCCAGATGGCGCAGACCACAATGGCAGAAACGATGGGAATGCTGCCACCGGTGAGGGCCAGGTCGATGCGCTCGGTGATCTGCAGGATGACTGCCATGCAGAGCCCGAGGAACACGCAGGTGATGATCGTGCGAGTGTCTCTAGGAAGTGGCTGGAACTTCCAGTTTGGCAAAGTGGTCCACTTGCTGGTGTGTGCTGTCTGTTCAGACATGGTGATACCTCGTTGTATGGGTTGGTTCACGCTGGGCGCGTGACGGGGGTGTGGTGGGCGTGCCAGTGCTCGGCGATGTCGATGCGGCGTGCGACCCAGACGTCGTCCTTATCGGCGACGTAGTCGAGGAAGCGCAGCAGGTCGGCCGCGCGTCCTGGCCGACCGCTGATGCGATTGAACCGTACTGGGTTCGGTGGAGACTCCTGAGCTTTGAAGCGAGGATGGAGTCATGGCGAGCAAGCAGGTGGCTGGGCCGACGTCGCGTCGGTATAGCGAGGAGGAGAAGGCCGCTGCGGTGCGTATGGTGCGCACGTTGCGGGCCGAGCTGGGCACGTCTCGGGGCACGGTGAAACGGGTCGCCGACCAGCTGGGGTATGGGGCGGAGTCGGTGCGGACCTGGGTCAAGCAGGCCGATATCGACGATGGCCAGGCGCCGGGGGTGAGCACCGGGGAGTCCGAGCGGCTCAAGGTGCTGGAGCAGGAGAACCGGGAGCTGCGCCGAACCAACGAGATTCTGCGGCGGGCTGCCAGTTTCTTCGCGGCGGAGCTCGACCGCCCATCGAAGAGATAGTCGTATTCATCGAGGCGATCAAGGACGAGGTGGTGGCTGGTCGCCGGCTCGGGGTCGAGCCCATCTGCAGGGTGTTGCAGGTGGCTCCGAGCACGTACTACGCCGCCAAGACCCGCACCCCGTCAGCGCGGGCCGTGCGGGATGTCGAACTGCGGCCGATGCTGCGGGCGCTGTGGGAGGAGAACTACCGCGTCTACGGAGTGCGGAAACTGTGGAAGGCAGCTCACC
>NZ_ATWL01000040.1 GCF_000421225.1 Ruania albidiflava DSM 18029 | reverse complement strand
ATTGCCATCGACCGCGGCGTGGATCTTGCTACCCAGACCGCCGCGGGAGCGGCCGACCGCATGCCCCTCGGGCTCCTCATGCGCCAGATTCTTGTGGTTCGCCTTCGCCCCCTGTGGGCTGGTCAGGGCGGGTGGTGTTGGTCCCGTGCTGGTGGGCACGGTTGATCGTCGAGTCCACCGACACCGTCCAGTCGATGTGCCCGCCAGCATCAGCCTGAGCCATCAGTACCGCGTGGATCTCGTCCCACACTCCCAGGTGCGCGTAGAGGTAGTGCCGCTTCCACACCGTCTGCCAGGGTCCGAACCGCTCACGGGGCAGACTCCGCCACGGAATACCGGTCCGAGCACGATAGATGATGCCCTCCACGACCATCCTGTTGTTCTCAAACGGATGCCCCTTACAACCCTCGTTCGAGGGCAGCAACGGCTCAATCCACTCCCACTGCTCATCCGAAAGAGCCCGATCCCGGGACGCTGCAGTAGTAGCCATCCCACAACCCTCAAGGCAAAACCCCCTCACATATGGGAGACACGCCCTAGGTCAGCGCCGGTCCTTCCGGCGCCCTGTCCAGTGGTGGAACACCAGGTCCAGCACGCCAGTGGTGGAACACCAGGTCCAGCACGATCGCGGTCAGCGCACCGATGGTGATGCTGCTGCCGAGCAGGTCCGCCATCCAGACCGGTACTGCGTCCTTCACGTCCGGCTGTGCGGTCACATACATCCCCAGTCCGAGGCTGCCGGCGACGATCATCGAATTGCGCTGGTCCTTGAAGTTGAACCGTCCTGGGGGTGGTGGAGACTCTGATCTAGCAAGGAGACTGAGTTCCATACCTGCACCGAGGAAGTATGACGATGAGACCCGTGCCCGTGCGGTGCGGATGCATAGCGACCGGCGTCGGGAGCATCCTGGGGAGTCCAAGCTCGGGTCGCGTAAGCGGGTTGGTGAGCTGTTGGGGATCGGTCCGGCGACGCTGCGCAACTGGATCGAGCGAGAGGAGATCGATGCCGGGACTCGTCCTGGCGTGACCTCGAGTGAGAACGCGAGCTGACGCGGTTGCGGCGGGAGAACGCTGAGCTGCGGGGGGCGAATGAGATCCTCAAGCGGGCCGCAAGTTTCTTCGGGGCGGAGCTCGACCGCCAGCACAAGAAGTAGTCGCGTTCATCGAGGCGAACAAGGATGACGTGGTGGCCGGTCGCCGACTCGGGGTCGAGCCCATCTGCAGGGTGTTGCAGGTGGCTCCGAGCACGTACTACGCCGCCAAGGGTCGCCCGCTCTCGGCCCGCGCCCGGCGGGACGCGGAGCTGGGGCCGGTGCTGCGACAGTTGTGGGAGGAGAACTACCGCGTCTACGGGGTGCGGAAGTTGTGGAAGGAAGCTCGCCGCGCCGGCTACGACGTGGGCCGGGACCAGGTCGCCCGGCTGATGCGTGCCGAGGGTATCGCTGGGGCCGTGCGCACCAAACGGGTGCGCACCACTCGCCGCGACGACAAGGCAGTAAGGTATCCGGACCTGGTCAAGCGAGACTTCACCGCCACCGCTCCGAACGGCCTGTGGGTGACGGATCTGACCTTCGTGCCGACCTGGGCCGGCATCGCCTACGTGTGCTTCATCATCGACGCCTTCAGCCGGATGATCGTGGGCTGGCGGGTCGCATCGCACATGCGCACCCACATGGTCCTTGACGCGCTCGAGATGGCTCGCTGGTCCCGCGGCACCCACCTGGGCGGGCTTCGATGTCACAGTGACGCGGGCAGCCAGTTCACGTCTGTGCGCTACGGCGAACGCCTGGCCGAGATCGGCGCAGCCCCCTCGATCGGGACCGTCGCCGATAGCTACGACAACGCCCTGGCCGAGACCGTGAACGGCTATTACAAGGCCGAGCTGATCCGCGGCCCGATACGCGACCAGCGCGGACCATGGAAGAGCGTCGAAGACGTCGAACTCGCGACCCTGGGCTGGGTGCACTGGCACAACACCGAACGCCTCCACGGCTACCTCGGCGACCTACCTCCGGCCGAGTACGAGCAGGCACACTATGCTGCCCAACGGACCAACGAACAACTGGTCGGAATCCAATAACCCGAGTCTCCACCGAACCCAGTGCGGTTCAGCGCCTCCTCCGCCGGCCGCTCGTCCGACGGGATGCTGGCGTCGGCCGCCTCCTGTGTCGCCACCGTCAGACTGCCCGGGATCACGCCGTATCGCGCGCCCAGCTGGGAGAGCATCCGGCGATAGGCGACGCTAGTCTTGTCCGCGCGGATCGGCGTTTCCGCCCGTGGGTCGAGGGGCAGGCGCCGGGGCAGCGGGTTCTCTAGGATGGGTTTGTCGTGCCCGAAGATGTCGACCTTGAACCGGCGAAGTGCCCAGTCCGGGCTTTCGTCGTCAAGGAGACAGAGCTACATGTGGGCGCGGATGTGCTCCTCGTCCAGGGGTTGGATGAACAACGCCACCGTGTCGAAGCGGTCCGGCTGTTGTGAGTTGGACTTGAACAGTGCGGCGCCGTTCGGATGCATCACTCGGTAGGCGTAGTTCACCTCGGCTCCCCCAGTGCTGTCCATCGCCGCCTGGGGCTGGTAGAAGACACATTCGGTGTCCCAGATCTCATGGTCGGCCACGGACGAGGTGACCGTGTAGTCCTTGACCTCGGTGCGCGTCTCGTCCTCCAATACGCCGGGGTGGACGAAGGGGAAGTGCCCCATGTCGAGGAAGTTCTCCATCCCGCAACCGGCTGAGGTGTGCACCATGATCGAACCGGCGTGCAGCAGTCGGCGACCACTCTCCTCGGCCTCGGGGATGTCGAAGAGTTCCCGGGGCTCGCCCAGTGAGGTCCACAGATAGCCGAAGCGTTCTCGGACCGGGAGCTCCACCTCGGCGTCGTCCTGACGGCTCACCCGGAAGCCACCGTCGGCGATCCGCTCGACCTGAAGCCCCACGCCCAGGAGCTGATCGCTCCACTGCCGGCGGGACGGGAGCTCGGTCGTGGCACCGATCGGATGCCACAGGTCCAGGAGCACCCGATCCGGGCACTCGGCCGAGTTCTGGGCGTCGGAAACTACAGCCAAGGGCTCCTCGATCCTTCTCTACCGTCACCGGGAGGGGAATCGTTACACGCACGCCATCGGCGGGGTGCCGTTCCGCAGGCCATCTCTGACCACGGACCTACCAGAACGTCACTCCCGCTTGCTGCTCAGTTCGGAAAAATGACACGCACCGATGAGAGGTGCAAGAACCTCTTCACCCATTCATTCCGCAATGCGAAAATGAGCACGTGAAGGGCCTCATTCCCTGCACACGGTGAGCGGTGACTAGGAGCCGAGCAGCTCCGCCCGCAGCCGGGCGACGTGGCCGGTGGCGTCGACATCATACTCGGCGCTTCTCAGCGTGCCGTCTGGGTTGACCACGAAGGTGGACCGGCGCACGCTCTCGACCGTGCGCCCCGGTCGCAACCCCCACGCCCCGTAGGCATCGGCAACCGCGTGGTCGGTATCGGAGGCCAGCGGGAAAGTGAGGCTCTCCGCCTCGGCGAAGGCCTGCAGGTCGGGGATCGGGTCCGGGGAGATGCCCACGACCGCGTAACCGGCGGCCGCCAAGGACGAGAGGCTGTCCCGGAAGTCGCAGGCCTCCGTGGTGCAGCCGGGAGTGGCGGCCTTCGGGTAGAAGTACACGATCACCCCCTGCTCGGCGCTGGCAAGGGCGCTGGTGAGCGACACCTCATCGCCGGTGTGAGCGGTCAGGGTGAAGTCAGGGGCGGTGGCTCCTGCGGCCAGCTCAGACATCAGGCCCTCCCTTCGTAGGCACGTTCTGTCACGAAGTGAGCGTAGTCGTCGAGGACGGCGACCTCAAGAATGAAAAGGAGAAGTAGGCCCTTCCAGCAGAACGGTCATACGAGTACTTCCGTCCTGCTGTCAGCGACCTACCCCTCCCTCGCGCCCCGCCCCGTGCCACCGAACTACACACGAAGCAGCGACTTCGGGCGCTTAGGCGTCCACAAGAACGCCGGGGTTCATGATCAGGCCAGGATCGACAGCCCTCTTCGCGCCCGTCAAAGCCGCTGCGAAGACGTCGGAACGCTGCTGGTCATACCAAGGACGGTGGAACCTCCCCACCGCGTGGTGGTGCGTAATCGTCCCGCCAGCCTCCAGAACGGCTTCAGAAGCAGCAGCCTTGATCGCGGCCCACTGCTCGACCTCACCGCCCCTACGCGCGCTTCCGATCACGGTGTAGTACGGCGCCGGGCCGTCCGGGTAGACGTGCGTGAAGCGGCAAGCGACCGCTCCCTCACCACACTCCTTCTTCACCGCCTTCGTCGCGGCCTCTACAACTCGAGCGTGAAGTTCCGGGAAGGCGCTCCAGGTGCAGGCTGTCTCGAAGGTCTCGCGCAAAATACCCATGCGCGCGAACCCTTCCTTGTAATACGGGCCCTTGACGAAGAAGTTCCTCCATCGTCCGCCAGCGCCGGTGCGTCCAACGGCACCCTGAGAACTGTCGGCCGGTTTATCCGACTCTACCCGGCCACCAAACTCCCGGCAGATTTCCAGAGCGCGATTCATCCAGGGAGTGACGTCATGATCCGCAGACTCAAAAGCAACGATAAGGATCGTATCGTCACCATCACCTGCGCCAGACAACAAACTCTCCACCGGGTCGAGCAGGCGACAGTTGGACGGGTAGAGGCCCGACTGAGACAAGGCGCGAATAGCTCCGACGCCCGCCTCAAACTTCGAGAACGGTACCGACATCGATGCCCGGAATGATGGGCGATCCTGGAGACGCATCCAGGCCTCGGTGATGACGCCCATGGTGCCCTCGGATCCAATAAACATGCGGTTATCCGAAACGCCTGCACCATCGCACGGAAGCCTCCGCGAAGACATCACACCTGTTGGCGTAACGACCCTCATCGACTGAACATAGTCGTCAATCTGCGTGAAGCCAGTCGCGAAATGCCCGGCCGCTCGCGTAGCGATCCATCCTCCGAGAGAGGAGAACTCAAAGGCCTGCAAGAAGAAGCGCATCGAGTAACCGTGCGGCCGCAACTGGTCCTCCATGTGCGGGCCCAATACCCCACCCTGGATCCGTGCGGAACGGGATTCACGGTCGATCTCGAGCACGCGACTCAGCTTGCGCAGGTCGAGCGAAATTACGCCGCGGAATGTATCGGGCACGATTGGCTCGATGCCTTGAGCGACAGAGGAGCCGCCACCGAACGGAATTACCGCAAGCCCCTCCTCCTCAGCCCAGTCCAGAATGTCAACGACGTCACCCTCGTCTTCTGGAAACGCAACAAGGTCCGGAGGATTGTCGTACTTCCGCTCTAGCCCACGAACAAAGTCACCGAGATTCTTACCCAATGTGTGCTCGGCGCGGCTCCACTTGTCGGCGCTGAGAAGGTGCTCGAGAGACGCTTTGGACTTGACACGCGATTCTCGCAGCTCGATCTCGTCGATCGTCGGCGCAGCTTCAAGATCCTGCAGCTTGAGACCGAATCGATCCCTGATCGATGACCCGAGGTCGAGAAGCTCGGCATCTGACACGCCCTCACCCTCGTAACCCCATCCCCAGAATTTGCGTCGCTTCATAACAATTGGATCAATCGAGTTCATAATACCTCCAAGGTTCGGTGCTACCAAAATCTCATGCTGAAATGTGGATTCACAATTGCGCTATCAGGCCAGGAAGACTCCGGATCACCCCGATAGTCGCCCAAATACCCACTCCTCCTACAACGAAGAGAATTGCGTTCTCCCACCTTCTATTCACTGAGCCGCGAATCATAAGGTGCTTGTTGTTCAGGAGCAGCAGGGTCCCGATAATGATGATCGGCGCCATCAGCCCTGCGGTCGCGCTGCCGGCGACGGTCATGACAACCACGTCCGGCATCCCCGGGAGCGAAAAGACGATCGGCACGAGCAGCATAAGACCGAACTGAATCACCTTATACAGCCTGTCATACTGCCCCTCCGTGTGCTCCCGCGGCCCACTCTCCCAAGTGCTTCTCAACCCACTGATGAAGATGTCCGTGTACCCCCGAGCATATCCAAGGTACGACGAGAATGCGGCAAAGAGGACACCGAACCAGAGCATCCACGGCCCGATTCCGCCCACGGCCAGCTCCATCATGTAACTGAGGTCGTCCAAAGTACTGATGGTACGTCCGGTGGGGTGGAAATATTCAGCCGCGACGATCCAAATGCTGAGATTGACAACAATGATGGCGAGGACACCTGCGAGCAGATCGAATTGCTGCATCCGCCGGAACTTGGGACCGATCCAGCCCTTCTCGCGAATGAACTCGGTGTACATGAGGTTCCCTGCCGAACCGCCCACGGCACCGATCATGGCAGCACCCACGAGCACTGCACTGAACAGGCCCATGTCCGGCGGCTTCGTAAAGGCGAGACCCTGGACAACATCGAGTGGGTGACCGTTGGCGGTCACCGCCGCCACGAAGAAGCAGAGGACGAGAACTGCCACAGTAACCCGTCCAACCATTTCGAGCATTCGATAGGCGGACTTCCGGGACAGGATCAACCATGCCACTGCGGCTGTTACCACCGTCCAGATGAAAGGCCCCCAGTGGTCGCCACCGAAGCCGGCGAAGATTCGGTGGAGTGCATTTCCGACAGCCACAACCATGTAGGACTGCAAGATGAATCCGCTGAGCAGGGCCAAGGATCCGACTATCGCGGGAATCCCCCGCCACAGCTTTCCGAATCCTTGGATTACCGTGGTATTCCCTTGCGAGTTGAATAGACTGTATTTTGCGATAGCACTTGTGAAGAAGTAGCGGCTGATCAGGGCGAGGGCCAGAGCCCACATGAGCGTGTAGCCATAGTTCCCGCCGGCCACAGCTGAATCAATGAGATCACCTGCCCCAAGCCACGCCATGCTCACCAATAAGCCGGGCCCAAGAGACCGCACATAGTCAGTCCACCGCCGGGGAACCTTCGCAACCTTGACGGTTTCCACGCCTGTTTGTGTTGTGCTCATACTCAGCTCCATTGCTCTTGCCTGCGACTTGCGTTCGGGCTCACCTGACCCGACCTTCACCGGAGGTTCAGTCGAGTGTTTGAAGTTCCGTCCGACGGTCGTTGTCGCCACCTCGGATCGCGAAATGACGGCAACTACTCGACAAATCGTGACCTGACGCGAAAATTATTCGGCCAGCCATCCTGTCATGTACCAAAGATACCGGGGCGGCGAGTTGGTGTCAAGAAATAATTTTGTGATGCGAGCCCTTCCTTCCACGATATGAAATGTGATAGATCCCGCCAGCCCCGGCTGATATGTCGATGTGGTCCTGGACTATCTGATGGTTAGGGTCGCGCTGCCGCCGAAATCCGGCCACTTGGGTGTGTCTCTCATTTTCGTAGCCAGGCGATGACGGCGCAGAGGACGACGCCGGCTCGGTAGCTGATGGCGTGCTTGTCGTAGCGGGTGGCGATGGCGCGCCATTGCTTGGCTAGGCCGAATTGTCGTTCGACGACGTTGGGACCGGCGTAAGTTCTCTGGTCCAGGCCAGGCGGGCGACCTCCGCGCGAGCCTTTGGTCTTGCGGGAGGCGATCTCATCGGATTTCTGCGGGATCACCGCCTTGATGCCCCGGGCGGCGAGCATCCTGCGGATCTTGCCCGAGGAGTAGGCCTTGTCCGCGACCACCGCATCGGGCCTGGTCCGAGGCCGGCCAGGGCCCTGGCGAGGTACGCGGATGTCATCGAGGACCTCCACCAGCAT
>NZ_ATWL01000039.1 GCF_000421225.1 Ruania albidiflava DSM 18029 | reverse complement strand
AAGAGCGGGGTGGATCGAGACACCGCTCGATGGTAGGTCCGGTGAGCCCACGTCCCGGTGACGAGAACAGCCCGTGTTGGTCGAGACGGCCCGCACCGGCGCACTACCCGAGAGCACGTTCACGAGACCGTCGCGGCCCGCCCCGGCAGGCTCACCACGGCATCGCCCGGCCGGCGGTCCTCGCGCCGGTGGGAGACGAGGACCACCACGCGCCCGGCGGTGGCCGCGCGGACGTCAGCCATCATCGCGGCCGCTGTGGGCGGGTCCAGGTGCGCCGTGGGTTCGTCCAGGAGGACGACGTCCGCCGAGGTGAGCAGGGCACGGGCCACGGCGAGCCGCTGCCGCTCGCCCCCGGACAGGGCTGTGCCACCTGGCCCCACGCGGGTGTCCAGGCCGTCCGGGAGCGTGTCGACCAGTGGACCGAGGCCCACCCGGGTGAGCATCGCGGACAGGGTCGCATCGTCCGGGGCGTCGTCGTGGGAGCGGGCGAGCAGGAGGTTGCCGCGGATCGTGGAGCTGAAGGCGTAGGCGTCCTGCGGGCACCACGCCACCCGGGCGCGCCAGTCCTGCTCGCGCAGCGTCGGCAGCGGCCGGTCGTCGGCCCGGATCGTGCCCGAGCTGACCCGCAGAGCGCCCATGATCGCCGAGAGCAGCGTGGACTTCCCGGAACCGGAGGGCCCGTCGAGCACGAGCCAGTGGTCGGCGGTGGCGATACCGGTCACCCCCGCCACCGCCGGTCGTGCGGCACCCGGATAGCGGACGGTGACATCGTCGAGGGCAACCTGCCCGATGTGGTCGTCGGGTGCTTCCTCGCCCCAGTCTGCCGCGGGCACCGGCTGCAGGATCGGGGACAGCCGGGCCAGGATCTCCCGGAGCGCTGGGATGCGGTGCACGGCACCCACCAGCTCGGTCAGCGGCTCGATCACGGCGAGGCTGAGCAGGGCGATGACCGAGACCTGCTCGGCCGGGTGCCCGATGGACAGCACCGGTACGGTGACCGCCAGCCCCGTGGCGCCGGCCGTCACGACAGCGGTGCCCAGCCCGGCGGCCCAGGCTGCGCGGTGCTCCGCAGCGGCGAGGTGTCCGGCCGCCGCATCCAGCCGTGCCAGCGCCCGTGCCGCGACGCCGTTGCCGCGTAGGTCGGCAGCAGCAGCGGCCAGCGCCTCCGACCCGCGCACGATCCTCGACCGTGCAGCGATACGTGCCGGACCGGCGCCGCGTTCGGCACCGATGGCCAGCACCACCGCCAGCAGCGCGCTGATGGCCAGCGTGAGGGCGACCGGCAGCAGCAGGTGTGGTGCGACCAGCGCCGTGGTGGTGGCGGTGCCGCCCAGGACGAGCAGCCCGACCGCCAGCGGCGGCACCACCCGGGGGAGCTGGTCGCGCAGCTCGTCGGCCAGCGTGACGAGGTAGTCCAGCGGAGCGCCACCCTCGAGCAGCCGGCGCGACCCGGTGGCCCGGGCAGCGATCGCCCGCCACAGCCGCAGCCGCAGCTCGTCGATCGCAGCGAAGGTGACGCGGTGCGTGGCCAGGCGCTCGCTGTACCGGCCGGTCGAGCGTCCGATCCCGAACGCGCGCACCCCCACGATCGCCACCAGGAGGTACATGATGTACTCCTCGACGCTCGCCCGCACGATCAGCCAGCCGGACACGGCGGTCAGTGCCAGGCCCAGGCTGGTACCGAGGGCGCCGAGCGCGACGGCGCTCGCCCATCCCCACCGGTGTGGCCGCAGCAGCGAGCGGAGCGTGAGCCCACGCTGGGTCAGGTGCGCCAGTGCCGGGCGGGCGGGTGGCGGCACGGCCCGGTGCGGGTCTGCGGGCCCGGGCGGCGTCTGCTCCGGCACCGATGACGCCGGCAGGTCCGCTGACGTGCCGAACCTCACCGTCGATGTCGCCAGCGCCTGGGTCTTGGGCTCGTGGCTGGCGAGCACCACAGTGGCGGTGCTGGCGCGGCGGAGGATCGCGGCGCGCACCTGGTCGGCTGCCGCACCATCGAGGTGCGCTGTGGGTTCGTCGAGGACGAGCAGGTACGCACCTGCATCGGCGCGGACCAGGGCACGGGCCACGGCAAGACGGCGTAGCTCACCGGGGCTGAGCTCGGCCACCGCCGCATCGGCACAGTGGGCAAGACCGAGCTCCGCCAGCGCGGTCACCGGGTCGGGGGCACCGTACAGCGCCAGCTCCTCCCGTGGTGTGGCCGCGAAGGCGCGCGGTGCCTGCGGGGCCCAGGCCACGTCGTGGGGACGGAGCCCGGTGATGGTGCCACTCGTGTGGGCATCGGGTGGCAGGGTGCCGGTGAGGGCAGCCAGCAGGGTGGACTTGCCCGCTCCTGAACGGCCGGTGACGGCCACGATCCCGGTCAGCGTTGCGCAGACGCCCTCCAGGGCCGGGCGGCTGCGGCCGGCGTACCGGACGGTGAGCCGGTCGATGTGCACCGGGCTGCGGTGGTCGGCCCCAGGTGCGGTGTGCTCCCTCCTGCCGGTGGCAGCGCGCACCTCGGTCGCCGCGTCCTGGGCGAGCAGGGTGCGGGTCTTCTCCAGCGCCGCCTGGCCGTCCTGGGAGGCATGGAAGGCGGTGCCGACCTCGCGCAAGGCGTTGAAGCACTCCGGTGCCAGGATCAGGGCCAGGAGCGCCGGACCGAGCGCCATCGTCCCGCCCAGCAGCCGGAGACCGAGGAACACGGCCACGACCGCCACGGAGATCGTCGCCACCAGCTCGAGCGCCAGTGCAGACAGGAACGCCCAGCGCAGGGTCTCCTGCGTGCGGGTCCGGTAGGAGCGCTGGATCCGCTCCAGCGCGCGGGTCTGCTCCTCGACGCGGCCCAGTCCGACCAGCACGGGCAGCCCGCGGGCCAGCTCGGTGAGGTGGTCGGCGAGGCGGGCCAGGGCGGCCAGGGCACGGGCGGTGCGCTGCTGGGTGTGCTTGCCGATCAGCACCATGAACAGCGGCACCAGCGGCACGGTGAGGACGATCACCAGGGCGCTGACCCAGTCCGCGGCCAGGATGCGCACCCCGACGAGCAACGGGACCACTGCGGCGTAGACCAGTGCGGGCAACGACTGCACGTAGTAGTCGTCCAGCGCATCCAGCCCGTCGGAGGCGAGCACCGCCGTGCTCCCGCCGCCGGTGCCACCGACGACCATCCGGCGCCACAGCCGGCCCCGCAGGTCACGTTTGACGCCGGTGGCGACCCGGCGTGCCACCACCGCCGTGGCCCACTCGGCCCCCGCCCGCAGCAGGGCACCCACGGCACCGAGGAGCACCAGCTGCCCCGTTCCGCCGGGGAAGCTGCCCGCAGCCAGACCCGCGATGCCCCGGGCGACAGCATCGGCCACCAGCACCAGACCGAGGCCACGCAGTGCGGCCAGCCCCCCGAGCAGCAGCACGGCCGGGCGTCGTACCGGGCCGAGCTGGGGCGGGCGGGCGGCAGGGGCGTGTGCCGCCCGCCGTGCCTCCAGGACCCACGGGTCCAGCCCCGGCTCGCTGCGCTGGAGGGTGCTGGTCATCGGTCGCGCAGGATGGCCGGCAGCACGATGTGGGCGTCCGGGATCATCCCCGGGGTCACCCGCTTGCGGAAGATCCAATAGCTCCACGCCTGGTAGGCCACGATCACCGGCAGGGAGAGGCACACGATCACCGTCATCACCCCGAGGGTGTAGCTGCTGCTCGCGGCGTTGGCGATGGTCAGGTCGTAGGCCGGGGCGATGGTCGAGGGCAGCACCCGCGGGAACATCCCGGCGAAGATGGCCGCCACACCACTGACACCGAAGCCTGCGTACCCGATGAAGGCCAGGCCCTCGTTGCGCCGTCGTGCCTGTACCCAACCGAACAGTGCCGCAGCCACGGCAACGACGACCAACGACCAGGACAGCAGGGTGCCGCCAGACTGTGTCTGCACCAGCAGCGCCCACAGCGCCGCCGGCAGCAGGCACAGGGGTGCCCATCGGGCGGCGAACTGTGCGCACCGCTCCCGCACCGGGCCGTCCGCCTTCAGCGCCAGGAACGTCGCCGAGTGTGCGAGCGCGTAGCCGATCACGGCCACACCCCCCAGCAGCGCCGGTGCGGTGAGCCAGACGAACGGGCCACCGACGCGGTCACCGTTGCTGTCCACCGGCAGCCCGGTGGAGGTCAGCGCCAGCGCGGCCCCGACGCAGAACGCGGCGATCGTCGAGCCCAGCCCGATCATCGCCGTCCAGAAGGCCGCCCACCTTCTCGAGGCGACCTTGCCGCGGTACTCGATCCCCACGGCGCGGGCGATGAGGCCGACCAGGGCGATGGTCAGCGGCACGTACAGGGACGAGAACAGCGCGGCGTACCAGTAGGGGAACGCTGCGAACATCGCTGCGCCCGCCGTGATCAGCCACACCTCGTTGCCGTCCCAGACCGGGCCGATGGTGTTCAGCATGACCCGCCGGTCGTTCTCGGTGCGGCTGGCGAACAGCATCCGCATGCCCACGCCCAGGTCGAATCCTTCGAGCAGCAGATAGCCGGCCCACAGGGCGGCGATCGCGATGAACCAGAAGACGGGAAGGGTGTCCATGAGTGCTCCTGCTGGTCTCAGTACGCGAAGGCGAGGACGTCGTCCTCGCCGGACTGGTCATCGGCGTCGTCGTCGGCCGGCGGGTGGGCGAGCTCGGGCATGGCGCTGGCGACGCCGCCGCGGGTGTAGCGCACCAGGAGGAACAGCTCGACCACGAGGATGATGCCGTACACCACACCGAGGGTGATGAGGGAGAAGAGCAGCTCACCGGCGGTCACGCCGGGGGAGACCGCGGCGGCGGTGTACATGTACACCCCGTCCACCCCGGTGACGTCCGGGTTCGGCACGACCACGAACGGCTGCCTGCCCATCTCGGTGAAGATCCACCCGGCGATGTTCGCGCCGAAGGGCGCCCCGATGCCCAGCACGGCCAGCCGCATCGGCCAGCGCAGGTCGGGCACGGTGCCCTTCCGGGTCAGCCACAGCGCCACGGCGGCCCCGGCGGCGACGATCCCACCGAGACCGATCATGAGCCGGAAGCCCCAGTAGGTGACCCACAGCACCGGGACGTACTGCACCTCGCTGCCGGCCCGGTCGCCGTACAGGGCGTCGTCCGGGATCGCTTCGCCGTACTGGTCGACGTACTGTGTCTCCAGGTCGGTGATCCCGGGCATGTCGGCACCCCACTCGCCCTTGCCGAGGAAACCGAGCAGCCCGGGGACCTCGATCAGGGTCACCGTGTCCCGGCAGTCCCGGGAGGCCGGGTCGCCCAGGGTGAGCACGGAGAAGCCGGACCCCTCGTGGCAGGCGGCCTCGGCAGCGGCCATCTTCATCGGCTGCTGCTCGTACATCAGCTTTCCCTGGATGTCCCCGGTCACCACGGTGCCGACGAACGCACCGATCGCCACCACTGCCCCTGCCCGCAGCGACCACAGCCACACGGCGTGGTCCCGTCGGTCCCGGCCCGGTGCCTCCGGCGCCTGTCCGACGACCACCCGCCCGTCCGCGTCGATGGTGTCCACACCGTCGTGCCGGCGCCGCCACAGGTGGTACCAGGAGATCCCGAGCACGAACATCCCCGCCACCACGAGCGAGCCGAGCACGGTGTGCGTGAACGCGGCCAGGGCCGTGTTGTTGGTCAGCAGCGCCCACAGGTCGGTCATCACCGGTCGGCCGGCATCGTTGAGCTCCACCCCCACCGGGTGCTGCATCCAGGAGTTGGCCACGATGATGAAGTAGGCGGACACCCACGAACCGATCACCGCGCACCACAGCGCGGCCAGGTGCAGGCTCTTGCGCAGCCGCCCCCACCCGAAGATCCAGATGCCGAGGAAGGTGGACTCCACGAAGAACGCCAGCAGCCCCTCCAGGGCCAGCGGCGCGCCGAAGACGTCGCCGACGAACCTGGAGTACTCGCTCCAGGCCATCCCGAACTGGAACTCCTGCACCAGTCCGGTGGCCACGCCCACGATGAAGTTGATCAGGTACAGCTTTCCCCAGAACTTCGTCATCCGGAGGAACTTCTCGTCGCCGCTGCGCACCCATGCGGTCTGCATCACCGCAACGACCATGCCCAGGCCGATGGTCAGCGGAACCATCAGGAAGTGGTACACGGTCGTGATGCCGAACTGCCACCGGGCGATAGCGAGAACGTCCATCGGCGCAACTCCTTCTCACCGGGCTCGGGGCGCTGCCCGCAGCCCTGATTTCTATGCTGTGTCGAAGTGCTTCTACAGACTATAGAAGAAATTTGACGAGATGTAGAATGAGGGTCCGGGCCGCTGGCCCGGAAGCGGTTGACCCGAAGCTGTGGAGGGATGCCATGGGCGCGTTAGGAGAGCTGGAGCGGGCGGTGATGGACGCCGTCTGGGACGCTGGGGCCGCGATCACTGCCTATGACGTGCAGGCCAGTCTGGAGCAGGCGCAGCAGCGGACCTGGGCGGTGACCACAGTGCTGACCGTGCTGGGCAGGCTGGAGAAGAAGGGGCTGGTCAGCTCCGACCGCTCCGCGCGTCCGCACCACTACCGGGCGGTGGCCTCCCGGGCCGACCACGTCGCCGAGCTGATGCACGAGGCGCTCGGGGAGACCACCGACCGCAGCGGTGTGTTCAGCCGGTTCGTCGGCGGCATCTCGGCCGAGGACGCCGACATGCTGCGCAGCCTGCTGCGCGAGGGCTGAGAGGTCGATGACCAGCGTGGATCTCGCGTCCGCAGCGGCGGTGCCGCTGCTGGTCCCGCACGCGACGATCGTGGCGGTGGCCCTGCTCCTGGCCGTCGTCACCATCGCGCTCGCAGGACCGGTCCCGGTCGCACTCG
This sequence comes from Ruania albidiflava DSM 18029, assembly GCF_000421225.1. GTDB lineage: Bacteria > Actinomycetota > Actinomycetes > Actinomycetales > Beutenbergiaceae > Ruania > Ruania albidiflava. Next base: position 1,030 of record NZ_ATWL01000039.1, on the reverse strand, counting down.
CCAGGGCGTCCTGGCCGTCCCGGTCACCGGTGCTGGCTCTGCTGCTCTGGCAAGCGATCGGCTTGGCCGGCGGTCTGTCGATGATCGGTGCCCTCGCGCTCGGCGGCTACAGCCTGGTGCCTTCGTGGCTCGCGCTGCTGCCTGCCGCTGGTCTGGCGGTCTATCTGCTCACGCACCTGGCGATCACAGTGGTCCAGGTGACCCGGCAGCGGCGGCGCCACCTGGTGCTGCTCGACCTGCTCGCGGCACCGCACCCCACTGAGACTGCGACCCGCGTGCTCGATGATGCGGCCCCGGTGGCGTACTGCCTTCCTCGCGGTGTGGGGTCGGTGACCGTGCTCTCCCGCGGACTGCTGGACACGCTGGACGCGGACGCGCTGCGTGCCATCACCGCGCACGAGCGCGCGCACGTCGAGCAGCGCCACGACCTGCTCCTGCTGGCGTTCCGCGCGTGGCGCTCGGCGCTGCCCTGGTTCCCGGTCGCCGCCTACGCCGAGGCAGAGGTGGCCGCGCTCATCGAGATGCTTGCCGACGACGTCGCACGGCGCGACGTGCAGGACTGTGACCTGGCCAGGGCGATCCTGGCTGTGGGTGCTGGCCGGGTCTCGGGTGCCGAGCCCGCGGAGCCATCGACGCGAGAGAGTGACCGCTTCCGGCGCCTCGCGGCCTGAGGTAGCCCGGCGGGGGAGGGTCGGCCAGGCAGACCCTGCGGGCCAAACCGCTCGACAAGCCCGCGGCGCCTGCTGCGGCAAGCCGCAGCCGGACGGCCGAGGTGAGGCAGGCGCCCGGTCCGAGCACCGGTAGGCTGCACCCCGGGCCCCCGTAGCTCAGGGGATAGAGCAACCGCCTCCTAAGCGGTAGGTCGCCAGTTCGAATCTGGCCGGGGGCGCGCCGCTGGCCGGTGCGCCGGCCACCACCGGGCGCCTGCTCATCGGCCCTGGTAGTAGACCTCGCCCGGTGTGGTCTGCCCGAGCAGGTCGCTGACTGTCACGAAGGTGAAGCCTTCCTCGCGGAGCGTCTCGATCACGTC
>NZ_ATWL01000038.1 GCF_000421225.1 Ruania albidiflava DSM 18029 | reverse complement strand
CACCCGCTACGACAAGCACGCCATCAGCTACCGAGCCGGCGTCGTCCTCTGCGCCGTCATCGCCTGGCTACGAAAATGAGAGACACGCCCTAGGGGACGAGCGCTCCAGAGTCACAGGAACAGGTCGCGACACCTACCGAGCACGGCTAGTCCCAGACCAGTGACCCGCCACGTGCAGAACGCTGACCTGGTGGATGGTCAGCCGATCGCGCGGAGCGCTTGGGTGAGGTCGGCGCGCAGGTCCGCCGGGTCCTCCAGCCCCACCGACAGTCGCACTGTGGAGTCGGTGATCCCGACTGCCAGCCGGTCCTCCCGGGCGATCTTGGAGTGCGTGGTGGTCGCCGGGTGGGTGGCCAGCGACTTCAGGTCACCGAGGTTGTTCGACACGTCCACCAGGTGCAGGGCGTCCAGGAACGCGAAGGTGCGGTCCTTCACCGAACCCGGGTCGCCGTCCAGCGCAAGGTCCAGGGTGACCACGGTGCCCCCGCCGCTCATCTGCTCCCGGGCGAGCGCCACCTGCGGGTGGGAGTCCAGGAACGGGTAACGCACCCCGCGCACCTGTGGCTGCTCCTCCAGCCATCGGGCCAGGTCCAGGGCTGCGGCGGACTGCGCGCGCACCCGCAGCGACAGCGTCTCCAGGCCCTTGAGCAGTACCCAGGCGTTGAACGGGCTGAGCGTGGGGCCGGTGGCGCGGACCATCTGCTTGACCGGGCCCTCGATGTAGTCCCGGGTACCGAGGATCGCCCCGCCGAGGACCCGGCCCTGGCCGTCGATGTGCTTGGTGGCGGAGTAGACCACCACGTCCACGCCTAGCTGCAGCGGCTTCTGCAGCACCGGGGTGGCGAACACGTTGTCCAGGATGACGACGGCGCCGGCCCGGTGGGCCAGCTCGCTCACCTTGGCCACGTCGACGACGTCCTGCATCGGGTTGGACGGGGTCTCGAACAGCACCACGTCTGCGGGGGTGGTCAGCGCCTCCTCCCAGTCGGAGAGCACGTGGGCGCGCACGTAGTCGGTCTGCACGCCCCACTTGCCGAGGATCTGGTTCAGCACGGTGAACGTGGCACCGAACAGGGCGTTGCCGGCCACGATCCGGCTGCCGGACTTGACCAGGGCGGCGAGCGCCGTGAACACCGCCGACATCCCGGTGGCGGTGGCGTAACAGGCCTCGGCGCCCTCGATCAGCCGCATCCGTTCCTCGAAGGCGGACACGGTCGGGTTGCCGTAGCGGGAGTAGATGAACCGGTCGGCCTCTCCCGCGAACGCCGCTTCGGCATCGGCGGCATGCTCGTAGACGTAGCCCTGGGTGAGGAAGATCGGTTCGGCGGTCTCCCCGAAGGCGGTGCGCTGCTGGCCGCCGCGGATCGCCAGGGTGTCGGCACCCAGGCCCTCGGGCAGGGACGAGATGGGCCGCGGGTCGCTCATGACTGCTTCCAGGGCAGACCCTCGGCGCGCCAGCCGGCGTCACCGCGGTGGCCGTCGGTGTTGGTGGCACCCTCGAATCCGTCGAGCACGTTGTAGGCGGGCCCGAACCCGGCGGCGGTGGCCGCTTCGGCGGCCGCGATCGAGCGTGCGCCGCTGCGGCACAGGAACAGCACCGGCTCGTCCTCGGTGACGCCTGCGTCGGCGAGCTGGTCCAGGAACTGCTCGTTGCGGGTGCCCTCCGGGTAGGTGTTCCACTCCACGAACGCCGTGGTGCGGCCGATGCCGGAGGTGTCCGGCACACCGACGAAGGACCACTCGGCCTTGGTGCGCACGTCCACGAGCACCGCGCGGGGGTTCTCCTGGAGCACCTCCCAGGCCTGGGTGGGGGTCAGGTCTCCGGCATAGGTCATCGGTCGTCTCCGTTCTGCGTGTGGGGACTGGTGGGTGCCGGCGTGGTGGCGGGCGGATGCGGCCAGAGCACGGCCTGCGCGGCGATCACGCGCTGGCCGTCGAACGTCACCGACGGCGAGCCGTACAGCGTGTAGCCCTCTTCCAGCGCCTCGCTGATCCGGGTGCAGAAGGTGGCGTCGTCCGGGCCGGTGAGCAGCCGGTAACGGTGCCCGGGCGGATCGACGGGTCCGACAGCGTCGCTCATCATGCCTCCATCGGTTCTGGCGTTAGCACCTTCGCCCGAGGCGTGGTTGCTGCAGCGTCAACGAGCCAGATCTCTCGGCTGCTCTGGATGGGTCGAGGCCAGTCTAAGGGGTCTGCCGGGGTGCCGGGAACGCGTCCTCGACGTCAAGCGTCGATCAACCCGTCCCGCAGCGCCAACGCCACCGCCTCGGTGCGCGAGTGCGCGCCGAGCTTGGCCATCACGCGGCTCAGGTGCACGCTGACCGTCTTCTCGCTGATGTACAGCTCGGCGCCGACGGCCCGGTTCGTCAGCCCCCGAGCCACCAGCTCCAGCACCGACCGTTCCCGCGGGGTGAGCAGGTCGGCGGCCACCATCCGCACCCCAGCCACCGGGCGGCGGTACCGGCGGGCCAGCGACTCCAGTGCCCCCGCCAGCGGCTGTGCGCCGAGCCGCCGGGCGACGTCCAGCGCCTCGGTGAGCACCGTCTCCCCCTCCTCCAGCCGCCCGTCTGCGAGCAGTGCTTCGGTCAGGCGCCACTGGGCGAGCGCGCGTTGGTACACGTCCCCATAGCTGAACGCGTCGACGACGGCGGTCCACGCTGGCACGTCCAGGTCACCGTGCAACCGGCTCTCCTCGGCGCGGGCGCGGGCGAGCCAGGCGCGAGCCTCCGGGCCCCACTCCTTCGCGCGGGGCTCACCGTGCTCGGCTGCTTCGGTCACGTGCGCCACGAAGGTCTCGGCTCTGCTCAGCGCCGCTGCCTCGGTACCAGCCTGCCCAGTCTGTCGGGCCCGAGCGGCCGCATCCGCAGCGGCGGAGACGCCGAGTGCACCCAGCCGCAGCAGGGACAGCGGAGCCTTCTGCTCGCTGCTGCGCAGGTCGGTGATGATCTGCTCCAGGCGGTCCATCACCTCCTGGTCGCGGTGGGTCCACATGCCCAGCTCGGCGATCGGGAAGGCGAGCACCGTGGCCGGTTCGCTCTCGTGGTCGCGTGGCACCTCGGTGCGTAGCTGCGCCTCGGACTCCTCCCAGCTCCCCCGGCACGCGGCCAGCAGTGCCGCGAAGGCGGCGATCACCACGGACAGCCAGTCCGGCGCCCGCTCCCCCGGTGGCGAGGTCAGCTCGGCCACCTCGTCCCAGGCGCCGGCGGCGAACAGCACCTGCACCGCCATCCACGCCAGCTCCCGGCCGTAGGTGGCCCACACCAGGCCCTCCTCGCGGGCGCGGTGCAGCCCTTGGCGCACGTGCTCGGCGGCGACGGCCACGTGGCCGGCCTCGAACTCGCCGATCGCCAGGTTGAAGTAGGCCCGCAGCTCCACCTCGAAAGCGCCCAGCTCAGCAGCCCTGGACCGCGCCCGGTCCAGCACCTCCATAGCAGCCTCGTGGTCACCAGAGCCGAGCAGCTGGAACGACAGAGAGATGAGCGCATCGCTCTCCGCGCCACCGTCACCGGCAGCACGGGCGTCGGCGATCGCGGCCTCGGCCACCGCTTGGTGCTGCTCGCCGTGGTCATACCCGAATGCGCGGGTGGCCAGCACCCACGCTCGTTCCGAGCTCGGCGGAGTGTCCCGCACCAGGGCCCATGCGGCGGCGATCAGCTCCCGACCGGTGTCCCACTGCTCGTCAGCGAAGGCCATCCGGGCCATCCGGCGACGCACCCCGGCACGGACCAGCACGTCCGCGCCGGCATCCGCGAGCTCCAGAGCAGAGCGCAGGTGTGCTTCGGCACGGTCGATGCGGCCGGCAGCCACCGCGGCGTCGGCGGCGCGGACCATGAGCGTGAGCTCGTCGGTGTCGGTGAGCTGCTCCGGGTCGGGGACGGCGTCCCAGAGGCCGAGCGCCTCCTCCAGGTGGTGCAGCACATCGGCGGTGGCGCCCACCGTCTGGGCATCGAAAGCGGCGCCGATCCGCGCCTGCAGCGCTGTGGGCAGGTCGTTGGCCTCAGTGGCGTGGTGTGCCTGGGCGCCTCGCCAGCCGGGGTGCTGGGCCCGGCCGAGCAGGTCGACGAATGCGGCGTGCACCCGGGTCCGCTCCCCCGGCAGCAGGTCCGCGTAGACGGCCTCGCGCAGCAGCGAGTGCCGGAACTCATACGTCTCGTCCGGGGCGACCACCAGCACGTAGTGCTGCACCGCCTCCCGCAGCGCACCGTCCAGCGCGTCCTCACCCAGGCCGGTGACCTCCAGCAGGGAGGCGTGCCGCACCCGGCGCTGTCCGGCAACGGAGGCCACCCGCACCACACGCTGGGCTTCCTGGCTGAGACGTTCGATCCGGCTGAGCAGCACATCGGCGAGCGGGCCGGCCACCACCGTCCCGTCGCCACCAGCGAACAGCTCTTCGGCGAAGAACGGGTTTCCCTCGGACCGCTCAGCGATCTCCTCCACCAAGGACTCGGGCACCGCGGTCCCCTCCCAGCGGGCGAGCGCCCGGGTGAAGTCTCGCGCCTCGTCCGGCTCGAACGGCTCCAGGGTGAGACGCTCCACCCGCCTCATCCGCCCCAGCTCGGCCACCAGCGGTCGCAGCGGGTGACGCCGGTGCAGCTCGTCGGACCGGTAGGTGAGCACGACTGTCAGCGCCTCGTCGGAGATCCGGGCGAGCAGGAAGGTGAGCAGGTCGCGGGTGGAGGCATCGGCCCAGTGCAGGTCCTCCACGACCAGGAGCACCGGCTGACGCTGCGCGAGGGCGGTGAGCAGGGTGAGGAACGCATCGAAGAGCTGCAGCTGGCTGGTGCCCCGTTCGCTGCCGGCCCGAGAGACCAGGGTCGCCAGCGTCGGGGCGTCCGCGACCAGCGCGGGATCGACCTCACCGGCCTGCTCGAGCACCTCGACCACGGGCAGGTAGGGCGGTGCTGCCTCGCCGAGCCCCACGCAGTGTCCGGTGAGCACCAGGCCGCCGTCAGCTTCGACAGTCGCCGCGAACTCGCTGACCAGGCGAGACTTCCCGACCCCTGCTTCACCCGGCAGCAGCACGGCGGTGGCAGACCCGGTGCGGCACCGCTGCCAGACCTCGCGCAGACGTGCGAGCTCCGCGGTGCGCGCCACCAACGCGATCTGCGAGCCGACCCGTGCCACAAGCGGCATCTTGTCATGCAGTGCCGACGGGGCCCCACGGGTTTGTGACAGCTCTTCGGTCACTGCTCACCCTGCAGAGGTCGCACCCTCGGTCGCGGGACTCAGGCGCCGCGGGCCAGGTCGGCACGGGTGAGGGCCGGGTCGCCAGTCTCCCGGCCCAGGCGGCGGGACCGCCGGGTGCGGCCGGTCCTGCTGTTGCGGCGGCTCGCGCCCAGACCGGTCACCAGCTGTTCGCGTCGATAGGCCAGGTCGGCCTGATAGCTGGTGTAGCTGTCGGCGTAGGTGTCCATGACGTCCTCCTCCGGTGTCATGGCTCCACCCTTCCGCTGAGGCCTGCCGCACGGGTATCGGTCGATCACGCCGGCTCGCGACGGCGGCCCTTACCGAGCGCGGGCGGCTCACCTCTCCCGGGGTAAGGGGTGTGATCAGGTGCACCGGGCCGAGGGTAAGGGGTGGCGAGGCACACACCCGGCTGAGCATGCACCCGGTTGACCTTCCCGACCATGCACCCGGTTGACCGTCCCGACCATGGCGAGGGCCGCCGTCGATGATCTCGACGGCGGCCCTCGTGGTGGTGTGGTCCGGCCGCTGGGGCGGCCAGGTCAGAGTCCGCTCACACGCCTGCGAACGTGGTCTCGGCGATCAGCACGGCCTGGTCGCTGCTCATGTCCTGAGCAGTGGAGACCACCTGCAGGAAGCCGCCCTCGGCGGTGGCGATCAGCACGGTGGCGTCCACCTCGGAGATCGTGCCGGAGAGCACCGCCGCCTCGTCCGCGCCGGTGACGCTCACCTGCTCCGGCTCGTCCAGGTCGCCGTACAGGCTCTCCATCGCAGCCAGCGCGTCGTCCAGGCTGCCGGGCGTGGGCGCCCACTGCACGACCACGCTCTGTCCGCTCTCCATGTCGCCGAAGACGCACATGGCGATGCTGGACATGTCGTTCGAGGTGCCCGCGTCGAAGTTGCTGCCCAGCACACCGTTGATGTCGTCCGCGGTGATCGCGGTGCACGGGTCGAACTCCTCGCCAGGTGCGACCACGCCGGCGGCAGCACCGCCCTCGCTCTCGCCAGCATCATCGTCCGCGCTGTCCTCGGCGCCGTCCGCGTCGTCCTCGGAGCCCTCGTCGGCGGCGGTGTCCTCACCGGTGTCCGCACCCTCCTCGGGGCCCTCGCCGGAGGCTTCGTCGGCTGCGCCCTCGTCTGCAGCCGTGTCGTCGGCGGGCTGCTCGTCGGCGCTCTCCTGACTGGCCTGCTGGTCATCGCGCGACTCCTCCGCGTCGCCGCAGGCAGCGACGAGCATCAGCAGCGCCACCCCGCTCGCAGCGGCCGTCGTGCGCAGGCCGGTCATCATCTTGGTCTTCACTTCTGCCTCCCTAGGCTCCCTGCTCGCACCGACACAGTCAGACGGGCTAGATCCCGTCCCGTGGTGCGACCCGGTGCCTAACGTAACCGCAGCCGGCGCCGAGAACGATGGGGAGCACACCCCATCATGGCGCTGATCACATCATGCGGCGGCGAGCACAGCCTCGATCAGCGCGGTCACGCCCTCGATCGTGGCACCGTCACTGGCGATGCTCGCGAGCACCGCCCCGCCGTCGACCTCTGCGACCAGGAGCGCCCCCTGCGCATCGCGCTGCCGTCGTCCTCGGCGGTGTCACCCTCGCCGTCGTCCTGGCCACCGGCGACGATCGGTTCGCTGCCCTCGGCCGTGGCCTCAGGCCTTCGAGATCGCCAGCTCAGCCATCTCGGCCGCGGACGGGATGTCACTCTCGTCGAGTGTCCCCTCTGGGCCGAAGACGGCGCTCCACAGCACGACGTCGCCCACGATGGCCCTGACGGTGAGGTGGGTGAATCCCGACGCGTCGGCGATCTCCACCCTGGCGGCAGAGGCGCCCTCGACCTCGATCTCCTCACCGCTGCCGATCGTCTGGGTCCGCCAGCTCTCCTCCTGCTCCTCCCGGACCTCCTCCGGCATCTCGTCCGGGTAGTCCATGGTGGGCGCGAGCCAGTGCATCGAGGCACCGGAGTCGCCGGGGTCGGTCGGACCGAACTGGCAGGCCACCACGCCCTCGCTTTCCACTCCCTCAGGTGCCTCCACGTCGGCGGTACCCATGGGGCCATCGACCTCGTTGCCGAGCACGGCACCGACGTCCTCCGGCGTCAGGTCGCTGCACGGGTCGGTGATCGGCTCGGCCGATCCGTCGTCCGGCGTGCCCTCGGGGTCCTGTTCGCCGTCAGTGCCGGTGTCCTGCTCGGCGCCGGCTGCGTCCTCGTCGGAGCCGCTGGGCTCCTCACGAGCGGCTGGCTCCTCCTGCGCGGCGCGCGTCTCCTGCTCGGCTGGTGCCTCCGGTGGCGTCGACTGGTCGGCTCCGTCATCGCACCCGACCACCAGCAGCAGTGCTGCTGCAGCGGCGGCGACCGTCGTCCGGGCACTGGTACCTATGCTCGTCACGGAATTCCTTCCCTCTGGCGGCGCCCTCACATCCCCCCCATTTCGGGATTGAGAGCGACCGCGGCCCCGCACGAAGCGTAGGGCCGCACCGGGTGTGGACACAACGGCCACGAGAGCCCGTCCGACTGCTACTGCGGCATTGACCACATCGTGAGCACCCGCGGACGAAGTGCTCGGCATCCGGGCCAGGCTGTGGCATCCTTGAGGCCAAGGTCATGAGCGCCAGCGTCAAACCCCGGTTTGCTGGCCGGCAACCCTCCTCCGCGGTGGGGTGCCCCGGGTGACGACCTGGCCGGCACCGAGGTGGTGTGCGGCAAGCGCGGACCGGCACGGTCCGTCGGACCTTCAGGAGGATGCTCGTGTCTCTTCTCCCGCTGCTCGGCCAGGACACCGAGGTGCCGCTCACCCACCCGTTGGACGGCGCCACCTCCGTGCCGTACGCCAACCTCGACTACGCTGCGTCTGCACCGGCCCTCGCTGCCGTCGCCGACGCGGTGGACCGCGCCCTGCCGCTGTATGCCAGCGTTCACCGCGGCGCCGGGTACCTCTCCCAGGTCTCCACCGCCCTGTACGAGCAGTCCCGACAGGCCGTAGCGGCCTTCGTGGGCGCTCGACGCGACGACGTCGCGATCATCACGCGGAACACCACCGACGCCCTCAACCTCCTCGCCGGTTGTGTGCCCGAGGGGGCACAGGTGCTCGTGCTGGACATCGAGCACCATGCCAACCTGCTGCCCTGGCAGCGGCACGGCGCCGATGTGCTCACCGCCAAGGAGACGGTCACCGCGACTCTGAACGCCCTGACCAGTGCTCTGGCCACCCGCAACTACCGGTTGGTGGCGATCACCGGCGCCTCGAACGTCACTGGTGAGTCGTTGCCAGTCGCTGAGGTGGTGCAGGTGGCGCACGCTGCCGGGGCACGGGTGGTGGTCGATGCTGCGCAGCTCGCCCCGCACCGGTTGTTCTCCCTCGCCGAGACCGGCGCCGACTACGTCGCCCTGTCCGGGCACAAGCTCTACGCACCGTATGGTGCCGGAGCGCTCGTGGGCCGGCGGGACTGGTTGGACGAGGGCACGCCGTACCTGGCCGGCGGCGGTGCGGTGAGCGATGTGCAGGTTCGGCACACCACCTGGGAGCCGGCGCCGCAGCGGCACGAGGCGGGTAGCCCGAACGTCATCGGGGCGCTGGCACTCGGGGTGGCCTGCACGCAGGTGGCGCAGGTCGCCGACCGGCTGGCGAGGCACGACACGGTGCTGCGGGACCACCTGGTCACCGGTCTGGAAGCAATCGACGGGGTGCAGGTGCTGCGACTGTGGCCGGACGCTGCTGAACCGGTGGCCGTAGTCTCCTTCACGCTGCCCGGTCACGATGCCGGTCTGGTGGCCGCCTACCTGTCCGCCGAGCACGGTGTCGGCGTGCGCGATGGCCGGTTCTGCGCCCACCCGCTGCTGGCCGCTCACGGGGTGAGTGCCGGGCTGCGCGCGAGCATCGGGCTGGGTACCACCACCGAGCACCTGGACCGGTTGCTGCGCGGCCTGCGCGACTACCTGGCCCACGGGCCGCGCGCGGAGTACGAGGTGGTCGCCGGCCGGTGGCAGCCCGTGGACGACCAACGGGCACTGCCGCAGGCCCTGGCCCTGCTGCAGGACCTGCACGCGGCGGCCGGAGCTCCGTCCGTGCTGGCGACTGCGGCGGCCGGTGGGGCGTGCCTGCCCGCGGAGGACGCGGTGCAGGACGCGAGCGCTGCTGCGGACGCGGTGCAGGGCGCGAGCGCTGCGGAGGCTGCAGAGGCAGCGCCGGTCGCAGGGCCCTGACCGGCTCAGCCACCCGGTGCTGCCCTCACCAGATCGATACCTCCTGCACGGGTGCGATACTCGGGAGCACTACTCCGCGTAGCAACGCACGACTGAATCCATTCAGCGACCGGGGGCGGCGAGGTGGGAGAGAGCGGGAGTGGCGGTGGGTGGTGGCCCCCGGACTAAGAGATCGCGCGGGTAGGTTCATGGTCGGCGGGTTGGTCGGGTGTTCCAGCGGTGGGTGGTCCAGGCGGTGCGGATGAGTCGGCGGGTAGTGATGATTGCGCCTGCGAGGGCGATGAAGGCGTCGATGACGCGGGTGCGGACTTCGGTGCAGAGGTGGAGTTTCTTGAAGCCGCGGTTGTGCCAGGAGTTGGTGCGTTCAACGACCCAGCGGGAGCCCGCTTGTAAGGGTTCGCCCTTGATGCTGATTACGCTCTGGCAGCCGAGTTCGTCCAGCAGAGCGCGGGTGGC
>NZ_ATWL01000037.1 GCF_000421225.1 Ruania albidiflava DSM 18029 | reverse complement strand
TACCTGGTGTATCAGGACATCATCACCGCCTATCAGCACCCTGACCGGCGCACCGGCAAGAAGCTCATGGCCACCCTCATCGACAAGCTCCGCCGTGGGCTGCCCGACGGGCTGGAGGAGATCGCCCAGCTCGGGCGCACCCTGTGGCGCAAACGAGACCAGATCTTGGCGTTCTTCGACCACGAGGGAGCCTCGAATGGGCCTGTCGAGGCGATCAACGGACGACTGGAGCACCTGCGCGGGATCGCCCTCGGCTTTCGGAACTTCACCCACTACGTCCTGCGCTGCCTCCTACACTCTGGCCAGCTCGCCGCCCGCATCAACGCACTCTGAATCCGGAAGAGCCACGAAACCATCTCCCTTGATGACGATTCGCGTCCCGTCGGCTACCTGCTTCTCAAGATAGTCCTGCGACCAGATCACTCTCCCGCGAAGCGAGAAGGGGGCGGAGGCTTTGCCATCTACGACCGAGACCTCGTTCTCGAGTGTGTACCCAGACTTACGCTCACCTGCGGGATACGTCCCGTCCGCGAGCTGAAGATCTAGCCACTCCGGCTCAAATCGCAGAGTCGTTTCCTTCATGGATGACTTCGTGAGGGACGGCAGGCCCTCCGTAGCCTTCTGCGCACCGACGAGGGATCCGAGATGCGCTCGATTGCGTGCATAGCAAAGAATGTGTTGAGCATTCTCGCGCTCGACCCGAGAGCTATTGTCAGGACGGAAGTTGCTCTCCCAGATGTAATTTTCAATGAAATTCGATTCTCCGAAAACCTCATCCAGAACACGACGAAGATTAGCGACCTCGTTGTCATCGATCGAGATGAAGATCACGCCATCTTCAGTAAGCAGGTTCCGTGCGAGCTTGAGTCGCGGGTACATCATGCTCAACCAAGCCGAGTGATACTGCGGGTTCTCTGCGGAGTTCTTAGCGCTCGAGCTCTTCGGCTTACCGTCTTCAGTGAGCTGCCCCGTGTACTCCAGATAGGTCTGGAGACCCTCACGGTAGTTATCGGGGTAGACGAAATCCTTGCCCGTGTTGTACGGAGGATCGATGTAGATCATCTTGATCTTGGCGTGGTAGTGCTTCTGCAGGATCTTGAGCACTTCGAGGTTGTCGCCCTCAATGAACACGTTCTTGGTGGTGTCCCAGTTCTTCGAGTTCTCGAAGTCGGGGCGTAGCGTCGCCGTGGTCGGCTCCTGCGCAGCACGCAGGGCGCGCTTCTTGCCGGGCCAGAACAGGCCAAAACGCTCGCTGGTGTCAGCCGCGTCGCCGTCCAGCAGCTCCTTGAGCTTCTCCACGTCCACCTTGCCGTCGGCGATGACCTCGGGCATCAGCTCAGCAAGCTGCGCTGCCAGCTCGGTCTGGAAGTTCGAGGTAGCAGATGGTGTCTCGTGGATTTCTTCACTCATCGGGAATTTCTCTTTCCTCAGTTTAACAATTTCGATGCCTTTTGTGAATGCTGACCGTTACGCGACGATGCGCCAACGGATCGCGAACAGATGCTCGGTGTCCTGGATGCCCTGCAGGGATTGCTCTATCATGTCGGGCTTCTCGTCAATCTCGGCCTGCAGTTTGCGGCGTGCATCGCGGAAGTCGTCGTCAGCCTCGTCGGCCCGGCGCTCCCACTTGCGTGCCTCGCGCTTCAGCTTGAGCTGCTCCATCGGGTCGTCCGCCTGCTTGGCCGCCTTGCGGGCTTCCTTCTCCTTGGTGCGGTACTCGCGGATCTTGCTTTCATGCTCGGCCTTGCGATCCTGCTGGTTCCGGTACAGCAGCTCCTCCTGCTGGTCGTAGTAGCGAGAGTTGCGACCCTGGACTTCCTTCTCCAGCTCACCGAGCCGCGCTTTGAGCTGCGGCTCGAGCTTCGCGACGTCGACCGCGACGGGCTGTTCGCCCACGTCGAGGCAGGCGAGGTCGAGGATGTCGGCGACGTACTCCTCGTCGAGGTACTGGCCGTCGTCGGTTATGCCACCGGCGAGCATGTATGACTCGGAGATGTCCTCGTCGCGTGCCCGCATCGTGAAGGTCAGTAGGTTGACCGTCAGCTCGCCGCTCTTCCCCTCGAGCGCCTTGACAGCATTGCTGGCACGCTTCGACTGGCCGAGCGAGAACGTCAGCTCGCGCTGCGGTGTCGTGTGCGACTTCGCCGTGTCGGCCACGTGCTGCGCGAGCGGGCTGGCGTAGCGGTACTGGTGTGCGTTCGGGAGGGGTTTCGATTTGAAGAAGTAGCGGCCCGTCGGCGCGTCCTTGGTGGGCGCCTGGTTCAGGACGAACGTGCGGCCGTCGCCCTGGAACGTCGCGACCTCGCGGAGTTCGTGCTGGGTGATCGCGAGCAGGAGCCGTTCGAACTTGTTGAGCACGTCGCCCGACTGCTCGTCGTAGGCCTTAAGGCGATCCTGCACATGTGGGTCGAGGTGGTCGAAGACCTTGGCCTTGGCGCTGGCCATCTCCTTTGAGATCTCGCCTGCGAACTGATCCTCGAGCTGCTTGAACGCGGTATCGATCTCACCGGCCGTCTTGCAGCGGGTGAGGATGTCGCTGATCCGCTTCTCGAAGTCGAGACCATCTTCCACCGCGCCGAGCACTTCGTCGCTGGCACCGAACACGTTCGAGAACAGCTGGAACTTGTTGGTGAGGAGTTCAAGGATGCGCTGTTCGGCGATGTTGCCTTTGTTGCTGAAGTTCACGACGACGACGTTGTGCTTCTGGCCGAAGCGGTGCACGCGGCCGATGCGCTGCTCGACGCGCTGCGGGTTCCAGGGCAGGTCGTAGTTGACGAGCATCGAGCAGAATTGCAGGTTGATGCCTTCTGCCGCTGCCTCGGTCGCGATCATGATCGTGCCGTGTTCGCGGAAGTAGTCCACGAGTGCCTTGCGGCGGTCGGCCGCCGGGATGCCCGTGATCAGGTCGCTGTCCTTGTTGGCCGTCAGCCACGCCTGGTAGATCGCTGTCTGCTCAGGTGAGGTGTTCGAGCCGTTGAACAGCACGACGCCTTCGCCGCGACCGGCATCTGCGAGGGTGCGCGCGATGTACTCCTGCGTCTTGGTCGAGTCGGTGAAGATGATCGCCTTCTCCGCAGCGCCCAGCTCTCGAAGGCGCTCGAAGCCCATGTCGAGCGCCTCGTTCAGCTTGACCGCCTTCTGGTTGACCGTGATCGAGCGAGCCAGCGCCGCGTATTCGCGGAGCTCGTCCACCTCGGCGCGCATCCGCTTCAGCGTCTCTTCATCGAGCGACGTCGGGCTCTGCTGCGACGTGGTCTCCTCAGCTTCCTCGACGATCTCTTCTTCCAGTTCGTCACCCGCTTCGAAATCGGCCAGGAAAAGCCCGCCACGGTTGTCGCGCAGCTTCCCTGCGGCCACTTCGTCCGCCAGACGGTTGGCGATTTTTTCGAGCGTGCTTGCGACGGCATAGGTCGACGAGCCGAGACGCTTGCGGATGATGAGCGCCGAGAGGTGACGCTGCGAACCCGCGAACGCGAACAGCTCGTCACGCTGCAGATAGTCGTTGACAAGGCCGTACAGGCGTACCTCGTTTGCGGAAGGAGTGAACTCCATCGTCAACGGCATGCGCTGCGTGAAGCGGATGTACTTACTCGCGTCCTTCCGGAGCGTCCGCTTCGAGATCGCCGCCACGCGCTCGACCAGGTCGTCGTCCCCGGTAAGATCTCGGTTCTTGATGTAACGTTCACGGAACGCATCGAGCGAGTAGAAGTACTCCGGGTCGAAGATCGAGACAAGCCCGTACAGCTCCTCCAGCTTGTTCTGCAACGGCGTCGCAGTGAGGAGCACAGTCTTGCGCGCACTACGGGCGACGTGAGAGACGGCCTCGGCCACCTTCGCCTTGCCGTTCCAGTAGCTCCGCACCCGGTGGGCTTCGTCTGCCACTACGAGGTCCCATGCCTTCAGCAGTGAGGTCTCGTGACGGAGGACGAACTCGTACGAACAAATCAGCGCCTCGTGCGACCGCGTGTCGACCTTGGCGAGCAACGCATCCTTCGACTTCGCGTCAAGGATCGAGGACGGGATCAGGAACTTCTCGTACAGCTCCTGCTGCCACTGCTGCCGCAGGCTCGAAGGAGCGACGATGAGGACTCGGCGCTTGCGCTCGGCCCAGTACTGCGAGATAACGATGCCCGCCTCGATCGTCTTGCCCAGGCCGACCTCATCCGCCAGGATCACTCCCGGCAGGAACGGCGTCTGTAGCGCGAACAGCGCCGCGTCGATCTGGTGCGGCTTCGGCTCAACCTGCGCGTCGAACAGCAGACCGGCGAGTTTGCCGACGTGATCGTTGGCGTAGCTGCGCTGCAGCTCGTGTGCGTAGTACTTCGCCTGATAGTCCGTGAGTGAGCCGGACCTGGCAGATGGTCCAGTGCCGAGGACGAATGGCTCGCGCACAGCCAAAGGCTGAGCGTCGGCAGCGCCTGCTGACCCAGCTTCGGGACTCAAGGCCTACGCCCCCTACTACCCCGTCGCGGGGTCTCATCTGGTCGGTTGTCTATCTGCCCACAGGTTAGCGTTTTCCACGGACACTGTTTTGCGGATCGGCGGACCAGAGCGACGCCAATCGCTCTCTGGCCAAGCCAGCACCCTCCATTGTCATGAGCTGCGAACGTGCGGACGACACTCACCACTGCGTGAGCGGGGTCCGCTCCACGCGTCGAGAAGCGCCTGGCAGACTCACCTGCATGACCTCCACGTTCGGCTGGCTGGCGCTCGACCCTGAGCACCGGCGCCGCATGATGGAGGCGGTCGACCAGTTCCGCGACCAGGGAACTGTCGACAACCTGGGTCTCGGCGGCATCCGTGACGCGTTCTCCGACACGCTGTTTCCCGGCACGTCCACCCTGCACACCCGCCTGCGCTACGTCCTATTCATCCCCTGGCTGCTGCAGGACGCCAGCCACAAGGCATCCCTCGCCGAGATGCAGTCCGCATTCCGGGAGAACGAGTTCCGGCTGATCGACGCACTCAAACGGGGCGAGACCGCCGGCGGCGCCGAAGGCGTGATGGGACGAGAGGCCGGACGCAACCTGCATCGGCTCCCGTCCGCCGTCTACTGGGGCATGCTCAGCCGCTGGCAGATCTTCACGCCCGGGTTCACCACACGCTCCTACTTCGAGCGTGAGCTGCTTCGCCGCGAAGAGGTCGCAACGGCCCCGCAGGCAGACGACCCGGAGGCGCGCGTTCACCTCACCCCCACCGGCCTGGACGAGCGCCTCCCCGATCCGCCCCGGCGCCTCCTCACCCGGGCGGACTTCACCCTCCGCCCACACGAGGCCGCCTACCTCAGCGAGACCATCACCCGCACCACAGCCGGCTCCGCACTGGCACACCTGGTCGTCCACCGGCCCGCAACCTGGACCAATGCCGACAGCACCCCCGACACGATCGGCCACCCTGCCATCCGATCCGAGCTACCGGTCGACCTGGACACGCTCGTCGACAGAGCCGAGCGGTTCGCACTCCTCGCCCACGGCGCCAACCTCCTCTATAACCTCCTGCTCGCGGAGGAGACCCGGCGCACCGACCGGCACGGCAACGACCTCACCGAGGACTACCGAAACCGACTCAGCGACTGGTTCGCTGAAGCTCAGGAGCGGCGGCCGTTCTACCAGGACGACCGCACCCAGGCGGCGCAGATGGTCGCACAGCGCGGTCGGCGCCTCACGCCACTGACCGCATCGTTCCTCGCCACCTGGGCAGATACCGTCACCGCGGCCCGTACCGTCGCCGACCTCATCGAGCCGCCGAGCACCGGCGACCTGATCCGCCAGCGCGAACGCCAGGTCAAGGGCAGCCGCGCCCGGTTCGCCCCCGGCAACCAGCGTGCCCTCGACGGCTGGAGCGGGGCCAGCGGCACCAACCGCTACTCCTATCGCTGGTCCTACGTGCGCCGCCACCTGCAAGACCTCTACGACGCCCGGGATGTCGCCTGATGCTCCACCCCGACAGCACGGTGCTGCTCACCGACGCCCTGCGCCCGCCACCCGGTTACCACGTGGACCATGCTGTGGCTACCACGTACTCCCTCACCCTTACCGCGATGCTCATCGCGCCCATGACCTTCACCCTCGGTGAGCTGGGCGACTCCCGCATGCTCGGTAACACCGACCCAATCCAGCTGCTGGACGCCGTCGAGCGCCACGTGGACCACACCACGGTGTTCGTGCAGGCCGGCGGCATCCACGTGCCCACCAGCCATAGCCGGATCCACGCCTTCCTCGAAGACAGCATCCACGAGGTCCTCCCGCCCGAGGAGCAGCACCTGTTCCATCCCAAGCTCTGGGCGGTGCGCTACGCCGACGACCACGGCCACACCCACCACCGCATCCTCATCGCCAGCCGCAACCTCACCCTGGACAACTCCTGGGACACCGTCCTCGTCCTGGACGAGGACCGGCACGGAACCATTCCCGCCGCACCGGCCGCTGAGATGCTGACCACCCTGCCCCGCCTGGCACTGGAACCGCTCCCCCGCAAGCGAGCCTCCGCCGTCGACGATCTCGCCCGCACCCTCCACACCGTGCAGCTGGCAGCACCGGCGCCGTTCACCGGCGGCCACCTGCTCCCCCTCGGACTCACCGACGACCAGCCGTGGCCCTTGCCCGCCAACCCGGCGCGGGTGCTGGCGATCAGCCCGTTCCTGTCCGCCCGCACGCTCGGCCGCATCCGCGGCACCAGTCCGCAGGCCACCCTGGTCTCCCGCGCCGAGTCCATGGATCGGCTCGGAATGAATCGGCTCACCGGCTGGGAGACCACGACCTTGCATCCAGTGGCGGAGCACGGCCAGGACGACGCCGAGAGCGTGCGCGCACTGGATGAGTTCACCGCAGTGGTCGACTCCCCCGAAGCCGGTCCGCCCGCTATGGCACAGCTGGAGGGCCTGCATGCCAAGACGGTCGTCCTTGACCTTGTCGGCGGAGAGTCGATGACCGTCACCGGGAGTGCCAACCTCACCGAGCAGGCGTGGTCTGGTGGGGTGGAGATGGACGCCGTGCTCACCGGTCCCACGCCCACCTGTGGGGTGCAGGCGGTGCTCGGTGAGGGCGCGGAGTCCCTCGGCCTCGCCCAGGTGCTCGAGCCCTACACCCCGGCCGATGCGGACGGTCTGTCCGACCCGGCGATCGAGACCAGCTACCAGCTGGAGGAGTTCCATCGCACCCTCGCCCGGCACCGGCCCCGCCTGGAGATCACCCCGGTAGACAAGGACACGGTCAGTGCCCGGCTGGTGCTCTCAGTGCCCGACGACCCGCCCGGAGAGACCCGCATCTGGCTCACCACCGTGCGCGAACAGATCCGACCGCTCGCCGGGGAGCACACCTGGCAGATCGCCCCGGTGAACATCACGCCGTACCTGGCTCTGGAGACCACCGCAGGTGAAGGGGCGGCGCGCGTGACGCGGCGGTGTGTGCTGATGATGCGTCTGGTCGGCGACCCGAGCGACCGGAAGCGTGCGGCGCTGGCGGCGATCCTGTCCTCCCGGCAGAGCGTGCTGCGCTACCTGGCGCTGCTGCTGGGGATGGATCCGGTACCGGGCGAGCGGGAAACGCCGCTGGAGGATCCCACCGGGCTGGTGGTGCAGGAGATGGTCGACGGCGGAGCGTCCGGGGCGAGTCTGCCTCCCCTGGTGCTGTTCGAGCCGTTGGTGCGCGCGGCCGGGCAGGACCCGTCCTCGCTTGCGGCCGTCGCCCGGCAGATCTCCGAGCTGCGGCAGATGCCGCAGGCCGCCGAGGTGATCCCTGCGGAGTTCCTCCAGATGTGGGACGTGGTGCTCGAGGCAGTGCAGGACCGGAGGGCCCGATGAGCGCGCAGCGCCCCGACCTCGGCCGCATCCTCGGCGGCCTGAAACCGTTCCAGCGGGCCACTGTGGACCACGCGTTCGGGCGGCTGTGGCTGGATGAGGACGCCGTCGACCGGTTCCTGGTGGCCGACGAGGTGGGCCTGGGCAAGACGCTGGTGGCCAAGGGCATCGCGGCGCGTGCGATCGACCACCTGTGGGACCGGGAGCAGGCGATCAGCATCGCCTACATCTGCTCCAACGGGCAGATCGCGCGGCAGAACCTGCGCAAGCTGCGGGAGCTGACCGGCGGGGAGCTGCAGGACAACGCCGACCGGCTCACGATGCTGCCAGCGACCATGGGGCAGGCGGACCAGGGCCGGTTGCAGCTGATCGCTTTTACGCCCGGCACGTCGTTGCAGCTCGGCAACTCCACCGGGCGTGCCGGGGAGCGGGTGCTGCTGCACTCGATGCTCCGCTACCTCCTCGGCGCGGAGGAGCTGGATCGGTCCTCCTGGTACACCTACCTCACCGTCAATGCCGGGCTCGCGAGGTTCCAGAAGGCCGCCAAGCGGTCGCGACCGGCGCTGGACGCGGCCTTGATGTCCGCGTTCGCCCACCACCTGCGCACCACCCCTGGCCCCGGCGGTGCGCCGCTGCTCGAGGAGCTCCAGGAAGATCAGCAGCAGTGGTTGAAGAGCCGGGGCCACCACCGCCGACCCGGCAGCGAGGTCTGGCAGTCCCGCTCGGCGATCATCGGCGCCCTGCGCATGGCGATGGCCAGCGTGTCCGTGCAGCGGTTGCACCCGGACCTGGTGATCCTGGACGAGTTCCAACGGTTCAAGCAGCTCTTCCCGCACCCGGAGCAGGACCCGGCCGAGCTCACCGACACCCAGCGGTTGGCGCAGCAGGTGATCGCGAACACGGGCACGAAGGTACTGATCCTCTCGGCCACCCCGTACAAGATGTACACGCTGCCGGACGAGCCCGAGGGTGATGACCACTATCGGGACTTCACCGACACGATCTCGTTCCTCACTGGCGCCCCTCGCGCCCGGGAGATCACGCGGGACCTCGCCCTGCTGCGGGAAGGAATCCTCGCCCGCACCGCCGACGGGCTGGCAGGCGCCGAATGTGCCCGAGAGCGCGTGGAGGGGGCGCTGCGGCGGGTGATGTCACGTACCGAACGACTGGCGGCCACAGTGAACCGGGACGGCATGCTGGCAGCACGTGACCTGGGTCCGATGCGGCTGGAGCGCGCGGACCTGGATGGGTGGCTGGCCACCCAGGCGATCGCTGAGCGGGTGGACTCCTATGACCCGTTCGAGTTCTGGCGGTCGGCGCCGTACACGGTGAACCTGATGGACCAGGGGTACAAGTTCCAGCGTGACTTCCTGACGATGGCCGACGAGAACGACGCCCAGCTCGCCGAGGTGCTCCGGACGAACCGCGGCGCCCTGCTGGACTGGTCCCGGATGAGCCAGCACCGGCCGGTCGACCCGGCGAACGGGAAGCTGCGGGCGTTCCTGGCGAACTTCGCCGAGCACGAGGCGTGGTGGCTGGCTTGGGTGCCGCCCTCGCTGCCCTACCTGCAGCCGCGTGGCGGGTTCGCGAGCGAAGGCGCCCGGTGCTTCACGAAACGGCTGATCTTCTCCGCGTGGACCGTGGTGCCGAAGTCGATCACCACCCTGGTCAGCTATGAGACCGACCGGCGGCTGCGTGCCGATCTCCGGGCTGCTGGGCTCGATGCGTCGTTGGCGGACGTGCGTTCCACGGGGCTGTTGTCGTTCGCGTGGGACCCGGAGAAGGATCTACCGCGGAACCTGACCAACCTGACCGTGCTCTACCCGTGCGTGACGCTCGCGCGCCTGGGTGATCCGCTGGAGGTTGCCCGGACGAGTACTACGCAGCTGCCGCTGGATCGCAACCAGGCGGTCGCCGTCGTCGAGGAACGGGTGCGCACAGCGCTGGCGGAGATCGGCGTGGTGCCCCAGCCGGGCGCCGAAGGGATCCGGCGCCGCTGGTACGGCGTGGCCCCGTACCTGCTCGATGCGGAGCTGGCCACGGATGGCACGTTGGACGACCGGTTGCAGGAGTGGCGCAAGCACGACGGCGAAGGGTCGCGTCTCGTGGACCACATGCGGTGGGCGATGCACCCAGTCCGGGCGGAGATGGGCGAGCCACCGGAGGACCTGCCCCGAGTGCTGGCGGAGATGGCGCTGGCTGGTCCGGGCGTGTGCGCGCTGCGGGCACTGGCCCGGGTGGAGGACGGTGCCCTTTCGTTCTCCGATCCGATCCTGCGGCGGGCAGCAGTGGTGGCGACCAAAGGGCTGCGGACGTTGTTCAGCCAGCCGCAGGTGGCCGCGGCGGTGCGTGCGGCCACCGGGGACGGCGGTGATCTGTCGGTGGACTCCTACTGGAACCAGGTGCTGCGCTACGGCCTGGACGGGAACCTGCAGGCGGTGCTGGACGAGTACGTGCACATGCTCACCGAGTCCGAGGGGCTGGCCGGTGCGTGCAGGGCGGAGCGTGCTGAGAAGCTGGCGGACCGGATCGGGATGACGGCAGGTGTTCGGGCCGTGCGCAACGTGGTGCACGACGTGCGGGTACGTGGCGGGCGGATCTCGGTGACCGATCGGAACGTGAGCTCGCACGTGGCGGCACGGTTCGGGCGGGCGGCCTCGGACGAGAAGGCCGAGGCGCGGGAGGCCACGGTGCACGACGGGTACACCTCGCCGTTCTGGCCGTTCGTGCTGGCGAGCACGTCGGTGGGTCAGGAGGGGCTGGACTTCCACACCTACAGTCATGCAGTGGTGCACTGGAACCTGCCGAGCAACCCGGTGGACCTGGAGCAGCGGGAGGGCCGGGTGCACCGGTACAAGGGGCATGCGGTGCGCAAGAACCTGGCGGCGGTGTTTGGCACGGAGGCGGTGACGCCGTCGGGGACGGACCCGTGGCGGGCGATGTTCGCAGCGGCGGAGGCTTCGCGCCCTGCGGGTGATTCGTTGATCAACCCCTACTGGGTGTTCCCGCTGGAAGGTGGCGCCACGATCGAGCGGTACGTGCCCGCGATGCCGCTCAGCCGCGAGGCCAAGCAGTACGAGCAGCTGCAGACCACGCTCGGTGCCTACCGGTTCGTGATGGGTCAGCCGCGGCAGGAGGACCTGATCCGGTACCTGGGCTCGGATGTGGAGCGGCTGAAGATTGATCTGGGGCCGCCTGCGTAGGCCGCGTTCAGCGCCTCGTCTCTAAAGCTCCATCCAGCATCAGTCAATGCAGGCACTGCTCCCAGAGGTGTCGCTAGACCCGCAAGCCGTCCCTTGTCGGTGGGCTGCGCTATAAGTGGCTCTTCCGGATTCAGAGTGCGTTGATGCGGGCGGCGAGCTGGCCAGAGTGTAGGAGGCAGCGCAGGACGTAGTGGGTGAAGTTCCGAAAGCCGAGGGCGATCCCGCGCAGGTGCTCCAGTCGTCCGTTGATCGCCTCGACAGGCCCATTCGAGGCTCCCTCGTGGTCGAAGAACGCCAAGATCTGGTCTCGTTTGCGCCACAGGGTGCGCCCGAGCTGGGCGATCTCCTCCAGCCCGTCGGGCAGCCCACGGCGGAGCTTGTCGATGAGGGTGGCCATGAGCTTCTTGCCGGTGCGCCGGTCAGGGTGCTGATAGGCGGTGATGATGTCCTGATACACCAGGTA
>NZ_ATWL01000036.1 GCF_000421225.1 Ruania albidiflava DSM 18029 | reverse complement strand
GGGTCCGATGCGTACATGGTGCTGGCGTGGTTGCGTGGTAATGGCGATGTGTGGTTGGTCTTGCAGCGTGGCGGTGCGGTGCTTCAGACGACGCCTCTGTCGGGAGTGTCGTGGGAGGCTGGCGACAGCTTCACTCTGCAGACGCAGGTGACGGGTGAATCGTCCACGACGATTTCCGCGAAGCTTTGGAAGGCGGGTAGCCAGGAACCGGCTTCGTGGCAGTCCGAGGTAGAGGATTCTGCTGGCTTGCCGGCCGGAGGGGTGGGGGTATACGCCTACCGGTCCGGTTCGGCGGATGGTGCTGGCCTGATCAGCGTCGACAATTTCCAAGCCGAAGACCTTGGGTAGAATTCGTGACCCAGGCAGGGAAGTGGCAGCACAGACAGTGAGGGCGCCGTGGGCGGCAGTGAGCTGATCCTTGTGGCGCTGGCAGCGTGCGCCGGTGCTGTCACCCTCCTCCTGTTCCACGCGAGCCCGCGGTTGACCTTTGCCGTCTGGGCGTCCGTGCTGTTCTTCGTCCCCGTGTGGGTCGGCGTCACCGTCGGGTTCTTCTGGTCGGCGATCACTCTGGTTACCCTTGCTGCCCTGGCTGCCAACATCAAGAACCTGAGGATAATCGTCGCAGACATCCTGATGTTGTTGTTCGTTGCGCTTGCTCTACTGCTGTTCACTCTTGATATGGCGAGCCTCGCGGCTACCCTTACTGCGCTGCTTGAGTGGACGTTGCCCTATATCTGGGGCCGCATAGTTCTTAGCAACCTGGACACGGAGTACCTGACAAAGTTGATCGCGCTGGTCGCGATGGTCGCGGCAACACTTGCCATAGTCGAGGTGCTCTCGGGACAGAACGTCTTCAGCGCCATCCCTGCGCTAAGTCCCGAACTCTATGCGGAGTGGAGCCCACCACAATTCCGCGGCGGAAGCCTTCGGGCCGAGGGTGCGTGGGGACATTCGATCGCGCTAGGCGCAGCCTTGTCCATGTCGTCGTCATTCATCATGGCTGCTCGTTGGTCAGGTGCCGTACGCGTGCTGGGGCTGGCCGTAGTCTCAACCGCAACGGTTCTGACTCTGAGCCGGATCGGGATGGCGACCCTGGTGCTCACGATTGTGCTGAGCCTTGTCGTGCTTCCGCAGTTGAGTCGTGCGCTTCGGTTTGGGCTAGCCGCCAGTGCCTTGCTGGCAGCACTGATCGTGGTGCCCTTCGTGGAGACGATCTTGCTGCGAGCGGGCGAAGAGGCTGCGGGAAGCGCAGATTACCGAAGTCAACTCTTCTCCCTAGTGGGCCAGTTGCGGCCGTTCGGTGGGGCCACCGACTGGTCGGTGGTGATCGACGATGTGTATCTGGGCTCATTTGCGCGTTCCATCGACAATGCAGCCTTGCTCTTCGCGCTCCGATTCGGCTGGGTGCCAGCGCTTCTGCTGTTGGTGATCCTCGTTCTCGCGGCTCTACCCGCATTCCGCCGTGCCCACTCCTCGCCTGCAGCGGTAGCCGTAGCCGCGCAGGTGCCTGCTCTGTTCGCTGTGGCGCTCATAACGCAATTCGGAGTGATGCTCTGGTTTCTCGCTGGAGTCGCCGTAAGCTGGAGGCAGGCCAAATCGACAAACACGGCTCCAGACGAGGCACGGAATCTTGAGGATCGTCGCTACCTCAAGGCGGGTGCCTTCTTCGGCTGATCGCGTCCCCTCCGGAGTTTCACAGGGCTCTCGTGTGACTCGATGTGCGCGACCCAGTTGGCCGTTCCCATCATGAGGCCCGAGTTGGCTCATCGTTAGTGTCCCGGTTGGGTGAGGTCGTTGATGAGTCGTTTCTGCTGGTCGTTGAGTTCGGGCGGGAAGGTCTGGGTGTGTCCGCTGATGGTCAGGGTCGCTGAGCGCAGTGGCCGGAGCTGGTTGCAGATCGCTTTGATCGATTGTTGGCTGCGCCGTTGCATCTCGCGGGCCACGGCCAGGGCGGTGAAGACGATGGTCAGGTGTGCCTCGATGGAATCACGGACGCGGTGGAATATCGGTCTGGCCGCCAGGTCGGACTTGGACATCCGGAAGGAGGCCTCGACGTTCCACAGATCGTGGTAGGAGCCGATGACCTCACTGGCGGGCATCTGGTGGGCGGGGATGTTGCAGACGTAGCCCTTAAGCCCGACCAGCCGGCGCGCCCGGGCCAGTGCCTTCTCATCCAGGCTCAAGTGTCCGCCGCGGTCGCTGACGAACCGGGGCTTGCGTGCTGGCTTCTCGCCATCGATGACGGCCCTGGCCTTGTTCTCCTGCAGTGTCAGGGTGCGCCCGTCCCGGGCGGCTCGCTTGGCCGAGTATGCCCAGATGGCGCGCCAGTGCCCCGGATGGGTGCCCGGGTCCCAGACCGGCTCGGTGCGTACCGGCCGCGGCCGGGTACTGCCGGCCCTGGCCCGGTGTGGGGTGATGGTCTCGATGATCTGCCCGTCGGTGAAGGCATCACCGGCCCAGTGGAAGTGCGTGGCCAGGTCTCCGGGGGCCTTGGTCATCCGTGAACCGACGATGAAGCCCAGCTGGGCTTCATCGAGGGCCTTGAGGTTGGACTGGGAGAGCATGCCCGCATCGGCCACGACGACAAAGTCGGCCAGGTCGTGACGGTCGACGAATTGCTCGATGATGGGGATCAGGGTCAGCGTCTCGGCCTTATCGCCCTCAAAGCAGCCGATCTCCAGGGGAAACCCGGCCCGATCTACGAGCAGTCCGACCACGATTTGTGGATCGACGCGTCGTTCCTTGGAGTAGCCCACCTTGCGCAGGTCGTCCTCGGCCTCGGCCTCGAAATACAAGGTCGTGACGTCGAAGAGCACGAGGCTGATGTCCCCGCTGGCCTGGGCGTGGGCGAAGCAGAGCTGGGCGATCTGGGCCCGGTAGTCCTCCTCGATCACCGCCTGCAGGTGGCGCTTGATCGTGGCATAGCTCGGGGCCTTGGCGCCCAGGTCGTTCAGCACCCGAACGGCATCGCGTTTGGAGGTCGGCTCCACGATCCGGGCGATGACCAGATCACGAAATACCCCATCCCTCAGGGCATCGAAGCCGAGGGAGTCGAACACG
The DNA here is from genome assembly GCF_000421225.1 of Ruania albidiflava DSM 18029. GTDB lineage: Bacteria > Actinomycetota > Actinomycetes > Actinomycetales > Beutenbergiaceae > Ruania > Ruania albidiflava. The sequence continues at coordinate 12,015 of NZ_ATWL01000036.1, read as the reverse complement.
GTGCCGATCACCTCATACAGCAACCGTGAGGCGGTACCGACCGTCTTACCCGACCCCCTCCCACCCTGATGCTCTATCCCGCTCACCTTCGGGCCGCCACGACCAGTCCAGTCAGCGACATCAGCAAGCCCAGGCTCAAGGGCCGGAACCTCGATCTCCAGTGCGAGCTGTTCGCCCTGGAGCACCTCCCTAGCCCGCCGGCGCAAGAGCGTCAGCTCCGCATCAGTGCTCGCCGAGCCCAGATGCTCCAGCACCTCCACCCGGCCCCGACGCTTGGCCACCACCTGCACCGCCACCGCACCCGAGGCCGTCCTCACGTTCCGGATATAGGCCACAAGCAGAGGCTACCCACCCCCGATTAGTACCCCAACCGACCAGCAAAATCACCCATCACCGCAGGTCACAGCCCCTCCACCCTTGACCCATACACCCGTATGAGCCAACTCGGGACCCAGTTGGCCGTTCCCATCATGAGGCGACGAGTAGATGTGTCAGCAGGCGTCCGGACGTTCGGCGACGCATAGGATCTATGCCAGAGTGTCCGCAAGTCAGAGGGTACGTCGGGAGACGGCCCGCTCGGAGTCCAAGAGGAGGCAACGATGCGTGCAACTCAGAGCGTCGTCGTCGGAATGGCAACATATCGGCGGCCAGAACTGTTGCTTGAACTCCTCCAGCGGCTCATGGAACAGATTGCAGCCGCACCTGCGGCTGTCGGACCCACCACGACATTCCAGGTCGTGGTGGTCGACAATGATCCAGATGGTAGTGCGCGGAGCGTCGTCGAGTCGATAGTCCACGATAGTCGGGTTCGATATGTGATCGAGGCTCGCCCAGGGATCAGCCACGCGCGCAACAGGATTCTCGACGAGGCTGAAGACAGCGACGTGCTGATTTTGCTGGATGATGATGAGCTGCCCCACGAAGGATGGCTCACTTCTCACCTTGAGACGCATCGCCGATATCGCGCCGACGCCGTGAGTGGTCCGGTGCACGCCATCTTTGAAGGGGACGAAGACCCATGGGTCAGGGCGAGTGGGTACTACCTCGGTCAGCGGGGTACGGGGAGGGCAACAGGCACCGCTATGCAGCGTGCGGCGACCAACAATCTTCTTCTTGACATGGACCGAGTTCGGGAACTGGGTCTCCGTTTTGACCTCCGCTTTGGAATGACCGGCGGTGAGGACTCTCTGTTCACCGGTCAGTTGACCCGCGCTGGAGGTAAAATGGTCTGGTGTGCAGAGGCGGTTGTCGATGACCTAGTGCCAGCAGCGAGGAACACGCGTCGCTTCAATCTGTCGCGACAGTTCGCGCAGGCGTCATCGCATGTGCGAGTTGATCGCGAACTCGAAGGTTCGGCCCTCGCGCGAGTCGGATGTATGGCGCGGTGGCTGCTTGTCGGCTCAGGTCAGGTCGTCAAGGGTATCGGGCTAGCCATTGCGGGTTGGATTATGCGTGACCTAGGACGTAGGGCGCAAGGCGAAAGCAGAGTTGCCAGAGGCCTAGGAGTTTTCGCGGGCTGCCTAGGAATTGAAGTTTCACCATACGCGCGCCTCAGGCCTCGAGAGAAGCGGGGCAGATAGGGCTTGTATGGTCTACGCAGTGATTTATGCGTGTGTCTTTCGCGATCAACGCGGGGGTGCCTCGCTGATCACATACCTGATCTTCCCCTGTGTGTACGGGAGGGAATCGACGTAATCAACTCTCACGGGAACCTCGCCATGAATCTGATCTACTCGGATCGAGAGGTGTTGTCGGTAACATTCTGATTCGCTCTGCCATCCATCGCCCGGTGTGGCGGGTAGACGAGTTGGTGCGCGTTTGGTCTAGGGGGACGCGTTTAGCTGCGACCTTCCGCAGGCGTTCTCCGCGGGGCAGTTCTTCTTTGACCTGGTCGGTGAGTCAGTTGCACGGCGCCGGCGAACAACCCGCGGACGGCTGCCGCGAGGCCGCGGGGGTGCGTCAGCGCTTGACGACGTCCCCCGCGCATCCAGATCAGAGCGGATTGTCGTGGGGAGGCCAGCACCCACCGAGCCCAGTTCCAGCCTTGCAGCTGCTGGCGGCCGAACAGCATACGGTTACGGATGTTGTAGTAGTAGTAGGTGGGAGATTTCGTGCGTGAGTTGCCAGTTCCTTGCGTACCGCCTTCATCGTGTGTCACAAGTAGGTCTGGCCTGAGCGCGAGTCGCAGCCCGCGCTCTACAGCCCGACGTGAGATGTCGACGTCCTCCCAGTAGAGGAAGTAGTCCTCGCTGAACCCCTGGAGTAGATCGAATGCCTCGCCGCTGAAGGCTAAGCATGCGCCACTGAGCCAGTTCTTCCACAGGGGGTCGTCGTCATTTTCGGACCAACCGCGCCGCATTTGTCCCGTTCGGCAGTTGATCATCGTGCCACGGAAGTGCGGTCGGCCATTGCTCGTATCCATGAAGGGCGAGACCAGGGCGCGTGGTTCCTCTATGACATGCCGGGCAAGCGCACGCAGAACGTCTGCGGAGGCGACTGCGTCCGGATTCAGCGTGATAAACACTTCAGCGCCCCGAGACCGTGCGGTTGCGACCCCCCGATTGACGCCAGCGCCGAAACCGTCGTTCGACGAAGATGCGAACAGCCACCCGCGATCACGGCACAGGGCGCGAGTCCGCAACCGCGCGCGCTCCGTGGAGAAGTTGTCAACGACGACGACCAGAGCATCGCCGTCCCGATCGATGTCGGTACCGATGTTCTCCGCGATCAACGAGGGGTCGCCATAGTTGACGATGACTATCGCGTAGGTCGTTGCGGTCCCTTCCGGCACGACGCTCCTAATTTGTCAGACGGACCGCCCGACTCTGCCCGCTGGTGCTCTTGCCGCAACCGGTCAGCCGCTTCTCACGTCGGCGGTATGTACCTGAGAGGGTACTGTGTCGCACTCGTCTCGACTTCGGGAATGAGAGCGCGAAGGGATGGCCTGCCCTCAGTTCCGCAGCCTGAATCTGAAGAGTGGGCCTGCGTACCTTTGTTGCGCCGTCGACGAACGCACGCCCCAGCGAGCCGAGATGTCAGTCGCCGGGCGGCGAGGGCATCGCCTGTCGGCGGGACCGGTTCGCCTCGCGGAGCACCGCATAGGCGTCCCCGACTGGACCGAGGTGCTGGAGCTTGTCCGGGTTGAGCACGGCACGGATGGTCTGCACCTGGCCGTCAAGGATGTCTAGCGCCAAGGTATTGATGACGTGGCCCTCGCGGTCGCGCACGACCGCGCCCGGCTGGCCGTTGACGTGCTGCGGCTGGACAGTGCCACCGATCCACAGGAAGGAGGCACCAAAGGTTGTGAGCAAGCGGGCCACGTTCTGGGAACCGAAGACGCCGTTACCCCACAACGGTGCCTTGCCACCACCGTCGCCGATAAGCTGCACATCGCCGGCTAGGAGCGCCTGCAGTTCGTCGACGTCCCCATTGCGGAACGCGCCGAAGAACCGCTCGGCGAGCTCGTCCCGTTCGCGCCGGTCCGCCTCGAACCGAGGCCGTCCGGCGTCCACGTGACGACGGGCTCGCACCGCGAGCTGGCGGCAGGCCACCTCGGAACGTCCCACTGCGGACGCCACCTCGGAGTACGTGAACCCGAACACCTCGCGCAGCACGAAGACCGCGCGCTCGAGCGGGCTGAGCCGCTCCAGCAGGATCAGCGCAGCCATCGACACCGAGTCAGCCAGCTCGGCCGAACGTGCCGGGTCCTGGTACGGGTCGTCCAGCAGCGGTTCCGGGAACCATCGCCCGGTGTACTTCTCGCGTCGTACCCGCGCGGAGCGCAGCACGTCGATAGCGATCCTGGACACCGTCGCGGACAGGAACGCTTTCGCCGATGCCGGCTCGGCAGAGGTGGCCGCGTATCGGAGCCAGGTCTCCTGCACCGCATCTTCGGCCTCGCTCACGCTGCCCAGGAGCCGGTAGGCGATCGAGAACAGCAGCGGCCGCAGCTGTTCGAAGACTTCGACCCGACTCACGCCAGCTCCGCCCGGAACCCTTGCCGCCAGGACGGGTAGCGCAGTTGCCAGCCGAGCTCTCGCTTCGCCTTGGCGTTGTCGAAGCCTCGTCCCTGGGTCATCATCACCACTGCTGTGCTGCCAGCGAGGGGCTGGGCGAGCCAGGCTGGGAGCCGCATCGGTGGCTTCGCTCCTGCCGAGGAGGCGAGGTGCGGCAGCCATTGGTTGGCCGGTGCCGGATCATCATCAACGATGTTGAACACGCCCCGGACCCGTCGTTGCACGGCCAAGACCGTTGCCTGGGCTGCGTCGTCCAAGTGCACCCACGAGCAGTGTCCGCCGCCGCTACCGATGATCGGGTACTGGCGCCGCCGGATGAGCTCGACCTGGTCGTCGATCGCTCCCGGCCCGTAGAACGAGCCGTACCGGAGCACGGCGCCATCCGCTGCGCGCACCGCTGTCTCCAGGTGGCGGATCGCCGCGGCTGCCTCACCCGTGCTCGTCGGGTCCAGCGGATCGTCCTCGGTCTTCACCCATCCACCTTGCCTGAAGCCGTTCCAGGCCGCATAGCTCTGCGCGACGACGTAGCCCACCCCCGTCGCTTCAGCGGCAGCAAGCAGGTGGTCAGTGCCCTCGGTGCGCAACCGGTTGGTCGTCGCGAACCAGCGGTCGAAGTGCTTCATGTCCGGTGTACCTGCGATCGCAGTCATCTGGTGCACGATCACCTCAGGTCGGGCTTGCGCCACCGCCTCGCCGACCGAGGCTGCATCCAGCCCATCCATCACCACTCCCCGCGCTCCCAGCTCCTCCAGCATGCTCACCTTGGCCGCGGACGTGGTCGTGGCGGTCACCCCGTATCCCGCCGCCACCAGCATCGGCACCAAGCGTCGGCCGAGCATCCCGCTCCCACCAGCAACGAACACCCGCATCGTCAACACCTCTCCTCAGTGGTTCCGCTACACCCCTAAGACGAGACGAAGAGACGCCGTGTGACACGGAGAGAGCCTGCAGATGCCGGACCGGTGGGTCCGGGGCCGCCGGAGAGACAGCGTGAGCGCGTCGCTGACTGCGCGCGTCAGACCTGCAGCGACCAGGCCCGCACACCGCCGATGATGCCAGCGCTGTTCGGCACGATCACCACATCGTCGCCGAGCTTCTCCACCACCTGTGGGGTGAGCCGGCGGGAGTTGCCCCCGCCCAGGTACAACCGGTCCCACAGGTAGACCGGTCGCAGCGCCTCCACGACTCGACGGATCCGGCGGGACCACATCGCATCCCCGAGCCGAAGCCGTTCGTGCTCTCCGACGTACTCGTCATAGGTGAGCCCCCACCGGACCGGAGACTGGGAGAGCTCCTGATGAGGAGCCAGCACTCCGCCGTCGAAGATCGCGTTACCCAAGCCAGTGCCGAACGTGAGCATGAGCTCCAAGCCGGCCCCGGCTACCACACCGGCCCCGTGCACCTCCGCGTCGTTGAGCACCAGCGCAGGCAGACCAAGTTCGCGCTCGATCGCCGCGCGCATGTCGAACCCGGACCAGGCGTCCACCAGCTCGGGCAGCACCCGGGTGCGCGGACCAGCCTTGGTGACGTAGTGCGGTGTAGCGACCACCACCCCGTGCCGGATCATCCCCGGCATACCCACGGTCACCCGGCCAGCCTCCGGCAGCTTCCCGGCCAGGTCGCCGATCAAGGACACCAGGCGCTGTGGTGGTAGGGGATACGGCGTAGCTGCCCGCACCGGTTGGGCATGCATCGTCCCCGCGGCATCGAGAACTGAGGCCTTGATGCCGCCGCCACCGCAGTCGACGGCGAGTGTGGGCGGGGTCTGCTGCACCCGGGCACCATACCGCCCGGACGTGGTCAGCGGCCTGGGAGAGTGACGACCTCGGTGCGCCTGCCTCTGCTCAGGGGACGTCGGCCTGGACGATGGTGCCGGTGCCGGTTGCCTGGAGCGGGCCCTCGTCGGCGGCGATGAACACCGCCTGGCCGCGGGGCAGGTCGAGGGTCTGGGTGGTGGTGGTGGTGACCTGTGGTGTGCCCTCGAGGCTGAGCAGCACGCGTGGGCCTCGGCCGGGGATGGGCCGCCCGGGGTCGTGCAGGAGCCTGGTCAGGGACAGCTCGAAGTCATCCACGGGCGCGTAGAACACCCCGGTGGCCTCGGTGAGCATCTCGGGGGCGATCCGAATCGGTGGTGCCGCCACCGAGTCGATCGTGGCCAGCACCTCCGGGACGTCTACGTGCTTGGCGGTCAGACCGGCACGCAGCACGTTGTCTGAGTTGGCCATCACCTCCACCCCGAAGCCGCTGAGGTAGGCATGCACGCACCCGGCGGGCACGAACATCACCTCACCGGGCTGCAACGTCACCGGGTTCAGCAGCAGTGCGGCCACCGCCCCAGGATCGCCCGGATACCTCTCGGCCAGGCGCGCCACGATCGCATCGGTGCGCGGTGAGGGCGACTGTCCGGCCGCCAGCCGAGCCGCACACTGAGCCACCACCTGCGCGACTCGGTCAGCACAGCTGGTCTGCACCACGGCGGCAAACGCCGCATGCACACCACTGGCGCTCGGCTGGTCCCGCAGCAGCACCAACAGCTCACCCGCCAGCGGAGCAGACAGCCCAGCGAGCAGCTCCGCGGCCCGTCGCGGTGCCCGGAACCCGCACACCGCCTCGAAGGTGGTCAGCGCGTAGATCAGCTCAGGTTTGTGGTTGGCATCCGGATAGTTGCGCTGCTCGGGCGGGATGTCTACCGCTGCTTCTCGGCTGAAGCCGGCTCGCGCCTGTTCCAGGTTCGGGTGCACCTGCAAGGACAACGGCTGCACCGGAGCGATCAGCTTCAACAGGTACGGCAGCTGCCCCCCGAAGCGAGCCACCACATCCGAGCCCAACCGTTGCTCAGGCGCCTGCGCCAGGTACGCGCGCAGGTCCACATCCGCATCGGTACCCGAAGGCGCGCTCGGATGAGCCCCGAACCACGCCTCGGCCACCGGAACCTCGGTGCGAGGGTGGCCGAGGAAGTCCGGAATGACCTCGCACGAACCCCACGCATAATCCTGAAACCGCGGCACCAGGGTCAACATGGCGCCTAGCGTTGCATGTCCACGCGCAGGATGTGCGCTAACGACGCCTGGTCGCGCTCCTGTCCCGGTACCGGTGCACCATCTCGTCGGTCCTTCCGGCGCTCGGGCACCACTACCGCCCGGATGTGGTGGACTGTGGGTCGTGGGCCAGAACGAGGGCGCCGGAGCGCAGCCGGCCGAGCACGCGGGTGGGGCCGCGGCTCTCGTGCGTGCGCGGTTGAGCATCGCCTACGACGGCACTGCATTCTCCGGCTGGGCTCGCCAGCCGGGCCTGCGCACGGTGCAGCAGGAGATCGAGGACGCACTGGGCCAGGTCCTTCGCATAGATCCCTCGCCGAGACTGACGGTGGCCGGACGCACCGACGCCGGGGTGCACGCCCGTGGTCAGGTAGCCCACGTGGACCTGCCGATCCACCGCTGGGAGGCAGCACCCGGGCGCAGCGACCGGGCGCCGGCCGACGCCCTCGCCTACCGGCTGGCTGCGGTCTTGGCCGAAGACGTGGTCGTGCACGCCGTGCGCGAGGTTCCTGAGACTTTCGACGCCCGGTTCTCCGCTCTCTGGCGCCGCTACTCCTACCGGATCAGCGACACACTGACCACCCGCGACCCGCTCGGCCACACCAGCGTGCTCTGGCACCGCCGTAGCCTGGACGAGCAGCTGATGAACGCCGCGGCCCACCTGCTCACCGGAGAGCACGACTTCGCGGCCTACTGCAGACCGCGCGAAGGAGCCACCACTATCCGCACCCTGCAGGAGCTCACCTGGCAGCGGGCTGATGACGGACTGGTCGTCGCTCACGTGCGCGCGGACGCGTTCTGCCACTCCATGGTGCGTGCCCTCGTCGGTGCCTGCCTGGCGGTGGGGGAGGGCCGTCGCCCGGTCGAGTGGCCGGCAGCGGTGCTGCACGCCGGCGTGCGGGACTCCGCTGTGCAGGTGGCACCAGCCGCAGGCCTCACCCTGGAGGAGGTCGGGTACCCGGGGGAGCAGGACTACGCGGTCCGAGCCCGCCAGGCGCGCGCCGTGCGCACGTTGCCCAGCTGACTCTCAGGTCTCCTCTGGGGTGACGGCGTCTTCCGGTGGCTGACCGTCTTCGTCGAGCAGGTGCACGGCGGCTTCCTCCGCGGTCGCAGCGCCGCCAGCTACGCCGACGTCATCAGCCTCGTCGGACTGCTCGCCCTCTTCGAGGCGGCCGGCCCGGTCGGCCTGCCGGACTGGATCTGGCGGTCCGGGCTCGTCTGGCTCTTCCTGTGCGAGCTCGTCGTCCATCGGCTCGCCAACAGCCTCCTCATAGGCGGTCTCACCCCAGCGGGGCCGGTGCGGACGCTCCGGCGGCGAGTAACCTTCGTCCAGACGGTCCTCAGCCCCGCGGTCCTCGAGGGTGTCCTCGAGCGGCAGCTGGTCAGAGTCCGGCGCGGGACCTGGGTTGGTGTCGTCGGTGGAGCTCATGCCTCCACGGTCGCACGCGGTCGCTGGGCTCGCACGAGCAGGGGATGGTACGGCTGACCGCCCCGGACAGCCGGAGGAACGTGACCAATATCGCGCCACCACCTCTGCCGGATGCTTTGACCGTACTGCCGCGGCCGGAGTAGTCTGGTGAATCGTTGTGCGTCCACTCGCTGGCCGGTGCCTCCCACTCACCGCATCGCGTGACTGGAGGACGCTCACCAACGTTGAAGTGACCGAGGGGTTCGTCTCCGACGGCGCGGACACCAGTCCGCAGCCGGCGACGAGCGCCACAGACCAGCAGAGGAACTACGACCGTGCGTACGTACACCCCCAAGCCCGGCGATACCGAGCGCACCTGGTACGTCATCGACGCTACCGACGTCGTCCTGGGCCGGCTGGCGAGCCATGCCGCCACGCTGCTCCGGGGCAAGCACAAGCCCACCTTCGCCCCGCACGTGGACGGTGGTGACTACGTCATCATCATCAACGCGGACAAGGTTGCGCTCACCGGCTCCAAGCGAGACAAGAAGATTGCCTACCGTCACTCGGGTTACCCGGGTGGACTGAAGGCGACCAGCTACGCCGAGCTCCTGGAGAAGAACCCGGTGCGGGCCGTGGAGAAGGCAATCCGGGGAATGATCCCGAAGAACCGCCTGGGCAGCGCCCAGATGAACAAGCTGAAGGTCTACCGCGGCGCTGAGCACCCCCACAGTGCGCAGCAGCCGCAGACCTTCGAGATCACCCAGGTCGCGCAGTAACGCGGCAGACCGAAGCGAACTGACGCGAAACTGAACTGAGGAGAACCGTGTCCGAGACCACAGCCGAGATCGAGGAGCTCGAGGGCGACACCCCGAGCACCTACACCTCCGAGAGCGAGGCGCCGACCGGTGGAGGCAGCTCCCTGACTGCCCCCGGCCAGGCACTGGGCCGCCGCAAGGAGGCCGTCGCCCGTGTGCGCCTCCTGCCCGGCACCGGCACCTGGAAGGTGAACGGCCGCACCCTGGAGGACTACTTCCCGAACAAGCTGCACCAGCAGCTGGTGAACGCACCGTTCGCCCTGCTGGACCTGGAAGGCCGCTTCGACGTCGTCGCCCGCATCAACGGTGGTGGCGCTTCTGGCCAGGCCGGTGCCCTGCGCCTGGCGATCGCCCGCGCGCTGAACCAGATCGACGCCGAGTCCAACCGGGCCGCGCTGAAGAAGGCCGGGTATCTCACCCGGGACGCGCGCGCCACGGAACGGAAGAAGGCCGGTCTGAAGAAGGCGCGTAAGGCCCCGCAGTACTCCAAGCGCTGATCTGCGCACTATCATCGGCCCCGTTCGGACTGCGTCCGGCGGGGCCGATTGCGTATCCAGGCACTCCAGCTGACGGACGACGCAGACGTTGCTGACAGGCAGCGACAACAAGAGAGGCACCACAATGGGTCGACGGCTGTTCGGGACCGACGGCGTACGAGGGCTGGCCAACAGAGAGGTCACCGCACCTCTGGCGCTGCAGCTGGGCACGTCCGCAGTGCATGTGCTCGGTTCGAAGGGCCGGCTGAGCAGTCCTCGACCGCGGGCCATCGTCGGCAGGGATCCCAGGCTGTCCGGCCACTTCCTCTCCGCGGCGGTCGTCGCCGGCCTGTCGAGCGCCGGTGTGGACGTGGAGGATCTCGGCGTCCTGCCCACACCTGCGGTCGCGTACCTGACCGGTGCCGAGGACGTCGACCTGGCGGTGATGATCTCCGCTTCGCACAACCCGATGGCCGACAACGGCATCAAGTTCTTCACCCGTGGCGGCGTCAAGCTCGACGACGCTATCGAGGACGAGATCGAAGCAGACCTGGACGCGTCGTGGGACCTGCCCACCGGTGCCGAGGTCGGAACGATCACGATGAACCGTGGTGAGGCTGGTGACCGGTACGTCCAGCACCTGCTCAGCACCATCGACGCCGACCTGAGCGGGCTGCGCATCGCCGTCGACTGCGCCAACGGCGCGGCCAGCGAGGTGGGTCCCGCCGCCCTGCGCGCCGCTGGTGCCGACGTAGTGGTGATCAACGCATCCCCGGACGGCCGGAACATCAACGAGCAGTGCGGCTCCACCCATCCCGAACAGCTCCAAGCCGTCACCGTCGCCTCTGGGGCGGACTTCGGGGTCGCCTACGACGGGGACGCCGACCGTTGCCTGGCGGTGGACAGCACCGGAGCGCTCGTCGACGGTGACCAGATCATGGGCATCCTCGCCATCGGGCTCAACGAGGCAGGGAAGCTGGCTCAGAGCACGCTCGTGGTCACCGTGATGAGCAACCTCGGTCTGACCTTGGCCATGCGCGAGGCGGGGATCGAGATCGTGCAGACCGGGGTGGGGGACCGGTACGTGCTCGAAGCGATGCGCGCTGGTGGGCACAGCCTGGGCGGCGAGCAGTCCGGCCACATCGTCCTCGCCGAGCACGCCACCACCGGCGACGGTGTCCTCACCAGCCTCCAGCTCGCAGCACGGATCGCCACCACTGGGCGTCCGTTGCGCGAGCTCGGTGCCGTGATGACCCGACTCCCTCAGGTACTGGTGAACGTGCCCGGGGTGGACAAGACGCGAGTGGCCAGCGACCAACCGCTCGCCGCGGCCGTGGCAGCAGCGGAGGCACGGCTGGGTGACAGCGGCCGTGTACTGCTGCGGCCCTCCGGCACCGAACCGCTGGTCCGGGTCATGGTCGAGGCTGCCACCCAGGACCAGGCCGAACGCGAGGCGGGCAGCCTGAGCGAGGTTGTCCGAGAGCGACTGGCCCTCGCGTAGCTGGTGGAACCGGTGTGTGGTGCACCACAACTTGACCGGTGCCCCAGCCTGCAGGCGGCCTCCATGGCCATGCTGGCGCGCCGTGCAGCTCCCGGGTACCCGGTGAGAACCGCAGGATCTCGCGGATTCGAGCCGTGTCGTCAGCTACCGCCAGCGCGCTGCCGACGTGGCCGAGCACACCACGGTCAGGATTTGACCCGCGCCCCGAGGATGCGTAATGTAATCACTCGTTGCCCTGCGAGGGAGGAACGGACACCGATCCGGTGGCCAACACCCAGCAGTGCAGCCCATCAGCGGGAACGGAGATGCCTAGCACCTCCGGAGTCGCGCCAGAGAAGAGAGCCACCGTGCGTGGCACTCAGTCACTGGGGTAAGATGGAACGGCAGCCTCAGGCGAGCCGGTCGAAAGACGCGGTAAGTCGGTGTGCGTTCGTTGTTTGAGAACTCAACAGTGTGTTTGTAGTGATTGATGCCAGTTTTTTTGGTTGGATGGCTGCTCTCATGGGGTTTTGTGCTTTGTGGGGGTGGTTGTTTGGTCAGGATTTTTTCGTATGATTTGTTGATGCTGTGGCCTGTTTGTGGGTTGTGGTGTTGATAGGTTTTGTATGGAGAGTTTGATCCTGGCTCAGGACGAACGCTGGCGGCGTGCTTAACACATGCAAGTCGAACGATGAACCGACAGCTTGCTGTTGGGGATTAGTGGCGAACGGGTGAGTAACACGTGAGTAACCTGCCCTCCTCTTCGGGATAAGCGCTGG
>NZ_ATWL01000035.1 GCF_000421225.1 Ruania albidiflava DSM 18029 | reverse complement strand
CGCCAGCATCAGCCTGAGCCATCAGTACCGCGTGGATCTCGTCCCACACTCCCAGCCGTGCGTAGAGGTAGTGGCGCTTCCACACCGTCTGCCAGGGTCCGAACCGCTCCCGGGGCAGATCCCGCCACGGAATACCGGTCCGAGCACGATAGATGATGCCCTCCACGATCATCCTGTTGTTCTCGAACGGATGCCCCTTACGACCCTCGTTCGAGGGCAGCAACGGCTCAATCCGCTCCCACTGCTCATCCGAAAGAGCCCGATCCCGGGACGCTGCAGTAGTAGCCATCCCTCAACCCTCAAGGCAAAACCCCCTCACATATGGGAGACACGCCCTAGCAGAGTTGCGGTCAGGACGTGACGGCGGGTAAGTGGGGTACTCATGCGAGCCTCAGTGCCCACCCGCAACTGGTCCTGGCTTGCCCTCATTGGTGAAATCCTCCCCACTTCTTGATACCGACCGAGGACACCTGCTTCTCCAGGATTGGCCCGGTGGCATCGGGCCGACCAGTGCGACGAATCTCCTCTGGCCAGGCCAGCGACACACCCAGGCGTTCGGAGAGCAGCTCCTGGAAGGCTCGCAGGTCTGCAGGTTCCTGGCGCACCTTGGCCGGACTCCGCCCGACGTTGAGGCTGTGCGCGGCAATCGCACCCGCGGCCTCGCCGATCGACCACTCAACTGGGTGCAGCCGGTAAGCGCCGTTGGTGATGTGGGTAGTGCCGATGTTCTTGTTCGCTGCAAGAAAGTTCTCGACCTGTTCCGGAATCAGCGCGCCGAGCGGGATCTGGAACGGGAACGAGGCGATGTCCACGTACGTTCGTCCTGACGTGGACGGGTGCAGGTCGATGCGGTAGAAGCCGATTCCGACACTATCGTCGAAGATCTCCGATCCGGCGCCTTCGCCCCGCATCTCGCAACCGATGTGGGCCTCTGTCACCGTGAACAGAGCTCGTATCCGTCGTGACTCTCGAATGTAAGGCTCGCGGGCTAGACCATCGCTGGTGCCTAGCACATCTCCGCGCAACTTGAGCTCGGGGTAGCCGCGGCCTCCTTCAGACCGGGGCGCCTCGGTCTGCATCCAGTACACGAACGATAGCGTGAGCTCGCGGGCGCTCCGCAGGGCCTCCTGGCGGGTCTCGTCCGACACTCCAACCAATGGGAGTTCCCAGTAGTCGATGTGCGGCCAGTTCAGCAGCGAGATGTCTCCCCCGTCGTACGAGGGCTCTAGCTGTCGTGTGGCCAGGATCCGCCGATAGTGCCACAGGTCGTGGTGCTCGCCGTGGACGGCCTCCTCGGGAGTGCCCTCGAAGAGGGGACGGTAGCGTTCCGCGAGGGTGATCGGGTGCACATCGGTCCAAGACAGCTGGGAGCCGGGCCACCGTGGGTCGACCGTGTCCCGCCAGTAGGCATAGTCCGCCGGCTTCGCGATCACATGGTTCTCACCCGCCCGATACTCCACTGCCGCGCACCAGGTGATTGCTTGCTGGTCGAGAGGATCGGCCTTCACTGGGGCATGCAGTTCGCCGGTCTCGTCCCGGGACTCCGCGCCGATCACGTGCGGGATGTCAGCAAGCTCAAGAAGGTCACCGAGCTCGGTCGCATCCAGGATCATCCGGCCGATCAGCGTTTGACGCTCACCGGTAGACCGTTCCCGAACGGTGACCGAGCGCACCTGGTTCCCGCTGCGTTCGGCTGCGACCGGCACGTGACCGAGCAGGAGGGTGAGGTCTCCCGAGGCAATATCGGGCGCAAGCATCTCACGTAGTACGGCGGCCGATACTCGTGGCTCGTGACAGAGCGCGGAGACGAACCCGGCCCCAGGGTTGAGATGCTCCTCAACGCGCGCCTGGTCGGTCAGGGGATAGTGGGCCCGATAGTGCTCACGGATCCGTTCGCGCAGTTCGCGGTAGCTCCGGGAGACGAGGTCGCTCTCGATCCATGGATGCTCGTCTGGCGGGACCGCCTGCGTAGTCATCTGGCCGCCGAGCCAGTCTCCGGCGTCCGTGAGAATCACCGTCCGTCCGAGGGCGAGTGCTGCACGAGCAGCGGCTACACCGCCGAGACCTCCTCCGATGATCAATACGTCTGCGTGGTTGCGTGGCACGTGCATGTGCTCCTTCGTTGTAATGGGTGGGGGCTCAGGCCAAGTCAGACGGACTCACCCCTTGATCCCGCCTTCGGCAAGACCGGAGATGAAGCTCCGCTGGTTGACAAGGAACACCACCAGGACAGGCAGAGTGACCAAAATCGTGGCCGCCATCAGTGCGCCGTACCGTACGTTCCCGCTAGCTGCGAAGGTGGTAATCGCCAGTTGGACGGTGACGCTCCGCTCCGACGCCGACACCACCAACGGCCAGAGGAAGTCATCCCAGACTCCGGTGAACGAGAACACCGCCACGAGCGCGAGCAGCGGTTTAGCCATCGGCAGATATATTTGGGCGAAGGTACGCAGCTCGCTGGCACCGTCGATCCTGGCAGCTTCAGCGAAACCCCGATCCATCCCGGCAAAGTACTGGCGGGAGAGAAAGATGTTCATCGTGCCCACCAGGTACGGCAGCATCAGACCACCCACCGAGTCCAGCAGGCCACTGCCCCCAGCACCGAGAAGGTCGTTACCACCTGCCAGGGGAAAGTGCCGAGCCATCAGAAACAGCGGGATCAAAGTGACCGAGACCGGGATCGCGACTGTGGAGAGCAGCACGTAGAAGAGTGGCTTGCTCCCGCGGAACGGCAGATGCGCGAAGGAGTAACCAGCGATCACGGGCACGGTGCAGTTGGTCAGCACCGCCACCACGGTCACCAACGTGGAGTTCGCAAACGCAGTGTCCAAGTTGGCCGCCTGCACAGCAATCTGAAAGTTCTCCACCGTGGGCTGCTCCGGGATGAACCGAACGCTATGGCCCTCCGGGGTGAATGCCAGGCTGATCATCCACCAGAACGGCAGCAAGACAGCAGCAGTAACAGCAGCGAGCATCACGACCCGGGGCCATGTCGGCCGACGGCGACGTCGGATTCCTAACATCTAGCTACGCCTCCCCTGGCCCGCCCGTAGAGCGACGATCGTCAGTGCCGCGATGAAGGCGAACAGCACGAACGCCATAGCCGACGCACTGCCCATCTGGTTGTATTGGAATGCTTCGGTGTAGATCAGATAGTTCACCGTGGTCGTTGTGCCATACGGGCCGCCCTGGGTCAGCACGAAGATCTCGGCGAACCCTTGAGCGAGGTAGATGATGTCCATCACGATCACGTAGGTGAGCATCGGCCGGATTCCCGGCAGCGTTACCGCGCGAAACTGCTGCCACGCGTTCGCGCCGTCCATCCGTGCCGCCTCGTAGAGGTCTTTTGGAACTGTCTGCAGGCCGGCGAGCAGGAGGACCATATTGCTGCCGAGTGCCTTCCAGATGCGCATCGCCGATACAGCGTTCAGTGCACCCGACTCCGTGGTCAGCCACCGTTGTCCTGGCTGTCCGAGCGCATCAAGCACCAGATTGACCAGCCCCACATCGGAATACATCCACAGCCAGATCATGCTGACGGCAGTCAGCGAGACGACATGCGGTACGTACAGTCCGGTTCGGAACAGTCCCACGCCGCGGAATGTCCGGTTGGAAAGTATCGCCAGCCCCAACGCGATCGCGACCGTGATCGGCAGAACCTGCAGGACGTACCGGCCGGTGACCAGCATCGCCTGACCGAACTCCGCATCGTTGACGATGGCGGCGTAGTTGTCCCAGCCGATGAAACTCGGACCGTCCCGGCTAATCGGACTGTAGGAGCTGAAGCTCAGGACAAGTCCATACAGCACCGGACCGAGCTGGAAAACCGCGACATACAGCGCTGCAGGCAGCACGAACAGCAGTCCCATCCGCGCCTGCGGGCGGCCTAACCGCATCGGGCGCTGCGGGCTAGGTGCGCTGACCAGCTCGTCTGCCCGGTGCACGGACCGATCAAGAACCCGAGGCAAGGATCCCCGCCACCTCAGTGTTCGCCTGCTCCAACGCGTCGGCGGGCTCCACCTCGCCATGCAGCGCACGCTCAAGGTGCTGTCCCATTGCGTCGCGCATCTGGGTCCAGCCCGGCACGTTCGGGTTGGGGTGCGCGCTGGGCAAAGCCTCCACAGCACGCTGCAGTTCCGGGTTGGCCGAGATGTAGTCGGAGTCGATAGAGGAGGCGTGGACCGGCAGCGCGCCGAGTGCCTCGACGTACTCCAGGTTCGTCTCCGGCTCCACCATCGCGGAGACGAAGTCCCAGGCGAGGTCGGGCACAGCGGTGTCGGCGTTGATCATCAGCCCGTTCGCCGGGCCGCCAAAAGCACCCGGCTCGGCTCCGTCAAACGCGGGCGGCGCCATCAGACGGAGGTCACGATCAGGGCCGGCTTCCTGCAACTTGATGATGTCACCGGCGTTGACTAGCTGCATCGCCGCCTGACCCGTCACCACGGGCGTCTCCGCCGGCTGGTTCGGCAGCTGCGCACCGAGGGTGTTGTCCACCGCCGACTCCCCGTCGTAGAGGCTGGCATAGAACTCGAGGGCCTCGATCGCTTCCGGTGTATCCATCGTGGCGTTGCCGTCATCACTGATGAACTCGCCCCCGTTGGACCACAGCAGCGTGCCGAAAGTCTGCTGTACGCCGATGGGATCGCTCGGAACCACCAGGCCGGCGCGACTGATCTCGCTCCCGTCACGCTCAGTGAGATCCTCGGCGACCTCGCGGACCTCTTCCCACGTTTCCGGCGGCGCCTCCGGATCCAGACCGGCTGCTTCGAAGTCAGCAGCGCTGTAGGCGATCATCCGAATGGTGGTCATCAGCGGAACCATGTACGGCGTACCGTCCACCTCGCCGCCAGGCAGGGCAGATCCCATGTCCTCGCGCTGGGTGGGGTCCATCTGATCGAGATACTCGGAGAGATCCAGTACTCGCCCATTGGCGGCAAGGTCTGCCGTCGCGGCCACACCGTGCCCGATCACGTCCGGCGCCGTACCGGCTGCAAACGCTGCATTCAACTTCGGCCCCAGGTCTGGCCAGTCAACGTAGGTGACCTCGATGTCGACCCCAGCCTCCTCCTCGAATGCCGGAACGATGCTGTTCTGCACCAGTTCCATCTCCGCCTCGGTGTTTCCCGGGAACCAGACCACCAGCTCGCTGTCGCCCTCACCTTCATTGGAACCGCATGCGGCCAGCGTCGAAATCGCAACCGCGCTGGCTATGAGACTGATAGGTACGCGCTGAACTCGTCGCATCGTGATGTCCTTCCATCATTGCGTGCCGACGTCGGTGCCGGCACGGATCCTGGTCAACTGCGCGGGCAGAAGGTCTCGCCCTCTTCGAACGTGCACGGCAGGCGCTCGTGATAGGCCGGCCCGTGCACACCGTCAATGAACTCCAGGAGCAGCTCGACAGCACGGCTGCCCATCTCCCGTCGCGGCACGCGCACATGCGTCCAGTGCCGGGAGCTCGTCGCGGGATCGGTGATCGAATCTAGGCCAATGACCGACAGGTCATCCGGGATGCGCAGGCCAGCAGCATCGCAGCGCTGTGCAACCGTCTCCAACTGGGCGGAGCCCTCTACCAGGAGCGCGGTCGCTCCACTCTCGACCATCTCCTGCACCCAGCGTTCATGTGGGCCTTCGAGGTGACCGAAGGACTGACCGGCCACGGTCAGGTCGTGCTCTTCAACGCCGCGGGCAAATCCCTCACGGCGTTCGAGTCGCGGTTCGATATAGTCGGGCAAGCCCAGGTAGGCCACGCGGCGGTGTCCAAGAGCACGCACTTGGGCGGCGACACTACGAACCGCTCCCACGTAGTCGGCGGTCACGTAGGGCCCCAGTGCGGCCGGCTTCTCCCGTCGGCCGATGAACACGAACGGGAAGCCCTCCTCGGCGAGGCGAACCAGTTCGTCGTCGTGCTGGTCGAAGCCAATGATCAGTGTGCCGTCCGCGATCTTGAGTCGATTGCGCCCTCCATCGAAGATGCTCGCCCGTCCCTGTCCGGAATGGACCGAGGTGAACAGCACCAGGTCCTGTCCAGTTCGGATCGCGCCCTGCTCGATGCCGACCAAGATCTCTTCGTAGTAGGACTCCCGGCTGGTCGGGAACAAGGACTCATAGGCGTGCACGCCAAGGAGGCAGTTACGTCCGCCCCGGAGTGCCCGGGCCGTCACGTTCGGCACATAGCCCAGTTCGCGGGCAGCCGACATGATGCGTTCCTCGGTGGCCCGGTTGATTCCATACTCGGCTGTCTTGCCGTTCAGGGTCAGGGACACCGTGGTCTGAGACACTCTCGCCAAACGAGCGATATCGCTCTGCCTCGGCCTCATCGCCTGCATGCCTCCAATTCGCATTAGATGGGCACGCTAGCAAGTACTAGCGTGACGGTCAACTATTTTTTGGCATCCAGGCTGTTCGATGTTCTAATTTGAATTAGGTGCCTGCATGTCGTCTGCAGTCACCTGAGCACAGAAGGGTCCGTCGAAGCGCTCGATGTGGGCTTCGAGATGAGCGGTCACCGAGCCATCTCGCGAGATGACCATCAGAACGAACCGCGTCAGAAAGTCGCGAGGCTGCTTCACCCAGCGGCTTCACTTGGACGCACCTGCGGCCGTCGGATGTTCGAGACCTCGTACGTCGCAACCTCGGTGGCGTATGCCGAGCTGGACGCCACTGCGGTGATGACGGACCGCTTCGCTGCCAGCACGCGGTCGCTGGCGTTCCCGACAGCACGATTCGGCGACAGCAGGTAGGAGCCCTCGATTGTCCTAGACGACGCAGACAGTTGCCTGTTCCGGCCGGTGCCACGGGCAGGCTCCGTGACGTAGAAGGTGGGCCGATCAATCATCCCTCACCTGGAACTCACTGACGGTGGAGTGGGTGCAACCGGGAACGAGGGACGCGCCAACATCTGATCGCGCTCCGACCCCTCGCCCCGACCAGCACCAACACGCCGCACCCGTCAGCAGCTGTGATACCAGTCGATCACCCGGTCGATTCCCGCGCCCCGTACGTCGCCGTACGGGGAAGGAGAGCAGCCCCTCGAGGTCGGACACCTCGGCGGACCACAGCAGCCCCCGATACACCGGGTTATCGCCCCCACTCCCCCGCGCCGGCGCCGGCTCTCCTACCGTCCAACTCCACAGACGGAAGGAACGAGACCATGGCCACCCCACCGCAGGACCCGTACCCAGACCCCATCTTCGGCTATCAGCCCGAGCAGGGCCCGGAGCCACAACCCCCGAAGCCGGCGAAGCGCCGGCGCTGGCCGTGGGCGGTCGGCATCGTGGCCGCGCTGCTCATCGGTGTGGGCATCGGCGCCAGCGGCCAGGACCCGCCGCCGGCCCAGGCGGCGGACCACAGCGACGAGCTGGCCAACCTGCAGGTCTCGTTGGAGGCCACCCAGGAGCAGCTGGAGACTGTGGGCGACCAGCGCGATGCCGCACTGGCGGACCTGGAGGCCGCGGAGGATGCCCGGGACACCGCCCGGGAGAAGCTTGCCACCGCCGAGGACGACCGGGACGCTGCGATCGCCCGCGCCGAGGATGCCGAGGGGCAGCTCGAGGGCGCCCAGGCAGAGCTCGAGGACGTCCAGGGCGAGCTCGCGGCTGCGGAGGCGGCGGCTGCCGAGGAGGAGGCACAGGCGGAGGCCGCCGGCACCCAGTTCGGCGACGGCACCTGGGTGGTCGGTCAGGACATCGAGCCCGGCGTGTACCGCAACGACGGCGGCGGCTGGTGCTACTGGGAACGGCTCTCCGGCCTGTCCGGTGAGTTCGGCGACATCATCGCCAACGGCGCCCCGGAGGGCCAGGCCGTGGTGGAGATCTCCAGCTCCGACGCCGCCTTCTCCTCCGAGGGCTGCGGCACCTGGACCCAGCAGTAGCCGGCAGCGAACCAGCGGCACGTCTCGGCCGCACCCATCCCACAGCCACGGGACACCGGTCCCGAGAAGAGAGGTCATCATGTCCGTACCGCCACCCGCACCGGGTGTCCCGCCCACACCACCGCCGACGGCGGAGCTCCCCTGGCCAGGGGAAAGCTTCGGTGCTCAGCCGGTCACCCGGCCGCGCCGGGGAGTCTTCCCGGTGCTCACTGGGCTTCTCGGGGTCGCGGTGGGAGCAGGGCTCGCCCTGGCCATTGCGCTGCCGCTGACGCTCGACGGTTCACCGTCTTCCGCGCTGCTCACCGAGGCGGTGGAGGCTTGCGACTCACCGGACGGGATCACGGTCCAGGACCACGGCGGTACCCTCGCCTTCGACCATCGCGGGGAGGACGAGGTCATCGGCGGCGACATCGCCGACATCATGTGCGTCTTCGGCGAGCTGGACATGCCCTCGCGCATCTCCACCCACATGGGGCAGACCACGTCCATGGACGGACGGCAGAGCGCCACCTGGGACGACCTGGAGATCCAGTGGTCCTACCACCCGGACCGAGGGATGGACGGGATGATCACGGTGGTCAGCGAGTAGTAGTTGCTGGCTCGAGCACACCGGTAGATCCGCGTGGGTCCGCTCCCTAGCCAGCCAGTGCGACAGCCCCTGCCGCCAGCGTCTCTGGGTTTATCGCTCGGCGTTCGTCCTGAGAACGCGCGCGAGCAGTTCCTCGCTCGCCGGGTCGCCGTCGGCTGCGGCAGCGAGCCTCTGGCGCGTCTGGCCACGCGAGGCCGCGGTACCTCTGGTGATCATTGCGTCCGAGCGAATCTCCCTCTCGTCAGCCTCCGCCCAGGCAGCAATTTCGTCGTCGGACTGATCACTCATGTCGGTCTCCTCCTCTTCGCTGACCCAACCACTATCGACGATCCGCCGTACGCCCGACAGAGGGGGCCAAGGCGGTCCTCAACGTGAGCCGCAAGGTCGCAGTGGAGATCGGCCACGGCCAGCACGGCCCCGGCGGATCACTGGCACTGGATCTGCGGCCAGGGAAAGCCCCGCCGTAGAACAGCGCTGAGCGTTGCCGTGACCGGCTCGCACATGGCAACCCAGGCGACGTGAAGACTGTAGGTCGCGGCATCTTGGAGCTGCGACTGGCCTCTGGGCCGGGCTACCGGGTCTACTACACACAACGCGGCAACCAGATCGTGCTCCTGCTGTGCGGCGGAGACAAGTCAACCCAGCAGACGGACATCACCAAGGCGCACCAGCTCGCCGCTCACTGGCACTCGAAGGAGGATGGTGACGATGGATGAGCAGATTGCCCGTTTCGACGCGGCCAACTATCTCGCCGACCTGGACGACGTCGCGGCCTACCTACAGCTCGCCCTGGAGGAGTCCACCGACGACCCGACTGCCGTGCCACGCGCCCTCGGCGTGATCGCCCGCTCGGGAAACATGAGCGACCTGGCCCGGCAGGTGGGCATGAGCCGCGACGGGCTCTACAAAGCCCTCTCCGATCACGGTAACCCCACCTGGTCGACCGTCCTCAAGGTCTCAGACGCCCTCGGACTCAAACTCACCTTCCACGCAGTCGCATAGCCGCACAATCGAACCTGCCAGATCGTGAACCGCATCCGACCTGCGTCATACCGCCGCGATCGACACAGTTGCGCCTCTTGGAGTGGGGTCGCAAGGGCAGCGAATCGCCGCGTTGATCTGCTGCCGCCACGGCGAGCTCGACCGCGCACCGCCAGCGACTCATCGCACACCTGACCAGAACCGGGGGAAGCGCTCTGGATCCAGAAGCCGGTAGAGTCAAACGCGCTGCGGATGCACCGCCATGGACTTCGACCACGTTGAGACGAGGGTGATCTCATGACTGAGGCGGCCCCTCGGCCTCTTCCTCCCGTTCGCGGCGTCACGATGGCCGACGTGGCGCGCGTGGCGGGAGTCTCGCGCGGAACGGTCTCCCGGTACGTGCGCAAGACGGGATACGTCTCCAGCAGGGCAGCGAAGAGCATCGAGGCAGCGATCCACGAGACCGGGTACGTGCCGAACGTGGCCGCCCGCTCGTTGGCGGGAATGCGCGCACGCAACATCGCACTGGTCATCCACCAGGACGCCACGCTCTTCGCCGAGGACCCCAACCTGATGGGGATGATGGTCGGCGCCAACCAGTTCCTCACCACGCACGACCACCAGCTCCTGGTGATGATCCATCCGGAGCAGGGCGGGCTCACCCGGTTCAAGAACGCTCTCTACGGCGGGTTCCTCGACGGCATCATGCTCGCCGCCCCACGGATCGGCGACCCGCTCGTCGGCCTCATCCAGGAGTCCGGCCTGCCGGCATCGCTCGTCGGGGCGCGAGCCGAGGGGCTGACCATCCCGGTCGTCGACGTCGACAACTACACCGGCGCCTACGAGATGGTCACCTACCTGCTCGACCGGGCCCCGAAGCCGGCGAAGCGGGTGGCGATGATCGCGGGCCCGCGCGACACCACCGCGGCTCAGGACCGGCGGCAGGCCTTCGTGGACTGCCTCGAGGCCCGAGCGATCGAGCCGATCGTGGAGGTCAGCGAGCACTGGAGCCATGACAGCGGCCTCGTCGCGGCGCGCGCTCTCCTCGATGCCCACCCCGACGTCGACACGGTGTTCTGCGCCAACGACTCGCTCGCCGCCGCCGTCATGACCGTGCTCCAGGATCGTGGCCGCACGGTGCCCGACGACGTGCGGGTGGCCGGCTTCGACGACTCCCGCTGGGCCATGTCCACCACTCCGCACCTGACCACGGTCGCCCAGCCGGCGGAGGCGATGGGCGTAGCCCTGGCCGAGCTCGTCGTGCGCCAGCTCGGGGGCGAGTCCCTCGGTGGTCAGCTGTTCCTGCAGTCCACGCAGATCGTCGTCAGAGGGAGCGCCTGAGCGACGTCCCGGCCCCGGCAGAGAGCCGATCACCCCTCGACAGATGGGCGGGTTCCGTTCTGCTAAGGTGCGATGTGTGCGCGCGAACACATCGGTGGTCGCACCGCACGTAGAAGCCTGGTGACGTACCGGGTGTCCCACTCTCATCGAAGAGGTCTGCAGATGAAAACAGCACAACGCACCCGTCCCGCCGCGTTGCTCAGCACCGTCGCGATCCTCTCGCTCGCCCTGGCGGCGTGCGGGTCGTCCGACGACGAGTCCACGGACCCCGGAGCGGGTGCCGCCGCGGACGGCGCTCCCGTCCAGATCGAATACCTGCACCGCCTCCCGGACGGGGACGGCATGGTCAAGGTGGCCGACCTGGTGGCGGAGTGGAACGAGAACAACCCGGACATCCAGGTCAGCGCCACCAAGTTCGACGGTGACGCCGGCGAGATGAACAAGAAGCTCGAGACCGACGTCAACGCCGGCGTCGGCCTGTGCCTGGCCCAGGCGGACTACGCGCAGGTCCCCGAGATGTACGCCAAGGGCCTGACCACCGACGTCACCGAGTTCGCCGAGCAGTACCAGGACAACTACTCCGCAGCCTTCGACGCGGTGCGCGTGGGCGAGAGCATCGTCGGCCTTCCACAGGACACCGGGCCCCTGGTGTACTACTACAACGCCGCCGAGTTCGACCGGCTGGGCCTGACCGTGCCGACCACCGCCGAGGAGTTCATCGCCACCGCGCAGGAGGCCGCTGCCGAAGGCAAGTACATCGCCGCCTTCCAGCCCGACGAGACGCGCCTGTGGCTCTCGGGTCAGGCCGCCGCCGCCGGGTCGCAGTGGTACACCGCCGAGGACGACCAGTGGGTGGTCGACGTCAACGACGAGGGCTCCCAGCGAGTGGCCGACTTCTGGTAGGAGCTCTTCGACACCGAGGCCACCGTCTCCCTCGAACGGTGGAGCGACGGCTTCAGCAGCGCCCTGGTCGAGCAGGAGCTCATCGGCACCATCGGTGCTGCCTGGGAGGCGCCGCTGCTGGCGGACACCATGGCCGGGACCGACAACGACGGCGAATGGGCCGTCACCCAGCTCTTCGACTTCGGTGCCGGGGACATCACCGGACCCGACGGCGGGTCCGCCGTCGTCGTCCTCTCCGGCTGCGAGCACCCCGCCGAGGCGATGGAGTCCTCAACTGGTTCAACTCCCAGACCGACGCCCTGGTCTCCCAGGGTCTCGTCGTGGCCTCGACCGCCGGGGAGATGACCACACCGGACAGCCTCGCCTCGTTCTACGGTGACCAGGACGTGTTCGCCGAGCTGGCGGAGGCCAACGAGCGCCTCTCCACCGACTGGACCTACATGCCGTTCTTCTCCTCCGTCGAGGGTCCGATGCGGGAGGCCGCTGCGGCCGCGGGCGCCGGCGAGGGCCCGATGAGCGCCGTGTTCGAAGCGGGTCAGACGCAGTCGGTCGCCACGCTGACCGAGGCGAACATCCCCGTCGCCGAGTAGCACCCCCACCTGCGTCGGGGCGTGAGCCTGTTCGCTCCCGCCCCGACGCCACCCTTCGAAGGACACGAGAATGGCAACGACCACCCCTGCGGCGCCCGCTACGGACGTGCCCGCGCGCGGACCGGCCAGACGCCGGCTCCGGCAAGGCCGGGCCGAGGCACGCGCCGGATGGGCCTTCCTCCTGCCGTTCGGCGTGATGTTCACCCTGGTGTTCCTCGTCCCGATCGTCATCGCGCTGCGCGCCTCGCTCTTCAAGAGCGTGGCCTCCGGTGGCGGCCTCTACGGTGGCGGGGAGCTCGTCGAGTCGTTCGTCGGGCTCGGCAACTACGTCGACGTCCTCACCAACGAACGGTTCTGGGCGGGCATGGGCCGCGTGGTCCTCTACGCCGCGTTCCAGATCCCGGTGATGATCATGCTGGCACTGGCCATCGCCCTGCTGCTGGACTCCCTGCTCGTGCGCCGCGTCGGTGCCCTGCGGCTGTCGGTCTTCCTGCCCTACGCGATCCCCGGCGTCGTGGCCGCGATGGTGTGGCTCTACCTGTACTCCCCGGAGATCTCGCCGTTCGTCAAGCTCGCCGCCTCGTTGGGCTTCGACCTGAACTTCATGGGCAGCACCGCGATCCTCGCCTCGATGGCCAACATGACGACGTGGACCTACACCGGCTACAACATGCTGATCTTCCTCGCCGCGCTCCAGGCCATACCGCACGACATCTACTCCGCCGCGCGCATCGACGGCGCTTCCAGCTGGCAGATCGTGCGGCACATCAAGGTCCCGCTCGTGCGCGGCGCCTCGCTGCTCGCCGTCCTGCTCTCCATCATCGGCACGGTGCAGCTGTTCAACGAACCCACCATCATGGCCACGGCCAACTCCTGGATGGGCGCCGACTACACGCCGATGATGATGGCGTACAACACGATGATGGGCGAGAGCTCCCCTTCCGGTGACGGTCCCGCCTCCGCCATCTCGATCGTCATGGCCATCTTCTCGGGCCTGCTTGCCGTGGTCTACACCCTGCTCCAGCGGAAGGCCGACCGATGACCACCACCCTGGCAACACCCGCACCCCGGCGCACGATCGCCCAGCTGCTCGCCCCGACCACCGGGGACGAGCCGCCGCGGTCGCTGGCCCCCCGCCGTCGGGCCCGCATCATCACCGTCGTGGTGCTCACCGTCACGCTGCTGTACTTCCTGTTCCCGATCTTCTGGGTGATCATCGCCTCGAGCAAGTCCAACGCCGACCTCATCGCCAGCAACAGCCTGTGGTTCGCCGACATCCAGTACGCGCAGAACTACGAGAAGCTCATCAGCTGGACCCAGGGGCACTTCTGGCGCTGGGTGGCCAACTCCGTGCTCTACTCCGGGGCAGCCGGGGTCATCGGGACGCTGATCAGCGTCTCGGCCGGCTACTCGCTGGCGAAGTTCCGCTACCGCGGCCGGGGCCTGGCGACCGGTGTCATCATGGCCGGCCTGCTCATGCCGGTCGCCCTGCTGACGATCCCGCTGTACGTCGTGTTCAACGGCATCGAGCTGACCAACACGATCTGGGCCATCATCATCCCCAGCTGCGTCTCCCCGTTCGGGGTGTTCCTGGGACGCATCTACGCCCAGACCTCGGTCCCGACCGAGCTCATGGAGGCGGCACGGCTCGACGGCGCGTCAGAGCTCCGGATCTTCGCCACCATCGTGCTGCGTCTGCTGGCGCCGGCGATGGTGACCATCTTCCTGTTCATCTTCGTGGCCACCTGGAACAACTTCCTCCTGCCACTGATGATGATCAGCTCGCCCGAGCTCAAGCCGGTCACCCTCGGCCTGTACGGGATGATGAGCTACTTCGCACCCCAGAAGGGTGCCGTGATGATGGGCGCGCTCCTCGGCGTCCTGCCGGTCATCGTCCTGTTCCTCGGGCTCCAGCGCTACTGGCAGGCCGGTCTGGCCGCTGGAGCCGTCAAGAGCTGACCCCTCCCCTCCTTCCAAGGACCCGGCCCCGAGCCGGTCGATACCAACGGCCGCGCCCGGCGCGAAGCATGACGAAAGGTGCTCCATGGCATCCGCCACGATCCTTCCCCTCGACTCCGTCGCCTACGGCGGGGACTACAACCCGGAGCAGTGGGACGCCGAGACCTTCGAACGGGACCTCGAACTCATGCGGGCCGCCGGGGTGAACCTCGTCAGTCTGGGGATCTTCTCGTGGGCGTCCCTGGAACCGACCGAGGGCACCTACGACCTCGACTGGCTCGCCGCCATCATCGACCGCCTGCACGCCGCAGGCATCAGCGTGGACCTGGCCACCGGGACTGCCTCACCGCCGGTCTGGATGGCGCGCCGCTATCCGCAGTCGCTGCCGGTGACTCGTGAGGGTGTGCGCCTGGAGTTCGGTTCCCGGCAGCAGTACTCGCCGTCGTCCTCGGTGTACCGGCGCGCCTCGGCCGCACTGGCGGGCGTGCTCGCCCAGCGCTTCGGCGACCACCCGGGGGTGGTCATGTGGCACGTGAACAACGAGTACGGCTGCCACGTGAGCGAGTGCTTCGGCGAGGAGTCCCGGGCAGCGTTCCGCAGCTGGCTGCAGGACCGGTACCAGACCATCGAGGCGCTGAACGAGGCGTGGGGGACCGCCTTCTGGTCCCAGCGGTACGCCGACTTCGCCGAGGTGGAACCGCCGGCCACCATGCCGACCCTGCACAACCCGTCCCAGCTGCTCGACTGGCGCCGCTTCAACAACCACCAGCTCCTCGGCTGCCTGCTCGGGGAGATCGAGAGCATCCGCGCGCACTCCGACCGCCCGATCACTACCAACTTCATGGGCGCCTTCCCGCCGCTGGACTATGTGCAGTGGGCCCAGCACCTGGACATCGTCTCCGACGACCACTACCCCGACCCGGCACGCCCGTCGGGTGCGTGGGACGTCGCCTGGCAGTCCGACCTGATGCGCGGCCTGGGCGATGGCCGCCCGTTCCTCCTCATGGAGCAGACCACCGACGCCGTGCAGTGGCGGACCCGCAACTCCCCCAAGCGCCCCGGACAGTACGAGCTGTGGTCGCTCCAGCGGGTCGCGCACGGGGCCGACGGGATCCTGCAGTTCCAGTGGCGGCAGTCGCGTCGCGGGGCCGAGACGTTCCACGGCGGCATGGTGCCGCACGCGGGCCGGGCCGGGCGGACCTGGCCGGCGGTCGTGGGGCTGGGTGAGACGCTCGGGCGGCTCGGGCCCGTGGTCGGTGCGCGGACCGAGGCGCAGGTCGCGGTCCTCGTCGACTGGCAGTCCAACTGGGCACTGCAGGCGGCGATCGGACCCGCCACCGAGGAGACCGACTTCGCCGGCGCCAAGGCCTGGCACCGCACCTGGTGGGAGCTCGGGTACGCCGTGGACGTCGTCGGGACCGCGGCGGACCTGACCGGCTACCGGGTGGTCGTCGTCCCGCAGATCTTCATCGAGGACGCCGAGCTCGCGCGCAGGCTCACCGAGTTCGTCGCCCAGGGCGGCCAGGTCATCGTCACAGCGCGCAGTTTCGTCGTGGACCCCACGATGGCCGCGGTCCTCGGCGGGTACCTCGGCTCGCTGCGCGAGCTGCTCGGAGTGGGGGTGACCGACGTCGTCGCCGCGACCGGCACACCGGCCAACGACGGCGAGAACGTCGCCGGGTACGTCGAGGAACCACTCACCCCCGTGCACCGGATCAGCACCGCCGTGCGCACGCCCGGCGGATGCGACGTCACCGGCGTCGACGTGGTGGACGAGGACCTGGCCCGCGCCGTGCGCGACCTCACCGGGGCAGCGGAGGACGGCCTGCCCGTGGCCGGCGGACGCTGGGCCGAGGTGCTGGCCCCGGCGGGTGACCCCGCCTACGACTACGACAGCGGGGCGGCCGCACGCAGCCGGGAGACCGGCGTCGACGTCCTCGCCCGCTTCACCGCCGAGGGTGGCGGGGCCGACCTCACCGGCCTGCCCGCGATCACCCGCGCCAGCCACGGCTCAGGCAGCGCCTACTACGTGGCGACCGACCTCGACCCCGTCGGACGCGCCGGCCTGGCCACCCTGGTGGCCCAGCGCGGGGCAGTGGCCCCGGTGCTGGCGGACCTGCCGGAAGGCGTGGAGGCACAGCGGCGCGGCGAGCACCTCTTCGTGCTCAACCATGGCGACGAGCAGGTCGTCGTCCCCGGTGTCACCGGCCTCGACCTCACCACCGGTGAGCACCTCGACGGCGAGCTGACCCTGCCGGCCCGCACCGCACGCGTCGTCGAGCCGACCCCGGCGTCGCCGACCTCCGAACCGGCTTCCGCACCGCTGACCTCCGCCCTGCCTTCCCGGTAGGCGCACCCGCACACACCGATCACCGACCGACCCGTCGAGGAGGACCACTCGTGTCTCACCCATCCGCCCGCCGGCAACGCCGCGCCGTTGCGACAGCCGGCACCGGGCTGCTGCTGGCCGCCGGCCTGCTGGCGCCCGCTGCGTCCGCCGAGGTCGCCGACCTGCCCGAGGGCGTGCCGTCCAACGAGCTGCTGCTGCCGCACGCACTCGATGACCGGGTCGCCGACGACGGCGTCACCCCGATCGCGGTGCGCGCCACCGACGCCGCGGGCGAGGAGATCGTCTACGGCGCACGGCCCTCGACCACACCGCCGGTGGCAGACCTCGACGCCGCGGTCACCGGAACCCGCTACTTCGTCGACTGCTCGGCGCCGGAGGACGGCACCGGCGAGCAGGACTCCCCGTTCGCTGATCTCGAGGCGATCAACGCCGTCGAGCTGGACCCTGGTGACCAGGTGCTCTTCCGTCGTGGCGCGACCTGCACCGGCATGTTCCAGCCCCAGGGCTCGGG
Source organism: Ruania albidiflava DSM 18029 (assembly GCF_000421225.1). Taxonomy (GTDB): domain Bacteria; phylum Actinomycetota; class Actinomycetes; order Actinomycetales; family Beutenbergiaceae; genus Ruania; species Ruania albidiflava. The sequence continues at coordinate 2,564 of NZ_ATWL01000035.1, read as the reverse complement.
CACGGCCGAGGACCCGGTCGTGGTCGACGCCTATGACGCCGAGGCCGACGCGATGGCCCGGATCGATGCTGCCGGCGAGCCCCAGGCGGTCTACCTGCACAACGTCGAGCACTACGAGGTGCGCAACCTCGAGCTGACGAACTTCACCGACGACGAGCGCGACTTCGCGTCCGGTTCGGTGCGGCGCGGGCTGACGGTGGCCATCGAGGACATCGGCGTGGGTCAGGGGTACACGATCACCGACCTGTACATCCACACCGTCCGCGGGGAGAACAAGAAGGACAACGGCGGCTCGGGCGGCATCCAGCTCGAGGTGCACGGCTCGCAGACGCCGACGAAGTACCGCGACGTGGAGATCGCCCACAACACGGTCCGCGACACCAACCGTTCGGGCATCAACATGTCCACCACGTGGTGGGGCCGGCCCGAGGTGCAGTCCACCGACGGCAACTACTACGCCTGAGACCCGATGTACATCCACGACAACTTCGTCACCGACGTGGGTGGCGACGGGATCGTGCTGCAGTACGCCTCGGGCTCGCGCGTGGAGCACAACACGGTGGAGGACGTGGCCAACACCAAGGACGGCCAGTCGATGAACGGCGCGAACGCGGCGGTGTGGCCGTGGAACGCCGATGACGTCTCCTTCCGCTACAACCACGTCTTCGGCACCGTGCGCGGCGAGGACAACAACGACGGCCAGGCCTTCGACGCCGACTTCGGCGGCACCGGCAACCTCTACGAGCACAACCTCTCGCACGATAACGAGGGCGGGTTCATGCTCTTCTGCGGCTGCTGGGGCCTGACCACGGACACCGTGGTGCGCTACAACGTCTCGCTGAACGACGGCCGCCCGGTGCCGCTGGCCGACGGCTCGACCGGGATCGCGCGCACCTTCTTCATGGCCGGGCAGGCAGACGGGCAGGTCTACAACAACAGCTTCCTGCTGCCCTCGGTGCCCGTGGACATCGCCCACCCGGACAACTACCTGGCCGACAGCGCCGTGTTCGCCAACAACGTCTTCCTCGCCCAGGAGGAGACCGAGGTCCAGGAGACGGCCACGGCGGTGGACGGTGCGACGATCGTCTGGCGCAACAACGTCTTCGGCGGCAGCGACGAGGGCTGGCCCGAGGTCAACGCGGAGCAGGACAACCTCGTGCTGCCGGAGCTGACCCTGGCCGACGGTGTGGGCCTGGAGCGGCTGCAGCTGACCGCCGCGCAGGGTGTCGGTGCACCGATCGCGCCCGAAGGAGTCCTCGACTTCGTCGGCAACCCGGTGCCGTCGGTGACGAGTCCCGACGCTGGGGCGTTCCAGCTGACTCCCGTGGGGCCGCAGGTCACGGTCGCCGACGGCGGCTTCGAGCTCGACCCCGCCGAGGACCACTGGCAGCTCGAGGGTCCGGCCCAGCGGGTGGATGAGGGGCAACGCACCGGTCACGCCGCACTGGCCGTCGACGAAGGCGGATCGGCGACGACGACGGTGCCTGTGGCGGTCAACCGCACCTACCGGCTCGTGGCCGCCGTCTCCGGCGACGACGGCGAGTCGCTGCCGACCGTCTCGCTCACCCTGCCCTCGGGAGCCGTGGCCACCGCCGAGCCGCTGCCGGAGGCCGAACCGGACGAGGACGGGTATGTCCCCGTGGCCGTGACCGCGCGCACGTCCACGGATGCGACGACGCTCGACATCACGGTCGAGGGCCAGGGACTGGTTGACGACGTCGCGCTGCTTCCCGTGGACGACGTCATGGTCGACGGCTCCTTCGAGGCCACCCGCAACACCGTGTGGCAGGAGAACAACGCCGACACCTGGAGCGAGTTCGCTCGGTCCACCGACGCCACGAGCGGTTCGCTCGCCAGCCCGGTGACGCCGGAGGTACCGGCGGTGAACCGCTTCACCTACGTGGAGCCGGGCGAGGAGTACGAGCTCGGCGTGTTCGCCAAGGCCGCCGACGGCGAGTCGGTGACGCTCGAGTGGAGCAACGCCGAGGACGATGAGGCCCAGGTGTCGGCGAGCTCGACGCAGTGGGAGCGCGTGGCCGTCCCGCTTAGCTCGAGCACCGCGCAGCTGACCGTGGCCTGCCGCGGCAGTGGGGTGTGCGACGACATGACGCTCACCGCCGCCTGGGACGGCTTGCTGCCGCCGATCGAGCCGGTCGACGGGGAGGACCCCACCGAGGAACCCACGGACGAGCCGACCGATGAGCCGACGGACGAGCCCACTGAGGAGCCGTCGCCCGAGCCGACCGACGAGCCGACCGAGGACCCGTCATCGGAGCCGACCGGGACCCCGACACAGGACCCGGACGAGCCGACACCGACGGCTGATGCCTCGACTCGACCGAGCGGTGCCGAACCGGGCGATGACCAGGGCAGCCTGCCGAGTACCGGTGCCCAGATCGGGACCGCGCTCGTGGCCGCCGTCGTCCTGCTCACTGCCGGTACCGCGCTGGTCCTGCGGCGACGCCAGAGCTCCTAGGTGTACCCGGCCAGGAGGTTGGTTACAGGCGGCTGGTGGGAGGTAGTCCACCGAGTGCGCTGTGGCCACGGACAGTGTTGTAAGTTTC
>NZ_ATWL01000034.1 GCF_000421225.1 Ruania albidiflava DSM 18029 | reverse complement strand
CGATCGGAATGTCGGTCAGCTCTCGGATGACGTGGTCCCGCAGCCGCCCCTCGGCGCCGCACGTGGGGCAGAAGCCCAGCACCTGCCGCGGTGAGGCCTCGATGACCGTCACTTCCCCCTCGGCCACGCTCGCGCCGGTGATGAACACCCCGAGCTCGAGAGTGCGGCAGATGACATCAGCAACAGGGCAGCCAGCAGGGGCGCAGGAGGTAGATTCCACGGTAGGGCCTTGGGTCGAGGATGGGCGGTTTGAGCACCTCCATCTTCACCCAAGGCCCGCTCACGATCCGCCTCAGCTCGCCGTCAGCGACGACGCCCTACGCACTCTGAATCCGGAAGAGCCAGTATGAGACCACCGACGAGGCGTTGGCGCGCGGGATCGTTGCCGCACTGCGCGGCCAGGGCGGAGCTGGTGATCGGGTGCAGCCATGACAGCACTGCTCGGCATTTCACCCCGGGAGGGGGCCGGGGGAGAGGTGGGGACCGGTGGAGGGGTCAGGGGACCAGGTTGAGCAGCGCCTCGCCGGCCAGGAGGCGGCGCAGGTTCTCCTCGATCAGGGACTCGGGGTGGTCGGGGCGGCCACCGGCGCAGTGCGGGGTGAGGATCACGTTCGGCGCCTGCCACAACGGAGAACCGGCGGGCAACGGCTCGGTGGCGAACACGTCCAGCGCGGCGCCGGCGATGCTGCCGGCCTGCAACGCGGCCACCAGGTCCGTTTCGTCCACGGTCGCACCGCGGCCCACGTTCACCAGCCAGGCCTGCTCCGGCAGCGCCGCCAGCACAGGTGCGTCCACGATGCCCGCGGTCGCAGGAGTGGCGGGCAGGATGTTCACCAGCACGTCCGCCGTCGGCAGCACCTCGGGCAGCTCCTCGGCGGTCACCACCGGGTACCCGTTGCGCTCACCGGACGACTGGGCCACCCCGGTCACCCGGGCGCCGAGCATCTGCAGGAACCCCGCCAGCCGGGTGCCGATCCCGCCGAACCCCCAGACCACCACGTGCGCCCCGGTCAGGGTGGTGAACGCGGCGGGGGACCCGAACGGCAGGTTCGCGTCCTGGGACGGGCGCCACTCGCCGTCCACCTGAGCAGCGAGCGTACGATCCAGCCGCCGCGCAGCGGCCAGGATCAGGGCCAGGGTGTGCTCCGCGACCGGGGCATCGTGCAGACCCTTCCCGGAGGTGAGCAGCACGCCCTCGTCGAACCCGGCCGCCTCGATCGCATCGGTGCCGGCCATCAGCGACTGGATCCAGCGAAGCCTAGGCAGCTCACCGGGCATCGTCGCGAGCCGCTCAACAGGCGACTGCCAGATGACGAGCACCTCAGCATCGCGATGCTCGGCCGGGATTGGCCGGTGCACGTCGTAGACCACGGAGGTCACGCCGTCAGGCAATGACACCGACAACGGCATCGAGTCCGGCAGCAGCACCTTCACGCGCTCATCCCCTCGTCGTCGACCAGGTGCACCACGTGCACCCACCAGTAGCCGATCATGCCCAGCACGATCCCAGCCACGCACACCAACGCCAACCGGGGGTCGGGCGAGCGGCCCGCCAAGAACGCGACCCCCACCCCGAGCAGCCCGAGCAGCCATGCGATCGTGCCCGCAAGGAACAACGCCTTGACGTTCACCCGGGCGGGCTTGAGCTCCGGGGGCGAGGGGTGAGGGTGGTTCACCCTGCGATCGTAGCCACCGGCCAAAGCTGCTCGCCAAACGGTCCGTCTCTGCCAAGATGCCTGCTATGACCTCCTCACAGGCGCCGGAGAAGTCCGTGGGCGCGATCGACCGATTCTTCAAGATCACCCAGCGCGGTTCCACGGTCGGCCGGGAGGTCCGCGGCGGCCTGGTCACGTTCTTCGCGATGAGCTACATCATCGTGCTCAACCCGCTGATCATCGGCACTGTGGCCGACGGCAGCGGCAGCTTTATCGGCGGCGACCCCGACCAAGCGATCGCACGGGTCGCGGCCGCGACCGCACTGGTGGCCGGCATCATGTGCATCGCCATGGGCGCGGTCGCGAACTTCCCGATCGCGCTGGCCGCCGGGCTCGGTCTGAACGCCGTGGTCGCCTTCTCCATCGCCGTGCTGCCGGAGATGACCTGGGCCGATGCCATGGGCCTGGTGGTGATCGAGGGTGTGGTGATCCTGTTGCTGGTGCTCACCGGGTTCCGGGAAGCGGTGTTCCGAGCGGTGCCCAAGGAGCTGCGCACTGCGATCAGCGTCGGTATCGGCCTGTTCATCGCACTCATCGGCCTGGTGGACGCCGGCATCGTGCGCATCCCCGCCTCGCAGGCCACCCCGGTGGAGCTCGGCGTGGACGGGTCGCTGGCCGGCTGGCCCACGCTGGTGTTCATCATCGGCCTGCTGGCCGCGATCATCCTCTACCTGCGCAAGGTGCGTGGCGCGCTGCTGATCGCCATCATCGGCGCGACCGTGCTGGCACTGATCGTCGAGGCGATCGCGCAGGTGGGTGGCTCGATGAACGCTGACGGGTCGCCGAACGCGACCGGGTGGCGGCTGAACGTCCCGGCGCTGCCAGACCAGTGGGTCACGCTGCCGGACTTCTCCCTGCTCGGGCAGTTCTCCCTGCTCGGCTCGTGGAGCAAGATCGGCGGCGTCACTGTGGTGCTGCTGGTGTTCTCGCTGCTGCTGGCCGACTTCTTCGACACGATGGGCACGATGGTCGCCGTCGGTACAGAGGCGAAGCTGCTGGACGAGGACGGCAGCCCGATCGGCACCCGCCAGATCCTGATCGTCGACTCGATCGCGGCTGCAGCCGGTGGGGCAGCCTCGGTGTCCTCGAACACCTCCTACATCGAGTCGACCGCCGGCGTCGGTGACGGCGCCCGGACAGGTCTGGCCTCGATCGTCACCGGGGTCGCGTTCCTGCTGGCCACGTTCCTCTCTCCGATCGTGGACATCGTCCCCTCCGAGGCGGCCACTCCCGCGCTGGTGGTGGTCGGCTTCCTGATGATGACCCAGGTGCTCGGTATCGACTGGGCCCGCGCAGAGGTGGCGGTGCCGGCGTTCCTGACCATCATCCTGATGCCGTTCACCTACTCGATCACTGCCGGGATGGGGGCGGGGTTCATCGCGTTCGTGGTGATCCAGGTGTTCATGGGCAAGGGCCGCCGAGTGCACCCGCTGATGTGGGTCACCGCAGTGCTGTTCGTCTTCTACTTCCTGCGCGGTCCGCTGCAGGTCGCCTTCGGCTGACCGCTCAAGCCCTGCTCCCTTCGCACGCTCGGGCGCTGCTCTCCGGTGAGGAGCGCAGCGCCCGAGGTCGTCCTAGCGGGTGCCTCAGGCGTCGGTGATGCTCAGCTCCGCTGACGGGCCGTCCCAGGTGAGGGCCTCGGACTGGAGGGCGACGGTGACCTTGGGCTCGAGCACCACCGTCACGGCCTCGGAGTCGGCCGGGATGAGGAACACCGGGTTCTCCCGGAACGGGGAGCTCAGGTAGCTGCTCGGGTCGTGCTGGCGCACCGTCGTCCCGTCGGCGAGCTCCACGTAGATGCCGGTCTCATCGTCGCTCACCGACTCGAACTCGGCCCACTCCAGCTCCACGGACAGGTACATCTGACCGTTACCGGCCCAGCCCTGGCCGTTGTCGCTCCGGCCCAGCCAGGGCGTGACGAACCCGCCGACGACGCTGCCGGCGAGCCGCTGCTCACCGGTCAGGCCCTCGAAGGTCTCCTCGAACTCCTCCGCGCTGGTGACCTCCACCTGGTGGCCGGCCACCTGGTAGATGTGCTCCACGTCGCTGGCGACTCGGGTGCCGTCCAGCAGGCTGAGCTCCTGGAACTTCTCGTCCGTCTCCACCTGCAGCACGCCGGCGTCCGGGCCGGAGTCGGCCGGCAGGCTCGCCACCACCGTGCCGCGGTGCATCGTGCCGTCCGAGGTGGTGAACACGTCGGCCACCTCGTTGCCGGACAGGGCCAGCGTCGCGGTGCTGTCCGGGACCTCCCCGCGAGGCTCCCACTGTGGGTCGTCGCTGCTGTACCGGGCGATCCAGAACACGTGCCCGTCGGCAGCGTGCACCGTCTCCACAGGTGCCTCGTCCTCGGTCTGCTCCACCTCGCCGCCGAGGTCCTCGACCACCTCGACGCTGAGCGCGTCGGTCTGGGCCACCTCGGTGATGCGCAGGTCCACACCCGGCGCCAGCAGGCGGGCCTCGTCGCTCTCCTGAACGGCGGTGAACTCGGCCTCGATGGACAGCGACGTGCTGCCGGCCAGGTCCGCCGGGGCCTGCACGATCGCGGCGTCGTCGATCTGCTCGCCGCTGTCGTCCTCCTGTGCACCAGCCGTGGAGCCGCCGCTGCCGCGAGAGCCGTCTGCTGCCCCTGCGGAGCAACCGGCAAGACCGAGCGCGGCCGCAGCGGCGGCCGCCACTATCGCGCAACCCACTTGACGTGACCACAGGCGTTTCAACTGAGGATCCTTTCCTGCGCACAGGGCAGCGCGGTGACGCTGTGTGCAGCTCCGTTGACCAGACCGACGGGGCCGCAACCGGACCCCTGATTGGCACCCCTGAGAATAGCCACCCTCCGGTGCGCGTTCGCTGCGCCCGGCGTGTCGTGCATCACAGCCGGCGACAGATGCCACTCCGGTGGGCTGTGACGGGGCGCACCGTGCGCGGTCTTTACTTAGCCAAAGTAATGATCTACGATGTTGGACGATGTCGTCCGAGCGTGCAAGTTCCGCAGCCGGAGGCAGCCCCTCGGGGAGCGGGAGGACCCGATCCGGTGGCCGGGACGGTCAGCGGTCGCGGGAGTGCCTGCCCAAGCCGCCCGGCGGACTCGCCTCCCGGCTGCGCGTGACCCTGCTGCGCTCCTCCCGCCGGTTGCGGGCCGAGAGGGCCGGGCGGCTCTCCGACGCGCACGCCTCCGTGCTCGGGGCGGTGGTGGCGCACGGACCGTTCACCCCTGGTGAGCTCGCTGCCCGCGAGCACGTGCAGCCGCCGTCGATGACCCGGACCATCAAGTCGCTGGAGGCCGAGGGGCTGGTGCGGCGCACTGAGCACCCCAGCGACCGCCGGCAGGTGTTGGTCGAGGCGACCGCAGCAGGCCGGGAGTACGTGGCCGAGACCCGGCGCCGCCGCGACCAGTGGCTCTCCCGTCGGCTGGCTGCACTGACCGTGGAAGAACGAAGCATCCTGTCCCAGGCAGAGGAGATCTTGAGGAGGATCACCACCCAGTGAGCACCATGTTCGCGTCTCTGCGCCAGTTCAACTACCGGCTCTGGTTCGCCGGCGCCCTGGTGGCGAACATCGGCACCTGGATGCAGCGCGTCGGGCAGGACTGGTTGGTGCTCGCCTACCTCTCCGGGGAGTCTGGGACCGCGGTCGGGATCGTCACCGCGCTGCAGTTCATCCCGTCGCTGTTCCTCAGCCCGCTCGCCGGTGTGCTCGCCGACCGGGTGGACCAGCGCAAGCTGCTCATGGTCACCCAGGGTCTGATGGGGCTGCTCGCAGCCGGGCTGGGACTGCTGGTGCTCGGTGGGCACGCCGAGCTCTGGCAGGTGTACATCTTCGCCTTCCTGCTCGGGATCGCGAGCGCGTTCGACGCCCCCGCGCGGCAGACGTTCGTCGCCGAGCTGGTGCCAGCCGACGGGCTGGCGAACGCAGTGGCGCTGAACAGTGCTTCGTTCAATGCCGCCCGGCTGATCGGCCCCGGGCTGGCCGGTCTGCTCATCGCCGCTGTGGGACCGGGCTGGGTGTTCATCATCAACGCCGTCTCCTTCGCCGCCACCATCGGGGCGATGATGGCGATGCGCACCGGCGAGCTGCGCCACGCCCCACGGATGAAGAAGGCCAAGGGCCAGCTGCGCGAGGGCCTGGCCTATGTGCGCCACCGCAGCGACATCGTCATGATCATGGCCGTGGTGTTCCTCGTCGGCGGGATCGGGCTGAAGTTCCAGCTCACCTCGGCGGTGATGGCCCGGGTGGAGTTCGGCATGGACGCCGGGGAGTACGGCGTGCTCGGGTCCGTCCTGGCGATCGGGTCCCTAGGTGGGGCGCTGATGGCCGCCCGGCGCAAGCAGCCCCGGGTACGCACCGTGATCATCGCCGCCGCCGGGTTCGCGGTGGCGAGCACCTTGCTCGCCCTGGCACCCACCTACGAGCTGTTCGCGCTGGCGTGCATCCCGGTCGGGTTCACCTCCCTGACCATGCTCACCTCCGCGAACGCCGCCATCCAGATCAGCACCGACCCAGCGATCCGCGGCCGGGTGATGGCGCTGTACATGATGGTGCTGTTTGCCGGGAACCCGCTCGGTGCCCCGCTGGTCGGCTGGGTCGCCGACGCCTGGGGTCCGCGCTGGTCCATCGGGATCGGTGCCATCGTGGCCGGTCTGGTGGTGATCGTCGCTTCGATCTGGGCACGCAAGCACTGGCACGTGCAGGTGCGCTACTCGCTGCGGCAGCGCCCGCACATGACGTTCACCAATGCCGAGGAGCGCGCCGCCCGCCGTGCCGCGCAGGTCGAGGAGGCGGTGCGGGAGAGCAGCGACGCCACCACAGCGGCCTGATCCCGCTCGCCGGCTCCGCTGCGCGCCGGCTCAGGCAGCCCCGGCGCCCGGCTCAGGCCGCCCCGGTGCCGAAGACCTCCGTCTGCAGCCGGTCCAGCGCCTTCTCGCAGGTGCGCTGCTTGATCAGTCCCTCCCGCGCGTAGGCGACGGCCTGCAGCCCGGAGGCGTCCCAGACCGTCTCGATGATGCACGGGTTCAGGTTCATCGACCCGGAGCCGATGATCGCGTACAGGCCGACGACCGAGGAGCCGTCCGGCGCGGTCAGCTCGCGTTGCTGCGGGTGCTTCAGGAACTGGTGCAGCCGACCAGCGAGATCCGGGGTGCTTGGTTGCGGCCAGTGCCGGCGTCGGCTGTCGAGCTTGGTGAACCACCGGGTGCCCTTGCGGGCGCCGACCGCGCCGCCGCTGGCCCCGCCGGCGGCGCCTGCGGCGCCCCCGAGCGTCCCGGCGGACGCACCGCCCCCGATGCCGCCGCCGATCGCGCCACCGGCGGCGCCGAGGCTGGCGAGCCCGTCCTCCAGGGCAGCAGTGATCTCAGCGAGCGACAGGAAGAGCGGTGATTCCGGCACGAGCCGACCCTATCAAGGATTTTTCCGCCGCTTCCGGGCCTCGTGTGGAGGATCACTGGGGTCATGACACCAGCAACCTTCCACACGAGCCCGGGGAGGGGCGGTGCCACCGGTGATCACCGCGGGGTAGGCTGGCAGGGACAAGCCCCCGGGGAGCGCGTTGGCGCTGAGAGTGCGGTCGGAACACCGGCTGCAGACCCGAGGAACCTGACCCGGTTAGCACCGGCGTAGGGAGATGGGCAGCAGACCGGTCGCCGCGCGCACCCCGCGGGGGCGACTGCTCGGCGCACTCGCCCGGGGGCCTTCGACCCAAGGAGGCACCCATGACCACCCCACCCACCCCGCAGTCCTATGGCGTGGGGGCGCGCTTCAGCCTGCACCCGATGACCGACGCCTTCGCCGACCTGATCCTGGCTGCCCTCGCCGAGACCGACGACCGCGGCCTGGAGATCAGCACCGACGACGTCTCCACCCACGTGCGCGGTCCCGAGTCCGACCTGCTCGGCTACCTGGTGGACGTGATCGGCGCTGTGGCCCGCACCGGGGTGCACACCGCTGCACACGTGCTGCTCTCCCGCGGCTGCCCCGGCGAGGTGGACTGCTCGGTGCCCGGCGGCACCGCCCACGCCCCCGAACAGCTGCCCACCAGCGCGCCGGCCGGGGCCCGCGCCGCCGCGCACTGGTCCCTCTACCCGCTGGACGACGGTCCCCAAGCGGACCACATGGCCGGCATCTACGCCGCCATCGACCACGCCCGCGACCTGGGTGTGCTCACCGGCTCGGAGCACTACGCCACCCGCCTGGACGGCGACCTGGCCGACGTGCTCGCCGCGGTGACCGGCGGGTGGCTGCTGGTCGGGCGGGACGTGCGGCACGTGACCAGCCACGTGAGCCTGTCGCTGAACTCACCCACGAACACGGCCGTGGCAGGTGCCCGATGAGCGCCGGCACCACCTCCCGCTGCCGCCCGATCACCCTGCACGACCTGGTGCTTCTCGCGGTGCTCGGAGTGGTGTTCGGGTTCCTCTACTGGGTGCTGGTCCAGCTCTGGGGCTGGCTGCAGGTCGCGATGGGACCCCTGGGTGACCTCGCGCAGAACGTGCTCGTCGGCGGATGGATGGTCGTCGCCCCGTTGGCGATCTACATCGTGCGCAAACCCGGTGTGGGCATCCTGGTGGAGATCATCGCCTCGATCGTGGAGGTGGTGTTCCTCGCCTCCCCGGTGGGCCCGATGCTCATCCTGGTCGGCCTCATCCAGGGCGCCGGGGCTGAGGTGGCGTTCACGGCCACCCGGTACCGCCGGTATGGCTGGGGAGTATTCCTGGTCTCCGGGCTGACGGCGGCACTCGCCAACCTCCTTCTCGGCATGGTCCGCTTCGGGTGGGCCGGGCAGGCATTCTTCGAGCTCCGGGTGCTCTTCCAGCTCGGCTCCGGGGTGCTGCTGTGCGGGCTGCTCGCCAAGCTGATCGGCGATGCCCTGCTGCGCACCGGCGTGCTGGACAACTACACCATCGGCCGAGCCGCCCGGTCTGCGCGCGCCGCGAAGACTGCGGCCGGCAGCCTGCAGACCGACAGCGAGGTCAGCGATGGCTGACCTGGCTCGCACCACCGGTCTGACCGTGACCTACCCCGGGGCCCCGGCACCGCACCTGCGGCAGGTGAGCATCGCCGTCGAGCCGGGAGAGCGGGTGCTGCTGCTCGGGCCGAGCGGTGCGGGCAAGTCCACCCTGCTGCGCACTCTGGCCGGGGTGGTGCCGCAGACGGTGGAGGCCGACGTCACCGGGCAGGTCACCGTCTGCGGCACCGACCCGCGCAGCACCCCGGTGCCCGAGCTCGCGGGCCGGGTGGCCACCCTCACCCAGGACCCGGCCGACCAGCTCTGCCTGCCCACCGTCGTCGACGAGGTGGCCTTCGCCTGTGAGAACCGGGCGGTGCCACGCGAGCAGATCCCACCCCGGGTGAGCCGCGCCCTGCACGCGGTCGGTGCCGGGCACCTGGCCGGCCGCCGCACCAGCGAGCTCTCCGGCGGCGAAGGGCAGCGGGTGGCACTCGCGGCCGCCCTGGTGGCCGGCCCGGACCTGCTCCTGCTGGACGAGCCCACTGCGCTGCTGGACCCGGCCGCCGCCCGCGGCGTGGGCGCGATGCTCGCCGGTCTGGACGGCGGCAGCCTGCTCATCGAGCACCGGTTGGACGAGCTCGGCGACCTGCCGCCCCGCTGCGTGGTGCTCGACGGCCGCGGCAGCGTGGTCGCCGACGGTCCCAGTGCGCAGGTGCTCACCTCCGAGCAGGTCGCCGCCACCGGATCCTGGCTGCCGGCGACGGCGGAGCTCACCCGGGCACTGGGGCGTCCGGTCTCGCGGAGTCAGCTGGGAGGCGCGCTCGGGGAGCTGGCTGGGTGCCGGCCACCGGCCGGGCGGCGAGCCGCAGGGCCGGTGCTGCTGGCCGCTCGGGCAGCGCAGGTGCGTCGTGGGGACCGGGTCGTGTGCCAGGGCGTGGACCTGGACCTTCGTGCCGGGCAGATCACCGCCGTGCTCGGGGTGAACGGGTCCGGGAAGAGCTCGCTGCTGCTCGGTCTGGCCGGACTGCTGGAGGCCACCGGCATCAGCGGCCGCGCGCAGGTGGGCATGGTGTTCCAGAACCCGGAGCACCAGTTCCTTGCCCGGACGGTGGCCGAGGAGATCCGCTACGGGATGCCGGATGGCGGGCACCGGCGCGGCCGGGGCGACCGGCGCGGACCCGACCGGGGTGCCGGCCGGAGCGCGGGTGCGCCGGACCTGGCCGCAGTGCTGGCTCGGTACGACCTGACCGGGCGGGAGGAGGCCGACCCGTTCCGACTCTCCGGCGGACAGCAGCGCCGCCTCTCCCTGGCCGCGATGACGGTGATGGCCGACGAGGTGCTGCTCGCCGACGAACCGACCTTCGGCCAGGACCGGCGCACCACCGCCGCCGTGGCCGCAGAGCTGGACCGGCTGGCTGCCGAGGATCGGGCAGTGGTCCTGGTCAGCCACGACCTGCGCCTGGTTGCCACGCTGGCCGACCAGGTGCTGCTGCTGGCCGGCGGTCGCCCGGTGGCCAGCGGTGGCGTGGAGGAGGTGCTCACCCCGGGGCTGCTCGCCCGTGCCGGCCTACGCCTGCCGCCGCTGTTGGCCGCCTGGCCCGGCGGACTCGGTGCCGCCCGCGACGTGCTCGGCCTGCTCGAGGCGCAGGCCGCCGCCGGGGAGGTGGCGGCATGAGGCCGGCGTTCGGGCGCCCGCTGGCGGTGGACTCGGTGCTGCACCGCCGCGACCCCACGGTCAAGCTTGCCGTGCTGCTGGTCATCTGCCTGGTGCTGACTGGCGTGACCGACCCGGTCACCCCGGGCGTGCTGTACCTGCTCACCTGGCCGGTGGCGCTGCGGGCGGGTCGGATCCCGGCCGGCACGCTGCTGCGCGCGCACCTGCCGTTCGCCGCGTTCGCGCTGAGCCTGCTGCTGGTGAACGCCTGCACCCGGTCCGGAGAGCTGCTCGCCCGGCTCGGACCTGTGCCGATCACCGTCGAGGGGCTGAGCATCGGGGCCGGGCTGGCGGTGCGCACCCTGCTGATCGGCATCACCTCGGTGACGTTCGTGCTCACCACCGACGGCGCCCGGCTGATGACCAGCCTGCACCAGCACGTGCGCCTGGACGGCCGGTTCGCCTACGCCGTGCTCGCCGGCTACCGGCTGCTGGAACAGCTCCCGGAGAGCTGGGCCACGATCCGCGCGGCACAGGCGGCCCGGGACGCCAGCCGCCGGGGCCGTGGCCCCTCCCGGGCACCGCGGGCGCTGTCCCGCGCCGCGTTCACCCTGCTCGTGACGGCGCTGCGACGCGGGGAGCGAATGTCGATCGCCCTGGAGACTCGCGGACTGGGCGCCGGGCCCCGGACGATCGCGGCACCCTCCCCGCTCCAGGTGGGCGATGCGGTCCTGGCCGGGACCGCCCTGGTGAGCACCGCCGTCGTGCTCTGGGGTTCCTGGCAGGCCGGCACGCTACGCGGGCTGGGCGCGCTCGGCGTGTTCGGCTGAGGTGCCCCACCCCAAGCCCGCCAAGGCCGAAATTGCTCGTCGATCTGGCTACTGTCAGCCGCCAGATCGACAAGCAATTTCGGGGCAGGGGGTGGGGTCAGAGGCGTTCGACGACGTAGTCCACGCACGCGGTGAGCGCTTGCACGTCCGCCGGGTCCACCGACGGGTACATACCCACCCGGATCTGGTTCCGGCCGAGCTTGCGGTAGGGCTCGGTGTCCACCACACCGTTCTCCCGCAGCACCGTGCACACCTGGGTGGCGTCCACCTCCTCGGCGAAGTCGATCGTGCCTACCACCGGGGAGCGGGCCTCGGCCTGCTGCACGAACGGGTCGGTGTACTCCCGGCTCTCCGCCCAGGAGTAGAGGATCTCCGCCGAGGCAGCCGACCGACCGGCGGCGAACTCGATGCCACCGTGCTCCAGCATCCAGTCGATCTGCTCGACCAACAGCACCAGCGTGGCGATCGCTGGAGTGTTCAGCGTCTGGTCCCTGCGGGAGTTGCTCACCGCTGCTGCCAGCGACAGGGACTCGGGTACCCACCGCTCGCCCAGCTCTTCGATCCGGGCCAGCGCGGCGGGGGAGAGCACGGCCAGCCACAGCCCGCCGTCGGAGCCGAACGCTTTCTGCGGGGCGAAGTAGTAGGCGTCGGTCTGGGACAGGTCTGTCACCACCGCCCCGGCGGCCGAGGTGGCGTCCACCAGCATCAGCGCGTCATCGGCCACCCGGTGCACCGGTGCGACCACCCCGGTGGAGGTCTCGTTCTGCGGCCACGCGTAGGCGTCCACCCCCTCGGCTGGTTCGGGCACGGCGAGCGTGCCCGGCTCAGAGCGGACCACCTGCGGCTCGGCCAGGAACGGGGCTCGGGTCGCGGCAGTGGCGAACTTGGTACCGAACTCTCCGCTAGCCACGTGCTGGGAGCGCTCGCGGATCAGCCCGAACGTGGCTGCGTCCCAGAAGAACGTCGACCCGCCGTTGCCGAGCACCACCTCGTAGCCCTCCGGCACTGCTAACAGCTCGCGCAGGCCCGCGCGCACCCGCGCGATCAGGCTCTTCACCGGTGCCTGCCGGTGCGAGGTCCCCATCAGCGTGCCGCCCACCGCCGCCAAAGTGGCGGACTGCGCCGGGCGGATGGAACTGGGCCCGGACCCGAAGCGACCGTCGGCGGGCAGAAGGTCGGTGGGCAGGGCCAGCGTCGTCATGCCCCCCATCATCCCAGGCCATCGTTCCAGGTGTGCACGGCCAGCTGCGGCAAGCCCTGCAGATGGTGACCGCTGTCTCTCCTGACCGGGAAGGGGGTCCCTGAAAGCGGCCTGGCCGATAGGGTGGAGGTTGCACCGGCTGCCATGGAGGGAAAGGGCCCCGTGAGCGATCTCATCGATACGACGGAGATGTACCTGAAGACGGTCTTCGAGCTGATCGAGGACGGCATCGTGCCGCTGCGTGCGCGGATCGCTGAGCGACTGGGGCATTCTGGGCCCACGGTGTCCCAGACTGTCGCCCGCCTGGAGCGTGACGGCCTCATGGTGGTCACCGGGGACCGGCACCTGGAGCTCACCGACGAGGGTATGGCCCGCGCCACCCGGGTGATGCGCAAGCACCGGCTCGCCGAACGGCTGCTCACCGACGTGATCGGCCTGGACTGGCCGCACGTGCACGAGGAGGCCTGCCGCTGGGAGCACGTGATGAGCGACCAGGTGGAGCAGCGACTCATCGGTCTGCTCGACCACCCGCAGCACGACCCCTACGGCAACCCGATCCCCGGTCTGGAGGAGCTCGACGAGACCACCGCGGATGGACTGCGCGGCACCTCGTTGGCCGAGGCGCTGCGTACCGGGGCGGACCAGTTCGTCGTCACCAGGATCGGTGAGCCGCTGCAGGTGGACGTCGCACTGATGCGCGAGCTGCAGCAGGCGAGGTTGGTGCCGACCGCGCGGCTGCGCGCCACCCGGGAGAAGGACGCGATCGCCGTGCAGGTGGACGACAGCGAGACGGTGCTCGACCTGCCTGAAGAGACCGCTCGGCACGTGTTCGTCACCGCCGGTTGAGCCGACCTGCACCGCTGGCCGACGCGGTGCCGATACCGCCTGTTGCGCCGGTCTGCGCCGTGGTGGCGACACACGACACGCCGCGGAAACCCGTGCCCTGTGTCACATCCGCGACCAAATCGTGACCGGAACGTGACAATTGCCGCAGACCTGAGGTAGCGTCAGTCCCGCTCGCCGAAACCCTCCTTCGACGAGTACCCCGGACAGACGCCGAACCCTGTCACTGCCCGAGGTCAGATCGAAACCCGTGACAGGGGCGGGGGACCCAATCTCGCGGTGCTGAGAAGCACCTTGGGGTGAAGTCCACCGGCCGAGAGGCAGGCGGACCGGGTGACACTCCCACCCGAACCCGACAGCTCACCTCGTAGGCGACAGGAGAGGTACACAGTTGACCGAGACCACCAAGTCTGCGCGACACCGCGCGGCACGCCGACCGGTGACTCCGCTGACGACCTTCGGACAGGCCGTCACCGGCACCGTGGGACGCCGCACCGCTGTTGCCGTCGCTTCGTCCGGAATCATCCTCAGCCTGGGCGCCTCCAGCGCCATCGCTGCTCCGAACACCGCCACGACCCCGGTCCGTACCGGCAACCTCGCAGCCGCGGCCATCACCGATGCCGCCACAGAGGACGCCGTCACCACGAACGCCACCATCAGCGTGGAAGCTGACGTGAGCTGGAACCTGGGCACCAACATGGAGGTCGACTCCGAGGCGCCGCCGCCACCTCCGGAACCAGAACCGGAGCCGGAGCCGGAGCCAGAGCCGGAAGCGACCTACGAGCGCACCAGCACGCAGACCTCCCGCAGCAACGAGCGCACCGCCGCGAGCGAGTCGACCGAGACCGAGTCCGCCGAGACGGCGTCGGCCGAGAGCAGCGAGTCCAGCGAGTCCAGCGAAGCCGCAGCACCGTCCAGCAACGCCAGCGGTGTGGCCGCCCAGGTGATCGAGATCGCCTACCGCTACGTGGGCACCCCATACGTCTACGGCGGTACCACCCCGTCCGGCTTCGACTGCTCCGGCTTCACCGCCTACGTCTACAACCAGGTGGGCATCTCGCTGCCGCGCACCTCGAGTGCGCAGGCGGGAGCAGGCCGCCAGGTGTCCGCCTCCGAGGCCCGTCCCGGCGACCTGGTCTGGTGGCCCGGTCACGTGGGCATCTACCTCGGCGACAACCAGCACATCGCAGCCCGCAGCCCGGGCACGCCGCTGCACGCCAGCCAGATCTGGCGCTCCAACCCGACCTTCATCCGCGTCATCGGCTGAGGTCGCAGCACTCGAACGACGGCCCGTCGCTGCTCCGGCAGCGGCGGGCCGTCGTCTTGCTGGCGTGTTCGATCGGCGATTGGCACGCAGCATCGGCTCGGACAGGGCAGACTTGACCCAAGAGATCACCAAAGACCGGGGGTGAACTGGTCATGGAGCACGAGCAGGTCATTCTGGTCGGCGTCGACGGGTCGCCGGCCAGCTTGAACGCGCTGGAGTGGGCAGTCGCGCAGGCGCGGCAGGTCGGCTGGCGGCTGCACCTGGTGTGCGCCTACGCAGTCCCGACGTTTGCCGCTGCCTCCCTGGACGGCGGGTATGCGGCACTGGACGACACCGCCATCCGGGAAGGCGCCCAGGCGGTGCTGGACGAGGCCGTCGCCCGCGTGGCCGACCGCGGTGTGGAGGTGACCAGCGCCCTGGAGACCGGCGACCCGGCCGGTGTGCTGGTGGACCTGAGCAAGCAGGTGTGCCTCGTGGTGGTCGGCACCCGCGGTCGCAGCGGCTTCGCCGAGCGAGTGCTGGGTACCGTGTCCTCCGCGCTCCCGGCGCACGCGCACTGCCCCACTGTGGTGGTGCCGCTGCACGAGGGGGACGAGGACAACGCCCCGCCGCTGCCGATCAACAGGATCGTGGTCGGCGTGGACGGGTCCGACTCGGCGAAGGTTGCCCTGAACCGGGCGATCGAGCAGGCAGAGGTCTGGGACGCTGAGCTCACCGCCGTGGTGGCCGTCCCGATCGGCGCCGGGGCCGGGATCCTCGGCTGGCTGCCGGCGGCCGTGGACCGGGAGAGCGTGCTTGCCGACGTCAAGGAAGGGCTGAACGTCGCCGTCGACCGCGCCCTGGAGGGTCGGGACCTGGTGGTGCGTCGGCACGCTCTGGACGGCAACGGGGCGGCGTTGCTCTCGGAGTTCTCTACGGCTGTGGACCTGGTGGTGGTCGGCTCCCGCGGGCGCGGCGGGTTCGCCGGCATGCTGCTCGGGTCCACCTCTCAGCAGGTGCTGCACCACTCCGCCTGCCCGGTGATGGTGGTGCCTACGCGGGTGCAGGACGAAGGCCTTCCGCCGATCGCGATGGGCTGGAAGCGGCGCAAGTAGACCTCGGCCCGGTCGCGGACCAGGATCCCGGAAGGCTGCGCCGTCGACCGGTTGCGCGGGCTGCACCCGCAGCTCGGCCACCCTCAGCGCCGCACTAGCGGCACCTCCCGGGCGAGCCCTGTGAGCTTGGCCGGGTTGCGCACGTAGTACAGCCCGTCGACCAGCCCACCGGTCACCGACACCGCGATCACGCCATCGAAGGTGCCGCGCAGGTGCACCAGCAGCCCCGGGCCGCCGTTCACCGTGGCGACGGCGGTGGCGAACTGACCACCGGCGATCCGTATCGCACCCTGCAGCAGCTTGTGCACCACGTCAGCACCCACCACCGGGTGCCGGGCGGCTGTGCGCACCCCGCCACCGTCGGCCACGTACACCACGTCCGGGGCGAGCGCCGCCCGCAGGGCGTCCAGGTCACCGGTCATCAGCGCCTCGTTGAACGCCTCGACGACGGCCCGCGCCTGGGCCGGTGAGCTCTCCTGCCGCGGTCGGCGAGCCTGCACGTGGCGGCGCGCGCGACGGGCAGTCTGGCGCACCGCCGCAGGTGTCTTCTGCAGCGCCTCGGCGATCTCGGTCAGCGGCACCGCGAACACCTCGTGCAGCACGAACACCACCCGTTCGGTGGCCGAGAGCGTCTCCAGCACCAGCAGCAGCGCCATCGACACGCTCTCGGCCAGCTCCACGTCCTCGGCCACGTCCGGCACGGTGAGCACCGGCTCCGGCAACCAGGAACCGGTGTAGGTCTCCTTGCGGCGGCTGAGCGTACGCAGCCGGTTCAACGCCAGCCGGGCAGCGATCCGGACCAGGTAGGCGCGCGGCTCCTCGACCGTGCTGAGGTCCACCTTCGACCAGCGCAACCACGTCTCCTGCAGCACGTCCTCGGCGACCGCGGCCGACCCGAGGATCTCGTAGGCCACGGTGAACAGCAGGCCGCGCTGGGCCAGGAACTGCTCGGTCGCCGCCTCGGTCATCGCTCTGGGTCCATCTCCTGGGTCGCACCGCTGGAGACCGCCAGCCTACGGGTGCGGCCCGGATCGCTCATCCAACCATCGAGGCGGCCCGGGTGACGCGCCTCGAACCGCAGCTGAGCCAGCGTGCCGGAGCAGATCAGCTCTTTGACCAGGGCACCACCCCGACCAGGCACGTGCACCGGGAGAGCGGCATCGTTGCGGCGGGTGACCTGGAGCAGCCCGGCGCGCCGACCCAGGCTCAAGCACAGGGCCACGAACGCCACCCCGATCGGGCGCGGCGGCTCACCCGAGATCTGGCCGAGCACGGTCTCGGCCGCCTGCGGGCCGAGCTGCACGGCCGCCTGGCAGCTCATCCGCAGCGGCAGGCCGGAGGGTGCGGCCGCATCTCCCGCGGCCACGATGTGCGGGCTGTCGATGCTGGTGAGCGTCTCGTCGGTGCGCAGCCGGCCCATGGCATCGGTGCTGAGCCCGGACCGCGCCGCCAGGTCCGGCAGGCCGAAGCCGGCCGCCCACACGGTCAGCGCACTGCGGACGGGCTGGCCATCGGCCAGGGTCACCTCCTGCGCCGTCACCGCAGTGACGCGCGATCCGGGGCCGACGAGCAGGTGCACACCGAGCCGGCGCATCCGGCGGGCCAGCCAGCGCCGCGCCCGCGGGTGCAGCGTGGCGCCCAGCGCCTCGGCAGCCAGCGTGACCCGATGGCCCCGCTCGGCCAGCTCGGCAGCGGTCTCGATCGCCGTCGGCCCGCCGCCGACCACGGTGATCGGGTCATCGGTGGACAGCAGGTGCAGGGCCGCCTCCAGCCGCTGTGCCTCCTCCAGGCTGCCTACCTGCTGGGCGTGCTCGGCAGCACCTGGCACCTGTGCACCGGCGCTCGTGCTGCCGGCCGCGTACACCAGGTAGTCGTAGCCCAGCTCGCCGCCGCTGGCCAGCTCCAGTCGCCGCTCGTCGGGGTGGATCCGGGTGACGGAGTCCACCAGCAGGTGCACCCGCTCGGCGAGCAGCTCGGCGAAGTCGTGGCTGGGGCTGTACGTCTGGCTGAGCAGCTGGTGCAGCCGGATGCGCTCGACGAACTGTGCGCGCGGGTTGACCAGCACGACGTCCACGTCCGCGCGGCGGGTGAGCCGGTTGGCAGCCATCACGCCCGCGTAGCCGCCACCGATCACGACGACGTTCCTCCGGGTGGTCATGGGTTCCTCCTTGGTATCGGGTCACCCATAGGACACCGCCACCGGCGGGAACGTGACACGTACTGCCCGGGTGGGTGCTGCTCGCCCCGGTGAGCTGCGCCGTCGAGCGCCCGGGCTCAGCGCACCGCCTTGGCGAGCGCATCCATCACCTGCTGCAGCTCGGTCTCGCTGATGCACAGCGGTGGCGCGAGGCGGAGAGTGTGGCCGTGGGTCTCCTTGGCGATCACTCCCTCGGCGGCCATCCGCTCGCTCACCTCCCGACCGCTGCGGTCGCTCACGTCCACCCCGAGCCACAGGCCCAGGCAGCGCACGTCGGTGATCAGGCCCTCCTCCAGCAGCTGCCCGGCGCGACCGGCGAGGACCGGGTGCAGCGTGCGGGCCCGCTCTTGGTACTCCCCGGTGGCCAGCAGCCGTACTACTGCCAGGCCTACGGCGCTGGCGACCGGGTTGCCGCCGAAGGTGGACCCGTGCGTGCCGGCGGTGAGCACACCGAGCACGTCCGCCCGACCCACTACTCCGGAGGAGGGCACGATCCCGCCGCCGAGCGCCTTGCCGAGCATGGTCAGGTCCGCCTGCACACCGGCCAGCTCCTGGGTGAGGGTGGCGCCGGTGCGGCCCAGCCCGGACTGGATCTCGTCCAGCAGCAGCAGGGCACCGGCCTCGTCGGTGAGCCGGCGCAGCTCGGGCAGGTAACCGGTCGAGGGGATGAGCACCCCGGCCTCGCCCTGCACCGGTTCGACCAGCACGGCGACCGTGGTCTCGTCGATCGCGTCGGCCACGGCCTGCGCGTCGTCGTAGGGCACGATCCGGAATCCGGGGGTGTAGGGGCCGAAGCCGGTGCGGGCCTCGGGGTCTGAGGACATGGAGATCATCGTGGTGGTGCGGCCGTGGAAGGCGCCCTCGGCGACGATGATGGTGGCCTGGTCGGCTGGGACGCCCTTCACGTCGTAGCCCCACTTGCGGGCGGCCTTGATCGCGGTCTCCACCGCCTCGGCGCCGGTGTTCATCGGCAGGAACATCTGGGTGCTGGTGAGCTCGGTGATCGCCTCGGCGAACGGGAGCAGCACCTCGTGCCGCAGTGCGCGGGAGGTGAGCGTGAGCCGGTCCAGCTGGGCATGGGCGGCGGCGAGCAGCTCCGGGTGCCGGTGGCCGAAGTTCAGCGCGGAGTAGCCGGCCAGGCAGTCCAGGTAGGACCGGCCCGCCGTGTCGGTGACCCAGGCGCCTTCGCCGGTGGCGATCTCGAGGTCCAGCGGCTGGTAGTTGGCGGCGAGTGCAGTCATCGGGGACCTCCTCTGGCAGGTCGTGTCGGTACCCACCATTCTCACATTCTGAGACGCTCTTGGCGGGTGGATCGCGACCGCCCCGTCCGCACGCGCCGTGCGGGTGACCTTATGGTGGCAAACTCGCCCGATCGCAGCCATAAGGTCACCCCAGCGGGGTTCAAGAAGCGTGCCTGCGCAGCTGCAGGTCGAAGCGGCGCAGCGCCCGCCGGGTCATCACCGCCAGGATCCGGTCCACCACCGGTTGGGCGAGGTGCCACGGCGCGACCAGGTGCACGTCCTCGGTCCAGTCCACCCGGCAGGTGCGCGAGCCCAGGGCGGTGACGGCGATGCGTGCTCGGCCCAGCAGCACCGGACCGGTCTTGTCGAACACCACCACGCCGCGGCGCCCATCCTGCGGGGGCTCGGTGCGGGTGACGAGCATGGTGTCGCGCAGCACGCCCAGGGAGGTGGCCACCACCCGGTCGCCGCGGCGCAGCGGGGGAGCGGGGGCCTGCACCCGGGTCAGCGGGATCAGGTCGCGGTGCAGCTCCAGCGTGGTGATCGCTGCGAAGACCCGCTCGGCGTCGGCGTCGATCACCCGCGACGCCCAGCTGCTGGTCACGTGCGCAGGCTCCCACACTGTGCCGGTGGGTGCCAGCGGCGACGCGGTGCGAGCCGGTAGCGCGGTGCGGCCTGCGCCGAGTGCGGTGCGCTCGGTACGGGGCGATAGGCTGCACCCCGGGCCCCGTAGCTCAGGGGATAGAGCAACCGCCTCCTAAGTGTACCCGGCCAGGAGGTTGGTAGCACTCGGCGGGTCTGGTTGACCTAGGAGGAGCCTCCGAGTGGGGTGTGGCTGTTCGAAGGCTGCACCACCACAAGGAGGCTCCGTGTCACACCGTAATGCCCGCCTGACCTTCTATGGTCGGCGTCTGATCGTCGACTGTCACCGGGATGGTTGGAAGCAGGCCCACATCGCTGCCGCGATGGGTGTGTCCCGCAAGTGCGTCAAGACCTGGATCGACCGCTACCAGGCTGAGGGCGAAGGGGGGGTGCACGAGCGGTCCTCGCGGCCGCACACGATGGCGACCAGGACCAGCTACGAGGTCGAGGAGAAGG
>NZ_ATWL01000033.1 GCF_000421225.1 Ruania albidiflava DSM 18029 | reverse complement strand
AGGGCTCCGAGGTCGATGCCTTGTGGGAGGTCGAGGAGCGTCATGGTCGTGACGTGCCTTTCGGGCTCTCACCCACCCCGGAAACGGGGTCGGGTGCGGGCGCCGAGAGGCTGTCACGACACAGATGGAAGGGGCCCGCCGAACCGCGACGGGTTCGGGCAACAGAGGGTAAGCCGGGAGCGCCCTGGTGGACGTGCTTACGCGATCGATTCTACCGTTCGCTGGTCAACAGCGCCCGGAGCTGGGCGCCGGCCTGCCCGACCGGGCTGCTGCTGCCGGCCTCGCGCAGCGCGACCCGGATGAGGACTTCGGCGACCTTCTCCACATCGATTTGCTCCCGCCTGGTGAACGTCACGCGCAGGTTCCGGTCCGCGGAGGGCCGGTCGGTCTTGCGCTGGTAGTTCCGCACCATCACCGCTCACCCGTCCGTCGGATCGATGTCCTGGTCATCGAGGCGGGCGAAAACGGCGTCTTCGGCGGCTTTGCGGCGGGCGACCTGCTCGATCACGAACGCGATGAAGTCCTCGCGCCGGTCGGTGATCGGGGTGTCCTCGATCGCGGGTGCGGGTGGTTCGCCGGGCCAGGCGGTCTGCCGGGAGGGGCGGTCGCGGTCCAGGCGGGTGCCGGAGGCGGCGACCCAGTCGCGCAGGCGCTGCCGGGCGGCGGCGAAGTCGCGGTGCCACCCGATCGCCGCGGACGCGTTCTGCTCGGGGTCGTAGGCGGCGAGCCAGTGCAGATGCAGTGCGGACAGCTCCCACTGCAGCTCGGGGTGGCGGTGCCAGTACGGCGGGATCACCGACGCCGGCAGCGCGTAAGTCCTCCTCAGCCATTCGACCCAGCGGTTCAGGGCCAGCCATTCGGCTTCGAGGTCATGGGAGAGCAGCAGGTTCCAGTTCACCGGCCGCGGCGGCCCCGGCACGTCAACACCGGCGCCGATCGCATCGAAGTCCTCGTCCTCCCAACCCTCGACATCGGGGTCGTCGGGCGGAAGCGCGTTCTCCTCGCTCATCATGTCTCGCCTCTGCTCACATGGCCCGTGCGGGCTGCTCGTGCTCGGGCTGGTCCTGCTCGACGGGCTCGAAGGTGACCTGCCGCTGCGGCTGTTGCCGGTCTGGGGACTCCATCTGTGACAGACGGCGCGGAGGGCCGACCTGCGTGTTCATGCGGGCCATGTCGTGTCCGAGCCGGCTGGCGATGAACTCCGTCGACTCGATCCCGGTGTTCGGGTTGGTGCTCGACTGGGTGCGGCCGATCGCGAGGAACCAGTCACCCTTGGCGAGCTTCACGTCGCCGCTCTCGGCCGCTCCTCGAAACGCGACGACATCGTGGAAGGTCGTGGGGAGCTTGGTGCGCGACCCGTCGGGTGCGAACTCGTAGTGCTCCTGCCCGGCCCGGAAGTACAGGCGCTTCGTGCCGTTGTGCGTTGTCGGCTGCGGGTTGGAGGCGACGAACCCGTAGAAGGCTTCGCCGATCTCGGGGTCGGGGTTGGTTGGCTGCTCGTTCATCGGATGCTCCCGGTGCTCTGCTCACGCGACCCGCATCTGGTCGGGGTCGCTGGGGCAGGCAGGTGCTCCCGGTCTTCCCCGGCTCACTCGTGCTGGTGGGTGTCGTGCAGGAGGCGTTCGATCTCGGCTCGGTCGGCTTTGAGCTGGGCGCCCTCGGGGCGGTCGGGCCAGCCGCGCATGTCGGTGATGATCGGCGGCGCGGAGCGGAGCAGGGTGACGGCGGTGCCGAACGGGAGGCTGCGGATGCGATCCGGCGGCAGGATCGCCACCCGCCGGACGGAGCGCTGGTTGGAGCGGGAGCCGTAGTCGCCGACCGTGGTCGAGTCGGTCAGCTCGTCACGTTCCCCGATCAACGTCGACAGGTCCTGGAGATCGCGGGAGTTGGAGGCGCCGCCGAGGATCACTTTCACGATGGAGGCATCCCAGATCGCGCCGGCCTGGTGCTCGTTCCACTTGTCGCGGGCCTGCGCGAGCGATTGGAGCACGGCGAGGGTGGTGATGCCGGTGCCGCCGCCTTCGGCCATGAGGACGGGCAGTCTCGGAAGAGGTGCGAGGTTCCCGATCTCGTCGAGAGCGAGCAGCATCGGCGGATCAAGCCGCGCCCCCGCCGACCGGGCCGCCATGCGCCGGGCGGTCTCGACCAGATCCTCCACGAGGGCCGCGACGAGCGCGGCGCTGTTGCCGGCTCCTGCGCCGGTGGCGAGGAGGAACAGCGTGCCCCGGTCGCGGATGAACGCTTCGGGATCGAACTCCTCACCCGGTGCCGGGGAGACCGCATCGAGCACCCGCGGATCAGCCAGCGCCGCCAGCGACAGGGAGACGCCTTGCCAGATGGAATCGCGGGTGCGGGGGTCGGCGTCGATCATCGACGCCAGGGAGTCGGCCCACCCGGTCGCGGCGTCGGCATGGTTGGTGAGGATCGCGACCGCATCCGCCGCGGACGTCGGATCGAGAGTCCACCGGAACAGCTCGGTCGGACTGCGGCGGTCCAGGGCGGCGGCGTGCAGCAGCGCTTGCAGCGCCGCCCGCGTCTTGCCTTCCCAGAAGTCGCCACCCTCCACCCCGCCCGCGGACAAACCGGTGGCCGACGCCAGGCCGGCGGCGCGGATCATCGCGGTCTGCGGAGACTCGCACCCCCGGATAGGCGACCAGCGCAGCCCCGCGGGCAGGCCTTCGGCGAGATGCTGGGGATCGAACACCGCGACCGGGCCGATCCGTTTCCGGGCGCGCAGGCACGCGGTGACGTTGTCCGGCCGCGTCGACGTGGTGACGACGGCGCCGGGTGCGTCGAGGATCGCCGGGATCACCAGGAACAGGCCCTTGCCGCTGCGGGGCGCCCCGACGAGCAGCATCGAGTCCTCGACCGACGCCCAGACTTCCTGGTGATGGGCGGTGCCGAGCCGGTATCCGACATCCCCCGGCGCCGGATACTCCAGCGTGGGCCGCAGCGTGCCGGCCCGCCGCAGGAGCACCCGCGCGGAGGCGGCCTGGGCGACCTCGTGACGGGTGGCGGTGCCTTCCTGCCGGTGCGGATCACGCGCGGCCTGCCGCATCGTCCGCCGCACCACGCCCCAGACCCAGAACCCCGCTACGACCAGCACGCCGAGCATGAGGGCGGCGGTGATCCAGTAGACGACCGGATTCAACCCCGCGGCGCCGAGCTGCCCGCCGGGGTCAGCGGGGTCGAAGAACACCGCGACGCCGCCGACCGCGCCAGCTGTGGGCTGCGGGCTGCCGGTGAGGAACGCGGCCACGCTGCCCGCGGCGCGCAGCACGAACGCGACCCCGAGTAGCCCGCCGACGGCGATTAGGACCAGGTTCGTGAGCTCATCACCCATCGCCCCGCTGCCGGGCCGGGTGTGCGGGCCGGTCACGACAGACCCCGGACGACGATCGTGCCTGAGACCCGGCCGACCAGCACCACCTCGCCGGCCTTCGTCGCGGCGATGACGGCGGGATCGAGGACCTCCCGGACTCGTCCTTCATGGGTCGCGTCGGTGTGCCCGGTGATCAGGGCGATCGCGACGTCCTCACCGGCGATGAACCCCTCACCGCCATCGACCCGCACCGGATCAGCAGCCCGCCGCCGCCTCGCCGTCTTCACGGGCTCCGACTTCTCCACCGGAGCTGCCGGGGCGGGCTTAGGGCGTTTCGCGGCGGGGAGGATGTCGGTGAAGGTGCTGCCGTCGCATTCGTGCACCGTCACCCGTACCGGGATCGCGTGGTCCTGGGTGGCGTGGTCGATGATCTGCCCGAACAGGCCCCGCCGCCACGCCGGCACACCCTCGGGCGGGGCGAGGGGCTTCCCGTCGAGAGTGGCCGTGAGGGTGCCGTCGTCGTGCACATCGAGCACGAGCAACGGCACCGACACCGGCACGACGGACGACTCAGCGGCAGGGGCATGGGTGTGTTTCATGCCCCCAGGTGCACCCGCCCCGTCTGGCTCAGGTGCGGGCCGATGCGCGTGAGCTCGTGTCGAAGAGCCGATTTTCGGCAGGGTGCAGCTGGTGCTGGACCACGTAGGACTCGCCCTTGATCTTCCACAACCCCTGCCCGACCCCGAGAGTCGGCAGCAGCGCCTGTTCGGTGCCGGTCAGGCCGAGCGCGGCGGAGGTCGGGCCGAGCTGGTCGGATTCCTGCCGGTAGATGATCCTGGTCTCCGCGTTGGCGAGGAGGCTGTTGGCCAGGCCTCGCATGGCGGAGCCTTCGTCGCCGACGTTGTCGAGGTCGGAGACCTTGTGGAAGATCATCGCGTTCGCGATCCCGTAGGCGCGGGTCAGACGCCAGTGAGCGTCCATCCGCTTCAGCAGCGCCGGCTGCGACATGAGCCGCCATGCCTCGTCGTAGATCACCCACCGCTGCCCGCCCGCCGGGTCCAGCAGCGCGGCCTCCATCCACGCCGACGAGCAGGTCATGAGCGCACTGATGAGGGTCGAGTTCTCCGTGACCTGCGACAGGTCGAGTGAGATCATCGGCAGCGACGGATCGAACACCTCCGTCGAGGGGCCATCGAACAAGCCCGCCAGGTCGCCGCGGACCAGGCGGCGCAGCGCGTGCCCGACGATCCGGCCGTCTTCCTGCAGTCGCCCATCTGCATCATCGTCGGGGTCGAGGAGATGGTCGACGATCATCGGCAGGATCGGCACATCGTTGCCCCGCATCGTCGCGGCGAGGGCTGCGTCGATCGCAGTGTGCTCCAGCGGGGTCATCGGCCGCGCCAGCACGGTCTCGGTGAGCGCGCCGATCAGATCCCGCCGCCGCGAGGTGACCGTCGCCAGCCACTGCTCATCGCTCATCCCGGACGGCCGATACCCCTCGTCCAGGGGGTTCAGGCGGGAGGGCAGGCCGTGGCCGAGCTTGATCGCCCGGCCCCCGACGGCCTCGGCGACCGCGCTGTGCTCACCCTTGGGGTCACCGGGGATGTAGACCCGCCTCCCGAACCCGAGCGAGCGCGTATAGAGCGACTTCGCGAGCGAGGATTTGCCGCTGCCGACGATCCCCGCCAAGACAAGATTCGGGGCGGTGATGACCCCGTTTGCGTACAGCACCCACGGGTCATACACGAACGACCCGCCACTGTAGAGGTCTTGTCCGACGAACACGCCCTGCGAGCCGAGACCCCCTTCCGCGAGGAACGGGAACGCCCCGGCCAGCACGGCAGAGGTGTCCTGATGCCGCGGCAGCCGGAACCGCCCCGGCGTCCGCAACATGGCCGGGCCGGGCTCGCCGACGGCGGGCAGATACCGGGTCGCCTTCCGCTCCTCCCGCTCCCGCGCCTTCTTCGCCTTCGCCTCGGACATTGCCTTCCGGCGCTGCTCGACGGCGAGCTCGGCCGCTGCGGCGCGGCGCTGCTTACGCAGGCGGCGACGTTCCTTCGCGGGGGCGACGAGCACCGTGGTGTGCAGGCGCTCTGCCTCCTTCTCGGTGCTCATCGGGTCAGGCCCCGGTTCTCGGCGACCTCGGCGATCGCGTCCGGCAGGAACCACGACGCCCCCTCCGACCGTGCGGTCCCGCGATGCCGCCCTGGCCGCTGATGCGTCGTCTCGGTGATGGAGGCGGGCGCATCGAGGTCCGGGTTAGGGGCGTCGATGCGGCGGGAGAGGCATACGTAGTTCAGGTCCGGGCTGTAGGTCAGGGCGTAGTCACCGGAGGTCGCGAGCCGATCCGCCGGTGTCTGCGGGGCGGTGTCGTAGACGTACCCGTTCTCCATCGCATCAGAGATGGTGTCGTCGCCCTGGTCCCAGCCGGCGAGGTAGGCGATTGCGGCGTCCGTGCCCTGGCGGTCGATGATCTCCATCACCGGGTCGGCCTCCTCGCCTTGGAGGAACACGACGCTGACCCATCGGTGCGGGGCGTGTTCGGGCTGCCAGGCGATGCGCCCGGACCGGTTCAGGGCTCGGTCGAGCACCGAGTCGGCGCGGCCGACGTAGGCGGCTGCTTCATGGAGCGCAGCCGCGGCCTCGAAGGCGAACTGGCTTCCCTCCTCTCGGCTGCCGGTAACAGTCGCGGCGCGGGCGGTGTGCTGCTAGTGAGCGCGGCCGAGCTGGTCGAGCACCTGACCCAGCGACCGCATGGCCGCCATCAGCTCCCCGATGACCGGGTAGAGCACATCGGGGTCCTCGACACGCTGGGTGGCGTGCGCGAGCCCCCGCACCGCCTCGGCGGCCTCGCGGGCATCAGCGTGCGGATCATCGAACGTCGGCATGAGCAGACTCCTCTACGAACAAGAACGGACAAGGGGGCAGCGCCCCGGCCCCGGAGGTGAGAGGGGGCGGGGCGCTGTGCTCCCAGGTGCGCGCGGCTCTGCTGTGTCAGTGGTGCCGGATAGCGTTGCCAAGCAGGTGAATCGAGAGGAGCCGAGTTGGGATCACAGCAGTACCGCGGGGAGCTGGAGCGCAAGAGGAAGCAGCGCGTCGACGCGGAGAAGAAGGCCGGTGAGTACCGGAACAAGGAGTCGAAGAAGCGTGCCGAGGCCGACAGGGCAGGCAGGAGGCGGCGAAGACCAAGAGCGCGGCCGCCCAGAAGTCGAAGCTGAGCCGGGCCACCCAGCGCGACAAGGAGGCCGCGTCCGCCGGCAGCGAAGCCAGCAAGTGGCAGGACAAGGCATCCGGCTACCGGAAGCAGGAAGCAGACCTCCAGACCAAGCTCGCAAGAGCAGAGCGCTCCGAGGCCGACGCGGCCGAGCGCAAACGCAAGCGAGAGCAGACCGCTGCCGATCGGCGTGCGGCCGCCGAACGCGCGGCGACCGAAGCCCGATTCGACCGCACCGAACACGCCGTCGGCGAAGCCCTACGAGAACTGCGGGCACCCAAGCCAGAGAAACTGCGTGTCCTGTTGCTCGGCGCATCCTCCGAAGGCGATCTGCGCGTCGGACGAGAGCAAAAGCGCATCCGCTCCGCGGTCGAATCCGCGCTGCACCGGGACCTGATCGACCTCGATGTCCGCCCTGCCGTGACCGCGAGCGACCTGCTGGACGGCATCACCAAGTTCCGCCCGCACGTCGTGCACTTCTCCGGCCACAGCAACGAAGACCTCATCGTCTTCGAGCACGACACCGACGCACCACACGAAGGCCAGGTCGTCACGGCGCGAGCGTTCTCACGCGCGATCGCCGCGACCGACGATCCGCCGCTGCTCGTGCTGCTCAACGCCTGCAAATCCGCCGCGCAGATCGATCAACTCGTCGCAGAGGTCGTGCCGTTCGCCATCGGCATGGCCGACAGCATCGACGACGGCGACGCCATCAACTACGCCGCCCAGTTCTACGCCTCCATCGCGAACGGGCAATCGGTGCGCTCGGCGCATCTGTCCGGACAGGCCGCGCTGGAGATGGCCGGCCTCGACGGTGCCGAGCTCCCGACCCTCGCCGCAGCCGCCGATGTCGACCCCGGAGCCGCGATCCTGGTCAAGCCCGCCGACTGACCACATCTCAGATGCGGCGTGCGAGCGGCAACGCGGCGGCGGTGAAGGCCTGGGCCTGCTGGCCGACGAGGAGGCGGGTTTCGCAGGAGGCCTGGATCGCGGACTGTTCGATCGCGGCGACCGCGGTATCGAGCTCTTCGATGGTGGGGGCGGTGACGGCGATCAGACCGGTGTAGCGGAGCACGCCGTGACCGGCGGTGAGGTCGGCTTCCTGCCGGAGCACGTCCTCGTATTCGGCGGTCTGGGAGGCGTCCTGGATCTGCCCGATCTTCGCCCGCTGCGCCTGGTCCGAGATGTACTCGACCTTCTTCTTGCGGATGTCGCGGACGGCCTGGTCGGTGCGCAGCGGGGTGCACAGCAGCGAGATCGACCGCTGGATACCCGTGGACAGGGCGACCGGGGCGAGGAACCCGGGGTAGACCATCGCTCTGGGCCATTCGCTGATCCAGAGCACGCAGTGGTAGCCGGAGTCGGTGCGCAGTCTCGTCCAGGTCTCGGCGACGGCGACCGGGCCGGCAGTGGCGAGGTCCTGCCCGAGCTGCCCGTGCCGCTCCAGCGTGGGGCCGATCGCCGGGTCATAGGCGGTGCGCAGCATGACCGCGAGCTGACCGGTGCTCAACCATCCGGTCGGGGTGAGGTCCGCGGCCCGCAGCGTGGCGGTCAGGGTCGCCATCTCCTGGCGGAGCACGTTCGCCGCGCCCTTGATGCCGCCGCCGGCGGTGCGGATCTGCCGGGCCGCGGCCCGCATGTCCAGGCTCAGCGAGAGACTGGTCGCGTGGCGTTCCCCGGCGGGGGCGGCTCAGTACACCTCGCGATGTCTGGAAGCAGACCATTAACGGGTAACTGAGCGGGGCTTTTCGCCTCGCATTCGAGGGACCGGAGACTTGCGCGAGAGCGATTCAGGATCGCCGGCTGGCCTCGCCGAGCGCTACCTGTATGAGTGCCCGGACACCGCCCGAAAAGGTGTCCTGAGCCGCCAGTGCGGGCCAGTCACGACCTATCGAGGCCAGTTCGGGAACCTTCTCGGCGTTTCGCCCTTCAAATGGCGCTACGGTCTCATCGATCAGTTTTGAACGATCCACCGTGGTCTCGGAAGTATCGCTGCTGCGGTAGTGGACTAGCAGCTCTCCAATGGTGAAGTACCAGATGTTGCGGAACAGTGCGACTGCTTCTTCCCGGCTACATCCGCCGCGACGTGCGCCGTCGAGCATGGCCTCAACGAACCATAGTGCGTCATCACTGAGCCGCCCGACGAATCCATCGACGGTGAGGACCTCGGCCGCCCACGGCAGCTCGCGCAACGCCTCATGGAGGGCCACCGCCGCCACGCATATCGTCTCGCGCGGTTCGGATGGCAGCTCGGGACGCGGTATTTCGGCAGCGTATTCACTGATCAGTCGGACCAGTAGGTCCTCGCGATCACGGACGTGGTGATAGATCGTCGCGGCTCCGATCCCGAGCTCCCGGGCGAGACCACGGATGGTGAGGCTCTCCCATCCTTGTGCCTCGATCACGCGCCAGGCTGCAGCGAGAATGTCGGCTTGAGACGTCGCCGGGGGGGGGGCGACCTCTGCGCCGCCCGACCTGCGGCTGATCGGTTCTCTCGACCACGGGTGACTCCTTCGACGAGGCCCAGCATTCCAGTCACCGTTTCGCACCACGGAACAGCAGTGTTACGGCGAGGGCTCCTGCGATGGCGGGCAACGCAATGAGGACACCCCACTGCATCGGGAAGACGACACTCCCGTACTCGGTCGCGAAGAGCATCGCGAGAGCCGTGGCACCGTTCGCAAGCACTAGTAGAGCGCCGACACCTGACGCAACCCTCCGGCTCACCCATGCTGTGACCGCAACTGTCAACCAAAGTACCACCAGCGATCCGGCGACCGCATAAACGATGAAATACAGCAGGCCAGAGTCGACAGGCACATCGTGCGCGCTGTACATGTTCACGGCATGTGAGTGCAAGGTGCGAGCTGATTGTTGATCGATGGCCGCTGCAACCGCAGGGACGGCCGAAAGCGCCGCCGCCGCCCCAAGGGTCCGTCGGCCGTAGGCCAGGGGATTCACTTCATCGCTCCCGGGCGTTCGCCCGGCTTCTTTTTCGAACATGTTCCTAAACTGGGTCACGAGGTACCCACGGTCAAGCAGGTTGTTACACTCGACATATGCCTGGTGCCGTGGGAAGGTTCCGAGGCGCTGATGCCCGGGCACGCTTCATGCGCGCCTTCGACCGAGCGATGGAGACCTGGCCCGCGCGAGTCGACCACCAAGTCGAGACGAGCTACGGAACGACGGTGGTGTCGGAATCGCGGACGCGCCGCGCTACCATCCCGGCCCTCCTTCTTCCCGGTGGCGGAAGCACGATCGCCTCGTGGGGCCCATTCGTCAGCGCCTGGGAGTCCGAGCGGCAGATCTTTGCCGTTGACACCATCTGGGACGCCGGCCGGAGCGTCCAGACCAAGCCACTTCCGACGGGCGCGGAGGTTGCATCATGGCTCGAGCAGACCCTCGACGGCCTGGGGATCGAGAAAGTGCACCTGGTGGGTTTCTCTTACGGTGGCTGGGCCGCACTGAACCAGCTCGTCCGCTTCCCCTCCCGCCTCCAGAGCGTCACTGCGCTGGACCCACCCGGGTCCCTTGCGCCGATCCCCCTGGGAACATGGGCACGAATGCTCGCCATGTTGCTCGGCGATGAAGAACGATATCGCTCGTACTTGGCCTGGGTACGAGGAGGAAAGCTGCCCGAATCAACAACACTCGACCTGCTTATCGCCAGCAGGCGAGAGTTCGTGCAGGCAGGGACGCCGCGCCCACAGCGCATCGCCCCGAGCGAATGGGCCGCATTCGACTCGCGGGTTGCGGTCCTACTCGGCGGAAAAAGCCGGTTCGTCCCCCGCAGAGCTGAAGCGACCCTTCGGCGCCGTGCTCCCGAGTCCGAGGTCAAACGTTTTCCCAACGCCAGTCACGCGCTGCTCGTCGACGAAGCCGAAGCGATCACGCAGTACGTGAACACCTTCATGCGCGATCGTGATGCCCTCTAGACGCTGCTCCTAATTGCGATCACCTTCGCTAAGCCCACGCCCTGCCACAGGTGCTCGCGAATCCTGGGTCCCGGCTGCTCATCCCGTGGGCGACGGGCGTCACGGTCAGGGGCGTTACGGCGACCGTGCAGTCCGCCGTAAACCATGCCGGCAGCAGGCGACAACAGTGCGCCGGAGCAATAATCTCGTCATGAGCATCGAACGCATCGTCCTCGACCTCTCTGTCACGGACCTCCGCCGGAGCGTCTGGGCTGACCCCGTTCGGTAGGTCCGGTGGTTGTGTGAGTCGTCCTGTTGCCCGGGGGTCCGGGCAGGGAGACTGGTCAGATCATGACGAACAGCAGGAAGCGTCACACTCCGGAGCAGGTCGTCCGTAAGCTCGGGCAGGCCGACAGGATGCTCGCGGGCGGGAGCGACATCGCCGGGGTGTGTCGAGAGCTCGGAGTGTCCGAGCAGACGTACTACCGGTGGCGGAACCAGTACGGCGGATTGAAGGCCGACGACGCGAAGCGGCTGAAGGAGCTCGAGAAGCAGAACGCCACGCTCAAGCGACTGCTCGCCGAGGCAGAGCTCGAGAAGGCTGCCCTGAGGGAGCTGGCTGAGGGAAACTTCTAGGCCCGGGCAGGCGCCGCGCCGCCGTCGACCACCTCAAGCGCAAGCTGCGGGTGAGCGAACGAATGGTGTGCCGTCTGGCCGGGCTGAGCAGGTCCGCATACCGTCGCCCGCTCCAGGGCGAGACGACAGCCGACCCGGACCTGGCGTTGCGGGACTGGCTGCGGGCGTATGCGAAGAAGCACCCGCGGTGGGGATGCCGCAGGGCCTACCACGATGCCCGCGGCGAGGGGTGGGTCGTGAATCACAAGAAGATCCAACGGCTCTGGCGCGAGGAAGGGCTGCGCGTCCCGCAGCGGCGTCGCCGCAAACGCGTTGGGTCTTCGACCGTCGACGCCCCGGCAGCGGTCGCACCGAACCTCGTGTGGGCGGTGGACTTCCAGTTCGACACGGACGAGCAGGGCCGTCCGATCAAGATCTGCTCCATCGTCGACGAGCACACCCGCGAGTGCATCGGCGGGCTCGTCGAACGGTCGATCACCGCGGACCGGCTCACCGCCCACCTCGAGGACCTCGTCGCAGTCCGCGGCGCCCCCGCGGTGCTCCGATCCGACAACGGCCCCGAGTTCATCAGCGACGCGATGGCCCACTGGGCCGGCACCCGCACCGGCCTGTTCTACATCCCGCCCGGCTCGCCCTGGCACAACGGGTACGTCGAGTCGTTCAACAGCAGGCTCCGCGACGAGTGCCTGAACATCAACAGCTTCTACTCGCTGCTCCACGCCCAGGTCGTGATCGGCGACTGGAAGACCGAATACAACCACGACCGCCGGCATTCATCGCTCGGCTACCTCGCACCCGTCGACTACGCTCGGCAATGCACCCATCAATCGGAAACCGACGACTCGCACAGCGACCGGACCGAATGAAGGGGGCGGCTCAAGGGCTCAGGACAGCAAGAACCCCTGCCGCTCATTTTGAGTAGCAGAGGTTCTTGGCCGGCAGGCGCAGCTCTTACAGGTACGGTTGCGTGATGAGTTCGAGATAGTGGCCGGACGGGTCGAGCAGATAGACGCCTCGCCCGCCGTGTTCATGGTTGATCTCTCCGGGTCTCGTGCGCTGCGGGTCGGCCCAGTGGTCCCAGTCCCGTTCCCTGATCTTCGCGTAGGCGCGGGCGAAGTGCTCGTCGTCCAAGAGGTACGCGTAATGCTGTGGCGGGAACTCGAACGGGAGAGGGCCGGCGAACTGGAGCATCACCCCGCTGCCGATCTGGATGTTCGTGAACGCGCCCCACGACTCAGCGGGTGTTGCTTCCAGCATGTCGATGTAGAACTCGGCCATGGCCGTGGTGTCAAGCGAAGCGATGATGGTGTGGTTGAAGTGTGCAGTCATGGATTCTCCTTGTCGTCGCCGATGTGATTCTGGGATCGCATTGACGCAAGGAGGCGCACGGATCAGGGAACGACCAGATAGCCTTCCCGGGAACGGCCGCTGTGGGCCTTGCTGGTCTTCATCGGTTCCATATTATCCAAGACCTGCGGTCCTGGCCATCGACGGTCAGTTTATCCCGTCCCCTTCCTGCGAGAGTTCCGCAAAGATGTCTTGCCCACGGCCCGGCCCCGCTCTTTGTCTCCTGCCTCGTGAGCCGCCATACGTCTTTCAAGCGAGGCCCCTGCCGTCAACCTAAGTTGACAACGGGAGGTTGAGACGCTTCGCCGTTGTGAGATGCCGTCGGCTCACCTGGTCGGTATGACGGTCTCGATGCGAGTGATGAGCGCCGGCGACGGTTACGAGTACCTGCTGCGCACCGTCGCCGCCGGTGACGGCGACCGCTCGCTCTCGACCCCGTTGACGAGGTATTACACGGAGGAGGGAACTCCTCCCGGGTTTTGGATGGGGTCGGGCCTGCCGTACCTCGGCGGCGGCGAGCTCACCGAGGGCGGCCGGGTCTCCGAGGCTCAGCTTCAGCTCCTGGTCGGGATGGGTCGCGACCCGATCACGGGTGAGCCGCTGGGTGAGGCGTATCGGCAGTACGCGAGCGTGCAGGAGCGCGTCGATCAGCGGGTCGCTGACCTTGACTCGGAGCTGGGGCCGGTGTCTCGTGCGGAGCAGGTCGCGGCGATCGAGGCGGAGGAGGCTGAGCGCGGCACCCGCCGGGCGGTCGCGGGGTATGACTTGACGTTCTCGGTGCCGAAGTCGCTGTCGGCGTGGTGGGGTGTTGCGGACGGAGGCACGCAATCCCTGATCGCAGACGCCCATCATCAGGCGGTTGCGGAGGTGGTTGCGTTCCTCGAACGCGAGGTTGCGACCACGCGCGTCGGTGCCGCCGGGCCGGAGGGCGCGGTCGCGCATGTCGATGTCGCCGGCGTCCTCGCAACCGCGTTCGACCACTACGACTCACGCAGTGGTGATCCGCAGTTGCACACGCACGTCGTGGTCAGCAACAAAGTGCTGACGGTGCAAGATCAGAAATGGCGCACCCTCGCCGGTCGCCCGGTGCACGCCTCGGTCGTCGCGCTGTCCGAGCTGTACAACGCGATCCTCGCTGATCGGATCACGGGCATGTTCGGGATCGAGTGGGAGGCCAGGGAGCGGGGCCGGGATCGGAACCCGGCATGGGAGCTTGCGCCGGTGCCGGACGAGCTGATCTCGGAGTTCTCGTCGCGGTCGCGGCAGATCGAGGAGGAGAAGACTCGCCTGATCGACACTTACCGGGCCAAGCATGGCCGTGAGCCGTCGGCGAAGACGATCCTGAAGCTCCGCGCCCAGGCGACCCTCGCGACTCGTCCGGAGAAGCGGGTGCAGTCGCTCGCTGCCCTTACCGCCAACTGGCGCCACCGCGCCGGCGAGGTCCTCGGTGAGGACGCGACCGGCTGGGCGCGCACTCTCACCGGCACCGGGGAGCAGGCGGCGCTGTTGCGAGCCGACGATGTACCCCTGGACACCATCACCGACCTCGGCCAGTCCGTCGTCGCGGCGGTGGGTGAGAAACGGTCGGCGTGGCGGCGCTGGAACCTCCACTCCGAGGCGAGCCGGCAGCTCATGGGCATCCGGTTCGCGACCGCCGCTGACAGGGAGGCGATCACCGGCATGGTCACCGACGCCGCCGAACAGGCGTCGCTGCGGTTGACGCCGCCGGAGCTGGCATCGAGCCCGATCGTGTTCCGCCGCCCCGACGGATCAAGCCGCTTCCGCCACCCCAGCGCCGTCCTTTACTCCACCGAAGAACTGCTGGCCGCGGAAGACCGCCTCCTCGACCGCTCCCACGCCACGACCGGGCCGACCGTGGAACTGGCCACCGTCGAGAAGATCACCAGCAGACCGGATACGGAGGGCCGCCGGCTCGGCCCCGATCAGGCCGATGCCCTACAGCGGATCGCCGTGTCGGGCCGGGTCGTCGACGTGCTCGTCGGGCCAGCAGGTGCAGGGAAGACGACAGCGATGAGCGCGTTGAAGCGGGCCTGGGAGCAGCGGCACGGCACAGGCAGCGTGGTCGGGCTCGCCCCGTCGGAGAACGCGGCACAGGTGCTCGGCGAGGAACTGGGGATCGCGACGGAAAACACGGCCCGCTGGTGGCAGATGCACCTCCTCCACGGAACCACGTTCGACAAGGACCAGCTCGTGATCCTCGACGAAGCATCCCTGGCCGGCACCGGCTCCCTCGATCGCATCACCGGCCTCGCCGAACAAGCCGGCGCGAAAGTCCTCCTCGTGGGCGACTGGTCGCAACTCCAGGCGGTGGATGCGGGCGGGGCGTTCGGGATGCTCGTCCACGACCGCGGCGACGCCCCCGAACTGGTCGACGTACACCGGTTCACCCATCAATGGGAGAAGGCCAACTCGCTGGCCCTGCGGCACGGCCGTACCCAGGCCATCGACACGCTCATCGAGCACGACCGAGTGCGCAGCGGGGAACAGGACGCGATGATCGATGCCGCCTACACCGCCTGGCGGGCCGACGTGCAAGCGGGGTGGGCGTCGATCCTCGTCGCCGAAACCCGCGAGACCGTCACCCAACTCAACGAGCGGGCCCGCGCCGACCTCATCCTCGACCGCACGATCACCCCCAGCCGAGAAGTCACCCTGCACGACGGCACCCAGGCATCCAAGGGTGACCGGGTCATCACAAGGGAGAACGACCGGCGCCTGCGGTCCAAGAACGGCAAGAACTGGGTGCGCAACGGCGACCGCTGGACCATCACCGCCGTTTCCAGCGATGGGTCGATCACCGTCCGCCCCGCCGGACGACGCTTCGGCGGCTCACTCGTGCTACCCGCCGCCTACGTCGCCGAACAGGTCGAACTCGGGTATGCGATCACCGGGCACCGCGCCCAAGGCGTCACGGTCGACACCGCGCACACGGTCGTGACGGCGACGACCACGCGGGAGAACTTCTACGTCGCGATGACCCGCGGCCGGCACGGGAGCTACGCCCACGTCGCCACCGACACCACAGACGACGCCCATGTCGCCCCGCACCCCTCCGACAACCCCGACGCCACCGCCCGCAGCGTTCTGTACGGGGTGCTCCAGCACGTCGGCGCCGAGCTGTCCGCGCACGAGACCATCACCGCCGAGCAAGAGTGCTGGGGGTCCATCGCTCAGTTGGCGGCGGAGTACGAGACCATCGCCCAAGCCGGCCAGCACGACCGCTGGGCCACCCTCCTCGAAACCTCCGGCCTCACCGAGGGGCAGGTCGACATGGTGCTCGGCTCCGACGCCTACGGTGCCCTATCCGCCGAGCTGCGCCGGGCCGAGGCTAACCATCACGACCTCGACGCCCTGTTCCCACGCCTGGTGGCGGCGCGGGACTTCGCCGATGCCGACGACATCGCCTCGGTCCTGCATCACCGCCTCGCCCGCGCCACCGCCCGCCCCGCCGGGTCCGGACGCACCCGCCGATCGCCACGGCTGATCGTCGGGCTTATCCCGTACGCCTCCGGCGTCACCGACCCCGAGATGCACCACGCCCTCACCGAACGCGAAGAGCTGATCGAACACCGCGCATCCGCGGTCCTCGACCGCGACCTGAACGAGGGAGAACCATGGACGGCCGCGCTCGGGACCAAGCCCGCGGACGCACGGACGGCGCAGCCATGGCGGCAGGCCGGCCGTGTCGTCGCCGCGTACCGCGACCGGTACCAGATCACCGACGACACCCCGCTCGGCCCAGGGCCCGGATCGGATGCGCAGAAACTCGACGCCGCCCGCGCCACCGCCGCGCTCACCCGGGCCCAGCAGCTCAGCCGCCATACCCCGAACACCGAGCAGCCGGACCCCACCATGGAGGCCCGGCAGGGCCGCGCGCTCTGACCCGCGGATCAGAGGGAGCGGCCGGGCCGGTACTGATCGACGGCATCGAGATCGCGACCGGCGCTCAGCCCCGTGGTTCGTGCCGGGGCCTGGCGTCGTCGGTCGCTGGTGAGGGTGGCGAGGTCGTGGTGGCCGGTGACGAGGGCGGCGGTGCCCTCGCTCAGCAGCAGATGTGTGCCGGTGCTCGCCGCGGACGTGACCGGCCCGGGCACCGCCCCAACCCCACGACCGAGGGCATGCGCTTCGCGGGCGACGTGCAGGGAGCCGGAGCGTGCCCCGGCTTCCACGATCACCGTCGCCGAGGACAGTGCCGCCAGGAGCCGGCCGCGGGCGATGAACCGGTGCCGGGTCGGCGCCGCCCCGGGCGGCATCTCACTCATCAGCAACCCCACATCGCCGACCCGTTCGAGCATGTCGCGATGCCCCGCCGGGTAGAGCCGGTCCGGCCCGCCGGGCACCACCGCGATCGTCTGCCCGCCGCTACTCAGCGCAGCGCGGTGGGCGGCGTCGTCGATGCCGTAGGCGCCGCCGGAGACCACGATCTGCTCCGCGTGCGACGCATCGTGCGCGAGCTCTCCGGCGACGTGATCGCCGTAACTGGTCGATGCCCGTGAACCGGTGATCGTCACCCGGGTTTCCTGCCGGACTGCGAGGAACGAGGTCGCCCCCTTCGTCCACAGCACGTATGGGGCACGATCGCCCAGTGCGTCCACTGAGACCGGCCAGTGCGCATCGCCAGGGATCAGCGGCGCATACGACCCGTCCAGCGCCCCCGCCAGCTCATCGCCGAGGCTGCCGTGAAGCGAAGTGCTGCGCGGTGTGGTGCAGGATCGCTGCTTCCTCAGCCCGGACGCCGGGCATCGGCCCGCCCGCGTCGAGGAGCCGGAGGGTCTCGACGGCGCCTTCGCGGCGCAGCAGGCGGCCGGCGGTGCGGTCGGCGGGCTCGATCATCATCGAGAGCATCACGCGGGCCGTCCGCTCATCGGAGGCGTAGTTAGCCAGAGCAACCATGACCGGGTCCTTCCACTCACCAGGCACTACCAGCGCAGGTGCACCCGGCATCGCGACGAGACCTTCCCCTTCGCCAGGCCCCGGCGTAAACTAGGAGGTGAAGCGCAGGCATTCCATCTGTAGGGTCCTTCGGGATCGCCCCTTCCGGGGGCCACCACCAACACGCCGCTTCTCGATCATTCGAACCGTGTTGAATGGAGGCCCACCGATGTTCCTCAGCGACCGCGTCCGACGCCGCTGGCGCCAGAGCGAGAACACCGCCCAGAACCTGGAACCGGCCCGCCGGCTCTTCCCGACGAACCGCATCCGCGATGCCGTCTACACCCGCTGCGGACTCAAATGGGACGTTCCCGCGATGCTGCTCGCCGCCCCCTACATCGCCGCCGTCAAGTTCCTGACCGACCACATCGAGCAGGGCGGTCCCGGCTGGCTCCACCTGGTCGTCCAGCTGTGCGCATGGAACGCGCTCAAGATGCTCTGGCTCGGCCCGATGAGCCTCATCGCCCTCGCCCGCGTCCGCTACCGAGAGCACGTCCAGCGTCGCGCTGCTCGCCGTGAATCCGAGTCGCGTACTACGCCGGATGAGGTTCTGGTCATGGCCGGAGGTGCGTCATGAAGGCCGTCACCTACCGGTACAGCGCGGCAGAGAACCCGACCTGGCTGGATCAGCAAGAAGTCGACTGCCGCCGCTACGCCGACGAGCACGGCATGACCGTCACCGAGGTCTTCACCGACGTCGGGCGCAGTCGCTACGGTCTGCAAGGCGTGCTCGATGCCGTCGAGCGGGAGGACGTGACCGGGCTCATCGTCACCGACCTCGCTCGGCTCGGCTCCAAGTACGCCGATCACGTCGCCGTCGTCCAGCAGCTCCACGACGCCGGAGTCGACATCCACGTCACCAACGACCGCACGACGAGCTCCGTCGAGGAGAACCTGATCGCCGTCAAGCAGGCGTACACCGAAGCTAACGCTCGCTTCGCTGACTACCCGCTCAGCAGCGACGACCCCGACCACTAGCGGGCTCCTCACTTGCAGTACCGGCCTGGCTCCCAACTTCCGGGAGCGGGGCCACATCCACGGGCCGCGTCCCGTCCGTCACGCGTTGGCACCTTCCTGACGCGCCTGCGACTAATGGACCCGAACCACACAGGGCTTCTCACGACCCACGAGCTGACGATCGCAGAGCAGAGCAGCGCTATCTCATAGGATTGGCG
Source organism: Ruania albidiflava DSM 18029 (assembly GCF_000421225.1). GTDB lineage: Bacteria > Actinomycetota > Actinomycetes > Actinomycetales > Beutenbergiaceae > Ruania > Ruania albidiflava. Next base: position 1,953 of record NZ_ATWL01000033.1, on the reverse strand, counting down.
GTGACGACGCTCGAACGAGGAGGTGCCGCGTGTCCCTGGCGACCCAGCCGCATGCAGGCGGCGGTGCCCCCGAACTCATCGACTTTCCTGTCCCCGTCGTGCCGGGCTCGCCAGCCCCAGCGCTTCCTGGATCGCCCGTACCTCCAGCCCACCGCATCTACTTCTATTCACCAGACGAGTGGGAAGTCTTCATCACCGAGTGGGCAACCGGAGTCACTGTTTCGTATCGACAGATCAAACAACTCGGAGGCTCCGGAGACCGCGGCGTCGATGTCGCCGCGTTCAAGAGCGACCGTGGCCTAGAAGACGCATGGGACTGCTTCCAGGCCAAACATTACGACGGATCACTCACTGTGTCGGACGCATTCCCGGAGATGCTGAAGATTTTCCACGGTGTGGTGGATGCCTTCTATTGTCTTCCGGACCGATACGTGTTCGTCGCGCCGCGGGGATGCGGTCCAACGCTCAATCGTCTGCTGAGTAAGCCTACGGATCTCCGGAAGAAGTTCCTCGAACTGCTCGACGCACGCGGCACCGCTACGCGGCAGTATGACGGCTCTCCGTGGTTCGTGGTGAAGGTGCCGGCCGCGCCGTAGAGAGGGAGGGGCTCGTGGCCCTGCTGTGATGGGTGTTGTCGGACATCCATCGAGTAGCGAGGACCACGAGCTGTGAATGAGCCTACGGGCTCGCGGCGTGATGCCGCGAGCACCATCTTCAACCTGCCCGACTACCGCGTCATTGATGCGGTCGACCTGCCGGGCGGGGGTCGGCGGATCACGATCGCCTCGACCTGCCCGCCGGGTTGCCCCGAGTGCGGGGTGATCGCCGAGCGGGTCCATTCCCGCCGGGTGCAGTGCCTGCGGGACATCCCGGTCGCTGGCGCGGTGGAGGTCTGGTGGGCCAAGCGGCGCTGGTTCTGCGATGAGGACCTGTGCGGGCGGGGCACCTTCGCCGAGGCCACCGACCAGGTGCCCAGATTCGCCCGCTCCACGACCCGGTTGAAGGACCAGGTCACCGCGGCGGTGATCGATGCCGGGCGTGCGGTCGCCGAGGTCGCCCGCGCCCGCGGTGTGTCGTGGCACCTGGTCCAGGCCGCGCTGAGCGCCGCGGCTGCCGTGGTGCTGCCCGATGTCGACGACGTGCCCGTGACGCGGCTGGGCATCGATGAGCACCGCTACCGGTCGGTGCGCTTCTTCCATGACGAGACCGGCACCTGGCGGCGGTATGAGCCGTGGATGACCACCCTGGTCGATCTGACCACCGGGCAGGTCCTGGGGATCGTGGACGGGCGCGACTCGGCCGCAGTGGGCACCTGGCTGTCCGCCCGGTCCCAGGCATGGCGGGACCGCATCGAGGTCGTCGCCATCGACCCCTCCGCCGCGTTCCGCAAGGCCCTGCACACCTACCTGCCCCAGGCGCCGGTCTCGGTCGACAAGTTCCACCTGATCAAGCTCGCGAACGACGCCGTGACCCGGGTGCGCCAGCGCTTGACCCGCGACCAGCACGGGCGCCGGGGCCGCAAGCGCGATGCGTCCTGGGCCAACCGCAGGCTCCTGCTGCGCGGGGCCGACACGCTCTCCGCACGTGGCTGGGCACGCCTGGATCGAGTGTTCCGCGAGGATGACCCCACCGATGAGCTCTCCGCCGCCTGGGGCATCAAGGAGCAGCTCCGCCGGCTGTTGGCCACCACCACTCTCGCTGATGCGTGGCAGGAGCGAATGCGCCTGGGCTACTACGTGATGGTGGCGAACATGCCAGAGACCGACCGGCTCTACGATACGATCATCGCCTGGTGGGAGGCCATCGAGGTGCTCATCGTCACCGGCGCCACGACCGCGAAGGTCGAGGCCGCGAACACCGGCATCAAGAACATCAAACGCACCGGCCGCGGATTCAAAAACGCCGGCAACTACCGAACCCGTATCCTGCTGACCAGCGCCGCGAGAATGGCGG
>NZ_ATWL01000032.1 GCF_000421225.1 Ruania albidiflava DSM 18029 | reverse complement strand
CACCCGGATCGAACGCGTGATGACCGACAACGCCTTCGCCTACCGCCACGGCCGCGACGTCCACAAGGCCCTGGCCGATCTGGGTGCGAAGCAGAAGTTCATCAAGCCCCATTGCCCCTGGCAGAACGGCAAGGTCGAGCGGTTCAACCGCACCCTGCAGACCGAGTGGGCCTACCGCCACGTCTTCACCAGCAACCAAGCCCGCCGCGACGCCCTTGCACCCTGGCTGCACACCTACAACACTGAACGCCGCCACAGCGCACTCGGCGGCCTCCCGCCCCTCAGCCGAGTGTCACCAACCTGATGGCCGAGTACAGCTAGGTCCCCACCCCAGCCGCCCGCTAGCGTGGTCCAGATGGATCCCGCTCCCGCCGACCTCCGCTCCCTCGACGGTCTGCTCGACCTGGCCCGCTCCGCCAGCCCGTTGTTCTCCGCTGAGGAACCCGACGGCGAAGCCGTGGTCTCCCGGTTGCGCACCACCCTCGGGGTGCTCCCCGTACCGGAGCGGGTGTCCCCGGAGGTGGTGCAGACCTGGACCGCCGGCGGCGTAGACGGGACAGTGCTGCGCTGGGACGTCGGTGTCGGCGCCCCGTCGGAAGGCTGGCTGCTGCGCCCGGCCGGCGTGACCACTGCCCTGCCCGGGGTGGTAGCACTGCACTGCCACGGCGGGGTGAAGTACTACGGCAAGGAGAAGGTCGCCGACGGTCCGGAGCCCGCCGCGCCGGGGGCTCTGGCCGCCCGGTCCGGCCTGTATGACGGCGTGGCGTACGCGAACGAGCTCGCCCGCCGTGGGTACGCGGTACTGGTCCCGGACGCGTTCGGCTGGGGCAGCCGGCGCGTCCCGGTCGCCGACATGCCCGACCGGGTGCGTGCCGCGGGCCACCTGGCCGCCACCGCCCGGGAGGCCGAGACCGGCAAGACCCTCGACGATCCGGCCCGCTACGAGGCCTACGCCGGACCGCTGGAGGACGCGATGGCCAAGCTGCTCGGCATCCTGGGTACCTCCTGGGGAGGTGCGGTGGCCCGGGAAGACGCGATCGCCGTCGACCTGCTCGCCTCCCGCGAGGACGTGCTACCCGGTGGGGTGGGCGTGGTGGGTCTCTCCGGCGGCGGCGCACGGGCGGCCCTGGCCACCGCGCTCAACGAGAACGTGCGGGCCGCGGCGGTGATCGCGATGATGTCCACGCTGGCGCCGATGCTCGACGGCTACGTCCACAAGCACACCTGGATGATGATGAACCCAGGCATCGGCCGGGTGGCGGACTGGCCAGACATCGCCGCCGCCCGCCGGCCACGCCCGCTGCTGGTCGGCTACGCCGAGCGCGACCAGCTGTTCCCACCCGCGGGCATGCGCGCCGCGCACGAGCTGATCGCTGCCCGGTACGCGGCAGCCGGTGCACCGCAGGCCTACCGCGGGGCATTCATCGACGCCCCGCACTCCTTCCCACCGGACCTGCAGCAGCAGACCTGGGAGTTCTTCGACCAAGTCTTCGGGGTGTAGAGAACGACGGTCATCTGACAGGACCTTCGCCATTTCGGGAGGTCGAGCCGTATGACGGTCACGTTGACGACGGCCGGCTGGCTAGCGCACCGCGAGCCGGGTGCGGTCCACCACCTGGGCGGCGAACGCCGCGCCGAGCTCTGTGGCCACAGTGGCCAGTGCCTCGGCGTTCGGGCCGTAGCCCGCGGCCAGATCGTCGGGGTCCTGCCCCTCGGCGGCAGCCCAGCGGCGCATGGTGGCCTCGTCGGCCTCGGGGTGGAACTGCACGCCCACGGCGCTACCCAGCCGGAATGCTTGGAACGGGTACTGCTGGGAGCTGGCGAGCCAGGTGGCCTCCGGCGGCAGGGCGGTGATCGCGTCGCCGTTCATCGAGGGCGCCGGCACGTCCCGACCGAGCGCTGCCACCACCGGGCCGAGCACCGGGTCGGCGGCAGCGTCCGGGCGCATCCGTACCTCCACCACACCGCGCTCCGGGCCGGTGGGGGCAGCCACCTCCACCTGACCCCCGCGCGCCACGGCGAGCTGCTGGGCACCTAGGCAGACGCAGAGGGTGGGCACACCCTGGGCCACGGCGGCATCGAGCAGCTCCCGCTCCGCGGTCAGCCAGGGATGGTCGCGGGTGTCCTGCACGGACATGGTGCCGCCCAGCACCACCAGACCGTCCAGGTCGCTGGCGTCGGGCAGCAGCTGGCCGGCGTCCGGGCGCACCAGGCTGATCTGCACCCCAGCGAGCGCTTCACTGAGCAGACCCAGCGGCACAGAGTCCTGGTGCTGCACCACGGTCAGCACGGGAGCAGCAGCGGAAGAAGCGGAGAAGTTCGGAGAGTCGAGCACGGCGTGCAAGGTACTCCACGAACCTGGAGAACTGAAACTGCGCGGCCGCTCCGGGTGCTGTGACGAGCAGGCGGGTAGGCAAAGTTCCGGTGTTCGCCGACAGCGGGACGACCGCCTCCTCATTGCGCGGCCGCGGTCCAACCGCGAAGATCAAAGATGTGGTCCGACTTCCCTCCCGCGCCCTCGCCGGGCTGTGCACTGCCCTGCTCGGCCTCACCCTGATCGCCCTGCCGGCGACGGCGGAGCCTCCTGGAGCCGTAGACGGTCATGTGGTCGATCACTCCAGCCAGCAGGTGCTGGACGGGCAGGATGCGGAGGTCACCGCCGCCATCGACGAGCTGCGCTCAGACACCGACCTGGACCTGTGGGTGGTCTACGTCGACTCCTTCGACGGGATGGACCAGCAGGAGTGGGCCGCACAGTCGGCCCAGGCCACCGGTCTGGGCAACTTGGACCTGCTCTGGGCCGTGGCCGTGGAGGACCAGCAGACGGGCCTGTGGGCGAACGAGGCGGCCGGGCTGTCCCAGTCCCAGCTGGACTCCGCCGACAGCCAGGCGCGGGACCAGCTAGGCAGCGGCGACTGGGCCGGCGGGGCGGTGACCTTCACCAACGAGGTCCACTCCGCCGCCACCGGTGGCGGCAGCGCACTGACGGTGGTGCTGGTGGTCGTCGCCCTGGCCGTGGTGGTCGGGCTGGTGGTGCTCTGGGCACGCTCCCGCCGGAAGCGGTCCGAGACCGTCGGAGCACGTGGGCAGCGGCAGGCGGCTGCCCGGCCGCAACCAGCGCCCGACTCGCTGGAAGCGAAGCTCGCCGCCCTCTCCGTAGCCGAGCTGACCACGCGCTCCGGCTCGGCTCTGGTGGACCTGGACGACGCAGTGCGCACCTCGGAGCAGGAGCTGGCGTTCGCCGAGGCACAGTTCGGGCTGCAAGCCACCCAGGCGTTCCGGGCAGCGCTGACCAGCGCCACCGCAAAGCTCTCCGACGCGTTCGAGCTGCAAGCCCAGCTGGAGGATGCCACCCCGGAGACCGAGACCGAGCGCCGGGACATGCTCACCCGGATCCTCACAGTCTGCGCTGCTGCGGACGCCGAGCTGGACGAGCAGGCCGAGGCGTTCGCGCACCTGCGCAACCTGCGCGAGCACGCCCCGCAGGCGCTCGATGACCTTGAGCAGCGCGCCGGGGAGATCGAGAAGACCCTGCCGCCGGCCGAGCTGGCACTGACCCAGCTGCACGCCACCTACCCGGCCAGCGCCCTAGAGTCCCTGGCCCGCGCCCCGGAGCAGGCCCGGTCGCTGCTGGCCGCCGCCCGGGAGGCCGTGACCGCCGGGCGGGAGGAGCTCACCGAGGAGGACCGCGCCGGCGCAGTGGCCTACGCCCGCACCGCCGAAGACGCCCTGCAGCAGGCGGTCACCCTCATCGAGTCGGTGCACACCGGAGGGCGAGAGCTCGCCGACGCCCGGGAGAAGCTCGACCCGGCGATCGCCTCGATCCGCGCCGACCTGATCGATGTGGACCGGCTCGCCGCCGGGGACAGCGCGGTACAGGCGCTCGTCCCGCGGGCCAAGAGCGCCATCACCCAGGCCACCAACGCCAAGGAGGGCGGCGACCCGATCGCCGCACTGGCCGAGATCAGCAGCGCTGAGGACGCCCTCGACGAGGCTCTCGCCCCCCGCCGACAACAGGTCGAGGCCGACGAGCGTGCCCAACGCAAGCTGGCCACTGGCATCCAGCGCACCTACGGCCTGATCCGGTCCACGAACGACTACATCGCCACCAACCGGGGCGCCGTCGGACCGGAGGCTCGCACCAGGATCGCGAACGCCTCCCGGTTCCTGCAGGAGGCCGAAGCGGTGCAGCAGCACGAGCCCCGCCGCGCCGTCGACCTGGTGAACCGGGCCTGGGCGGCTGCCTCCCGCGCCCGGGACCTGGCCACCGCGGACGTGCAGCGCTGGCACGCCCAGGGGCCGATGGACTACGGCGGCTTCGGCTACGCCGGCCCCCGCGGCTACGGCCGGTACGCCGGGCGCCGGTCCGGGGTCAACATGGGTTCGCTTCTGCTGGGCGGGCTGATCGGCTCCGCGCTCGGTGGCGGCTTCGGCGGCGGGTTCGGCGGCAGCGGCTGGAACGGTGGCGGCGGGCTCGGCGGGGGCGGTGGCTTCGGCGGTGGCGACATGGGAGGTGGCGGCGCTTTCTGACCCGCGCCCCGGCCAGCCCGTGGTGCACTGAGACCTAGCACGACCAACACAGCGAAGGACGATCCACATGACCGAGAAGCAGAGCATCCTGGGCCGTCTCGCCCAGCTTGCCAAGGCGAACATCAATGCGCTGATCGACCAGGCCGAGGACCCGCAGAAGATGCTGGACCAGCTGGTGCGCGACTACACCAACAACATCGCCGAGGCGGAGACCGCTGTGGCGCAGACGATCGGCAACCTGCGCCTGGCCGAGCAGGACTACAACTCCGACGTGGCCGCGGTGACCGAGTGGCACAACAAGGCCCTGGCTGCCTCCCGCAAGGCGGACGAGCTGCGCGCCGCGGGGGACGCCGCCGGAGCCGACCGGTACGACAACCTCACCAAGGTCGCGCTGCAGAAGCAGATCGGATACGAGCAGGAGGTCAAGGACGCCGAGCCGATGCTCGCCTCCCAGCGTGAGGTGGTGGAGAAGCTCAAGCACGGCCTGGCGGTGATGAAGGACAAGCTGGGCGAGCTCAAGGTGAAGCGCGACCAGCTGGCAGCACGTGCCAAGACCGCACAGGCCCAGGCGCAGGTGCAGCAGGCGATCGGTTCGATGAACGTGCTCGACCCGACCAGCGAGATCTCCCGGTACGAGGAGCAGGTGCGCCGGCAGGAGGCCCTGGTCGCCGGCCGGGCGGAGATCAACGCCTCCTCCCTGGACGCACAGTTCGCCGAGCTGGAGACGGATGCCGACTCCCTGGAGGTGGACGCCCGGTTCGCGGCGCTGAAGTCCGGCGGGTCGGCCGGCCAGATCGGCACCACGCCGCAGGGCTGAGTCCCCCGTCGCCGACGCCGCCTGCGGTGGGCTCATCGCTCACCGCCGGTGGTGCGGCATAGAGTGTGCCCATGCCCCAGAGCGAAGCCCCACGCACGACCTACCTGCTGGTGGACGGCGAGAACATCGACGCCACCCTCGGCATGAGCGTGCTGGGACACCGGCCGAACCCGGACGAGCGGCCCCGCTGGGACCGGGTCACCGAGCACGCCCGCACCTTGTGGAACCAGCCGGTGCGGGCGTTGTTCTTCCTGAACGCCACCAGCGGGCAGATGCCGATGAACTTCGTGCAGGCGCTGCTGGCGATGGGCTACCACCCGATCCCGCTGGCCGGTTCCGGCACGGAGAAGGTCGTGGACGTGGGTATCCAGCGCACCCTGGAAGCGCTGGCCGACCGGCCCGGAGACGTGCTGCTGGCCAGCCACGACGGCGACTTCCTGCCTCAGCTGGAGCACCTCATCGACGGTGAGCGGCGCCTGGGCGTGCTGTGCTTCCGGGAGTTCATCAACGCTCAGCTGAGCGACCTGGCCGAGCGTGGGGTGCAGCTGGTGGACCTCGAGGACGACGTGCACGCGTTCACCGTGCCGCTGCCGCGGGTGCGGATCATCCCGCTGGAGACCTTCGACCCGACCCGCTACCTCTAACCCCAGCGCACTAGTCGCGAACGCCCGCCTTCGCGGCCTCCGGACCCCGCTCTGCCGCGGAACCCAGCGTTCGCAAACTGCAGCAGGTCCCAACAGCGCCGCCTGCGTGGAGCGTTCCGCGCGGCTGGGTTCGCACCCCCTTTACAACGGAGGAAAAGTCTGGCTACCCTGATGTTGGTGATCCGTTGTAAAGCAGCATCTGACTGCCACCAGGGCCAGCGATAGCAGTGCCGCTGCCCGCTGCCTCACCTCGGTTCACCGAGGACCGGACAGACATGACGAAGGAGTACGTGTGCACCCGACGACCGACCGCCCACATCCCGCTCTGAGCCGCCGAGGCTTCCTGACCGCCATCTCCGCCGCCGGTGGGGGCGCCGCTCTGGCCGCCTGCTCCGGCGGCAGTGGTGGCGGCGGCAACGCAGCCACCGGCAGCGGTGGTGAGTCCTACGACGGCGCCGCCGTGGAGCTTTCCTTCTGGAACGGCTTCACCGGCGGCGACGGACCGGTGATGCAGGAGCTGGTGGACCAGTTCAACGCAGAGCACGAGAACATCACGGTCAAGACCACCGTGATGGAGTGGGCCGACTTCCACTCCCGCCTGCCCGCTGCGATCACCTCCGGTGACGGTCCGCAGGTGGCGATCCACCACCTGGACTCGCTCGCCACCTCGGCCGCGCGAGGCCTGCTCCGGCCGCTGGACGACGTTGCAGAAGCACTCGAGATCACTGAAGAGGACTTCCTCGCGCCAGTCTGGGAGGCCGGCCTCTACGACGGGTCCCGGTTCGGGATTCCGCTCGACGTGCACCCCACGGGCTTCTTCTACAACAAGACCGTGATGGCCGATGCCGGCCTGGACCCAGAGAGTCCTCCGATGGACCGGGAGTCCTACGAGGCAGCCCTGGACACGCTGCTGGAGAACGACATCGCCGGGCACTGGATGAGCCCGCACCTGTTCACCGGTGGGCACACGCTGCAGTCCCTGATCTGGCAGTTCGGCGGTGAGCTCTTCGACGCTGACGGCGCCACCGCGATGTGGGCCGAGGATCCCGGTGTGGAAGCCCTGACCTGGATGGTCGATGCCATCCACAAGGGCTGGAGCGTACGTGACGTCGGCCAGGACGCGGACATGATCGCCCTGCAGAACGGGCAGACGGCGTTCAACTGGAACGGCATCTGGTCGATCAACACGCTGAACGAGATCGAGGACCTGGACTGGGGCGTGGCACGGCTGCCCAACATCGGCGGCGAGAACGCCGCATGGGCCGGATCGCACAACTTCGTGATGACCGAGCAACGCGGCACCACCGATGACCAGCTCGAGGCCTCTCGCGTGTTCATCAACTGGATCTCCCAACAGTCCATCGCCTGGGCAGCCGGAGGCCAGGTCCCCGCCCGGAACTCGGTGCGCCAGTCCGAGGAGTTCGCGGACATGGAACCCCAGGCGGCGATCGCCGAGCAGGCCGAGGACCTGCGTTTCCCGCCCGCGCTCCCCGGTATCGGCGACGCTATGGCAGAGCTGGACACGGCACTGAACGAGGCAGTGCTGCTGACCAAGGATCCGGCCCCGGCTCTGCAGGAAGCGGCAGACCGGGCGAACACGGTCCTCGAAGAGAACCGCGAGCGGTACGGCTCCTGATGGTCCAGCAGTCCACCGCCCCTGCCCGCCCGCGGCCGGCAGCCAAGCAGCCGGTACCGCGTGCGGGCAGGAGGGTCCGCCGACACGCGTGGTGGACCCCGTACGCGTTCCTCGCTCCGTTTCTGGCCATCTTCGGCACGTTCGTAGCCTTCCCTGCTGTGCTCGGCGTATGGATGTCCCTGCACGACTGGGACTACCTGCTCCCGAACAAGCCATTCGTGGGTCTGGACAACTACCTAGATCTGTTCAGCTCGGCGACCTCGGCCTTCTCCCGGTTCTGGGACGGCATGATCGCCACCGGGACGTTCGTGCTGGCTTCAGTGCCGCTGCTGATCGTGCTACCGCTGTTCATGGCCTTGCTGCTGAACCGCAGGTTCCCGGGCCGGACGTTCATGCGCGGGGTCATCTTCATGCCGTACGTGCTCGGCGTTGCAGTGGTCGGCGTCCTGTTCCGATTCATCCTGGACCCGAACATCGGCATCCTGAACTTCCTGATCGAGCGCTCCGGGCTGATCCACGTGTTCGGATTGTTCGGCGTGGACGCCCCGATCCCCTGGATCACCGCCCAACCGTGGGCGTGGATCTCTCTGGTGGGGCTGACCGTGTGGTGGACGCTCGGGTTCAACACGATCATCTACATCGCGGGGCTGCAGGACATCCCCAGCGACCTCTATGACGCCGCGAAGGTGGACGGCGCCTCCCGCAGGCAGCAGTTCCGGCACGTCACCCTGCCTGGGCTGCGCCCGGTGATGGTCTTCGTCGTCACCCTGACGGTGCTCGCCTCGGCCAACATGTTCGGGCAATCCGATCTGGTGACCTCCGGTGGGCCCGGAGACAGCACTCGCACGGTGCTGATGGTGATCCTCGACGAAGGCCTCGGCGCCTACCGGATGGGCACAGCGGCGGCGATGGGCTACCTGCTCTCCGTGGTGCTCGGCATCGTCTCGATCATCAACTTTCTCGCTCTGCGCGACTCCGACCGGCCGCGCCGGCGCCGCAGGACGTCCACCGCCACGGAGGGCACCGGATGACCACCACAGCCTCCCGACCCACCGCTCGGAACACACGCCCGCGGATGACTGCGGGCACGATGCTGCGCAGCTCGATGTTCTGGCTGATGCTGGCAGCCCTGTTCGTGACGTTCTTCGGGCCGATCCTGTGGATGGGCAGCACCTCGCTGAAGACCTACGGCGAGGCGACCTCGATCCCGCCGACCATCCTGCCCTCGACGTTCGACACCTCCGCCTATGACACGTTGCTCAGCCTGGACGGGCAGTACCCGGTGCTGCGCTGGGTGCTGAACTCCCTGGTGGCCGCCGCCGGGCACATGCTGCTCGTGCTCGTGGTCGCCTCGATGGCCGCCTACGCGCTCGCCCGGTTGCAGTTCCGGGGCCGGGGCCTGATCTTCACCCTGATCGTGTCCACCCTGTTCGTACCCGGGTTCGTGTTCATCATGCCGAACTACCTGATCATCGACCAGCTCGGCTGGCTGAACACCGTCTGGGCCTTGATCGTGCCTGGTGCGGCGGGCGCCTTCGGTGTGTTCTTCCTGCGTCAGTTCTTCGTGGCGATCCCCTCGGAGCTGGAGGAGGCCGCCGCCCTCGACGGAGCGAACCACTGGCAGGTGTTCACCCGGGTGGTGCTGCCGAACGCCAAACCAGCGCTAGCCACGCTTGCCGTGCTGTCCTTCCTGGGCAACTGGAACGACTACATCTGGCCCGTGTACGTGCTGTTCAGCCCGGAGAGGCTCACCCTGCCCGCAGGTCTGAAGCTGTTGCAGGGCGCCTACGTGACCGACTACCCGGTGATCATGGCCGGCGCATTCGTGGCGAGCGTGCCGGTACTGATCCTGTTCATCTTCACCCAGCGCTACATCATCGAGGGCGTGGCCCGGAGCGGGCTCAAGGGATGACGAACGCCTACCCACGCAACGAGGGACCCAGATGAGACATCCCCTACCAGCTGTGACGACCGCCGTCGTGCTCGGCGGCGCGATGCTGCTTGCCGGCTGCGGCCCGAACGAGAGTGACACCGATGCGGAGGACGACGACATGGGGTTCACCAACCCGGTCTACGAGAACGACTTCCCAGACCCTTTTGTGCTGGAGGCAGACGGTCAGTGGTACGCCTACGCCACCCAGAACACCTTCGGAACGTTTCCGATACTGCGCTCTGAGGACCTGGTCACCTGGTCGGTCATCGGCAACGGGATGCCCGAGCTGGCACCGTGGGCGAGCGTCGGCCGGCACTGGGCCCCCGAGGTGGCACAGATCGGCGACCGGTACCTTGCCTACTACACGGCGAAGGACCGCCAGAGCACGAAGCAGTGCATCGGCGTGGCTGTCTCCGACTCCCCGGAAGGACCGTTCGTCGACGAAGCAACCGAACCGTTCATCTGCCAGTCGGACGATGGCGGCTCGATCGACGCGTCCCCGTTCATCGATGCGGACGGCACCCCGTACCTGCTCTGGAAGAACGACGGGAACAACATCGGCACCACGTCCTGGATCTACATCCAGGAGCTCTCCGAGGACGGGCTCTCCCTGGTGGGCGACAGTCCGACCCAGCTGATCACGCACGACCAGGCCTGGGAAGGAGACCTGGTGGAGGGCCCGTTCCTCTGGCTCCGTGACGGTCAGTACTACCTCTTCTACTCCGCTAACGGCTACGGGTCACCGGAGTATGGCGTGAGCTATGCAGTCGCCGACGACGTGCTGGGGCCCTACCGCAAACCGGTGGACGAGCCGATCTTGTCCACCAACGAGGTGGCTGCCGGTCCGGGGCACGGCATGGTCATCGAGGCCGGCGACTCCACCTGGTACGTGCACCACGCCTGGCCACCGGACGCCGTCGGCGACCCTGTGCCAGGCCGACAGATGTGGCTCACCCCGCTGACCTGGACCGAGGACGGCACCCCGGTGCTCGCTGAGCCGGCCACCCAGGTCGATACCCGACCCTGAGGGTGGTGACCGTGACAGTAGGCTGGAAGGGCAACGAGAACGGTGGCAGGCATGCGAGCGACCCTTCGGGATGTGGCCGCACACGCCGGCGTGTCCTTCAAGACGGTCTCCAACGTGATCAACCACCACCCCAACGTCACCGAGAAGACCCGCACCAAGGTGCTCGCCTCGATCGAGGCACTGCAGTACCGACCGAACCCGAGTGCCCGAAGCCTGCGGCACGGCCGCTCGGGTTTCCTCGCGCTCGCTGTGCCCGAGCTCGCCTCTCCCTACTTCTCTACCCTCGCCTCGGAGGTGAGCCGGGCAGCGAAGGCTCACGGACGCACGGTCGTCATCGAAGAGACTGGGGGCGGCCTGGACGAGGAGAAGGCAGCCCTGGAGGGACTCACGACCAGCCTGGTCGATGGCATCATCTTCTCCCCGTTGGCCACCCCAGGCGACGTGCTCGAGGACCTGCTGGGCAGCACTCCTCTGCTGATGATCGGCGAGCACCGGTACCCGATCCACGCCGATCATGTCGCCATGGACAGTGTGCGCGCTGCCGAAGAGGTCACTCAGCACCTGCTGGCATCCGGTCGGCAGCACATCGCCACCATCGGCTACGAGCCCCACGGCACGGGCCTGCAGCGCTGGCGTGGTTACCAGCGCGCCCTACGAGCCGCCGGTCTGGAACCCACCCCTGGCCACGCTGCCGAGGTGGACGCATACCGGCGAGAGGATGGTGCCGCAGCGATGGCCCGGCTGCTGCGGTCCTCGGCCCCCATCGATGCCGTGCTCTGCTTCAACGACCTGTTGGCACTCGGGGCGATGCGCACCCTACGGGAGGCGGGTATCACGATCCCAGACAGGATCGCCGTCGCCGGCTTCGACAACATCGAGGACGCGCGTTTTGCCTACCCGACACTGACGACGGTCGCCCCCGACGTGCGGTTCCTGGCCACCGAAGCTGTTCGGCTGCTCGTCCGGCGGACCGAGGAACCCGGCGCACCTGCCGAGCAGGTAGAAGTTCCGTTCACCATCGAGGTGCGCCAGAGCAGCACGGCCTGACCCGGACGACTCGGCCGTCGCGGGAGCGGTGCGGAGCGGTCTCCGCGCCTCGATCGACCACAGCGCCGCCAGCCGCGGCCGGAATGGAGAACCATGCGTAGCAGACACCTCTTGGCTGCCGCCCTCATGGGAGTCGGCGCCCTGGCGCTGGGGACGACGGTGCCCGCCGCCGCCGAACCGCCAGCCGCTGCGACCGTAGGCGGGCCGGCACCGGCGCAGGTCCGCCCAGCCGAGCCGGCGCAGGTGACCAACCCCATCACGGACTCGTTCTCTGACACCTACGCTGACCCCGCCGTGATTCGCGGAAAGGACGGGTACTGGTACCTGTACGCCACGAGCGACCCGCTGACCGAGGCACCGAGCGAGTTCGGTCTGATGCATGTGGCTCGCACCCAGGACTTCACCGACTGGGAGTACCTGGGCGAGATCTTCGACGAGGAGAACCGTCCTGACTGGGCTACGTCCTCGTCCATGTTCTGGGCACCTGACATCCGCTACATCGGCGGCCAGTATGTCCTGTACTACACCGTCACCGACACGGTGGCCGATCCCGGTGCGTGGAACTACGCCATCGGCGCCGCAACCGCCCCCACACCACATGGGCCGTGGACGCCTTCCGAGGAGGCGGTCGTCGACGCGCGGCCGGACGGTGACGGAGGCTACTTCAACACGATCGACCCGGCGCTGCTCACCGACGACGACGGCCGGCGATACCTCTACTTCGGCGGCTACAACGGCGGGGTCTGGGTGACCGAGGTGGACCAGACCGGACTGCATGCGGTGGGCGAGCCCGTCCAGGTGACTGTCGCCGATCGATATGAGGGCGCATACGTGGTCAAGCGTGGCGACTACTACTACCTCACCGCATCCTCGGCGAACTGCTGCGCCGGACCGGTGACCGGGTACAGCGTCTACGCCGGACGCTCCACCTCACCCTGGGGGCCGTTCCTGGACCAGGAGGGCGTCTCGATGCTGGATCCCCGTGTGGGCGGCACGCAGGTTATCGCACAGAACGGCAACTCGATCATCGGGGTGGGCCACCACGCGTTCTTCTCCGACACCACCGGGCAGGACTGGATCCTCTACCACGGCATCGAACGAGAGGATGCGTGGTTGGACGACCCGGGCGGTGTCAACGAGCGCCCGACGTTCATCGACCGGCTCGACTGGATCGACGGCTGGCCCGTGGCGGCCGCTGGCGCCGGACCCACCGAAGGGACGTTGACTGGACCGATCACGGGTTCTGACCACGGCATCGTGATGGCGGACCCAGCGACCAGTGACACGCTGCGCACCGTCTCCGGCACCTGGACCTCGGTGCCCGAGCGGCTGAACGATGCCGGAAACGTGGGTCTACTGACCCCGACGGCGGACCCAGCCCAGGTGCAGACGCGCCGGCCGCTGGCCCGCGAGTCTCGGGTAGAGACCGACCTGCGTTTCCCCTCCGGCAGCGGCACGTTCACCGTGGAGCTGCTCCGTGCCGGTCCGCACCAGCTCGGTATCGCAGTCGACGCTGACGCCGGTGAGCTGCGTGCCTGGACGGGCAGCCCGGGGCAGCTGGAGACTGCCGTCACCGACCTCCCAGCGACGTTCGACCCCAGCGCCTTCACCGCACTCGTCGTGGACATCCGAGACGGTCAGGTGCACGCCCAGCTGACCGAGAGCAGGCTAGGCGACTCCTTGGCGGAGGTGCAGCTCGAGACCAGCAGCGCCCGACCTCGACGTCACCTCGCGCTGACCGCGGCAGACGCCGCGGTCCAGGTCGACAACCTGAGTGTGACTGCCGCCCACGAGCCGGTCACCGATCCGGTGCCGACCCCGCTGGCCGGCGAGACCCTGTTCGTCGAGGAGTTCGACGACGGGCTAGCACCTGGGTGGCAGTGGGTTCGAGAGCAGGATGATGTGACGGTGGCCGATGGCAGCCTGCACTGGCCCCTCACTGACGGCGACATCGTCGGTTCGGACAACACCGGCAGCCTGCTGCTCCGAGACGCCCCAGCCGGAGAGTGGCTCATGGATGTCGAGCTCACCCTGGACGTCGGTGAGGACGAGATCCGCAACTTCCAGCAGGCTGGTCTGATCGTGCACAGCGACGATGACCTTTTCCTCCGACTGGGTTCGGTGGCCCTGCAGGCGACCCGACAGGTGGAGTTCGGCAAGGAGATGCGCACTGGCGAACGACTCGACTGGGGTGCACACCTCGGCGGCCCGACAGCGACCACGATGTGGCTGCGCCTGCACCACACGGTGGATCCGGAGACCGGGGAGCTGCGCTACCGCAGCGCTTCCTCGACCGACGGGGAGAACTGGCGCTGGGGCGCGACCTGGACGCTTCCGGCCGACTCCGCACCTCGGGTCGGCCTCTATGCCGGCGGTGGCAGCGACCCGGCCACGGTGGCGCAGTTCGAGTCGGTGACCTTCTCCGCTGTGGAGGAGTAGATCCACCCCACCCAACTCCTCCGGTGCCGGCTGCTGCCCGGCACCGGAGGTCCACGATGCACAGAGAGAGTGAGCTATGCCCGAAACATGTCCCCGCCCTGAGTATCCGCGTCCGCAGATGGTGCGCTCGAGGTGGTTGAACCTCAACGGTCGCTGGCAGTTCGAGATTGACCAGGGTGACTCCGGTCTGGAGCGTGGCCTGGTTGACCGGGAGCTGCGCGGGGAGATTCTGGTGCCGTTTGCGCCGGAGTCGGCGGCTTCGGGGGTGGAGAACACCGACTTCTTGCAGGCGGTGTGGTACCGCCGGGAGATCGAGGTCCCGGACAGCTGGGCCGGGCAGCGGGTATGGCTGCACTTCGGTGCCGTCGACCACGACACCACGGTATGGGTCAACGGCACCGAGGTGACCCGCCACCGGGGCGGGTTCTCCCCGTTCAGTGCGGACATCACCGACGCCCTGGTCGCTGGGCGTGGCACGGTGGTGGTCCGGGCCCGGGACCTGCGCGAGGAGCTGCAGGCCCGCGGCAAGCAGGCCACGTGGTATGCCAACACCCACTGCAACTACACCCGTACCACCGGGATCTGGCAGACCGTGTGGCTCGAGCCGGTGCCCGAGGTGCACCTCAAGCGCCCCCGGATCACCCCGCACCTGGCCGCAGGGGCCTTCACCATCACCACACCGGTGTCGGCCAACCGGCCCGGCCACCACCTCCAGGCACGCATCAGCGACCAGGCCGGGCCGGTGGCCACCGCCCGTGTGCGGGCCGACCTGGACCTGTCCCCCACCCTCCAGCTGACCCTCCCAGAAGACCGGGTCCGGGCCTGGTCACCTACCGACCCGCACCTGTACGACCTGCACCTGGAGCTCCTCGATGAGCACGACCAGGTCATCGATGCCGTGCAGTCCTACGCCGGGCTACGCTCGGTGAGCATCGACGGGCGTAGGTTCTTGATCAACGGCGAGGCGATCTTCCAACGCCTGGTCCTGGACCAGGGCTACTGGCCCGACTCGTTGATGACCGCACCCAGCGACGAGGCCCTGGTCCGGGACATCGAGCTGGGCATGGCGGCAGGCTTCAACGGGGCCCGCATGCACCAAAAGGTCTTCGAAGAACGCTACCTCTACCACGCCGACCGGCTCGGCTACCTGCTCTGGGGCGAGTTCGGCGACTGGGGCGTGAGCGGCCAAGGTCAAGTCGGTCACAACCAGCAACCCACCGCCTCCTTCATCACCCAGTGGCTGGAGGTCCTCGACCGGGACTACTCCCACCCGGCGATCATCGGCTGGTGCCCCTTGAACGAGACCCACCAGCTGCTGCACGACCGCATCACCGTCCTGGACGACGTCACCCGCGGCATGTTCCTGGCCACCAAAGCCGCCGACACCACCCGACCAGTACTGGATGCCTCCGGCTACTCCCACCGGGTGGCCGAGACCGATGTGTATGACGCCCACACCTACGAACAAGACCCGGCCGCATTCGCCGACCAGGTCGGCCACCTCGCGGAGGGCAAGCCGTACGTCAACGACAGCGCCCACGGACCGTGCTCCCTGCCCTATACCGGCCAGCCCTACTTCATCAGCGAGTACGGCGGCATCTGGTGGAACCCCCACCTCGCCGCCAGCCACGACAACGACGAAGAACGCGACACCTCCTGGGGATATGGCCAACGCGTGCGCACCGAAGAAGAGTTCCACCAGCGGTTCGCAGGACTCACCAGCGTGCTGCTGGACGACCCAGAGATGTTCGGCTACTGCTACACCCAGCTGACCGACACCTTCCAAGAACAGAACGGCATCTACAACTTCGACCGCACCCACAAGCTCAACACCCACCGCATCCGCACCACCCAAGAACGCCAAGCCGCCTACGAGAAACGCTGACCCAGCGACCGCCGTCCGCGTAGCGGAGGGGACGGAGGCAACGTGTGGCAGGCAGGTCCGTGGTGGCCCCGACACGTTGCCTCCGTCGGCCTGCTCCCAGCGAGCGCTCCCGACCGGCAGCCACCTCCCAGGCCGCTCCCAGGAAACTTTCAGTATCCGGGCGCACACTGGTAGGTATGACTTCCTCGGACGCTGCCCACAACTCGCCAGAGGCGTACCTGCTGGTCGTCGACGACGAGCCGAACATCCGCGAGCTGCTGTCCGCCTCGTTGCGGTTCGCCGGCTTCGAGGTTCAGGTGGCCGCCGACGGCAACGACGCGCTGCGCCAGGTGACCTCCCGCACCCCGGACCTGATCGTGCTGGACGTGATGATGCCGGACATGGACGGGTTCACCGTGACCCGCCGGCTGCGGGACAAGGGCATCCACGTGCCGGTGCTGTTCCTCACCGCCAAGGACGAGACGTCCGACAAGATCGCCGGGCTGACCGTGGGCGGGGACGACTACGTGACCAAGCCGTTCAGCCTGGACGAGGTGATCGCCCGGATCCGGGCGATCCTGCGCCGGGCAGCGGCCACCGCTGCAGCGACCGAGGACTCCTTGCTGCGGGTCGCGGACCTGGAGATGGACGAGGACGCCCACGAGGTACGCCGCGGCGGCGCCGAGATCGACCTCTCTCCCACCGAGTTCACCCTGCTGCGCTACCTGATGCTGAACGCCGGCCGGGTGCTGTCCAAGGCGCAGATCCTGGACCACGTGTGGGCTTACAACTGGGGCGGTGACGGTGCGATCGTGGAGTCCTACATCTCCTACCTGCGCCGCAAGGTGGATGCCCCGTTCGCCCCCGACTCACCACCGCTGATCCACACCAAGCGGGGCGTGGGGTACGTGCTCCGTGAGCAGCAATAGTCTGCGCGACGGGGAGCACCCGTTGGACCGGATGCCGTTGCGCGTCCGGTTGGTGCTCATCCTGTCCGTGCTGCTGGTGGTCGCACTGGCGGTCACTGCGCTGACCACGCTGAGCCTGCTGAAACGGTCCCTGATCAGCCAGGTGGACGAGAACCTGGACTCGGCCGTGCAGGTGCTGGAGGCGCGTGGCGCATGGCCGGCCAACACCCCGACCAGCCGCCAGCCGAACACCTACTACATGCGGGTGATGGCCGCGGACGGGTCCACCTACCTGAACGTGCCCGCCACCACCGGCACCGACGCCGTCCCGGACATCCCACCGATCTCCTACGACGAGACGCTGCAGCTGGCCGGCACGGTGCGCACCGTCGACTCGGTGGAGGGGCCCACCCAGTGGCGGATGGTGCTGGTGCGCGGGGTGCAGGAGCAGACCGGTGCCCCGGTGTCGGTGGCGATCGCGCTGCCGTTGAACTCGGTGAACGCCACGCTGCACCAGATGCAGCTGTTCATCCTGCTGGTCGGCCTGGGCGTGGTGCTGCTCGCGGGGATCACCGGGTATGCGGCCGTGCACCGCTCGCTGCGTGGCCTGCGCGCGATCGAGGACACGGCGGCGGCGGTCGTGGCCTCCGGTGACCTGACCCGGCGCGCCCCGGTGGCCCCGGACTCCACCGAGGTGGGGCGGCTGGGTGCGTCGTTCAACGCGATGGTGGCGAACCTGGAGACCGCGTTCGCCGCCCAGGCAGCCTCGGAAGCCAGGATGCGTCGCTTCGTCTCCGACGCCTCGCACGAGCTGCGCACGCCCCTGGCCTCGATCCGCGGCTATGGCGAGCTGTACCGGATGGGGGCGGTGCCGGCCGAGGAGCTGCCGAGCACGTTCTCTCGGATCGAGTCGGAGGCGATCCGGATGGGCACCCTGGTCAACGACCTGCTCGCCCTGGCCCGCCTGGACGAGAGGCAGGGGCTGCGGCTGACCGAGGTGGACCTGCGGGAGATCGCCAGCGACGCGCTCGGCGACCTGCACGCCCTCGACCCGGACCGGCCCACCGAGCTGGTCGGCGACACCGCGGTACCGGTGACCGCCGACGCCGACCGGATCCGGCAGGTGGTCACCAACCTGATCGGCAACGTGGTGCAGCACACCCCCGCCGGCACCGCCGTGGAGATCGCCGTGGCAGCCGAGTCCGGGTGGGCGCGTCTGGAGGTACGTGACCACGGCCCGGGAGTGCCGCCAGAAGCCGCCAGCCGCATCTTCGAACGGTTCTACCGGCCGGACAGCTCCCGCGCCCGCACCTCCGGCGGGGCCGGTCTGGGCCTGGCGATCGTGGCGACCATCCTGGCCGCGCACCACGGCACGGTCGAGTACCGGCCCACGCCCGGCGGCGGCACCACGATCGTGGTGCACCTCCCCCAGGCTCAGCCGGGCACCACCACGGCCCCGGACTCGTGACCGGCTGCCGGGCCAGCGAGCACGCGCCGCGGGTCCACCTGGACCCACACCTCGGCTCCCGACCGCAGCCACGCGGGGTCCACCTCGGTGGCCGGCACCTCGGCCACCAGCTCCGGCGGACCGACCAGCCGCACCCGCACCCCACCATCGGCAGGTTCCACCCAGCGCACCGTGGTCCGGGCCGTGTTCGCCCCCTCGGGGCGTTCCATCCCCAGCACGACGGCGGAGGGCCGGATACGTAGAACCATCGCCTGACCAGGGCGCACCTGGGCCTGGGCGGGCGGGCCTGCGCCGTCGTGCGACACCTGCCAGTCCCCCAACGGGGTGCGCACCCGGCCGTCCTCCAGGCCGGTGCCGGCGAGCAGGTTGACCCCGGCCATCGTCGCAGCGAAGGGGCTGCGCGGGGCACCGAGCACGCGTGCGACCGGGCCGTGCTCGGCGACCTGCCCCTCGTGCAGCACGGCGATGTGGTCGGCGAGGACCACGGCGTCGAGCACGTCGTGGGAGACAAGCACGGTGGTGGTGCCGCTGGCCCGCACCTGCTCGGCGAGCAGCTGGCGTACCTGCGGGGCGGTCTGCACGTCCAGGGCGGCCAGGGGTTCGTCCAGCAGCAGCACCTCCGGTGCGGCGGCCAGTGCCCGGGCGATCGCCACGCGTTGCTGCTGCCCGCCGGAGAGCCGCCCGGGCCGGTGCCGGGCCTGCGCACCCATGCCGACCCGTTCCAGCCACTGCTGCGCGAGCGCACGGGCGGCGCGGGGGCGGGTACCGGTGCTGCGCGGGCCGAAGGCCACGTTCTCCAGTGCGCTCAGGTGCGGGAACAGCGCCGCGTCCTGGGAGAGCAGCCCGATGCGGCGCTCCCGCGCGGGCAGGAGCAGGCCCGTGGTGGTGTCGGTGAGCACGTGTCGGCCGAGGCGCACAGTGCCGCGGGCCGGGCGCAGCAGGCCGGCGAGCACGTGCAGCAGGGTGGACTTGCCGGACCCGTTCGGCCCGACCACGGCGAGCACCTGCCCAGCGGGCACCTCCAGGTCGACGTCCAGGTGGAAGCTGCCCAGGTGGAGCTCCACAGCGGCGTGCAGGTCGGCGGTCATCGTCACCAGGCCACCCTCCGGCGCCAGTCCCGCAGCCCGATGAGGATCACCAGCGCCACCACCACCAGCAGCACGGCGAGCGCGAGCGCGGCGTCCCGGTCCACCCCGGCACCGTTGAACGCCGTGTAGATGGCCATCGGCACCGTCTGGGTGACCTCGGGCCGGTTCCCGGCGACCATCGCCGTGGCCCCGAACTCCCCGACGGCACGGGCGAAGGCGAGCACGGTGCCGGCGGCCAGGCCGGGCAGCACCAGCGGCAGGGTGACCCGGCGCAGCACTGTCCAGCTGCCGGCACCCAGGGTGGCGGCGACCTGTTCGTACCGGTCGCCCGCGGTGCGCAGCGAGCCCTCCAGGGAGAGCACCAGGAACGGCATCGCCACGAACGTCTGCGCCAGCACCACCGCCGCCGGGGTGAACGGCACGCTGATGCCGACCAGGTCGAGCCCCTGACCGAGCCAGCCGTTGCGGCCGAACAGGTACAGCAGCGCCATACCGCCCACCAGCGGCGGCAGCACCAGCGGCAACGTGACCAGGGTGCGCAGCACGGCGGCCAGCCGGGCCGGTGCCCGGGCGAGCAGCAGTGCCAGCGGCACACCGAGGAGCAGGCAGCAGACCACCGCCACCGCACCGGTGCGTAGTGACAGGCCGAGGGCGAACAGCGCCTCCGGGGAGGTGATCGCCGCCGGGAAGCTCGCCCACTCCACCCGCGGGAACAGCGCCACCAGCGGCAGCACCAGGGTGGCCACAGCGAGCACGGCGAGCGCGAGCACCCACACCGGCAGACGACCCCGGACCTGGGCGGGCCGACCTGGACGGGTGAGACCCGCCGTCGCCGGCTCGCTGGTGCGCACCCCGGTGGTCATGTCCTCAGCCCGCCTCCGGAGGGCCGAAGCCGTAGCCGGCGAGCACGTGCATCCCGGCCTCGGAGAGCACCAGGTCGACCAGCTCCTGACCGAGCCCGGAGCCGTGCAGCGCGACGATCGGGTAGGAGTTGACCACCTGGGCGGCGGCGTCCGGCACCACCGGCTCCAGCTCCTCGGCGCGGGAGGCGACGTCGGTGGCGTACACCAGGGCAGCGTCCACCTCACCGGAGGCCACCCGTTCGGCGGCGGCGGTGACGTTCTGCTCCATGCTGACCGGTTCGCCCTCGAAACCGGCCAGGTCGAACAGCTCGGTGGCGGCGGCCCCGCAGGGCACCTCCGGGGCGCAGGTGACGAAGGTGGCCTCGTTCAGGTCGGCGAGGCTGGTGATGCCCGATGGATTGCCCTTCGGGACGGCGATCACCAGGGTGTTCGTGGCGAACAGGGCCGGCTGGTAGTCCTGGTCCGGGAAGGCGGCGACCAGGTCGTCCATGGAGGCGGTGTTGGCGGTGGCGAGCACATCGGCGTGGGCGCCTTCGGACAGCTGGGTCACCAACGTGGAGGAGCCGTCGTAGACAGCGGGCTGGATGGACACCTCCGGGTGGTCCTCGGCGAACATGGCCAGCAGGTCGTCCATCGGTTCGGCCAGGGAGGCGGCAGCGAACACGGTGAGCGTCTGGTCGGTGCCGCTGTCGGTGGCTGAGTCGGCGGCGCCCGGGCCGCCGGAGGCGCCAGCACCGCACGCTGCGGTCAGGGCGAGGAGTGCGGCGGCGACGAGGACTGCGGGGCGGCGGGTGCTCATCCTGCCTCCACGATCACGGTGGTGGCCTTGACCACGGCACTGGCGCGGGCGCCGACCTCGAGCCCGAGGTCGCGGACCGCCTCAGCAGACATCAGCGAGACCACTCGGTAGGGCCCGCACTGCAGGTCCACCTGGGCCATCACCTCATCGGCCCGAATCGCGGTGACCAGGCCGGTGAACCGGTTCCGGGCGCTGGTGCCCGCGCCACCGTGCGGGGAGGCGGCACGTTCCTGTGCCCACCGCGCCAGCGCGTCACCGGGGATGACCAGCCGGCCGGCGTCGTCGTGGCTGGCGGCGAGGCCGCCGGAGTCCACCTGACGGCGCACCGTGTCGCTGCTGACACCGAGCAGCTCTGCAGCCTCGCTGATCCGATAGTGCGACATGATCACGATCATACAGGCGCACCTGCGTCCCGAGATCATGGATTTGGACGCATTCGCTGCTGCCCCTCTCCGCCTGGGACATCGCGCACCTCACGCAGACCCACCCCGCACAGACGACCGTCTGCAGCGCAGATTGGTGGCTCATCGCAGATGAGGGTGTAGCAAGGGCCTGAATCCTCCAGTGTCCAGCAGGGCGCGGGTGATGTAGTTGGTCAGGTTCCGGAACCCCAGAGCGGTGCCGCGCAGATGCTCGAGCCGGCCGTTGATCGCCTCAGTGGGCCCATTGGAGGTGCCGGGGCGGTCGAAGTAGGCCAGGATGTCGACCGCCCGGCGATTCAGCGTCCGGCCCAGCTTCTTCAGCTCGACCAGCTTGGCCGGGACCCCGCGCCGCAGCGAGTCGATCACCTCTGTCAGCATCTGCTTGCCGG
>NZ_ATWL01000031.1 GCF_000421225.1 Ruania albidiflava DSM 18029 | reverse complement strand
CGTGCACCTCGATGCCGGCTATGACTCCAAAGCCACCCGCGCTCTGCTGGACGAACTCGGCTGCCAGAGCGTAATCAGCATCAAGGGCGAACCCTTACAAGCGGGCTCCCGCTGGGTCGTTGAACGCACCAACTCCTGGCACAACCGCGGCTTCAAGAAACTCCACCTCTGCACCGAAGTCCGCACCCGCGTCATCGACGCCTTCATCGCCCTCGCAGGCGCAATCATCACTACCCGCCGACTCATCCGCACCGCCTGGACCACCCACCGCTGGAACACCCGACCAACCCGCCGACCATGAACCTACCCGCGCGATCTCTAAGTCATCGCAGCCATATGACGATGCTGGCGATGATGACTTCGGATGCGTAGTAGGCAGCGCGTTTGGCGTATCGGGTGGCCAGGGCGCGGAACTGTTTGAGTCGGTTGAAGCACCGCTCGACGACGTTGCGGCCGCGGTAGGACTCGGCGTTGAACGTGGGTGGCCGACCGCCTGCGGAGCCCTTGGTCTGGCGACGAGCCTGCTGGTCAGCACGCTCGGGACTGGTGAACCGGATCCCCTTGGCTCGCATGGCGGCACGGGTGGAGGGGTGTGAGTAGGCCTTGTCGGCGACTACCTCCTCGGGGTTCTTCCTCGGCCGGCCAGGACCGTTGCGGGCCACGTTGATCTGCTCCAGCAGTGGTAGCAGCACAGGATTGTCCCCGGCCTGACCTTCGGTGATGATGATGCTCATCGGTAGGCCTCTGGCATCTGTGGCCAGGTGGATCTTCGAGGTCAGTCCGCCTCGGGATCGCCCCAAGCATTCTCCTGCCAAAGCGAGGGCCTCGACCTGATCTGCTTTGCATCCCCCTTTTTACGGGCCCCAGCAGCGTGCTGGTGTACCCGTACCGCAGAGGAGTCAACGCTGATGGTCCATTCCACGTTGCCGATCGCGTCGTCCTTGACCACGGCATGTTCGAGGATCCTGGCCCAGGTGCCGTCCATCGTCCACAGCCGCAGCCGCTCATGAGCGGTCTTCCAGGGCCCATAGCGTTCTGGCATGTCTCGCCAGGGTGCTCCGGTGCGCAGCCGCCACAGGATGCCGTTGATTACCTGCCGATGATCGCGCCACCGGCGCCCATTGCCGTTGGCTGGAAGCAGCGGTTCGATCTCCTTCCAGGCACGGTCAGTGAGCTCTCCTCGTCCAGGCATGCCCCAGGCTTAACAGCACTCAGAACGCATTAACAGCACCCACGCCCAGCACAGGCCCACCAGACTTACAGGACACGTCCTAGTCAAAGGTTCACGGGGTGATCTCGGCTGGGCCCTCGACGGCCACCACCGTGCCCTGCAGGCGCGACTCCTCGGCAGCGAACACGCTCAGGTGACTGGCCAGTGTCTCGTCTACGCCGGAGCGAATGTACTGACGATCGCCGGTCGCCACAGCAGCTACGAAGGCCGACATCAACCCGGCGTCGCCTCCCCCGTGTCCACCACCGGCGTCGTGCGACCCAGGGACGTCCGCTGCCAGGTGTTCGCGCTCGTTCGTGACGAAATCGAAGAGCTCCACCGACTTGCCATCCCCGTCCAGGCAACCCTGCGTGCCAAAGATCTGGGTACGCCTACCGGTGTGCTCCGAGAACGCTGTCATCGTGAACGACCCGGTGGTGCCGTCATCGAACTGCATCGAGACCACCTGGTTGTCCACGACGTCGTTGTCGGACTTGTAGACACATCGACCGTATGGCCCGGTGCGTAGTGCCTCCACCAGGTCCGCCTCATGTTCACCACGAGTGACCACGGACCCCAACCATGAGGTGCGTCCCTCGCGCTGCGGTCGCTCGATGTAGATCTTCTTTGCCGAGTAAGGACAGGTGGGCTCGACGGCGCAGTCCAGACAACGGTCACCGGCGCCCTGGGGTGCCTCGTCGGCACGGAAGTGCGCGAGGCTGCCGAAGCTGGAAACGGTGCTGATCGACTTGCCGGTGACGTACATGATCCAGTCGATGTCATGGCAGCTCTTCGCCAGGAGCATCGGTGAAGCGGTGGCAGTGTTTCGCCAGTTGCCCCGGACGAAGGAGTGCGCCGCGTGCCACCATCCCACTGGTTCGAGGTGGTGGACGCTGATGATGCGGCCGAGCCGTCCGGACTCGATCACTTTCCGCACCAGCTCCGTGTACGGGGTGTACCGCATGACATGGCCGACGGCGAACAGGATTCCGGATCGTCGGATCGCTTCGACGATGCGCAGGCACTCCTCCTTCGAGACACCTAGAGGCTTCTCTGCAAGGAGCGGCAGCCCGGCATCGGCTACCGCGAGGCACGGTTCGACGTGATCCCGGTCCTGGGTGGTGACCAGGACCGCGTCGACCTCCAGAGTGCCTTCGGTGACGGCAGCCATCAGGTCGCGCCAGTCCGGGAACTCGGCCACGTCGGCGAACCCGTCCCGAATCTGTTTCCGTGCGGTGGCGAGCGGATCGGCGACGGCGGCGAGGACGGCTTGGTCCTGGTGCTCTCGTGCCCAGCCGAGGTACTTCTGGCCGCGGTTGCCGGCGCCGAGGACGGCGAGCCGCACCGGCCGGGTAGCAGGGTCAGCCGAGTTCACTGTTGATCCCCTGGATGATCTTCTCCGCGGTCTCTTCCGGGGTGGCGCGGTCGTAGAGCAGCTCGAGCACGTCCCGGTCGAAGATGCCCTGGATGTTCCCCGATCCGATCGGTGAGGGGCCGGGTGCCTCGACGGTCAGGTCCGCCTCCAGATCGGTGACGAACTCCTGCACATGCTGGTCAATCTCGTCGAGGTCGTCGCTGATCTCCTCGACGACCTCCCTGTTGGGTGGCACCCCCATGATCATCCCGATCTCCTGGATCGCGTCGGAGTCGTTGACCATGAAGTTGACGAACTGCGCCGCTGCGGCCTGCTCCTCCGGGTCGGAGTGCGCAGAGATGGAGTAGAACTCCGAACCTTTGTAGTACATGCCGGCATCAGCGGCCGCCCCGGTCTGCGAGGGGATGCGCAACAGACGCATCTCGGCACCAGCCGCTTCCGAGCGCTCGCCCAGGGTGTTGGAGTACACCCACTCCATCCCCTGCTGCCCGGTAGAGAACAGTCCGGCCTCGCTGGGCACCGCCGCGTACTCCGAGACCTGGTCAGCAGTGGGTCCGCCGTGCTCGCGCATGGTGAGGAGGTGCTCGAGGTAGGACACGAGGACCTCGTGGGAGAAACCTGCAGCCGTGCCGTCCTCGTTGTACATCGTCTCGTCGTGCTGGTGCAGCCACGGACGGAAGGACTCGATGCCAAAACCGTAGCCGGCACCGACTATCCCGGACTCGGCCAGTGCGGCGGAGATCTCGTAGAAGTCCGACCAGGTCCAGGTGGAGTCGTCCGGCAGGTCCACCCCGGCCTCGTTGAATAGTTCGACGTTGGCCGCCAGGATGAAGGTGTTCAGCCCGGCCGGCACCGCGTAGAGCGCTCCGTCACCGGACTCGCCCAGGCCGAGGATCATCTCATCCAGCGTGTCCACATCGATACCGTCAAGGTCGCGAAGATCGACCAGCGCGTCCCGCTCGCCGTACTCCAGGATGTAGCGCTCGGACATGTGGATGACATCGGGTGGGCTGCCTCCGGCGCTCATCGTGGCGAGCTTGTCCCAGTACCCGTCCCAGGGAGTCGCCTCGCCCTCGATCTGGATGTCCGGGGTGGCAGCCTCGAAGGCGTCGATCGCCGCGAACACGGCGTCGTCCTTCTCCGGGCTCCCCCACCAGCCGTAGTCGATCACCAGGCCGTCACCGTCTCCTCCTCCTCTGCAGCTCGCCAGGCCACCGCCGATAGCCAGCGCTGCAGCCCCGGTCAGTACTTGTCGTCGTGTGGGACACATAGGTGCTCCTTTCGAGAAGATTGCGTCTCATCGGATGTCTCGAACCTGGCGGAGCGGTCAACGTCCTCCTGTGGTGGCGATGCCACGCACGAGGTAGCGCTGGCCGACCAGAAAGACGAGGAAGATCGGTAGCAGGGAGACTGTCGACATCGCGAACAGTGATCCCCAGGAGGAACCGCCTCCGCCGCCGCTGGCGTCGATGAAGCTGCGCAGCGCGAGCTGCACGGTGTAGGCGTCGGAGTCGGTGAGGAAGATCAGTGGTCCGAGGAAGTCGTTCCAGGTCCAGATGAACGTGAAGATCGCCGTGGTGGCCAGTGCGGGCACGGTCAGCGGCAGGATGATCTTGACGAAGACGCGCAGTGGACCCGCGCCGTCGATCGTGGCGGCCTCATCCAGCTCGCGGGGTATCCCGCGGATGAACTGCACCATCAGGAAGACGAAGAAGGCATCGGTCGCGAGCAGCTTCGGCACGATCAGCGGCAGCGGGGTGTTGATCCAGTCCAACGCCGAGAACAGCACGTACTGCGGAACCAGCAGCACGTGCACTGGCAACATGATGGTCATCAGCATGATGGCGAAGAACACCTTGTTCCCGCGGAACTTCAACCGGGCGAACGCATAGGCCACCATGCTGCAGGAGACGAGGTTCCCGATGATCGCGCCACCCGTGATGATCACCGAGTTGATCACATAGTGCCCGAACGGGTGCCGCAGAGCGTTCCAGCCATCACGGTAGTTGTCGAAGGACAGATCGCTCAGGGAGAAGAACTCGCCACGAAAGATCGCCTCATCGGGCCGGAGCGAGCTCACCAGCATCCAGATGACTGGGTACAGCATGACCAACGCGGCTGCGATGAGCACCACATGTTTCAATCCCCGGCGGACGGGGTGTCGAGAAATCCTAGTCATCGTAGAACACCCAGTATTTCGAAGCGATGAAGTTGATCAGAGTGAATGCGCCGATGATCACGACCAGCACCCATGCCATGGCAGAGGCATAACCCATGCTGAAATTTCCGAACCCTTCCATGTACAGGTATAGGGTGTAGAACAATGTCGAATCCGAGGGAGCTCCGCTTCCACCGGAGATGATGAAGGCCTGCGTGAACGCCTGGAACGCACCGATCAGCTGCAGGATGAGATTGAAGAAGATGATCGGGGTGAGGATGGGTACTGTGACGTTCCAGAATCGGCGCAGCACTCCGGCGCCATCGACCCCGGCCGCCTCGTAGTACATAGCGGGGATCTGCCGCAGGCCGGCGAGAAAGATGATCATCGGCGCACCGAACGTCCACACGTTCAGCACGATCAGTGTCCCCAACGCCGTGTCCGGGTTCGCGATCCAGCTGCGCCCTTCGATCCCGATCAGCGCAAGCGCCCAGTTCACCAGCCCGTCGGCGCCGAAGATCTGCCGCCACAGGATCGCGATGGCTACCGACCCGCCGATGAGTGAGGGGAGGTAGAACGCCGACCGGTACAACGCCAGGCCCCGGATTCCACGGTCGAGAACGATCGCAACCAGGAGTGCCACCACGAGTTGCAGCGGTACGGAGACGATCACGTACCGGAACGTGACGCCGATCGCCTGGTGGAACCGCGTGTCGGAGAACAACCGCTGATAGTTTTCCAGCCCGATCCACTCGGGAGAGTCCAGAAAGCTGTAGTCGGTGAAGGAAAGATAGAGGGACGCAGCCATGGGACCGATCGTGATGACGAACAACCCAACCAGCCACGGTGAGAGGAAGGCAAATCCTGCGCGTTCTTCCTTCTTGTCTCGTGCACTCAGCGGGCGACGATCTCGTGTGGGACGTCGCCCCATCCGCGCAAGCTCACCTATTGCAGACATCGGCTCTCACCCCTTCCCCTCCATGCGTATCGGCAGACGGAAGCTGCAGTGGCAATTGATCGCGCTCCTACTGTCGCTTCATCGGAACTAGCGCACCTACGCTCTGTGATGGCCAGCTTCAGCCGAGCTCGTTGTTGACAGCCTCGAGGATCTTCTCGGCGGTCTCGCTCGCCGTACCGCGGCCGTAGAGCATGTCGAGGACGTCCCGTTCGAAGATCCCCTGCACGTTTCCTGCCCCGCTCGGTGAAGGGCCCGGAGTGTCCGTGGTCAGGTTCTCCCGGAGCTCGTCGACGAACTCGAGCACGTGCTGGTCCATCGGCGTCAAGTCAGGCGCGATTGCATCGACCACATCCGGGTTCGGTGGGACCCCGAAGAACATGCCGAACTCCTGCACGATGTCAGCGCTGTTGATCATGAAGTCGATGAACTGTCCCGCAGCAGCTTGAGGCTCGGGGTCGGAGTGGGCGGAGAGGGAGTGGAAGGCCGACCCCTTGAGGTACATACCGGCCTCGGCGGCCTTGCCGGTCTGAGAAGGGATGCAAAGCAGGCGCATCTCGGCGTCAGCCGCCGGCGCGAGGTCACCGAGTGTGCTCGAGTAGGCCCAGTCCATCCCCTGCTCGCCGGTGCCGAACAGGCCTGCCTCGGCGGGCACTGCGGCGTCCTCGGAGACCTGGTCCGCTGTCGGTCCACCGTTCTCCTGCAGCGTGAGCAGGTGCTCCAGGTAGGAGGTCAGCACTTCAACGGAGAACCCGGCAGCTGTGCCGTCAGCGTTGTACATCGTCTCGCCGTGCTGGCGCAGCCAAGGGTGCAGCGACTCGATACCGATTCCGTAGCCCGCACCGACGATGCCCGAGTCCGCCAGTGCGGCCGAGATCTCGTAGAAGTCCGACCACGTCCAGGTCGTGTCATCAGGCAGGTCCACACCCGCCTGGGCGAACAGGTCCACGTTGGCCGCGAGCACGAAGGTGCTCAGGCCACCAGGAATTCCGTAGAGCACACCGTCGCTCGACTCCCCCAGCCGCAGGGTCTCCTCATCGAAGTTGCTCAGGTCGATATCGTCCACGCTGCGCAGGTCGGCCAGCGCCTCCCGTTGGCCATATTCCAGCAGATACCGCTCGGACATCTGGATCAGGTCCGGTGGATTCCCACCGGCGCTCATCGTCGCGAGCTTGTCCCAGTAGCCATCCCACGGAGTGGCCTCACCCTCGAGAGTCACCTCAGGATGGTCAGCCTCGAACTTCTCGATCGCCGCCAGGATCGCTGCATCGTTCTCCGGACTGCTCCACCAGGCATAGTCCACAGTGGGGCTACCGTCCGAGTCTCCTGAGCTGCGGCAGCTGGCGAGTGTCGCGACCAGCGCTGCGGCCGTGCCTCCGGTGAGCACATGTCGTCGTGTGGGATACATCGCTGTTCCTTTCGCGCCGAGGATGGGCTAACTGATAGCTCAGTTCGACTCCTCGTCGAACCATCGGGCTCGATAGATCTCGCTGTCCGGCAGGGTCAGAGTCGACCGACCATCGGTGCCGGTGAAGAGGTCCACGTGGTCGGTGCAGTGCCCGCAGGGATTCTCCGGCTGGACCGCGGTCTCGAGCACAGTGCCACTGGCTGCGTCAGTGCCGATGCTCTTCACGTTGACGCGGTACAGCTCGTCATAGCGCGGGTAACGCAGGTCCCACTTCTGCTCGGACTTCACGAACTGGAACACGCTGTAGACCGTGGTCACCCATACCCGGTCCTGATCACCGCTGACTGGTTGCAGGTCATGGCCGCCCGAGGTCGGCAGATCATAGGTGGCAGTTCGTTCGAGACTGGGCTCGGCCGGCGTACCGCCGATCTCGAACGTGACGAGCTCATCGTCGCCCAGGGCCCAGAGCAGATCATCCTGATCGGACCAGAGCACCTGGTGCGCGCCGATCAGCTCAGCCTCGACGAACTCCTCGGAGTCCCGGCCCTGGCTCGCGGTGTAGATGCGAACCCAGTCACCCCCTGACGCCGCGGCAGCGACGTTGCCGTCTGGCAATAGCTCGATTCCGTGCGGGCTCGCCTCGTGGGTGCCATCTACCGACCACGCCACGCGACCACCGGCTGGGTAGGGCACCTGTGCCAACAGGCCGAACGAGTCGGAGACCATGACGAACTGCTCGCCGGTCCGTTCGTCGGTCCGCAACCGGGCGTCGTCGGGGTGGTACCACGCCTCGTCCGGGGCATTGAGATCACTGTCCGGGCCCGGGCTCCATGCCCACAACCTGGCCTCATCAGTCGACCAGTCCGCCGTCGGGTCCATGACCAGGATCTCCGGCTCAGCCTGTTCGGTGAGCACGATCGGAGTGGTCGGCATCTGTGCGGACTCCTCGGTCTCGGTGGTGGTACCTGTCCTGATTCCCGGCGAACCGGCTGCGGCAGCTGCGGGGAGAGACAGCAGCACGCCGGCTGCGAGGGTGAAGCTGATCGACAGTCGAGCTCTCACGTCGTCGGTCCCTTCGATCCTTGAGGTGCTCCTTGTTCTCGTGGCCGCTCGGGCGGCCGAGTGGTGCCAGATCGGTAGGTCAGCTGATAGGGCGCCGTGGCTGCGCCGGCCTCGTCCAGCAACCGCTCGGCAACCTCATTTCGGCCCTGCGCGATCCGGACGTACAGCGCATCGATGACGAACAGTTGGGCATGCCTGCCGGCAGTACCCCGATAACGCTCGGTGGAGGTGCGAGCCGTCGTGACGAGCGCGACGCGGGCAGCTCGGGCCAGCGGGGATGCGGCGCTGCTGGTGATCGCTGCTGTCATCGCCCCGTGCTCGGCCCCGATCGTCGTCGCCTCCACAGCATGGCGTGCGGTCCCAGAGTGACTGATCGCGATCAGCACGTCGGACTCCGTCAGCGTGGCTGCGATGCTGGCGGCTGTGTTGACGTCGGGTGACGACAAGGTGCGGATCCCGATCCCGTTGAGCTGATCGACCAGGTAGGAGGCGATATGTGCGCTGCCGCCGAACGCGACGAGCTGCACCAGCCGGGCGTTCTCCACCGCTTCCGCCAGGGCATCGAGCAGTTCTAGGTCGAGCAGGTCGGCTGTACGCGAGATGGCTCCGCGGCTGGATGCTGCGATGAGCTGGACCGCGTCCTCCACACCGGTCTCCGGGTCGATCGACCCGGTGGGGTCGATATCCGGCGCCTCGGATCCGTCCGGTCGGCCCGCCGAGGTGGCCAACGCCAGCCGCAGCTCCTTGTAGCCGTCCAGGCCCAGTGCCCGGCAGAACCGGTTCACACTTCCGACGGACGTCTCGGAGGCCTCGGCAAGCATCACGATGCCCGATCGGGCCGCATGCATCGGCGATCGCGTGATCGTCGCTGCGATCCGCCGGGAGCTCGACGGGCCCGCGTCACGCATCGCGGCGATGCGTTCCAACAATGGTTCCGGCGGTCCTTGCACGGGCATGTGGATAAAAGTAACCTCGGAGCCGCAATAGCGTCAAGACTTTCCACCCACCGGATCGGGACATGCCACTTTCGCCACCGCCCGTGCTGCTCATCGACGTCGGAGGAGTACTTCTCCTGCACAATCCCGACGTCCTGATACCGATCACCGCCAAGTACGGCGGACCTGCGACCTTTGAGGAATTCCAACGGGCTCACTACGCCTGCCACCACGAGTCCCGACCGGCGCGCGGCGCCGGGAAGGACTACTTCGACCTCTTTCCTGAGCACGCGCGCATCCCCGCCGAGCGGCGCGAAGCCTTCGACGCGGAGTACCGCGCCGCCCACCGCACGCGCAACCTGTGCAACTGGCCGGATCCGGCCGCGAAGGCCGGCCTGCAGGCAATCGTCGATGCCGGTGTTGCGGTAGCTGTGGTCTCCCAGGCCGATGGCACGATCGAGGCCATGCTGCACGAGGCGCAGATGTGCCAAGTGGGCGAGGGCGCCGGAGTTCCGGTGGACACCATCCTGGACAGTGAGGTTGTTGGCTTCAACAAGCCCGATCCGCGCTTCTTCCAGCTCGCTCTTGACCGCCTCGGCGCGCGGCCTGAGCAGGCGATCCACGTGGGCGACACGGTGCGCGCCGACGTACGTGGCGCCCAGGCAGCCGGGATTCGCGCCCTCCACTACGATCCGTACGGTCACTGCGACGACCAGCCGGGAGCCCACGAGCACGTCAGGACCATGGCCGAGGTGCTGCCCTACCTCGGCGTGGACACGGCGTGAGGCGCGATTGTCGGCCATCGCTCAGGAGTCGGGGGGAAGGACGGTGTTGTGATCGACGTCCGTTCCCGGACCGGCATCTCCGCTGACGGCCGTCTCGAATCCGGCTGCCACGTTGTAGGTGACTTCGGAGTCCGTCATATCGGGTGAGATCGTGATGGCAGCCGGTGCCGAAGGGGCGCTGCGCCTGATGCTGTTGTCGGTGAGTTCGACTGCTACGACTGCGCCGTCGGCGGCATCGACACCACGAAAGTAGTCCGTGATCTCGTTGGCGTTGGCACGCGAGTCGCGAACATTCCCGATACGAATGCCGGCGCCGTGACTGTCCCCTTCGGCGTCGTACCCACCAGCAACCCGGTTCTGGTTGATCGTGACGTTGGGCACCAACGTGCCGTCCAGGCCCCGCACGTAGATCGCATCGTAATCCTCGTGAGCGGGGAAACCTTCGATCTCGTTGTCGCGGATAGTGATGTTCGCCGGGGCCTGAGGACTCCGGAATTCTCCGCGCGCTGGGTCCTCCGGATCTGCACCGGCGAGTACCCCGTTGTCGAAACCCATGACGGTGATGACACGAGAGACCCTGCCCTCCGTCTGTCGAAAGACATTGCCGATCACCTCCACGTCGTGAGCGTCCGACAGGTGCAGCAGTCCTCTGTTGACGGTGTCGGCGGGGCTGTCCGGCGGCACCAGGCTGGTTCGGGGGTCTTCTACCCGGTTGCGCAGGAACCGTAGGCGCTGGTGGTGCTTTCCCTCCACGCCCCCGTGATGGCCGAACGGTGTCGGTCCAGCTTGGCCGGCATACGGGAGGAAGCGGCAGTCCTCGATCGTCACGTCCCGAGTCATCAGCCCGGTGAATCCCCAGTTTTCGTGGCCCCCGGTGAGTCCGCCCTTGTAGCCCGCGCCGATCTGTACCGCCTCGGCAACGTTCGCAGTGTCCTCGCGAGTCTCCTGGCCGAGGAACTCGCACTGGCGAATCACGATTCCGTTGGCGCTCACCATGTCGAAGGTATGGGATGCGCCCGCCTGACAGTTCTCGAACACGATCGAGTCGAAGGTGCACGCCTGCGCGTTGTGCAGGCCGAAGGCGCAGATGAAGTTGCTCTGGCTGATGTCGCCGATGAACCGTCCACCACTCCAGTGCAGGTTCCGGATACCCGCACCGTAATCGAGCGGCTCATCCCGTCTCGTGTTGACCACGAACATCGCCCGCGCATGTTCGTCTGGGCGCATGAAACGGGCCCCTTCGGCACGCACCGTCATATTGTCGGCATCGAGCACCACGCACGCGCCGGCCTGCTTTGAGGCCAGGTTGTACACACGGGGCGGGATCAACAACGTACCGCTGCCAGCCTGCCGGATGGCCTCGATCGCCGATTGGAACGCTGCCGTGTCGTCGGCCTCACCGTCGCCTGCTGCGCCATGGTCCAGCACGTTGTGGACGTCACCGCGCCTGACCTCGGACGCGGCCGCGGCGCCGGCGTATCGAGTCGAGCCCCCCGCAGCAGCTCCTGCCACCGCTGCTACACCAATCCCCTTGAGTGCACTGCGCCTGCTCACCTTGACTCGGGACATCCGCGTTCCCTCCTCCTGCGGCCCACCAGCCGCGTTCGACTCTGCATCGAGTGCATGCGCAGACTCTGTCATGCACGCTGCGCATGGTCAACGGCCAACGAGAACAGGTTCCGTTCGATGACGGCATGACCGATCCGGCTCAACCGGCATCAGGAAGCCAGCACCGAGATGACTATGCAGATCTCTGCGAGGTACGGCGGGCGTTCGAGCTGAGCGTCTGACGACGGTGGAACGTCACCCACCGCGCAGCGTCACCCGAGCGGGCGCGAGCGATCACACTCCAGCGTCGTCAGGTCGACCGTCTCGGCCATCTGCGTGTAGCCCTCGTCGCTGGGGTGCAGGTGATCGTCGTCGCGGTAGCGCGGGTCCATCTGTACCGGGTTGTCCGGGTCGCGCACTGCTGCGTCGAAGTCGACGACGCTGTCGAACGCGCCACTGGTGCGAATCCAGTCGTTCACCTCGAGCCGGATCGCTTCGCGATCGGCGTTCCATCGATCGCTGCCGCCAAACGGGAGGATCGTCGCACCAACCACGCAGACACCCTCCGCGTGCGCCTCGTCGATCAGCTGCGAATACCCGTCCGTGAGGTCCGCTGGTGTGCGTGCCACATCCCAGCGCAGGTCGTTGACCCCTTCCAGGACGAACACCGTGGAGACCGACGACTCGTCGAGCACGTCCCGCTCGAAGCGGTGCAGGCCCGCCTCACCGATGTCGTCCTCCAGCAGCCGGTTGGCAGAGATGCCCTGGTTCGTCACGCCGTAGAGGCGGCCATACCGGGTATCGGCCAGGCGATCGGCCAGCTGGTCGGGCCAGCGCAGGTTCGCGCCCGTGGTCGCCCCTACACCGTCGGTGATCGAGTCGCCGAAGAACGCCAGGGTGGACACTCGCCGCGGCGCCTGCACCGTCAACGAGTCCACCCAGTACCAGTTCTCGATCGTGCCGTCGAAGGCATCACCGGAGACATCGTCAGTGCTGTCGCCGGAAGCGGTGTAGGAGACCTGGTTGGCGAAGGTGTGCCCGGTGACCGGGCCGGTGTCACCCACCGTGTGCACGCTCACTGCGAGAGTGGTGTCCGCGGGCACGTCCCAGTTCAGCGGATCGCTCTGGGCGGTCTCCCCAGGCTCGATAGTGACCGAGGATTCACTGTCGAAGGTCAGCTGGTGCTGCGTCTCCGGCACGATCGCGGCGTCCTCGGCCTGGACGGCGACGGTCACCGGGGAGAAGGTGACCGGCCGGTCCCCCAAGGCGTTCGAGAGTGTGACCTGCAGCCCGGTTCCGCCGATGCTCGTGTGCACGAGATTGCGCACGGTCATGTCCCCGAAGTCCTCGGGTTCATCGAGCCGAACGTGGCTCGCGCCCCAGGTCACCACTCTGTTGACGGCGACAGACCGACTGGCTGCTGCCTGCGCGTCCTGAGCGGGCACCCCACCCAGCAACAAGCTGGCAACCGCCAGCACAGCAACCAGGACCCCCGCCCGGAATGTGTTTACCCGGCCGACGGCCGCGCTCGTTTCGTCCCCCATCAAGCTCTACCTCCATTGGCGTTGTGCCGGCGTCCCCTTGAGCACCGGCCCTGACACGATAACAACACCGCCTCCAGCGGACCTCGACTTACGCTTCCAATGCGGCCCGCGGCCGATCCGGCGGGATCGCCGCCATCAGCGCACGGGTGTAGGCCTCGGCCGGGGCGCCGAACAGCTCAGCTGCCGGCCGGTACTCCACGGCGCGCCCCTTCTGCATCACCAGCACGTCGTGGCTCATCTGCTGCACGATCGCCAGGTCGTGGGCGATGAACATGTACGTCAGCTCCAACTCCTGCTGCAGGTCCCGGAGCAGGTCCAGCACCTGCGCCTGGATGGACGCATCCAGCGATGCCGTCGCCTCGTCCAGGATCAGCAGGTCCGGTTCCAGCGCCAGCGCCCGGGCGATCGACACCCGCTGCCGCTGCCCGCCGGAGAGCTCGTGCGGGAACCTCGTCGCGAACGCCGACGGCAGGTGCACCAGGTCCAGCAGTTCGCGCACCCGCTCCCGGTGTCGGCCGGCGTGCAGCCGGTGCACCCGCAGTGGCTCGCCGATTGCGTCCCCGGCCCGCACCCGCGGGTCCAGGGAGGAGAACGGGTCCTGGAACACCATCGCCAGCCGGCGGCGCAGCGCCCGCGGCACCCGCCCGAGCAGCGACTGCCCGCCCAGCACCGCCGACCCACCGGCCGGCACCAGCCCGGTGAGCGCGTTCGCGATCGTCGACTTCCCCGACCCGGACTCCCCCACCACACCCAACGTCGTCCCCCGCCGCACCTGGAAGGACACCTGCTGCACCGCATGCACGTGCCCGCGCCCGGTCGGCGTGGACACCGCGAAGCGCACGTCCAGGTCCTGCACGTCCAGCAGCACCTCACCGGCAGCGTCCACCGGTGGCGGTGGCGACCCGCCCAGCTTCGGCCGCGCAGCCAGCAGCTCCCGGGTGTAAGGGTGCTGCGGACGGTCCACCAGGTCCACGATCCCCCGCTGCTCTACCACCTGCCCCTGCTGCAGCACGATCACCTCATCGGCGACCTGCCCGATCACGCCCAGGTCGTGGCTGATCCACACCACCGCCGTGCCGCGCTGAGCCTGCAGGTCGCGCACCAGGTCGATGATCTGCGCCTGCGTGGTCACGTCCAGCGCCGTGGTCGGTTCGTCGGCGATCAGCAACGCTGGGTCGCATGCCAGGGCGATCGCGATCATCACCCGTTGCCGTTGCCCGCCGGAGAGCTGGTGCGGGTAGACGTCCAACCGCATCTCCGGGTCCGGGATCCCGACGGCGGAGAGTAGTTCCAGCGCACGCGTACGTGCCGTACGTCTCGTCATTCCCCGGTGCGCCTCGAGCGACTCGGTGATCTGCCGCTCCAGCGTCAGCAGCGGGTTCAACGACGTGGACGGGTCCTGGAACACGAAGCCGATCGCATCCCCGTGCACCCGGCGCAGCGCCCGCCGGCTCGCGCCCACCAGCTGCTGCGACCCGAGCCGGTCGTCGTGCACCAGCGCCGAGCCGGACACCCGGGCGCCGGGAGCGTCCAGCAGTCCCGTGGCGGCCAGCACTGTCATCGACTTGCCGGATCCGGACTCCCCCACGATGCCGAGTGTCTGCTCCCGCTCCAGGGAGAAGGACACCCCCTCCACGATCGGGGAGCGCCCGATAGACACGTGCAGGTTCTGCACGGAGAACACGGTCTGCGCTTCCGCGGAAGCGCCTGCACCCCCGTCGAGACCCCAGCCGCCGCTCATCGCTGCCTCGCCTCGATCCGGGTGCGCTGCTTCGGGTCGAGCACGTCCCGCAGCCCGTCGCCGAGCAGGTTGCAGGCCAGCACGGTCACGAAGATCGCCAGCCCGGGGAACACGCTCATCCACCACGCCTGGGAGACGAACCCCTGCGCGGCGAACAGCATCCCGCCCCAGCTCGGGTCCGGCGGCTGGATCCCCAGTCCCAGAAAGCTCAGTGCCGCTTCGGACAGGATCGCGAACGCCAACGACAGCGAGGTTTGCACGATCAGTGGCCCGGTGATGTTCGGCAGCACGTGCCGGCCCATGATCCGGTACCACGGCGTGCCCATCGTCTGGGCGACCTGCACGTACGGCTCCACCCGGACCGAGAGGGTGGAGGCTCGCGCCACCCGCGCGAAGATCGGGGTGAACACGATTCCGATGGCGAGCATCGTCGTCGCCAGTCCGGGCTGCAGGATCGCGACGATCGCCAGAGCCAGCAGCAGCACCGGGAACGCGAACATCACGTCCACGATCCGCATCAGCACCGTGTCCAGCCAGCCGCCCACGTATCCGGAGACGATCCCGATCGGCACCCCCACGCAGAACGCGAACACCACGGACACCAGTGCCACCTGCAGCGAGGTGCCCGCGGCCACCATCACCCGAGAGAGGATGTCCCGGCCGAGGTCGTCTGTCCCCAGCGGGTGTGCCCCGCTCGGGCCCTGCAGCGCCCGGGAGACGTCCACATCGTTGATCCCGTACGGGGCGATCCACTGCGCGGTCAGCGCCACGATCACCACCACCACGAGCACCACGGCGGCAGCCACCGTGACCGGGCTGGCGGCGAGCAGCCGCAGCGAACCCAGCCTCGCCTCGCCAACCCGACCCTCCGCCGTCGGGCGATCCTCAGTAGTGCTCATGACAGCCGGATCCTCGGATCGACGAGTGCGTAACAGACGTCCACGATCAGGTTGATCAGCAGGAACATGGCCGCGATCAGCAGCACCGCGCCCTGGATCATCGCGTAGTCGCGGGCGGCCACCGCCTCGTACACCAGCCGGCCCAGCCCGGGCCAGGCAAACACCACCTCCACGACGATCACCCCGGAGGCGATCGTGGCGAGCTGGATGCCCACGATGGTCAGCACCGGCACCAAGGCGTTGCGCACCACGTGCCGCATCGTCACCACCTTCGGGCTCAACCCCTTGGACTTCGCGGTGCGCACGAACCCGCTGTGCGCCACCTCCAGCACTGCGGCGCGCACGTACCGGGTGAGGATCGCGGCGGCCACCAGGCCCACGGTCAGCGCCGGCAGCACCACCTGCCGGGCCCACCCGCCGGGGTCCTCGGCCAGCGGCGTGTACCCGGAGGACGGCAACCAGCCGAGGATCCCGGAGAACAGGGTGATCAGCAGCAGCCCCATCCAGAAGTCCGGCACGGACACCCCGAACTGGCTGGTCACCCGCACGATCGCATCGGCCACCCGGCCCTCGCGCAGCCCCGCCCAGATCCCGGCGGGCAGGGCGATCAGCAGTGCGAGCCCGATACCCACCACCGCCAGGGACACTGTGGCCGGCAGCCGTTCGAGCAGCAGCACGGTCACCGGCTGCCCGGAGCGGAAGCTCACCCCCAGGTCACCGGTGAGCGCGCCGGCGATGTAGGAGAAGAACTGTTCCGGCAGCGGCCGGTCCAGCCCGCTGGCCTCGAGCAGCGCCTGGTAGGCCTCCGCGTTGTACCGGGTGCCCAGCGCCAGGCGGATCGGGTCCCCGGGCACGAGCTGCACGATGGCGAAGGTCACCACCATCACCCCGAGCAGCACCACGGCGGAGTAGACCAGGCGCCGGCCGAGGAAGACCAGCAGGGCGCGTGGCGATCCGCGCACCTCAGCCCTCCATGAGCTGCACGTCCCGGAACCGGATCGCCCGGTCCGGCATCACCTCGTACCCGGCCAGCTCGGGGGTCCACGCCTGTATCACCGACGGGTTGTACAGGTAGATGTAGCTGGCTTCGTCGGCGATGATCGTGGCGGCCTCGGCGTAGAGATCGTAGCGGGCGTCCTGGTCGGTCTCGGTGCGGGCGTCCTCCAGCAACTGGTCCACCTCGGGGTTGGAGTAGCCCTGGGCGTTGGAGGTGCCGTCGGTGTGGTGCTGGTTGTAGTAGAAGTCGTCCGGGTCGATGTTGCCCAGCCAGCCCATCATCAGCAGGTCGAAGCTGCCGGAGTTCTGCTCGTCCAGCCAGGTAGAGAAGTCCGGCTGACGGATCTCCACGTCGATGCCGAGTGGCTCCAGGTTGGAGGCGATGATCTGCGCGGCGGTGACCGTCTCCGGGTACTCGGTGGTGGCCATGAAGTCGATCGTGCCGCCGGTGACCCCGGCCTCGTCGAGCAGCTCCTGGGCCTTGTCCAGATCGGTGGAGTAGGTGCTGTACTCGGAGTACCAGATGCTCTGCTCCGGGATGGCGAGCTGGTTCGCGGCGGCGTTGCCGTAGGACACGGCTTGGATGATCGCCTCCCGATCGATCGCGTAGGCGATCGCCTGCCGGGCGCGCACGTCGTCCCAGGGTTCGTTCGCCTCGTTCAGCGCCAGGTACCAGTAGTCGCTCGACGGCGCGACGCCCAGCTCGATCTGGTCCTCACCTTGGAGCCGCTCTACTTGCTGCGGCGGGATCACGTCGGTCCACTGCACCTCCCCGGACTGCAGGGCGGCCAGGGCGGTGGAGGGTTCGGAGATGAACTGGAACTCCACGCCGGCGATCTCCGGGGCCCCGCCCCAGTAGTCCGGGTTCGCGGTGAGGGTGATGTGGTCCCCGGAGGTCCACTCCTCGAAGGAGAACGGGCCGGTGCCCACCGGGGCGGTGGTGATCTCGTCGGACTCCACGTTCGCCTGGTCCACGATCGCCATGCCCTTGAACCCGCCGAGGTTGGAGAGCAGGTTCGGGGTGGGCTGGGAGAGGGTGATCTCCACGGTGAGGTCGTCCGGGGCGGCGATGTCCTCGATGGCGGTGAACTTCCAGGCGTTGGAGAGCTCTTCGTCGATGATCCGGTTGTAGGAGTAGACCACGTCCTCAGAGGTGAACTCCGAGCCGTCGTGGAAGGTGACGCCCTCGCGCAGGTGGAAGGTCCAGGTGAGCTGATCGTCGCTGATGTCCCAGGACTCGGCCAGTGCCGGTTGCATCTCCAGGTTGGCGTCGGTCTCCACCAGGGTGTCGTAGACGTTCTCCAGCACCTGGAAGGAGAAGTAGGAGGAGGTCTTGTTCGGGTCCAGCTGGTCCGGTTCACCGCCGATGGCCACGTGCAGGGTTTGGCCACCGCCTTCGGCTCCGGAGCCGGTACCCTCGCCCATGTCCACCGGCTCCCCGGTGGAGCACGCCGCGAGCAGAGCGAGGCCGGCAACGGCGGCGGTCAGGGGTGCGGCGCGACGCATAGGGATCTCCCTTGATCAGTTCACTGATGATTTGTTCAGTATGTGGCAGGATGCGGGAGGAAGCAACACCCCCGGCCGACCGTCACCGAATCGAGACTCATGACCTACACCGTGCTGGCTCTGGACCACGACCGCACTGCGATCGGGGTGGCGACGGCCTCGTGTGCGTTGGCCGTGGGTGCGGTGGTGCCGGGGCTGGATCCGCGGGTGGGGGCGGTGGCCAGTCAGGCGTGGACGAACGAGCGGCTGCGGGGGCTGGTGCTGGGGGCGGTTCGCGATGGCGACTCCCCCGCTGCCGCCTTGGATCGGCTCGGGTCCTGGGATCACGAGGTGGAGCTGCGGCAGGTGGGCGTGCTCGGCGTGGATGGGCGCGGTTCGGCTTTCACGGGGAGGGCCACCACGGCGTGGCGGGGGCACGAGATTGACGACGGCGTAGTCGTGTTGGGGAATGTCCTCACCGGGCCTGAGGTGCTCTGGGCGATGCGGGAGGCTCTGCGCGTTGAGGGCTCCGACGCTCCCGCGGGAGCGTCTGGGCTGGCAGCGACGCTGGTTCGGGCGTTGGCGGCCGGCGAGGCCGCGGGTGGAGACTCTCGCGGTCGGCAGAGCGCGGCGGTGCTGGTGGGGGCCGTGGGTGCTGATGTGCCGGAGTACGACCTGCGCGTCGATGACGCCGTGGATCCGGTGGGTGAGCTGGGGCGGCTGGTGGACGTGCGGGCTGGGGTTATCGCTCAGCGGCAGTGACAGCGCCGAGCACCACGGTGGGCTCATCGGCGAGGTTTGCCCACCAGTGCGGAGTCTCGCAGCCGTAGGTGGCCGTATCCCCCGGGCCGAGCTCGTTGCGGCTTTCGCCGTGGACGATGAGCAGGCGCCCGGTGACCACGGTGACCGACTCGGTGGCCAGGTGCCGGAACGGGTGCGCCTCGTTGGTGAAGCCCACCGGGAGGGTGGAGCGGATGACTTGGAGGCGGGTGTCTCCGCGCGGGGTGAGCAGTTCGCGGACCACCCGCTGCTCCTCGGGGCCGTCTGGGATCGGGAGCTGGTGACGCTGGTCGTTGCGGATGACGGTGACGTCTTCGAGGGCTGGTTCGAGAAGTTCACCGACCGGGACGCCGAGCACGGAGGCGAGTCGCCTTAGCGTGTGCAGCGAGGGATTGCCCTGCCCGCGCTCCAGGGTGGACACCAGCCCAAGGCTGACCTCCGCCCGGTCCGCAAACTGCTGCACCGACAGCCCCAGGCGCTTGCGCCCGGCCCGCACGGCCCGCCCCACGGCCTGCACCGCGATCTCGTCGTCGCTGAGTGGTGTCATGGGGGACATTGTGCCGTGCTGCGACTCGCGCGGCCGCCGCGGCCCACGCATCACGCTCGACCCCTGGGCAGTTACCCTCCCTTTCACGTCATGTGGAGTTTGAACTCGGAAGTCCACTCGGTCAAGTAGCGCCCACCTGACGGTCACCTAGATGGTCCCAGCGAAACGATCAGGCGTGATTACCGGCTCGCCCTTCGGTAATCTTCGAGCCGTCGTCACCTCAAATTCCGAGTGCCGACACTAAATTCGCTCGCAACGATATGCGAGCTTGGGTTCCTTCAGTACTAGGCTTCGAACTGTGGTTCTCAACAGTGATGAGCTTGTCGCCGGAAGCGGAACGCGCAACCTGGGCACGAGTCGGCTGTTCGTGGAGGTCAAGATCCGCAAGAGCTGCACGATCTTCGTCCTCCACGATATAGTCGAAGGTCGTCACATGACTCTGATCAGAAACCTCGGTAGCTCGCGAACGCTGGGTCACCGGCAGGGCGGTTTCGCCATCGACGTGAGCAAGAGCTTTCAGCAGGCTGGTCTTACCCGCCTCATTCGGCCCCGCGATAGCGATGACCTTCGCATCAAAATTGATCTTGGAATCGACGATCCGGCCGTAGCCCTGAACGTGGGCAGATATGAGCCTCACAGCTTCCAACTTCCCGGCACCGAC
This sequence comes from Ruania albidiflava DSM 18029, assembly GCF_000421225.1. Classification (GTDB taxonomy): domain Bacteria; phylum Actinomycetota; class Actinomycetes; order Actinomycetales; family Beutenbergiaceae; genus Ruania; species Ruania albidiflava. Next base: position 4,174 of record NZ_ATWL01000031.1, on the reverse strand, counting down.
ACCATGTAGTCAGGGACACCAATCGCTTCGAAGTGCTGCTTCGCGGACTTGATCTTGGCGTTCTCCGTCGGGCGGCGCTTGATCTCGTCTTCGGTGCTCTTGGTCTCGCGGATCATGTAGACGCGCTCCTCGCCGTCCTCGTGCTTCACAATCGCCCAGTCCGGGTTGTACGGGCCGACCGGGGTGTCGATCTTGAACTTGTCGGGCAGCTTCATGAAGAACTTGATGTCCTCGCGGCCGTCGAGCAGTTCCGCGAACTGGCGCTCGGGGTCGGAGTCGTAGACGACGTAGTCAAAGTTCGACTTGTCCGCGTTCTCCAGCTTGTACATCTGGTCCAGGAAACGTTCCTTCTCCTCCTCGCCGTCCTTGCGCAGCTCACGCAGCTCGTAGACAGAGCCTGCGATCTTCTCGTACTGCACGCCGTCGACGACGAGCTTCGCCAGCTCGGTTTGCATGAGGCGCTTCGCCATGGCGATGAAGTCGTTCGGGTTCGCGATGAACTCACCCAGCCGGCCACTGCCGACGAGGACGTCGACGATGGTCTTGCGGGTGAGGGAAGTGGCTTCCTGCAGCTCCCCGATGATGTCGGGCAGGTCGTAGCTACCTCGGAGTTCCTGCTGACGCGACCCGAGCTCCTGGCCCTTCGCACCGCCGCGAAGCACCTTCACGCCCGCGCGCGTGACCTGGATACGCAGCGGGTCGATGTCGGGCGCTTCCTTGATCGCCCTGACCGAGTTCTCAATGATCTGGTCGCGTTCCACCGCGACGCGGTAGGTGGTGCGGCGGCTGATTGTCTCCCAGAACTTCTCGAATTCCGGGTTCGCGAACAGCTCCTTGTTGAGGGTGCGTGAGTGTCGCTTGCTCTTCTGCTTGACGTACTTGCCAATGTTGGCGCGGCCGACCAATTCGATGACGAACGGCTCGGCCCACATGAAGTCGACGGGCATGTTGAGGCTAAAGTCGAGCGTGTTCGGCTGGAACTTCGGTTGCACGACGCCGTCCTTGTCAATGAACTTCTGCGCGAGCAGGTGCTCCCATATCGACACGGATCCCTCATAACCGAGGTTTTCATCGGTGAGCGACCCGTCCGGGTTCTGTAGCGGGATCTTCGAGAACTCCACCTTGCGGACACGCCCAATCTCGACGCCCGCGTCCTTGTACTCCTTCTGGAGCGCGTCGGCGAATTGCTTGTACGACTCGTTCGCGACCACCGTCAACGTTGCGATGCCGCGGTCGGCCACGCGCTCGTAGCCGCCATCGCTCTTCGCGACAGGCAGGCGTAGACCACGTCCGAGCGTCTGGCGTCGTTCCGTCTCAGCGCCCATTTCGCGCAGGGTGCAGATCTGGAAGACGTTCGGGTTGTCCCAGCCCTCGCGCAGGGCAGAGTGGCTGAAGACGAACCGTGTCGGCTCGTTCTCGTCGAGCAGGCGTTCCTTCTGCTGCATGATCAGCTCGTACGCGTCATCGTCGGCCTTCGTGGCGCCGGACGTGTCCTGGAACTTGTCCGCCGCGCCCTTCTTGCCCTTGAGGACAGAGAAGTAGCCGCGACGCAGCTCGGCCGGATCCTGCGGGAGCAGCTCCTGCCACTGCGGCGACTTGGCGCGTTCCTCGCGGAACAGCTCGTCGAACCACTGCACGAACTGGCCGTTCGCATCGTTGTTGTTCGAGCCGTCACCGAGGAAGCTCTCGACCTTGTCGATGAAGAATAGGCTGAGCACCTTGATACCCTTGGCGCGCAGCTGCGTCTCCTTGCGCAAGTGCTCCTTGATCGTCTCGCGGATCATCTCCTTGTAGATCGCGCCCGACGATCCGCCGATGCTTTCGCCCTGGTACAGGTAGCCGTGCAGTGTCAGGTCGACGTAGGCGGGGTCGATGCTCATCTCGTTGACGCGCCAGCCGTCGTAATTCGCGTTGTTCGTCAGGCGAGGATCGGACAGCTCCTGGTTCTGCTTGACGTTCACCACGCGCCGCTCGAGCGAACCGTCGGCCTTGCGGCAGGACAGCTCCAGCCGAGCGACCCAGCCCTTGTCGTTCTTGACCTCGACCAGCTTGATGTACGGAGTCGCGTCCGCACCTTGCTGCTGCACGTCGGCCACCACGATCTGCTTCACCAAACCGAGGTCGTGCGCATCGACCGGGTCGAGCCGGTAGACGACATTGCGGAGCTTCTCGTGCGTCGCGCTGTAGCGCAGCGTAAACACCGGGTCGAGTTCGCTCACGGCCGACTGAGAGAGCAGGGATTCCATGTTCTGCGGCTCGTCCATGATGACGACCGGATGCGTCGCCTTCAGGTAGTCGATCGGTTTGAGGCCGTTCAGCTTGTCGCGCGTCTGGTGGATGATGCGCGTGTTTGCGTTGCCACGGATCGAGTCGATCGTCATGACCATGATCTGCACGTTGGTCGACGTCGCGAAGGACTGCACTTCCTCAGCCGTCCTACCGCTATAGACCGACGAGTCGAAGGTAATGTTGCGCTTCTTGTACAGGTTCTCGAAGTGCGAACGCATGAGCCGGATGCTCGTGTTCACGCCCTCACGGATCGCCACGCTCGGCACAAGGATCACGAACTTCATGAAGTTGTACCGCTCGGCAAGCTCAAAGATGGTGCGGAGGTACACGTACGTCTTACCAGTACCCGTCTCCATCTCGATGTCGAAGCCGAGCGCGTCGCCCGAGAGCTTCGACGCAACCTCAAGACCATTGCGATCCTGCACGCGCTGCAAGTTGGCGAGCACCGTGTCGCGGTCGAGTACCAAGCGGTTCCCGACTGCGCCGACCTCCTGCGAGAGGTCAAGGTCGAGTGTCGTGTTGTCGCTTGAGTTGACAGCGGCTACCTGGCCGCGCAGCGTCGTCTCCAGCTTCTCGCCGTCCTTCGGCTGCCCGTCGAACAGGTCAACGACCGAATTGATCGCGTCCAGCTGGTAGGGCTGGCTGGCGTCGAACTTGAACCCGCTGCTCGCTGTGTTGTCTCCCATGGTCAGGCCGTCCAGAGCTCGATGCCCTTGCTCTTGCAGAGCTGAGCCAGGTTGGTCTTGAGCTGGTCATCGCCTTGGAACGCGTCCTCAAGGACGATCAGGCGAGCAGGATCCTCGTCCACAACCGCGCGCAGCTGCTCGAGCGTCGGCTTGACGTGCTCGTTCAGGTAGGCGAGCACGATGCCATCGCCCACCGAGCGCAGGTTGAGGCCGGCCACGTCGACCGGAGCGATCTGCTCGGTCAGTGAGTAGCCCTGCTTGAGGAGGATCTCTGAGAGGAGGTCGTCGGCAGAGGCTTCGTCGGCGCTGCTCGACTCACGCAGGTCGAACAGATGCTGCTCGAGCTCAGTGCGATCGACATCGCTCGAGACCTTCCACTTGGAGAAGTGGGTGTCTGCCAGCGAGTATGCCCGGTACCCAGCATCGATACGTGAAGCATCCAGAGCGCCCGCCCCAAGGGACTCGCCAGCGAGAACGATGCGCTTCCGAGCAAGCGCAGCAATGGTTGAGTAACCCGATTCGCGCGCGACCGAGCCTTCCGGCGTGGGCTCGGGCAGCTGAACCACGAAGAAGCGACGATTGCCTTGATCGCTAGCATTCAGCCGCATCACGGCGTGCGCGGTGCTACCGGAGCCACCGAAGAAGTCAAGGACGATCGCATCCTTGTCGTCGCTGAGAACGGAGTTGATCAGGTACGCGAGGAGTCCAGTCGGCTTCGGATGGTTGAACACTGGAGCACCGAACAGCCCCTTTATCTCAGCGTTCCCCGCAAGTACATCACCCGCCTGGTCACGCGGGATCAACGTCGTCGGAGCAAGTGCCGAAGTCGCAACCTTTCGCGAGTACGGCACGAAACCGGCTCTTCCGGATTCAGAGTGCGTAGGGCGTCGTCGCTGACGGCGAGCTGAGGCGGATCGTGAGCGGGCCTTGGGTGAAGATGGAGGTGCTCAAACCGCCCATCCTCGACCCAAGGCCCTACCGTGGAATCTACCTCCTGCGCCCCTGCTGGCTGCCCTGTTGCTGATGTCATCTGCCGCACTCTCGAGCTCGGGGTGTTCATCACCGGCGCGAGCGTGGCCGAGGGGGAAGTGACGGTCATCGAGGCCTCACCGCGGCAGGTGCTGGGCTTCTGCCCCACGTGCGGCGCCGAGGGGCGGCTGCGGGACCACGTCATCCGAGAGCTGACCGACATTCCGATC
>NZ_ATWL01000030.1 GCF_000421225.1 Ruania albidiflava DSM 18029 | reverse complement strand
CCATCAGTACCGCGTGGATCTCGTCCCACACTCCCAGCCGTGCGTAGAGGTAGTGGCGCTTCCACACCGTCTGCCAGGGTCCGAACCGCTCCCGGGGCAGATCCCGCCACGGAATACCGGTCCGAGCACGATAGATGATGCCCTCCACGATCATCCTGTTGTTCTCGAACGGATGCCCCTTACGACCCTCGTTCGAGGGCAGCAACGGCTCAATCCGCTCCCACTGCTCATCCGAAAGAGCCCGATCCCGGGACGCTGCAGTAGTAGCCATCCCTCAACCCTCAAGGCAAAACCCCCTCACATATGGGAGACACGCCCTAGGCGGAACCCGAGAAAGTAGCGCATACTGGCAGTACCGGATATCGCGAGGAGGCGATGATGAGTACCAGCCCTACCGTCACCGAGCGTGAGGCCCGGCGTGTCGCCGAGCAGTCACGGCAGACCGAGTGGAGCAAGGAGTCCTTCGCCAAGCAGCTCTACCTCGGCGACTTCCGCCCAGACCTGATCTGGTCCCGTACCGTGACCGACGCCGACCAGCAGGCCCGCGGTGAGGAGTTCCTCGCCCGGCTCGCCGACCACCTGCGCGAGCACGTGGACGGTGCACAGATCGAGGCGGAGGACTTCATCGGCGATGACGTGCTCGCCGGCCTGATCGACCTTGGCGTGTTCGGGATCAAGATCCCCACCGAGTACGGCGGCCTGGGCCTGAGCCAGGTGCACTACAACCGCGCTCTGATGCTGCTCGGATCCGCACACCCCAGCATCGGCGCCCTCGCCTCGGCGCACCAGTCGATCGGTGTACCCGAACCGGTGCAGCAGTTCGGCTCCGAGGACCTCAAGGCCGGCTACCTTCCCCGGTGCGCGGCCGGTGCGATCTCGGCATTCCTGCTCACCGAGCCGGACGTCGGATCCGACCCGGCCCGGCTGCAGGCCACCGCCACCCCCACCCCGGAGGGCGACTACCTCATCGACGGGGTGAAGCTGTGGACCACCAACGGTGTGCTCGCCGAGCTGCTGGTGGTGATGGCCCGGGTCCCGGAGCACGAGGGCGGCAGAGGAGGCATCACCGCGTTCGTGGTGGAGGGGGACTCGGAGGGCATCACCGTCGAGCGGCGCAACTCCTTCATGGGCCTGAAGGGTCTGGAGAACGGGCTCACCCGCTTCCAGCAGGTGCGGGTGCCCGCTACGAACATCGTCGGCCGGGAGGGGCAGGGGCTGAAGATCGCGCTGACCACGCTGAACACCGGGCGGTTGTCCATCCCGGCGCTGTGCGTGGCCGGCAGCAAGTGGTCGTTGAAGATCGCCCGGGAGTGGTCCGGGGAACGGGTGCAGTGGGGTCGGCCGATCGGGCGGCACCCAGCGGTGGCGCACAAGCTGGCGTTCATGGCCGCCACCACCTTTGCCCAGGAGGCGGTGGTGGAGATCGCTGGTGAGCTGAGCGACTCCGGCGCGGCCGACATCCGCATCGAGGCGGCCCTGGCCAAGCTGTGGTGCTCGGAGATGGCCTGGCGGGTGGCTGACGACCTGGTGCAGGTCCGTGGTGGCCGCGGCTATGAGACCGCCGCCTCGCTGCAGGCCCGCGGAGAGCGTGCCGTACCGGCCGAACAGCTCCTCCGGGACCTGCGCATCAACCGCATCTTCGAGGGCTCCAGCGAGATCATGCACCTGCTGATCGCCCGGGAGGCAGTAGACACCCACCTGTCCGTCGCGGGCAACATCATCGACCCGGACGCCACTGCTGCGCAGCGCTCCGAGGCGCTGGTGGCCGCAGCGAAGTTCTACTCGACCTGGTTGCCGAAGCTGCTCACCGGCCCCGGCAACGCGCCCTCGTCCTATGCCGACCTCGGTCCCTCGGCCCGGCAGCTGCGGTACGTGGAGCGCGCCAGCCGCCGGCTGGCCCGGTCCACCTTCTACGGGATGGCCCGCTGGCAGGGCGGCCTGGAGCACAAGCAGGGGTTCCTCGGCCGGATCGTGGACATCGGTGCCGAGCTGTTCGCGATGACCGCCGTGTGCGCCTATGCCGCGCGCCGCGAGCCAGCGGAAGCCGAGTCGGCCCAGCGGCTGGCGGACGCGTTCTGCCGACAGTCCCGACTGCGGGTGGAGGGGCTGTTCAAGGCGCTCTGGAGGAACACCGACGCCCGGGACGAGAAGCTCGCCACCCGGGTGCTCGACGGCGATCTCACCTGGGCCGAGGCCGGGGTGCTGGACGTGAGCGAGGGCACCGGCCCGTGGATCGCCGAGGAGCACCGCGGCCCGTCCACCGAGTCGAACGTGCACCGCAGCTACCGTTGAGCGCGCACGCCGCGCACTTCTCTCAGCCCACCGGCAGGTACCGGTTCCACCAGCGCAGGATGTGCTCGAACCGGGCCAGCCGGTGCTTCGGTGTGCCCGACCGGCTCAGCTCGTGCCCCTCGCCCGGGAACAGCAGCAGCTCGGCCGGGACACCCCGCTGCTTCAGGCCCACGTACCATCGTTGCCCCTGCTCCACCGGGCAGCGCCAGTCCTGCTCGGAGTGGATCACCAGCGTGGGCGTGCGCACCCTGTCCAGGTGCACCATCGGGCTCTGCGCGGTCACCTGCTCGGCGTCGGAGCCCACATAGGCCTCGGAGAAGTACCAGCCGATGTCCGCCGAACCCACGAAGCTCGCCGGGTCCAGGAACCCGCGCTCCACGATCGCCGCGACGAACCGGTCCGTGCGGGTGGTCAGCCACGCGGTCATGTACCCGCCGTAGGAGCCGCCGAGCACCCCCACCCGGTCGGCAGCCAGCCGCGGGTCGGTGAGCGCGGCGTCCAGGAAGGCGAGCACGTCGGCGGCGTCCCGGTCCCCGAACGCACCGGTGATCGCTCGGCCGTGCTCCTGCCCGTAGCCGGCCGAGCCGCGCGGGTTGCAGAACACGACGGCGTAGCCCGCCCCGGCGTAGGTCTGCACCTCGTCGAAGAACGTGGGCGTGTACTGCGCGTGCGGGCCGCCGTGGATGAGCAGCAGCACCGGGTGCGGCCCGTCCCCCTCGGGCACCGCGACCCAGCCGTGCACCGGGTAGCCGTCCGGGCTGGTCGCCGTGGTCTCGACCGGCGTGATCACCCCGGCCTCGGCGCGCAGCCGGCGGGACAGGTCCGTGACGCGCCCAGGGGCACCGTCGGAGGGCAGCAGCCACAGGTCGCCGACCGTGTCCACACTGCTCGCCGTGGCCAGTGCGGAGCCGTCCGTGCCGACGGCGCACGCTCCGCTGGACTCCACCTCACCAGCGAGGGCGGTGCTCAGGCGTCCCTCGCGCCAGCGGGCCACCTCCATGGTGCCGCGGTGCATCCGGCCGACCAGCACATCCTCCCCTGCGATCTCCAGCTCCCCGGCCAGCGAGGTGGTGGTCGGGTCGGTGAGCCGCTCCAGGGTGGCGGCGTCGAAACGAGCCGCCTCGGCCTGCCAGTCGGCCCGGTACAGCGCCGGGGAGCGGCCGATGAAGTCCATCCGGTCCGGCCCGAAGTCGGACAGCAGCAGCCACAGCGTCGCCCCGTCGCGGCTGAACGCGAGACCAGCAGGCACCAGGCCGGCCACGTCCAGCACCCGCGCATCGGCACCGGCGGCGTCCTCGTGCAGCACCAGCTCGGGTGCCAGGGCGTCCTCCTGGGCGCGCAGCACGAGCACGTGCCGGCTGTCCGGGGTCCACACCGGGATGCGGTGGTCGGCCGCGGCTGTGGTCAGCCGGCGAGTGGTGACGCCCGGCACGGTCAGCGGCTTGTCCCGCTCCCCCGGCGCGCGCTCCCCGGCAGCCGTGCCGGACTGCTCACCGCTGGGGCTCTCCTGCTCTGGGCGAGGGACGTCGTCGACCGGGTCTGCCGGTGACGGCAGGTCGAGCACGAACACGTGCTGCGGCTTGTCCGGGAGGAACCCGGCCCCGTCCAGGCGGTACCGGAAGGTGGTGATGTGGCGAGGTGGCTCGGCACCTGGCCCCACGCCGTCGACCGTGCCGTACCGGCCAGGCTCCGGGACCCGCGCGGTGTAGGCCACCCGGGTGGAGTCCGGTGCCGGCACCGGTGCGGAGACGCCGAGCGGGTGATCGGTGAGCACCCGCGGTTCCCCGCCAGCCAGGTCCAGCACCGCCAGCTGCGGCTTGCCGTCCTTGGCCTGGCGCAGGAACACCAGGTGCTGCCCGTCCGGGGTGAAGACCGGTTGGGTGTCTCGCCAGCCGTGGGTGAACGGCGTGAGCTCGCCGTCGCAGAGGCGCACGCGCCACAGCGTGGCGGGGTAGGAGTCGTCCTCGGTGTCCGGCCGGGCGATGGAGACCACCGCCCAGCTGCCGTCGGGGTGCACCGCGGCGCGGCCGGGCATGCGGAAGAGGCTCAGGTGTTCAGGACGCATAGGGTCACCCTATGCGTCGCCCGCCACAGGGGCGCGAACGCTCGGCTTCGCGGCGGGAAAGCGCCGTCCCGCCGCGAAGCCGAGCGTTCGCGAGGGGTTCAGAGGGTAGCGACCTGCACCCGAGCGGCCACGTCCTCGCGCAGCGTGCCGTCGAAGAAGACCGCGTCGAACGGGGCGGCGGAGGCCCGGCGGTCGGTGATGCCCTGGGTGACGACCTGCTTGGCGATCCGGGCGGCGTCGTGGATGTCGGTGCCCTTGGCCAGCTCGGCGGTGACGGCGGCAGCGAAGGTGCACCCGGCACCGCTGACCCGCTCCTGGCCGATCTTCGGGGTGGAGTACACGGTCACGGTCTCACCGTCGAAGAGCAGGTCGACCGCGTCCGGGCCGGGCAGCTCCACCCCACCCTTGACGATCACGTGCTGCGGCCCCAGGGCGTGGATGCGGCGGGCGGCCTCGGCCATGCCCGCCACCGACTCCAGCCGCTCCATCCCGGACAGGGTGCAGGCCTCGAAGTGGTTCGGCGTGATGACGCTGGCCAGCGGGAGGATCTGTGCCTTGAGGGCATTGTCGGTGTCCAGGGCGGCACCCGGCTCCTGGCCCTTGCAGATCAGCACCGGGTCGAGCACCACGTGCCGCCAGGGCTGCTCGGCCAGCGAGGCCGCGACAGTGTCGATGGTCGCCGGGGTGCCGAGCATGCCGATCTTCACCACGTCCAGGTCGTGGCAGGACGTGGCGGCCTCGATCTGGGCAGCGATCACCTGCGGGTCGACCGGCACGAACCGGTGGCCCCAGTCGTTCTTCGGGTCGAAGGAGACGATGCAGGTCAAGGTGCCCACGGCGTAGGTGCCCAGCGCCTGGAAGGTCTTCAGGTCCACCTGGATACCGGCGCCGCCGGTCGCCTCGGAACCTGCGATCACGTAGGAGAGAGAAGTCACGCTCCTACGGTACGCCGCTGATCGGGCCGAAGGCATTCCATCATCAGCGTCACTGGAACCCGGGCACGGATGCCCGATCCTTATTGACTTTGCGGTGGGTGGAGGGTCATGGAGCCACCTGTCGGACTCGAACCGACGACCGTTCGCTTACAAGGCGAGTGCTCTACCAGCTGAGCTAAGGTGGCGGGCCCGGTGGTCAGGACCGGACGTGCCGAGTGTGCCAGATCCGCCCCACCGAAGGCGAAACCGGACCGGTCTACTCCAGCTCGGCAACCACGGCCGCCCGGAGGGCGCCCTCCTGCTGCCAGCTGGCCTCCAGCGTACTGCCGTCCAGGCGGACCAGCGGGGTGGTGCCGGCGTCAGTGTCCCGGCGCATCTGGTTCGTGGCAGCAGCCACCCAACCCGGGAACATCGCATCGGTGAACGAGTCCACCGTGTGCTGGGAGACCCCGGTCTCCAGCGCGAGGGCCGCCAGCTCCCGGTCGCCCAGCGTACGCATCTCCTGGCCCTGGGTGCCCAGGAGCGCCCCGACGAACGGGGCGAACAGGTCCGGCTCGTAGTGCGCCACCACGATCGCCGCCTGCGCGGCCCGGCGGGAGGCACCTGCGGCGCCGGGATCGACCAACGCCACCGGGTGGTAGCTCACCGTGACCTCACCGGAGTCGCGCAGCTCGTTCAGGTCCCGCCCGTTCGCGGCGAAGAACTGCGCGCTCTCCGGGGACATGAAGTCCACATACACATCGAGCACCGGCAGGTCCGGATCCACCTGCCCGGCCACTCCCTGGGCACCGACCTCGATACCGCCATGCCGGTTGCTGTGCTCCGGCACCGAGTCGAGCTCGTCGATATAGGTGCGCTGCGCCGCCTGGACGAACACCACGACACTCACCGCCACCAGCACCAGCACGACCGCCGCAACGATGGTCAGGGTCAGGCGACCGGTGCGCCGCGAGCCCTCCCGCGCGGCCTTGGCGAGCCGCTCGCTGCGCTTGCGGTCGGCGCCGGTGTGCCCGGCGCGGTTCGCGCTCGTGCCCTTGCCGGTGCCCGCGGGCCTGCTGCCCTTGGTGGCGGTGCGTCGTGCCATCTCGCGTGTCCTCAGCCGGCCGCCTGGATGTCGGCAAGCAGCTCACCCGGGTTGGTCCGGTTGCCGTCCCACTCCTCGCCGTCGATCAGCACGGTCGGGGTACCACCGATGCCGTCGTGCTTGCTCGCCTGCTCGCTGGCCACAGCCACCCATTCGGCGTAGGTGCCGTCGGTCATGCTGTCCGCGACGTCCTGCGGCACTCCCGCCTCGAGCGCGATGTCGGTGATCTCCTCGTCGGTGAGGCCGGAGGACCCCTCCTCCGGCTGTTGCGCGAACAGGGCAGCCATGAAGTCCAGCGCGGTGTCCGGCGCCTCGGTGGCCACATAGGCGAACGCGGCCGCGGTCCGGGTGGAGTACTCGGTGCCCTCGGAGAACCGGTCCAGGTAGTTCAGCGGGTGATAGATCACCGTGGCTTCACCGTCGGCCGCCGCCTGGGCCAGGTCCGGGCCGTTCACCTGTTCGAAGTCACCGCAGTAGGGGCACATGAAGTCCAGGTAGATGTCCACCTCGGGTGCGCCCTCGTTCGTGCTGCCGGCTCCGTCGGCGCCGAACGGGATACCGCCGTGCAGGTTGGAATTGGCCGGCATGGCACCCTCGAAGTCGGAGAGCAGGGTGCGGTTGGCCTGCTTGGCGATCACCACCACGGCGACGATGATCAGCGCGAGCACTGCGGCCACGACGCCGATGAGGATGGCGCGGCCGCGTTTGTCGCGCGCTTCTTGGGCCTTGCGGAGGCGTTCGGCCTCTTTGCGTGCGGCCTCGCGCCGCTGGGACTTGGTGAGCTTGGCTTGTGCCATCAGTTCGGTCCTTGGTCGGGTCGCCACATGGCGAGAGTGGGTTTGGGCGTGCCGCAGCGGTCTGCTGTGCCGGCGGTGGCGTGCCACCGTGATCGCCCGGGTGCTGTTCCGCTGCCGGGGCGATCAGGCCGGGATGGGTGGTCCGCGCCGCCAGAGCGGCAGCTGCAGGTCCTCCAGCACGACGGCGGTGCCTCGCCAGTCCGTCAGGGTCACCAGGGTGGGGGTGCTCCAGCGGCGCAGCAGCCGCGGCAGCGGCCGGGCGAGCGCGGCAAGCAGGCTGCGGGTGGCGTGGCCGGCCCGGCCCAGCCAGCAGGCCAGCACGCTGGCAGCTGCGTGCGCGATCACCAGACCGGCGAGCAGGGCGCTGGCGGCACCGACTGCTGCGACCGTGTGCGGGCCGTAGCCGACAGTGCCGCTGGGGCAGTCGGCGACGCTGCGCATCTGGGCGAGGTTCTGGGCGATGAAGCCGCCCACACCGGTGGCGCCCACACAGTCGGCCGGCCGCAGGGCGCTGGACAGCAGCACGGTCAGCACCGACCAGGCGAGCCCGACGGCAGCGAGCGCGGCACCGGACGCGGGCCTGAGCAGCGCCGCCGGACCACCCGGGGCCGGCGAGGCCGAACGCGCGAGCGTGCGCACGTGGGGCACCCACCGTCCGGTCATGCGCCCAAGGATACGCACCGCGGTGGGGCCGTCGGAAGCCGCGGCCGCCCCGTTCGGTGTGCGCGAACGCTCTGGTTCGCGGCGACACGCCGGCCGGGAGCCGCGAACCAGAGCGTTCGGCACCTGTGGGTGGGTCAGAAGAAGGAGCTGGGTGGTGCCGGGAAGGGGGTCCAGTGCGGACCGTCCCCGACGCCCAGGAACAGGATCAGCCCGATGACGGCGAGCGCGAGCCCGCCCAGCATCCACAGTGCACCGCCCAGGCCCCGGGGGGCGACCAGGCGTAGCACCACCCGCTCCCCCTCCCGGGCGCGGCCGCTGGAGGGGGTCCACCACAGCAGCAGGGCAGCCACGGCTACAGTCCCGGGGAGCACCGCCTGCATCGGCAAGGTGTCCACCCCGAGGATCCACACGATCGCCGCACCTGCTGCGCCGACGATCGCACCAGGCAGGGTGAGCAGGGCGGCCAGGAGCAGGTGGGCCGGGAACGTGGCACCGACCCAGGTGCGGTCCCAGCGACCCGGGCCCCGTTGCAGCCGTCGTTGGCGCAGCGACCGGGCGGCCGAGCCGATGCCGCCGAGCAGGACCACCAGTGCGGTCAGCACGAGCAGCAGCACCGCCGGGTACACCAGGCCCAGGCCCACCACCGCCAACAGCCAGCACAGCGAGATCCACCCGCGCGCCGGCGCCGGTCGGAACCACGCCGGCAGCTGGTCGCCCTGCGGGGGCGGCGGCCACTGGGCACCGCCGGGATGCCACCCGGGCGGCACGCCTGTCTGCGGCGGTGGCTCAGGGCTGGGCTGCATCGTGGTGGGCAGGTAGGCGGTGCGCGGGCCGAGCTCGGCACCGGGTTGCTGGGCCGCGGCCGGTTCGCCCGGGGCGTAGGTGGGTGGCAGCACGGCTGGTGCGTCCGCCATCTCCGCGGCCGGTGCCAGCTCGGTGGCCGGGTCGTCCCCCTGGGACGGATCGTCCTCGTCGGCCAGGAGCGTGGTGACCTCGCGGCCTGCGGCGTGGTCCGCGAGCGCCTGACGTACCACCTCGGGGCGCATCCGCCGGTCCGGGTCCGGGTGCAGGGCACGCCGCAGCACCTGGGCGCTGCGCGGGGAGAGACCGTCGGTGTCCACGCGTCCGGACTCGACCCGCATCAGCACGCCCGGGCCGCGGCCGAACGGCTGGCGTCCGGTGGCGGCGAACACCAGCACCGCGGCCCAGCCCCACCAGTCGCCGGCGAGGGTGGGGTGCGACCCGTGCATCACCTGCGGGTCCACGTATCCGGGGGTGCCGGTGACCAGCCCGGTCTGGGTGATGCGGGGGTCGTCGGCAAGCTGGGAGATGCCGAAGTCGATGACCACCGGGCCGTCGTCGGTGAGCATCACGTTCCCCGGCTTGAGGTCGCGGTGCAGCACTCCGGCGGCGTGGATGGACTCCAGCGCCCCGGCGAGCCCGTCAGCGAGGTCCGCGAGCTCGTCGGCGTCCATCGGCCCGTGCTCCCGGATCGAGTCCTCCAGCGACTGCCCGTCGATCAGCTCGGTGACGATGAACGCCTCGGCCGACTCCGCCTCCGCGTCCAGCACCCGGGCGACCGACTCCCCCTTCACCCGGTGCAAGGTGGCCACCTCGCGGCGCAGCCGCTCCCGGGCCGCCTCGTCGGCGCTGAACGCCGGGTGCAGCAGCTTCAGCGCCACGTGCCGGCCCTCGGCGTCGATCGCTTCGTAGACGGTACCCATACCGCCGGAGCCGAGCGTGTGCAGCAGGCGATATCCCCCGACCTCTCGGGTCGGCGGCTGCTGCTCGCCCCGTTCGCCGGCCATATGAGGCAACTTACGCCACCAGCTGGCACCGGGCGGCGCCCCACACCGGGTAGCACCGACACCTGCACAGGACCCCCGCAGCCACCGTGCGCCAGGACACAGCCAGCCGGGACGTGCCGGGCGGGCCAGGCCCTGCGCCGGGAAGCGTCCCGAGAAGTGATCTGGGCGATATTTGGATAGCCTGGCCACAGCAACCGAAGAGTGAGGGACATGTCTGGATCGCACGAGTTCGTCGTCGTCGCCAACCGCCTGCCGGTGGACGTGCAGGTGAGCAGCAAGGGCAAGGTCTCCTGGGACCGCTCCCCCGGCGGCCTGGTCACCGCCCTGCACCCGGTGATGCAGTCCCAGGACGGTGCGTGGGTGGGCTGGTCAGGCCGTGCGGACACTGAGCTGGACGCGTTCGAGGCGGACGGCATGCACCTGGTGCCGGTCCCACTCAGCAAGGCTGAGGTGGCCAACTACTACGAGGGGTTCTCCAACGCCACCCTCTGGCCGCTGTACCACGACGTGATCGTCAACCCCGTGTACCACCGCACCTGGTGGAACTCCTACCTGGAGGTCAACCGCCGGTTCTCCGAGGCTGCCGCCGGAGCAGCGGCACAGGGTGCCACGGTGTGGGTGCACGACTACCAGCTGCAGCTGGTGCCGCAGATGCTGCGCCGGCTGCGCCCGGACGTACGCATCGGGTTCTTCAACCACATCCCGTTCCCGCCGGTGGAGCTGTTCGGTCAGCTCACCTGGCGCAAGCAGGTGGTCGAGGGGCTGCTCGGTGCGGACCTGATCGGCTTCCAGCGCACCGGTGATGCCGCGAACTTCCTGCGCGCAGTGCGCCGGTTCACCGACTTCACCCCCCGCGGACAGTCGGTGACCATCGGCCAGCACTGGACCCGCCCGGAGCGGCACGTGCGCGTGGGCACCTTCCCGATCTCCATCGACTCCACGCAGGTGGACGAGCTGGCCCGCTCGGAGAAGACTGCGCAGCGCGCCGCTGAGCTGCGCCGCGAGCTGGGCGAGCCGGACGTGCTCCTGCTCGGTGTGGACCGGCTCGACTACACCAAGGGCATCCGGCACCGGATCAAAGCGTTCGGCGAGCTGCTCGCGGAGAAGAAGGTCACCGTGCCCACCACCGCACTGGTGCAGGTGGCCAGTCCCAGTCGGGAGCAGGTGGAGCAGTACCGCAACCTGCGCCAGGAGGTGGAGGTCATGGTCGGCAACATCAACGGCGACTACAGCTCCTGGGGACGTTCGGCGATCTACTACATGCACCACTCCTACCCGCAGGAGGAGATGGTCGCCCTGTACCGAGCCGCCGACGTGATGCTGGTGACGGCGCTGCGGGACGGGATGAACCTGGTCGCCAAGGAGTACGTGGCCGCCCGGCATGACCTGGGTGGGGTGCTCGTGCTCAGCGAGTTCGCCGGCGCGGCCGACGAGCTCGGTCAGGCGCTGCTGGTCAACCCGCACGACATCGAAGGACTGAAGTCGGCGATGATGCGGGCCGCCACGATGGAACCACCGGAGCGCAGGCGCCGGATGCGGGCACTGCGCAAGCGGGTGCTGTCCGGGGACGTGCAGTCCTGGGCTCGCAAGTTCCTCACCGCCCTGGCCGCAGACCGCAATCCCCATGAGTGAGCCCACCAGCTCCCGGCCCAGCGGCACCGAGCCGGGCGGACCGGAGCTGACCGCAGCGCTCCAGGACTTCATCGCTGCCCCTGCGGTGCTCGTGGCCCTGGACTTCGACGGCTGCCTCGCCCCGTTCGTGCTCGACCCGGCCGATGCCCGCCCGCTACCGGCCTCCGCCGCCGCACTGCACGACCTGGGCGCGCAGCCGGGCGTGCACCTGGCGCTGGTCTCCGGCCGCCCGCTGGCCGACCTGTTTCGGCTCGCCGACCCTCCGCCCGGCACTGTGCTGGTGGGCAGCCACGGCGCCGAGCGCGGCGAGGTGGACGCCGCAGGTGAGCTGCACCTGACCCCGGTGGAGCTGACCGAGGACCAGCAGAACCTGCTCGCACACGTGACCTCCGCCGTCGAGCAGATCGCCCACGCCCACCCCGGGGTGTGGATCGAGCACAAGCCGGCCGCCGCCGTCGTGCACACCCGGGCGCTGCCCGACGAGCAGGCCGAGGCCGTGCTGCGGGAGGCGATGACCGGACCGGGCACGCTAGCCGGGGTGAGCGCGATGCACGGCGACCAGGTGGTCGAGCTCGCAGTCGTGGATGCCACCAAGGGCGAGTCGTTGCAGGCGTTGCGCACCACGCGACCCGGTGTCCCGGCCCTGTACGCCGGCGACGACGTCACTGACGAGACTGCGCTGGCTGTGCTCGGCCCCGGTGACGTGGGCGTCAAGGTGGGCGCTGCGCGGACCGTCGCCGAGCACCGGGTGGCCGGGGTCGAGGAGGTCGCGCAGATGCTGCAGCGTCTTGCCATGTGGCGGGCGACCCGGTCCTCGCGCTGAGATGTGCAACAATGCACTCGGCTCGACCACGGGGGTCGCAGCTGTGTCAGCGGTGACACCTGACACTCTTCACAACGGATCGTCCGGCACGTACCTGCCGGTGAAGGGAAGCAACACTCATGGCAACTGTGACCTTCGATCACGCCACCCGGATCTACCCGGGAACCGAGCGCCCCGCCGTGGATGCACTCAATCTGGAGGTGGCTGACGGCGAGTTCCTCGTCCTGGTCGGTCCGTCCGGCTGTGGTAAGTCCACCTCGCTGCGGATGCTCGCCGGCCTGGAGGACGTGAACTCCGGCCGCATCCTCATCGGTGACCGGGACGTGACCGACGTGCAGCCCAAGGACCGGGACATCGCGATGGTGTTCCAGAACTACGCGCTGTACCCGCACATGTCCGTGGCCGACAACATGGGCTTCGCGCTGAAGATCGCCGGCAAGCCGAAGAAGGAGATCCGCGAGCGGGTCGAGGAGGCCGCCAAGATCCTGGACCTGAGCGAGTACCTGGACCGCAAGCCGAAGGCACTCTCCGGTGGTCAGCGGCAGCGGGTGGCGATGGGCCGCGCGATCGTGCGCCAGCCGCAGGTGTTCCTCATGGACGAGCCGCTGTCCAACCTGGACGCCAAGCTGCGGGTGCAGACCCGCACCCAGATCGCCTCGCTGCAGCGCCGCCTGGGCGTCACCACGGTGTACGTGACCCACGACCAGACCGAGGCGCTCACCATGGGCGACCGGATCTGCGTGATGAAGCTCGGTGTGCTGCAGCAGGTGGGCACCCCTCGGGACATGTACGACCGCCCGGCGAACGTGTTCGTGGCCGGCTTCATCGGCTCCCCGGCGATGAACCTGGGCACCTTCTCCATCAAGGACGGGCACGCCACCCTCGGCGACGCCGCCATCCCGCTGACCCGCACCACGCAGGAGGCGGTCACCGAGGCGGACAAGGGTGAGATCACCCTCGGTTTCCGCCCGGAGGCGCTCGACGTGGTCTCCGAAGGTACCGACGGCTCGTTCGCCATCGACGTGAACCTGGTCGAGGAGCTCGGCTCGGACGCGTTCGTCTACGGTGAGCTCGCCAACCGCAAGGAGGCCGAGGCGCTCGGTTCCGGTGAGGACGACTCCCAGGTGATCGTCCGCGTGGACCCGCGCACCCCGCCGATGAAGGGCGACCGCATCCACGTGGTGATCCGCGAGGGCCAGAAGCACGTCTTCTCCGCTGCCTCCGGTGAGCGTCTGCCCGAGTAAGCACGCACTCTCCCGCGAACGGGGCAGGTCCGGCGCGGACCTGCCCCGTTCGTCGTTCCGGTGCCCGCGACCAAGCTCCGGAACGATCCTCCACCCGGCCGCGCTGCGCCGTCCGCACCGCGCCCGCACCTTTCGGACCTGACAGACTGAGACCCATGCCCTCGGCACTGAAGATCACCGCCGCCGCCCCGGACCCGGCGCTGCTGGACCTCCCGTGGCACATTCCCCTGGAGGACTGGCCGGAGAAGACCCTCGCCGCCCTGCCCCGCGGCATCTCCCGCCATGTGGTGCGATTCGTGCGCCTGTCCGGACGGGTGCTGGCAGTCAAGGAGATCGGCGAGTCGGTCGCCTATCGAGAGTACGAGCTGCTCCGCGACCTGGGCCGCCTGGACGTGCCGTCCGTGGAACCGGTGGGAGTGATCACCGGGCGCACCACCCCCGAGGGCGAAGAGCTGAACTCGGTGCTGATCACCCAGCACCTGAAGTTCTCCCTGCCCTACCGTGCCCTGTTCAGCCGGTACCTGGCACCGGACACCGCCACCCGGCTCATCGACGCTCTGGCGGTGCTGCTGGTGCGTCTGCACCTGACCGGCTTCTACTGGGGCGACGTGTCGCTGTCGAACACGCTGTTCCGCCGGGACGCCGGTGAGTTCGCCGCCTACCTGGTGGACGCCGAGACCGGCGAGCTGCACGACTCGCTGACCAGGGGGCAGCGGGAGTACGACCTGGAGATCGCCCGGGTGAACATCATCGGCGAGCTGATGGACCTGGACGCCGGCGACCTGCTGCTGGACGAGGTGGACACCGTGGCCGTGGGCGAGATGATCGTCAGCCGCTACCACGAGCTGTGGGACGAGCTCACCAGGGTGGAGGAGTTCGGCACCACCGAGCGCTGGCGGGTCTCCGACCGGATCCGGCGGTTGAACGAGCTCGGCTACGACGTGGGCGAGCTGCAGATGACCACCGACATCGACGGCACCACTGTGGCGATCCAGCCGAAGGTCGTGGACGCCGGGCACCACCACCGGCGGCTGATGCGGCTGACCGGGCTGGACGTGGAGGAGAACCAGGCGCGGCGGCTGCTCAACGACATGGACACCTACCAGGCGGCGACCGACCAGCTCGGCGAGAACGAGGAGTTCGTCGCCCACGAGTGGCTCGCGGAGGTGTTCGAGCCGACCGTGCGCGCCATCCCCCGGCACCTGCGCGGCAAGCTGGAGCCGGCCGAGTTCTTCCACGAGCTGCTCGAGCACCGGTGGTTCATGGCGCAGAACGCCGGGCACGACATCCCGATGCCGCAGGCCGTGGACTCCTACATCGACAACGTGCTGCGGCACCGGCCGGACGAGGAAGCGATCCTCGGTCTGGACACCGCCACGCTGCGCGCGATCGAGCACGACTGAAACCTCGCTGCTTCGGGCGCACTGAGGCAGTCCTGTGACACGGAGGTCGGAATTTTGAGCCTCAATGTCACAGAAGTGCCTCCGAGACCGTAGGGCGAGCTCAGATCCGGGTGAGCGGTACCGGAGCCGGTCGCGAGGTGCGGGTGCTGATCGGTACCTCCCGGCCCTGCTCCGCGGAGCCCAGCACCGCCTCCATCACCTCCAGCACGTGTGCCGCCAGCGCGCCGGAGGCCCGCCCGTCCTGACCGGCCGGGGTGCGCACCAGGTCCAGCAGCCCCACCCCACGACCTGCCTCGAGGTACCCGGCCGACGGCGCCACCTCCTGCCACTGGTCAGCGCCTGCCGTGCGTAGCCGCACCGGTCCGTCGAACCGGTTGGGGTCCGGGACGCTCAGCGAGCCGGCGGTCCCGTGCACCTCGATCTGTGGTGCCTGGGTGGCCACCGAGTCGAAGCTCATCACGATCGTGGACAGTGCCCCACCGGTATGGGTGAGCACCCCGGTCACGTGCGTGGCCACCTGCACGCCGATGCGCTCACCGGCGCGCGGGCCGGAGCCGATCACCCGCTCCGGGGCGGACGTGCTCGCCGCACCGATCACCGAGGTGACACCGCCGAGCAGGGTGACCAACGCCGTCAGGTAGTACGGGCCCATGTCCATCAGCGGGCCGCCGCCGGGCAGGTAGTAGAAGTCCGGGTTCGGGTGCCAGCGTTCGTGTCCCGGGGCGGCGAACGTGGCGTTGGCCGCCACGGGCACACCGATCGTGCCCTCGTCGATCACTGCACGTGCGGTCTGCACCCCGGTTCCCAGCACCGTGTCCGGGGCACCGCCGGTGGGCAGCCCAGCCGCCGCAGCAGCCTGCAGCAGGGCACGGGCCTGCTCCCCCGTGGCAGCCAACGGTTTCTCCCCGTACACCGCCTTGCCCGCGGCCAGCGCCGCCTGGGCGACCTCGGCGTGCGCTGCTGGCACGGTGAGGTTGAGGACCACGTCGACCTCGCCGTCGTCGACGAGCTCGGGCACGGTCAGGGCGCGCGCCCCCGTGCGGGTGGCCACGTCGGCAGCGCGCGCCTGGTCCAGGTCTGCGACCGCCACCACCTGGGCGCCCTGGGCGCGCTCGAACGTGTCCAGGTACTGGCCCAGGATGGTGCCCAGGCCGACGATGCCGATCCGCGCCGCCCGGCCGCTGCGCCACTCCTGGTCGACGGCGGGGCGCACCTGGGACGTGGCTGTTGCCGTGCTGGGGTCGTCAGGGCCCGGCTCGGCCGCGCTCACCGGGCCGCCCAGAGCAGTCCGCGCTCCACGATGGTGCGCACGCTCGGGTGCTCGAGCACGTCCACCGAGTGCCCGGGGGTGGCCACGAAGATCCGGCCGGCGCCCCACTGCCGGGTCCAGACCGCCGGGCAGGTCACCTCCCGGTGCCAGGGCTGGTCCTCCCGGGCCGGGTGCGTGGTGGTGGCGTGCACGTCGATGAGGTCGTCGGTGAGCACCCAGTACTGCTCGGTGGTCAGCTCGAAGTCCTCGATACCGGCCACCACCGGGTGGTCGTCGGTGATGTGGATGGTGTGCGTCAGGTAGTTGTCCGCCTCTCCCCCGGGCCGCTGGTCGACCGGCAGCGCCGGATGGGTGGCAAACTGGCCGCCGACCAGGTGCAGGTAGTCCGAGGAGGCACGGAAGGAGTCGGCGATGCCGCCGTGCCAGCCGGCCAGGCCGGTGCCGTTCTGCACAGCGGTGCGCAGACCGCCCAGCTGGTCGCCGGTGATCGTGCCCATCGTCCAGCACTGCACGATCAGGTCGGTGGCCGCCAGGGTCTCGGCGTCGGTGTAGACGTCCAGGTCGTCGTGGACCGTCACCTGGAAGCCGTGCTGGTCCAGGAACGGGATGAACAGGTCGGTGGCGGCCTCGGGAACGTGCCCGTCCCAGCCGCCACGGACCACCAGCGCTCGCCGGTCGGAGGTAGAAGCAGAAGTCACAATGATCCTCGTCAATTCTCGGGTGCCGCCAGTCTAGTTGCACCGCGCAACCAATACGGCCAGACGTGCCGGGTGTCGCTGTTCGTGCGGGCTGCGACCGGCCGCGTCAGTCCTCGCTCTGCACGTTGCTCGGCGGTGTCCTCGAAGCGCGGCGCCGGTCCAGCACGGCCGCGGCCACGTTGGTGGCTGCCGCAGCGAACAGCAGCACGCTCACCCCGCGCACCACCTTGGCGCCGGCACTCATCGGCTGGCCGGCTCGGGTGGCCCGGCCGGACCGCCGCCAGAGCAGCGCCCCGACCAGCAGGTCCACGCCGGCCGCCCCGTACGGTCCCCAGGTGCGGACCGGTTCCTCGGCGGCATCGGCGAAGGCCACGGCGCTGGCGCGGGCCTCGTCGGCCATCCGGCGTGCGTCGTCAGCAGCGTGCTGCGCACGGCGGCGCGCATCGTCGGCAGCCTCCTGGGCGCGCCGGCGGGTCTCGTCGGCTGCCTGGCTGGCGGCGCGGCGCGCGTCCTCGGCTGCTCGCCGGGCGTCGTCAGCGGCGTCCTGAGCGCGACGACGCATCGCTTCTGCGAGCAGCACCGGCTCGACGGTCAGCACGTCAGCGAGGTCGGTCAGATCGGTCCGCCCGGTGAGGAACTCAGCGAGCACCGCGGCCACCGGGTCGTCGGGGAGCAGCCCGGGCAGCACGTCCAACGGCCCCGATCCGGACTCGATGCCCACACGCACCCGAGCCGGGTCAGCACCGGGCACCGCCTCGACCACCTGCCTGGCCAGTGCACCCAGACCGAGCACCTCGTCGGCGAACGCCTCCGCTGTCGGCGCCTGCAGCGGCACGACCGCGGCCTGCAAGCCCCACACGTGCTGGTACTCGTCCGGCCCGGTCACGCCGAGCGCCGGGTAGTCAGCGGTCTGCTGCAGCACGACTGACGGTGTACCGAGCTGCTCCAGGGGAAGGTCACCGACGGCCGGCCCGTCCTCGACGAGCACAGCGTGCCCGAACGCCACTGGCAACGCCTGCAGCGTGGTGTCTGCGGCCGTGGCGAGCCGTTCGAGGCTGTCCCGGCCGGCCGATGTGCACACCACGGCCCGGTCGGCGACCACTACGATACCGATCTGCGGATCGAACGGGTCGTCGTCGTCTTCTTCGTCACCTTCTCCAGGAGGCAGCGCCCGGGCGGTCTCGTCGGCGAAGGTGACCACCCCCTGCACCTCCTGGGCGAGCGCGGTGACGAGCTCGGCCAGCGGCGGGCCAGCCACCACGTCCGCCCCGCTCTCGCCGAGGACTGCGACCCGGTCGTCCTCGTCGACGGCGACCGTCACCCAGGCGCTGGTCGGATCCTGCGGATCGTATTCCAACCGGGCGATCACCTGGGCGCCGTCGAGGAACCCGGTGCTGCGGTGCACCCTGGAGGCAGGCGCGTCCACCTGCCCGGATGTGCGCTGCCACATGCTCATGACGTCAGCCTACCCAGCGCTCGGCAGCCTCCGCTCGCGCGCAACGCGTTCGCGACTTCTCGCGCCGGGGCGATACCGCAGAGCACGACCCCACGCAGGAAGTCGCGAATGAATGGATTCAGCACGCGAGGGGGTGGGGCGGCGGGCGGGCGAGAGGGAACGGCCGGGCGGGTCAGGCGCTGCGGCGACGGGCGACCTCGTACAGGGCGATGCCGATCGCGGTACCGGCGTTCAGCGACTCCACGGCCGAGGCGATCGGGATGGCGGCCACCAGGTCGCAGGTCTGCCGGACCAGCCGGCTCAGCCCCTTGCCCTCCGACCCGAGCACCAGCACCAGCGGTTCGGTAGCCAGCTCGAGGTCGCCGATCGCGGTAGCGCCGTCCCCGTCCAGACCGACGACGAAGCAGCCGGCCTTCTTGTACGCCTCCAGGGTGCGCACCAGGTTGGTAGCCCGGGCCACCGGCACGCGCGCGGCGGCACCGGCGGAGACCTTCCAGGCGGCCACGGTCACCCCGGCGGCGCGCCGTGCCGGCACCACCACGCCGTCGGCACCGAACGCACCGGCCGAGCGCAGCGTGGCACCGAGGTTCCGCGGGTCGGTGACACCGTCCAGGGCGAGGATCAGTGGCGTCCGGCCCTCGGTGGTGGCGCTGGTGAGCAGGTCCTCGGGGTCGGCGTAGCGGTACGCCGGCACCTCGATCGCCACCCCCTGGTGGGCGCTGCCGCCGGTGAGGGCGTCCAGGTCGGCGCGGGTGGCCTGGTGCACCGGGGCACCGGCTTCGGCGGCCAGCTGCAGGACCTCCCGGGTGCGCCCGTCGGCATCGGCGGCCGAGGCCAGGTACAGGGCCCGGACCGGCAGCCCGGCGCGCAGCGCCTCCACCACCGCATTCCGGCCGGCGACCACCTCGTACCCACCGGCGCTCCTCGGTCCGCGGTTCTTCGGCCGCGCCTGGCTGCGCTTCTGCGCGGCTGCCTTGCGCTTGCCCGCCGGGTGGTACGGGCGGTCCTCGGCCTTCGGCGTGGGCCCCTTGCCGCGCAGCGCCTTCCGGCCGTGACCGCCGGTGCCGACCTGCGGACCCTTCTTGCTGCCGGTGCGGCGCACCGCCCCCGGCCGTCGGGAGTTACCGGCCATCGTGACCTCCGCGCAGGCTCCACCGGGCGCCGTCGGCGCCGTCCTCGACCACCACACCCGCAGCGGTGAGCCGGTCCCGCAGCTCGTCGGCGCGGGCGAAGTCCTTGGCTGCACGCGCAGTCGCACGCTCGGTGACCAGCTGGTCCACCAGCACGGACAGCGCCTGGTGAGCTGCGCCGTCACCGGCCTGAGCACCGGACCACTGCTCGGCCAGCGGATCCAGACCGAGGACGTCCAGCATGCCCCGCACCTGCCGGTGGGCCGTGGTCACCGCGGCATCGTCGCCGGAGGCGAGTGCGGTGTTCGCCTGGCGCAGGTGCTCGTGCAGCACTGCCAGCGCGGCAGAGACGTTCAGGTCATCGTCCAGCGCGGCGGCAAAACCCTCGGGCAGGTCAACAGCGGCGACCTCCTCAGCGGTGGCGGCACCGGTGCGCTCAGCGGACTTGGTGACGAATCCGGCGATGCGCTCCCAGGCGGCGGCGGACTCGGCGAGGCTGGCGTCGCTGAACTCCAGCGTGGACCGGTAGTGCACGGCGCCGAGAGCGTAGCGCAATACCACCGCATCGGCACGGTCCAGCACTGCGGCCACAGTCAGGGAGTTGCCGAGCGACTTGCTCATCTTCTCCCCGCCGACGGTCACCCACGCGTTGTGCATCCACAGCCCCGCGAAGTCCCAGCCGGCAGCCTTGGACTGGGCGTTCTCGTTCTCGTGGTGCGGGAACCGCAGGTCGATGCCGCCGCCGTGGATGTCGAAGCCCTCGCCGAGGTACTTGCGCGCCATGGCCGAGCACTCCAGGTGCCAGCCCGGCCGGCCACGGCCCCACGGGGTGGCCCAGCTGGCGCCCTCCGGATCGGTGGACTTGGTGGCCTTCCAGAGCGCGAAGTCCCGCGGGTCGCGCTTGTCCGAGGCATCCTCCTCCTCGGTGGTGAGGTTCTCCAGCCGCTGGTGGGTGAGCTCCCCGTAGGCGGGCCAGGAACGCACGTCGAAGTACACGTTGCCCTCGTTGCCGGCATAGGCGTGGCCGCGTTCGATGAGCCGCTCGATCAGCTCGATCATCTCCGGTACGTGCCCGGTGGCGCGCGGCTCGTAATCCGGCGGCAGCACACCCAGGGCGTCGTAGGCAGCACCGAACGCCCGCTCGAACCGGTGCGCCCAGGCCCACCACGGCACTCCGGCCTCGGCGGACTTCACCAGGATCTTGTCGTCGATGTCGGTGACATTGCGCACCAGGGTCACGCCCAGACCGGACCGGCGCAGCCAGCGCACCAGGATGTCGAACGCGATCGCCGAGCGCAGGTGCCCGATGTGCGGGGCCCCCTGCACAGTGGCGCCACACAGGTAGATGCCCACATGCCCAGGTGTGCGTGGCTGGAGGTCGCGGACCTCACGGGTGGCGGAATCATGCAGGCGAACACTCACCTGGCGGAGTTTACCCGTGCGGCAACCGGTCAGCTGCCGCGCCGGTGCACCACGTGCTCCGGACGCAGCCGGACGATCACCCGCTCGTGGTCGGTGCCCTCGTCCTCGGTGAAGGGCTCGCCGGTGTACTTCTGGCTCAATGCCTGGATCAGCGAGCCGGACGGGTCGTCCTCGATGCTGACCGCCCCGCGCACCTCGAGGTACTCCTGCGGGTTGTCGGCCGGGTACACCAGCAGCGTGGCGCGGGCGTCCCGGCGCAGGTTGCGTTCCTTGCGGCGACCGCGAACCGTGGAGACGAGCACGTCTTCATGGTCCCGAGCGATCCACACCACGGACAGCTGCGGTCGCCCATCAGGTTCGACAGTGGCCAGAACCGCGTACTCCGGTTCGTTGAGGAGACGTTTCGCATCCTCGGACATACCTGTCATGTTCGTGACCGTACCCCACAGCCGTCTGCCGTGCAGGCAAGGCCTACCGCTCTGGGTCATGCGTGCAAGGATCGACCCATGCACCCGGTGGTCGATCTGGACGTCAGCTACAGCCCACCGCTGGATGCCGACGCACTCTGGGACTACCTCGCCGCCCGGGTGGCCGCTGGGGTGGAGGAGTGCGAGACGGCGACCTACCGGCGTGCAGTCCACCTGCCCGGCGGGCCAGGTGTGCTGGTGCTGCAGCGCTCCGGCGGGCACGTGCGCGCCGCTGCGGTGCTCTCCGAGCCCGCCGATGCCGAGGCCGCCCGGGAGCTCGCGCTGCGGACCATCGATGCCGGAGCGGACCCGGCGGCGGTCCTGGGCGGGCTCGGTGAGCACCCGTGGCTCGGTGAGCTGGTCCGCGCCCGGCCCGGGTTGCGCGCACCCCGGCACCCGGGCACGTTCGAGGTCGCGCTACGCGCGGTGCTGGCCCAGCAGGTCTCCTTGCGAGCGGCACGCACGCTCACCGCGCGGGTGGTGCGGAAGGTCGGCACCGCACTGGCGGTACCCGTGGGGTCGGTCACGCACCTGTTCCCCACGCCGGTCCAGGTGCTCTCCCTCGCCGATGAGGGCGCAGCCCTGGCCATGCCTGCCAGTCGCCGTCGGGCGGTGCTCGCCCTGGCGGACGCGGCCGCCGACGACCAGCTGGCCGACGTCCGCGCCCCGGCCGAGGTCGAGCAGGCGCTCCTCGCCCTGCCCGGGATCGGGCCGTGGACCGCGCAGTACGTGCGGATGCGGGCGCTGGATGACCCGGATGCGTTCTGCGGCACCGACCTGGTGCTGCGGCGCACAGCAGAACGCCTCAGCGGGGAGCCGCTGGATCCGAGCGGGGCGGAGTTCGCACCCTGGCGCAGCTATGCGGCCCACCACCTGTGGCGTGCAGCACAGCTCGCCCGGCGCTGATGTCCGGGCCGCGCACCGCCCCGCACCCACCATCCCCGTACCGAGGTACTTTTGTGTCACGGAGGCAGCATTTTCTTGCCTCAGTGCCACAAAGTTGCCTCCGCAGGCGGGCGGACCGCGAACAGCGGAGGCGGACCAGTCGTAGCGGAGATCGAGGGAGGTGCAGCGATGATCTACCGGCACAAGATCACCTCCCCGGTCGGACCGCTCGTGCTCCTGGGGGACGGCACCGCGCTGACCGCGTTGTACTACCCGGGTCACCCCAGCCGACCGGAGGGCGAGGTGACCGACGATGCCAGGCCGTTCTCCGCCGTCGTCACGGAGCTGGATGAGTACTTCGCGGGCGAGCGGAAGACCTTCGACGTGCCCCTGGCACCGCGAGGCACCCCGTTCCAGCTGGCCTGCTGGTCGGCGTTGCAGGAGATCCCCTACGGTCAGACCCGGAGCTATGGCGAGATCGCCGCGGACCTCGGGCAGCCGGGGGCCGCGCGGGCGGTGGGGCTGGCGAACAACCGCAATCCGATCTCGATCATCGTGCCGTGCCACCGGGTGATCGGCGCCGACGGGTCGCTGACCGGGTATGGCGGCGGGACCGCTACGAAACGGTACCTGCTAGACCTGGAGCAGCGTGGCAGCACTCTCTTCTAGCCTCACCGCGGGAGCAGGCAGCCTGCCCTGGTGCACACCCACCTCGATCAAGGCACCCTTGCGCCTCGGAGGGATCTTCCACCCGGCCCGCACCTGCCTCCGGGGCGGGAAGCTGCCGGCGGGTGCAGCTCAGCCGGCCGGCGCAGCCGCCACCGGCTCGCGGGCGGCCAGCGAGGCGTACCGTCCACCCCGGGAGACCAGCTCCTCGTGCGTACCCTGCTCGACGATCCGGCCGCCATCGAGGACCACGATCTGGTCGGCATCGCGGATCGTGGACAACCGGTGCGCGATGGTGACGGTGGTGCGCCCGCGGCTGACGGTCTCCAGCGCGGCCTGCACAGCGCGTTCGGTCTCGTTGTCCAGTGCACTGGTCGCCTCGTCCAGCACCAGTACCCGGGGATCGCGCAGCAGGGTGCGGGCAAGAGCGAGCCGCTGCTTCTCCCCGCCGGAGAACCGGTAACCGCGGGCGCCGACCACGGTGTCGTACCCGTCCGGGAGGCTGGTGATCAGGTCGTGGACCTGCGCATCACGTGCAGCCTGCTCGATCTGGGCGTCGGTGGCCTCCGGGCGGGCGTAGCGCAGGTTCTCGGCGATGGTGTCGTGCAGCAGGTAGGTCTCCTGGGAGACGACGCCGACCAGTGCGGCCACGTCCCTCAGGCGCAGGTCGCGCAGGTCCACGCCGTCGATGCGGATCGCTCCGGAGTCCACGTCGTGCAACCGGGCCAGCAGGGCAGCCACGGTGCTCTTGCCAGCACCGGACTCCCCCACCAGCGCCAGGTGCTCTTCCGGCTGGATGTCCAGGCTGAGGTGGTGCACTGCGTCCTGCTTCGCGCCGGGGTAGCGGTAGGAGATCTCGTCCAGCTCCAGGTGGCCGGAGCCGGTCGGGTCGATGGTCACCGGGTGGGCGGGGTCATCGATCGGCACCGGCAGGTCGAGGAACTCGAAGATGCGGGAGAACAACGCCATCGAGCTGACCACCTGCACGCCGACGTTCAGCACCCCCATCAGTGGGCGGAACAGACCGGACTGCAACGCGATGAAGGCGACCAGGGTGCCGATGGTCACCTGCTGGCCGATCGGCAGACCAGCCGCCAGGTACAGCAGCGCTGGGATGATGCCGACGGCGATGGTCATCGTGGCCATCAGCCACCGGCCGGCCAGCTGGGACCGCACCTCCAGTCCGAGCAGCGCCAGCGAACTGACGGTGAACCGCTCGGTGAGGTAACCCGTGGCACCGAGGGTCTTGCCGAGCATGGCGCCGCTGACAGACAGGGACTCCTCGATCTGGGAGTGCAGACCGGCCATGGTGCGCTGTCGCTCCGCGGTGATCACGCGCCGCATCCGGGCCACCTTGCGGGTGAGCAGGATGCACGGGGGCAGCACCAGCAGGGAGAACAGGGACAGCTGCCAGCTGAGCGCCACCATGGCGACGATCGAGCCGACGGCGGTGGTCACGTTGGCGGCCACCGACGTGGCCGCACTGGTCACCACCGACTGCATCGAGGAGATGTCGTTGGTGAGCCGGGACTGCACCTCACCGCCACGGGTGCGGGTGAAGAAGGCCAGCGGCTGGCGCTGCAGGTGGGCGAAGACGCTGGTACGCAGACCGTGCATCACACGCTGGCCGACGCTGGTGGACAGCCAGGTCTGCAGCACACCGAGCACGTTGGTGACCACGGTGACCGCGATCATCGCGCCGACCAGGAGCAGCAACAGGCGTAGGTCCTGGTTCACCAGCGCGTCGTCGATGGCGCGCTTGGTCAGGAACGGCGTGGCGAGGCCGACCAGCGACGACCCGACGATGAGTGCCAGGACGAGCGCGATCGCTGTTGCGTGCGGACGGAACAGCGCGGCGACCCGCCGGGCGGAGACCGGGTGCGCGGCGAGCTGGGCGGTGTCCTGCGGGTCGATGCGAGAAGGGTGGTCCGGTCCCAATGGGCACCTCCTTCCAAGGAGAGCTGAGGGCGAGACACCCTGACGGTGGGCACCGGGCGCTGAGCAGGGTCACCTCGGTTCGTGGCGAGTGGGCGGTCGCCGGGTGACTGCTCCGGCGAGCACCGGTGGCAGGTAATGAGGCAACGCGGTAGTGAGGTTACCTCATTATGTGGGACGGGCGCTAGAGTTGTGGGATGAGATCGTGGCCACGTCGGCACCGCGAGCCGCCCGGGCCAGACGCAGACGTGAGCGAGCTGCTGCTGCACGCCGCCCACCAGATGCGCCGTGGGTGGGCGGAGTCGCTGCACCAGTGGGGCCTGTCCCCGCACCAAGCGATGGCGCTGCGCACAGTCGATGCCGAGGGCGGTGACCGGGTGTCCGACCTGGCCGCGCGCTTACGCATCGCGCCCCGCTCGGCTACCGAAGTAGTGGACTCCCTGGAGGAGCGGGGACTGGTGGCGCGCTGCCCGGCACCACACGACCGACGGGCGGTGCTGGTGCAGGTCACCGATGCCGGACGCGAGCTGGCGACCCAGGTGGAGCAAGCCCGCCACGATGCCCAGCGGGCGCTCTTCGACCGGCTCGACCCACAGGAGCGAGAGCTGCTCGCCCAGCTGCTGCGTCGCCTGATCCAACCGGCCAGCCAGCCAGCACAAACCGCCGCTGGAGCGGGCGCCGAGCCCGCAGACCGGCCGGCTTCGGACAGGTCGCCGGAGGCCTAGATCCAATGCCGTTCGGTTAAGCCGGGTGGGGTGTTGTCAAGGGGTGTTGCGGCGCGTTGTGCCTGAGAGGTTGATGCAGCTCTTGTAGGAGTGGATCTGTCCGCCAAGACCGATCCGTCCTACAAGAGCTGCGATGTCTGATTCTGCCATCTCGTCTTCGTCCGATGTCTATGCCGTGGGGCATCTGGGTGAGTTGACCGCGATTGTGCCGCCGGAGATGGTCGATGCCGCGCTGGAGGCCGTGGGCGGGCGGGAGCGGCGATTGCGGCGGCTGCCTTCTCGTGTCGTGGTGTATCTCCTACTGGCTGGTGCCTTGTTCGCTGAGCAGGGGTGGCAGCAGGTCTGGGGGCGGTTGAGCAGCGGGTTGTCCGTGCTGGTGCCGAGACCGGCGAAGTCCTCGATCGTGCAGGCGATGCGGCGGGTGGGGCCCGGGCCGTTGCGTGAGTTGTTCACGCTGCTCGCTGGCTCCGCGGCCACCCACGCCGAGGATTCGGTGAGGTTCGCGGGCCGCCTGGTGGTAGCGATCGACGGCACCCAGATCCCGGTCGCGGACACCGAGGCGAATCAGGT
>NZ_ATWL01000029.1 GCF_000421225.1 Ruania albidiflava DSM 18029 | reverse complement strand
GACCTTCCCGCCCGCTATCCCCGCCGAGAAACAGGCCGTCCTCGACGCGATCCACGGGCCAGAACTCACGCACTAAGCGAATGAGCCAACTCAGGCGAGCACCTGCTGGACTTCCTCTCCGTGCGGCTGCCCACCGGTGGGCTGATCGAGCTGGACGCCTTCGAACCCGGGGTGCGCTACGTCGTGGCCGCCGCACCGGGGTGCGAGCAGACGGCGCCGGTCACCGTCACCGGGCCGCTCACCTCGATCACCGGCTGGCTCGCCGGGCGCGAGGTGCGTCCGCTGCCGCTGGCCACCAGCGCGGGGCAGACCGTCGACCTGCCCGATCTCGGGCCCTGGCCGTCCCGCCGCTGACCCCGCCCCGGGCCCGGCCAGGCGCCCCGGCCAGACACCTGTCTCAGGCACACCGCGATCTGAGGTTGTGCGCACCTGCCTCAGACCGCCTCGGGTACCTCAGGCACCTGTGCAGGCGGGGAGGGGGAGTGGGGGCAGGGGGTGAGTCCTGGGCGGGCACGAGGGAACGCGTACCTCAGTCCAGCCCGAGCCGCTCGGCGAGGAACCGGTAGGCGAGCGCTTGCATGTGCGCCTGCTGCGCGTTGGTTGCCGCGCCGCCGTGCCCGCCCTCGATGTTCTCGTAGTAGGTGACGTCCTTGCCGGCCGCGAGCATCTGGGCGGCCATCTTCCGGGCGTGCCCCGGGTGCACCCGGTCGTCCCGCGTGGAGGTGGTCAGCAGCACCGGCGGGTACTCGGCCTCGGGGTCGAACAGGTGGTACGGGGAGAACCTGCGGATGAACTCCCACTCCTCGGGCACATCCGGGTCGCCGTACTCGGCCATCCACGAGGCGCCGGCGAGCAGGTGGGAGTAGCGCTTCATGTCCAGCAGCGGTACCTGGATCACCACGGCGCCGAACAGCTCCGGGTACTGGGTGAGCATGTTCCCGGTGAGCAGCCCGCCGTTCGAGCCGCCCTGCACACCCAGGTGCTCGGCACTGGTCACACCTCGTTCGGCCAGGTCGCGTGCCACCGCCGCCAGGTCCTCGTACGCCTTGTGCCGGTTGGCCTTCAGCGCCGCCTGGTGCCAGGCCGGTCCGTACTCACCACCGCCGCGGATGTTCGCCAGCGCGTACGCTCCGCCACGCTCGAGCCAGGCGCTGCCCAGCACACCGGAGTACATCGGGGTCAGGGAGATCTCGAAACCGCCGTAGCCGTACAGCAGCGTGGGCGTGGAGCCGTCGAAGGGCAGGTCTTCCCGGCGGAGCAGGAAGTAGGGGACGGCAGTGCCGTCGGCGGAGGTGGCGAAGTGCTGCTCGGCCACCAGGTGCTCGGCGTCGAAGAACGTGGGCATCGACTTCAGCGGCTCTATCCGCACCGCCACCTGCCCGTCCGGTCCCGGCGCCTCGGCCAGTGCGGCGAGCGAGAGCGTGGTGGGGGAGAGGAAGTCGGTGGCGTACAGCCACAGCTCGTCGCTGGTGCGCGGGTCCACCGGCGCGACCTGCACAGTACCCACGGACGGGGCGCCGGCGAAGACCGACCGGGAGAATCCGCCGTCGGCCGGGGTGAGGATCTCCAGCCGGGACTTCACATCGTCCAGCACGTTCAGCACCAGGTGGTGCCGGGTCCAGGTGTAGGCCGCCAGCGAGGTAGCCGCAGTGGGCGTGTACAGCTCCCGGAAGTCCCGCTCGCCGGCGAGGAACCGGTCCAGCTCGATCGCCAGCAGCGAGCCGCCCGGGTAGGTGCGCCCGGCCACCTCCCAGTCCTCGCGCAGCTCCACGGTGAGCCACTCCCGGTGCACCCCGGCGCTCGCCGAACGGGGCACGTCGACCAGGGTCAGCTCGGTGCCGGAGAGCAGGTACAGCTCCTCGCTGTAGAACGCGATCGCCCGGGAGACGAAGTCGCGCTCGAACCCGGGCGTGGAGTCGTGCACGGCGGCGATGTACATGTCCGCCTCGGTGCCCTCGTAGACCACCTCCGCCTGGTCTAACGGGGTGCCGCGGCGCCACCGGCGGGCGATCCGCGGGTAGCCGGACGGGGTCATCGTTCCCGGACCGGTGTCGGTGAACACGAACAGCGTGTCCTCGTCGATCCAGCTGGTGCCGCCTTTGGACTCCGGCCGGAAGAACCCGTCGTCGACGAAGGTCTTGGCCACCAGGTCGAACTCGCGTGAGACATCGGCGTCAGCGCCGCCGCGGGAGAGGTCCACGATCGCGCGGGTGTAGGCATGCGGTCCGGTGCGCAGCACGCTTGCCCCGTGCCAGACCCAGTTCTCCCCCTCTGCGGCGTTCAGGGCGTCGATGTCCAGCACCGTCTCCCACTCCGGGGTCTGGGTGCGGTAGGAGTCCAGCGTGGTGCGCCGCCACAGCCCGCGTTCGTGGTCAGCATCCCGCCAGAAGTTGTAGAGGTGCTCGCCGACCTTCGACACGTCTGGGATCTTGGCGTCGGAGTCCAGGATCTCGAGGATCGCGTCCCGGGTGCTGGCGAACTCGGGGCCGGCGGCCAGGGTGGCGGCGCGCTCGGCGTTGCGGGCGCGGACCCAGTCCAGGGCGCGCTCCCCCTCGACGTCCTCGAGCCAGGTGTACTCGTCCTCGGTGCCGGCAGTGCTCACAGTGCTCCTTGGGCTGATCAGCGGGTGGCTGTGCTCAGCCTAGGAGACGGCGAGACCAGCCTGGGACGGCGGAGCCTCGCCTGGCCCGTGGCCGCGCCGGGGCAGCCGGGGCGGCTGGGGGAGCGCGACGGCTGGGGGACCGGCTGGCTCAGCCGCGGGTGCGTGCTGCCCGGCGCTCCCGCCAGGCTGCGTTCAGCTTCTTCGCGTTGGCCGCGACGATCAGC
Organism: Ruania albidiflava DSM 18029; assembly: GCF_000421225.1. Lineage (GTDB taxonomy): Bacteria > Actinomycetota > Actinomycetes > Actinomycetales > Beutenbergiaceae > Ruania > Ruania albidiflava. The sequence continues at coordinate 23,730 of NZ_ATWL01000029.1, read as the reverse complement.
GACGCGGTCAGTGGGAGGGCGGTCATCATCGTGAACAGTGCTGCGTGATCCATGTCCTTGACGCTACGCAGCGGTCGGCCGGTGTGGATCCGCCGCACGGGTGAAAGTTCCACCTCCGTCGAGCGACGGAGCCGGCCCCGTAAGGTCAATAGGGACCGGGCGCCGGTGACCGGATCCTCGTGACCTTGTGAGCGGCGGGCCGCTGGTCAGCCGGCGCTCACCTGCTCGCGCGCGGCCACGAAGGCGGCCACGCACGCCTCGATATCCGTCTCGGTGTGCGCGGCGGAGAGCTGCACCCGGATCCGGGCCTGCCCGCGGGGGACCACCGGGAAGCTGAACGCGGTCACGTACACCCCCTGGGCGAGCATCGCATCGGCGATCTTCGTGGCCAGGGCGGCGTCACCGAACATCACCGGCACGATCGCGTGCTCACCGTCGAGCAGCTCGAAGCCTGCCGCAGACATCTGACGGCGGAACGAGGCGGCGTTCGCCCACAGCCGTTCCCGCAGCTCACCGGCCCCGCCGGCCAGCTCCAGCGCGGTCAGCGTGGCCGCCACGATCGCGGGAGCCAGGGAGTTGGAGAACAGGTACGGCCGGGCCCGCTGGCGCAGCAGCTCCACGATCTCCGCCTGCCCGGCCACATAGCCACCGGAGGCACCGCCCAACGCCTTGCCGAATGTGCCGGTAAGCAGGTCCACCCGCTCGACCACGCCGGCCCGCTGGTGCGAACCGGCCCCCGTCTCGCCCACGAAACCGACGGCGTGGGAGTCGTCCACCATCACCAGCGCGCCGAAGGAGTCGGCGAGATCGCAGATCTCGGCGAGCGGAGCGTAGTAGCCGTCCATGGAGAACACCCCGTCGGTGACGATCAAGATCCGGCGAGCTCCGCCGTCCCGCGCCTCCACCAGCCGCTCCCGCAGCTCGCCCATGTCCCGGTTCGCGTACCGCAGCCGCCGCGCCTTGCACAGCCGGATGCCGTCGATGATCGAGGCGTGGTTCAGCGCATCGGACACCACGGCGTCCTCGGGCCCGAGCAGCGCCTCGAACACGCCGCCGTTGGCGTCGAAGCAGGAACCGAACAGGATCGAGGCGTCCGTGCGGAGGAACTCCGACAGTCGCGCCTCCAGCTCCAGGTGCCGGTCCTGGGTACCGCAGATGAACCGCACCGAGGCCATCCCGAAGCCGCGCTCGTCCAGCGCACGGTGTGCAGCGGCGAGGATGTCCGGGTGGTCGGCCAGGCCCAGGTAGTTGTTCGCGCAGAAGTTCAGCACCTCCGCCGATGGTGCCCCGATCGGGCCAGCGCTGATGTGTGCGGACTGCGGTGAGGTGATCGACCGCTCCTGCTTGTAGGTGCCCTCGGCGCGCAGTGCTGCCAGCTCCGCCGTCAGCTCGTCCTTGATCGCGTACATGTCGCTCCTCCGCTCCTCGTGGCCTTGCCGGGCGCTCGACACTGGGGCCGAACCTCAGAACACGGTCCAGTCCAGCACCACTTTGCCACCGGTGCTGCCCGCTGCGACGTCGAAACCTTCCTGCCACCGGGTGGCCGGCAGCACGTCGGTGACCACGGAGGCGATCGTCTCGTGTAGCCACCGGCTGGTCTGCAGCATCGCGGTCATCGCGTTCCAGGTCTCGAACATCTCCCGGCCGTAGATGCCCTGCAGGGTGAGCATGTGCGTGACCACGGCGGCCCAGTCGATGTCGATCGAGGTGGTGGGCAGGCCCAGCAGCGCGATCTTCCCGCCGTGGTTCATCACCGAGATCATCTCTGGCAGCGCCTCAGCATGCCCACTCATCTCCAGCCCGACGTCGAATCCCTCCCGCAGCCGCAGCTGCTGCCGGGCCCGTTCGATGTCGGTGGTGGAGACGTTCAGCGCCAGGTCCACCCCCATCCGCTCGGCGAGCGCCAGCCGCGGTGTGGACACGTCCGTGATCGCCACGTACCGGGCCCCGGCATGGCGCACCACAGCGGCAGCCATCAACCCGATCGGGCCGGCCCCGGTGATCAGCACGTCCTCCCCGACCACCGGGAACTTCAGCGCGGTGTGCACCGCATTGCCGAACGGGTCGAAGAGCGCACCGAGCTCCGGGGTGATGTCCGTGCTGCCCTCCCGGGTGTGCGACCAGACGTTCTCCTGCGGGATCACCACGTACTCGGCGAACGCCCCGTCCCGCTGCACCCCCACCCCACGGGTGCGGATGCACAGCTGGCGCCGGCCCGCGCGGCAGTTGCGGCAGATGCCGCACACGATGTGCCCCTCACCGGACACCCGGTCGCCGATCTGCACATCCTGCACCAGGTCCCCGAGGGCGACCACCTCACCGTAGAACTCGTGGCCGGGGATGAGCGGGGCCCGGGCCATCCCGGCGCCCGCCGGGTCCCAGTGCAGCAGGTGCAGATCGGTGCCACAGATCCCGGTCGTGAACACCCGGATCTTCACCTCGCCGGTGCCCGGCTGCGGTTCGGGTCGGTCGACGAGCTCCAGGCCAGGGTGCGGTCCGGACTTGTACAACGCCTTCATCGCCAGAGCACCTTCGTCACATCCGGGGTGTCCATATGTCGGAACGGTAGCAGCCGGTGGCGACCGGTTCCGGCGCGGTGAGCTGCGCGCTCCTCGACTGGCCAAAGCGTGTCCAGGCACGAGTGGAAGGCGAGTTCTGCGCACCGCATTGACGTGAAGTATGCAAACCTTTGCAGAGAGTGGCCGACGGTAGCACGGTGGCGTCATTCGTTGGCACAGCGCCGCAAGAGCGTCTGGTGGCTGGAGGTTGGTCAGGTTCTGATCACGCATCTTGACGACGGCAATGATGTGTTGCAGACTCGGCGCACCTGATCACTGGTGAGAGGTCCCGACGATGCGTGCAACGGCGAACGACGTGGCTGTGCTCGCACGTGTCTCCGTCTCCACGGTCTCCCGGGCGCTGAGTTCACCGCATATGGTGTCCCCACCTACGCTGCAGAAGGTCCAGCAGGCTGCCGACCAGCTCGGCTACCTGCCGAACCGTGCCGCCCGCGGACTGGTGACTGGCCGCACCGGCAACATCGCCCTGACCATCCCGGACCTGAACAACCCCTACTTCGCCGGCCTGACCAAGGAGATCCAGGAGCAGGCACGGGTTCGCGGCCTGCAGATGTTCCTCGCCGACATCGACGAAGACCCGTCCGCCGAGCTGCAGGTGGTGGAGGCCGTGGCCACCCAGGTGGACGGGGTGCTGCTGTGCTCGCCCCGTGCCGGTACCGACGAGCTGCTCGCCGCTGCCGGCCGTACACCTGTGGTGATGCTCAACCGAGCGATGTCCGCAGTCGCCTCCGTGGTACCGGACCACCGGGACGGGATGATCCAGGGCCTGCGGCACCTGTGGGCGCTGGGACACACCGAGATCGGCTACGTCGGCGGCCCACGCAACTCCTGGTCGAACACGGCCCGGCAGGGCGCGTTCCTGGAGGTCGTTGCCGAGCTGGACGGCGTGCACGGCCGGGATCTCGGCTCGTTCCAGCCGTACTTCTCCGGTGGTGTCGCAGCTGCGGACATCGTCTTCGCCTCCGCGGTGACCGCTGTCGTGGTTTACAACGACCTCATGGCGCTGGGTCTGCTCGATCGCGCCCAGCGCCGAGGTGTGCACGTACCGGAGGAGCTGAGCGTCGTCTCCTTCGACGACATCCCGTTCGCCCGGTCCGTCACCCCACACCTGTCCAGCGTCGCGACCTCCCGCGAGGAGATGGCCCGCCGGGCGCTCGATGCGCTCGCCGCCACGCAGGAGGCCGCCGCTTCGTCCGAAGAACCCCCGCACCACGTGGTGCCGGTGGACCTCGTCGTGCGCGACTCGACCGGGCCGCGACCTACCAGTCCCATCCGTCCGGCGTAGTGGCCGGACCAGAGAAAGGAGCGCTCCATGCGCAGGAGAACAACGCTGCAGGTGGCTGCTGTGGCAGCCGCGGTCGGTCTGATGGCGGCCGCCTGCTCACCTCCGGAGTCCGGCGACGACGACTCCGGGTCGGGCGAGTCCGCCGCTCCGGACGAGGTGCCGGAGACCCCGTCCGAGGCGGTCACGCTGAACATCCTGGACGTTGCGGGCAACGCGAAGCTGACCGAGGGCATGGTCGACCAGTTCGTCGAGGAGCACCCGGACATCATCTCCTCGGTGACCTGGGAGTCCGGCGGGGCTCCCGACCTGGTCGGCGCCATCCAGCCGCAGGTGGACTCCGGCAACATCTCCATCGACCTGGTGATGACCGGGAACGACGGCCTGTCCGCCGGTATCGACCAAGACCTGTGGATCCCGATCGTGGAGGAGTTCGGCGACCGGATCCCGAACCAGGAGAACTACATCGAACCGGCCGCAGCCATGCAGGAGCTCGCCGAGGGCTTTGGTGTGGTGACTACCTACTACCCGTCCGGTCCGCTGCTGCAGTACAACCCTGACGTCGTCAGCGACGTGCCGAGCACCCCTGAGGAGGTGCTGGAGTGGGCTGAGGCACACCCGGGCGACTTCGGCTACGCCCGCCCGGCGAACTCTGGTCCGGGCCGTACCTGGCTCATGGGCCTGCCCTACCTGCTCGGCGACGAGGACCCCAGTGACCCGGAGAACGGCTGGGACAACACCTGGGAGTACCTCACCGAGCTGAACCAGTACATCGACAACTACCCGACCGGCACCGGCCAGGTGATCACCAACATGGCCGACGGCACCTGGGCGATGACCCCGATCACCACCGGGTGGGACATCGAGCCGCGCGCCAACGGTCAGGAACCGGCAAGCATCGAGGCGGCCGCGTTCGACGACTTCACCTGGGTGACGGATGCGCACTACGCCGTCATCCCGCGTGGGCAGTCCGCGGACAAGATCTCCGCGATCGTGAACCTGCTGAACTACATGCTCACCCCTGAGGTGAACGCGATGGCCTACGACCACGGCTACTTCTACCCGGGTCCTTCGGTGGAGGGGGCGACCCTCGACCTGGCCCCGCAGGAGAGCCAGGACGTGATCGCAGAGTACGGCCGGGACTGGTACGACGACCTGATCGAGTCGATGCCGACCACCACACCGCTCCCGCCGGAGCAGATGGTCACCGCCTTCGACATCTGGGACCGCGAGATCGGTGCCGGGAAGTACTGAGGACACCTCCGATGGCAACTACACCGCACGCGTTCGAGACCCTGAAGCTGACCGGCCTCGGTCGTAGCTTCGGTGGTCACGCCGCGCTGGCCGGCCTCGACCTGACGATCCGGGCAGGGGAGTTCATCGCCCTGCTCGGACCGTCAGGTTGCGGGAAGTCCACCGCGCTGAACTGCCTGGCCGGGCTGCTGCCCCTGACCCACGGCACGATCACGATGGACGAGAAGCGGATCGACACGCTCTCGCCGGAGCAGCGCGGGTTCGGCATGGTGTTCCAGAACTATGCCCTGTTCCCGCACATGAGCGTGGAACGCAACATCGCCTTCGGGCTGCAGATGCGCAAGGTGTCTCGCAGCGAGACCAAGCGCCGGGTGACCGAGGCGATCGCGCTGGTCAAGCTCGAGGCGCACGCCAAGAAGCTGCCCGGCCAGCTCTCCGGCGGCCAGCAGCAGCGCGTCGCCATCGCGCGGGCGATCGTGCTGGAACCGAGCCTGGTGCTCATGGACGAGCCGCTGTCCAACCTCGATGCCAAGCTGCGCCTGGACATGCGCACCGAGATCCGGCGGCTGCACCAGAGCCTGGGTCTGACCACGATCTACGTCACCCACGACCAGGAGGAGGCGCTGTCCATGGCCGACCGCCTGGTGGTCCTGCGCGAGGGCCGGGTGCAACAGGTCGGCACGCCCGAGGAGCTGCACACCGCACCAGTGAACTGGCACGTCGCAGACTTCATGGGCTACCGCAACCTGCTCGATGTCACCGTGACCGAGTCCGGTGCCGAGGGTGTGCTGGTCTCGAACGAGGACCTGCACATCCGCGGCACGGCCGTGGGCGGTGTGACCCCGGGTGGCGCCGCCCGGTTGGCCATCCGCCCGGAGGACCTGCGCATCGCCAGCAGCGAGGACACCGGCGACGGGCTGATCGTCGCCGAGGTGGCCGTGGTGGAGTACCACGGCCGGGAGTTCTCCGTGGGCGCGACGGCGAAGAGCGGCACCACCCTGTACGTGCGCAGCGAGCTCGCGCCGCAGCCGGGGGACAAGGTCCGCCTCCGGGTGGACCCCGCCCGGGCGCTGGTGTTCGCTGCCGACCTGGATGCAGCCGGAGAGCCAGTCGCGCAGACAGCGCTCGCCGGTGAGGCAGCGACATGAGCGCCCGCAGCACCGCCGGGCTGCGGCACCGGCTGGCCGAGCGCGGGATCGACCGTGGCCTGCTCATGCTGCTGCCCGCCGTGGCGTTCACCGTCGCGCTGTTCATCTACCCCTTCCTGTACGGCATCGGGCTGACCGTCCAACCGACAGCAGGGATGCAGGAGAAGTGGGGCGGCGGCATCTGGGCGAACTACATCGCGTTCTTCTCCGACCCGTTCGTGTTCGACTCGGTGTGGATCACGCTGCGCCTGGCCCTCCCGGCCGCCCTCTTCAACGTGCTCGCAGCCATCCCGGTGGCGTTCAAGCTGCGCGGGAAGTTCCGGGGCAAGCGGCTGCTGACCACCCTGCTGGTGCTGCCGATCACGCTCGGCACCGTGCTCACGGCGCAGGGTCTGCTCATCTTCGCCGGCCGGCAGGGCTGGCTGAACACCTTCCTGGTCCAGATCGGCGTGCTGAACGAGCCGGCCCAGTTCGTGAACAACTACCTGGGCGTGTTCCTCTCCCTGGTGATCTCCGGGTTCCCGTTCTCGTTCCTGCTGATCAGCAGCTACCTGTCCGGGATCGACCCCTCGCTGGAGGCAGCCGCCACCACCCTGGGTGCTAGCTGGTTCCAGCGGTTCCGCAGGATCATCCTGCCGCTGCTCGCCCCCGGGCTGGCCACCACCTTCATCCTCACCTTCGTGCTCGCCTTCAGCGTGTTCCCCTCGGCACGACTGGTCGGTGACCCCACTGGCAGTACCCGGGTGATGGCGCTGATGGCCTATCGGTCCTTCGGCGAGCAGATCGACTATCCGATGGCCTCGACCATCGCGATCATGATGGGGGTCGTGGAGCTGATCGTCATCGCGATCGTGATGCTCTGGCGCACCACGCTCTACCGCGGCTCCACAGGAGGCAAGGGCTGATGGCTACTGTCGACACTGCTGCAACCGAGGCGGCAGCCCCGCAGCGCCGCCGCCTGGTCGCCCGCCCGAGCACCTGGGTGGTCTGGGCCCTGGTGGCTGCCTTCTTCATCTTCCTCATCGGCATCCTGGTCTCGGTGCTGGTGGACTCCTTCGGGCGCCGGTGGTTCGGCGGCTGGTTGCCGGAAGAGTTCACCGCGGACTGGTACGCCGAGGCGTGGGACCGGTTCAACATGACCCACGTCATCGGTGTCACCGTCGGGGTGGGCGTGACCGTGGTGGTGATCTCCGTGCTGATCGGGGTGCCCGCGGCCTACCTGCTCGCCCGCCGCAACTTCCCCGGCAAGCAGCTGATCACGCTGCTGTTCCTGCTGCCGATCATCATCCCACCGATCACCTACGGCATCCCGCTGGCCACCGTGATGTACAACGTGGGCCTGGGCCGCACCCTGGTCGCGGTCGTCCTGGTGAACCTGGTGCCGTCGGTGCCGTTCGTCATCATGACGATGACCCCGTTCATCGAGCAGATCAACCCGTCGATCGAGAGCGCCGCCCGGATGTGCGGTGCCCGGATGAAGGACGTCTTCCTGCGCATCCTGGGTCCGCTCCTGGTGCCGGGCATCCTCGCCGCGGCCATCCTCGTGCTGGTGCGCACCGTGGGCATGTTCGAGCTGACCTTCCTGGTCTCCGGGCCGCCGACGGACACCCTCGTGGTGGCGATCTACCGGGCGATGACCGCCGCCGGCGGTGGTGAGGCGCGCTCGCTGATCTCCGCGATGGCCGTGGTCTACACGGTGACGATGCTGATCATCCTCATCGTCGCGCTGCGGTTCGTGAACCCCACCCAGCTGGTGGCCCGGGTGCCTGAGACCCGCGACGACTGACCCGCTCACCTCGCCGCAGCGGCTGCCGACGGGCCACCCGGCAGCCCGGCGGGCGCCAGGTACCCTCAATCGCATGGCCTACACTCCGCTGCCGGTGAAGACCTCCACGACCGGACCGAAGATCCTCACCGCCGTGGGCGTGCTGATGCTGATCGCAGCGCTCGCGGTCGTGGGGCTGGTGGTGCGGTTGTTCCTGTCCGTGCTGCCCACCGGGATCGTCGGGGCCGACGGCGCCCCGGGACCAGATGCGGTGGGCGGCACCGAGGTCCCCGGGTCTGTCACGCTCGAACTACCGGCGTCCAGCGCCTTCGCCATCTACCTCGCCCGCCCCAGCGGTTCGACCAGTGTCCAGCTGAGCGACATGGTGTCCGTCACCGGACCGGACGGACAGGAGGCGTTCCCCGGGTTCACACCCAGCGGCAGTGTGGATGTTCGCGGTGTGTCGGCACACGACGTCTACTCGTTCCGCACCAGCGATGCAGGTGAGTACACCGTCACCGCACCGGAGCTCACCGACCCGGACGCGGTCGAGTGGGCCACGATCATCATCGCTCCCAGCAAGGAGGTCCCGGCGTTCTTCGGTGGCATCTTCGGGACCATCGCCGGAGTCTTCGTGGCCATCGGGCTGGGTGGGGCGGGATTGATCGTGACCATCATCGGCGCCATCTGGTGGTATACCCGCAGCAAGGACCGGCGGCGGGTCGAGGCCGGTCAGCACGGAGCGCCGGGAGCGGGTGGTCCGCCCGGTGCTCCAGGTTTCGCCGGCCCGCCCCAGGGCCCGCCTACCGGCCCGCCGCAGGGACCGATACCTGGGCAGCAGCCCGGACCTTGGGCTTAGGCTCGAGGTATGGCTGAGCTGCACGACCTGACCGCCCGGGAATTGGCCGCCGCGGTCCGCCGCCGCGAGGTGTCGCCGGGCGAAGTCTTGGAGCACACCCGCGCCCGCGCCGACGCCCTGGACGAGCGGGTCGGCGCCTTCGTCACCCGCACCCCGGACGTGGCCGCCGAGCAGGCCCGCGAGGCCACCGCAGCGCTGGACGCTGCCGGCACCGACGACGCCGCACTGGCCGCCCTGCCGCCGCTGCTCGGCGTCCCGCTGCCGATCAAGGACCTGACCATGGTCGCCGGTGTGCCGATGCGCGCGGGTAGCGCCGCCCTGGAGGGGTTCGTCGCCCCGGTGGATGACGGGGTGGTCACCCGCTTCCGTCAGGCCGGCACGGTGATGGTCGGCAAGACGAACACCCCGGAGGTCGGCCTGCCCTGCTACACCGAGCCGGACATCGCCCCACCGGCCCGCACCCCCTGGGACCTGTCCCGCTCGGCCGGCGGCTCCTCCGGAGGGGCGGCGGCCGCAGTGGCGAGCCGGATCGTGCCGATCGCGCACGGCAGCGACGGCGGCGGCTCCATCCGCATCCCCGCAGCCGCCTGCGGCCTGGTGGGCCTCAAACCCAGCCGAGGCCGGATCAGCACCGGACCCTACGGCGTCGACGGCGCCGCCCTGGCCACCAACGGTGTGCTCACCCGCGACGTGCGGGACACGGCGCTCGCCCTGGACGTGCTGGCCGGCCCATGGCCGGGGGACACCTACCAGCTGCCCGGACCGCAGACCTCCTACCTGGACGCGTGCGAGCGGCGCGAGCAGCACCTGCGCATCGGTGTGGTGACCACCCCGTTCATCACGCCGGACGCACCGGTGCACGCCCAGGCGATCGCCGCCGTCGAGCTCGCCTCCCAGGCCCTGACCGACCTGGGCCACCAGGTGAGCGAGGCCCCGGTGCCGTTCCCGGCGGAGAAGTGGTTGCCGTTCCTGGATGTCTGGTCGGTGATGGCCGCCACTGCGCCGATCCCGCCGGAGGCCGAGCACCTGCTGGTGCCGCTGAGCCGGTGGATGCGAGAACGGGGCCGCGATGTGGACGGCCTGACCTACGCCAACGCCATCAACGCTGGCCAGCAGCTCGCCCGCGAGGCGGCCACCGCGTGGGCGGACGTGGACGTGATCCTCACCCCGAGCCTGGCCCAGCCGCCACCGGGCATCGGGCAGATGCGCGACGATGCGGACCCGGAGGCGGACTTCTGGGCGCAGTGCGCGTTCACCCCGTGGTCCAGCACGTGGAACATCATCGGCTCACCGGCCGTGTCCGTCCCGCTGCACTGGGCCGCGGCCGACGACGGCGGTCCCGTCCTGCCGTTCGGCGTCACCCTGGGTACGGGGTTGGGTGGGGAGGAGCGGCTGCTCTCCCTGGCCGCAGCTCTGGAGGAGGCCGTTCCCTGGGCCCACCGCCGCCCACCGGTCGGCTGACCCACCCCCACCGCGCCCCCGCCCGCCACCCGCGAACGCTCTTCTTTGCGGCGGGCAACCGGTTGCCCGCCGCAAAGAAGAGCGTTCGCGACCGGGGGTGTCGGGGGTGGATGCTCTACTGGGCGGCATGGCCTCGCGAGTGCACCGACCGTGCTGGGAGATGATGGACGCATGACCGCGGTGGAGGACGTCCGCCGGCCCGTCACCTGCGACGAGGCCGTCGCCCGCACGCGCAGCTTCCCACGGTTGCGGTACATGGGGTCGAAGTACCGGCTGGTGCCCCAGCTGGCGGAGGTCTTCGCCGATGCCGGCGGCATGCGCGCCCTGGACGCGTTCTCCGGCTCCGGTGTGGTCTCCTACCTGATGAAGGCGCAGGGGTACGAGGTGACCTCGAACGACTTCCTGGACTTCCCCGGGGTCATCACCCGCGCTGCTGTGGGCAACGGGGACCAGCTGCTCACCGCTGCGGACGTCGAGACCATCTGCGCACCGAACCGGGACGGCCGGGACTTCATCCAGCGCACCTTCGCCGGTCTGTACTTCGACGAACCGGACCGCGCCTTCCTGGACTCCGCCTGGTCGCACATCGCGGTGATGACCGGCGGCAAGCGGGACCTGGCGATCGCCGCGCTGCTGCTGTCCGCCGCCCGGAAGCAGCCGCGGGGTGTGTTCACCTTCACCGACTCCTCCCGGTACGTCGACGGGCGGCGCGACCTGCAGCTGAGCCTGCGGGAACACTTCGTGGAACGCGTGCAGGAGTACAACCGGGTGGTCTTCGCCGACGGCCGCGCCCACCGCACGATCACCGGAGACGTCGCCGACCTGCCCGCCGAGCAGTGGGACCTGGTGTACCTGGACCCCCCGTACGCGCCGCCGTCGGACGATGCGGACTACATGAAGCGGTACCACTTCCTGCAGGGCCTCTCGGTGTACTGGGAGGGTCAGGAGCTCATGCCGGAGACCCGCACCAAGAAGATCGTGAAGAAGTTCACGCCGTTCGCGTACAAGCGCACCATCACCGAAGCGCTGCGGCGCACGCTGGAACAGTTCGCCGACTCCGGCACGATCGTGCTGTCCTACTCCACGAACGCCCTGCCCGGGGCCGAGGTGATCGAGGAGCTCCTCCGCCGGGTGAAGCCGAGGGTCCAGGTGCACCGGGTGGAGCACACCTACTCGTTCGGCACCCACGCCGCTGCCCGACGCAGGGCGGTCTCCGAGCTGCTCTTCGTGGGCCGATGAGCGCCCCGACGTTCGAGGAGTACCGAGACTCGATCGGGCAGGTGTCGGTGCACGTCAGCCCGCTGGCGACCACCGCCGCAGCGGAACAGATCCAGGCCGCCGCCGCATCGCTGGCCCGGCTCCCGGAGCTGGCGGTGGACACGGTGACCGCCTGGCTCCGGCGGGAGCCGACCCGCGCCGAGGTGCTCACCCTCAGCGTCGGCCTCACCAGTGAACGGACGAAGCGGACCCTGCAGGCACGGTTCGGGACCGCGTCGATCACCGCGCTGGTCCGCTCCCGGGCCCGCGAGGTGGTCGAGTGGTTGGATGCCGAGTTCGACCTCATCGACGCCCTCCGGGTGCAGCTGGACCGGCAGTACACCTTCGGGGACGTGCTGGTCGCGCGGGCCGGCTCGCGGGTGCGGGCGGCCTCCGCCGGTGAGCAGGGCCGCAGCGTCGAGGACCAGATCGAGGACATCGCCTGCGAGCTGGGGCTGATCACCCAGGTCCGGACCCGGTTCACCGGTCGCGGCGGGCGGGACGCACCGTGCGACCTGCTCGTCCTGGACGAGGCCGGTACCGAGCACGTCGCAGTCGCCGCCAAGGGGTTCGACTCCACCGGGTCGAAGCTCACCGACGCCGTCCGGGAGATCGCCGACATGGCCGACGTCCGGCTGCCGCGCCAGGCGATCCTGGCGGTCGTCGACGGCATCGGGTGGCTCGCACGCCAGGCTGACCTGCGGCGCATCCACCAGATGCGCGCCAGCGACCAGATCGACGGCCTGTACACGATCGCCACCCTGGACCAGTTCCGGCGCGACCTTGCCCGCTTCGCCCGGCTCCGGGGGCTGCAGGCGCCGGAGCCCGAGCAGCTAGGAGAACGAACGGCGGAGCCGGCCGCATCCGCACCCGGTTCGGCGGCAGAGGCGGAGGGCCGACCACAGCGCAGATCGCAGGCGATGATCGAACGTCCGCTGTGGTGAGCGGCCCCGCCCGCGACCTGCGACGGTGGTGCCCGGGTGCTGTCACCAGCCGAGGTGCGTGAGCCGCCCGGCGCAGACAGTCGCGAGCACCTCCGGGCGGAGCCGGTCGGTGCCTAGCAGCGACTCCGGGTGCCGGTCCAGCAGCACCAGGTCCGCGGGCCCGCCCGGCCGCACATGTGCCACCGAACCCCAGGACGCACGGAGCGCTGTGGCCAGGTCCAGGCGCTGTTCGGCGTGCCAACCCGGCCGGTCGTCATCGGTGCGGTGCACGGCCGCGCTGATCGCCAGCCAGGGATCCAGCGGCGCCACCGGCGCATCTGAGCCCAGCGCCAGGGTGACCCCGGTCCGGTGCAGGTCGGCGAACCGGTAGGCCCGGGCCGCACGGTCCGCCCAGATCAGGTCGACCACGTCCCGGTCGGCGACCAGGTGTCCGGGCTGGACGCTGGCCTGCACCCCGAGGTCGGCCATCCGGGCCACATCGGCATCGGTGAGCAGCTGAGCGTGCTCGATCCGACCACGGGCGCCGGTGGCAGCGAAGGAGTCCAGCGCCACCGTGCACGCTCGGTCGCCGATCGCGTGGATCGCCGAGGAGATCCCGGCCGCCGCTGCCCGGGCCATCAGCCGGCGCAGCTCGCTGGCGGCCAGGTTCGGGGCGCCCGCCTCGCCGCGACCGAACGGCTCGTGGCACCACGCAGTGCGGGTGTTCAACGACCCGTCGCTGATCACCTTCAGGTACCCCATCGTCAGCAGGTCGCCGCCCCCGGGGAGCAGGTTCCCGGTCGACAGCCCGGCCTCGATCGCGGTGCTCAGCCGGTCCGGCCACACGCTCGCCTGCACCCGGTGGGCGTCGAAGCCGGCGGCCACCCGGCGGCGCCAGGCGTCGTGGCTGTCGCCGGGGTCGAAGTCGGTGATCCCCACCACCCCGAGCGCGGCCGCCGCCTGACCAGCCTCGATCACCCACCGGTCCCGGGTGGTCTGGTCGGCGGCACCCACCTGCGGCATCACCGTGAACCAGTCGTTCTCGGCGACCAGGCCGTCGGCCCCGGCCGTGAGCCCGTAGCGGGAGAGCGCAGCGCTGTTGAACCAGGCCGAGTGCATGTCGGTGCTCAGCAGCACGGTGGGCACCGCGCCGGTGACCGCATCGAGCAGCTCTACCCGCGGCTCCAGCTCCCAGGTGGCATGCCGCAGGCCCACCCCGACCAGCTCCGAGGTCTCCCGGCCGGCTGCCACCTGTGCCGAGACCGCATCCAGAACTTCGCAGCGGTCGCTGCAGGCAGACAGGTCCAGCCGGTGTCTGGCGGCCGCCCAGTCGGTGGGATGGACGTGCGCGTCCCACAGGCCGGGCATCAACCAGGCGCCGTCGGCCGGCAGACGCACCGCGTCGTCAGCCGCTGCGGCCGCTGTCGTGGTGCCGGCCGGTTCGACGGCCACCACGCGGCCGCCGGCGATCGTCACATCCACCAGCGGCGCGTGCCGGGACAGGTCCGCACCGAGCAGCCGGGCGCCCTCGATCCGCTGCACCGGCAGGGCCGACCGGGTCACTCTGGTGTCCGGTCCTCGCCCAGGTCGCTGATCCGGCCGGTGGCATCACCCCGGGCGGCGGCGTGCCGCTCCCGCATCCGTGCCCCCGCAGACCGGAGACCGGCGATCGCCCCACCGTCGTACCGGCGCCGCAGCAGCCACCACACGAGGGTGGCCAGCAGCGCGACGATCACGACGATCACGGCGATCCAGACCCAGGTGACGCCGCCTCCGGGCGCTGGGCCCCGCGCGTTCATCGTGTTCGCCCCGTCGCTCAGGTGCCAGGTCACCGTGGACCCGGACAGCTCTCCGTCGTGCTCGGTGACCCCGTTCGGGAAGGTGATGGACAGGTCGGCCTGCCACGGCGCGGCCTCCGCGTCGCTGTCCTGCGTGCTCCCTTCGTCCTCGGCCTGGGTGAGACCGCTGAAGTCACCGCTGACCACGTACTGGCCGCCCTCGTGGGTGATCTGGAGCATCCCGCTGGTGGCATCGCTGATCTGGACCAGCGGTGTGCGGGTGAGGGTCAGCGTGACGCCGACATAGTCGCCGTCCTCATAGGGCTCGGCGGTGACCCCCGAGTCCGGTGCGCCACTGACCTCGTCCAGGAGGTCGGTGACGAAGGCATCCGGATCCCGGCCCTGGGCGATGGCTGCCTGCCGGTCGAGCGCGGCGGTCACCTCGCCGGAGACCGTGTCCTCGGTGGAGATGGTCAGGTCGCCGTCCACCCGGAAGCAGCCGGCCAACGCGAGAACGGCGATCAGAGCGAGCAGCGGTCGGAGCAGTGCCTTCACACCGCGAGTCTGCCATCTGCGGCTGGGTGTAGGCACGCCGGTGGGTACCTCGACCCATCTCGGCGACGTGCACCGATCGGCCGGCCGTGGTTTCCTGACCAGCGCATCGACGGAGGAGGGCTGGTGTCGGCATCGACCGGGCGAAGTCGCGCAGCAGCTGCTCTGCTCGGTGCTGAAGGCGCTCGCTTCACCCACGCCGCGACGTTCCGCCTGGACGAGGTGGCGACCTATCCCAGCGGCGAGGTCTCCGGCAACGAGATCGACGGTTGGATGCCCCAGGAAGCGTTCCCCACGCAGGCATGCGACGAGGGCGGTCCGACGGACAAGTCCAGACCATCGGGGCCGTGCACATGCTGGCGGCCGGCCTCCTCAGGGGAAGACCGGCCGGACCGTGCGGTGGGGCGTCAGCGCTCGTCGCCGACCTTCCCGTCGAGGAAGTCGCGCCCCTGCTGAACCTTGTCCTCGTGCTTGCCACCCGTCTTCTCGTTGACGAAGTTGCTCGCCGAGTCCAGCGCACCGTCGGTCTTCTCCTCGTTCTGGAGGGCCTCGGACGCCTTGTTCTTCAGCTCGTCGAATCCGACCATGGTGTGCTCCTTTCTGTCGGTGCCCGATCGGGCACCCACGGGTCAGTGTTCCGCACTCCGGCCGCGTCTGCACGAGGAACGGGGACGGCGGAGCTCCAGCGCGCGGATCAAAGTTGAGCGGAATAGACTCAAGGTTGGTGTCGTTGTCCAGAACAGTCAGTCATCTGCTCACCACGTCCCGGAGGTTCGATGGATACCAAGCTCACCACCAAGTCCCAGGAGGCGCTCGCCGCTGCCGTCCAGGCCGCTACCGGAGCGGGCAACCCGCAGCTGGAACCGGTTCACCTGCTCCAGGCACTCCTCGCCCAGGAAGGAGGCGTCGCGGTCGCGCTCCTGGACGCAGTGGGAACCGACCGGAACGCCCTCGGCCAGCGGGCGCAGGGGATCGCCACGGCGCTGCCCGCTGCCGCCGGCAGCTCGGTGAGCCAGCCGCAGATGTCCCGCGGGCTGCTGACCGTGATCAACGCCGCGCAGGACGAGGCGAAGGCGCTCGGGGACGAGTACGTGTCCACCGAGCACCTGCTGCTCGGTCTGGCCAAGGACACGGGTGGAGTCGGTGAGGCGCTGCGCGCCGGCGGCGCCTCCCGCGACCAGCTGCTTGCCGCACTGCCCCAGGTGCGTGGCTCGGCCAAGGTGACCAGCCCGGACCCAGAAGGCACGTTCCAAGCGCTGGAGAAGTACGGCGTGGACCTGACCGCGGCCGCACGGGAAGGCGGGCTCGACCCGATCATCGGGCGGGACACCGAGATCCGTCGCGTGGTGCAGGTGCTCTCCCGCCGCACGAAGAACAACCCGGTGCTGATCGGTGAGCCCGGTGTCGGCAAGACCGCCGTCGTGGAGGGTTTGGCCCAGCGGGTGGTGGACGGGGACGTACCGGACTCGTTGCGGGGCAAGCGGCTGATCGCTCTGGACCTGGCCGCGATGGTCGCCGGTGCGAAGTACCGCGGCGAGTTCGAGGAGCGGCTCAAGGCCGTGCTCGATGAGATCAAGGACTCCGACGGGGAGATCATCACCTTCATCGACGAGCTGCACACGGTCGTCGGTGCTGGTGCCTCCGAGGGTTCGATGGACGCCGGCAACATGCTCAAGCCGATGCTCGCCCGCGGCGAGCTGCGGATGGTCGGCGCCACCACGCTGGACGAGTTCCGCGAGCACATCGAGACCGACCCGGCCCTGGAGCGCCGGTTCCAGCAGGTGTTCGTCGGTGAGCCCTCTGCGGAGGACACCGTCGCGATCCTGCGCGGTATCGCACCGAAGTACGAGGCGCACCACCAGGTGATCATCGCCGACTCGGCGCTGGTCGCCGCCGCCCAGCTCTCTGACCGGTACATCCCGGGACGGCAGCTGCCGGACAAGGCGATCGACCTGGTGGACGAGGCAGCCTCCCGCCTGCGGATGGAGCTGGACTCCTCGCCGGTGGAGATCGACGAGCTCCGCCGCGCCGTCGACCGGTTGAAGATGGAGGAGTCCTACCTGACCGACTCCGACGACGAGGCGTCCCCCGAGCGGCTGGAGAAGCTGCGTGCCGAGCTCGCCGACAAGTCCGAGGAGCTCGCAGCGCTGAACGCCCGCTGGGAGGCGGAGAAGGCCGGCCACAACCGGGTCGGTGACCTCAAGGCGCAGCTGGACAACCTGCGCACCGAGGCCGAACGCGCCCAGCGCGAGGGCGACCTGGAGGCCGCCTCCCGGCTGCTGTACGGGGAGATCCCTGCGGTGCAGGAGCAGATCGCTGCCGCGGAGAAGGCAGAGGAGGACGCTAGCGCCGTCGAGCCGATGATCGCCGACAAGGTCGGTATCGAGGAGATCGCCGAAGTGGTGGCCGCCTGGACCGGTATCCCCACCGGGCGGTTGATGGAGGGCGAGACGCAGAAGCTGCTGCACATGGAGGACGTGCTCGGCAAGCGCCTGATCGGGCAGACCGACGCCGTGCGGGCCGTCTCCGACGCGGTGCGGCGCTCCCGGGCTGGTATCGCCGACCCGGACCGGCCGACTGGTTCGTTCCTGTTCCTCGGCCCCACCGGGGTGGGCAAGACGGAGCTGGCCAAGTCGCTAGCCGACTTCCTCTTCGACGACGAGCGCGCCATCGTGCGCATCGACATGAGCGAGTACTCCGAGAAGCACTCGGTGGCCCGGCTCGTGGGTGCCCCTCCGGGGTACGTCGGCTACGAGGAGGGTGGTCAGCTCACCGAGGCCGTCCGGCGTCGCCCGTACTCGGTGGTGCTGCTGGACGAGGTCGAGAAGGCCCACCCGGAGGTGTTCGACATCCTGCTGCAGGTGCTCGACGACGGCCGGCTCACCGACGGTCAGGGCCGCACCGTGGACTTCCGGAACGTGATCCTGGTGCTCACCTCGAACCTCGGCTCGCAATTCCTCGTGGACGCCACGCTGTCCGAGGAGGAGAAGCGGTCCCGGGTGCTGGAAGTGACCCGCGCGTCGTTCAAGCCGGAGTTCCTCAACCGGCTAGACGAGATCGTCGTCTTCGACGCGTTGAGCATCGAGCAGCTCGGCCGGATCGTCGACCTGCAGCTGGACCGGATGGCCGAGCGGCTGGCGGACCGCCGCCTGGTGCTGGAGGTCTCCCCGGCGGCTCGGGAGTGGCTCGCGCTCGAGGGCTACGACCCCGCCTACGGGGCGCGCCCGCTGCGACGTCTGGTGCAGCGTCAGATCGGTGACCAGCTCGCCAAGATGCTGCTCGGCGGCGAGGTCGCCGACGGTGACACCGTGGTGGTCGACCGACCCACGGATGCCGGCGCGGAGGGGCTGGTGCTGCGGGCCGGCTGAGCGGTTCACCGCACTGCGCCGCTGCGGCTGCCGGCTCCCGCCCCGCCGGGGCGGGAGCCGGTGGCGGTCAGTAGTCGATGGTCAGCCGACCGTCGCCGGCGATCACGCTGCCGGTCAGGTGGCCGCCCTCAGGTGCGGCGATCAGGCAGGTGAACGTGCGGTCGCCGTTGTCCCAGGTGTTCTGCGACGGGTACAGCGAGGTGTAGAGCAGGTCGGAGGAGTCGATCACCGGTCGCACCACCTCGCCGTACTCACCGGCACAGAACTCGTCCGACTCGGTGTCGAAGACGCCCTCACCAGGGAACTCCGGGTGGTCGGACTCGGACACGCTGGTCTCCGCATACACCTCGACGCCGTGCTCGTCCGCGCACGGAACTTGGGTGAGCAGGTAGTCCGCGTCGTACTCCAGGGACTCCAGGCAGTTGCCCGGGACCAGGTCGATGTCCCGCACCTGGGTGGGGGAGTCGACGTCGGCGGTGTTCTCCCCGGTGCTGCCGCCGAGCAGGCCCCGGACCAGGAAGAATCCGCCCACCAGCACCACGACAGCACCGATCGCGACGCCGATGATCAGCGGGGTGCGGTTCTTCGGCGGGGTCGGGCCGCCGAACGGTGCGCCGCCGGGGCCGTACCCTGGTTGGCCGTAGCCGGGTTGAGCCGGACCGTAGGCCGGTTGGCCGTATCCGGGTTGGGACGCGGCACCGTACCCGGGTTGGGACGCGGCACCGTACCCGGGTTGGCCGTACGCCGGCTGGCCTGGTGCGGGCTGGCCGGGCTGCGGTGCACCATAGCCCGGCTGCCCCTGGCCGTAGCCCGGCTGCGCTGGTTGACCGTGTCCCGGACCGCCCTGGCCGTAGTCCGGTTGTCCCTGGCCGTAGCCCGGCTGCCCCTGGCCGTAGCCGGGCTCTCCCTGGCCGTAGCCGCTCTGCGGGCTGGCCGGTCCAGGGGTACCTGGCGGGATCGGTGCGTTGGGGTCCCAGGGAGAGGTCATGGCCGCACCATACGGCTCGCGGGAGGCGATCGTCACCTTGCCCGACGGCGGTTGGCTCAGCCGTTCACCAGGTCACCGGTCATCGTCCCGGCCTGCGCGCGGGCCAGGCAGAGGATCTGGCGGGTGCCCTGCTCCCAGGCCTGCTCGCTCGGTGCGAGGTACCACACCATCAACGAGACGTCGCTGGTCAGTGCGGAGACGTCCGCCTGACAGGTGTCCTGTGCCTGCGTGCTCAGGGTCTCCACGCCGGGGAAGTCGCCGTCCAGCTCATGGGAGGTGATCGCTTGCGCTGCGTGCTCCTGTGCGCACGGCACCAGCCGCAGCTCACCGACCGACTGCCCGGGCGGTATGAACTCGATGCAGTTGCCCACAGCCACGTTGTTGGCGGCCACCGTCCGGGCCTCGGCCACGTCACCGGCCTGGGGCTGTTCCGTCCAGCGCGCGATGGTGCCGTTCCCGGCGAGCACCACAGCTGCCAGCACCCACAGCACGGTGAACAGTGCGCCGAGCCCGATTCCGGTACCCGCCAGTGCCGGGCTGCGGCGCTGGGTGGCTTTCACCTGACGCCGGGCGAAGAGGCCCAGGAACAGTCCCACTGGCCCCAGCGGAGAGGTGGCGACCGAGGCCACGGCAGTGGGCTCCAGCGGCCGCCGTCTCATCACCGGGAAGGTGAACTGACCGTAGGAGCCCTGAGCGTGCTGCTCGGCCGGAGCGTGCCGACCATAGGGGCTCTGTCCGAGCGGGGTCTGCGGTGCGGGCTGCGTTGTCGGCGCCTGCGGGATGGCCGGTACACCCGCCTCCGTCTCCTGGCCTGGTGAGGTCCACTGTGCGGGGGCGGGAGGCATCGCGCCGGGCTGGCCGTATCCCGGTTGGGCCGCGCCGGGCTGGCTGTATCCCGGTTGGGCCGCGCCGGGCTGGCTGTATCCCGGTTGGGCCGCGCCGGGCTGGCTGTATCCCGGTTGGGCCGCACCGGGCTGGCCGTATCCCGGCTGCGCGGGACCAGGCGCCGGCTGCCCACCTGGCCGAGCCTGCCCGCCCCACGGGTCAGGCTGCTGCGGCGGCCCCGGATAGCTCATGTACCGAGCCTAGCCTGCGCGGGCCTCAGGTCTGCGCCAGCTCGAGCACCACCGGCACGTGGTCGGACGCGCCCTTGCCCTTGCGCTCGTCCCGGTCGATCCACACCTGCTGCACGCGTTCGGCCAGTGCCGGGCTGGTCCAGGCGAAGTCGATCCGCATCCCCTCGTTCCGGGGGAAGCGCAGCCGCTGGTAGTCCCAGTAGGTGTACTTGCCCGGTGCCAGCTGCCGGGTGATCTCCACCAGGCCCGCGTCAGCAAAGGCCGCGAACGCCTCCCGCTCGGGCGGGGAGACGTGCGTGGCGCCGTCGAACACCGCGATGTCCCACACGTCCTCGTCCCGCGGGGCCACGTTCCAGTCGCCCATCAACGCCAACGGTCCGCCGGTCGCCGCCCACCCGGCGGCCTGGTCCCGCAGGGCGGCCAGCCAGCGCAGCTTGTACTCATAGTGCGGGTCGGCCAGGGTGCGGCCGTTCGGCACGTACACGCTCCACAGCCGCAGCCCGGCACAGGTGGCGCCGATCGCCCGGGCCTCGGCCACCGGTGGTTCACCCCAGGTGGGCTGGTCGTCGAAACCGCGCTGCACGTCGGTGATCCCCACCCGGGAGACGATCGCCACCCCGTTCCACTGGTTCAGCCCGTGGCAGGCCACCTCGTACCCGGCCGCTTCGAACAGCAGCGACGGGAACTGCTCATCCTTGACCTTCGTCTCCTGCAGCAGCAGCACGTCGGTATCGCTGCGCTCCAGCCAGGCGAGCACCCGCTCAGCGCGGGCACGGATCGAGTTCACGTTCCAGGTCGCGATACGCACGCTGGCTACCGTAACCCGGACCAGGGTGAACACCGGGGGCAGGGCCACCACCCGGCTCCTGCACCTCGGCCAGGTCGGTGCCGGCGATACGCTCTGCAGGTGACCACCACCTCGTTGCAGCGCCTCGCCGACCTCGTCAACGCCCACGCCGTCATCCGCGGAAAGGTGACGCTCAGCTCGGGCCGGGAGGCCGACTACTACGTGGACATGCGGCGGGTGACGCTGCACCACGAGGCGGCGCCGCTGATCGGTCACCTCCTGCTGGACCGGCTCGAAGAGGCGGGGATGGGCGTCGGGGAGATCGACGCCGTCGGCGGGCTCACCCTGGGTGCGGATCCGGTGGTGTGCGCGGTGCAGCACGCTGCCGCCAGCCGCGGTCTGGACCTGGACGCGTTCCTGGTCCGCAAGGAGGCCAAGGGGCACGGGATGAAGCGCCAGGTCGAGGGTCCGGACATCGCCGGCAGACGGGTGGTGGTGCTCGAGGACACCTCCACCACCGGCGGGAGCGCCCTGACCGCGGTCGCTGCGGCCCGCGAGGCCGGTGCCACCGTGATGGGAGTCGCCTCGGTGGTGGACCGCGATACCGGTGCCCGCGAGGCCGTGCAACGGGCAGAACTCCCCTATCTCTGGGTGCTCTCAGCGGCAGATCTGGGCCTCGAGCGTCAGTAGACTCTTGCCCCCGGGGCGCCCGCCGGTGCCCGCCGAGGGAGGGGCCCAGGCTCACCCTCGCCAAGAGCTGAGGAGGTGGACACCATGGATCCGGTAGCAGTCGTGCTCATCGTGGTTCTGGTCGTCGTGGTCATCGTGGTGGGCTGGGCGATCGCCACGTACAACGGGTTCGTCAAGCTGCGCAACCTGGTGCAGGAAGCCTGGCGGCAGATCGACGTCGAGCTGCACCGCCGCTACGACCTGATCCCGAACCTGATCGAGACGGTCAAGGGGTACGCCGCGCACGAGCGCGCCGTGTTCGACGAGGTCACCCGCGCCCGTGCCGCTGCGGCGAACGCCGGCGGCGCCAGCCCGGCCCAGCGCGCCGCACAGGAGGACGTGCTCTCGGGTGCCATCGGCCGGCTGTTCGCCGTCGCCGAGGCCTATCCCCAGCTGCGTGCCCAGG
This sequence comes from Ruania albidiflava DSM 18029, assembly GCF_000421225.1. Classification (GTDB taxonomy): domain Bacteria; phylum Actinomycetota; class Actinomycetes; order Actinomycetales; family Beutenbergiaceae; genus Ruania; species Ruania albidiflava. The sequence continues at coordinate 1,518 of NZ_ATWL01000029.1, read as the reverse complement.
CAGGCTTCGCCCAGCTGCAGGACGAGCTGACCAACACCGAGGACCGGATCGCAGCGGGGCGCCGGTTCTACAACGCCAACGTGCGGGACATGAACACCAAGGTGGAGACGTTCCCGCCGAGCATCATCGCGAGCATGTTCAACTTCAGCCGCGCCGAGTACTTCGAGGTGAACGACCCAGCCGTGCGCGCTGCGCCTCGGGTGTCCTTCCAGGACCGGGGTGGCAACGTCGGCGTCTACGCCCAGGGGCAGCAGCCCACGCGACAGCCGCTGCCGACCGACTCCGGTGTGCAGCCGGGCACGCAGCCGCCGCCACCGCCCGCTGGTGGTTACCAGGGCCCGAGCGCCTCCGGCTACCAGGGCCCGCCCGGACAGCAGCCCTGGCAGCAGCGCTGACCCAGACCCGCTGGCTCGTGCTTGATCAGAGCAGCTCGACCAGGTCCTGGATCCCGTCCATCACAGCAGTGGGTCGGTACGGGAAGGACTCCACCTCGTCGGCGGTGGTGGAGCCGGTGAGCACCAGGTAGGTGCGCAGCCCCGCCTCCATCCCAGCGACCACGTCGGTGTCCATCCGGTCGCCGATCATCGCCGTGGCCTCGGAGTGCGCGTTGATCCGGTTCAGTGCGGTGCGGATCATCACCGGGTTCGGCTTGCCGACGAAGTAGGGCTTGCGCCCGGTGGCCGCGGTGATCATCGAGGCCACGGCCCCGGTCGCCGGCAACGGCCCTTCCAGCGACGGGCCGGTGACGTCCGGGTTGGTGGCGATGAACCGCGCCCCGTCGGTGATGAGCCGGATCGCGCGGGTGATCGCGGAGAACGAGTACGTCCGGGTCTCCCCGAGCACCACGTAGTCCGGCGCCGAGCTGGTGAGGATGTAGCCGTGCTCGTAGAGCGCCGTGGTCAGCCCCGCCTCGCCGATCACGTAGGCGCTGCCGCCGGGCACCTGGTCGGCCAGGAACGAGGCAGTGGCCAGCGCGGAGGTCCAGATCTCCGACTCGTCCACCTCGATACCTGAGGTGTGCAGCCGCGCGGCCAGGTCCCGCGGGGTGTAGATCGAGTTGTTCGTGAGGATCTGGAACGGGATCTGCTTCTCCCGCAGCCGTGCGACGAACTCCGCCGCTCCCGGCAGGGCGTGCTCCTCGTGCACCAGCACGCCATCCATGTCGGTGAGCCAGTTCTTGATCTGGTCGGGCATCTCGTCTCCTCGGCGGCAGATGGCAGACGGCGTGCCTACCTACTCCAAGACTAGGTGTACCCGGCCAGGAGGTTGGTAGCACTCGGCGGGTCTGGTTGACCTAGGAGGAGCCTCCGAGTGGGGTGTGGCTGTTCGAAGGCTGCACCACCACAAGGAGGCTCCGTGTCACACCATAATGCCCGCCTGACCTTCTATGGTCGGCGTCTGATCGTCGACCGTCACCGGGATGGTTGGAAGCAGGCCCACATCGCTGCCGCGATGGGTGTGTCCCGCAAGTGCGTCAAGACCTGGATCGACCGCTACCAGGCTGAGGGCGAAGGGGGG
>NZ_ATWL01000028.1 GCF_000421225.1 Ruania albidiflava DSM 18029 | reverse complement strand
CGCCGATCCAGTCCGGCCCGCGGCGGTGTCTACGCCGGCAGGCCACGATCCGCTCAGCCACCTCGCGCGGGGTACGCCGGGGGCTGCGGCGGGGCCGGCTGGAGCGGTCGTGCAGGCCATCCTCGCCCTCCTGGTCATAGCGCTTGAGCCAGTAGTGGGCGCACTTGCGCGAGATGCCCATCGCCTTGGCGGCATGGGCCACCGCCCACCCTTCCTGGCGTACCCGACGCACCAGCAGCAGGCGTCCCTGGAACGTCAGACGGGCATTACGGTGGGACACGAGGACCTCCGGGATCTGGTAGTGACTCTTCGACAAGCCACACCTCACCCGGAGGTCCTCCTCACGTCAACGAACCACCGCGAGTGTCACCAACGTCCTGGCCGGGTACAGCTAGGTGCCGGGCAGCTGCACGGGTGCGAGGGCGTCCATCCCGATGCTGACCAGCCGGTCCTCGACCACTTGGAACGTGAACCCGTGCTCGGCACGCGCAGTCCACAGCACCTCCCCGGTCGCCGGGTCCAGACCCATCGCCGGGTAGGAGTCGGTCACCAGCGTGCCGTCGACGGCGAAGACGTCGCTGACGAAGGGCAGCTCGTCGTCATCCAGGTTCATGGTCCAGGCGACCGCATCGTGCTCTGCTTCGAGAGCGAGCAGGGCATCGTCTGCCCAGACGGCGGTGTGCTCAGTGTCCCCGCCGCTGGCCACCGGGATGGACCCGGCGACGAAACCACCGCCGCTGAGCCGGAACCGGTGCAGCGCGCCGTGCTCGGTGCCTGCCGCCCAGTCCACGGCCACCAGCCGGTCCTGCTCGGCCACCGCCAGCGGCCGTGCCGGGGTGTTCTCCGGTGGTGTCACCAGGTCCAGGTCGGGCAGGGTCCACTCCACGGTGCCGTCCAGGGCGCGGCGGACGATCCCTTCGTCGGTGGCGCAGAAGTAGTGGTCGCCGGCAGCCGTGGCACGCCGGCACTGGCTCGCGGTGATGTCACCGGTGGCCGGGTCGATGAGCGCCGCACCAGGGGTGGACCAGAGCAGCACCTTCCCCTCCTCCAGGTCCCGCCACCGCGGCCGCTCCATCATCAGCTCGGTGTCGCTCTGGCCGTCCACATCGCCCTGGAGAAAGGTGGTGAACAGTACCTTGGCACCCGGCACGTCGGCCAGGTCCACCTGCCAGCGTTGCTCCCCGTCGAGCGCGAGCATGGTGACCATCGTGTGCGGCGCCACCGGGGCGAGGTCGCCGACCACCAGCAGGCCCTCGGCGGTGAGGTGCACCAGCATCACCGAGTCCACACCGACGGCCTCCCACCGGTGCGCCTCGCCGGTGGCGACGTCTACGACCAGCCCCGACCATCCGCCGTCGCGGGCAAGGCAGGCGAGCTGCCCGGCCACGATCTCGTCACCGCACATCCCGCCGGGCACGTCATGACGCCAGAGCACCTCACCATTCGCGGGGTCGATCCCGACGACCTGCTCCGGGGTGCTGGTCCCCGGTTTGGTGAGCATCGCCCAGACGTTCTCGCCGGTGATCAGGGCCGGCCCGGTGAACGCACCGTCCGGGGAGGTGTTGTACTCACTGACGTCGTCGGCGCCGGCGGCCTCCGCGGGAGTGAGCAGCCAGTCCTCGGTGAGCGTGCCGACCGGCCGCTCGGGGGTGACTGGGGACGCTTCCTGAGGCCGGCTCTCGCTGAACATGCCGTTGACGATGAAGGCCAGCACGAGGAGCCCGGCGACGATCAGGAACACCACCTTCACCTTGGACGCCCGCGGCCGCGGTGGTGGGGAGTAGGTGTGGCCGCCTGGCGGTACAGGGCGCCCGACCGGCAGGCTCGGGGCGGGGCCGGCGTCGCCGGCCGGATGGCCCGGGGACGGTTCGCCCGGGGTGAAGTACGGCGACGGTGGGCCGGCCGGCTGTCCGCGCCGGTTCGACGACCTCACCGCCAGCTGCCGCAGCGGATGCTGACTACCCCGTGCCGAGCCGACCGCTGAAGAAGCGGATGCAGCTCAGCCTCCGGCGGCCTCAGGGTGGACTCGCTGAACGTCGTCAACACGCTGAACGTCGTCAACACGGCTCCTCTGTCGGTGGGACATCGAGCCTACCGGCGCCCGGGGCGCCAGCCGCGCTCACCCTTGGTAGGTGATCTCCCGCCCGACGGCCCGATAGCCGAGGTCCTCGTTGATCCGGATCATCCACGGGTTCACGTGCGAGTTCCAGGTGACCAGCCGGCGCAGCTGCGGAGCATGCTCGGCAAGCATGCGGTGCGTGGTGACCTTCAGCGCATAGCCGAGGCGGTGGCCACGGTGCTCCGGCATCACCAGCGTGTTCTCCTGGAAGCCGAGGGTGGTGGCCGGCGAACCACGGAACTCCACCACGCTGTTGCCCGCGAACGTGCCGTCCGGGGCGAGTGCCACCGCGACCAGGGAGCGCATGCCGGTTCGTGCCTTGCGGTCCTCGGCGATCCGGATCCGCTCCGGGGTGTACTCCGGAGCCTCGTGCACCACGTCCTCGTCCGGGTCGTCCAGCTCCAGCTGGCGCAGCAGCAGCCCATAGGCGGCCAGGTGCTCCTCCGGGGTGCGGTCGGTCCAGCTGAGGATCTGGTAGTCGCCCAGGTGTGGCTCGGCGCGGGCCCAGATCTCCGCCAGCCGACCGGGCGGCACCGGCAGGTCCAGCACCCGGACGACCGCCACGTTCTTCCGGCTCATCCCGAACCGTGCGGCGAGCCGGTTGGCAGGTAGGGACGGGTCGTCCACATCGCCTTCGAGCGGGATGGTGCCCCAGGCGGTGAGCGTGGTGCGGCCAGCCTCTCGCGCGATCCGCACCAGCTCGGCCAGCAGCGCCGTCCCTGCGCCCCGACCTCGGTGGTCGGGGTGCACGATCGGCTGGACCATCGCCTGGTCGGTGTCTTCGGCCAGCGGTAGTCCGAGCCATCCGGCTCCGACCACCTGGCGTCGGCCAGCGAGCTCCAGTTCGGCCACCAGGCGCTGCTGCCGCCAGAACTTCGTGTCTGCACAGTCGGCCCGGGTCTGGGCCACCGTCGGCGCGGTGGACCCGCCGAAGTCCTGCTCCTCCTGGGCAGCGTGGACCTGGTTGACCGCCTCGAGGTCGGCATCGGAGCCGGTGTCCAGCGGGCGCACCGTTACGCCGGTGGCTGCGGCGGACCCAGCAGCAGAGGTGGGGGAGCTCATAGGGGAACGGTGGCACCGGGTGGGCCTCGTCCGCCAACCAATTTCCGCGCGGAACGTACACTGGAACGCCGTGACCACCTACCTCGACCACGCCGCCACCACCCCGGTGCGACCGGAGGTGGCCGACGCCTATGCCCGCGCGCTGCAGGTGGCGGGCAACCCGTCCTCGTTGCACGCTGCGGGCCGTGCCGCCCGGCGGGTGCTGGAGGAGTCCCGGGAGTCGATCGCCGCGGACCTGGGTGCCGACCCGGCCGAGGTGATCCTCACGGCGGGTGGTACCGAGGCGGACAACCTCGCGGTGCAGGGGATCTGGCGCGCTCGGGCCAAGGAGGGCCGCCCGGGCCTGGTGACCTCCGCCGTCGAGCACCACGCGGTCCTGGAGACCGCGCAGCACCTGGCCGAGCACGAGGGCGCCGAGACCCACGAGCTCGGCGTGGACGTCACCGGTGTGGTGCGCACCGAGGAGCTGGCCGAGCTGCTCGCCGAACAGGGGGAGCGCACCGGTCTGGTCTCGGTGATGTGGGCGAACAACGAGGTGGGCACCATCCAGCCGATCGAGCAGGTCGCGTCGATCGCGCGCGAGCACGCCGTCCCGGTGCACTCCGACGCGGTGCAGGCCGTCGGGCAGGTGCCGGTGGACTTCGCCGCGAGCGGGCTGGACGCGCTGTCCTTCTCCGGGCACAAGCTCGGTGCCCCGATCGGCATCGGCGCGCTGCTGGCCCGCCGGGGGCTGGGCCTGGTGCCGGTGCAGCATGGGGGAGGCCAGGAGCGGTCGGTGCGGTCTGGCACGCTCCCGCACGCCTCGTTCGCAGCGCTCGCGGCAGCGGTGGGCGCGGCCGTGACCGACCTGGCGGTGGAGGCACAGCGGCGCGCGCGCCTGCGGGACCGGCTCATCGCCGGGGTGCTCGAGGCTGTGCCGGATGCTGAGCTGCGCGGTGCGCCGGGTGCGGGCCGGTTGCCGGGCAACGCCCACTTCACGTTCTCCGGTGCCGATGCGGACGCGCTGCTGTTCACCCTGGACGCGGCTGGGGTGTGCGCCTCCTCCGGGTCGGCCTGTCAGGCGGGGGTGCAGCAGCCTTCGCACGTGCTGCTCGCGATGGGGGCCGACGACGGCGCAGCCCGCTCTGCAGTGCGTCTCACCCTGGGGTGGAGCTCGTCCGAGGAGGACGTGGAGGCGTTGTTGGCTGCGTTGCCGGAGGCGGTCGCCCGGGCACGCGCGGCCTACCGGCCGCGCCCCTCGCAGCAGCGAGCGGCCGTGAAGGAGGCATCCTGATGCGAGTGCTGGCAGCACTGTCCGGCGGCGTGGACTCCGCGGTGGCAGCAGCCCGAGCGGTGGACGCTGGCCACGACGTGGTCGGGGTGCACATGGCGCTGTCCCGGTCCCGCGCCCAGCACCGGAACGGTTCGCGTGGCTGCTGCTCGATCGAGGACGCCTCGGATGCACGCCGCGCTGCGGACGTGCTCGGCATCCCGTACTACGTGTGGGACCTGAGCGAGGAGTTCGAGGAGACGGTGGTCGCCGACTTCCTGTCGGAGTACGAGGCCGGCCGCACCCCGAACCCGTGCGTGCGCTGCAACGAGCACATCAAGTTTTCCGCCTTGCTGGACCGGGGGCTGGCGCTGGGTTTCGACGCTGTCGCCACCGGTCACTACGCGCGGATCGTGGATGTGCCCCTCGCTGACGGCGGCACCCGGCGCGAGCTGCACCGGGCCCGGGATGCGGCCAAGGACCAGTCGTACGTGCTCGCCGTGATGGGCGCCGACCGGCTGGCGCGGTCGGTGTTCCCGCTCGGTGAGGTGGCGTCCAAGGACGAGGTGCGCGCGGAGGCAGCGGCCCGCGGCCTGAGCGTCTCGGCGAAGCCGGACTCCTACGACATCTGCTTCGTCGCCGACGGGGACACCCAGGGGTTCCTGCGGGAGTGTCTGGGCGCCCGGGCCGGGGAGATCGTGGACGCCGAGGGGACCGTGGTCGGGGAGCACGAGGGCGCGTACGCCTACACCGTCGGGCAGCGGCGCGGGCTGGGGCTGAACCGGCCGGCGGCGGACGGCAAGCCTCGGTATGTGCTGGAAGTGGATCCGGCAGCGAACCGCGTGGTCGTCGGGCCGAGCGAGCTGCTCTCGGTGAGTGAGATCGCCGCAGACGACGTGACCTGGCTGGCCGAGGACCTGCCGGCCGACCAGTGGGTGCAGGTAAGCGTCCAGGTGCGGGCACACGGCGATCCGGTGCCGGCACGGGTGCGCCGTGAGCAGGACCGGTTGCTCACCGAGCTCGCCTCGCCGTTGCGGGGGATCGCCCCCGGTCAGTCGATCGTGCTCTACGACGGCACTCGGGTGCTCGGCCAGGCAGCCATCGCCCGGGCCGGGCGGGGCGCGGCTGCCCAGGTGGTCGGCGCCTAGCGTCCCGGCGTCGTGGTCGTCGAACGCCCGAGCACAGCGACCAGGAAGCTCGACTCCGGGGTGAAGGGCCGAAGGTCCCAGCTCTCGAGAGCAACCTCGACGGTGAGTCCAGCGGCCTGGGCGTCGCTGGCGAACTCGTCGAACGGGTAGCCCCGGCCGGCGCCGAACCCGGTGACGAACCGCCCCTCGTCGGCGAGATGGTCTCGGATCCGCTCCAGCACCGTGCGCCGGGTGCTCGGTGCCAGGAACGCCGTCACGTTCCCGGCGGCGACGACGACGTCGAAGGGTGGTGAAACGTCGTGCAGGTCGAGCTCGGCAAGGTCCTGCACCAGCCAGGTGGGTCCAGGATGGTCGGCCTCGGCGGCATCGATGAGGACGGGGTCCACGTCGACACCGACGACCCGGTGCCCGCGGGCAGCGAGCTCGGCACCCACCCTGCCGGGACCGCAGCCGGCGTCGAGGATGGTCGCGCCCCGCGGAGCCATCGCATCGACGAACCGAGCCTCGCCGTGCAGGTCCTCACCGGAGGCTGCCATCGTCCGGAACCGTTGCACGTACCAGTGCGAGTGCTGCGGGTTCTGCTCGATCTTCTGGGTCCACAGGCTCTTCTCCACCACAGCACCCAGGGTATGGGAGGGGGCGGGTGGTGGTTGTCGCTCCCGGAGGCGGCTGGCCGCCTGGTCTCATGAGCACCCTCACCGACGGTCGGTCAGAACGGCGGCAGCTCGTCCCACGCTGGGTCCCGCCGGGGCGGCTGGTGGGTCAGGGAGGTGGTGGTGCCGTCGCGTTCTCGTCGATAGCGGTGCCCGGTGGGTGTGGTCCACTCGAAGATGCCGGGTTCGACCTGCGTCAGGTGGAAGCCGGCGTGCGTTTTCACCTGGTGGTCTCGTGCGCACAGGGGTCCCAGGTTGGCCACGCTGGTGGGGCCGCCGTGGGCGGGGTCGGCGTGGTTGAACGGGATGGTGTGGTCCAGCTGGCAGCTGCTGGCCTGGTGGCTGCAGCCGGGGCGGACGCAGGTGCGGTCGCGGGCCACGATGTGCTCGGCGATCGCGCGCGTGGGCCGGTACCTGGTGTGTCCGACGTCCAGCACGGACCCGGTCAGAGGGTCGGTCACGATCCGCCGCCAGACACCTCCGGCGGCCAGGGCCCGGGCGGTGGCCGGGCTGATCGGCCCGTACCCGGCCAGCTCGGGCACCTGCTCGGGCTCCAGCCGTTCCCCGCTCAGAGCGGGCGGCCAGGTGATCTCGGGCGCATCGCTGCCCGCAGCAGCCTCCTCCGGCGCCGGCTCCGTTCCGGGCGCACGCTCCGCTTCCCGGGTGTGCGGCGGCTGGTCGCCGGCGGGCATCAGCTGGTCCAAGGTCATGGTGAGGTTCAGGTGCGGGAGGTGACCACCGGTACGAGCCAGGTCGGCGCCCATCGCCGGGTCGCCCAGGTGTCCGGTGGCCAGAGCGTGCTCGCCAATTCCGGCCAGGGCGTCGAAGCGCAGCTGGTCCATCGTGCGTTCATCACCAGCCGCCTTGGCCGCGCGAGCGGTGGCATCCAGCGCCAGGTCGAGTGCGAGGATGTCACCAGCAGGACCTTCGATGCGCATCGAAGCGATCTCGTCGCCCTCGTTCCTCGGCCGGGTCACCCGCCGCGAGGTGGCACGTGCCCGGGCGCGGGCCTCCGCCTCGTCGGCGTCCACGGCGACCAGTGCTCTGCTCACGTCGTAGCGCAGCTGAGCCGCGGTCCGGTCAGCGGCCTTGGGTAGCACCCGGTCTTCGACAGCGACTGCTACCTCCCAGCCCACGTGCTGCAGCCCGTCGACGATCACCCGCGCACGGGCCGCATCGATCTCACCCCGGCTCAGTGCGTCTCCAGTGGCCATCAAGTAGGTGTTCAGCGCGTGCCCGCGACGCACCAGGTCCGCTCCGCCCTTCGCTGAGGTCCGCAACCGAGCCGTCAGCTCGTCACCGGCCAGTCCCGAGGGGCCACGGGTGTGCTCAGCCAGCTCGGCGCAGGCCATCCTCTGCCGACCGGCCAGAGCCGCCGCGGCTCGCAGCTTGGCCGCATGTGCGGCGGACTCCACCCGTTCGGCGGCAGCAGCCAGCTCCACCAGCGCCGCCTCGTCCACCTTTTCGGTGTCGATCTGGTCCAGCAGCGTGAACAGGTGCGCATCGGCAGGGTGCCGCGCCAACCGCTCTGCCAGGCTCAGGTAGAGCCGAACGTCTGCGGCCATCGCCTGCTCCAACGCCGAGACCGCCGCACCGGAGGCCCCCTGTGCCGGTCCGCGACCAGCGTCAGGCTCGACGACCAGGTCACCGGTCAGCGCCTCTGCGACCTGCCACGGTCCCGGGTCGGTGCACCGATACAGCTCGATCACCACCGGGGCGTCCGCCCCGCCCTGGTGACCGCTGTGATCGAGCTCCTGTGCCATACCGAGGACACTACGACCGACCACTGACATTCCCGCGAAAACCGCGAGATCTCAACGAAGGACCCCAGTTGTCGCCACTGCGGTCACCGACCTGCCGGGCCAGCACAGCAGACTCCTGGGCTGCAGCGGAATCCCGTCCACCGTCCAGACCCACCACATCCCGCCGCCGAGCACCACTGCGCTGACCGCCAGCTTCACCAGCCCCCCGGTGGTTCGCAGCCGGCGTAGGTTGTGGCGTCCGACGACCGCGGTGATCGTGCTGATCAGCCAGCTTCCTGCGATCACCAGCATGCTGATCTGGATGCTCGGCGCGCCCCTGGGCATCTCCCAGTCGAAGGCCGTCAGGGTCCAGCTCACCAGCACCATCAGCACGGGTGACCCCTGCGCTGGAGAACGAGTCCCAGACCAGGAACATGCCGATCGCCATCGCCACACCGGAGACGTGCTGGGGCCGGTCAAAGCTGTTCTCCTCTGCGTCCCGGCCGAGCACCAGGCCGTGCTGGGAGTACCGGCCGCCGAACGGGTCGCCGCCAGTCCCGGGGTAGTTGACGCTCACAGGCTGCTCACCAACCCTCCGACGACCAGCGCCGCGATGCCACAGACGAGATGCAGGCAGCCCCGGGCCCGCCCATCCTTCGCCTCGGTAGCCGCACCGGAGGCGAACGCCCAGGCGACGACCAGCGCCAGCAGTGGCGCACACACCTACCGATGCACGCTGTCGCGGGTCACGCAGCTCATCCGATCGTCCGGGTCAGGACAGTTCTCCAGCAGCAGGCTGTCCAGCAACGGCGCACCCCACGCGGTCAGGTGCCAGCCCAGGTAGCCCCTGCGCCCGCCGGAGCAGTGCCGGCCTGTCCCGACCAGCTCGACGGCGGAGCCTGGCTGCCGGGAGCCCGGTCGCCCGGCGGACTGCTCGAGTCGTACGCACCAGTGCCGTACGGGTCCCGGGACATGCGACCATCTCACCACACGCCGGACGGGGGAGCCGTGCTGAGCACGGTACGCTCCGCCGTCGGCGCGCCCGGGCTGGGCGATGTCACCGCAAGGGGACAGAATGGCAGGCGTGAACTACCAGTCTCCTGAAGAACCGCTCCCGACCAGCACGGAGGACACCGCGGACGAGGCCGACCTGCGTGCCCAGTGGCAGGACCTGGCCGACCGGGTGCGCGCCGCCCGCGAGGCCTACTACACGAAGGACGCCCAGCTGATGTCCGATGCGGCCTTCGACGAGCTGGTCCGGGACCTGCAGGCGCTGGAGACCACGTACCCGTTCCTGCAGCGGCCGGACTCACCCACGCAACAGGTCGGAGGCTCTGCCTCACCGCTGTTCACCCCGGTGCAGCACGCCGAGCAGCTCTTGAGCCTGGACAACGTCTTCTCCATGGCGGAGCTGCGGGACTGGCTCACCAAGACCCAGGAAGCAGCCGGCCGCACGGTCCGCTGGCTGTGCGAGCTGAAGATCGACGGGCTTGCGATCGCGCTGCGCTACGAGAACGGCCGGCTCGTCAGCGCGGCCACCCGAGGTGATGGGCGCATCGGGGAGGACGTCACCGCCAACGTCGTCCGGATGGCGGGCATCCCGCGCCGGCTGTCCGGGACCGGTCATCCCGACCTCGTGGAGGTGCGTGGCGAGGTCTTCATCCCGACGGCCGAGTTCACCCGGTTGAACGAGCTGCAGGCGGAGCTACAGGTCCGGGCGGTGGCGGCCGCGCGGGAGCGGTGGCAGAAGCGCCCAGCAGCGAGCCGAGGCGAGTTCCACGAGGAACGCGAGGCGGCCAGCGCGGCACGCCGGTTCCCCGCGTTCGCCAACCCGCGCAACGCCGCCAGTGGCGGGTTGCGCCAGCTGTTGGAGAAGAAGGAAGGTTTGGAGCGAGAAGCCGGGGACGCCCGGCTGCAGGCGCTGTCGTTGTACGTGCACGGCATCGGCGCGTGGTCCCGGCCGCCGGTGGACAGCCAGAGCGAGGTGTACGACCTGCTCGCCGGGTGGGGGCTGCCGACCAGCCCGCAGGCGAAGGTGTTCGACTCGGTCGAGGACGTACTCACCTTCGTGGCCGACTACGGCGAGAACCGGCACTCGGTGGAGCACGAGATCGACGGGGTCGTGGTCAAGGTGGACGAGCTCGCCCTGCATGGCGAGCTCGGCGCCACCAGCCGCGCCCCGCGCTGGGCGATCGCCTACAAGTACCCACCGGAGGAGGTGCACACCAAGCTGCTGGACATCGCCGTCGGGGTAGGCCGCACCGGGCGGGCCACGCCGTACGCGGTGATGGAGCCGGTGCACGTGGCCGGGTCGGTGGTCCGGCAGGCCACGCTGCACAACCAGGACGTGGTGCGCGCCAAGGGTGTGCTCATCGGCGACACCGTGGTGCTGCGCAAGGCCGGTGACGTGATCCCAGAGATCCTCGGCCCGGTGGTGGAGCTGCGGGACGGCAGCGAGCAGGAGTTCGTGATGCCCGCGGACTGCCCGGAGTGCGGCACCGCCCTGCGGCCGATGAAGGAGGGTGACATCGACTTGCGTTGCCCGAACGCCCGCTCCTGCCCGGCGCAGGTACGCGGCCGGGTGGAGCACATCGGCTCCCGCGGGGCACTGGACATCGAGGCGCTCGGTGAGGTGACGGCGGCGGCGCTCACCCAGCCGCAGACGCCATCCACGCCGCCGCTGGTCACCGAGGCCGGGCTGTTCGACCTGACCGTCGAGGAGCTGGTGCCGATCGCCGTGGTGGTCCGTGATGCCGAGACCGGCGAACCGAAGGTCGACGAGGCGACCGGTGAGGTGACCGTACGCCGACCGTTCCAGAAGACCCGGCTGGACTACCCGCCCGAGGCCGAGGGACTCGACGCCGCCGAGCGGCGCAAGGCGGGCTACCGGAAGAACTACCCCGTGGTGGAGCCCTCGGCGCAGGCGGTCACCCTGGTCAACGAGCTGGAGGCGGCCAAGACCAAGGACCTCTGGCGGCAGCTGGTCGCGCTGAACATCCGACACGTCGGCCCGGTGGCCGCCCGGGCGCTGGCGACCTGGTTCGGGTCGCTGACCGCGATCGAGGCGGCTTCCGAGGAGGAGCTCGCCCAGGTCGAAGGCGTGGGGCCGACGATCGCCGGCGCCGTGGTGGAGTGGCTCGGCGACCCGGAGGATCCGGAGAACTGGCACGCCGAGATCCTGCAGCGCTGGCGCGCTGCCGGGGTGCAGTTCGAGATCCCCGGCCACCCAGGGCCGGGCGCAGCCAGCGAGGGTGGCGTGCTGACCGGCCTGAGCATCGTGGTCACCGGGTCGCTGGAGAACTACTCCCGGGATGGGGCCAAGGAGGCGATCCTCTCCCGCGGTGGCAAGGCCGCCGGTTCGGTGTCGAAGAAGACCGACTTCGTAGTGGTCGGTCCCGGCGCCGGGTCCAAGGAGACCAAGGCCCGCGACCTCGGCCGACCGATCCTGGACGAGGACGGCTTCCAGCTGCTGCTCGACGGCGGCCCGGAGGCAGTCGCGCATCTGGTCGGCGGGACATCCGTTGATGACGGTGCGGACGGGGACAGTGCCCAGAGCGCCGAGGCCGGGAGTACCGGGGATGAGGGCAGCTGACCTGATGCTGCTGACCGACCTGCCCCCGGACCGCCGTGCCCACCCGCGGCTGCTGCTGGCTGGTGCCGTGGAACGGTACGGATCGGCGATGGTGCGGCACTGGTGCGAGGAACTGCTCGCCGGCCGCGTCCGCCCCGACGATGCCGAGTACCCGCGGATCGAGTGGCTCGGCGGCACCGAGGACTGGAAGCCGTACTGGGCGCGCACCTGGGGCGGACGCGGGCTGCTCTACGTCGGACCGCCGGACCGGCCGGGCGTGGTGCGTGCCGCCCTGAGAGACGAGCACTGGCGGGTCCGGGAGATGGCGCTGAAGGTGATGGCGGCGCACGGACTGGACGATCCGGTCGGGGCCGTCGAAGGCCTCCTTGAGGATCCGACCCCTCGGGTCCGCGCTGCTGCCGCACGTCTGCTCCGCCGGGAGGAGAGCGCGCCGTGACTGAACATGAGACCAGGTTCGTCCGCCCACCCCAGGCGGTGCTGGCGAGACTGGTCCCTCGCGCCCTCACCGAGGCGGGGGAAGCGACCGACCCGGTCGACTGCACCTGGGTGGAGCACGGGTCGAACACTGTGGTCGTGCTCGGTGAGCGGACCGCCGTGCGGATAACCCGCCAGCCCTCCGGGGCTGCCGACCTGCTGCGCACCCAGGCTCTGGTCGACGCCCTGGCTGACCTCCCGTTCGACGTGCCCCGCTCGACCGGCGACCCGATCGAGATCGAGGGTCACCTCGCGATCCCCACCCAACGCCTACGCGGGGTGAGCGACCCACCTGACCCGCCGGACGCCGTCGTGCTGCGAGACCTGCTCGAGGCCGTGCACAGCGCGGACCTGAGCGACCTGCGCGCGCACCTGGCGCCACCGCGATCGTTCTTCGGCGGCGAGCACTGGCAGCAGGTGCTCACCGACCGCGTGGTGCCGCTGCTTCCGATGGACCTGCGGGACGATGCGCTCGCCCGCATCCAAGGTCTCGCCGCACTCCCGGCGGTCCCCGAAGCTCTGAACCATGGCGACCTCGGCACCAGCAACGTGCTCTGGTCCGGCGGACGGGTCAGCGGCGTGCTGGACTGGGACCTTGCCGCCGCTGACGACCCAGCCGAGGACGTGGCCACGGTCGCCAGCTCGTTCCGCGCCTGGGACCAGCTCTCCGCTGCGCTCGACGAAGACACGATAGACCGCGCCCGGGTGTTCGCTCGCATCTTCCCGCTGGCCGTGGTCGCCTTCGCCGTGCTCGGCGGCCGGCCCCCGGCGGAGGTGACCCGTGCCGTCGCGCGCGCCGAGCGGGGGCTGCGGGCCAGCTGACGTCCTGCCGTCTGTGCCGCTTCCGGCCTAGGGTGGAGGAATGATCAGCGATCTCCTCGCCCACGAGCTACGGAACTCCGGGGTGCGCTGGGACCCTGCGCCCGGCGACCGGTTCCGGATCCAGACCGAAGCGCTGAGCGAGGACGTCTTCATCCTGTCCCACATGGTCATCGAACCACGTACGTACCCCACCGGCACAGTGCTGCACTTCAACGGCACCACCGAGTGGGCGCTCGACAGCGTCGCAAAGGAGGATGCCCTCTGGCTGCCTCGGGAGGACCAGCTGCGCGAGCTGCTCGGCGGCACGTTCGTGCGCCTGGTGCACACCGGCGAGGAGTTCCGGGTGCAGACCGGCGAGCCGACCGGTGAGCTGGACACGTTCACCGCCGCCGACGTGGAGGACGCCTACGCCCACGCCCTGCTCGCGCTGGTGCACCGCGCCGTGGCGTGAGCGTGGCGTGGCGTGTCGTGAGCTCGCCGACATGCGCACGGACCAGGGTGCGCGCAGACTCGAAGCATGCACATCGACCTGGCACGGGAACGCAAGGCGCACTGGATCGCGCTCGCCCGCGACCTGCTGCCCACGGCAGAAGACGCCCAGCAGCCGGCCTCGGTCGCATTCGGCCTCGCGGTGCGCAGCGGGGGCGAGTACGCCCTGGCGGTGCGGTACCGGGAGGAGGCGGAGTGCGCCGACCTGCTCGGTGAGGTCACGGAGGCAGACGCGGACGCCGACATCCGGCACATCGGCCAGGTCTACGCCCAGAGCCAGCCGCCCGGTCCGGCCGACCGGCTCCGCACCCGGGTTCGCCCGCTCCGTCCGGGCCTGTCCCTCGCCAACGTGGACGTCTCGGCCGGCACGCTCGGTGCATTCGTCACCGACACCGACGACGTCCGGTACGCCCTCTCCAACTGGCACGTGCTGGCCGGTTCCAGCAACGCGACCACCGGCGACCCGATCCTGCAGCCGGGCCCCTACGACGGCGGCACTGCGGCTGACCAGGTCGGCACGCTGGACCGGACCGCGCCACTGGATCCGCGTAGCACCAACGTGGTGGACGCCGCACTGTGCCTGCTGCAGGAACCCAAGGTCGATGCGATCTACCCGGTGGGCATGGTGACCAGCACAGCGCCTGTCGAGGGTGGGGAGCTGGTCGGCAAGATCGGCCGCACCACCGGGATCACCGCCGGGCACGTGACTGCAGTGGAGCTCGACGGCGTGCGGGTCGGCTACGGCGAGGAGCTCGGTGAGCTCACCTTCGACAACCAGATCGAGGTCGAGGGCGACCAGGGCGCATTCTCCGCCGGCGGCGACTCCGGATCCCTGGTGTACCGGGAGGATGGCGTGGCCGTCGGGCTGCTGTTCGCAGGCTCCCAGACCGGGGGCCCGGGCGGTGCCGGTCTGACCTTCCTCAACCCGATCGACGACGTGCTCCGCGCCCTCGAGGTGCGGCTGCTGCAGCTATGACCGACGCTGCACCGCCGCCGGCGTCCCGAGAGGCTGCGCGCTCCGCCAAGGCGGAGGTCGCCGAGCTGCTCGCGGCCACCTCAGGGGTGGCCGGTGTGGGTCTGGAGCGACTGCCCGACGGCGGATGGTCGGTCCGCGTGAACGTCACCACCGTGGAGGTCGCCCAGGCGCTGGGGGAGCAGGTGCCCACCGGCCCGGACGCGGTCCCGGTGCGGATCCGGGTCACCGGCCCGATCGAGCCGGCCACCGGCGGTGTGGCAGAGGCCGGTGGTGCAGAGGACACGGAGTAGCGGCGGGCCGCCGGGCTGGCCGGTCCTGCCGCGCTAGGCTCACCGGCGATGACCACGACTCAGCGCATCGCCCTCCTCTCTGACATCCACGGCAACCTCACCGCCCTGACCGCGGTGCTCGCCGACATCGACGCCCGTGGGATCGAGACGATCTACAACCTGGGGGACGTGGCTGGTAAGGGGCCACGGGGGTCTGTCGCGGTCGCTCACCGCCGACGACCGGCAGTGGCTGCGCGAGCTGCCGCTGGCTTGCGACCTGGTGCTCAGCGGCCGACGGGTCCGGTTGTTCCACGCCTCCGCGGACAGCATCTACACCCGGGTGCACTTCCGGCACACCCCCGAGCAGTTCGACGCCATGTTCGCCGCGACCGAGCTGACCGGGAACGGTCCGACGCCGGACGTGGTCGCCTACGGCGACATCCACGACACCTACCTGGAGGTCTCCGGCTCGCGCACCCTGCTGAACGTGGGCAGCGTGGGCAACCCGCTGGACGAGCCGACCGCCGCCTACGTGATCCTCGAGGGAGCACCGGGAGCGGAGGCCGGCCCGTTCGGGGTGCAGTTCGTCCGGGTGCCCTACGACATCGAGGCGTGCCTTGACCGGCTCGGCCAGACTTGAGGTATGACGTTCACCATCCACAACCGCGCGCAGAACCCGGAGATCTTCACCACGGTCGACCATGCCGCCTTCGACCTGGCCTGGCCGGAGTTCATGCAGCACGACCCGACCGGTGATCTCTACTACGGCCACCTCGAGCACGTCGCGGACTACGTGCTGCTCGCCACCGACGGGGACGTGCCGGTCGCCAAGGGGTACTCGTTGCCGTTCGTGTTCGGTACTCCGGGGCGCGAGCAGCTGCCGGACGCCGGATGGGACGAGGTGATCCGGTGGGCGCACAGCGACCGGCTGGCCGGCCGCGTGCCGAATGCCGCCGCCGCGCTGGAGATCGTCATCCTCAAGGAGCACCAGGGCCGAGGTCTCGCCCCGGTGATGGTGCAGGCGCTGCGGGAGAACACCTTCCGCCTGGGCCACGACGTGCTCTACGTCCCGGTACGGCCGTCGCAGAAGGCGGCCGAGCCGCACACGCCGATGAGTGAGTACGCCTACCGGACCCGGGCGGACGGCCTGCCCCACGACCCGTGGCTGCGGGTGCATGTGCGCGCCGGCGGGCGGATCGTGAAGGTCTGCCCGACTGCGATGACCATCCCTGGCACGCTCGCCGAGTGGCGGGCCTGGACCGGGCTGCCGTTCGACACCGACGGGCCGGTGGTGGTCGACGGTGCGCTCAACCCGGTCCTGGTCTCGCAGGCCCAAGACTTTGGTGTCTATGTCGAGCCGAACGTGTGGGTCGAGCACCGCCGACCCTGATCGGGTTGCTGCCTGGCCAGCTCACGCAGGCGCGTGCGTCTCGGTGAGCGCGTCCACCGCTGCCGGTGCGAGCACGTGGTCGGCCACCACCCGGCCGGCGCCGAGCAGCCCGGCGCGCCCGGCCGTGCTCGCGGTGACGATCCGCAGTCTCTCGGTGGCCAGCGGCAAGGACCGACGGTAGACGACCTCCCGGATGCCGGCGAGCAGGTGTTCTCCGGCCTGGGCCATCACCCCGCCGATCACGATGATCGACGGGTTGAGCAGGTTGACGCAGCCTGCCAGCACCGCACCCAGGTCGCGGCCGGCGTGCCGCAGCAGCGCCGTAGCGTGCTGGTCACCGCCGCGCACCAGGTCCACCACGTCGGCGCTGGTGCGCACCTTCTCGCCATCTGCCTGCAGCCTGCGCACCAGGGCGCCGCCGCTGGCCACCGCCTCCAGGCAGCCGGTGTTCCCGCAGTGGCACAGCTCCGGGCGGCCCTCGGGTACTGCGACATGCCCCAGGTCCCCGGCAGCGCCGTCGGTGCCGCGCACGAGCGCATGGTTCGCGACGATGCCCGCCCCGATCCCCGTGGCCACCTTGACGAACAACAGGTGAGACACGTCCGGATAGGCGGCAGTGTGCTCACCGATGGCCATCAGGTCCACGTCGTTGTCCACCAGCACCGGGACACCGAGCTCGTGGCCGAGGATGCCTTTGATGTCCACACCGTCCCAGCGCGGCATGATCGGCGGATTCATCGGTCTGCCGCTGGCCTTCTGCACCGGGCCGGGTACGCCGATGCCCACGCCGACCAGGTCACCGGCCGGCCGTCCGACCTGGTCCAGCAGCGCCCGACCGAGCCCGACCACCCGGTCCAGCACCGGCTCCGGCCCATCGGCGATGTCGTTGTCGACCCGGATCTCGGCGAGCACCGTGCCGGCCAGGTCGAGCACCGCGACCGACAGGTGCACTGCCCCGAGGTCGACCGCCAACACGAGCCGAGCGCTCGGGTCGAACGCATACACCGACGGCGGTCGGCCCCCGGTGGACGAGGCGGCCTCGGCGCGTACCAGCCCGGTGGGCAGCAACGCGTCGATCCGGGTGCCGATCGTGGACCGGGCGTGCCCGGTGATGGCCACCAGGTCCGCGCGGCTGCGCGGGACGCCGTCGCGGAGGATCTGCAACAGCTCGCCACAACCGGTCGGTCGGGACGTGAGGGGAACGACCACGCGAGGCTCTCCTTCATCACAGGTTGGTCACAACCGTACCCCGCTCACCGACTTTTGATCGACAACTGCCAAAAGGCTGGTTATGGTCGGCACATGGTCACAGCGGACCCCTTCCTCACGATGCACGGGATCGTCAAGCACTTCCCCGGTGCCAAGGCGCTCGATGGCGTCGACCTAGATGTGCGCGCCGGTGAGGTGCACTGTGTGCTCGGGCAGAACGGTGCCGGGAAGTCCACGCTGATCAAGGTGCTCTCCGGGGCGCACGGTCACGATGCGGGTGCGATCCGCATCGACGGCGAGGAGGTCACCCTGGCCACCCCGGCGGCCGCGCTGCGCGCCGGGATCGCCACCATGTACCAGGAGCTTGACGTGGTGGCCGGTCTCACCGTGGCGGAGAACATCTTCCTCGGCAACGAACGCTCCGTCGCTGGTCTGACCCGGCGGCAGGATGCGGCGCACGCCGCCCGTGACCTGCTGGTCCGCCTCGGGCACCCGGAGATCAGCCCGCATGCGGAGGTAGGTACGCTCTCCGCCGCCGGTCAGCAGGTCGTCTCCATGGCCCGGGCCCTCTCCCGCGACGCCCGGCTGCTGATCATGGACGAGCCGTCTGCGGTGCTGGACTCCGAAGAGGTGGACAACCTGTTCCGGGTGGTGCGGGACCTGACCGCCTCGGGCATCGCCGTCATCTACATCTCCCACCGGCTGGAGGAGATCCGCCGGATCGGCGACCGCATCACCGTGCTCAAGGACGGGCGCACAGTCGCTTCCGGGCTGGAGGTGGCGCAGACCAGCACCCGCGAGCTGATCACGCTGATGACCGGTCGCACCCGGGAGTACGCCTTCGCCCGCCGGGAGGTGCCGGCGGAGGCGCAGGACGTCCTGCAGGTGGTGGACCTGGCTGTGGACGGACTGTTCTCCGGTGTGGACCTGACGGTCCGGGCCGGGCAGATCGTCGGTCTGGCGGGTCTGGTCGGCGCTGGACGCTCCGAGATCCTGGAGACCATCGCCGGTGCTCGCCGCCGCACGGCCGGCACGGTCACGGTCGACGGCGTGGCGCTGCCGCCCGGATCGGTCCCGCGCGCTGTGGCCGCAGGGGTGGGTCTGTGCCCGGAGGAGCGCAAGAGCCAGGGCCTCATCCTGGACGAACCGATCTTCAAGAACCTCACCCTGTCCTCGTTCGCAGGCTTCGCCCGTGGCGGGTTCCTGCGCGAGCACGCCGAACGGGCCGCCACCGCCACGCAGATGCAGAACCTGCAGCTGCGGCCGGCCGACCCGGACCGCGCGATCCGGACCCTCTCCGGCGGCAACCAGCAGAAGGTGATGCTCGGGCGCTGGTTGGAGCACGGTTGCCGGGTGCTGCTGCTGGACGAACCTACCCGCGGGGTGGACGTGGGCGCCCGCGCGGAGATCTACGACCTGATCGGACAGCTCGCCGACAGCGGGACCGCGATCGTGGTGGTCTCCAGCGAGATCCCCGAGGTGCTCGCGCTGGCGGACACCGTGCTGGTGGTCGCCGAGGGCCGCATCGTGCACACCGGACCCGCGACCGAGATCGACGAGCACCGGGTGCTCGACCTGGTGATGGACAGCGACGCGCTAGCGGAGGGACACCGATGACCCAGGACCACCCCACCTCCGAGACCCAGGACCCGGTCACGGACCTGCCGGAGACCGCCGAGGCCGTACCACCACCGGAGCAGCCCGTCGGCGGCCAGGACGCACCGCGCCGGCGCGGCCTGCCCACCTCCGTGGTGCGCAACCTCGGCCTGGTGATCGCCTTCCTGCTGCTCGTCGTGATCGGAGTGGTCAGCGCCGGCGACCGGTTCGTCGATGGTGGCAACGCGCTGACGATCATCAGCCAGGCAGCGGTGATCGGCATCATCAGCATCGGCACCACGTTCGTGATCACCACCGGCGGCATCGACCTGTCCGTCGGGTCGGTGCTCGGCCTGGCCTCCGTGTGGGCGACGACGCTGGCCACCCAGGCGATGGCCGACCAGTACCACTGGATCGTCATCGTGTTCACCGCCTGCGCTGTCGGTGCCGCCTGCGGCCTGGTGAACGGGATCCTGGTGGCCTACGGCAGGATCGTGGCGTTCATCGCGACGCTGGCGATGATGGTCGCTGCCCGCGGCCTGGCGGAGATCATCTCGAACAAGCAGACCCAGATCGTGGAGAACAACGGGCTGCTGGACTTCCTCCGCAGCTCCGTGCTGAAGATCCCGATGGTGGTCTGGGTCTTCGCCATCGTGGCCGTGCTCGCCTGGATCCTGCTCAACCGCACCACGTTCGGGCGGCGCACCGTGGCGATCGGCGGCAACCCGGAGGCGGCCCGCCTGGCCGGTATCCGGGTGCGTGAGCACCTGCTGGCCGTGTACACCCTCGGCGGGCTCTGCGTGGGCCTGGCCGCAGTGCTGATGATCGGGCGTACCGGGGTGGGCACCTCCACCCACGGCTACATGTACGAGCTGGACGCCATCGCCGCCGTGGTGGTCGGTGGCACGCTGCTGATCGGCGGGCGGGGAACGATCGTCGGCACTGTGCTCGGCGTGCTGATCTTCTCCATGCTCCTGAACATCTTCACGCTGAACAACCTGTCCCTGTCCGCCCAGCTGGTCACCAAGGGCGCCATCATCGTCATCGCCGTGCTGCTGCAGCAGCGCTTTGCCAATGGTGGCCGGCCCGGATGGTGGCGCCAGATCTTCACCCGCACACCCACCCCCACCCCCGTTCAAGGAGGAACCTCATGACCGCACACACGTGGCGCCGCCGGCTGCTCATGCCGGTGGCCGGACTCGCTGCCGCCGGGATGATCCTGGCCGGCTGCACCAGCAACGCCCCACAGGAGGAGGAGACCCAGGCCGACGCCGGCGGGGCCGGGGACTCCGGTGACTCCGGTGACTCCGGGTCCGCCGACGAGGTCGGTGAGACGGTGGTGATCGGGTTCTCCGCCCCCGCCGCCGACCACGGCTGGATGGGGGCGATCACCGCCGCTGCCCAGTCCTATGCCGAGGACCATGAGGATGTGGACCTGCGGGTGGCTGAGGGCACCAACGACGTGAACGTCCAGATCAGCCAGGTGGAGACGTTCATCAACGACGAGGTGGACGCCATCGTGCTGCTGCCCTTCGACGGTGCGGCGCTGACCAACGTGGCGCTGAAGGCGATGCGGGCCGGGATCCCGGTGGTGAACGTCGACCGGGAGTTCTCCGACCCGAACGCCTCCCGGGTGACCGTGCTCGGGGACAACTATGGCATGGGCGTCTCGGCAGGTGCTTACATCTGCGAACAGCTCGAGGGCGAGGAGGACGCGGTGGTCGCCGAGATCGCCGGGATCGACTCCCTGCCGCTCACCCAGGACCGCAGCCAGGGCTTCGAGGACGCCCTCGCTGAGTGCGGTCTGGACGTGGACAACCGTGTCGCGGCCGACTTCACCGTCCAAGGTGGGCAGGAGGCCGCCGCGAACCTGCTCCAGGCGGCACCAGAGATCGACGCCATCTGGAACCACGACGACGACCAGGGCGTGGGTGTGCTCGCCGCCATCGACCAGGCCGGCCGGGACGAGTTCTTCATGGTCGGCGGTGCCGGCTCGCGGAACATGATGGAGGAGATCTCCTCCGGTGACTCCGTCGTCGAGGCCACGGTGATCTATCCCTCCACCCAGGCGGCAGACGGTATCGCCCTGGCCAAGCTGCTGGTGCAGCAGCAGGCGCTCGGCGACCTGGTGGAGGTGGAGGTGCCCCGTCTGGTGCAGCTCTACGCTCCGGTGGTCACGGCGGACAACGTGGACCAGTACCTGCCGACCGCGTTCGACTCCTGATCACCCCTGACCCACCTGGCGTCCGCTGCTGGACTCGTGGACCTCAGGTGAGCGGGCGGGCCGCTGAACTGCCGTGCGCGGCCTGCCCGCACCCCCATGCCACCCCGAGAAGAGGAGGACCCGACCGATGACCACCGAGAGTGCCGCACCGCTGCGTGTGGCGATGATCGGCTACGCATTCATGGGAGCCGCCCACTCCCACGCCTGGCGGACCGCACCCCGGTTCTTCGACCTGCCCTTGGCACCCGTGCAGCAGGTGCTCTGCGGACGTGACCAGGCCAAGGTGGCCGCGGCGGCCGACCGCCTCGGCTGGGCGAGCACGGAGACCGACTGGCGTTCCGCCGTCGCCCGTGACGATGTGGACCTGGTGGACGTGTGCACCCCAGGAAACACCCACGCCGAGATCGCCATCGGGGCCCTGGAAGCAGGCAAGCACGTGCTGTGCGAGAAGCCGCTGGCCAACTCTGTGGCCGAGGCCGAGGAGATGGCTGCCGCGGCGGAGCGCGCCGCCGCGGACGGGGTGCGCGCCATGGTCGGGTTCACCTACCGGCGGGTACCGGCGATGCAGCTCGCCCGGCAGCTGATCGCCGAGGGAAAGATCGGCGAGGTGCGTCAGGTGCGCGCGCAGTACCTGCAGGACTGGCTCGCCGACGCCGATGCGCCGCTGAGCTGGCGGTTGGACAAGACCGCTGCCGGGTCCGGGGCGCTGGGCGACATCGGCGCCCACATCGCCGACCTGGTGCAGTTCCTCACCGCGCAGCAGATCACCGGTGTCACGGCGATGACCGAGACCTTCGTGACCGAGCGGCCGATCGAGACCGAGCGGGTCGGGATCGCCGGGGTCGGCGGCGACGAGCTCGGCCCGGTCACCGTGGACGACACCGCGATGTGGCTCGCGCGCATGTCCGGAGGAGCGGTGGGCACGTTCGAGGCCACCCGGTATGCCTGGGGCCGCAAGAACGCGCTCCGGGTGGAGATCTCCGGGACCGAGGGGGCGATCTCCTTCGACCTGGAGCGGCTGAACGAGCTGGAGTACTTCGACGCGTCCGAGGACCCGCGTACCGGCGGGTTCCGGCGCATCCTGGTCACCGAGGGTTCGCACCCGTACATCGCCGCCTGGTGGCCGCCGGGGCACGGCCTGGGCTACGAGCACGGCTTCACCCACCAGGTGGTGGACCTGGTCGGTGCGCTGGCCGCCGGGGAGCAGCCGGAGCCGTCGTTCGCCGACGGGCTGGCGGTGCAGCGGGTGCTGGCCGCTGTGGAGGCCTCGGCCGCTGCCGGCAGCACCTGGGTGGAAGTCGGCTGACCGGGCCGCCCGGCAATGGGCAGGCAGGGGAGCACGTACGGACGAGCCCCAGCCACCTGGAGCAGCCACCATGAGCAGAACGCACGTCACGAGCACGAAGGAGTAGACCGATGGCACGACCGATCACCTTGTTCACCGGCCAGTGGGCCGACCTGCCGTTCGAGGAGGTGTGCCGCCTGGCCGGCGAGTGGGGCTACGACGGCCTGGAGATCGCCTGCTGGGGCGACCACCTGGACCCGAACCGGGCCGCCACGGACGATGACTACGTGGCGGAGAAGCTCGCCACGCTGGAGAAGCACGGGTTGAAGGTCTGGACGATCGCCAACCACCTCAAGGGGCAGGCGGTCTGTGACGACCCGATCGACATCCGGCACCAGGAGATCCTGCCGGAGGCCATCTGGGGGGACGGCGACCCCGAGGGCGTGCGCCAGCGCGCCGCCGAGGAGATGAAGAACACCGCCCGCGCGGCCAAGCGCCTCGGGGTGAAGACCGTCACCGGGTTCACCGGGTCGGCGATCTGGAAGTACGTGGCCATGTTCCCGCCGGTGCGCGAGGAGATCATCGAGGCCGGGTACACCGACTTCGCCGACCGGTGGAACCCGATCCTGGACGTGTTCGACTCCGAGGGCGTGCGGTTCGCGCTCGAGGTGCACCCGAGCGAGATCGCCTACGACTACTGGACCACGGTGCGCACGCTGGAGGCGATCGGGCACCGGGAGTCGTTCGGGCTGAACTGGGACCCCAGCCACATGGTGTGGCAGCAGGTGGACCCGATCAGCTTCCTGCTGGACTTCCCGGAGAAGATCTTCCACGTGCACTGCAAGGACACCAAGGTGCGGATGAACAACGGTCGCAACGGGCGGCTGTCCTCGCACCTGCCGTGGGCCGATCCGCGCCGCGGCTGGGACTTCATCAACACCGGCCACGGGGACGTGCCGTGGGAGAGCGCGGTCCGCGCGCTGAACCACATCGGCTACGAGGGTCCGCTGTCGGTGGAGTGGGAGGACGCCGGCATGGACCGCCTGGTCGGTGCGCCGGAGGCGCTGGAGTTCGTCCGCCAGCTGAGCAGGTACGAACCCTCCGGAGCAGCCTTCGACGCCGCTTTCTCCACCCGCTGAGCCACCCACCGCATCGAGGGTGTGGTTATGGTCGCTTTTCCCTGATTTTTCGACCATAACCACACCCTCGGCAGCTTTGCGCGGGGTGGGACGATGGCCTCATGGCTGGCGACGACCTGCGCGTTCCCCCTGGTCCGGGCAACCCTGGTGGGCTGGTGGTCCCTGGCAGCGAGCTCACCGAGCGGTTCAGCCGGTCCTCCGGGCCGGGCGGGCAGGCGGTGAACACCACTGACACCCGGGTAGAGCTGCTCTTCGACCCGGGTGCCTCCACCGCGTTCACCCCGGTACAACGCCGCCGTGTGCTGCGGGCGCTGGGGGAGTCGCTGGTCGGCGGGCAGGTCCGCATCGTGGCCAGCAGCCGGGCCTCCCAGCTGCGCAACCGGAACGAGGCCCGGGAGCGGCTGGTGGCGTTGATCCGCGAGGCGCTGATGCCACCACCACCGCGGCGCCGTCCGACCCGGCCCAGCCGCCGCGCCCGGCAGCGCCGCCTGGATGCGAAGAAGCAGCGCGGCCAGACCAAGGCGCTGCGCCGCCGCCCCGACGGGGAGGGGGACTAGACCGCCCTCTCCCCGCCGTGGCGCGGCGACCTAGATCATGACGAGCACTGCCCCTGGCGAGAACCAGTCACGGTCAGAGGAACGTCGGAGTCGGTGGGGGTGGCGGTGTTCCGCACGCAGATCAGCGATCCGTCCACCGCGAGCCCTGACAGCACAGTCTCTGTTGGGCTGCTGTTGCCCGACAGCATCACGTTGCCAGTGATGTCCGAGCGGTCCACCACGACCGGGCCCGACGTGTCGGTGATGCGCAGCGGTCCCTCGATCGTGGAGGGGTTGCACCCGCTGGTGGTGTCGCCCACCGCGACGCTGGCGGTGGTGCCCGCCACCGTCACCCTGCCATCGACGTGCGATCCACAGACCGATACCACGGAGGCGGCGTCGGTGGTGACGGACCCGGTGATCTCCGAGTCCTGGACGATGAGCTGACCGCCGTCCTCGACGGTGACCGGGCCGTCGACGGTCGCATCGATCAGGCACAGCCCGCCCGCACCGGCCGTGACCGCGCCGTCATGGGTGCCAGTGATCGTCTGATCACAGGAGGGATCGATGGTGACGTTCCGCGACCAGACCTCCCAGGGCTCCACCCGCCCGCGGTCTCCCGCCGCAACAACGGTGGTCGGATCGAGCACCGTGAAGCTGCCGTTCTCGCTGTTGGCGTAGTCGATGCCGACCGGGACGCTCCAGTCGTCACCGAGCCCGCTCTCCGAGACCGTCATCACGAGTCCGGGCCGCCCGACCATGAGCAAAAGCTCGCCCGTAGGCAACCGCTCCAGAGTCGGCTGGACGCTGAGCAGGGCCTGCCCGGCCGGGCCGACCTCGATCTCCTGCGGCTCGCTCCAGGTCACGCCGTCGTCGAACGAGCGCGAGTAGATCATCGGCAGGTGCCAGCCGGTGCGCATCACCATGAGCAGAGAGCCGTCGGCGAGCCGCTCGATCGCACCTTCGCTAGGTCCGTCGTACGCTTGCACATCGGCCTGCTCGGGATCCGCCTCCGCCACCGTGCCGGCGACGGACCAGTTGATCCCGCCGTCCTCGGATGCGAGCACAATCTGACGGTAGTTCTCATCGCCCTCGTAGTACCCGTAGGCCGACAGGTACAGCGTCCCGTCAGGATCCTCCAGAAGGGTGTGCAGCAGCACGAAGCCGGCCAGCGTCGTCCCGGGCCGCGGGGAGGTGTCGCCGATCGGGCGCATCGGCTCCGGCGTCGTCATGGACCCGGAGCGCTGAGTCCAGGTCTCCCCGCCGTCATGTGAGACTGCGGTCTCCACCAGGGCCTCGCGGTTGTCCGTCCCCGGCGTCATGAACGCGTTGTAGTTGACCGCGATCAAGTCGCCGTTTCGCAGCCGGGTCATCGTGATGCCCGAGGCGTCCGGCATCGGGTTGAAGTCCTCACCGCTGAACCAGCTCGCGCCGCCGTCGTCCGAGGCACCGATCAAGAAGCCTGACTCGTCAATCGCGTCCTCGTGCCCCGAGTACGGGAGCAGTATTCGCTGGCCGTCGTCGCCGTTGGGCACGACAATGCCGCCAAGGGGAAAGCCGACCTGCTCACCGCTATCGTCGACCGTCGTGGTCCCGCTGATGTCGAATGGCGCGGTGCCCACCGCCTCCGGTGGGGTCGACTCGGGTGTTCCGAACGTGACCTCGTCCAGGAACACATCGTCCACTGCAGCCCCGACGCCGGTCGCGCCGGTAGTGAGGGCCAGTCCGGTGATCGCGGTGACTTCGTTGTGCTGACCCGAGTTGTTGCCGATCGTGGACCCCGCGGATCCCACGTACTCGCCGTCGATGCTCACGCGCGCGGCGGCGTTGTCGCTCGGTACCGCCACCTCGATCTGTGACCACGCACCGAGCGGGACGCTGCCGGCAGGAGCCAGCTCCCGCCAGGTCGCGGTCCACTGCTCGTACCACTGGATGCTGCCGTCGTCCTTCACGGTCAGGCGGAACAGCGAGTTGGCCGGGTGACCGGTCGGCAGCAGCGACTCGCCGATGAGGTCGACCGTGAAGCCCTCTAGCGCCTGGGGGTTGACCTGGAAGGAGAGGTAGGCACCCTGCTGCGGGGCGACCGGACAGGTCAGACCCACGGCTGCCTTAGCATTCGTGTCCTGGACCCGGAGCGAGTGTGCGCCCTCGGACGCGACCTCGTCGCTGACCACGGCCGGGTCGTAGCCATCGAGGGTGGAGCAGCTGCCCGGCACCGAGCCGACGGAGTCGGACTCGAAGTCGAGGGTGGAGAACTCGCCGGCGACAGTGATCTCCTGAGTGCCCACGGACTGGCTGCCGTCGGCAGCGGTGACCACCGTGCGGAGCGAGTTCACCCCCGCCCGGGCGAAGGTGTGCGTGATGGACGCCGTGACCCAGCCGTCCGGGTCGGGGCCGCTGAGGTCTGCGGGGATGGTCTCGCCCTGCCACTCTGTCGTGGCTGTGTAGTCGGTGATGCTCGCGCCTTCTGGTAGCGGGAACCGGGCGATCGGTGCGTCGAGCACCTCCGTGCCCGCGACGAGCCCAGCGTCGTCGAAGAGGGGGTCGATGTCGAGGCCGGTGAAGGCGTCCTCGGGCAGCTCGCCGGCTACGGCGAGGTCGTCGATGTAGTAGTCGACACCGACGGGGCTGAACCCGGCCGACCCGAAGTAGATGTCACCCATGGTGGGTGAGGCGTCGTTGCGGCGGTCGGTCTCGAACCGCACGCCGTTGACGATGAGCTCAGCGCGGTCGAGGGTGGCATTGATCGTGACATCGACCCACTCGTTCAGCGCAGCGCCATCGACAACTGTGGCGACATCGGCAAAGCTGGAACCGTCGTAGGCCGCGATCCGGATGTCGTCCCCATCGGGGTTGAACGTGAAGCGCCACACCCCGTTCGCGCTGGTGCCCTCAGCGCCCTGGATCGCCACGTACGGACCGGCGTCGAACTGCGCGGGTGAGAACCGGTAGGAGACCGAGCGCTCCTGCGTCTGCGGGTAGTGGCACCAGGCCCGGGTGTAGACGGAGCTGTCCTGATCGACCAGCCGCATCGCCCGGTTCGTCTCGGCTGCCCCACCGAAACCGGCCTCGGCGATGCTGACATCACCGACGGTCTCGCACTCAGCCGGCGGCTCACCGAGCGCCTCCTCGTCGAAGGTACGCACTGTGCCATCAGCCGGAGCCGCAACAGCGACCTGACCCGGCACCACCGCCAACGCCAACGCCACCACACCAGCGGTCACAGCAGCAACACCCGCGCGTCGG
>NZ_ATWL01000027.1 GCF_000421225.1 Ruania albidiflava DSM 18029 | reverse complement strand
GCGTACCTCGCCAGGGCCCTGGCCGGCCTCGGACCAGGCCCGATGCGGTGGTCGCGGACAAGGCCTACTCCTCGGGCAAGATCCGCAGGATGCTCGCCGCCCGGGGCATCAAGGCGGTGATCCCGCAGAAATCCGATGAGATCGCCTCCCGCAAGACCAAAGGCTCGCGCGGAGGTCGCCCGCCTGGCCTGGACCAGAGAACTTACGCCGGTCGCAACGTCGTCGAACGACAATTCGGCCTAGCCAAGCAATGGCGCGCCATCGCCACCCGCTACGACAAGCACGCCATCAGCTACCGAGCCGGCGTCGTCCTCTGCGCCGTCATCGCCTGGCTACGAAAATGAGAGACACGCCCTAGGGCTGGTCAGCAACGACGAGTAGTTGCCTCCCGCCCCACCCTGCCCACCTGCGGTTCCGCCCGTCCACCTCGGGCCGCGCTCCGGGTCAGCGGCAGCCGCGGTTGCGCGGATGCTGCTTGGCCACCCGTTCGTTACCGCGCCGGTAGTTGCCGGTCAGGCGGGCCATCAGCTCCTGCGGATCCTCCCGCTCCACCCGGGCCAGGAACTCCGCCGCCCGCGATCCGCGCAGAGTGGTCGCATGCTTCCCGTGATGGGTGATCCGCACGGTCCCGTCCCGCGTCTGGTAGTCAAAGCCGCTGGCCTCAGCCATGAAGCTCCTCAGGTGGCCCACCGGGATCGACCGGCAGCAGCGCCGGTCGCTTGGCCGCCCGCCCGTCGCCGGAGGAGCGTCCGCGCAGGTGCCGGGCCGCCCACGGGCCCACCTCCCGGCGCACCCAGGCAGCGTCGGTGCGCCACTGCTCCCGAGCCCGGACCCGCTCACCGGGCGGCAACGGCCGGGTCCACTGCGGGTCGTCCGGGGGGAGCCCGAGGGCCACCAGTGCCGCCTGCGCCACCCGGTGGTGCCCCTCGCTGCTGAGGTGGATCCGATCCTCGGCCCACATCCGCCAGTCCTGCAGCGCCCGCAGCCCCCACACGTCCACCACGTGCGCACCGGTGCGCCGGGCGATCGACCAGATGTGGGCGTTGTACACCGCGACCTTCGGGCGGATCGCGGCCAGCAGCGGTGCACGCCGGGTGTCCGTACCGGTGGCCAGCAGCACATCCGCACCTGCGTCGCGAGCAGTGCGCACAGCGCGTTCCAACCGGGCCGCCAGCCGGTCCGGGTCCGCGTTCGGGCGGAGCAGGTCGTTGCCTCCGCCCACCACCGAGACCAGGTCGGCGCCCGCCTCCAGGGCCGCCGGCAGCTGGTCGGCCAAGATCGGCCCGAGCAACCGACCACGCACGGCCAGGTTGGCGTACTCCAGGTGCGCTTCGCCGTCGGCGAGCCGACGCTGGGACAGTGCGAGGGCGAGCCGGTCCGCCCACCCCCGCAGCGGCGCCTCCTCAGCTGGCCCCGCCGCCGGAACGGGGTCCCACAACCCCTCGGTCATCGAGTCCCCCACGGCGACGTATCGCGCCCAGCCGACCCTCATGGCAGCCGCCAGTCCACCGGGTCGCCGCCAGCGGCCACGAGCAGCTCGTTCGCCCGGGAGAACGGCCGCGAGCCGAAGAACCCGCGCGAGGCTGACAACGGGCTGGGGTGGACGCTGGTGATGATCGGCGTGTCCCCGAGCAACGGTCGCAGCGACTGTGCGTCCCGCCCCCACAGGATCGCCACGAGCGGCTGGTCCCGGGCCACCAGTGCCCGGATGGCGGCGTCGGTGACCCGCTCCCAGCCCTTGCCGCGGTGCGAGGCGGGCTGGCCCGGCTGTACCGTCAGCGAACGGTTCAGCAGCAGCACCCCGGCATCTGCCCACGCGGACAGGTCCCCGGTGGACGGCGCCGGCACCCCGGTGTCCTCCACCAGCTCCCGGTAGATGTTCTGCAACGACCGGGGGATGGGCCGCACGTCCGGGTGCACCGAGAAGGACAGCCCCATGGCGTGCCCCGGGGTGGGGTAGGGGTCCTGGCCCACGATCAGCACTCGGACGCCGGCCAGCGGCCGGGTGAAGGCGCGCAGCACGTGCTCCCCTGCGGGCAGGTAGCCGCGCCCGGCCGCGATCTCCGCGCGGAGAAACTCTCCCATCGCGTGGATGTCGGCCTCGACGCCGGCCAGCGCGTGCGCCCAGCCCGGATCGATCAGCTCGGCCAGCGGCCGTGGTCTCGTTGTCGCTGAGGTGTGCACGGCCCTAGGGTGTCACGACCGTGCCGCGATATCACACCACCCGCCGCCGCAGCTGAATGACACGCATGTCGTTTGCCCCTAGGATGGGCGACGCACCGTCCGGAAACTCGAGGAGGATCGATGTCGGCAGCACGTTCGTTGACCGCCGAGACCACGGCCACCGCTGGTGAGCTCAGCGAGCGGGACGCCCAGATCCTCGCCTTCGAGCGGCAGTGGTGGAAGTACGCCGGGGCGAAGGAGACCGCGATCCGCGAGCTCTTCGACATGTCCGCCACCCGCTACTACCAGGTGCTGAACGTGCTCATCGACGACCCGGCGGCGCTCGCGGCCGAGCCGATGCTGGTCAAGCGACTCCGCCGGATGCGCTCCACCCGGCAGCGGGAACGTACGGCCCGCCGCCTCGGCAATGACCTCTGAGGCGACCTGCACGGGTTAGCCTTCCCCAGTGACCAAGCAGCCCTACGCCTACGACGAGGACGAGTTCGACACGCTCGGTGCCGACCGGGTCCCGGTGGGAGTGCACCGCCGACCGGTGCCGTGGTGGCGGCGCACACTGCCGTTCGTGGTGGTGCTCGTCCTCGCTCCGGTGCTCGCCTTCACCGTGGTGCAGCTGTGGTCGCAGGAGACCGATCCGGCGGCCGACCCGACCAGTGCCGAGGTCTCGGGCAGCGACGACCCCTCCGCCGGCGGTGAGGAGACCACCGACGAGGGCGAGCCCGGCCAGGACGGGGAGAGCACCGACGAGGAGAGCGAGTCGCCGACCGAGGAGGAGACCACTCCAGCCGATGATCTGGATCGTGACCTGGGTGTGTGGGTGCTCAACGGCGCCGGGGTGGGCGGACTGGCCGGCGAGGTCACGGCGCAGCTGGCTGACGACGGTTGGTCCAACGTGGTCGCCGACGACTACAGCTACCGGCTGCCCACCGACAGCGCGATCTTCTACACCACTGCGGACATGGCCGACGAAGCCGAGGCGATCGGCGACGAGCTCGGCATCACGGCGCTGTACGAGGACCCGGACGCGGCCTCCAACGGTGTGGTGATCGTGCTGCGGCCGGACTTCCAGGGCTAGGGCCAGGACCCGGTGCCCGGGACGGTCTTCTGCCTCGCCGCGCGCTGCGCTGCTCGTGGTGTGCCCGGGACGGCGGAGCTCACCGGGCGTGCTCTGGGTGACCCGGCGTACCGGGCTGGGTGTGCGCGATTGGGCTACTCGGCCCGGTCGGGGACCGCCGAGCGGTCCAGCTCGGTGAGCGTGAGCAGGGTCAGCGCGCCGCTCCAGGTCAGCGGTGCCACGTGCGCAGGTGAACCGTCCGGGCCGACCTTCTCCGGGATCGCGCCGATGGCGGTGCGGTGGGTGTCGATCCAGTCGAGCCACTGCCGAGCCTGACCGGGGTGGCCGTTGGCTGCAGCCGCCCACGCATACAGGGCAGTCTCCGGGGTCCAGGACATCGACGGCTCGCCCCAGGTGGTGCCAGGGGCGAGCCCGCCGCCGGGACGGGCCATCTCCGGGATGGAGGCCTGCCAGGCGGCCAGCGCACCGGGCAGCGGCTCGGCGAGTAACGGGGGCAGGGTGAACGCCACGGCAGCGTCCTGGGCGGTGCGGCGGGGGTAGCGGCCGTAGCCGTAGCGGCCGAACTCCTCGGCGATCGCAGCGCGCAACGTCTCGGCACGGGCATCGAGCTGGTCGGCGCGGTCGGCCGGTCCGGCTCGATGGTGCATCCGCGCAGCGGCCTCCAGCCCGGCGAGCACGGGGGCGGCGGTGCCGAGGGTGACGTGGGCCTCCGGACGCTCCCAGTAGTCCGCCGAGGGCAGCGGCAGCCCCGTGCTCGTGCCGGTCTGGCGCAGCAGGTAGTCGGTGGCGCGCTGCAGCATCGGCGTGAACCGGTCCTGCAACGCCGCCGGGTCCAGGTCGAGCTCCGGCGCCGCGGTGAGCAGCCGGTCCAGGGCCCAGAGCACCCAGCCGCTGCCGTCGGTCTGCAGGCCGCGGTCGTCCGGCACGCCGGAGCCGTCCGGCAGGTAGCGGGCGTGGAACGAGCCGTCGGGTTCTTGTACCTGCTGCAGGAAGTCGAGGATGGCCACAGCCTCGGCGCCGTGACCGGTGGCGGTGTAGGCGGCGGCGACGAAGGAGGCATCCCGTGGCCAGACATACCGCCAGGCGGTCGATGGTCCGGCGAGCACGGCACCGTCGGTGGCGGTGAGCGTGCGCAGGTCGAGCAGCGCCGTGCGGGCCAGGTCGCCGTACCCGCTCTGCGTGCCCGGCACCGTGCCCTGCGCGAGCCACTGCCGGCTCTCCGTCGCGACCTCCTCGGCGGCGGCCAGGTCCGCACCGGGACCGGGGTCGATCACGCGTGTACCGGCGAGGAAGTGCACATCGTCGCCCGCGGCGACGATGGTAGGGGTGCCCTCGGCGTCGATGGCAACACCGTTTTGGTACAGCGTGTTGTGCGCGACATGCGCGGACGGTCGCACCAGCGCGGCAGCCGCGACCAGCGTGACGGCCACCGTCAGGGCAACCACCACGGTCAGCGGGCGTAGGCGTGTTGGCATCGGCGCCACTCTAAGCCCGGCACCTGCCCGAGGCGGTCTTGACAGGTGGACAGCGCGCGTGGCCACAGTGTGAGACGGCCTGTCCAAATTTCGACATTGTTACCGGTTTGTGACCTGAAGCGCCTGGTCAGCGTGCCTGTGCGCCCGTAAAGTGACGGCTGTCAGGAGTGCCGTCGTCGGCGCTCTTGATATCTGTACACAGTCGGTTCCGTGCTGGGCCCCGTCGTGGAGACCCGTCGCGGTACCGGTCCATAACGACAGGCTCGGGGGAGTCACGTGAAACCAAGGCAGAAGTCTGCGCACACCACTGTGCGCGCCCAGTGGCGCAAGCCGCTGGCCATCGCGACGGCCTCGGTGGCCGCCATAGCGCTAGGGGCGGTCGGTCTTTCCGGTCCGCTGGCGCCGGCGTCCGCTGCGCAGTCGGACGACTCGGAGGCTGAAGGCCGGCTGCTCACCGGCGGCGGCGTCGTCAACCTGAACGACATCGCCGAGATCGCCGGGGCCTACAGCGCCAACCCAAGCGCGGGGGGAGGTGGACCACCCGCTGTCTCTCGAGGTCTTGGGTGCGCTGGACATCGACCTCGGTGACGGGCTCCAGCTGTTCGGCGAGAACGGCGTCATCGGGGTCGGTGCGCTCGGCCAGTACGCCAGCACCTCCGACGGTGAGGTGCCGCTCGCATCAGCCGGGCTGATCGATGCAAGCGGCGCGATCTCGGTGGGCACGGGTGACCCAGGCGAGAACAGCTACGTCGACCTGTCGCCGCTGCTGGGGCAGGCCGGGCTGAGTGATCTGCTGGACGATGCCCGGGTCGAGCTCGGTGCCCTGTCTGCGCTGGCCACGGTCGATGAGAACGGCGATCCGGTGGGCGACTACCAGATCGCCGACGGCACGCTGCTCCTGACCAGTCCCGCGATCGCGGAACTGAGTGAGACCCTCTCGGAGGGTCTCGACCAGGTGTCGGGGCCGATCAACGACCTGACCGGTGAGGGCGGTGTCATCGAGGAGACGATCGACCCGCTGCTGGAAGGTCTGGCCGACACCCTGAACACTGTGCTGCTCGGTATCGGCACCGTCGATGACCTCGGAGTCACGGCCACAGTGGATCTCGACCTGCAGGCGGCGCTGGACTCAGTCCTCAACGAACCGCTGACCAGCGAGGACTCGGCGGTGACGATCGATCTGAGCACCGGGGAGGTGAGCATCGACCTCGCCCGCCTCGTGGCGGACACCCAGGGTGGTGACTACGACGGCACGCTGAACGGCCTGCCGCCGAACACTGAGGTGCTCGGCCCGGACGTTGTCCAGGCCGCACTCGATGGTGCCATCGGCAGCACCCTCGACCAGATCCCGGCGCTGGTCGTCGAGGCAGTCACCGACGCGCTGCATGCCGCGGACGTGACCATCGGGATCACCGGCGACATCAGTCCGGCGATCGGCCCGAGCATCGGGACCGTCGACGTTCAACTCAGTGGCACGCTCGGCGACTTCCTCGGTGTGGAAGGAGCCGAGGAGCCAGTCGTCGACACCTCCGGCACCTCGATCATCGGACTGCCGGTCGGCGATCTGGTTCAACCGCTGCTCCAGGCAGTGACGAACACCATCCTGCCGGCGCTCGTCCAGCCGCTCAGTGAGGCGATCACTGACGAGGGCACATTGGACACGATCTTCCGGCCGGCGGTCGAGGGCCTCAACGAGCTGTTGAGCCCGCTGGCTGCTGGGATCACCGAGAACCTGGTCTCGTTGACTGCCAACGTGCAGGAGAGCCCGGGCGACTTCGTCGAGGAGAACGGGTATGACGAAGGGTCCTTCACCCAGCGTGCGCTGCAGCTGACGCTGCTGCCCAGCGACCCGCTCGTGCAGCTGAGCCTGGCTTCTGCGACAGTTCGTGCCGAAGCCGAGGACGAGGATGCAGACACAGACGCTGATGCGGCGGCCGATCCGGACGCCTCGGCGGATGACTCGGCCGATCCGGATGCGTCCGCCGATGACTCCTCGGACGCGAACACCAACGCCTCGGCCTCGGCCGCTGCGTCGGCGAACGCGGACGACGACTCCAACGCTGCCGCCGAGGCTGCTGCTCAGGCAGCCGCAGACGCTGACGCTGACGATGCTGCCAGTGCAGAGGCGGATGCCTCCGCTGCAGCGGCAGCGCAGGCTGCGGCCAACGAGGATGCGTCCTCGGACGCCACGGCGGACGTGGAAGCAGATGCCAACGCCTCGGCAGCAGCCGCTGCCCAGGCGGCAGCGAACGACGATGCGTCCTCCGACGCGAACGCCGCTGCCTCGGCGGACGAGTCAGCACAGCAGGACTCGGATGCTTCGGCAGAGTCGAACTCCGCGGCAGCCGCAGAGGCTGCGGCCACAGCGGACTCCTCCTCGGCAGCGTCAGCGGACGCGACCGCGGATGCGAATGCTGATGCCAGCTCGGACGCGGAGGCTGACGACGCCACGGCGGACGACTCCTCGGACGCGAACACCAACGCCTCGGCCTCTGCCGCTGCGTCGGCGAACGCGGACGACGACTCCAACGCCTCGGCTGAGGCTGCTGCCCAGGCCGCAGCCAACGACGACGCCAGCTCCACGGCATCGGCTGCAGCTGACGCGGATGCCACTGCCGCTGCTGCCTCGGCAGCGGATGCGGACGCTTCCGCTGAAGCGGCGGCCGACGTGGACAGCGATGCCAACGCGGCATCGGCTGCTGCTGCTCAGGCCGCGGCGGATGCGGACAGCACCGCATCGACCAACGCCGACGCCTCGGCTGCTGCTGCGGCCCAGGCCGAGGCGGACGCCAACGCTGCGGCCGCGGCTGCGGCGGAGGCGGCCTCGACCGCGGACTCCTCCTCGGAGGCCTCGGCCGATGCCAGCTCCACGGCCAACGCCAGCTCCGCTGCTGCAGGCGCGGACGACGCGGCCAACGGTGCAGGCGGTGCCGACAACGGCGGCGACCTGCCGGACACCGGAGCGGACCTGAACCCGGGTCTGCTGGTCGGTGCCCTGCTGCTCGTCCTGGTCGGTGGCGGCCTCGCAGTCGTAGCCCGACTCCGCCGCGAGGGACGGGCCGGCTGATGCTGGAGGGCTGAGGCCCCGCCATGAGTGAGGTCCGGTCCCGAGGCGTTCCCTCGGGACCGGACCTCGTTCGCTGGCTGCGGGGCCAGGCCGCAGCGGTACCACGGCGCCAGGCCGCAGCGGCACCACGGCGCCAGGCGGCACGAGGAAGGGAACGGTCGGAGACAACGATGAGCACGTCCAGCAGCACGGACGCAGACCCGGACACACCTGAGCGCACCCGCCTGACCACCCTGAAGCGAGTGCTCATCCTGCTCGGTGTCTTCTTCACCGCCTGGCACGTCTTCGCCACGTTCCTGTGGATCGCCCCCGGCTCCGGGCTGCGTCAGGTGGTACCGGGCACCCTGCTGCACGACTACATGATCCCGATGCACGGGCAGAGCTGGAGCGTGTTCGCCCCGAACCCGATCAACGGCGACTACCGGCTGCAGGTGCGGGCCGTCGTCGGCGAGGGTGCCGAGGCAATCCAGACCGAGTGGGTGGATGCCACCGCCGCCGAGCTGACCATGCTCACGCACAACCTCTTTCCGCCACGTGCCTCGATCACGGCACTGGACGTGGCCTCCCGGTTCAAGGGCGCCTACGACGAGCTGAACGAGGCGCAGCAGGAGACCGTCGCCCTCGGCTACTACGACGGCGCCGACTGGCGCGACCGGCTCCAGGCGGCGCTGCTCGAGCACGGCAACGCCAGCGCCGTCATGGACTACATGGAGACCGAACGACTGGCCGCTGCCTACGCCACCCAGGTGTCCTACGCGATGTGGGGTCAGGACGTGCAGCAGGTGCAGTTCATCATCAGCCGACAGAACGTCATCCCGTTCGCCGACCGCAACGACCCGGACGCCGAACGTCCACCGGTACAACCAGCACCCACCGGCTGGCGCGGCCTGGTCGTCGAGCCCGGTCAGTCCCAGGAACGGTTCGCCGAGATCTTCCTCGCCGGGGTGCAGGAGTCCGGGCAATGAGCACCGCCGACGACGTCGGAGCTCGCCCGTCCGCCCCCGCCGCACCGGGCGCAGGGCGCACCTCGCGACGCCCCGCACTGACCGCAGGTGCCCGGACCGTCGGAGTGCTGGTCGCAGAGGTGCTCCGGATGCTCGGGGGCCTGGTGGACCGCACGATCGCGTTCGCCGAGACCTGGCTCGTGGACGCCAAGCGCGCCACCTATGGTCTCGCCGTCACCCGGATCCTGCTCGGCCTGACCGGGCTGGGGCTGCTCGCCACCAACTTTCGCACCCGCTACTACGCCTTCGGCAGCGGGTCGGCATGGAACGGTGAGGCTGCCCAGCCGATCAGCGACTTCCCACAGATCTGGCTGTTCAGTACCTTCCACCACCTCGCCCTGGACGACACCGCGTTCACCGCTGCCTACCTCGCACTGGCCGCGCTGGCGGTGCTGGTGACCCTCGGCTGGCGCACCAAGCTCGTGCTCCCGGTGTACTTCGTGGCCTGGGTGTCCTTCATCGAGATGAACGACAGTCTGGGCGACCAGGGCGACAACATGTACCGGATCACCCTGCTCGCACTGCTCTTCGCCGACACCGCCGGGCGCTGGTCCCTGGACGCCCGACGCCGCGCTCGTGCGGAGGCCAGTGGCCCCTGGTGGCGGCGCGCATGGCGCGGGGTACCATTCGTACCGGCCTGGATCCGCAACACCGCGCACAACCTGGTGCTGGTGGCCGTGGCGTTCCACGTGTGCTTCGTGTACGCCTCCGGTGCGCTCTACAAGGCCGGTGGCGCGCCGTGGCAGCACGGGTATGCGATCTACAACCCGCTGCACACCCAACGGTTCGGGACCTGGCCCGAGCTCAGCGACCTGTTCACCACCTGGGCGCCGATGGTCACGGTGATCTCCTGGAGCTCGATCATCCTGCAGCTGTGCTTCCCGATGATGCTGCTGCGCCGCGCCACCCGGGTGATCGCCCTGCTGGGCATCGGCTCCTTCCATGTGGGTATCGCCGTGCTGATGGGCCTGCCCTGGTTCTCCCTGGCGATGATCGCCATCGACGCCATCTTCATCCGCGACCGCACCTGGAAGGCGGTGACCGGCCGCATCGGCACCGTCTGGCGAGCGTGCCGGCGCGGAGCACCACCGGACCGAGCCAGTGACGGCGGCGATCTCGTGACGGCTGAGACCGGCGGCACCGACAGTGTTGCCGACACCGATGACCAGCCGGAGGGCGCCACCCCGTCACGGACGAAACATCCGGAGCGCGTGCCTACCCCTGCCTCCGCAGGATCGGAGACAATGGCGAGATGACTCGCCCGAGCACGGACGCCGTCGTCATCGGCTCCGGACCGAACGGACTGGCCGCGGCGGTGACCCTGGCCCGCGCCGGCCTCGAGGTGACCGTGCTGGAGGCACAGTCCGTGCCCGGCGGCGGGGCGCGCACCCTGGACTCCCAGCTGGTCGACGGGCTGCGGCACGATCTGTGCTCGGCGGTGCACCCGTTGGCGCTGGCCAGTCCGTTCTTCGCCGCGCTGGACCTGCCGGCGCGCGGGGTGGACCTGGTGGTCCCCGAGGTGTCCTACGCCCAGCCGCTGGACGGGGGCAGGTCAGCGGTCGCCTACCGGTCCTTGGACCGCACCGTGGCAGAGCTCGGGGTCGACGGCGGAGCCTGGCGGGATCTGCTGGCTCCCCTCGTGGAGCACGAGCGGCTGCTCACGGCGCTGATCCTGGGCAACCGGCGCGAGCTGCCGCCGGGGCTGCTCACCGGGCCTGGACTGCGTGCCGTGGCGGCGGCTGTCACCCGGCTGCTGGAGCAGGGGACGCCCGCGTGGAACCTGCGGTTCCGTGGAGGCGAAGCACCGGCGCTGCTCACCGGGGTTGCGGCCCACTCCATCGCCCGGCTGCCCTCGCTGGCCGCGGCCGGCACCGCTCTGATGCTCGCCACCAACGCCCACGGCGCCGGCTGGCCGGTCCCGGTGGGCGGGTCGCAGGCGATCACCGCGGCGATGATCGCCGACCTGGAGGCCCACGGCGGCCGGGTGGTCACCGACTGCGAGGTGACCAGCTGGCGTGAGCTGCCCCGGGCCCGCACCTACCTCGCCGACCTGGCACCGGCCGGGCTGCTGCGCATCTGGGGGGAGCGGATGCGCCCGTCGGTGCGTGCGGCGCTGGGCCGGTTCCGGCACGGTAACGCTGCCGCGAAGGTGGACTACGTGCTCTCCGGGCCGGTGCCGTGGGCCGACGAGCGGATGGCCGGCGCGGGTACTGTGCACGTGGGCGGCAGCCGGGCGGACATGGCCTCCGCGGAGGCCCAGGTGGCCGACGGTGTGCTGCCGGCGCGCCCGATGCTGCTGTTCAGCGATCCTGCCCTGCACGACCCCACCCGCGAGGTCGGCGGACTGCGTCCGGGGTGGGCGTACGCGCACGTGCCCGCAGGCTGCCCGGTGGACGTCACCGAGCTGGTCACCGCCCAGATCGAACGGTTCGCCCCCGGGTTCCGGGACGTGGTGGTGGCCTCCCGGTGCATCCCTGCCGCCCGGATGGCAGAGCACGACGCGAACTACGTGGCCGGGGACATCGCGGCCGGGGCGCTCAGTGCCTGGGGGATGATTGCCCGGCCTCGGCTGAGCATCAACCCGTACGCCGCCGGCATCCCCGGGGTCTACCTGTGCTCGCAGTCCACCCCGCCCGGCCCCGGGGTGCACGGGATGAGCGGCTGGCACGCCGCCCGGATCGCGTTGCGGCAACGCTTCGGTCTGCCTGCGCCCTCGCTCGCCCCGTGACCCAGGGTGGGTTCCCCTGAGCGCGAAACGGGACCTCCGCCGTCGAGCGCTCCTTGCACTCGCACCCCGAGAGTGCCAATATTGGCGTTAGCACTCTCGACATGAGAGTGACAACTGTGGTCAGCGAGGCGAGGCGCTGGACGGGTGCGTGACGTGAACGGACCCGGACCATCGCCGTCCGTCGCGGGCGTCACGCCGACCGTGCCAAAGCCAGTACCGGAGGATCAAACCGCCAATGGCCAAGATGATTGCCTTCGACGAGGAGGCCCGCCGCGGGATGGAGCGTGGGCTGAACACCCTCGCCGACACCGTCAAGGTCACCCTCGGCCCGAGGGGACGCAACGTTGTCCTGGAGAAGAAGTGGGGCGCCCCCACGATCACCAACGATGGCGTGTCCATCGCCAAGGAGATCGAGCTCGAGGAGCCCTACGAGAAGATTGGTGCCGAGCTCGTCAAGGAGGTCGCGAAGAAGACCGATGACGTCGCGGGCGACGGCACCACCACCGCCACCGTGCTCGCCCAGGCTCTCGTCAGCGAGGGCCTGCGCAACGTGGCTGCCGGTGCGAACCCGATCGCGCTGAAGCGCGGCATCGAGAAGGCCGTCGAGGCCGTCACCGCCGAGCTGCTCTCCGGCGCCACCGAGATCGAGACCAAGGAGCAGATCGCGGCCACCGCCGGGATCTCCGCCGGCGACCCGAAGATCGGTGAGCTGATCGCCGAGGCCCTCGACAAGGTGGGCAAGGAAGGCGTCGTCACCGTCGAGGAGTCCAACGCCCTGGGCCTGGAGCTCGAGCTCACCGAGGGTATGCGCTTCGACAAGGGTTACCTGTCGGCGTACATGGTCACCGACCAGGACCGCCAGGAGGCGGTGCTGGAGGACGCCTACGTCCTGCTGGTGGAGTCGAAGATCTCCAACGTCAAGGATGTCCTGCAGCTGCTGGAGAAGGTCATCCAGTCCGGCAAGCCGCTGCTGATCGTGGCCGAGGACGTCGAGGGCGAGGCCCTGGCGACCCTGGTGCTGAACAAGATCCGCGGCACCTTCAAGTCCGTGGCCGTCAAGGCCCCGGGCTTCGGCGACCGCCGCAAGGCGATGCTGAACGACATGGCCATCCTCACCGGTGGTCAGGTCGTCTCCGAGACCGTCGGCCTGAAGCTGGACAACGTGGGCCTGGAGGTCCTCGGCCAGGCGCGCAAGGTCGTCGTGACCAAGGACGAGACCACGATCGTGGAGGGCGCCGGTGACGCCGACGCCATCGCCGGTCGCGTGTCCCAGATCCGCGCCGAGATCGAGAACTCCGACTCCGACTACGACCGCGAGAAGCTCCAGGAGCGCCTGGCCAAGCTCGCCGGTGGTGTGGCGGTCATCCGTGCGGGTGCCGCGACCGAGGTGGAGCTCAAGGAGCGCAAGCACCGCATCGAGGACGCAGTGCGCAACGCGAAGGCCGCTGTGGAGGAGGGCATCGTCGCCGGTGGTGGCGTGGCCCTGCTGCAGGCCGTGGAGAACGCGTTCGGCTCGCTGGACGTGACCGGTGACGAGGCGACCGGTGCGAACATCGTCAAGGTTGCTGTGACTGCTCCGCTGAAGCAGATCGCCGTGAACGCTGGCCTCGAGGGCGGCGTCGTGGTGGAGAAGGTCCGCAGCCTGCCTGCCGGCCAGGGCCTGAACGCCCAGACCGGTGAGTACGAGGACCTGCTCGCTGCCGGCATCAACGACCCGGTGAAGGTGACCCGGTCGGCACTGCAGAACGCTGGTTCGATCGCCGGCCTCTTCCTCACCACCGAGGCCGTCGTGGCCGACAAGCCGGAGCCGGAGCCCGCAGCCCCGGCTGGCGGTGGTGGCGACATGGGTGGCATGGGCTTCTGAGGAAACCCGGAGCGGAAGCGGGCAGCTGCCCGGTGACGCTCACCGCCTGACGAAGGCCCCCGGTTCCCCTGCGGAGCCGGGGGCCTTCGCGGATCCTGGCTTGCGTGCGTCAGTACTCTGCTTCTCGTGGAGGTTCATGGGGGAACCAGTGATCACGGCGGGCCGTGGAATCCGTACCAGGTTCCGGGTGCTCGCCGACCCCGTACGACGTCCCGAGCTGATCCGCGTCCTGGCGTAGGGCTGCCGCACGTTCGCGGGCGAGAAGTACCGCTGCGTGACCATCCTCTGACCGGCGGCCAGTACCCTGCTGTCCATGACGGGAGCCGGGGGACGTGGGGAGCCGGCGCCGTGGTCGAGCCCGCACGACGCCGGTGCCCCTGTGGGGCGGCCCGCATCCCACCAGGTGGTGGTGCGACCGGGTGCGGTGCACATCGTGATCCAGGTCGCCGCGACCCTGATCTGCCTGGGCGGCGGGCTCAGCATGCTGATCGGTGCGATCGTTGGCGGGGAGATGGACCACCGCGCAGTGGCACTCCTCATCGGGAGCATCTTCGCCCTCATCGGTCTAGGACTGTGCGCCACGCTGGTGACGGTGCTCCGGCGCCGCACCTTCACCTTCACCGCGGAGGCATTCGAGGGGAGGTTCCATGGTCGCCCGTTGCGGGTGCCGTGGTCGACGGTTGCCGAGGTGAAGATCCGGGCCAGGGTGCCGGGGCCGACCAGCACCGCGTTCCTCCTGCGCCCGCGGTGGATGCCGTACGCTTTCCTACACTTCCGGCTGCGCGAGGGTGGCGCCATCGAGGGCGTGGTCGGGAACACGCTGGCACTGCCGTTCTGGAACCGGACCGAGCTGATCCACTCCTTCGCCTACGGGTGCCGGACCTTCGCCGAGGCGCGCTTCACCGGCGTGGAGCAGCTCTGACCGCACCGGACCGCGGCGGCCTGGGGTCTAGGTCAGCGCTGCAGCTGTGCGAGCTCACCCTGCAGGTTCGCCCGTGCCCGTTGCTCCCAGTGTGCCGCCCCGGTCGGGGTCCGGAACAGTGGCCGCCGGTCCAGCAGGTGCTGCAGGACGGCGGACCTTCCGGTGCGCCAGTCGGGTTCGCTGACGTGGGCGTACTCGGCGCGTACCTGCTGCTGGTACCGGGCGTAGCCGTCCGGGTCGCGGCCGAGGACGGCCAGGTCGGCGTCGCACAGCAGGGCCCCGGCGCGGTCCTGCGGTACGGGGGAGTGGGACCGGGTGAGCAGCACCAGTCGCACCACCTCGCTCACCTCGGTGGCCGCCAGTCCCACCTGCGGCAGGGCACGTTCCGCGAGGTCAGCAGAGTCTTCCTCGTCCACACCGGCGACCCCGGTGTAGATCGCGTCGTGGAACCAGGCGGCCAGCCGGACGGTGCGCGGGGGCACGGCGGGCGCGCACAGCAGGTCGAGGGCGCTGAGCACGTCCAGCAGGTGGGCCGTGGTGTGGTACCGCCGGTGCGGTTCACTCCACCGGTGCAGAAGCTGTGTGCCCAGTCCTGGCTGCGCCGCCAGTGTGTGCGCCCAGCGCTGCTCCAGGACGGCCCGGGCCCGCTGCGGCCGGTCTCGCGCCGGCAGCCGCAACCCGCTGCGGCGCAGCCGCCGGATCAGCTCACCGGCACTGACCGGCTGCGCCCCTAGCTGCACGAGCTCGTCGTGACGTTCGGCGGGAACGTCGTAGTGGTCCGCGTCGAAGGCGCGTTCGGCCAGGCCCGCGGCGGCTGCGAACTGGTGCAGCTCGGCCAGCGTGTGGTCGGACACCAGGTGCGAGAACCGCGTCCGGTGCGCCGGCCACATCGGCGGATCGATGAGGATCACACTCCGAGCGTATCGAGCCGTCGGACCACCGACCGCACCAGCTACCAGCTGGGTCAGCGGCTGAACATGCGCAGGTTGTTCGACTCCACGTCCGCGTACTGGCGGGCGCTGGCATCCAAGGCGCGGGAGATGTTGTCCAGAGAGGCCTCCACCTGACGCTGCGTCGCGCGCCAGTCGGTGATCAGCGCACCGAAAGCATTCGACGCACCACCCCGCCAGGACGACTGCAACGCGGTCAGGTGGCGCATCATGTTCGTCACCTCGGTGTTGATGGCACCCGCGGAGGTGCGGGCGGCAGCACCGGCACGGGCCACCTCGGTGCTGTCGACTTCGAAACGGGGCATGGTCTCTCCTCGGTCGGGGCCGTGCCTGATGCACGACGTCATGGCCTCGAGGCTAGGAGCGCAGGTGGCGCACCGGGCCCGGGTACCGGGCGGGTTGTGGACAACCGGGCGGAACGCGCGGCGCCCGCCAGCAGGTCCCTGTGCTGTGAGTACGTCGCAGCGGGGGATGCCCCGCCCTCAGTCACCCTCGCGCGGGCGGTGCT
Source organism: Ruania albidiflava DSM 18029 (assembly GCF_000421225.1). GTDB lineage: Bacteria > Actinomycetota > Actinomycetes > Actinomycetales > Beutenbergiaceae > Ruania > Ruania albidiflava. Next base: position 12,268 of record NZ_ATWL01000027.1, on the reverse strand, counting down.
TGATCGCCGGCATCTTCGGCGGACGGCTCAGCGAGGACGTCTCGTCGAAGTCCTCGGTGTCACCTTCCACCCCCTCGTTCGGGCCGGTGTCCCCGACCCCCGGCTCCAGCGGTGAGGGAGCGCTCGCGTCCCGTCGCCGCACCGGCGTGCCCCGGCCCGACGCTTCCTGCGCAGCCAGGTGCTCCGCCCAGCGGCGTTGGCTGCGCTGGGCGATGGTCTCCCGCTCCCGGCCCGATATCCGACGCACAGACTCGGCAGCATCGTCTGCCGCGCCCGGCTCCTCGACCTCGACCGGTTCGAAACCAGCAGGCCCGGGACCGCCATCTGGCAGGTGCACCTCTTCTGGCACCGCCGGGGAGCTGTCGGCGGAGACCGGTGCTGCGCCGTCGTGCGCATCCTGAGCACCCTCGTGCCCGGGCGAGGTGCCCTCGCCCGGGGCGGCTGCGCCGTCGTGCGCATCCTGAGCATCCACCGGTCCGGCTGCTTCGCCAGCCCCTGCCTCGTCGGCGGGTTCCTCCGGCAGCTGCGCGAGCTGCGCGGTGAGCCGGTCCAGCTCGGCGGTGAGGTTCTCCCGGGCCGCGTCCTCCCAGTCCTGGGCCATCGGGCTCTGGAACAGGTGCGGCCGGCTCAGCAGCTTGGTCACGATCGCCAACCGGGCACGCACATAGTCGGCCTGCGGGATGTGCGCATACTCTTCCCGGACCTGCTTGCGGTAGGCGGCATACCGCTGCGGTTCGGCGGCCAGGATGCCCAGGTCGGCGTCGCACAGCGCCTGGGCGTCGATGTCGTCCTTGGGCGCCGAGTGCCGGGCGATGCCCAGGATCAGCGCCGCGATCCGCTCCACCACCTCGGCCGGCACCCCGAGCTCGGCCAGCTCGGTGCGCGCCAGCTCGGCAGACGCGGCCTCGTCCACCCCACCGCGATGGGCGTAGGTGTTCTGCGCGGTCGCGTCGAAGGCTGCCCCGTGGTACCAGGCCGCCAGCCGCACCACGTCCGGGTCGTGCGTCTCCGGTGCCAACTCATCCACCCGGGCCAGCACCGCGATCAGCCGCTTCAGGTTGTGGTGGGCGCGCTCCGGGGCGGACCAGCGCTCGATCATCCGCTCGCCGTACGCCTCCAGCGTGGGCTGGTCCGCCGTCGCTCCCACATCCTGCAGACTGCGTCGCCATGCGGCCACTACCCAGGCAGGTGCGTCGAAGACGCCCATGACCCTCACGTTCCTCGTTCTCGATCGGACACGCCATCGTAGCCCTGAGCTGCAGTCCCGCGCGCTCGGGAAGATGTCGCTTCGGTCACGGTTTCTGCGCGGTCGGCCTGCGCTGCCGTGCGCCGCGTGCTGGGCGGTAGCACGTGCGTCTGGCTGGGTCGCTCCCGATGCCCCGGATCCGCCCCTGCGCGGTTAGTCTGGAGGTATGGCGGACCAGGTTCGGGCAACAGTGATCACGGTCTCGGACCGGTGCGCCAACGGGGTCCGGGAAGACCGGTCGGGACCTGAGGCGGCACGCCGGCTGACCGAGGCAGGCTACGCGGTCGAGGTCCAGGTGGTCCCGGACGGGGCGGACAACGTGGCCGATGCGATCACGGCGGCGGTGGGCAGCGGTGCCCAGCTGGTGCTGACCAGCGGTGGCACCGGCGTCGGCCCGCGGGACCTGACCCCGGAGGGCACCAGCCGGGTGCTGGAGAAGGTGCTGCCCGGGGTCGCTGAGGCGATCCGCCGTCGGGACGAGGCCACGGTGCCCACCTCCGCCCTCGGTCGCGGTGTGGCCGGCACCTGCGGGTCGGCGTTCGTGGTGAACGCGCCGGGGTCCGTGGGTGGTGTGGTCGCGGCGGTGGAGGTCGTCCTGCCGCTGGTTGCGCACGTGCTCAGCCAGCTCGACGGCGGTGACCACTGATGGTCGTCGCCCTCACCTCGATCTCCGGTACAGCGTTGGACCTGGCCGCGCACATCGAGGCGGTCAGTGGTCCGGAGCAGGGGGCGGTGGCTAGCTTTGTGGGCACGGTGCGGGACCACAGCCCGGACGCTGCCGGCACGGTCACCCACCTGGAGTACGTCGGCCACCCGGACGCACCGGCGGTGCTGGAGCGGATCGCCACCGAGGTGGCCGCTGCGCACCCGGCGGTCACGGTCGCGGCCAGCCACCGGGTGGGCACTGTGCTGGTCGGCGGTCTGGCGATCGTGGTCTGTGCCGCCTCGGCACACCGGGTGGAGGCGTTCACCGCCTGCCGGGAGCTGGTGGAGCGGATCAAGGCCGAGCTGCCGATGTGGAAGAAGCAGGTGCTCACCGACGGCTCCCACACCTGGGTGGGGTCGGCATGAACTGCTGGATTGCCGCAGACTGGGTAGCGTGGAGGTGCGGGGGCGAGGAGGAATCGACATGACTGTCTCTGCCCATCTGGCTCGTCCGCTGGTGGACTCCTTCGGGCGGGTGCACAAGGACCTGCGCATCTCGCTGACCGATGTGTGCAACCTGCGCTGCACCTACTGCATGCCTGCCGAAGGGGTGCCGTGGCTGGCCCGGGAGAACATCCTCACCACCCCGGAGCTGGTGCGGGTGGCCCGGGTCGCTGCCGCGCTGGGCATCGTGGAGGCTCGGCTGACCGGAGGGGAACCGCTGCTGCGCCGCGACGCGGTGGACGTGGTCCGGGAGATGGCCGCGATCGAAGGCGACGACGGCCCGCTGGAGATCTCCATGACCACCAACGCGCTGCGGCTGGTCAAGCTCGCCGGCCCCCTCGCCGAGGCCAGCCTGGCGCGGGTGAACATCAGCCTGGACACGTTGCAGCCGGAGAAGTTCGCCGAGCTCACCCGCCGCGACCGCCTGCACGACGTGCTCGCCGGTATCGACGCCGCGATCGAGGCGGGGTTCGCACCGATCAAGCTGAATGCGGTGGCCATGCGGGACGTGAACGACGACGAGCTGGTGGACCTGGTCCGCTTCGCGGTGGAGAAGAACTGCGAGATCCGGTTCATCGAGCAGATGCCGCTGGATGCCGGGCACATCTGGTCGAGGGTGAAGATGGTCACCGGCGAGGAGATCCTGGAGAAGCTGTCCGAGGCGTTCGAGCTGACCGAGGTGGGCGAGCGTGGGGCGGCCCCGGCGGAACGGTTCGCCATCGACGGCGGCCCTTCCACCGTGGGCGTGATCCGGTCGGTGTCCAAGCCGTTCTGCGGTGCGTGCGACCGGGTGCGGATCACCGCCGACGGGCAGCTGCGCAACTGCTTGTTCGCTCGCACCGAGTCCGACCTGCTCGCACCGCTGCGCGAAGGCGGCAGCGATGACGACCTCGCGGAGATCATGCACAAGTGCATCGCGGGCAAGCTGCCCGGGCACGGCATCAACGACCCCGGGTTCCTGCAGCCCGACCGGCCGATGAGCGCGATCGGCGGATGATTCTGCCCATGCCCGACGGCGGAGCCTCCGGGGGCAGGGCCGCTCCCCGGGGTGTGGGGCTGCTTGTCGTGGCACGCGACGGCGGAGCGTAGATGGCTGGTGCGGCGCACCCGCCGTTGCGGGTGGTCCGGGCGGTGTTCGCCGACCTGGCTGCCCGAGGTCGCGTGGTGCTCGGCGGATCGGGCCTGCTGTATGCGCTCGACCTGGTGGAGGCGGTGGGGGACTGGGACCTGGTCACCGACGTGCCGCCCGAGCAGGTGGCGGAGGTGCTCACCGCCCGGGGGCTGGCCGCGGAGCGGCTCGGCGGCGACCTGCCCGCCTTCGCCACTGCGGCGCTGTTCCGGGTGGACGCGGGTGACCACCAGGTCGACGTGCTGGTCGACTTCGCCATCCGCTCCGGTGGTTCGGTGACGCCGATCCCGCCGCGGCCGTGGCGCACCTGGCAGGGCATGATGCTGGGCCGGCCGGAGGACTGGGCACTGGCGTACGAGCTGATGGGCCGGGAGCAGAAGGCGGCGCTGCTGCGGGACTGGCTGCGGCGCAACCACGAGGAGGGGTAGTGGGTGCCGGTCCGCGCGCCGCGGAGCCCTCGGCAGCCGGGGCGTGGACCGATTCGGGGTTGACCGACGTTCTCTGGCAGATTGAGAGGTATGGACACCGATGCGATCCTCGACCTGCTGAAAGCCACTGCCGCCGAGCTGATCACCCCCCGGTTCCGCCGGCTGTCAGCGGACCAGGTGATGGAGAAGCAGCCCGGCGACCTGGTCACGGTCGCCGACCGGGAGTCCGAGGTGGCGATCACCCACGCACTGCGGCAGCACTACCCGGACGCGCTGATCCTCGGCGAGGAGGCGACCGCCACCCAGGCGGGGCTGCTCCCGGCGTTCGCCGGTGCGGAGCATGCGTTCACCATCGACCCGGTGGACGGGACGAAGAACTTCGTGAACGGCTCACCGGACCATGCGGTGATGGTCGCCGAGCTGCGGTCCGGGCAGGCGGTGCGTGGGTGGATCTGGCAGCCGGAGCACCAGCTCGCCTATGTGGCCGAGGCCGGTGCCGGCGTCTACTGCAACGGTGAGCGGTTGACGGCGCAGCCGCGCTCGAGCGTCACCGGCCAGATCCGCGGCGCCAGCTCCACTGAGCTGCACGGGATGAGCCCGGGAGGACTCGCCGAGGTGACCGACTCCTGGTGGTGCGCTGGGGTGGACTACACGCAGATGCTCAGCGGTGCCACCGACTATCTGTTCTTCCGCCGGGACTGGCCCTGGGACCATGTGCCCGGCGCCCTGATGGTCGCCGAGCTCGGTGGGCGCACCGGCCGGGTGGACGGCACCAGGTATGACCCGCGGGTGCGGCAGGACTGGCTGCTCAGCGCCGCCAGCGAGGAGGTCTTCGAGCAGGTCCGGGGCCCGGTGGGCGCAGCGCTCGGGCTGTGAGCCCTGCGGTGCTCACTCGCCCTTGACGTTCACCACCTGACGCAGCGTGTGCACGGTCTCCACCAGGTCCGCGGCATCTGCCATCACCACGTCGATGGCCTTGTAGGCGTCGGGGATCTCGTCGATGAACGCCGCCGAGGCACGGAACTCGATGCCCGTCATCCGCTCCCGCAGGTCCTCGAGGGTGAAGTTCCGCTTCGCGGCCGTCCGGGAGTGCATCCGGCCTGCTCCGTGCGGGGCGCTGGTCAAGGACATCGGGTCCCCCTTGCCGCGAACCACGTAGGAGGCATCGCCCATCGAGCCGGGGATCAGACCCCAGGTGCCGACGCTCGCGTCGATGGCGCCCTTGCGGGAGAGCCAGACCTGCTTGCCGAAGTGGCGCTCGCGCTCGGTGTAGTTGTGGTGGCAGGAGACCTCCTGCACCCGCTGCACCCGCTCGCCGAGCACGTCCCCGACCGCCTCTGCCACCCGGTCCATCATCTCCGCGCGGTTCTCCCGGGCGAAGGCCTGCGCCCAGCGCAGCTCGTCGATGTAGCGGGTGAACTCCTCGGTGCCTTCCACCAGGTAGGCCAGGTCGCGGTTCGGTAGATCGATGCGGTGCCGCTGGCAGTACTCGCGTGCGACCTTGATGTGGTGCTGGGCGATCTTGTTGCCCACGCCACGGCTGCCGGAGTGCAGGAACAGCCACACCCGGTGCTGTTCATCGAGGGTGACCTCGATGAAGTGGTTCCCACCGCCCAGGCTGCCGAGCTGCTTGCGCCAGTTCTTGGCGTAGCGGGCCGGGTCGAAGGCAGTGGCGCCGTCCTGGGCGGCACGCTGCTCCAAGCGCTGGACGCGCGCCTTCGCACTGGCGGTCAGCCGCCGGTTGTACCTGCCCGGTGAGAGCGGGACCGCTGCCTCGATGGCCACCCGCATCGGTGCCAGGTCCCCAGGCAGGTCGGCCGCGGTGAGCTGGGTGAGCACGGCCTCCATACCGCAGCCGATGTCGACTCCCACCGCAGCCGGCATGATCGCGCCCAGCGTCGGGATGACCGAACCGACAGTGGCCCCCATGCCCAGGTGGGCATCAGGCATCAGCGCCAGGTGCGGGAAGATGAACGGCATCCGGCTGGTGGTGATCGCCTGCTCGCGGGTCTTCTCCTCCAGGATGGAGGCGAAGCTGACGAGCTTCTCGTCCAGACGCTCAGGTGCGTCTCGTGCGCGGTCAGCCACCGGCAAACGGGGGCAGCACGTCCACCACGGTCGCCTCGCCCACCTCGGTGCTGGGCTCAGCGGCCACGCCGTCCACCAACAGCGAGCAGCTGGTCAGCACCCGTTCGAGCTGTTCCCCGTGCCGGTCGACCATCAGCGCTCGCAGCTCCTCGATGGTGCTCGCGGCCAGGGACTCACCCTGCCGCCCGGCCGCCTCGGCTGCGGCCGCAAAGTAGCGAACCTCGGTCACGACTCCTCCTCACCACAGGCGCTGGCCGGGCGGGTCACTCGCCGCTGCCGTGCGCCGTCCGTGCCTCTGCCTCGAGTCTGCCAGAGAATCCCGCAGGTGGGGCGGTCGGGGGCGCCGGAGCCGTCCGTGCACCACCGTGCCGAGCTCGGATGCTCGCCAGGGCGGCAGTTCCTGCGGGGCCCCTGGATGTTCGCCAGGGCGGTAGTTCCTGCGCGGGAGCGATACCGCAGAGCACTACCGCACGGGCCAGGTATCGCCTGGATCGATTCAACGAGGAGGTGAGGGTGGAGGAGGAGGTAAGGGCGGGGGTCAGGAGGCGGTGGTCTCGCGGTGCCAGTCGCCGGACTTGCCACCAGTCTTGGCCTGGAGCTGGATGCGCTCGATCGAGGTGGACTTGTCCAGGCCCTTGACCATGTCCACCACGTTCAGGGCGGCCACGCTCACCGCGGTGAGGGCCTCCATCTCCACCCCGGTGCGGTCCGCGGTGCGGGCAGTGGCCCGCAGCGCCACCCCCTCGTCGGTCACCTCAGCATCGAGCACCACCCCGTGCACGCCGATCACGTGCGCCAGCGGCAGCAGCTCCGGGGTGCGCTTCGCGCCGGCGATCCCGGCGATCCGGGCCACGGCGAGCACATCCCCCTTGGGCACGGTGCCCTCGCGCAGCGCCGCCACCACGTGCGGAGCGCAGCGCACCAGCCCGGTGGCGGTGGCCGACCGGACCGTGGGCGTCTTCTCGGTGACGTCGACCATCCGGGCCTGGCCGGTCTCGTCCAGATGGGTGAACTCGCTCATCGGGACTGCTTCCTCTCTGCGGGCTGGTCGCTGCGGGCGTTCTGCGTGGGATCTGCACGCGATCCGCTCTGCAAGGACGGCGGCACGGAGCGCAGCAGGTGCACGACCTCGCCCGGTTCCACCTGGTCCACCTCGGCCGGCACCCGAGCCAGCGCCTGCGCGGCGGCAAGGCTGGCCACCAGGTGCGAGCCGGATCCGCGCGGGCCCACCGGTCGCACCGCCGGTCGCCCGCCCGGGTGTGCCGGCGGGTCCACCAGCACCGGGATGTACTGCTCCCGACCGGAGGGTGAGCGCCACCCCACGGTGACCTCCGCCTCCTGCAGGTGAGCTCCGCCGTCCCCATGACCTGCCATCCGGGCCAGCGCACTGCGCAGGTACACCTCGAAGGACACGTGCACGCTGACCGGGTTGCCCGGGAGGGCCACGACCACCGGCCCGTCGGGCAGGCGGCCCAGGCCCTGTGGTTTTCCGGGCTGCATCGCTACCGGTCCGAACCACATCGTCTCCAGTGGTGCGAGGACCTCCTTGACCACGTCATAGGCGCCCACGCTCACCCCACCGGAGCACACGATCAGGTCCACGTCCGGGGCGACCTCCTCCAGCACCTGGCGGAACTCGGCCGCATCGTCGGGCACCGCCCCCAGGCGCACCGCCTCCCCGCCGGCCTCCCGGACCGCCTGGGCGAGCAGGTGGGAGTTGGAGTCCGGGATCTGGCCCCACTCAGGGCTCTCCCCGGCGGCGACCAGCTCAGACCCGGTGGAGATCACCGCCACCCGGGGCCGCGGGCGCACCAGCAGCTCCCCGTGACCGCAGGCCGCGGCTGCTGCGAGCTGCGGAGCGTGCAGCACCGTGCCGGCGGGCAGCACCAGGGCGTCGGCAGCCACGTCCTCACCGGCGCGGCGGATGTGCGCCCCGGGCGCGGGCTCGGCGGTGATGCGCACCTGGGTGGTGCCGGCGTCGGTGTCCTCCACCGGCACCACCGCGTCCGGGCCCTCCGGCAGCGGTGCACCAGTCATGATCCGGGCCACGGTGCCGGGGGAGATCCGGGGCGCGTCAGTGGCGCCGGCGGGCAGGTCGGCGGCCACCGGGAGGGTCACCGGGTGGTCCGGGCCCGCCCCGGCCAGGTCGGCGGCATGCACGGCGTAGCCGTCCATCGCGGAGTTGTCGAACAGCGGGATGGCGGTGCGGCTGGTGACGTCCGCGGCGAGCACGCAGCCGCCAGCCCCGGCCAGCGGAACGGTGCGCGGTGGCAGCGGACCGGTCAGCTCGGCCAGCGCCGCCTGGTGCTCGGCGACAGTACGCGGGCGGTTCACAGCCGCTGCCAAGCGTCGATGCCACCGGTGAGCACGCTGGTGGTGAACCCGGCAGCGGCCAGGTCCCGGGCGGCGCGCTCGGCCCGCGGCCCCTGCGCGCAGTAGACGACCACCGGCGTGTCAGCGTCCAACCCGGCCCGGCCGGCCTGGGTGAGCGCCTGCGCCAGCGGCACCAGCCGAGCACCGGGGATGGAGCGCTGGGCGTACTCACCCGGCTCACGCACGTCCATCAGCACGAAGTCGTCCCGCCCGTACCGGCGGTCCTGCAGCCGCTCCTGCAGCTCAGCAGGGCTGATCCGGCCGAACGGCTCGTCCGCCGGTGGCGGCAACGGCACGGGCGATCCCGTGGGCGGCGGCAGCGGGGCGGGGGAGCCGGTAGGTGGCGGCATCGCCGCCGGTCCTGTCTCTGCCGCTGCACCCGAGCTGCCCACCCAGCCCCCGGCCGAGGCGGCCGGGGAGACCGACCCGTCTTCCGCCGTCGACCGTGGCCGTAACGGGATCTCCCGCCAGCTCGCGGCGAGGGTGTCCAGCACCAGCACGCGGCCGAGCAGCGGATCACCGATACCGGCGATCAGCTTCATCGCCTCGTTCGCCATGATCGCCCCGACCTGCCCGCACAGCGCCCCGAGCACCCCGCCCTCGGCGCAGGAGGGCACCGAGCCTTCCGGCGGCTGGTGCGGGAACAGGTCGCGCAGCGTGCGGGGCTGCTCACCATTCGGTGGGCGGGACCAGAACACCGAGATCTGCGCGTCGGAGCGGAAGATCGAGGCCCAGACGAGTGGGATGCCCAGCTCGGCGCAGGCGTCGTTGACCAGGTAGCGGGTGGTGAAGTTGTCGGTGCCGTCCAGCACCAGGTCGTAGCCGCTGAGCAGCTCGGTGACGTTCTGCGGGTCCAGGCGGACCTGGTGGCGGCGGACGTCCACGTCCGGGCTGAGTGCGAGCAGGTGCTCGGCGCCGGAGTCCACCTTCGGCCGGCCGAGGTCGTCCACGGTGTGGATCACCTGGCGGTGCAGGTTGGACCGCTCCACCACGTCGTCGTCGAACAGCCCCAGGGTGCCCACCCCGGCACCGGCCAGGTAGAGCAGCGCCGGGGAGCCGAGCCCGCCGACGCCGATCACCGCCACCTTCGCAGCCCGCAGCCGGCGCTGCCCCATCTCACCGAGCTGGGGCAGGAACAGCTGCCGCGCGAAGCGATCGGCCTCTTGCCGGGACAGCGGTGGACCGGGTTCGACCAACGGTGGCAGGGACATACCACAACCTTAACGGTCTGGGCCTGAGCGGGGCTGACGTGGTGGGCAGCTGAGGCAGGCACCCCTCCTCGTGCGCGAACGCTCCCCTTCTCGACATCTGAAGCGGCAATGTCAAGTGGTTAGTGCAACTTGGGGTGGGTTGGCGAGGAGTTGGGCGAGTCGTTGGGCGGGGGTGTCGAGGTCGAGGGTGGGTCTGGGTCGGTTGTTGAGGAGATGGGCGATGCGGCGTAGGTCGCCGCGGCTCCAGGTGGACAGGTCGCTGCCCTTGGTGAACCAGTGACGCAGGAGGCGGTTGGTGTTCTCGTTCGAGCCGCGCTGCCAGGGCGAGTGCGGATCGGCGAAATAGACCGGCATCTGCAGGTCGAGCTGGATATCGAGGTAGTTCGCCAGCTCCACCCCCCGGTCCCAGGTCAGGGACCGACGCAGCTGATCGGGTAGCTGGCGCATCTCTTCCAGCATCGCCGCGGCGACCGAGTCGGCATCATGACGGCCCGGCAGATGCAGCAGCATCGTGAACCGGCTCGAGCGCTCCACCAGGGTCCCGATCGCCGAGGCGCTCCCAGTGCCGATGATCAGATCACCCTCCCAGTGCCCGGGAACGGCCCGATCGGCCACGCTCGGTGGACGCTGACTGATCCGTAACGCCTGGGCATAGCGCTTGCCCCGCCCGTCCTGGCGATAGCGGTGCTTGCGCGTCGGGCGCTTGGTTGAGAGCTGGCGATACAGGTCCGCGCGCAGATGCCCGCGGGTCTGGACATACAGGCACTGGTAGATCGTCTCGTGGCACACCGTCTTCCTCCGGTCACCACCATGATCACGGGCCAGCACCAAGGCGATCAACCGCGGCGACCACCCCTCATCCATCCTCGCCTCGACATACCGGCACAACTCCTCGTCCCGAACGAGCTTGAACTCCTTCGGCCGGGCCGCCGCCTCCTGGGCCAGGGCATCAGCGACCAGGGCGTTGTAGTCCCCATCATCACCACGATGACGCTTGACCTCCCTGCTCACCGTCGAACGATGCCTACCCAGCTCCCGGGCAATCGCAGCACAGGTCTCACCCTGATCAAGCCCACGCTGAATCTGGTTGCGATCCTCCAAAGTCAACCGATGCCCCAACCCACCCACGCGACCAGCACACGCCGGCCGAGCCACACCACCGCCAGCCCTCGTTCTTAGCTCCATCCCACAAGCCTGAGCCCACCACGTCGCCGCGATCCGCAACGCCACACCCGAATCACGCGCCGCCTGCTTCGCCGAAGAACCCGACGCAATCGCTCCCAACACCTCACGCCGCACCTGCAACGACCACGGATAACCCGACGGCACCACAACCACCCACTCCCACATAGCCAACCTGTTGCACTGACCATATGAATCCGCCAGCGATTCACGCCGCGAAGGGGAGCGTTCGCGACTGTGGGGTCAGCGGGGTCAGCGGGGTGGCATGCGCAGCGCACCGTCCAGACGGATGACCTCGCCGTTCAGGTACGGGTTGGCCACGATGTGCTCCACCAGTGCCGCGTACTCCGCCGGCCGGCCGAGCCGGGCGGGGTGAGGTACGAGCGACTCCAGCCCGGCCCTCACCTCCTCGCCCAGGCCGGCCATCATCGGGGTGCCGAACACGCCCGGCGCGATCCCGGCCACCCGGATGCCGTACTGCGCCAGGTCGCGGGCCGCGGTCAGTGTGAGCGAGGCGACGCCGCCCTTGGAGGAGGAGTACGCCGCCTGCCCGACCTGCCCCTCGAACGCCGCCACCGATGCGGTGAGCACCACCACCCCGCGGTCGACGCCCTCCTCGCCGCCGGCCTGGTCGCCATCGCCTGCCGGGTCGTTGCCGGCCATCGCCTCGGCAGCCAGGCGGAGCAGGTTGAACGTGCCGACCAAGTTGATCTCCACCACCCGCCGGTAGTCCTCGAGCGGCAGCAGTCCCCGCTTGCCCAGGATCCGGCCCGGGGTGGCCACACCGGCGCAGGAGACCGCGATCCGGAGGGTTCCGAGGCTGGTGGCGGCCTTCACGGCGCCGCGCACCGACCCCTCGTCGCGCACGTCCCCGGCCACGAACACGGCCCGCGCGCCGAGCTCGTCGGCCAGGTCCTGCCCGGGGGAGGTGGGCAGGTCCAGGAGCACGACGGCGCCGCCCGCCGCGATCATGCGTCTCGCCGTGGCCTCGCCCAGGCCGGAGGCGCCGCCGGAGATCAGGGCGACAGTGTCCGATGTGATCTGCATAGGGGCCACGCTAACGCGCGGGGCCCACCCGGCACTGGGAGAAACAGGGGGTTGCCCGACCGTCTGCAGCACGAATCGGTATCTGCAGCGCATCGGCCGGTGCTTCCGATACCAATCTGGCTCTTCGCAGATGAGGGTGTAGAGACAGGTCCCAGTGGTCTGGGCGTGGCGGTGTCTGGATAGAGGTCGAGGCCTTCCGACGATGGGAGTTACCACACAGCCCATCCGAAAGACCTCGACATGTCCCAGCCTACGTTCACCGCCCCGGATCTCGACACCTTCTGCATGGTCGACGCGCTCGGCCTGACCGTCACCGGCCAGCACCTCGAACCTGAGAGAGCAGTGCTTCAGTGCCGAGTCCGTGAGGATGATCCCTGGTGCCGCTCCTGCGGCGGCGAAGGCATCCCGAAGGGCA
>NZ_ATWL01000026.1 GCF_000421225.1 Ruania albidiflava DSM 18029 | reverse complement strand
CACGGGCTGCCAGGACCTTCTCCTCGACCTCGTAGCTGGTCCTGGTCGCCATCGTGTGCGGCCGCGAGGACCGCTCGTGCAACCCCCCTTCGCCCTCAGCCTGGTAGCGGTCGATCCAGGTCTTGACGCACTTGCGGGACACACCCATCGCGGCAGCGATGTGGGCCTGCTTCCAACCATCCCGGTGACGGTCGACGATCAGACGCCGACCATAGAAGGTCAGGCGGGCATTACGGTGTGACACGGAGCCTCCTTGTGGTGGTGCAGCCTTCGAACAGCCACACCCCACTCGGAGGCTCCTCCTAGGTCAACCAGACCCGCCGAGTGCTACCAACCTCCTGGCCGGGTACACCTAGGAGAACGGAGGGCCCGCACCCCAGGGGCGGGCCCTCCCCGTTCTTGCCGGGTTTCTCCGGGCCAGCCTTGCCGCCAACGTCTAGGTTCGTGGCTCGCCGCTCGATCCGAGAGCGCGACCTCCGCCCAGGCAGCGGTCTCGTCGTCGTCGGGCTGGTCGCTCTTGGTCGATCTCTTCTTCTGCAGTCCGCTGACTCAACCACTATCGACGCTCTGCCGCACGCCCCGCGCCACAGGGGCTGGCAGGTCCATCTCCGACGCGCCCGGCAGAGCCGGCGGGAATCCCCACCCGGGTGTGGAGTCCTCTGGTCAGTGACACTCCGTCGGGCGCCGTCTGACACAACCACCATTCCGCCCAGAATGACGCGCATGGACGACCGTGACGCGATCGCGGTCGAAAGCCTGCACAGAGGCCTGACTTCTTTGCCAAACTAGCCGTGAATCTATTAGCCCGATGTTTGGAACCACATTGTCGACGCCTCACGCACACCTTCTCAAGGAGTTGGTCTTACCGTCACGGTACGAATCGCTGATTGCGACTGTTGGGGCTGACATCGCACGCCTCTTGGTAGAACCGGCAGACGAGACGCTTGAGATCTTCCGACGCGTTGCGTTGCACGTGAAGGCCAGGGGTAGGGGCATCTTCCTGCCTCTGCACGCTAGCTCGGGGACCGGGAAGACGACGCTAGTCAGCAGTCTGTCGACCTGGCTACCGAGAGAGTTTGCTGCGACCGCACGGCTCGCCGGAGGCGAGGTGTCGGCAGACAGGCTTCGACAGTCCGTGGATGCGGCTGCTCAGGAATACGGGCTCCCCGCGAACGAAGATCGCATCGTTATCGTGAACGTTGACGACCGTGAGAGTGATCCCCCGACCGACAAAGAGCTCAGCCAGATCAAGGGATTCCTGCGGGAAAGTGGCGCTGGCTCCCGCACGCTCGTTGTGTGGCCTGAGACTTCCGGACCGATTGCCGACGTCATGGCCAGGTCCTTCGAGGAGCGAGCTGGGAAGTCGCCCGTTCACATCCCTGTTGATGTCGCCGGACCAGTGAGAGAAGAGTGGCAGGGTCTTGCAATCGAAACCCTGAAGCTCGCGAACGGCCTAGAGAGTCTTGAGGCGCTGGGAGTCGACCCGAGGAACTATGACCCCAACGCGTACCACACGCTTGGCGACCTTCTGGATCAAGTCAGTGCCGACTTCGTAGGGTTGCTCGCCGACTTGCTGAGCGCCACCCGTAAGCCCATCCGCGCCGTCATTGTCTTCGTGAGTGAGAGTGGCAACGCTGGTGTCCTGGGCGAATTGACCGGCAGTGCGCGCTACGGCCTCCTGGATGCGGACCGGTTGCTTTCTGCAACACCCAACAGCGTAATCGGGAAGTGGTGGTCTTCACGGTCCGGTTTGCTGGTCCAGACGATTGTGCGGCTGGACGCCCGAGCGGTCTTCATTACGCCGTCCCTGGCGCTCCCCATAGTGCGCCGATATGGCCCCAGCGAAGCGGTAGCGGTATTGGAGACACTTGACGTCAATACGAGACCACCAAGCGAGATCTCCACCTACTTCGATCGTTCCGAGTTCGGGCGCTTACTGCAGCGCGCCGACTCGCCGACGGCTGAGATCCGGGGCAACCCGGCGCACGACGCTCGAGCGGGCTTCGCACTGCTCGCGTCGGAGTACGGTTTCGGATCTGGCAACGACAAGAAGCTAAACCGCGCACTCGGTGATTTTCTTACCGCCGCCCAGTCTGGACTCGGCGAAACGGTGGTTGAGAAGCGGCTGGGTGATCTACCGTTGATTCCAGATCTCGCCATCGATGGGGTGGACGAGGCAACGTGCCTCGAGCTTCACTGGAGGTCTGGCGACTTCTTGACTACGACGAACCGATCCGAAATCGCGCAATACATTCTCAAGAAGTTGAAGTCCTACGCTGTCGAGTCTGGCTGGGCTTCTGGCTGAAGCACGACGGGGGCAGGCCGCGCTGCGTCATTTCGTCGCCATTGACGCAGGTTTCCATCGATCGGTGGGGAGCACGCGCGCCGCTAGTAGCGTGAGCGACGAGTCTCGGAGAGCCCCCCCGTAGACGCGCGGATCGCGGCCAGGGCCGAACTCGATGTCTTCACGAGGCGGACGCTCCTCGAGCTCGGCCATCTGCAACTCGATGCGATCGTCGATTTTGCGCTTGATCGCGCGTTCCCGCCGCTGCTCGGGTGTGAGTCGGACGCGACGATCGTTCATGCGTCGCCCAGTTCGGTCGTTCTGCACGCTGCTCGATTTCGATGACTTCCGCGTGCTTGGCTGCCCCTTCTTCGGCAGTACCTCGCGCCCGACGGCTGGACCACCGGGACATGGTCGCGGATTGGGACGGCCCTGATGAGCCGGAAGTTCACCGGTTGGCGCATCCAACCACTTCAGGCAGGTCGCACACTGGAGCTGGCCCTTGCGGTAAGGTGCGACGTCATCGACTCCGGGCGTCTTCCGCCTCTTCGTCCGTGGCGCAGTGCTCCCAGCACTGCGCATGGCCACCTTCGCTCGCTGCCCTGGCTGAGTCGCATACTCGCACCATTGGCCCGTCGCCTTGTGCTTGTGGGGCGGGATCGGACTCTTGGGGTTGATTCCGAACCTGCGCCCGCATGCACATGCCGGGCCCCCTTTACGCCGCTTCTTACGCGCCTTGGTCGGCGCGCCATAGGGGACCGTTCTTCCAGTCACAAACCGCACCCGGCCCGTCACAGCGCCACCACCTCCATTGCCTCTGCAACTCGGAGCTGTCCAGACATCAGCTTAGGAAGCACCGAGTCGCGCAGTACCGCGAGACTCTCGTTCTCCCTCAGTGCGGATGCGAGTCGCTGCTCCACGCTGTGGACCTCAGCCTCGCAGCGCGCAACGGCGTCCGACCGAATCGCAGGTATCTCGATGTTGTGGAGCTGGTCGCGGTTGATAGAACCGAAGACCGTGCCGCCTGAGTCGTACTCCGCCCAGGCGCGCCGGACGCTTCGGAGTAGATGAAACAGTGTGCTCTGCTGATCAGTCCTTGAACGCACAGCGGCGAGGCCGCGTCCGATGCAGAGAGTCTCAGGCGCATAGTTCACGGTGCCGACCGGCGCCCGCACGCTGACGAGGATGTCTCCGCCATGAGCCGTGCGCGTTGGCGCCGTCGTCCACACGCGACGGGTTGGGAAGCGCAGACCGAAGTCGCGTACCCCCTGGTAGAACGGGACGCCCTCCCCGTCCTCGTTCATGGTCTTCCCGGGGGGAGACGAGCCCATGACGATCTCTGCTACATCGCCCAGGCGTTCGGCACGGTTAGAATCCTGCGATTCCCTCACGATCGCAGCGCACAGTTCATCGGCGGTGGCGGCGAGCTTGCGGTTGGCTTCAATCTTGTCGTCGAGGGCGCCGAGCACTTCGGCGATTGCCACCTGCTGCGGATACGCCGGTGCTGGTACTTCCAGCTGTCGCAATGCCGACTGACGTATCCCGACCACCGTTGTGCCGGTCGCACGACCGATGAGATCAGCCTGCACACGATGAGTCTGGAGCGCGTAGTAGAGGTAGCCAGAGTCAAGAACATCCTTGCGGCCCCGGAGGCCAAATAGACGCTGACCGAGGACGAGAGGGGCATCCGTCACAACGCGCGCCACGCGGCCGAGAGGCGCCTCGCTCGTCAGGATCACGTCTCCGCTCCGGAGTGGCACACTCATCCAACGTTCGAAGACGTCTTCGCTGACATACCGAGCCTCGTCGAGGACGAGCCGACCATCTCTGACGAGGATCGCAGAAGCCACCGGGACGCCCTCATCGATGAACTCTGACCCAAGCTTCCGCGGAGTCTTGCCCCTGTGGTCGATCAGTTCTTCGAGAGCATCCTCTAAGCGAAGAGTTCTCACCGCACACGCCCCAGCTGCTCGCGCACCACGGCCTCCAGCCGCGCCGACTCCTCGAACCGCTCAATCAACTCAGCAGTCAACCGCTCAATCTTCTCCTCGATCGGCTCGCCGTCGTCCTCCTCCGGTGGAGCGCCCACATAGCGTCCCGGTGTGAGGGCGTAGTCAGCGTCCTTGATCTCCGCCAGCGTGGCCGAGTAGCAGAAGCCCGGCTCGTCCTCATACGTTGCCCCGGCCGCTTCCGCGGAAGCGCTGCCCCGCCAGGCGTGAAACGTGCCGGCGATCGTCGCGATGTCCTCCTCGCCCAGCTCGCGTTCGGCGCGGTCCACCATGTGGCCGAGGTTCCGGGCATCGATGAACAGCACCTCACCGGTCCGGTCCACCGACCCGGCCGCCTTGTCCTTGGTGAAGAACCACACGCACACCGGGATACCGGTGGAGCGGAACAGCTGGGTGGGCAGCGCCACCAGGCAGCTGACCAGGTCCGCCTCCACCAGGTTCGCCCGGATCTGCCCCTCCCCACCGGAGTTGGAGCTCATCGACCCGTTCGCCATCACCACACCGGCCGACCCGCCCGGAGCCAGCTTGGACAGGATGTGCTGCATCCACGCATAGTTCGCGTTGTTCTTCGGCGGTACCCCGTAGGCCCAGCGGGCATCATCGGTCGAGCGCGCCCAGTCCTTGATGTTGAACGGCGGGTTGGCCAGCACGTAGTCCATCTGCACATCCGGGTGCAGGTCCCGGGCGAACGTGTCCCCCCAGCGCGGGCCCAGGTTGCCGGTGAGCCCGTGCACGGCCAGGTTCATCTTCGCCATCCGCCAGGTGCGCTCGTTCAGCTCCTGACCGAACACGCTGATCGCCTGGGTGTCCGCCTCGTGCCGCTCCAGGAACTTCTCCGCCTGCACGAACATGCCCCCGGACCCGCAGCACGGGTCGTACACCCGCCCGGAGAACGGTTCGAGCACCTCCACCAGCACCCGCACCACGTCCGGCGGGGTGTAGAACTCACCGCCCCGCTTACCCTCCGCGGCCGCGAACTTCCCCAGGAAGTACTCATACACCTCCCCCAGCACGTCCCGCGCCCGCCGGGCACCCACCCCGGAGAACCGGGCCGCGTGGAACAGGTCGATCAGCTCCCCCAGCCGACGCTGGTCCACGTTGTCCCGGTTGAAGATCGTCGGCAACGTGGCCCGCAGCGTCGGGTTGGACTGCTCCAGCTGGGTCATCGCCTCGTCCACCAGCTGCCCGATGGAGGCCTCCGCCTCGTCCGGGCCAGCCACCCTGCCCTTGGCGTTCTCCGCCAGATACTCCCACCGGGCCCGCCGCGGCACCCAGAACACCCCCACGCCCAGGTACTCGTCCACGTCCTCCAGCAGCGGGGCGGACTGCTCCTCGGTGTACCCCTCGGCCGCGAGCTCCTCAGCGAGCTCAGCTCGCCGGGCATGGAAGGCGTCCGAGACGTACTTCAGGAACACCAGCCCGAGGATCACGTCCTTGTACTGGGAGGCGTCCATCGAACCGCGGAGCTTGTCCGCCGCCTTCCACAACGTGTCCTTGAGCTCCTTCATCGTGCTCGCGGTGCTCGGTGTGGCGACGGCCTGCTTCTTGCGTGGGGGCACAGCGTTCCTCATCCTTCTCCGGGCGCCGGTGCGCCCCCTTCATCTTCTCCTACCACGAGCACTCCTGTGGCTGCTCCGGCGGCCACTGTGGCCGCCAGCTCCTCCAGCCGAGCGGCCCGCTCGGCCAGCTCCTCCTGCGCCCGACGCACCTGCGCCAGCCCAGCGGCCACCGCGCTCGCCTGCGCTGGCGGCACCAGCCGCACCGGGAAGTCCCGCCACCGCCGCGCCGCCGCATCCTGCCCGGCCACGTCCCGGGCGAGCACCTCGCCCACCAACCCCACCTCCGGGCGCTGCACCCGCAGCACCTGCGCCGGGTAGGCGACCACGGAAAACCCGTCAGCATCCACCATCGCCGCCGGCCGCGGGGTCACGGTGAACACCACGTCCCCCGGTTCGGTCAGCCGGTGAGCGGGGTAGCACGCCTCCAGCTCCAACCGGCCCGCCACCCGCGACCCGGGCGCGAGCCCGCCGGTCAGCTCAGCCTCCCCGATCACCGGCACCTCACCGGCCGCCCCGGTCGCCGCGCGCACGTCCGCCGGGTCGATCCGGTGCCCAGGCAGACGGCGGAGCACACCCTTGTCGGTCAGCTCACCGATCCGTGCGGTCCTCGGGGCGACGGCGGTCCCGCGCCTGGTGCTGAGCCGCACCTCTCTCTGGGGTTCGGCCGCCAGGGCGCGGAGCAGCTCCTGGGCGTGGGCGCTGGCCGCGCCGTCGTCCTCGCGCACGCTGCGCGGCACCGGGCGGGCCGAGGCGATCAGGCCACCACCTGACGCCAGGATCGCCGAGGTCAGGGTGAACCGGGCAAACCGGAACGCGTGCGCGCCCACCTGCGCGGCGGTGCCCATCGCGGCCACCAGGTCGGTGATCAGGTCAGAGACCGCTGTCTCATCCAGGAGGCCACTGGGGGTGAGCAGCTCCTCGGAGACGTCGGCCACCAGGATCCACCGTTTCCGGATCGGCACCTGCGGGTGGGCGTCCCCGAGCACCCACAGCGCCAGCCGCTCCCGGGAGCGCTCCGGCACCAGGCCGGCCGGGAGCAGCACCGCGGCACGCACCTTGTCGGTGCGCAGCAGCTGGGAGCGCACCGACTCCACCTCGCGCCCCTCGGCGGCATCAAGCAGCGCCCGGGCCGGGCCGAGCACCAGGGCACGCTGCCCCGGGGCGAGCCGCATCGCCACATCCTCGATGCGTTCCAGCACCACCTGCTCCGGCAGGTGCTGGCCGGTCAACGCCGTGACCACCAGGGCGTCTGCGCCGAAGCCCTGGTCCAGGTCCCGGGAGCGCACGTGGTGCCCGTACGCGGCCAGCCGGCGGCGGGTCATCCGGTCGGCGTTGGCGGGCAGCACCGCCCCCGGCACCTCCAGGTGCTCCTGACCGCCGAGCACCGCGGTGAGCAGGTCCCCGCAGCCGGGGTCCGGGTCGGCCACGGTGAACGGCTCACCCGTGTGCAGGGCTGCAGCGATCGCCGCGGTCAGCTCCAGGGCGACCGGGGTGAGGGTCGCCGGGACCGGCTCGGCCAGGTCGAGCACCGGGCGGGTGGCATCCCGCGCCAGGGACGCGGCCGCAGTGGTGGCACCCAGCAGCGACTCCAGGGCTGCGGCCGGGGTGTAGGCGGAGTCGGCGAGCACGTCGGCCAGCGCGGCCAGCCGGGTAATGTCCTGGCCCGCAGCCTCGATCTCGGTGAAGGAGTCCGCATCGTCGGGGTCCACGTCGTCGGCGAGATCGAGGATCTCCGCCGGCGTGAGCGCGGCGAGAGCCGCGCCGGCGGCGGCCTTCACCCGAAGCAGCGCAGTCAGAGCGGACAGCAGGGAGAGGTGAGCGGCGCCGTCGTCATGGGAGACCCCACGCAGGGCCAGGTCGATGGCGAACTCGGGGTTGTTGCCCCGGCCGTTGCGCTGCACCCAGCTGGCCACCTCCGCGGCGGAGAACAGCGGCTGCTGGCCGCGCTGGCGCACCGGGCTGGGGAACGGGTCGTGCCCACCTGCGTACCGGCGGCGCCAGACCGAGACCACCGGGCGCTGCACGTGGGCGGTCTCGGCGACGTCGAGCAGGCTGACGTGCAGCCCGGCGAGCACCTGCTGCAGCACGGCCTGGGTGGCCGGCGCCTGGTCAACGGTCGTGGTGGTCATGGCCGTCACTCTCCCGCAGACCACCGACATTCTGGCCGCGATCGCGATAACCCCTCTTATCGCAGCGGTGCTGCCGCTTCGTCGGGGGCCGGTCACACACTCCTTCGCAGCGGGCCTGATCGACCGGCCAGGCCCAGGGAGACGAGGAGAGAACGATGAGAACACCGACGATGCGCGTGGCAGGCACGGCGCTGATCGGCGGCCTGCTGCTCGGCGCGAGCGCCTGCTCGACCCAGCCGCTGACCAAGGAGCCCGGGGCGGTCGGCGCGGGAACGCAGACCGCCCAGGCCGAGCAGGCCTCGACGGGCACGCAGGCGGCCGGGGCGCAGGACGAGGCTGATGCCGGTGCCCAGGGGCCGGCGACCCGCCCGCTGAAGCAGGTGGACAAGGACGTGGGCACCCGGGCGCACCCGCTGCCGGCCGGCACCCCGATCGACGACGGTGACTGGACCGTGACGCTCGGGACGCCCTACGACGGCTGGTCGGAGATCCGCGCCGAGGACCCCTACAGCGAACCGCCGGAGGAGGGCACCGAGTACTGGCTGGTGCCGGTGACCGCGACCTACACCGGCAGCGACTCCGCCGAACCGTGGCTGGACCTGCAGTTCGGGTTCGTCAGCGAGGAGAACCGCAGCTATGAGGACTGGTGCCCGGTGATCGTGCCGGACGACCTGATGGAGGTCGACGCGCTGTACACCGACGCCACCGTGGAGGCGAACGTGTGCCTGCAGATTCCGGCGGAGGCCAGTGGGCTGTGGACGGTCGGCAGCTACTGGGGCGAGAAGACGTTCGTCAGCGGGCAGGCAGGTGAGAGCGATGAGTGAGGGCCGACGTGTGGTCGGGCTGGTCGGTCTCGGGCTGGTGCTGGTGCTGGCGGCCTGCGACGCCGGGGCGGTGGCGCCGCGGGGGCAGACCGAGCCGGCGCCGGGTGCGGCCGCCGGCGGCGAGACTGCGGGGGCGAATGCGGACACGGCGGAGCCGGCGGGGACAGACGAGCCGACCGAGGAGCCTCCACAGGAGGCCACGGAGGAGCCGACGGAGGAGCCGACGCCCGAGGCCGGCACGCGGGAGAACCCCATTCCGATCGACACCCTGGTCGGCAACGACGACTGGGACATCCAGCTCGGCGACCCCTATGAGGCGTGGGACGAGGTGCGCGCGGAGAACCAGTTCAACGACCCGCCCGGTGACGGGATGGAGTTCTGGATCCTGCCGGTGACCGTGACCTACGTCGGGGAGGAGACCGGTGACCCGTTCTGGGACCTGGACTTCGGGTTCGTCGGCGACGACTCCCGCACCTACGACGACGACTGCGGGGTGATCCCGGACGAGCTCTACGACGTCGGTGAGGTCTACCCCGACGGTGAGGCGAGCGCGAACGTGTGCCTCGAGGTGCCGGAAGGTGCGCCCGGGTTGTGGACCGTGGCGCCGCAGTTCGGCGACCCCATCTTCTTCACCACCGAGGACGGGTGAGAGGCGATGGACGGGCGAGCTGCGCCGTCGGCGGAGGAAGCGACCGGCCGGATACGTGGGGCCGGCGACCGGTCGGGCGCGAGCGGCGAGCAGGCTGGCCCGGGGAGGCCTGCTGCGGGTGCGGAGGCTGCGGATGCGGGCGAGGAGACCACGGCCGTGCGCGGGTGCACGCAGGGCTGCTTCTCCAGCCAGGCGGGCCTGGCAACGTTCCAGCCGTGGCCGGTGGAGCAGGCCGTGGCAGCGGCATGGAAGCCATCGATGTGGCGGTGAAGAGCCCTCGGGTCGCCGTCGCCGATGTGCATCGGCAGCCATACCGGGGCCGAGTCGCCGAGCTTCTCCGGGATCCACCGGTCCCCGACGAACACGAACGCCTCCCGGCCGTCCTGGGCGACCGGCACCACCGTGGAGACTTGAGAATCGAACGTCGCCGACCCGGGCGAAGTGCCGCCAGTCGCTCCACGGGCCCGCCGGGGCCAGCGCGGTCGATCGAGACTTTGTAGGCCAGCCGATCGAGACTTTGTAGACCCACTCGAATCTCTAGCGACAGGTCTCGCGACCGCCCGCTTTCGCGGCGCGAGCCGCCTCCACGGCCGCGAAAGCGGGCGTTCGCGACCCATGGGGAGGGGGAAACGCGACGCGCGCACCCCCAATGCGTACCCACACGCTCCGCGGCACTAGCGTCATCAGCATGACCTCGCCCACCCCGGACGCCCTGCGCGCCCTCGGCCTCCCGGCTCAGGTCCGGGCCTGCCTGTTCGACCTGGACGGTGTGCTCACCCAGACGGCAACCCTGCACTTCGCGGCCTGGAAGCAGACCTTCGACGCACTCCTGGCCGACCTCGGCGAAGGAGAGTTCACCCGCGCCGACTACGCCGCGTACGTGGACGGCCGCCGCCGCTACGACGGTGTGCGCACCTTCCTCGCCTCTCGCGGCATCGAACGAGAAGAGGGCAGTCCCCACGATCCGCCGGAGGCGGACACCATCTGCGGGATCGGGAACCGGAAGAACGCCGATGTGCAGCGCATCCTGGCCACCGACGGTGTGGACACCTTCCCGGGCAGCGTGCGCTACCTGGCCGCGGTCCGCGAGGCCGGGCTGGCCACCGCGATCGTCACCGCATCCGCCAACGGTGCCGCCGTGGTCGAGGCCGCCGGGCTGGCCGAGCAGTTCGACACCCGGATCGACGGTGTGGTCGCCGCCGAGCGGCAGCTGCCGGGCAAGCCGGCACCGGACACGTTCCTGGCCGGCGCCGAGGCGCTCGGCGTCGAGCCGGCGGCGGCCGTGGTGATCGAGGACGCGGTCTCCGGGGTGCAGGCCGGCCGCGCCGGGAACTTCGGGTACGTGGTCGGCGTGAACCGCCTCGACCACGCCGAGGCCCTGTCCGAGGCAGGGGCGGACGTGGTGGTCGACGACCTGGCCGACCTGCTCACCGAGGGGGCCGGGACCACACTGTCCCGCCCACCGGTCGCGGTCCCCGGCCCGCCGGCCGACCGCCCAGACGACGAGCCCACCACCGGCGAGGAGGATCCGTGAGCAACGGCCACGGTCAGCACAGCACTGGGGAGACCGGCGACACCACCGAGTACGCCGAGCAGCGCAGCGGCTACGAGATCCACCCGTGGAAGCTGGTGCGCAACGGCCTGTCCCTGCAGGACCTGGCTGCCAGCGAGTCCCTGTTCACCCTCGCCAACGGGCACATCGGGCTGCGCGGCTCCCTGGAGGAGGGCGAGCCGCGGGTGGTGCCGGGCACCTACATCAACGGCTTCTACGAGCAGCGGCCGCTGCCGCACGCCGAGACCGGGTACGGCTTCCCGGAGTCCGGGGAGACCGCGGTGAACGTGACCGACGGCAAGATCCTGCGGTTGTTCGTGGGCGACTCCCCGTTCGACCTGCGCTACGGGCACACGCTCAAGCACGAGCGCGCCCTGGACCTGCGCAGCGGCACCCTGGACCGGTACACCGAGTGGGTCTCCCCGAGCGGCACGCCGGTGAAGGTCACCTCCCGCCGGCTGGTGTCCCTGGTGCACCGCTCCCTGGCGGCGATCAGCTACGAGGTGGAGCCGCTCGAGGACGACGTGTACGTGGCCCTCTACTCCGACCTGCTCGCCAACGAGCAGGCCGGGCGCCCCTCCTCCGACCCGCGGGACGCCGCCGTGCTGGAGCGCCCGCTCAAGGCCTTGGCGTCCGCGGCCCGCGGCCAGCAGGCCGTGCTCATGCACCGGACCCGCAAGTCCAGGCTGCGGATGGCGGCCGGGATGGACCACATCCTGCAGGTGCCGCCCGGTGCGAACACCACGATCGAGGCGAACGGCGACCTGGCCCGGTTCACCGTGACCGCCCAGATCCCCCGCGGGCAGAAGCTGCGGCTGGTGAAGTACCTCTCCTACGGCTGGTCGCACCGGCGCTCCGCACCCGCGCTGCGGGACCAGGTGGAAGCGGCCCTTGCCGTGGGCAAGCTGATCGGCTGGGAGCAGCTCCTGGAGCAGCAGCGCGCCTACCTGGACGACTTCTGGAGCTCCTCCGACGTGCAGATCGACGGCGACCCGGGTCTGCAGCAGGCGGTCCGGGTCTCGATGTTCCACGTGCTGCAGTGCGCCGCACGCTCGGAGGGGCAGGGCATCGCGGCCAAGGGCCTGAGCGGTATCGGCTACGACGGGCACACGTTCTGGGACGCGGAGGTGTTCGCGCTGCCGATGCTCACCTACACCGCGCCCTCGGCGGCCCGCGACCACCTGGTCTGGCGGATGGACACCCTGCCGCAGGCCCGCGAGCGCGCGACCGAGCTGGGTCTGGCCGGAGCAGCGTTCCCGTGGCGGACGATCACCGGCAAGGAGTGCTCCGGCTACTGGCCCGCCGGCACCGCCGCCTTCCACGTGAACTCGGCGATCGCCGATGCGGTCTCCCGGTACGTGGCCGCCACCGGCGACACCCAGTTCGACGCCGAGATCGGCACCGACATCCTGGTGGAGACCGCGCGGCTGTGGATCAGCCTGGGCCACTACGACGACGGGAAGTTCCACATCGACGGCGTGACCGGCCCGGACGAGTACACCGCGATCGTGGACGACAACGTGTACACGAACGCGATGGCGCAGGCGAACCTGCGGGCTGCGGACGCCGCCTGCGAACGCAACCCGGACCAGGCCGCCCGGTTCGCCGTCACCGCCGAGGAGCGGGCTGCCTGGCGCCACGCCGCGGACGCGATGATCTTCCCCTACGACGAGGACCTGGGGGTGCACGCCCAGTCCGAGGACTTCACCACCCAGGACCAGTGGGACTTCGAGCGCACCGCCGACGAGCACTACCCGCTGCTGCTGAACTTCCCGTACTTCCAGATCTACCGCAAGCAGGTGGTCAAGCAGGCCGACCTGGTGCTGGCGATGCACCTGCGCGGCGACCTGTTCACCCCGGAGCAGAAGGCCCGCAACTTCCGCTACTACGAGGCCCGCACGGTCCGGGACTCGTCCCTGTCGTCGACCACCCAGGCGATCCTGGCCGCTGAGACCGGGCACCTGCAGCTGGCCTACGACTACTGGGCCGAAGGGGCCTTCGTGGACCTGGGCGACCTGCACGGCAACGTCGACGACGGGCTGCACATCGCCGCGATGGGTGGTGCCTGGCTGGTGGCGGTGGCCGGTTTCGGCGGGATGCGCGACCACGGCGGCACACTCACCTTCGCCCCGCGGCTGCCCGCCGACCTGAACCGGCTACGCTTCCACGTGCGCCAGCGGGAGGCGGTGCTCGCCATCGACATCGCCCGCCACGAAGGACGGGTGAGCGCCAAGTACGAGCTGGTCGAGGGTGAGGAGCTGCACACCACCCACCACGGCGAGCAGGTGCACGTCCGGACCGGCCACCCGGTGCGGATGCCGGTGCCCGCGGTGCCGGAGGTGGAGCCGGTGGACCAGCCGGCCGGGCGCGCACCGGTGCGGCGGGTGCCGCAGTCATAGCCCGACGGCGGAGCTCACCTCAGGTGGTTTGCTCCGGTTGGTCCGGGGTGCTCAGCTGCAGGCCGGCAGCCCGGGTGGCACCACCTCGGCGCGCAGGCGTCCGACCTCCTCATCAGTGCTGGTCAGATAGTCCAGCACCGACCTGGCTTGCTCCCCGGTGAGCTCGCCGCAGGAGTCCTCGACGAACAGCTCCGCCAGCGGCGGTCCAGGCCAGCCGACCGGCTCCTGGCCGCCGGCATCGCCGGTCACCTGGACCGTTTCCACCGGCAGCACGTCGCCGACGGGCGTGGCCTCGTCGAGGGCATCGAGCAGTCCGGTGAGCACTGCCCGCCCGTGCTGCTCTGCTCGGCTCAGGTCCGCGCCCTCCTCCTGGCCGAGCCCGTAGGCGCTGGTGACAGCCGGCTGCACGCCGCCGTAGTAGGTCACCACAGTGGTCGCCTGGTCGGTGATCGGTACGTCGCCGAGGTCGGCGTCCGCAGCGAGCTCCTCGTCGGCGAGGTCTGCGACACCCTCCAGCTGGCAGGAGCCCAGGTAGGCCGGTTGCCACGGTCGCCCGGCCGGCGGCGGTGGCGCCATCCGGGGCGCGGTCAGCGCATCCACCGCGCCCGGTGCCTCCTCCGCAAGGGTGAGCACCCAGCCGTCGGCGTACAGCACGGTGGTGAGCAGGCGGGTGCCGCGGGCGTTCCCGACCGTGAGCAGCACCTCGGCAGAGCCCGGCTCCCCCGGCGGCTTCTCCTCGGTGCCGGAGCACTCGGCGGTCGGATCCACCGGCTCGGGGTTGCATGCACTGAGCCCGAGGGCGAGAAACGCCCCGCAGAGCACAGCAGTTGCAGTTCGTCGCATCTGTCGATGCTACGCAGGCCGAGCGGTCCGGCGGCGCCGCCGCAACGGGCAGTTCTTCCCCGTCAGCCGCATGCGGACATCCCCGGGGCGACCACGGTGGCCCGCAACCAGCCGACGTCGTCGTGCGTGCGCTCGCCGAGGAACTCATACACCTCCAGTGCTTCCTCACCGGTGAGCTCACCGCACTCGTCGTCACCGAGGAGCTCATCCAACGGCGGACCCGGCCAGCCCTCCGGCTCCGGCTCACCGGCCTCCCCGACGACCTGCAGCGTCTCGATCGGGAGCACGTCGCCGGTGGCAGTCGCCTCATCGAGCGCGTCGATCAGACCCTCGAGCACCGCGCGGCCGTGCCGCTGGTCCCGGCTCAGACCGTCACCGGTCCCCTCGTGGCCGAGCGCGTAGGCGCTGGTGCGCACCACGCCGTCGCCGCCGTAGTAGGTCACCGACGTCGTGGACGCATCGGTGACCATCGGTTGACCCAGGTCGGCACCGTCGTCGAGCTCCTCCGCAGCGAGAGTGTCGATGCCGGCTACCTGGCAGCTGCCCAGGTAGGCGGGCTGCCACAGGTCGCCTGTCGGTGGCGGTGGGGCCATCAGTGGCACCTGTACCGCCGCCAGAGTGGCGCGTGCCCCGTCCTCGGCCGGGACCACCATCCAGCCGTCGGCGTAGAGCACGTGGCCCCGGGAGGTGGTGAGCAGCACCTCCGCCGCGCCCGGCTCCCCCGCCGGCACCTGCCCGTTCCCGGAGCACTCCGCGGTCGGGTCCACCGGCTCGTCGCTGCACGCGGCCAGGCCGAAGGTCAGGAGCAGCCCGGTCAGCACAGCAGCTGAAAGTCGTCGCATGGACGGGATGCTACGCAACCGGCACGGCCCAGCGCTCGGCCCGCGATGGGCACCTCTGCCCCGGGTGCTCACCCCACCCCGGGCAGGCGCGGCCCAGCGTTCGGCGCGCTCTGGCAGGATTGCCTGCCATGAACTCCGGCTTCGGACCCAGCCCCGACCACCAGCAGCCCGGCGCCCAGCAGCCTGGCCACCCGGGAGGGTCTGGGTATGGGGCCGCTGCCTACCAGCCCGGCTACAGCGCGGCCGCCTACGATCCGGGTGCCACCAGCGGCAGCAACCCAGCGGGGCGCGTATCGCTGGCCGCCGGCGTCCTGGTGGTGGTCATCGGCCTGGTCCAGCAGGTCGTCGGCTACCTGATGCCGATGCTGATCACCGGCTCGGGCACGGCGTCCTACGAGACCTACCGCCTGTTCTCCTACGCGGCCGCCGGGACGAGCGTGCTGATCGGGATCGTGGCAGTGGTCGCCGGCAGCATCGGGCTCAGGGCACCTGGCAGGCCGAAGGCCGCGGCCGGCGCCGGAGTGGCGCTCGGGGCCTGGGCGATCCTCAGCGCAGTGGTCGGCTTCGCCGTCCCGGCGATCATCACCGGGTTCTGAGCCGACCTGCTCAGGTCGCGGCAGCGGCTCTGGGGCGGCCGCCGGGCCGGCCGCTGTGCTGCTCAGTCGCAGCCGGAGACACCCGGCGGCAACGCGCGCACGGTGAGCTGCGAGCTCGCCTCCCCCAGGCCGTCCTCACGGGCGAAGGTGAGCACCGCCGTCGCCTGGTCCTCGGTGAGCACCCCACAGCCATCCTCGCCGAGCAGCTCGGCCGGTGGCGGCCCGGGCCACTCGAAGTCCTCAGCCACCTCGCTGCTGCCATCGACCTGCGCGGCGGTGACCGGGAGCTCCTCACCGGTGACGACCAGGTTCGCCTGCAGGAAGTGGGTGAGCGCAGCGAGTCGTTCCCGGGCACGACGCTCGGACCAGTCCAGGCCCTCGGTGTAGCCGGTGTCGAAGGCGTGCACCTCCACCTCGGCACGGGTGGCGCCGTTGTCATAGCTCACGTAGGTCCACGGACGGTCGGTGATCGCCACCCGGCCGTACTCCGGGGAGCCGAACAGGGCGTCGCTGGCCAGGTCGCGCAGCTCGTCCAGGGCGCACGGCAGCAGGTAGCCGGTGCGCCAGCTGCCGGGCCGGTCGTCGTAGGGGCCCACCACGGCGCGCGGCAGCGTCCCGGCAGCCGCCAGCGCATTGGTGCTGGCCGCACCCTGCTGCCCGTCGAGCAGTGCGGCTGTGCCGTCGTCGTACACGACCGTGGTCAGATCCCAGGGGCTGGTGCCCTCGGCGATGGTGAGCAGCACCCGCGCCTCCCCGGGTTCCGCGGCGGGCGGCTCCTCACCGGGGCACTCCAGCGGCGGTTCCTCCTCGAGGCCGAACAGGGAGCAGCCGGTCAGCCCGGCACCGAGCAGCGCCACTGCCGCCACTGCGGCGGCCACCCGTGCGCATCGAACCATGGGCACCACCTTATCCAGCACGGGACCGCCGGCTGGTGAGTCACATCGCTGGGGTCCTAGCACCAGCAATCTGACTCACGAGCCAGGATCGGGTGCTCAACGGAGCAGCTCGCGGGGCACCTGGTCGGCCCCGCGCACCCCCTCCAGGAGGCGGGCGTCGATCCCGTCGCCCCGGCGCAGCACGCTGATCGCCCCGGAGGGTTCGAACACCACGGCCGCCACCTCCCCGCGGTGCCGGATACCGGCCTGGCGCAGCCGGGACTGCAGCTCGGCGAGCACCACGTGGCAGTGCCGCATGTTCTCCTCCAGCACCGTGGAGCCGGCCATCAGCAGCACCGGCTCGGACACGATCAGCCGGCCGCCCCGGCGCACGGTGCGCACCAGCCCGGCGATTCCCTGCATCAGCACCAGGGTGGCCAGGGAGAGGATCCCGGCGGCCAACCGTGGGGCCTCGCCGAGCGCGGCGCGGCCGAGCACCGACCCGAACGCGATCACCGCGGCCACGTCGAAGCTGGACATGCTGGAGAGCATCCGCTGGCCGACCAGCTTGATGATGATCACCATCGCCAGGTACATGCCGGCAGTGCCCAGCACCACGGCCAGCGCCTCCATCGGGGTGACCCAGAGCAGCTCGCGCATCGTCACCGCCTCAGCCTTCCAGCGCCGGGTGCAGAGTGTGCAGCGCCCAGGTGCGTTTGCGGGCCATCACCAGGCAGGTACCGATGAAGGCGACCACCCCGACGGCGCCGAGCACGATCGCGTCCCGCACCAGGTGCGCAGTCAGCCCACCGGTGAACACCACCCGCAACCCGTCCACCAGGTAGGTCATCGGCAGGTACGGGTGGATGGCGCGCAGCACCGAGGGCAACGTCTCCACCGGGTAGATCCCACCGGAGGAGGTCAGCTGCAGCATCAGCGCCACCAGCAGCACCGCGGACCCGACCAGCCCCAAGGCACTGCGCGCCAGGTGGGCGATCAGGGTGAACACCAGCGTGGCGAGGGTGACCATCGCGAACGCGCCGAGCGGGTCGACCACGTCCAGGCCGAGCGCGAGCTCGGAGACCGCGAGCAGCAACCACGCGCCGATCAGACCGACCGTGGCCACCGGCAGCCAGCCCACCAGCGCCATCCGCACCGGTGAGGCTGTCGATGCCACGGCGCGTCCCGTCGTCGGGCGGAGCACCAGGAACACCACGATGCCGAACACCCACAGCGAGATGGCGAAGAAGAACGGGGCCAGGCCGCGGCCGTAGACGTCGGCCGGGTTGTCCACCGCCAGGGTGACGTCGGTCGGGTCGCCGAGCACGGCGGCGTTGCGCTCCCGGGTGTCCGGATCGAGTGCCGGGACGGCGGCCACCAGCTGGTCCAACCCGTCGGCGAGGTCGTCTGCGCCGCTGGAGGCGTCGGCGATGCCGTCGGCCAGCTCGGCCGAGCCGGTGGCGGCGTCGGAGATACCGTCCGCCAGCTCGGCGGCACCGTCCCGGGCCTCCGGCAGCTGGCTGGCGAGCTC
Organism: Ruania albidiflava DSM 18029; assembly: GCF_000421225.1. Classification (GTDB taxonomy): domain Bacteria; phylum Actinomycetota; class Actinomycetes; order Actinomycetales; family Beutenbergiaceae; genus Ruania; species Ruania albidiflava. Next base: position 12,781 of record NZ_ATWL01000026.1, on the reverse strand, counting down.
AGCAGCACCGTCGGCCACCTGGTGGGCGCCGTCGTTCAGCTCGTTGATGTTCGCCTGCCCGGTGCGGATCTCGTTCTGCAGGTCCGGGACGGCGGTGAGCAGGTTCTGCGCGTCGGTGCTCACCTGCTGCGCGTCGTCGTTGACTCCTTGCAGGGTGTCGTCGATCTCACCGGTGCGGTCCGAGACCCGGCCGGCAGCCTCCTGCAGGTCCGCGAACGCCTGGTCGTCGGCGAGCTCGGGATGCTCCTCCACCAGGGCCGCCAGGGCGTCGTCCACCTCGTCGGTGCGGGTGGACAGCGAGTCGCTGCCGCTGGCCACCAGGTCGGTGACCGAGGCGACCGAGTCCGACACCGAGGCTGCGCCGTCGGCCACGTCCGGGATCCGGGGCACCACCTCGTCCGCGAGCGGGTTGACCACGTCGGCCACCTGCTGGGTACCGCCAGCGACCTGGCTCGCGCCGTCGCTGAGCTGGGCGGCGCCGTCGGAGGCGTCCACCAGGCCGTCAGCCAGCTCCTGCGACCCGGACTCGGCGTCGGCAAGGCCGTCAGCCAGCTCGGCCGACCCCGACTTGGCGTCCACCAGACCGTCGGAGAGCTGGTGCGCACCGTCGTCGGCCTGGGTGAGGCCGTCCCGGAGCTGGTCCAGCTCCCCGTAGACGGACTCGAAGTAGGCGGAGGTGGCGGCCACGTTGATCTGCTGGTGCAGCTCGGCCTGCACCGACTCGGCCATGATGCCCACCACGTACCCGTTCGCATCGTCCCGGCGCATCTGCACCTCAGCACGGTGCGGGGTGCCGTCGGCGCCGGAGGCGAGGTTGGCGGAGAAGTCCTCCGGGATGATGATGGTCATGTAGTAGCGGCCCTCGGCCAGCCCGTCGGCCGCATCGGTGGCATCTGTGGGCGCGAAGCCGAAGATCGGGTCCTCCAGCATGGTCTCCACCAGCTCGTCACCGGCCGCCACCTCGGTACCGTCCACGGTGACCGGCTCGTCCAGGTTCACCACGGCCACCGGGACGTCCTCGAGGGTGCCGTAGGGGTCCCAGTTCGACCACAGGTACAGGGCGCCGTACAGGCACGGGACGATGACCAGGAACAGCACGGCGAGGGTGGGCAGGAAGCCCTTGTGCCGGGTGATCTCGGCGCGGGCCAGGCGTAGCGTTCTCATCGTTCTGCTCCGTCTCGGTCGGTGCCGGGCTGGTCGGGCTCGTCGGGCTGGTCGGGCTCGTCCTGGTCGGGCTCGTCGGTGTCCGGCCGGCCCACCCGATCCGGCTCGGCCGGGGACTCCTGCCGCTCGCGCTCCGGTGGGCTCTCCGGCTGGTCGCTCGGGCTGCCGTGCTGCGCATCGGGTGGGCTCTGCGGTGTCTCGGGCGCCTCGGCCGGCGGGGAGCTCGCCACGTGGGCTGCGGGGCCGCTGTGCCGGTGCAGCACCAGGTGCACGTCGGCCTGATCGGGCACGTCCGTGGCCGTGGCGATCACGGTGGTGCCGGTGGCAGCCACCTCGGCCGCGAGCTGCCAGAGCTGGTCCCGCTCGGCCGGCACGAGACCGGCGTCGGCGTCATCGAGCACAATCACCTCCGGGCCGACGACGGCGGCCAGCAGCAGGTGCAGAGCGGTGGCTTCCAGCGCGGGCAGCTCCGAGACGGGGGTGTGCGGCTCGAGCACCAGTCCGCTGCGGGCGCGCCAGTCCTCGAGGCGGTCCTGCACGTCGGCGGGTCGTTGGCGTACCCAGTCCGCTGCGTCACGGGCGTTGGTCTGCACCGAGAGGTTGCCGTCCAGGCCGATGTGGTCGGCGAGGCGGGCCACGGCCACCCGCTCTCGGACCTGCTTCAGCGCTCGGTGGTTGCGGCGGTCGGCGGCCACGGTGCATCCGGCGAGCTCGAGGCTGCCTGCGGTGGGCTGCAGCCGGCCGGCGATCGCGAGCAGGAGCGTGGAGCGCCCGGTACCGGAGGCGCCGGTGATCACCACCAGGTCGCCGGGCTGGGCAACCAGCTCGACGTCGCGGAACGCCCAGCCGCGGGAGCCGCGCAGACCGAGCCCCTCCAGCCGCACAGCGGGTGTGGTGCTCGGGGGCTCGACCGGGGGCCCGGCAGACGGGGACTCGGCAGAAGGGGTCTCGGCAGACGGGGTCTCGGCAGAGGGGGCCGAACCGGCAGAAGGGGCAGAGTCTGCGGAGGGCGTAGAGGCCGGGGAGGCGGGTGTGCCGGCAGAACCGGCTGGGTCCGGAGAGACACTGCCGGCCGTGGCGGTAGCTGCGGACCGAGCACCGGCGCCGTCCGCCGGCGAGAGCGCTCCAGCAGAAGCGTCGTGCTCCGCTGCGGGCGGCTGGTCGGCACCGTCCCGCCCTGCGGCTGCTGCGTCCTCGGCTGGCTCACGACCAGCGTTCCGTTCGTTCTCCTGCACTGCTACCGGCCCTCCCGTCCGCCGGCCCGGCGCGCACGCGCGAGGCCGCGAACGAGGGTAGTCCTCCCTTCCTCCGGCTGCCTGCGGAGGGCCGTCATCCCACCGTGGTCTCGGCCACGTCGCCGCGCTTGCCTGCTGCCGCTGGCGCCGTCGCGGCACAGGCCCGTCGCTGGGCTGCGACGACATGGCCGGGGCGCGCGGGCTGTGACACCATCGCGCCATGCCCATGGTGAGCGCTGAGACGGTCGTGGACCTCGACCCCCAGCAAGCCTTCGCCGTCTCGCAGACCACCGGCGAGGTGAGGCTGCGCTGGGACCCGTTCGTCCGCCGTCAGCACTTCCTCGACGGCGCCACCGCCCCCGACAAGGGAGTGCGCACCCTGACCGTGCACCGCTGGGGCGCCCGCATGGTCAGCGAGTACGTCTCCTACGCACCACCGCGGAACGTCGGGATGCGGATGGTCACCGGCCCGTGGTTCTTCCGCACGATGGCCGGCGGCTGGCGGTTCGAGCAGGCCGGCCCGGGCCGCACCCGCGCCATGTGGAAGTACAACTTCACCTGCCAGCCGGCGTGGTTGGCGCCGCTCGCCGAACGGATCGGCACCTGGGTGCTCGGCCGGGAGATCGGCCGCCGCATCGAAGGCTTCGCAGCGGGGTGTGCGGACCCCGAGGTGCTCGCGGCCGTGCACTAGCCGCCCCACCACACCTCGCGCGGAGGTCTGCTGGGGCTATAGCACCAGTATTCGTCCACGCGAGTCATCCGTACGGCTTGTAGTACTGCGCAAAACGCCCTTACCTGGGTGCCCCTGAACGGCTGCCGCGCGGTGCCTCGTGCTGCTGACGGCGGCCCTGACACGAGGAGCAATGATGCACAGACGCAAGCTGCGTTCATCGCGAGGACTACCGATGGTCCTCGCTGCGGTGCTCACCGGCACACTGCTCGTGCCGACAGCCGCACTGGGGGACTCGCCCGCTGAGGTGGGCGACGGCGAGTCCAGCGCAGAGGCCCTGCCACCGACCGTGGTGCCCTCCCCGCAGGAGTGGACCCCGGCGACCGACAGTGGGGACCCGCTGACCTTCGACCGGCGGGTACGGATCCTGGTCGAGGACGCCGAGCTGGAGCCGGTCGCCGACCTGCTCGCCTCCGACCTGACACAGGTGAGCGGAATCCGGCCGGTGGTGCTGAGCATGCGCAACCCGCACCCGCGTCAGAGCGACATCCTGCTCAGCAGCGTGCCCGCTGCCGATCTCGGCGAGGAGGGCTACGGGCTCGCGATCACCGACTACGTGCACCTGACGGCGGCCACCTCCGACGGCGCCGTCTACGGCACCCGCACCCTGCTGCAGCTGCTCACCGGACAGAGCGAAGCCAGGGACACCCTCCCGCGCGGCACGATCGTGGACGAACCGGACTACGCGGAGCGCGGCGTGATGCTGGACGTGGCCCGACGGTTCGCCTCGGTCGACTTCCTCAAGCAGTACATCCGGGAGATGTCCTGGTTGAAGATGAACCTGCTGCACCTGCACTTCAGCGACGACGAGGCGTTCCGGCTGGAGAGCGACGTCCCGGGTCTGACGTCCGAGCTGCACTACACCAAGGCAGAGATCGCCGACCTGGTGGACTATGCACGCCGCTATGGCATCACGATCCTGCCGGAGATCGACGTCCCCTCGCACTCCACCCGCATCCTCCAGGTGCGCCCGGACCTGGGCCACGACTGCGAGGCGCTGCGCGACACCCGTCTCGGCCTGCTCGACCTGAGCAACCCGGCCACGCTGCCGTTCGTCACCTCGCTGATCGACGAGTACCTGCCGATGTTCGACGGGCAGTTCCACGTGGGCACCGACGAGTACCCGAACGCCTCGCTCAAGGACTCCGAGGAGAACCGTGAGCTGCTCGCCTCCTGTCCGGAGCTGGCCGAGGTCGCAGCGGAGCAGGGCTACGACGACCCGGGCGACCTGTTCCGCGACTTCATCGACGATGTGACCCGGCACATCGAGGGCCAGGGGGCGACCGCCTGGATCTGGACCTGGTTCGAGTACGTGGGCAGCAAGCCGCTGGAGACCAGTCCGGTGCTGGATGACTGGAAGGGCACCTCGGCCGAGGAGTACAGCGCCCAGGGATACCAGCTGGTCAACTCCGACGGCGGGTACACCTACGTGATGCCTGGGCGGCGGGTGCTCAGCCAGGAGTGGCTGCACGACACCTGGCAGCCGTGGATCTGGTCACCGCTGGCGGCGGACCTGGCCCTGGAACCGGACGACGAGAACCTGGTGGGGCTGAAGGTGAACCTGTGGAACCCACCCCGCTGGACTCCCTCCATCCCGGAAGCGGGGATCAGCGCCGAGCTGGCGCCGTTCCTCCCGCTGTATGCGGAGAAGGCCTGGTCGGGGATGGGCTACCCGAGCTACGCCGACTTCGCCGCTGCGGCACGCGCGGTGGGATATGCCCCGGGGTTCGGCCTCGGCCAGCTGGCCAGCTACCGGTTCGAGGACACCGCGCTCAGCTCACCGGGGGAGAACTCCGGTGGACTCGGCCGCCAGGGCACGCTTATCGGTGCCGAGCTCACCGATGGTCGGCACGGCACTGCGCTGGGCCTCGATGGCGGCAGCGACCGGATGCTCATCGGTGCACCGGACGTGGCCGGCCCGTGGAGCCTGGGTGTGTGGGTGCGCCGTGAGGCCACCGATGCCCGGCGCGCGATCCTGCTGGACTCCCCCACGGCCAGCATCCGGCTGGAGCAGCAGGGCCGGGGCGAACGGGTGGGCCTGACCAGCTACACCGGGGGCCGGGAGAGCAACCACTCCTTCGACTACAGTGCCCCGGCTGGCGAGTGGGTGCACCTGGGCCTGTCCTCGGACGAGTCCGGCACCAGCCTGTACGTGAACGGTGAGCTCACCGACAGCATCGACGCCCAGGTCCCGCTGCCGCTGCAGTACCTGGGCGCCACCGAGGACGCGATGGTGGGCGCCGTCGACGATGTGAAGGTGTTCGACTCGGCGCTGGACGCCGGCGGCATGCGTGCGCTGCACGACGGCCTGGTCGCGCACTACACCTTCGACTCCGAGGGCGGCGTGACCGTTCCGGACGCCTCCGGGCTGGGTCATGATGCCGGCGCCGAGCACGTGGACCGCGTCCCGGGCTGGTCCGGCGGCGGGATGGAGTTCGACGGCGGTGACGACATGGTCTACACCGGCATGCCCGCAGGTGTCGCCGACCAGTGGACGGCCACGGCGTGGTTGCGGCGGACGGACTCCGGCACTGTGGAGACGCTGTTCTCCTCCTCGGTGACCGGGTACGCCATCCGCACCTCGCAGTACCGCACCGGGCGGGTCGGGCTCACCCACACCGGTGACCCGGAGCGCTCGGACAAGCCGCCGGTGACCGACCGCTGGGACCAGTCCTTCGACTACACCCTCCCCGCAGACGGCACCTGGCGTCACCTGGCGTTCGTCGGCGACGAGGGCGGAACCACGCTGTACGTCGACGGCACGGAGGTGGACAGCACGTCCCGGCAGATCGAGCTGCCGGTGCAGTTCATCGGTGTCTACGACCGCGGTTCAGCGTCGCTGTCCGGCACGCTCGACGAGGTCCGGTTCTACGACCGGGCGTTGAGCGCGCAGGAGGTGGACGCACTCGCGGCAACGGGACGCTGATCCCGCCGGAAGCAACGGCACTCATCGCCGCGGTGGCCCATCGTGGGCCGCCGCGGCGATGTCATTTTGTTATTCGTATGATGACTCGACGGCGACGCTCACCAGCCGCAGTTCGTAGCGCTATTCCGCGGTTCTTGGGGGATTCTCCGCTGCTGTCCCACCTGTCCAGGGTCTCTTGCAGTTTTGCGCAAAACGGCTTTCACTCGTCCTCATTGCCCGGTCCGGTCGACCGGCGCACCCCGTCACAGACGTCCGCCCCGCTGAGCCGAAGGAGGCCCGATGCCACGCCGACGCTCGCAGTCCGCCCGGGTCACCCAGGCCGAGGTCGCCCGGATCGCCGGGGTGAGCCAGACCGTGGTGTCGATGGTGCTCAACGGCACCGGCATCGCCCAGCGTCGGGTCGGTGAGGATGCCCGCCAGCGGGTGCTCAAGGCGATCGAGATGACCGGTTACGTGGCCAACCCGATCGCCCAGCGCCTGGCCGGCGGACGGAACGCGCTGATCGGTGTGTACACCTACGAACCGGTGTTCCCGCACCGCGCCGGCGACTTCTACCAGCCGTTCCTGGAAGGGGTGGAGGGGGAGGCACAGCGTCAGGGCGTGGACCTGGTGCTGTTCACCTCGATGCCCGCCGGGCGGGAGCGGCAGCTGCTGGCCAGCGGCGGCATCCACCGGCTCCGGGTGGCGGACGGCTGCGTGCTGCTGGGCCGGCACTCCCACCCCGACGATCTGACCGCACTGACCAGCCAGGACTTCCCGTTCGCGTTCATCGGCCGCCGGACAGCGCCCGGGGTGAGCGTGCCCTATGCGGGTGCCGACTACGACACTGCCACCGAGAAGGTCACCGAGCGGCTGGTCACCGCCGGGCACCGGCAGATCGCGATGGTCACCGAGTTCACCCCGCACGAGTCCACCCAGGACCGACTCCGCGGCTATCGGCGGGCGATCCGGGCCGCCGGGTTGCTGCCGGTGGTGCTGGAGGAACCGGACCCGACGTCCGCCGAGCTGTTCGAGACCATCGCAGCCCACCGGATCACCGCCCTGCTGACCACCTCCGACCTGGCCCGCCCCATCCGGGACGCAGCGCTGGATCGCGGCCTGAACGTGCCGGGTGACCTGTCGATCGCCCGCCTCGGCGACCCTGAGCAGCGGGACCCCGGGGAAGTGACCTGGTCGGGATTCACCATCCCGCGCCAGCAGATGGGCATCGAGGCACTGCGCATCGTGCTCGGTCAGCTCGGCTCGCAGCACGGCCTTGCGGCGACCACCGCCCCCGCGGGTGCCGCCGCCGCAGCCGCCGCGCCCAGCCTCTCGTCTGAGGTCGCTGTCGAACCCGCCGGCGCCGAGCAGGTCCTCATCCCGTGCGAGCTCGTCGACGGCGAGACCATCGCCCCTCCCACCACGGGAGAACCCCAACCCAGCACCAAGGAGAACCCCCAGGTATGACCACTGTGCACGACGACACCGAGATCCTGATCGTGGGAGCCGGCCTGGGTGGTGTGGCCGCCGCCCTGGCCGCCGCCCGGCAGGGCGCGCGCGTGGTGCTCACCGAGGAGTTCGACTGGATCGGCGGCCAGTCCACCTCCCAGGCGGTGCCCCCGGACGAGCACCCGTGGATCGAGGACTTCGGCTGTACCCGCTCCTACCGGGCGTTCCGCGACGGCATCCGCGACTACTACCGGCGCGCCTACCCACTCACCGACGCGGCCCGGGCGCGCACCGACCTGAACCCGGGCGCGGGATGGGTGAGCAAGCTCTGCCACGAACCGAAGGTCGCCCTGGCGGTGCTGGAGGAGATGCTCGCCCCCTACACCGCCGGTGGCCAGGTCCGCCTGTACACCGGCCTGCGCCCTACAGGAGCGAGCGCACAGGACCAGGTGGTCTCCGCCGTCGAGCTGACCGATGTGCGCACCGGTGACAAGCGGACGATCCGGGCACAGTTCGTGGTGGACGCCACCGAGACCGGTGAGCTGCTGCCGCTGGCCGGGATCGACTACGTGACCGGGTTCGAGTCCCGCACCGAGACCGGAGAGCCGAGCGCACCAGAGCAGGCGCAGCCGGAGAACGTGCAGGCGCTGAGCATCTGCTTCGCCGTGGAGCACCAGGCCAGAGCCGACCACACCATCGACAAGCCGGAGCAGTACGAGAAGTGGCGGCAGGTGCAGCCGGAGTTCTGGGGCGGCCCGCTGGTCAGCTGGACCGCACCCCACCCGCGCACCCTCCAGATCACTCACCGGGTGTTCGAACCCAACCCGGGCGACGACGCGCTCGCCGTGGACGCCGACCAGAGCAAGGACCCCGGCGACACCAACCTGTGGACCTTCCGCCGGATCCTCGCCCGCGACCTGCACACCCCGGGTGCCTTCAGCAGCGACGTCACCCTGGTGAACTGGCCGAGCATCGACTACTTCGAGGCCCCGGTGCTGGACGTGCCGCCCGAGGTGGCCGAGCAGCGGCTGGCCGACGCCAAACAGCTGAGCCTGTCGATGCTGTACTGGATGCAGACCGAGGCGCCGCGCCCCGACGGTGGTCGCGGCTGGCCGGGCCTGCGGCTGCGCCCGGACCTGATGGGCACCGAGGACGGTCTGGCGATGGCGCCCTACCACCGGGAGGGCCGTCGCATCCGCGCGCTGGAGACCATCACCGAGCAGGACGTCTCCCCCGCCGCGCGTGGTGAGGACACCGCCCGGCGCTACCCGGACAGCGTCGGCGTGGGCATGTACCGCATCGACCTGCACCCCTCCACCGGCGGGGACAACTACATCGACGTGCCCGCTGCCCCGTTCCAGATCCCGCTCGGAGCGCTCATCCCGCGCGGTGGGGGCAACCTGATCGCCGGGGCGAAGAACATCGGCACCACGCACATCACCAACGGCTGCTACCGGCTGCACCCGGTGGAGTGGAACATCGGCGAGGCGGCCGGAGCGCTGGCGGCAACCTGCCTGCGGCAGGGCAGCACACCGGCGGCCGTGCACGCCGACCCGGCCGCCGTGTCCGCGTTCCAGGAGCTGCTCGTGGCCGATGGCGTCGAGCTCGACTGGCCCGAGGGTGTCTATCCGTATTGAGCACCCGGCACTGAGCGTCCCGTCCTGAGCACCCGGCGCACCGTGCACCCGACAACGAAGTCCCGGCGACCCCCGCCGGTCCCACCCAACGAAGGAGAAGTACCGTGCGACACCCACGTAGCACGCTGCTGGCCGGCCTGGCCGCGGCCAGCGCTCTGACTCTCGCCGCCTGTTCCGGCGGAGGCGGGGACAGCGGCGGCGACGACACCCCCGACGGCCCGGTCGACCTGCGGATGACGGTCTGGACCGCCTCCGAGGACCACCTTGAGCTGTTCAACGACATCGCCGACACCTACATCGCCGACCATCCGGACGAGGTCTCCTCGGTCACGTTCGAGACCGTGCCGTTCGACGACTACACCACCACGCTGACCACCCAGATCGCCGGCGGCAACGCCCCGGACCTGGCCTGGATCTTCGAGTCCAACGGGCCCGAGTTCGTCGCCAGCGGAGCCCTGATGGACCTGGGTCCCACGTTCGAGGCCACGAGCGGCTACGACCTGGAGGACGTGGATCCGGCGACCCTGGAGCTGTGGCAGTCCGACGGCGGGCTGTACGCCTACCCGTTCTCCAACTCCCCGTTCGTGATGTTCGTGAACACCGACCGGGTCTCCGAGTCCGGGCAAGACAACCCGGCCGACCTGCTCGCCGACGGTGAGTGGACCTACGACGCCGCCCGGGACATCTCCGCAGGCTCGGTGGACGAGCTCGGCGGCGCCGGCCTGGTGGTACGCGACTTCGACTACCAGATCTGGTCCAACCTGGCCACGGTCTGGGGCGGCTGGGACGCCGAACCGTGGAGCGCCGACGGCAGCACCTGTGAGTTCGGCTCGCAGGAGATGATCGACGCGCTCAGCTGGTACCACGACGCCGTGTTCGAGGACGGGGCGATCCCCGGCCCAGGCACCTCGGCGGACTTCTTCGCCGGCGACACCACGATGACGATCACACAGATCTCCCGGGCCTCCTCGCTGGACGGGTCGTTCGAGTGGGACATCGTGCCGCTGCCAGCCGGGCCCGCCGGTCAGCAGAACGTGGTCGGTCAAGCCGGGCTCGGGGTGCTTGCGAACAGCGAGCACCCGGAAGCCGCGGCGAACTTCCTCGCCTACTTCACCAACCCGGAGAACTCCGAGTCGCTGGCGCTGTACTTCCCGCCGCCGCGCACCTCGCTGCTGAACCCGGAGACGCTCGCCGAGGGGAACCCGCTGTTCTCGCAGGATCAGCTGCAGACCGTGGTCGACTCGATCACCGGAGCGACGACGAAGCCCGCGCACCCGAACTTCGCCCAGCTGGACACCGCGGTGCGCAGCGCCCTGGACCCGCTGTGGACCGCCGACGCCGACGCGGCCAGCGTGGCCCCGGCGGTGTGCACCGACATCGAGTCCTTGCTGCAGGGCTGATGACCACCGCCACCACAGCCCCCTCCGGCCGGCGGCCCGGCCGGCCGGAGGGGCAGCGCCGACCGGAGCGGCAACGCCAGTCCACCTGGCGGCGCCGGGACGCGGCGACCGGGTACGCGTTCGTGGCCCCGGCCGTGATCGGCGCGATCGCGTTCGTGGTCGGTCCGCTGATCGCCGTCGCCTGGTACTCCCTGCACGAGTGGAATGTGCTGGCGAACACCTTCACGTTCGTCGGCGCGGACAACTACCAGGCGATGCTGGACGATCCGGCGCTGCACGACTCGCTGCTGGCCAGCCTGTGGTTCTCCCTCGGTGTGGTGGTCCTCAACCTGACCCTGTCGTTGGGGCTGGCGATCCTGCTGAACCAGAAGCTGCCCGGCACCACGTTCTTCCGGGTGCTGTTCTTCTCCCCGGTGGTGGTCTCGCTGGTGGCGTGGACGATCGTGTGGGGCTTCCTGCTGCAGGCGGACAACGGCATCAACGCCTTTCTGTCCACGCTCGGCATCACCGGCCCAAACTGGTTGCGCGGCTCGGTGACCGCCATGATCTCGGTGATCGTGGTGCAGGTGTTCAAGAACGTGGGCCTGAACATGATCCTGTTCCTGGCCGCCCTGCAGGGGGTGCCGGAGGAGATCCAGGAAGCGGCCCGGTTGGACGGTGCCGGGGCGCTGCGCCGGTTCTGGTCGGTGGTCCTGCCGATGATCAGCCCCACGGTCCTGCTGGTGGCCATCCTGACCGTGGTCGGCTCGCTGGAGACGTTCGCGCTGATCGACGTGCTCACCGACGGTGGCCCCGGCACCTCCACCACCGTGCTGGTGTTCTACCTGTACCGGCAGGCCTTCGAGTTCAACCAGTTCGGCTACGCCAGCGCCATCTCGGTGCTGCTGTTCGTGATCGTGCTGGTGCTCACCCTGCTGCAGTGGCAGACGCGGAAGAAGTGGGTGTTCCATGAAGCCTGATCTGGCAGAGAAGCCCGCCGGGGCCGTCGGGGAGGAGCCGTCGACGGCGCAGCGTGGGGTGCGTAGGCGCCGCACCGGGGCTGGCCCGTTCGGTATCGAAAGGCTCGGTCGGCTTTCGATGGTGCTGCTGATGGTGCTGCTCGCGGTGCCGTTCGTGTTCCCCACCTGGTGGATGATCACCTCGAGCCTGAAGTCGACCAGCGAGATCCTGCGTATTCCGCCGACGCTGTGGCCGGCAGCTCCCTCGGTAGAGCCCTACCGGCAGGTGTTCGAGCTGCAGCCGTTCGCGCAGCAGTACTTCAACAGCGTGTACATCGCGGTGCTGGTGACGGTCGGCACGATCGCGGTGGCCGCGCTCGCCGGGTATGCGTTCGCCCGGATCCGCTTCCCGGGGGCGAACGTGCTGTTCGTGCTGGTGCTCACCGGGTTGCTGGTGCCCTCCGAGGTGACGATCGTGCCGCTGTTCAAGATGGTGAACGCCCTCGGCCTGATCGACACGCACTGGCCGCTGATCGTGATCCCGATCCTGGGTGCGCCGAGCGTGCTGGCCACGTTCATCATGCGCCAGTTCTTCGTGACCCTGCCCGGTGAGCTGGAGGAAGCGGGCCGGATGGACGGGCTGAGCCGGTTCGGAATCTTCGCCCGGATCGCGTTCCCGCTGTCCCGGTCGGCCGTCGCGGCGGTGGCGATCTTCATCTTCCTGAAGTCCTGGAACCTGTACCTCGAGCCGATCGTGTACCTGTCCAGCAAGTCGAACTTCACCCTGCCGCAGGCGCTGACCCAGTACGTGGACGCCTACGGAGGGCCGATCTGGAACGTGCAGCTGGCTGCGACCACGCTGACCGTGATCCCGGTGCTGATCGTGTTCATCGCGGCCCAGCGGCAGTTCATCCAGGGCCTGGCGAACACCGGCCTGAAGGGCTGACCACCGGGCCGGGCCAGCGCAGCCGGGGCCTAGTTCCCGCCTTGTCCGCTCGCGTGGAGCATTGCTGGGGCTATAGCGGCTCTTCCGGATTCAGAGTGCGTTGATGCGGGCGGCGAGCTGGCCAGAGTGTAGGAGGCAGCGCAGGACGTAGTGGGTGAAGTTCCGAAAGCCGAGGGCGATCCCGCGCAGGTGCTCCAGTCGTCCGTTGATCGCCTCGACAGGCCCATTCGAGGCTCCCTCGTGGTCGAAGAACGCCAAGATCTGGTCTCGTTTGCGCCACAGGGTGCGCCCGAGCTGGGCGATCTCCTCCAGCCCGTCGGGCAGCCCACGGCGGAGCTTGTCGATGAGGGTGGCCATGAGCTTCTTGCCGGTGCGCC
>NZ_ATWL01000025.1 GCF_000421225.1 Ruania albidiflava DSM 18029 | reverse complement strand
GATGCGGTGGTCGCGGACAAGGCCTACTCCTCGGGCAAGATCCGCAGGATGCTCGCCGCCCGGGGCATCAAGGCGGTGATCCCGCAGAAATCCGATGAGATCGCCTCCCGCAAGACCAAAGGCTCGCGCGGAGGTCGCCCGCCTGGCCTGGACCAGAGAACTTACGCCGGTCGCAACGTCGTCGAACGACAATTCGGCCTAGCCAAGCAATGGCGCGCCATCGCCACCCGCTACGACAAGCACGCCATCAGCTACCGAGCCGGCGTCGTCCTCTGCGCCGTCATCGCCTGGCTACGAAAATGAGAGACACGCCCTAGCTGGAGGAGTGGTCTGCCTCGATCCCGCGCTCCCCTCAGCCCGAGCGACGCCGCCCCCGCCGGGGTCAGCGCTAGAGGTTGACGTCACCGACCACGGCGCGGTCGCCGACGGGATGACCGATGACACGCCGGCTTTCCGGGGTGCGATGGCCGAGTTGGCGGCCGGAGGTGGCGGCACCTTAGTCGTGCCGGCCGGGACCTACCTGGTGAACGAGACGGTCCCACTGGCCAGTGACGTCCACATCACCTCAAACGGGGCGGTGCTTCGCAAAACGGCGGCACCGTCGGTTTACGCCTGGTTCACCAGCGTCTCCGGGAGCCAGCAAGGCTATGGGTCCGGCGCCCGCAACGTCCGGGTCGATGGCCTCACCTTCCAGGCCGACTACGAGCAGCCGTTCACTGCCTGCGCCTTCGCCCTGAATCATGCCCAGGACATCGTGGTCGAGAGGTGCCGCTTCATCCAGGCCCAGGGCAGCGGGCACACCTTCGATCTCAACGGTTGCCGCCGCATCACCATCCGCGACTGTGTGTTCGCTGGATTCCTGTCACGCCAGGCGTCCTCGGCGACCAGCGAGTGCATCCAGCTGGACCAGTCGATGCCGGGGTCACTGACACACCGGGACGAGGACGCAGGCATGGATGCGCTCTTCACCCGGGAGGTGTCGGTGTTGGACTGCGAGTTCCTGCCCCTGGAGGTCAACGGGGTGCGCTATCCGGCACCCAACCCGATCGGGGCTCATGCCGTCCGGGAGGGGCATCACTACAACGCGGTGGAGTTTCGCAGAAACCGCGTGGTCGATCCGATCGACTCCCCGTCCAGCCCGGAGCAGGACGAGGCCAATGTCCGCCCCTGGACGGGGACCATCCACTTCCCCGCCGTGCGCGGTCTGGTGGTGGCCGACAACGAGTTCGTGTGCACCGAACCACGTTCGACCCGGGCGATCTCGGTGGTTTCGGTCGACTACGGCGCCCTCGACACCCGCCCGCCCTTGCCTGATATCGAGCACGGCACCTTCGCCCCCAACGCCTCCGCTGATATCGAGATCCGCAACAACACATTCACCGGTTTCGCCCCGTCACCAGGCAACCCTGAGCAGTCGGTGATCTGGTTACGCGGCATCGAGGACGGTCACATCAGCGACGTGGTGATCGAAGACAACCAGTTCAGCCAGGGTCGCGATGCCGACGGTCGCGGCACCTGGGCCGTTCACGCCGAGCGGTGCCGACAGGTATGGGTGGCCGGAAACACCTTTGACGATTCCTGCGGAGCGATCGAGCTGGTCGCCACGAGCGAGTTCATGGTGCGGAAGAACACGATCTCCTCCGGCCCCAGTGACTCCTCGCTGCCTGCTGTCGTGGTCACGGACGGCTCCTCCCACGGCGTGGTTGTACACACCACCGCCTCCGGCTTCGATCCGGTGGTGGACACCACCGGGGCCGGTGACGACGTACGGCCGGGCGTGAACTGATACCCGGCTACTGGTGGGGCAAGCGTCGAACACCGAAGCCAACTCTCGAGCCAACGTGCTGCGACCTGTACGTCAGGTGGCGGAATGCAGCAATCCACCACTTCTATCCACCCGTGGTCGACGTCGACGACCGTGACGTTAGGCATTTGGCGATCTCTCGGCTGGATGGGAGGCGGCCATCACTGGTACGTGTCCAACCGGCCCAACGCCGGCCCGCGGATTAGGCTGAGGGGCCCTAGTCGCCCGCCACGAGAGGGACGCCGCCGGACGATGACCACCCCCGACCACCAGCGCCCGCGTGTGCTGGTCTCCACCGACATCGGCGGCACCGACCCGGACGACTTCCAGTCGATGGTGCACCTGCTGCTGTACGCGGACGTGCTCGACCTCGAGGGCCTGCTCTCCTCCCCGTACGGCGAGGGTCGGGCCGCAGACATCCACCGGGTGATCGACTGCTACGAGCACGACTTCGACCAGCTGCGCCGGCACGCCCACTACCCGCAGCCGGATGCGTTGCGCGCGCTGGTCAAGCAGGGCGCCATCGACCGGGCCGACCACCACGGGCGCACCGGCACCACCGAGGGCTCGGACTGGATCGTCCAGCGCGCGCGGGCCGAGGACGAGCGGGTGCTGGACGTGCTCGTCTGGGGCGGGCTGGACGATGTGGCCCAGGCGCTGCACGAGGCCCCGGACATCGCCGACCACCTGCGGGTGCACTACATCGGCGGCCCGAACACGATGTGGAGCGTCAACGCCTACCGCTACCTCGAGGCCCACCACCCCACGCTGGCGATGATCGAGTCCAACTCCACCTACCGCGGCTTCTTCGAACCCGACCGCGACGATCCCCGCCCGGTGGACAACGAGGCGTTCGTGCGTGAGCACGTGGCCGGCCACGGGGCCCTCGGCGACTTCTTCGCCGCTCAGCTGCCGCAGGTGAAGATGGGCGACTCACCCACCCTCACCTGGCTGCTGCACGGCGACCGGGTCCCGGACTCGCCCAGCTGGGGCGGGCGGTTCGTGCCGCTGTGGGCCGACCGACGCCGGCACTTCACCCGCCTGACCACGGCCGCGGACCAGGTGGAGGTCAACGCCGTCCTGGAGCTCACCCTGCCGCTGCCGGAGGGGTACGGGGCCAGCGATCGTACGCACCTGCTGGTCGATGGTCGCGAACAGGGCCCATGTCCCGACGGCGTCGCTCAGGCGGGCAGCATCACGTTCGCCTTGAGTGTGTATCGCCTGGGGGAGGTGCCCTACCGGGTGCGCAGCACCCATCCGGGCCTGGACGGCCTGGAGGGTGCCTTCACCAGCGTGCTACCGACGCCTGAGAAGGCCGCTGCCGCTTCGCCGGAGCACCCGCGGTGGTGGACCGACGACCCGGACCCGGCCCAGGCGATCGGACCCGCGCTCGGTGCCCGGTGGGTCAGCCGCTACCGCTCGGAGTTCCTCGGCGACTTCGCCCGGCGGCTGCAGCGATGTCTGCCGGGGTCCTGACCGGGTGCGTGCCTGGACTGGTGCTGGTCCGCCGCCCGACGTAGTGACGACCTCGACGCTGCGAGGTCGCGTCTATGTGCGGCTCCCCAGGACAGGTAGCTCATACAGTTCGGCCACGTACCGAAACGCTGGACCGTCGACATTGCGTTCTTCACGGAGTGCAGGGTCGTTAGCCGATGGGTCCAGGCCGTCGTCGGCCCGTCGATTCCAGAATGCCCAGCAGCGCCCGACCTCGGTCTTGGACCGGAACGAGATCCCCAACGGCAGAGATCCGTCCGCGAGGACGAGAGCCCGTACGTGTTCGGCGACCGTGGTAGTCAGAGCTCGATCGTCGCTGGCCAGCAGACCGGAGTGCAGCGCTGCGCCACCACGATAACCGAGCTGGTAGAGATCGACCGCCAGCGCCTCCGTGAGTGCAGCATGAGTCATGGGGTGGTCGATGGCTACCCACCATCCCTGCGTCGGCATCTCCGCTCGGTAGATCGAACGGTGCATCTGCCAGTCGCACGGTACGGCCCACGGCACATCCCGACCATTGTTCTGTGCTTCTGTCGTGACGGCCTCCAGGTACTCCTCGTAGGAGACGCCGGCAGCCTCGGCGTCGGGAGCGATGGCCACACGCGTCCGTCGGAACCCTTGGAGCACCTCCGCGAATGCCACCTCGGCGCTGTCGGCGAAATAGACGGTACGACCAAGTGTGTCGAAGCGGCCCCGATCCTCGATCACATCTGCCGGTAGTGGGCCGACATGGACGTTCTCTCGCGCGGAGTTCACTCCGCCGCTTCGGACATAGCGATCTTTCGTCACGCGATAGCCATCTTCGCCTCGGGCTGGCAGCAGGTAAACGCCAGTGCGCGTGCAGACCTGCCCGCCCGAGATCGTGCTCATGCGGCGTTGCTGGCGCTGAATGCCTCGGCGGCGCCGACGACCTCCTGTGTGCGCAGTTCTCGGATCGCGCTGACGGGAGTGGTCTCGCCAAGGTGCGGGTTCGCGCCCGTCAACCAGGCGAGCGCGATGTTGGGGCCCTCCTCGTCCTGGACCACCCGCCACACGCGGTAGCCCAGGCGTAGCCGGTCGACGAACCGCTGTTGCGGCGCGACGCCTTTCGCCCATTTGTAGGGCAACGTGCGAGAACCCGCGCCGGTCATCGCGGCCACCACGGTTGCGCCGACGTTCGCGTTGAGCTCGCGCACAAGGTCGTGTATGTCCAGCCGGATCGAGTCGGCGAAGGTATCGACGGTGTGCTTGGTAGCCATGTGGCCATCATCGCACTTCTGAGACAATCACGCTATCGGAATGAGACAGGAAAAGATACGCTCTTGCGACGGGTCGCGTAGGAGGTGGCGACCCTCCGGGATTCGCGACCATACGACGTGCGTACGAGAGCGGACAGTGCACGTAACCGTGCCCCGGTGAGCTCCGCCGTCGAAATCGCGACACATCTCGAGGAGACGGACCGTGGCGCACGTTGACAGCGCAAATGGCTTACGGCATCGTCAAGCAGCGGGTAGAGAAGTTGCATCGCGAGGTGGTGATGCGGCCGGTCGTAGCGGACCGGGCCCCCGCCGGACGAGGGAGCGTCCGGTAGGCCCCCAATGACGAGGAGTAGCTGACGATGAGTTCCCCAGTTTCCCGCCGCGGCATGCTGGCCGGTGCCGGTATCGGCGCCGCAGCAGTAGCCGCGAGCGTGCTGCCCGGTGCCAGCAGGGCCCACGCCGAACCGACGCCCAGCAGGGATGCCGCGGTGCTGCCCGGCGCCGATGTGGCCCACGCCGACGGCTGGCGGGTGTTCGAGGGTCGCCGGATCGGCATCATCACCAACCCGACCGGCATCATCGCCGACGGCCTGATCAGCATCGTGGACGCGATGCACGCCTCCGGTGCGGTGGACATCGGCGCGGTCTTCGGCCCGGAGCACGGCTTCCGCGGCACCGCCCAGGCCGGTGAGTCCGAAGGGACCTACGTCGACGAGCGCACCGGCATCACCGTCTACGACGCCTACGGCGCGGACGCGGCCAAGTTCGAGGAGTTCTACACCGAGTCCGGGGTGGACACGATCGTCTTCGACATCCAGGACGTCGGGGTGCGGTTCTACACCTACATCTGGACCATGTACGAGGCGATGATCGCCGCCGCCCGCACCGGCAAGGATTTCATCGTGCTGGACCGGCCCAACCCGGTCGGCGGCACCCCGCACGGGACGATGATGCGCGACGGGTACACCTCCGGCGTCGGCAAGGACAAGATCCTGCAGGCGCACGGGATGACCGTGGGCGAGGTCGCCCGCTACTTCAACGGCGAGCTGCTCGAGGAGGCCGGGGGAGCGACCCTGGAGGAGGTGCAGGTCGTGCAGGTGGCCGGCTGGGAGCCGAGCATGCTGTTCGCCGAGACCGGGCTGCCGTTCGTGATGCCCAGCCCGAACATGCCGACGGCGGAGACCGCCTTGCTCTACTACGGCACCGGGATGTTCGAGGCCACCAACATGTCCGAAGGGCGTGGCACCACCCGGCCGTTCGAGCTGATCGGCGCACCGTACGCCGACCACCGGTGGGCGGCCGAGCTGAACGAGCGCGGTCTACCGGGCGTGGAGTTCCGGGAGGCGTACTTCAACCCCACCTTCTCCAAGCACGAGGGGGAGGTGTGCGCCGGGGTCCAGGTGCACATCACCGACCCGCGCGAGGTGTCCTCGATCGACGTGGCCACGCACATGATGACTGCCGCCCGCGACCTGTACGACGACTTCACCTGGCGGGCCCTGGACGGTGACACCCCCGGGCGCTGGATCGGCCTGCTCACCGGCTCGGGCATGTTCCAGCGGCTGTTCGAGGGCGGGGTGTCCGCCGAGCGGATCATTGCCTCGTGGCGGGCCGACGAGTACTCCTTCGAGCGCAAGCGCCGCCCGTACCTGATCTACAGCAGGTGACCGGGAGCCTGCTGGCTGTCGCTGCGGTGGGGTGCTCTGGCAGGGCCCCACCGCGGTCGACGGCGCTCAGGCCGGTTGTGGAACTTCGTCGTGGCGTGAGGTGCGGTAGGAAAGGTAGAGGGGCAGCGCAGACACGAGCAGAACTGCCGCACCGACCCACCCGCTGACCTCGCGAAGGTTCGGGAGCCAGTACACCGCCACTGCGCCGATGGCGACGAGAACGCCTGCGATAGCCCCGAACAGCCACATCCCGTAGAGGGAGATGAACGGCAGGTAGTGCGCGCCGACGATGATGAGCGCCGCGGGGAAGAACAGGGACGGTTCGTAGGTCCCGAGCGCGATCGCCACGAGGAAGCCCAGGGGCACGGTCAGCGCTGCCTGCGTTGCCAGCGCGATCGACGGATGCCCCTTCGGTAGCGAGGCGGGGCCGCCCGCGATCTTCAGCACCAGCGTGGAGAGCGGGAAGATCAGCATGCCGCCGAAGAACAGCACCACCATCGCCGTTGCTGACGAGCCCCACTGGTAGACGGCAGCGGCCGCGGACCAGATCAGTGCCGAGACGAGCGGCCCAGCGAACCCTCCCCGATAGATGCGTCGGACATCTGCCTGCGCCTCCTTGACCTGCATGGCCCCACCATCGCACAGAGGATCGAAGGGCTCCGGTGCCTGCGCCCGCAGGAGTCCAGCGCTGCCCGATGCAGCCTTCGAGGCCCAGCGCAGGTCACGGCCGGACGAGGAGGCGTGCGCGCACGCTGCCGGCACGCATGCGCTCGAACGCGCCCGCCACGCCGTCGAGCTCGACCACCTCCGTCGCGCGGACGACGGGGGAATCCGTGGTGATGAGGTGGTTGACGGTGCGGGCGGCAGCGGCGAGCTCGTCGGCACTGAGACCGGACATGGCGAACCCGCGTATCGTCAGGTCCCGGGTGTAGAAGGCACCGACCGGTAGCTGTGCCCGGGTAGCCAGGCCCGCGGTGAGCAGCAGCGTGCCACGAGGCGCGAGCAGCTCGGTGGCCGCCGCCAGGTCGTAGTGGCCTGAGGTGTCCCAGAAGATGTCCACTCCCTCGGGGGCGGCTTCGTGCAGACGGTCATCGAGGTCCGCCTGACGGTAGTCCAGCACCTCCTGCGCGCCCAGAGCGGTGCACCAGGCCGCGTCCTCCACACGCGCCGTGGCGATCACACGCGCCCCGGCCCAGGAGGCGATCCGGATGGCCGCTGAGCCCACCCCACCGGCACCGCCGCCGATGAGCACCGTGTCGCCGATGCCGACCCGTGCCCGGTGCTGCAGACCGGTCGCGGCGGTGGCGCCGGTGTGCAGCACCGCCGCCGCAGCCAATGGGTCAGCGGCGGCCGGCAGCCGGTAGGTGCGGTCGGCGGGCACGAGCGCATACTCGGCCAGTGCGCCCTGGCGGCCGGCATAGCCCAGGCTGTTGGTCCACACCCGCTCACCCACGCGCAGGCTCCCGGCGCCCTCCCCGGCGGCCACGATCTCACCGACCAGGTCACGGCCCACGACGAACGGGAACGGCGTGGGCGTGGGGTAGGCACCGGTCACCACGAACACGTCGACATGGTTGACCTCGCTGGCGAGCACCCGCACGAGCACATCGGTGGGGCCCGGTGCCGGGACGGGAACCTGCTCGACGTGGATCGCGCTGGTGCTGCCCAGCTCGCGCACCACTGCAGCGCGCATGACCTCGGGGATCGGGCTCACTGGTCCTCCTCCCGACGGCGCGCCACCGGCCCTCTCGACGATACTCGCCGCTCGCGGGTCAGACCTGTGTGCCGAGCAGCTCCCCCAGGTGGGCGTCCACCTCGGCCAGGTAGCTGGGCTCGAAGCCGAACAGGCCGAAGTGTCCGGCGATCGAGTGCAGCACGCGCAGCTCGCTGCCCGGGGTGAGCTTCTGCTCGGCGGCGCAGTCCGCGGGCGGAAAGAACATGTCGCGGTCGATCGGCAGCACGAACATGCGCGCCGTGATCCGGCCCAGCGCCGCGGCCAGGTCACCGCCGGTGTTCCGGGCGACGTCTCCGCGCTGCCACTTCCAGCCCATCGCCAGCAGCGCGTTCGGGTCCATCGACTGGAACAGTGCACGGAAGAACCGGCCCTGGAAGTCCTCGAAGTCGCGCCACGGCTCCTCACCCTCCGGTGCGGGCACACCACGCCAGAACTCCGTCTTCCAGAAGTCGGTGGACAGGCCCATCACCGCCCAGATGTCCGCATGCCGACCCAGGCCGGCAGCCACCTCGGTGTGCGAGGAGTACTCGCCGCCGGCGAATCCCGGGTCGGAGGTGATCGCCTCCAGCAGGGTCTGGGTGAACAGGAAGTCGTGCGGAGTGTTCTGCGCGGTGCCGGCGATCGGCGCGGCTCGCAGCACCTTCTCCGGGAACCGCACCGCCCACTCCCAGGTCTGCTGAGCGCCCATCGAGCCACCGACCACCAGCGCGAGCGTCTCGATCCCGAAGACCTCCCGCAGCAGCTGCTCCTGGGCGCGCACGTCGTCACCGATGCGCACGTGCGGGAACTTCGACATCGCGATCGCCGGATCGCCGGTGTTGTGCGGTGAGGTGGACAGACCGTTGCCGATCTGGTTCACCACCACGATGAAGTACTTCGCCGGATCCAGCGCGCGACCGGGGCCGATGTAGACCTCCTCCCAGGTGGCGTGCGTGCCGGAGAACCAGGTCGGGATCAGGATCGCGTTGGACTTGTCGGCGTTCAGCGTGCCGTACGTGGCAACTGCGAGCTGCAGGTCTTCGATCACCCCGCCTTCTTCGAGCTCGAACCTCCCGATCGAGTGCAGCTGGTAGTCGCCTTGCATCTCGGCGGTGTAGAAAGCGTTCTCAAGCGGCATGGCTGGCCTCCTCGTCGATGGCGGATGGCTGCACTGTAGCCTTCCGCGGCAGGTCGAGGAGCGTGGGTTGAGCTCCGCATCACGCCGACGCCTCGAGCCGCCGCAGTCCCAGTGGTGGGCAACGGATCTCCCCGCCGGGGAAGCGGCCGGTCGGTTGGTCCAGGTGCACGATGGCGTTCTGCTGTGCCCAGCCGGTGAGCGTGCCGGTGGCACCGCGCATGTACATCGGCCGGATGTGCTCGGTGAGGCACACCCGGTCGCCGATGCGTAGTTCGGCGGCCGCCTGGTGGGAGGCATCCCGTCGGCGGTCCTGGTGCCGCTTGCTGATCGCCGCCTGCACCGTGCCCAGGTGCAGGTCGAGTGCGCCGGTGGTGATGAGCCCGACGATGACCTGGATCTGCGCATCGGCGGTGCTCGATGAGCCATCATCGCGCGCAGCGGCGCCAGCTCCAGGCGCTGTCAGCTGGGAGGTAGACGGTGCCGGGTCGGACCGGCCGGCTGCTGTCCGGGA
Organism: Ruania albidiflava DSM 18029; assembly: GCF_000421225.1. Taxonomy (GTDB): domain Bacteria; phylum Actinomycetota; class Actinomycetes; order Actinomycetales; family Beutenbergiaceae; genus Ruania; species Ruania albidiflava. The sequence goes on along the minus strand of NZ_ATWL01000025.1, from coordinate 22,778 downwards.
TCGGGTGCCCGGTGCGGGCACCGGGTTGCCGGCGGAGCGCGACCGCTGACCACCCGCTGACTGTGGCCGATTCTTGCGCCGACGCTTCTTCTTGCTCATCCCTCCAGCGTGCCGGAGCACCGGCCGCAGCCGCAGAGGGGGTGTGGATAACTCGACGACGGCACACCTGCATCGATCTCACCGAGACAAGGAGACAGCAGGAAGCCCAGAGGGCAGATGGGATGAGTTCCAGCAGGCAGTGAGCAGGAACCTCACACGGTCGATCGCACCACCGGCGCCACGCTGCCGTCCTGGTTGCGGATCTCGCTCGGGTCGCTGAGCGCCCAGCCCACGACGGCGGTCGCGGCCGTGCCCATCGGCTGCGCCACGTGGCGCATCACGCCAGCGTCGATACGCCGCAAGCGTCCCGGCAGGCGCAGGCCGAGCAGCTCGCGGGCGTACCCGGGCAGCAGCCCCACCGCACCAGCGGCGAGCATGCTTAATCCCGGCCGGGCCCCGAGTGGCAGCGGCGGCTCCTTGAGCAGGAACCGCACCACGTCCTTCGCGCCGGGGCTGGCCTCCAGCTCCGGGCGGAAGTCAGCCAGCTGGGCGTGCAGCTCGGTGACCGTGCGCGGCGGGTCGAGCACACCGAGCCGGGAGGCCACGTAGGCGGTCTCGTCCACGTACCGGTCCGCCTCGCCGGGCGTGAACGGGGCGCGGGAGTAGCGCTGGTAGGCGGCGAGGAAGCTGTCGATCTCCGCCACGTGCACCCAAGACAGCAGGTGCGGGTCCGTGGCGGCGTACGGGCGCCCGTCCCGGGCGGTGCCGACCACCATCTCGTGCACCCGGTTGATCTTGTCGATCATCTTCTCGGCGGAGGTGATCGGCCCGAACGTGGTCATCGCGATGAACTCGCTGGTGCGCTGCAGCCGCCCCCACGGATCGTCCCGATAGCCGGAGTGCTCCCCGACGCCGGCCATCGCCAACGGGTGCAGCGACTGCAGCAGCAGCGCCCGGATGCCGCCGACGTACATGGATGCATGCCCGTGCACCCGGCAGATCGGGTCACCGGCCCGGTGCCGGCGCTCCCCGGGCGCCAACCAGATCGCCGTGGAACGCTTCTCCGCCCTGGGTCCGGCGACCCGGGCGCGCAGCGACCGCGCGAGCCTGGCCCGGGTGGCGGCAACGGGGTTGATCATCCTTCGACGATAGCCCGGCGAAGCGCGCGATGGTTCACCAGACGATCACCCGATGACGTCCGGTGCTCGCACCCGCACGGGTGCCCAGGTCGTGGCTGACCGCTCGTTGCTCACGTCCGGGAATTATCGGACCCCCTCGATCGTTATGTCATTCAGGGAACATGGGGCCAGAAGAGAAAGGGGTGCCTGTGCGCAAGAAGAAGTACGAGGAGCTGGAGCTCGAGGACGGCACGATCGTGCGGTACCGCCGGCACGAGAACGGTGGCGGCATGGTCGCGATGCGTGCTGCCGTCGACCCGAGTGCACGGATCGAGGAGAACGCCTGGGTGGACCAGGACGCGACCGTGGGCGCCGACGCGCGCCTGGGCGCCAGCTGCTGGGTCGAGCCTGGTGCACGGATCGGCGCGGGCGCCTACCTGGCGACCGCCGTCCGGGTGGGCCCGGGCGCGCTCGTGGGTGAGCGGGCCCGTATCGGCAGCCGCTCGCACATCGGTGCCGGCGCCCGAGTGCGCCACGGCGCCGTGATCAGCCCGGATGCCGAGATCCAGGCAGCAGTGCACGACTCCCGCGCCGCATGAGCACCCGCCGGAGGCGCTGAGCTCCCGCACCGCCCGGGTGCGGGAGCCGGCGTCCGCACCTACGCTGGGCGGCAATCGAGGCTGAGGGGTGCGTGATGGGCTCCGGTGCGGCTGATCCATCAGACCGGCAACAAGGCTCCGACCCGGACGCGCTCTATGCGCCGTTCCGGTCCCGGGCCACCCGGATCGTCTCGATCGTGGTGATCGTGGCGATCGTCGCCGGCTGGGTGGTTTTCGTGCCGCTCACCAACCGGTTCGACCAGCCGCCGCGGAACTTCCAGATCTCCACCGCCGCCCTGGCCCTGGTGTTCTGCGTGTTCCTGCACCTGGTCGGCAGCGTGGCGGCGTTCCCCTCCCGGGACGGGCTGCGGGTGCGCAACATCCTCGGCACCAGGTGGCTGGACTGGGAACAGATCGTCTCGGTGCGCTTCGGTGAGCGGGACTGGGTGCAGCTGGACCTGTCCGATGGCCGAGTGTTGTCGGTGCTGGCGATCCAGCAGGTCGACGGCGAACGCGCCCGGGCGGCCGCACGTCGCCTGGCCACGTTGGTCGCCGAGGCCGAGCACCCCTCTGGTGATCGGTAGCTCCGCTGCCGATCGCGCGCCGACAGCGCTGCGCAGTGCCGCTACGGCCTCGCCGCCGACCTCCTCGGACGGATCGGGCTCGTAGCCCTCGAACCGGGCTGCAAGCTCGTCGGCGTGGGCCAGGATCTCTTCGGCAGTCCGATAACCGCCTTATCGCCCCGCCGCGACCACCGGTCCACCCGATCGGCCACCATGGCTGCCAGCGCGCCATTAGGCTCGCGTTCAACGGGTGGCGACGGAGGAAAGCAGCGTGCGGGAATCGGACTGGGAACAGCTCGCGCTGGAGCGGCTGGCCGAGGAGCCCCTCGGCTGGCAACCCCTGACCGGGCGAGACATCGCACCCGGGGCGACCTCCGCCGTCGGCCATCCCGCCTACGCCAGCCTGGGCGAACAGCCCCAGCGGGAGAGCTGGGCCGAACCGGCGATACCGTCCCGGTTCCGCGCCGCGCTGCGCCGGCTCAACCCCGAGGTGCCGCGCCAGTACCTGGACCAGGCGATGGCCGAGATCCTGCGGCCCGCATCCTCGGATGCCATCGCGGAGAACAAGCGCATCCATGACTACCTCACCGAGGGCTACCGGATCAGCTACGTGGCCGACGGGCGCGAGCACAACCCCACCATCCGGCTCCTGGGGGCCACCCCGGAGGAGAACGAGTGGCTCGCGGTCAACCAGGTCACCGTGGTCACACCCGAGGTGGAGCGCCGCTTCGATCTGGTGCTCTACCTCAACGGGCTGCCGGTGGTGATCATGGAGCTGAAGAACGCCTCCTCGGTCGCCGACATCGCCACCGCCCAGGCGCAGATCGCCACCTACGTGCGCGAGCTGCCGGAGGCGTTCCGGTTCTGCGTGCTGTCGGTGGTCTCCGACGGGGTGGTCGCCAAGTACGGCACCCCGTTCACCCCGCTGAATCACTACGCCCCGTGGAACGTCGACGACGACGGCGCCGTGGTCAGCCCGACCGCCACCGGCGACCACGCCCGCGCCACCGACGGCATCACCGTGATCGGCGATGCGTCCGCCACCGCCCTGGACGTGCTCCTGGACGGCCTGTTCAACCAGACCCGGTTCCTGCAGCTGCTGCGCGGCTTCGTCGCCTTCGACGCCGGGGAGGACGGGCTGACCAAACGGGTCGCCAAGGCGCACCAGTACTTCGCGGTGACCAAGGCGGTCGGCGCCACCGTCGCAGCGGTCGAGGGGGACGGGCGCGCCGGAGTGGTCTGGCACACCCAGGGCTCGGGCAAGTCGATGGAGATGGAGCTGTTCGCTGCGCAGGTCGCCCGCCACCCGGCGCTGCGCAACCCCACGATCGTGGTGGTCACCGACCGCACCGAGCTGGACGGGCAGCTCTATGACACCTTCACCCGCTCCCGGCTGCTGCGCGAGCAACCCCGGCAGGTGCGCCGCCGCGCCGAGCTGCGCGAGGAGCTGAGCGCCCGGCGCACCGGTGGCATCTACTTCACCACGCTGCAGAAGTTCGGCCTGACCACCGCCGAGCGGGAGTCCGGCGCGGCCCACCCGGTGCTGTCCGAACGCTCGAACATCATCCTGCTCGTGGACGAGGCGCACCGGTCCCACTACGACAACCTGGACGGGTACGCCTGGCACCTGAAGAACGCGCTGCCGAACGCCACCCTGCTCGCCTTCACCGGCACCCCGGTGGCCACCGCCGACCGGAACACCCGGGCGGTGTTCGGGGACGTGATCGACGTCTACGACCTCACCCGCGCGGTGGAGGACGGTGCGACCGTACCGGTGTACTTCGAGTCCCGGCTGGTCAAGGTGGACCTGGCCGACGACCTCACCCCGGAGGACATCGACGCCACGGCGGACGAGGTCACCACCGGGCTGGACGATGCTGAACGGGACCGGTTGGAGCGCACTGTGGCGGTGATCAACGCCGTCTACGGGGCACCGAAGCGGATGCGTGAGCTCGCCGAGGACCTGGTGGCGCACTGGGAGGCGCGCCGGGACGACATGCTCGAGCTGGTCCGGCCGGGCAGCACGTCATTGCCCGACGGCGGGGCTCACCATGGTCAGGATGGTTCGCCGGACGGCGGGGCTCGCCCGGGTCAGACCAGCTCGCCGGGCAAGGCGCTGATCGTGGGCGCCACCCGGGAGATCTGCGCCCGGTTGTACGAGGCGATCGTGGCGCTGCGCCCGGACTGGCACTCCGAGGACCTGGACGCCGGGAAGATCAAGGTGGTCTACTCCGGCACCCCCGCCGACACCGGCGCCGTGGCCCAGCATGTGCGCCGGGACTCGGCCAACGCGGTGATCAAGAAGAGGCTCAAGGATCCTGACGACGAGCTGGAGCTGGTGATCGTCAAGGACATGATGCTCACCGGCTACGACTCCCCGCCGCTGCACACCCTGTACCTGGACCGGCCGATGCGCGGGGCGCTGCTGATGCAGACCCTCGCCCGGGTGAACCGCACCTTCCGCGGCAAGAACGCCGGCCTGCTGGTGGCCTACGCTCCGATCGCCGACAGCCTGGCCGACGCGCTCGCGGAGTACACCGCCGACGACCAGGGCGCCAAACCGGTCGGCAAGGAGGTGGCCGATGCCGCCGCGGTGGCCCGCGAGCTGGTGGCCCAGCTGCGTGCGGTGCTGCAGGGCTCCGGCTGGCGGGAGCGGCTCGAGGCCGGCCGCGGCAGCCCCCGCGGGTGGGTGGATGCGGTGATGGGCACCCTGAACTGGCTGCGCAGCCCGCACACCCCGGGCAACGCCCCGGCTGAGGGGGAGGAGTCCCGGGAGTCCAGGTTCCGGCGCCTGGCCGCCCGGCTGTCCCGGGCCTGGGCGCTGTGCGGACGCACCGAGGAGATCGCCGACCTGACCCAGGAGGCCCGGTTCTACGAGGACCTGCGGGTCTGGATGGGCAAGCTGGACGCCGAGGACCGGCAGGCCCGGGGCGAGCCGATCCCCGCCGACGTGCAGCGCCTGCTCGCCGAGCTGGCCGCGAAGGCGTTCACCTCCGAGGATGTGCTGGACATCTACGCCGAGGCCGGGCTCGGGACGGTGCGCATCGACCAGATCGACACCGACTTCGCCCAGCGTGCCAAGGCGAGCAAGACCCCGCACCTGACCATCGAAGCCCTGCGCGCGCTGGTAGCCAGCGAGGCGCGCACCGCCACCCGGGGCAACGCCGTCCGGCACGCTGCGTTCTCCGACCGGCTGCAGGAGGTGATGACCCGGTACATCAACTCCAACCTCACCTCCGCCGAGGTGATCGCCGAGCTGGTGGCGATGGCCCGCGACCTGGCCACGGAGCAGGACCGGGGCCGCCGGTTCGACCCGCCGCTGGACACCGAGGAGCTCGCGTTCTTCGACGCGGTGGCCGCCAACCCGTCGGCGCTGGAGCTGCAGGGCGAACCGGTGCTGGCGCAGATCGCCCGCGACCTGGTGCGGATCATGCGCCGGGACGTGAAGACCGACTGGACCGTGCGCGACGATGTGCGCGCCAAGCTGCGCTCCTCGGTCAAGCGGCTGCTGATCAAGTACGACTACCCGCCGGACAAGCGTGCCGACGCCGTGATCCTGGTGATCGAGCAGATGGAGTCCATGGCCCGCCGCCGCGCCGCCTGATCGGATCGCGCAGGGTTCGCGCAGGGGTCGCGAACGCTCTGGTTTGCGGCTCCCGGTCGGCGTGTCGCCGCGAAAGGGAGCGTTCGCGATCTGGTCCGTAGGCATCAGTGCATCAAATCGCCTGATGATATGATGCAAGCATGCGCACGACGATCACGCTCGACCCTGACGTCGAAGCGCTGGTCGCCCGGGCGATGCGAGAACGGAGGGTGTCGTTCAAGACCGCGGTGAACGACGCCCTGCGCCGCGCGTTGGCTCAGCCGCGCGACGAGGAGCCCTACCAGTCGCCGACCTACGAGCTCGGCGCGCGCGTCGACCTCACCAAGGCGACCCAGCTCGCCGGTGAGCTCGAGGACGCCGAGCTGATCCGCAAGACCGGGCTCGGCAAGTGAAGGTCGTCGATACCAACGTCCTGCTCTACGCGGTCGACACCACCGCGGCCAGGCACCAGCAGGCGCACACCTGGTTGAGCCGAGCGCTGAGCGGCAGCGAGACCATCGGGTTCTGCTGGATCGTGCTGGTCGCGTTCCTGCGACTGAGCACGCACTCATCCATCCAGACGAACCCGCTCACGGCCACGCAGGCCATCGACATCGTCAACGAGTGGCTCGACCGCCCGCCGGCGACGGTGCTCGAGCCGGCGGCCAGCCACCTGGCGGTTCTTCGTCCGCTGCTGGAGTCCACCGGTGTCGGCGGCAACCTGGTCAACGACGCCCACATCGCGGCGATCGCCCGGGAGCACGGCGGGCAGATCGTCTCCTACGACAACGACTTCCAACGCTTCGAGGGTGTGCGCTGGATGATGCCTGAGTAGCAAGGCGAACCCACGATGGTCGTTGTGGTCCCGGTCACCAGGTCAGCGTCTGGATTCCTCGGTAGGCGGTGATGCGGCGGTCCTGGGTGACGAGCACGAGCCCTTCGATGGTCGCCTGGGCGAGGAGCATGCGATCGAACGGGTCGCGGTGCGGCCAGTCCATCGCTCCGGCGTGCAGCATGTGTGCCGCCGTCAACGGCAGCTCGGTGGCGAGGAACCCTCTCACGATGCGATCCCACCCCGTGATCACGCCGTCCCCGCCGGGAAGCTTGCCCAGGCGGGTCTTCAACGCGATCTCCATCGCGCTCGCGCTCGACACCCTGCGTTCGGCGGCGTCCGCCAGCTCTGTGCGCACCCGCTGGGCTACCCGGTCCGCATCGCCCGCGAGCCAGAGCAGCACGTGGGTGTCCAGCAGGTACCTCACTGACCGCCCTCCCAGCGGGACAGCTCCTCGTCGCTGAGGTCCTCGAAGAACGCCTCGCCCACCTGGAGGCCGGGGACAAGCCCCCCGAAGGTGGGCTGCACCGGTGTGCTCGGCCGGAGCTCGGCCACCGGTGTTCCCGCTCGGGCGATCGTGATCGTCTCACCGGCCTCGACCCGCTTCAGCAGCTCCGACAGCCGGGTCTTCGCCTCCTGCACGTTCACCACATCGGTCACCTTCTCAGGATATCTCTGGTCTGGTCAGGTTGACCAGACCAGATCGAACAAGGGCTGGGAGGCTAGCCGACCGGCTCCACGGAGAGGATCCGGTCCAGGCGGAAGGTGCGCTCGTCCTGGCGCTCGTGGCAGTAGGCGAGCAGGTGGGGGCCATCCACCAAGAGGCCGGAGACCATGCGGCGGCTCGTGCTGCCCGTGCCGGAGAGGTAGACGATCACCACTGGCCGGCCGTGCTCGGTGGCGTCGGCCAGCTCGTGCACCTCGGCCGCGGACAGCCTCCGAGCCAGGTTCGTCAGCATCTGCTCCAGGCCGGAGACCGGGGCCAGGTCGGTATCGCCGCCGGTGAGCAGTCGCTGGGCAATCTCCTGCGGGTCCTCCCGCTCGGCGAGCCCGGAGGGCCGGGACGGCGCCAGCTGCTCGATGGCCGCCAGGTCCGCAGCGTCGGCGCCCTCGCTGAGCTCGTCCAGCTCCGCCGGCTCGTGCGCCTCCGCCTGCTCGCCCGCCAACGACAGGTGACGGACCTGCACGAGGGGTGCACCGCCGTCGTCGACCTCGATCGGCAGGAACCCTGCCGCCCGCAGGGCGCGCAGCACCTCCCCGACCGGCTCGGCAGAGACCGCCACCGTGGGCGCCACCAGGGACAGGCCCAGCCTGCGCAGCCCGCGGGTGGCCACCACCTCGGCCAGCAGCGCCTCATCCTCGCTGGTGACCACCGCTGCCGCGGCCCGTACGCCCAGGTGACCGTGCTTGCGGGCCACGTCGCCGATCAGGTACTCGATCGCCTGCGGCAGCTCCTTGCCGGCGATCGTGCGCAGCGCGGTGAGCAGCTCTTCCGCCTGGTACCCGGCGTCCAACGCCGCCCGCACGCTGGCACCGGTGATCCGCCAGGTGTTCGCCGCACCGCGGGCCTCTCGCTCGGCCACTGCATCGAGCACGTCCACCACGTCCGGGCGCGGACTGCCGGGCACCATCACCGTCTGGTCCGAGCCGAACAGTGCCTGGCTGGTCACCTCCGGCAGCATCGTCGACAGGGCCGCCAGCGCACGCTCCTCGTCCTGCTCCAGCACCGCCTCGCCGATCGTGCTCAGCCGGCCCTCGGCGAGCAGCCCGAGCTCGTGCGCCTCCGCCCAGGCGCGCTCCACCGTGCCGGGCGGCAGGTCCGCGGTCGGGTGCTCCCAGTCGATCACGGCCCGCACGTCCGCCGCCGAGGTGAGCCCCTCACCGGGGTGCGCGGCCGCGAGCAGGCAGCACACCAGCCCCAGCGGCACACCGGTGGAGGGCACCTTGGGGGAGAGCAGGCTCAGGAAGGAACCGCCGGCGTCCCGGTCCCAGGACGGCGGCAGGGTCAGGTGCAGCCAGGACTGGATCAGGCTGAACGCGCGCCGCGCCGGAGCCTGGCGGCGCCAGTCCTCCACTGACGGGCTGCCGCCGAGGGTGCCGTCATCCAGCACATCGAGCACCTCGGCGTAGGCGGCCGTGGCCGCAGCCAGCCGGGTGGTGGCCGTCTCGGCGCCGACCTCCTTGGCCAGCCGGCTCAGCTCCCGGGCGCCGATACCGCCAGTCTTGTTCGCTGTCAGCGGTCGGCGCGTGGTGGCCTCCACCGTTGCGGTGGCGCTGGCCAGGAACTGGGCGATCGCTGCCGCGGCCGACCGGCCGGCCTGCTGGTCCGGCACCGGGGCGGTGGCCACCACCGGCGGCTCCGGGTCGAACGGGAACCGGAACGCAGTGGGGGCGAGAGCGAGCAGCACCTCTGTCGGGACCTCGGTGCTCAGCGCGTCGTAGGGTGAGCCGATCGCCAGGCCGTGCTCGAGCAGCCAGCGCAGCAGCTCCTGCCGGCGGGCGAAGGCCTCCCGGCCGCCCGGGCCGAGGATGGAGCGGATGTACCGCTGCTGGGCCTCCTCCGCCAGGTCGCCCTGCTGTGCGAGCTCGATGGCGTGGGTGACCTCGGTGGTCAAGGTGTCCAGCACTCCGTCCGGAGCCTCGCTGAGCAGCCTGCGGATCAGCTGCTGGTCCAGCGTGACGCTCAGTCGCGCCACCAGCTCTGCCTTACGGCCCGCCGGCGAGACGCCCCAGGCTGTGGCGATCCGGCGCAGCTGGTCCACGGTCAGCTCCGGGAGCTCACCGGCCAACGACGGGGAGTCCGCCAGGGGGTACGGCAGCACCTGGTGCGCCGCCGGGTTGAGGTGCAGACCGTCCTCGTCGATCCACAGCAGCGCGACGCTCATCGCATCGGCCAGCCACCGCTCGATCTGTGCCTGGTGGTCCTCCTCGCTGCGGCCACCGGTGTCCAGGACCATCCGCAGCGACACCGGATCCAGGGTGAGACCGAGTGCGGTGACCGCCTCCAGCAGCTGGATCCGTGGCAGCGGACCCGACTGCAGGGCTCGCACCACCGTGCCAGGGTGCTGCAGGCGCTGGGCCAGCTCGTCCAGGCTGCGGATGGGTGCACCCGCGTCGGCAGCATTGTCGATGATGCTCGCGAGCTCCTCCTCGGAGAGGCTCGCGAGGTAGTCACGCATCGTGTGGGGCATGGGTCCAGTGTGCGGGCTAAGGCGGGCGTGGTACAGCGCCGGGCGGGTGGGGTGTGGACTGGGGCGCGAGACCAGCCTGGAGGCGGCCGGGCTAGAGGTGTTGCTCGGCGTGCTCTGGTGCGGGTGTGGTCGAAGGCGTACCCCTCGCGAGCGCTCGCTCGTGCGGCCGGGAAGCGCTTGCTCGCCGCGAAGGCGGGCGTTCGCGAACGGGGGTTAGAAGCCGAGGCTGCGGGCCACCGCCCGGATCTCCTCGGCGCTGGCGCGCAGCCCCGCAATCTCCTCCTCGGACATCGGCACGTGCAGCTGCCGCTCGATACCGCTGGCACCCACGACCGACGGGATGGACAGGCAGACGTCCTCGATGCCGTGGTGCCCGTCCGCCCGGGTGGAGACCGGCAGCACCCGGTGCTCGTCGCGCAGCACCGCTTCGAGGATCCGGCACGCGGAGACGCCGATGGCGTAGTTGGTGGCACCCTTGCCGTCGATGATCTCGTAGGCGGCGTGCACCACGTCGTGGGCCATCTGGGCCCGCTCGGCCTCGTCGATCAGCTCGGTGACCGGGATCGTGCCGGCCGTGGCGGTGCTCCACAGCGGGATCTCGCTGTCACCGTGCTCGCCGACGATGTTCGCGTGCACGTTCTGCACCGCGATCCCGCACCGGGAGGCGATCAGGCCGCGCAGCCGGGCGGAGTCCAGCACCGTTCCCGAGCCGAACAGCCGGTGCGGGGACAGCCCGGTCAGCTGCTGGGCCACATAGGTGATGACGTCCACGGGGTTGGTCACCATCACGATGATGGCGTCGGGGGCCACCTCGACCAGCTGCGGCATGAGCGTGCGCATCAGCTTCGTGGTGGAGGCGGCGAGGTCGAGGCGGGTCTGCCCGGGCTGCTGCTTGGCCCCCGCGGTCACCGCGATGATGTCCGCCCCTGCGCAGACCTGGACGTCGTCCGAGCCCTCCACGTGCGCGGCCGGCACGAACTGCAGCCCCTGGCGCAGGTCCAGCGCCTCGGCACGCACCTTGACGGAGTTGATGTCATACAGTGCGACAGACCGCGCCAGTCCGCGGATCAGGGCGGCGTAGGCGAGCGTCGACCCCACAGAACCGGCGCCGACGATCGCGAGCTTGCTACCGGTGCTGCTCTCGATCATCTCTCCATCGTGGCAGCATCGGCGCGATCTGTCCGGTCAGCCGCTGCTCGTGCGGAAACCTGCTGGTGCTATAGCCCCAGCCAAGTGACTCACGAGCGGTCCAGGACGCCGCTCACACCACCGCCGGCGCCGGCCGGTCCGCGGCTGTGGTCGCAGTCAGCCACCCGGCGAGCCGGTCCGGGCGGTCGGTGATGATCCCGTCCACACCCCACGCCACGGCCGTGCGCCAGGCGTCGGCCTCGTTCAGCGTCCACACGTACACCTGCATCCCGGCCGCGTGGATCGCCGCCACCACACCGGGGTCGCGCTCGATGAGGTCGTAGCGCGGGTTGCACGCGAACGCGTCCACCTCCGCAGCGAGCGGCAGCATCACCTCCTCCGGTGCCACGTGGCTGCCGACCAGCAGCCCCAACCGCACGTGCGGGTCCACTGTGCGCAGCGCGCGGATCGTCTGCGGCCAGAACGTCTGCACGATGGTGCGCTCCTGCATGCCGGCGGCCTCCAGGGTGGCCAGCACCGCCCTGGCCTGCGGCACGGTCAGGTCCCCTTTCACCTCCAGCAGCAGGTCGGTGCCGCGGTGGTTGGCCAGGAAGCCTGCCACCTCTGCCAGCAGCGGCACCCGGTGGCCACCGAACCGCGGGGAGAACCACGACCCGGCGTCCAGCGCCCGGGCCTGCGCACCGGTCATCGACGCCACCGTCCCGGACCCGGTGGTGGTGGCGTCCACGGTCTCGTCGTGGATCACCACCGGCACGTCGTCGGCGCTCATCCGCACGTCGACCTCCACCAGGTCCGCCCCCACCCGCCAGGCTCCTTCCACTGCGGGCATGGTGTTCCCCGGTGCTGCCGAGGAGTTGCCCCGGTGCGCCACGACGAGCACCCCGGGCTCCGCCGTCATGCTCTGCCTGCTGCGCCCCGGCGCGCCAGAGCCGGTCACAGGTACGGCTCGACGTTGTCCTCGAACGCCCGGTCCAGCTGGGTGGTCACGTTCGGGAACACGTCCTCCGGCGTGCCGCCACCGAGCACCAGCTCCTCGATGCCGTCGGTGATGATCTGGTCCCCGCCCGGGGTGAACACCCGCACCCAGTCCTGCACCCGGGTCTTCTCCTGCAGCTGGTCCACCGAGGTGCGGAACTGCGGGGTCTCCTCATACACCTCAGCCATGGTGTCGCTCTCGATCGCCGAGGTGCGCACCGGCATGTACCCGGTCTCCTGGGAGAAGATAGCGGTGTTCTCCGTCTCGGTGAGGAACTTCAGGAACATCGCCGCGGCCAGCTGCTGCTCCGGGGTGCGCGAGGACGGGATCGCCAGCCCGGTGCCGCCGGTGGGCACGTTCGGCACGTCCGCCGGCCCGTTCGGCAGGAACGCGGTGCCCACCTCGAAGTCGGCCGCCTCCAGGTGCCCGGTCAGCGACCCGGTGGACCCGACCAGGCAGGCGAAGATCTCGGTCTGGAAGTCGGCGTTGGTGTCCGAGCCGAACCCGGCGAACGCGTTCTCGCCGTTGTACATGTCCACCACGAACTCGCCCGCAGCGATCGCCTCCTCGGAGTCCAGGGTGACGGTCCACTCCTCGCTCATCGCCCCGCCCTGGCCCCAGATGATGTTGGAGAACCACCAGCCGGACCAGGACGGGCCGATGCTCAGTGCGAGCGGCTGGCCGTCGGCAGGCACGTGCTCGCGCAGCGCCGGTGCCCACTCCTGCAGCTCCTCCCAGGTCTCCGGCCCGCGGTCCGGCAGCCCGGCCGCGGACCAGATGTCCCGGTTGTAGTAGAACAGCGGTGTCGAGCGGGCGTACGGGGCGGCGTAGTGCTTGCCCTCGTACTCGTAGTCGCTGAACAGGGTCTCCACGAAGTCGCTGGTGTCCACCTCCAGGTGGGCGAACACGTCGTCGATGGCGATGATCTGGCCGTTGATGAAGTAGCGGAACCACCACACGTCCGAGGCGATCACCAGGTCCGGGATCTCGTCGGTGCCCGAGGCTGCCTGGAACCGCTGCGCGATCTCGTCATAGCCGGCACCGGCGGTCACCAGGTTGATCGTGATCTCCGGGTACTCCTCGTTGAACGCCTCGATGTAGGAGGTCTCGAGGTCCTTGGTCTCACCGGGGTGGTTGGACCACCAGGTGATCTCCGAGGCTGGTTCGATGCTGGCCCAGTCGATCTCCTCGGCGGGTTCCTCGGCGCCGTCATCACCACCCAGGGAGGGACCGCAGGCGGCGAGCATCCCGCCGGCGGCGCCCAGACCGCTCAGCTGCAGCAGCTGGCGGCGGGTGGGGCGGGCGAGGCGGCGGTCCGGGAGGGTGAGGCGGTTGCGGGCTGAGGACATGGTCGTCTCCTTGAGGGTGGGTGCGGCGGGGGTCAGCCGGTCACGGCGCCGGCGGTCAGACCGGCAACCAGGCGGCGTTGCAGGATGAGGAAGATGAGCAGCATCGGCAGGGTGACCACGACAGTGGCGGCCATCAGCACTCCCCAGGCCTGCATGCCGTCCAGGCTCTGCAGCAGGGTGAGCCCGACCGGCAGGGTCATCGTGTCCGTGTTGTCGGTGACGAGCATCGGCCACAGGTAGTCGTTCCACTCGTTCACCAGCGAGATCAGCCCGACGGCGGCGATCGTGGGCACCGACATCGGCACCACGAACCGCCACAGCCGGCGCCAGTGGTTCGCGCCGTCCATCTGGGCTGCTTCGAGCACGGAGATCGGCAGGGAGAGGAAGTGCTGGCGGAACAGGAACGTGCCGAACGCGCTGGCCAGCCCGGGGACCAGGATGCCCTGGTAGGTGTTCAGCCAGCCGAGGTTCGCGATCAGCGAGTAGTTCGGGATGATCGTGATCTGGCCCGGGATGAGCAGGGCGAACAGCACCACCACGAACACGGCCTTGCGCAGCGGCACGTCGATGAAGACCACCGCGTAGGCGCAGCACAGGCCGAGGAACACCTTCAGCCCGGCGCCGGCGATGGTGATGCCCAGGCTGTTCAGGAACATCCGGCCGATCGGGATGCTGGTGGCGACCTGCTCGTAGTTGAAGAACGCGAACTGGTCCGGCAGCCACTGCAACGGCACCGAGTAGATCTCGCCGTTGTCCTTGAAGCTGGCCAGGAACATCCAGATCAGCGGTACGGCCATCACCAGGATCGAGGCCACCATGATCAGGTACAGGCCGGCGTCCAGGTGCGCCCGGAACGGTCGACGGCGGTGGTTCGGCCTGGTCTGCGCGGTCTCGGGGGCCTGAGGTGCTCGGGTGCGCTGCGCGGTCGTGGTGGTGCTCATGCGTAGTGCACCTTCTTCTCCATGTACTTCAGCTGCACAGCGGTGATCACCAGCAGGATGATGAACAGGATGGTTGCCGAGGCGGAGGCGTAGCCCGCCCGGCCGGTCTGGAAGCCCTCCACGTAGATCTGGTACATCAGCGTGGTGGTCGACCCCAGCGGTCCGCCGTCGGTCATCGCCTTGATCAGGTCGAAGGACTGCAGCGAGGACAGGATCGTGGTGATCAGCAGGAAGAACGTCACCGGGCCGAGCAGCGGCAGCACCACCGAGCCGAACGTGCGCAGCTTCGTGGCGCCGTCCAGGGACGCGGCATCGCGCAGGTCCTGCGGGATGCCCTGCAGCCCGGCCAGGTAGATCAGCGCTACGTAGCCGATGTGCTTCCACAGGTAGACGATGATGATCATGATCAGCGCCCAGGGGGAGGCGGTGTACCACTGCGGGGAGTCCACCCCGATCGCGCCGAGGAGGGTGGACAGCAGGCCGTAGCGGGGGTCGAAGATGTACAGCCACAGCATGCCCACGGCGATCCCGGAGAGCACGTACGGGGCGAAGGCGACGGTGCGCGCCACCCCACGCCCCCACAGCTTGCGGTTCAGCAGCAGCGCCATCGCCAGGCCGAGCACCAGCGCCCCGCCGACCGTGGCGACGGCGAAGATCGCCGTGGTGGCCATGATCTGCGGGGTGTCCGGGTCGGTGAACCAGCGCACGTAGTTCTGCAGGCCGACGAACCGGGCCACCGGGGAGCCCATGTTCCACTGCAGCAGCGAGTAGTAGAAGCTCAGCAGCAGCGGCCGGTACACGAACACCAGCAGCAGGAGCACGTTCGGGCCGGCGAGCAGGGCGAAGATGCCCAGGTTGCGCATCCGCCGGCGGTTGATCACCCGGCGGCGGTCGTTCGGCGTACCCGGGCGGCTGGTGGCCTGCGGCGCGGCCGAGACCTGCGCGGTCATCGGCGGCACCGCCGGTGTGCTCGGTGTGGCCGCCGCGGTGCGGGCGGCCGTGGCCTCCGGTGCTCCACCCGGTGAGGCGTCAACGCTGCCATTCGTGCACTCACAAGTCTCTCCCTCGGGACCAGCGTGCGGAGGTACCCCCGTGGCGCCTCCGTGATCGCCCGGGACGGTGTCGCAACCTCGTGCGAGGCCGCCCTGGGCGATGACGCCCACAACGTATCCGGGCCCTGCGACGCCGGCAAGCATTGACGCGCAACGGAGCACAGCTGAAAGTCAGCGACATGAGCGGTGGCCGACCGGCCCAGACGGAGAGAACGGCACGATCACGCCGTTCTGCACGTGACCTGGGTCACCGGAGTGGGTGAGCAAACGTGCTGACCGAAGCGCGACTGGTGAGCAATCGTGCTGCGCGACTGGGAGGGGTGGGGGAGGGGTGGGTCAGCGCTGCCAGGTGCGCAGCGAGACCACCCGGGCGGACTCGGCACCGTTGGTGGCCTGGACCACCAGCCGGACGCCGTCCGCCTGGTCCGGCTCGGGCAGGCGGTGCCGGCGGTGCCGGTGCCGGTTGTCGGACTCCTGGGCCACTGTGCGCCAGCTCTCGCCCGAGCGCACCTCGATGCGATAGTCGCGCACCAGGGTGGGCAGCACGTCGAACGGGGTGCGGTGGTGGTGCAGGTTGATCAGGTCCTCGTCCAGGTCGTCGTCGAAGATCACCGCCACCTCGGCCACCGTGACCGGCTCCGGCCAGGTGAGCTCGAGCGAGGGGTTCGGGTCGCGGGTGAGCGGCTCGGAGATCCACATCTGCGGTCCGGCCCACGGCCGGGCGTACCCGCCGACGGCCCGTTCCGGGGCGAACGCCTCGGTCGGCTCGAGCATCCGTAGGCACACCGACCCGCGCTGCAGCACCTGCTTCCACGCCCACCACTGCTCGGTGTAGGCCTCCTCCGGCGGGAGCTCGCGGTGGGTCAGGGTGAGCACCCCGGGCAGCGGCCCGTCCGCAGTGTGCAGGCGCACGTGCTCGTTCGCCCGCAGCACCACGAACGCGTTCTGCGCCTCGTGCAGGTCCCAGGCCAGCGGCAGGGTGACCCACTGCTTCTCGCCGGCCGGCACGGACACTGTCACGGTGTCCACCAGGTGGTGCGGCACGTAGTTCTGCGGCCGGGCCACCTGGTGCACCTCGACGACCAGCTCGGTGTCGGCGGCAGCGTCCAGCAGCACCTCGATCGGTGCCAGGGTCGGGTCGGCGGGCAGGACCAGGCCCAGGTGGTCGGTCAGCGGCCAGGTGTCGGTCGGCGGGCCTGCCGCCAGGGTGCGCAGCGTGGAGGAGGCGCCCACCTGTGCGGTCAGCGCCGCATCCTCGGGATCGGTGTGCGGCACGCCGAGCACAGAGGCGTCGGCGCGCACCAGGGCGCGGTGCACGGCGGTGATCTGCTCGGTGGCCAGCTCTCGCGGGGTCACCTGGTGCTGGACCGCGAGCGCCGCTGCGGTCCCGGCCGCTTCGCCGATGACGGCGCAGGTCGCCATCACCCGGGTCGTCCCGAAGGCCACGTGCGAGGCGGAGATCGTCCGCCCGGCCAGCCACAGGTTGCTCACGTTCGCCGAGTACAGGCTGCGCAACGGGATGTGGTAGTTCCCGTCCGGGTGCCAGTGCCGCGACCCCTTCTCGGTCGCGTACATCCCGCCCGGCGGGTGCAGGTCGATCGACCAGCCACCGTGGCCGACCCGGTCATCGAAGAGCTCCTGGCCGAGCACGTCGTCCTGCACCAGCGTGTGGTCGCCGATGAACCGGCGGTACTCCCGCTTGCCGGGCACCGCGCCGATCCACTCCAGGGTGAGGGTGTCCGCGTCGTAATCACCGGAGTTCTTGATGTGGTCCCAGATGCCGTAGATCACCCCTTGCAGCTCGTCCCGGATGCGCTCGTTGTCAGCGACCACGTCTAGCTCGCCGCCCCACTCGATCCACCAGTAGTCGCAGCCGTTGGCATCGACGCGGATACCGCGCAGCTCGGGGATCGGGGTCCGGGTGATGTCCACGGCGAACGAGGGCGGCACGAACTTCTCCGGCCGCCCGGTGTCCTTGGTGTAGAACAGGATCGTCGAGCCGAGCGTGTTGTCGTCCGGGACCTCCGGTGCCCAGGACTCCCCGAACACGGCACGGGCCTCCCGGCCGGTGCGGTACCGGGCCCCGGCGAGGTAGCCGACCAGGCCGTCACCGCTGGCGTCCACGAACGCCGGCGAGGTGAACCGCAGCGACCGCTCGGAGCCCATCTGCCAGCCGGTCACGGACTCGATCCGGCGCTCCGGCTCTGGTCCGGTGGCCTGCACGTGGCGCACGTCGGTGTTCAGGAACAGCTCGATGTTCTCCTCGGCGCGCACCGCCTCGAGCACCACCAGGTCCCAGTAGTAGGGGTTGCCCTCGGGGTTGGTGAACTGGTTCTCCACGAACAGCTCACCCATGATCCCGGTCTCGCGGGCATAGTGCTGCACACCGTGCGCGGTGGCACCGCACACCCAGACCCGGACCTCGCTGGAGGAGTTCCCACCCAGCACCGGCCGGTTCTGCACCAGCGCCACGCGGGCGCCCTGCCGGGCCGCGGCGATCGCGGCGCACACGCCGGCCAGGCCCCCGCCGACGACGGTCAGGTCGGCGTGGATCTCCTCGGTGGGGATGTCTCGGTCTGGGGTGGTCATTCGCTCCTCAGCTTCGTGTCGGTGGGGGAGGGGTTGCGCTGGCGGGACCGATCACGAACTCGATCCCGAGCGCGTCGGGGATGCGTTGGGCGACCAGGACCCACAGCAGCGCGGCGGCCAGGGTGTCGCTGGCCCGGCCGGCGAAGTAGTCGGTCCAGGCCTCACCTTCGCGGGTGCCGGTGTCCAGTGCGACGTCCACCTGCTGGGCCAGCGCACACTCTGGATCGCTGACGATGGCGACGGTGTGGGCATCGCGGGCAGCGGCGAGCCGGCAGAACTCCAGGGCGGCGGCGTTCTCGGAGGAGCGGGACAGGCACAGCGCCACGTCCCCGGGCCCCATCAGGCTCGCCGCGACCCGGCTGGCCTGCTGGCTCTCGTGCCACCACACCGGGCGGCCGATGCGCAGCAGCCGCAGGTAGAGCTCGTGCAGCGCGACCGCATCACCCCACTCGCCGTACAGGTGGATCCGCCCGGCGGTAGCGATCCAGCCGGCTGCGCGGGAGGCGCCGTCCAGGTCCAGGGCACCCATCAGGTGCCGGGTGGACCGGGTCTGGGCTGCCACGAGCACGTTGAGCACGTCCTGGGCGTCGTCCTCCGGGCTGATGGCGGTGCCGATGTCCTGCTGCCAGCCGCCCTGCACCTCCCGGCCGTGCTCGGTCGCGATCGCCGCCCGCAGCGCCGGGAACCCGGTGTAGCCGAGCAGCCCCGCCAGCCGGGTCAGGGTGGCGGCGGAGACCTTGGCGGCGGCAGCCAGCTGGGTGATCGGCATCCGGCTCGCCTCGGCCGGGGCGGCGACGATGTGCGCGGCAGCGCGCGCGGTCGCCCCGGTGAGGGTGGGTAGCGCGTCCCGCAGCGCCTGCAGTGGGCTGGCGTCGTCCGCCTGTGGCCGTGGCGGTCGGGCTGGGGAATCGGGCTGGTCCTGGACCATCGGTGCTCCCGGTGACGTGGTGGAGGGTGGGGCAGTCGGATCTGCGCCATTCTCGCCGAAACCTCTGCCCCCGGGTGCGGGCCGGGTCGTCGGGGCGTTCACTTGATCCCCGTGTGCGTGAGTGCCCGCACGAACCGCTTCTGCAGCACCAGGAAGACGATCAGCACCGGGATGATGGAGACCACCGATGCGGCCATGGTCAGGTTCGCGGAGATGGCCCCCTGCTCGTCGGTGAAGCTGGCCAGGCTCAGCGGCAGGGTGTAGGCCTCCGGGCTGGAGATCAGCACCAGCGGCGTCTCGTAGTCGTTCCAGGACCAGACGAAGGTGAGGATGCCGAGCGCACTCATCACCGGCGTGGCCATCGGCAGGTACAACCGCCAGAAGATCTGCCACTCGTTCGCACCGTCGATCCGTGCTGCCTCGGCGAACGCCGCCGGTTGTCCCACGAAGAACTGTCGCATCAAGAACGTGCCCAGCACGGTGAACATCCCGGGCAAGATCAGCGCCCACAGCGTGTCGTAGAGGCCGAGCTGCTGGAAGTAGATGAACCGCGGCACCAGCAGCAGCTGGGCCGGGATGATCGAGGTGGCCAGATAGGCCAGGAACACCTTGTCCCGGCCGCGGAAGTGCAACCGTGCGAACGCGTAGCCGGCCATCGTCGCGGTGAGCACCTCGCCGAGGACCCGCACTGCGGCCACGACCACAGAGTTGGCGAACGCCGGCACGATCGAGCCCTCACCGGTGAGGACCTCCACGAACGCGTCCCAGCGCCACGGATCCGGGATCCACTGCATCGGCACGGTGAAGGCGTCCGCGTTGGCCTTCAGCGAGGTGGACAGCATCCAGGCGAACGGCAGCAGGAACGCCAGCGCGAGCAGCCACATCGGTACCGCCCACAGCCAGCGGTTGCGGGTAGCGCGCCGCTGCCGCGGCGTGCGGCGGGTGCGGGGGACTGCCGGGGCGGCGGGGCGTGGGCGGACAGCGGTGTCAGTCATGCAGAGCCCTTCCTCGTTGCGCCCGCCACATCGCCAGGGTCAGCAGCAGCACGCCGACGAAGGTGACCAACCCGATCGCGGCGGCATAGCCGAACCGGTAGAACTGAAAACCGGTCTGGTACATGTAGTACGGCAGCACGGTGGTGGAGTCGCCCGGACCGCCGGAGGTCAGCAGCGCCACCAGCCCGAAGCCCTGGGACGTGCCGATGAACAGGGTGACCAGCAGGAACACGGTGGTCGGCAGCAGCGAGGGCCAGGTGATGGTGCGGAACCTACGCCACGGCCCGGCGCCGTCGACCTCTGCCGCCTCGTACAGGTCGGTCGGAGCATCCTGCAGCGCGGAGAGGTAGATGACCGCCGCGTAGCCCAGGCCGCTCCAGATCGCGATGATGATCAACGCCGGCAACGCCCAGTAGGAGGAGGCGAACCAGCCCGGCAGGTCCGCCAGGCCAAGCATGGCCAGGAACTGGTTCACCACTCCGGCGGAGGGGTTCATCAGCATCAACCAGGTCATCCCCACGGCGACCGTGGAGACGATGTAGGGCATGAAGAACATCGCCCGTAACGCACCCCGGCCGGGGATGTCGCGGTCCAGTGCCAGGGAGAGCGCCAGCCCGCTGGCCACGGTCAGCGGCACGCTCAGCCCGGCATAGATGATCGTGCGCCCGACGCTGCCCCAGAACGTCGGGTCCTGGACCACGTGCACGAAGTTGTCCACACCGATGAACTCGATCCCGCCCAGCCCGGAGACCAGGTTCCAGTCCGTGAACGCCAGCACCACGACCGACAGCAGCGGGACGAACGTGAACAGCGTGACGCCGACCAGGTTCGGCAGGATGAACAGCCAACCGGCCCGGGCGCGCGGCCCGGCCTGGCTCGCCGGAGCGCTGGGGGCCGGGGCTGCCGGTGCGACCGAGACCGCCATCAGCTCTCCTTCCCGAACCGGTCGATCGCCGCCTGGGCCTGGGAGTCGACCGAGTCGATCGCGGCCTGTGGTGAGCGTTCGCCGATCAGGCAGAGGTCGCGCTGCTGCTGGTAGGCCAGGTCGATCTCCGGATAGGCGGTCAGGTTCGTGTCGACGTACAGCTCGGTCTCGTCTTCGAAGAGCACACGGCGGAAGGAGTCGACGTCGAACCAGTCGTCGGCGTCCTCGCCGAGCAGGCCGGTCAGCACGGTCTCGTCCTCCACGTTCTCCAGGGTGGGGATCCGGCCCCCGGGCGCCAGGTAGGGCGGGCCTTCTTTGATGTAGAAGCGGATGAACTCCCAGGCCAGGTCCTGCTTGGTGGACTTGGAGTTGATCATCAGGAAGTCTCCGAACGGCCCGCTGTTCCAGCTGTCGGGTCCGACGGTGGGCATCGGGGCCGCAGCCACGGTGAAGTCGTGCGGGTACTCCTCCGGGTCCTGCAGGTAGCGCAGGCTGAACGGTTCGGTGGCCCAGAGGCTGAACTCCTCGGCGACGAAGCCGTTCTGCTGGAACACCTCCAGGTGCCGGGCGAGCACCTCGGTCCAGGGGAACAGGACACTCTCGTCGATCAGCGAGCGGCTGAGCTGCATGTGCTCGAGGAACACCGGGTGGGAAAAGTTGGAGTCGCCGCTGTCGGTGTACCAGTAGTTCGGCCCGAGTTCGATACGGGGCAGGTCCGGCAGGCTGTAGCAGCCGTAGCGTCCATCGGTGGTCAGTTCACGGGACATGGCCACGAACTCCTCCACGGTCCACTCCGACGGGACCTCGAGCCCGGCGGCCTCCAGGTGCGCGGTGTTCAGCAGGATGAACCGGGGCGAGCGGGCTGTGGCCAGCGCCGTGATCCGCCCGTCCTGCCAGAAGGCTCGGGGCGCCTCAGTCTCCAGGAACGGTTCGAACCCGGGCTCTGCCGCGACCCGGTCGGTCAGGTCCAGCCCCATGCCCGAGCCGGAACGCAGCGCCAGCGACTCCATCGGGTAGGTGATGTAGACGTCGATGTCCACGCCGCCCTGCAGCGCGGTGTCGAGCTTGAGGTTGCCGCGGTCGTCGTTGATGAACCGGGTGTAGTTGACCGTGTACTCGGGGTGGGCCTCCTCGAAGGCCGCGATCAGGTCGGCCGGACCCGACTCCGCAGGGACGCCGCCCCACACGTTCAGCGTGGTGGCGGGCGAGGACGAGCGTCCGCCGCAGCCGGTGAGTGCCGTGAGGGCCGTGGCGCCGAGCCCTCCGGCGAGGAGGCTGCGGCGGCTGATGCGGGGCGCGGCGGTCACCAGCGCCCTCGCGGTTGGTCCTGGAAGTGGTGCATCGGATCTCCCTCGATCGGGTGTGCAAAAAGTTACCGATCGGAGAGTCCGAAATCAAGGGTCTATGAAAATTAATTGCGATTCGTCTGGTGCGGTGCACGCTTCTTCGCCGACGGCAGCCGGCGGCGCTGCCAGGAGCTGAGGATGTGCTCGCTCATCGCTATCCGCGCTGCCTCGCGGTCGCCGGCCGAGATTGCCTCGACGATTCGGGTGTGCTCCTCCAGGGTCAGCTCGAACGCGCGGGCCGGATCCTGACCGGTGTACCGCTCGCTGCTGACGGCGTGCGCGATCAGCGTCCGGGCGATGTTCTCCGCCACCCACGTGTGCAGTCCTCGGCCCTGAAGTCCGACGAGGGCCGCCAGATCACCCACGACCTGCTGCAGGACGCCGCTACAGAGGTCTCAGCCCGTCGTGAGCTCGTCAAGGACGGCCGGGCCCACCCTCTGGTCACCGCGGCCCGTTTCTCTCATCCCGCTGTGCTGGAGATCGACGCCGCCAACGTGACCGAAGCGGTCTCCTAGGTGTACCCGGCCAGGAGGTTGGTTACAGGCGGCTGGTGGGAGGTAGTCCACCGAGTGCGCTGTGGCCACGGACAGTGTTGTAAGTTTC
>NZ_ATWL01000024.1 GCF_000421225.1 Ruania albidiflava DSM 18029 | reverse complement strand
AAGAGCGGGGTGGATCGAGACACCGCTCGATGGTAGGTCCGGTGAGCCCACGTCCCGGTGACGAGAACAGCCCGTGTTGGTCGAGACGGCCCGCAAGGGAGCTGCTGGTGCCAGCATGCCGGGCCTGCCTGCACTGCACCACCAGGAAGGAGAAGCACATCGACGAACCGGTTCGCCGTCTTTGGAGGTAGATCGCTGTGGGTGCTTGGGAAAATGAACCCTTGCGCGATCTGCAACACACCAGATACGGTCGAACCGGTTCGCGTCAGGTGTTGTAGGGAGGTGTCATGGTCACCATCGGCGATGTCGCGTCCATCGCAAAGGTTTCGCGCAGCACTGCGTCGTACGCCCTTTCCGGCAAGCGGACGGTGTCGGACGAGGTCCGGCGGCGCGTAGAGGCTGCGGTGCGCGAACTTGGCTACACACCGAACGCGGGGGCGCGGGCCCTGGCTACCGCGCAGACTCGCGTGATCGGCCTCCTGGCGCAGTTCCTCGAGGACGAGTTCGCGCCCGCCATGCTCCAGTACATGCTGGGCGTGTCCAACACCGCTTGCGAGCTTGGTTACGACATCCTCCTGGCCACCGAGGAGGATGGGCGTAGTGCGCTTCGCCGGATGACGGACTCCCGCATGGTCGACGGCATCGTGCTGCTGAACGTGGCCGAGCACGACGATCGCCTGCCGATCCTGAGAGATGCGCCGCAACCCGGCGCTCTGGTCGGCCTGCCGGCCAACTGTGCGGGTGTGGACGTCTTCGACCTGGACTTCGAGGAAGCAGGGCGACTGATGGTCGACCACCTGCGGCGGCTGGGACACCGGGAGCTGATACTCGTCTCACAGCCCGAGCACGTGGTCGAACGGGGTGGTGCCTATGTGTGGCGGTTGCAGAACGCTGCAGTCGATGCAGCCCGACGATCCGGTGTCGTTCTTCGCCCCGTGTTCGCGCCCTCGAGACAGCCGGAGGTCGGACGCGAGCTGAATGCGCTGCTCGACGCTCACCCGAGCGTGACCGGCCTGCTCATCAACAACGAGGCGGCAGCCGCCGCCCTGCCCACGGTCCTGCACGAGCGCGGTGTCACTGCGCCGACGGACCTGTCTGTCATCGGGCGGTACTCGGACGAGTTCGCCCGTACGTTCTCCCTGCCCTACTCCTCGATCGAGAGTGCTCCGGACCGACTGGGTCGGATGGCCGTGCGCGAGCTGGTGCGTCGCATCGAGGGGCAGGTGGGACCCGACGAACCGCACGTGGTGCGGTTCGTCTCGCCCGAACTGGTCGACCGCGGGAGCACCGCGACTCCACCGGAGGTCTGATAGCCGATTCGACCTGCTAGGGCTGTTGTCGTTCGACGAGCGAACCGGTTCGACGGACGGCGCCCGATGTTTGAACTGTCACCGAGGTCACCAACTCCGCCGTATCGGTGACCCCCCGTTCAAGGAGGAACAATGCAGCACCACAAGCGCCGCACCCGCGCCTACGTGAGCACCGCAGCGCTGGCCGCCATCAGCATGGCCGTGCTCGGCGCATGCTCGGGCGGCGAGAGCTCGGGCGACGGATCCGCCGCCAGCGGCACCTACACCTGGTGGGACCCCTATCCGCAGCACGATGCGTCCTCCGATTGGGAGGGCCGCGTGCAGGCGTGCGGTGAAGAGGCCGGAGTCACCATCGAACGCACCGCCTACGACACGACCGCACTGACCAACCAGGCACTGCTCGCCGCCCAGGAGGGCGCCGCACCGGACGTCATCCTCATCGACAACCCGGCGGTCTCCACCTTGGCCGAGACCGGGATGCTCACCACCGTTGACGAGTTCGGCCTGGACACCTCGGCGATCGACGAGAACCTGCTCGCTGCCGGCGTGGTCGACGGGGAGGCCTACGGCATCCCGATCGGTGCGAACACGCTCTCGCTGTACTACAACGCCGAGGTGCTCGACGATGCCGGGGTGGACCCGGCCTCCGTCACGGACTGGGACTCCCTCACCGCAGCCCTCGAGCAGGTCACCGAGGCTGACCACAAGGGCATCACCTTCGCCGCCATCGGTACCGAGGAAGGAACCTTCCAATTCCTGCCGTGGTTCTGGGGCGCTGGCGCCGACCTGACCGACCTGTCCTCACCGGAGGCGGTCGCGGCGCTGGAGCTCTGGAAGGGCTGGCTGGACGACGGCTACGCCCCCAACTCGGTGATCAACAACTCCCAGAACACCACCTGGGAGGAGTTCCTGACCGGCGACTTCGGCTTCGCCGAGAACGGCACCTGGCAGGTGAACAGTGCCGCCGAGGCAGACTTCGAGACCGGGATCATCCAGCTGCCCGCCCGGGACGGTGGCGTGGCCCCGGCTCCGACAGGCGGCGAGTTCATCGTTGCCCCGGTGCAGTCCGACACATCGCGCTACGACGTGACTCGCCAGATCGTGGAGTGCATGACCACACCGGAAGGGTTCGTGGAGACCGCGAACACGTTCGCCTACTACATCCCGCCGACGGCGGAGGGCCAGGAGCAGTTGCTGGAGGAGAACCCGGACCTGGAACCGTGGGTCGAGGCGGTACGCAGCGCCAAGGGTCGCACGAGCGACGGCCTGGGCACGGACTACCCGCTGATCTCCGAGGCCCTCTGGACTGCGGTGCAGAACGCTCTCTCCGGCGTTTCCTCGCCGCAGGACGCACTGGAGACCGCACAGGCTGACGCCGAGGCAGCGACCAGCTGACTCCCGACCGCCACGGTTCCGTGGTGGGTGCCCCCTGGGTGCCCACCACGGAAGGGAAGGACTATGACGAGCATCTCGCCTGCCATCCGCTCCGGCCGAGGCGGTGGTGACCGGGCCGGCACGCGGCCCGCAGGGCCATCCCCCCGCTGGCGTAGCCGGCTGAACCCGAGCCACTGGACTGCGGCAGCGTTCGCCGCGCCCCTGGTGATCTACCTGTTGCTGTTCTACGCCTATCCGCTGTGGCGCAACATCGACCTGTCCATCCACGACTACACCGTGCGAGCCTTCGTCCAGGGTGATGCCGAGTTCGTCGGCCTGCAGAACTACCTCGAGGTCGTGCGTTCGTCGACGTTTCCGACTGCGCTGCGGAACACCGCGCTGTTCACCTTCGGCTCGATCGCGGTTCAGTTCACCCTCGGGCTGGCCCTTGCGGTCTTCTTTCGCGCGAACTTCCGGCTCTCGGCGCTGCTGCGGGCACTCTTCCTGGTGCCCTGGCTGCTGCCGCTGATCGTCTCCGCCTCGACCTGGGCCTGGATGCTGAACAGCGACAACGGCATCGTCAACGCGATCCTGGCGGCGTTCGGCCTTCACCCGGTCAACTGGCTCACCTCGCCGGGGATGTCCCTGTTGTCGGTCACCGTCGCCAACATCTGGCTGGGAATTCCGTTCAACCTGGTGATCCTCTATTCCGGGCTGCAGAACATCCCGGACGAGCTCTACGAGGCCGCGGCGCTGGACGGTGCGAGCGCATGGCGCCGGTTCTGGAGCATCACAATGCCGCTGCTCCGCCCGGTCTCAGCGATCACGCTGCTCCTCGGGCTGATCTACACGCTCAAGGTGGTGGACGTCATCTGGGTGATGACCACCGGCGGGCCCGGCGACACCTCCACCACCCTGGCCATCTGGTCCTACCGCGAAGCCTTCGGGACCGGTCAGCCGGACTTCTCCCCGGCGGCCGCGGTGGGCAGCCTGCTCATCATCATCGCGCTGGTGTTCGGGTTCCTGCACCTGCAGCTGCAACGGCGACAGGAGGCGTCATGACTGGCCGGCACAGCCTGAGGCGGACCTGGTGGAAGACGAGTCTGGGCATCGTGTTCACCGCGATCATGCTCTTCCCCGCGTACTGGATGCTGAACGCCTCCTTCACTCGCACAGGCGACCTGCGCGCTGACCCGCCTCACTGGTTCCCTTGGGACCCCACCTTCGAGGGCTATCAAGCCGTGTTCGACCAGCAGCTCGCCGCGTTGGGCACGTCCCTGTTCGTCGGGTTGGGCTCGGTGTTGCTCACCGTGGCGATCGCCGCGCCGGCTGGCTACGCCTTGGCGTTGCTGCACCTGCGCGGCGGACGCGCCCTGAACTTCCTGCTGCTGGTCGCGCAGATGATCCCGGCGGTGGTGATGGCGATGGGATTCTACGCTGTCTACAACAATCTCGGTCTGCTGAACAGTGTCTGGGGCCTGATCATCGCTGACTCCACGATCGCCGTACCGTTCGGCGTGCTGTTGTTCACCGCGTTCATGTCCGGTATCCCCCATGAGCTGTTGCAGGCGGCCCGCGTCGATGGCGCCGGTGCGTGGCGCACGTTTCGCTCGATCGTGCTGCCGGTGAGCCGAAACTCCGTGCTGACCGTCTCCCTGTTCGCCTTCCTCTGGGCGTGGTCGGACTTCATCTTCGCCTCGACGCTCAACCGCAACGGTGACTTTATCCCGATCACGCTGAGCATCTACAACTACATCGGCAACAACACCACTCAGTGGAACGCGATCATGGCGACCGCGGTCGTTGCCTCCGTGCCCGCGGCAGTGCTGCTTGTCGTGGCGCAACGCTATGTCGCCGCCGGAGTCGTCGCCGGCGCCGTCAAGGACTGACTGAAGGGCACCCTGTGACTGATCTGACCAGCCGTTCACGTCCGGCGCACCCGCCGGCGCAGACCGACGCCCGCCGAGCCCGCCCGGTGGTCCCCGGCCGCCGGCGGCGCGGGCTCGGCATCGGTGAGCTGCTGCTCGACGAAGGGTTCTGGGGACGCCGGCAGGCGACCAACGCCGCCGCCACCCTGCAGCACTGTTACGACTGGATGGATCGGCTGGGCTGGCTGGCCAACTTCGACCGGGTGGCTGCGGGCAGCACCGGCGGCACTCGACCTGGGTGGCAGTTCTCCGACTCCGAGGTCTACAAGCTGCTCGAGGCGCTGGCCTGGGAGTCCGGGCGATCCGGTGATCCGGAACTGGAGTCGATGTGGGAGGCGCTGGTCGAGCGGATCGCCGCCGCCCAGGACGAGGACGGATATCTGAACACCTGCTACGGGCACTCCCATCAGCCCGGCCGCTACACCGACCTGTCCTCGGGGCACGAGCTGTACTGCTACGGGCACCTCTTCCAGGCCGCCGTCGCCCGCTTGCGCTGCCACGGCTACGACCTGCTCACCGAGGTGGCGCGACGAGCCGCGGACCATGTCTGCGAGGTGTTCGGCCCGGACGGGCGGGCCGGGATCTGCGGGCACCCGGAGATCGAGATGGGCCTTGCCGAGCTCGGCCGGGTGCTCGGAGAACCGCGATACACCGAACAGGCGCGGCTGTTCCTCGACCGTCGTGGTCATGGTTCCTTGCCCCCGATCCCGCTGCTTGCACCGGCCTACTTCCAGGACGACGTGCCGGTGCGGCACGCCCACGTGCTGCGCGGCCACGCCGTGCGCGCCCTGTATCTCGCGGCGGGAGCCGTTGACGTGGCCGTGGACACCGGCGACCGGGAACTGCTGAGCGCCGTGGAGGAGCAGTGGGCCACCACCGTCGAGCGGCGCACCTACATCACCGGCGGGATGGGCTCCCGGCACCAGGACGAAGGCTTTGGCGACGACTGGGAGCTTCCGCCGGACCGTGCCTACTGCGAGACGTGCGCAGGCATCGGCTCGGTCATGCTGTCCTGGCGGCTCCAGCTCGCCACCGACGACGTCCGTTACGCGGACCTGATCGAGCGCACCTTGTTCAACGTCGTTGCCGCGTCCCCCCGTTCCGACGGTCGCGCGTTCTTCTATGCCAACCCGCTGCACCAGCGTGAACCCGGCACCGAAGTGCTGCCGGACGCGGTGAACCCCCGCGCCGAGGGCGGGGTGCGTGCCCCCTGGTTCGACGTCTCCTGCTGCCCGACCAACGTCGCCCGCACGCTCGCGACGTGGCAGACGTACGCCGCGACCGTGGAGGAGGCCGGCGAGCAGGTGCTGCTCACCCTGGCCCAGTACGCCACCGGTGACCTGCACATCGTCACTGACCGTGGGCGAGTGGTGACGCTGCGGGTGGAGACCGCCTACCCCGACGACGGGCACGTACGGGTGATGGTGCTGGACGTGCCGGCTCCGGTGCAGCTGTCGTTGCGGCTGCGGGTACCGCACTGGGCGGCCGGCGCCACCCTGGCCGCCCCGGACGGCCAGCCGTACCCGGTAGAGCCCGGCTGGGCAACTGTGCCCGGAGTGCTGACCGCCGGCGAGGCGGTGGATCTGGAGATCCCGATGCCACCGCGGCTGACCGGCGCCGACCCGCGTGTCGACGCCGTCCGTGGCACCGTGGCGGTGGAGCGCGGACCTCTAGTGCTGTGCCTGGAGTCGGTGGACCTGCCCGACGGTGTTTCGCTCGAACAGGTGCGGCTGCTGACCACCCACGTGCCGGCACCGACCGGCGACGGGGCACTCGCCCAGGTCCGCCTCGAGCGCCGACCCGATCCGGCGCCCGGCACAGTGCCGTTCCACCCCGTCGACCCCACCGCGACCGACCCGGGCGGACAGGCGTCCGAGAGGGCCGAG
Source organism: Ruania albidiflava DSM 18029 (assembly GCF_000421225.1). Taxonomy (GTDB): domain Bacteria; phylum Actinomycetota; class Actinomycetes; order Actinomycetales; family Beutenbergiaceae; genus Ruania; species Ruania albidiflava. The sequence goes on along the minus strand of NZ_ATWL01000024.1, from coordinate 27,022 downwards.
GATCCCACCGTCGCGGCGGTGCCGCTCGTGCCTTACCACCGGTGGGCCGAACGAGGACCGTCCACGATGCGGATCTTCCTGCCCGTGACCTGACCCGACCCGACCCCGACCCCGCCCCGAGCCTGCTCGTTCGTCGAAGGAGACACCGTGATTGATCCAGACGACCGCTCCGTACGCATCAGTGGACACCAGCTGATCTGGACCGGGGCGGGGGAGACCGTCGTGGTAGAACCCTGGGGGCGCAACAGCGTCCGCGTCCGTGCCACTCCGGAGGGCGAGGTCGCTGGCACCGACTGGGCGCTGCTGCCACCGGCACCCGACGCGCACGACCAGGTCGCTCTCGAGGTTCACGACCGCGGCGCCACGCTGCGCAACGGTCGGATCCGGGTGGAGCTGGAGACCTCCTCGTGGTTCCACGAGCCCGTGGGTTACGAGACGTTCCGCTGCGACCTGGCCTTCTACGACGAGACCGGCCGGGTGCTGCTGCGCGAGCTCGGCCGTGGCGGCTCCCTGGATCTGCGCGCCCGCCACTTCCGCGCTCACCCAGGTGGCGACGGGCACAGCCTGACCGCATCCTTCGAGACGGACCCCGACGAGCACCTCGCGGGAATGGGCCAGTACCAGCAGCACGTGCTGGACCTGAAAGGTTCCACGTTCGAGCTGGCACACCGCAACTCCCAGGCGAGTGTGCCGTTCGTGCTCTCAACCGCGGGTTACGGCTTCCTCTGGCACAACCCGGCCCTGGGTCGGGCCACGTTCGCGCGCAACCGCACCGAGTGGCACGCCGAGGCGACCGACCAGCTGGACTACTGGGTCACCGCCGGTTCCACACCGGCACAGATCACGTCCGCCTACGCCGATGCCACTGGGCATGCCCCGATGATGCCGGAGCGCGGCCTCGGTTACTGGCAGTGCAAGCTGCGTTACTGGAACGCCGACCAACTTCTGGAGGTCGCCCGGGAGCACCGACGTCGCGGCCTGCCACTCGATGTGATCGTTGCGGACTTCTTCCACTGGCCACACATGGGTGACTACCGGTTCGAGGAGGAGTTCTGGCCGGACCCGGCAGATATGGTCGCCGAGCTTCGCGAGCTCGGTGTCGAGCTGATGGTCTCCGTCTGGCCACAGGTCGCCCTGGCTTCGGAGAACTTCCGCCATCTCCGAGCGAACAACATGCTCGTACGCGCCGACCGTGGGCTGGATGTGCAGATGGCATTCGAAGGGCCCAGCGCGTTCCTGGACGTGCTGAACCCGGCAGCCCGGCGCTGGTTGGCGGTCACGCTGCAGCGAAATTACGGCCGCTACGGCATCCGCACCTTCTGGCTGGACGAGGCCGAGCCGGAGTTCGGCGTCTACGACTACGACGCGTACCGCACACACCTCGGCCCCTACCTGCGCGTGGGCAACCTGTACCCACAAGCGTTTGCCCGCGCTGTCTTCGAAGGTCAGCAGGGCGCGGGGGAGACCGAGATCGTCAACCTGGTCCGCTGCGTGTGGGCCGGCAGCCAACGGTTCGGCACTCTCGCCTGGTCGGGAGACATCTCCTCCACCTTCGAGGACCTGGCCCGGCAGATCACCGCCGGTATCCACATGGGGGTCGCAGGTATCCCGTGGTTCACCACCGATATCGGCGGCTTCCACGGAGGGGACGTGACCGACCCGGCCTTCCACGAGCTGGTGGTCCGCTGGTTCCAGCTCGGCACGTTCAGCCCGGTGATGCGCATGCACGGTGACCGCCTCCCGTACGAACCGATCACTGCTGCCGACGGCACCCGGCGGCTGCGCTCCGGCGGCCCGAACGAGCTGTGGAGCTTCGGCGAGGAGGTCTACCTCATCCTGGAGCGCTACGTGCACCTGCGGGAGGCCCTGCGCCCCTACCTGCGCGAGGTGATGCGCACCGCACACACCGATGGTCAGCCGGTGATGCGCGGGCTGTTCCACGAGTTCCCCGACGACCCGCAAGTCTGGCAGATCGACGACCAGTACCTGCTCGGCCCAGACATCCTGGTCGCTCCGGTCACAGTGTCCGGCGCCCGCGAACGGGATGTCTACCTGCCGCACGGTGCCCGGTGGACCGACGCTGCCACCGGAGAGATCCACCCGGGCGGCACGACGGTCCAGGTTGCGGCACCGCTGGACGTCGTGCCGGTCTTCTTGCGCGACGGCGCTCAGGGGCATCTCCTCCGACGCGCCATGGACCGCTCTTGACGTTGAACATGAGGCCAGCACCGGACACCTCGGTGCCCGCCGGCCTCGACCCGCGCGCTGATGAGCGCCCGATCGCCTCGTCGGCACGCTGGCGGCGCCCCACCCCTTCGCGCCGCTCGTCCCATGCACAGAATCGAGACAACGGAGTAGCACGATGAGAAGCAGACCCACCATCGCGGCGTCACCCGAGCGGCGTCGCACGAGACCCGCGGCGAGAGCCTCGGCGCTTGTGGCACTGGCGATGACGGCCGCCGCCGTCGTGATCCCGGCGCGCACTGCCGGGGCAGAACCCGGCCCGGAAGATACCCTGCTGGTCTCCGCCGACCAGCCGTTCCGCGAGGTCACCCACCTGGCGAGCGGTTCGCTCTACGGCATTGCTGACGAAGGAGTGCCCTCGGACGACCTGATCGCGCCGATCGATCCGCACACGTTCGTGCAGATGCCACCGCACGGAACGCAGCAGCCAACCGGTGACGTCCTGGACGTCTGGCGCACCGCAGCCCGGCACGACGCCGGGATCGTCGTGCGGATCGTGGACTACTACCCGGGATGGCCGTACCAGTTCTCCTGGGAGAACACCGAGGACCGCAAGGCGTGGGAGGACGTCATCCGGGACGTCGTCGCCGACGTCGAGGCCTCCGGGGCGACAAACATCGTCGCCTGGGCGCCCTGGAACGAGTCCGACAACACCTGGCTCGAGGAGAACGGCACCTTCGAGGAGCTGTGGGAGTTCAGCTACAACCTGCTGCGCGAGCTGCTCGGCCCGGACGCGGTGATCCAAGGCCCCAGCTTCTCGGACAACATCACCGACATGCGCCAGTTCCTGGAGTTCGCCAAGGCCACCGACACCGTGCCGGACGTGCTGGAGTGGCACGAACTGATCCGCGACGACAAGATCTACGGCGACGTGGAGCAGGTGCGTGCGATCCTCGACGATCTCGATCTGGGTGATCTGCCCATCGATATCGCCGAGTATGGCCACCCGCAGGAGGTCGGCATCCCTGGCGCCCTGGTGGGCTACATCGCCAAGTTCGAGCGCTACGGGATCGACCGCGCTGAGCTTGCGTTCTGGAACCAGTCTGGCACGCTCGGTGATCTGCTCGTCGAGCGCGGCGGTGCCCCGAATGGCGCGTACTGGCTCTATTCCTGGTACGCCGACATGACAGGCCAGATGGTGACCACCACCCCGCCGTCGAACGAGAGTCCGCTGGACGGGGCAGCCTCGGTCAACGATGCCAAGGACGAGGTACAGGTCATCACCGGCGGCAACAGCGGCCCGACCACGGTCCGGGTCGAGGGGCTGGAGGCCCTGGATCTCGGTGACGAGGTGCGCGTGGAGGTGCAGGTGACGCCGTCGTACGGGCGCACCACGCCGACGGACGCACCCATCTCCATCTCGACCACCACCTACGACGTGGGCCCGGACGGCACGATCGACGTCCCGATCGTGATGAACCCGGCCTACGGCTACCGCGTGCTGGTCACCGATGGTGACGAGGCGGAGAGCCTGGCGGGTACCTATACGCTCGACAATGTCAACAGCGGACTTGCCCTCGACGTCGCCGACGGCACTGTCGTGCAGTCGGGCACGGCTGCGGACGTCTCGACCTGGGAACTGGTCGACGCAGGTTCCGGGCTGTACCGGATCGTCGAGACCGACAGCGGCCTGTTCCTCGGTGTGGACGGCGCCGCGGGCCAGAACGGTGCGCCGGCTGTTGTCCGGGCTGATGACGGTGCCGAGGACCTGCTCTGGCAACTCGTGCCGGACGGGGCCGGGAGCGTGCGTCTGGCGAACTACGGGACCGGAATGACGCTCGCCGTGGACGAGATGAGCACCGAGAGCGGCGCGGCCATCATCCAGTGGACGGACGGTTCGCCCACGTCCAACTGCACCGCCGATGGGGAGCGACAGCCGGGGAGAATCGGCTCTGCGCTCGACTTCTGCGGCAGCGATTCCTACGTGAGCGTCCCGGACGGCACGCTGAGCGGCCTGGATGGAGATTGGTCGATCTCGACCTGGATCAAGCCGGCGGCGCTGCCTACTTGGTCGCGCGTGTTCGATCTCGGGGCGGACTCAGGGAGCAGCATGTTCCTGACCGTCAATGCTGGCAGCGGCCCTCGCTTCGCGATCACCACGAGCGGGGCCGGAGAAGAACAGCGCCTCTCCTACGACGGGCAGAACCTGCCCCTCGATAGGTGGACGCACGTAGCCATCACGGTCTCCGGTACCACAGGCACCCTCTACATCGACGGCGAGCCGGTGGACACCAACGACCAGATCACGGCTTCGCCGGCGGACCTGGGCGATACGACGGGCCGCAACTACCTGGGCAAGTCCCAGTACGGCGCCGACCCGGCATTCGATGGTGCGTTGGACGATCTCGCGATCTACTCCCGCGCGCTGAGCAGTGCGGAAGTCAGTGCACTTGCCGGTGGCCAGGCCGCGGCCGGCGATGTCCTCAACTACGCGTTCGACGAGGCCGAGGGCACTGCAGTGGTGGACTCCTCGGGCAACGGTCGTGATGGCACGGTCGTCGTGGGCGGCGGCGTCGGCGGCAGCACGACCGCGACCGACGAGGAGACGGCAGACCGGTTCTGGACGCTGCAGCCGGTGGGGCCCGGACCGGAGGCGTGGGCGTCGGACACGGTGTACACCGAGGGTGACCAGGTCAGCTTCGACGGCTCCACATGGGAGGCGACGTGGTGGACTCAGGGTCAGGAACCCGGCGATCCCTACGGCCCCTGGCAGGAGATCGCACAGACCGCCGACGGCGTCGCGATCTGGACCCCGAGCCGGATCTTCACGGCCGGCGACGTGGTTGTCCACGACGGTCAGGAGTACACGGCGAAGTGGTGGACCCGCAATCAGGAGCCGGGCGACCCCTACGGCCCCTGGGACCTGACCGAGTGAGCAGTCCGTGAGGGCGGGCGCGCCGGCACCGTTGCTGTGTCGGCGCGCCCGCGCTCCGTGGCAGTCGGGACCCGACTACTAGGCTCGTCTCGTGCCTGCTGCGACCTCCTTCGACGACTTCACCGACATCGAGGCCTTCCTGCGCATCCCGCGCGTGACCGCTGTGGCCGCCGGCCCCACCGGCCGTGTGGTTGCCCAGGTCGCCGAGTCTGACGAGCACGGCTCGAAGCTGTGCTCCGCGCTCTGGGAGCTCGACCCGACCGGTCAGGAACCCGCCCGCCGGCTCACCTTCTCCGCCAAGGGCGAGTCCAACCCCCTGTTCGCCCCGGACGGCAGCCTGCTGTTCACCTCTGCCCGGCCCGATCCGCAGGGCGAGGACGAGCAGGAGACCAGCGCGATCTGGCGCCTGCCCACCACGGGAGAGGCGAGTGTGGTAGCCACCACTCCTGGCGGGCTGGACCTGCTCGCCGTCGCCGACGACGGCACCATCCTGGCCACCACCACCGTGCTGCCCGGCGCCACCCTGGACACTGACGCCGAAGCGCGCAAGGCGCGCAAGGACGCCAAGCGCACCACTATCTGGCACACCGGGATGCCGGTGCGGTTCTGGGACCACGAGGTCGACGACCTGTGCACCCACCTGGTGCTCATCGCCCCGGACGGCGACCTCCACGACCTGACCCCCGCCGTCGGCACGGTACCCCTGCGCAACGCGAGCGCCGACCTGGCCCCGGACGGCTCCGCCGTCGCCAGCACCTGGACCGAGCGGGTCCGGGGAGGGGAGACCCGCACCTCGATCGCGCTCATCGACGTCGCCACCGGCGAGCGCCGCCTGTTCCTGCCCGCCGACCAGGACACCCAGTACGGCGGCCCGGCCCTCTCCCGCGACGGCCGCTACCTGGCCGTCACCCGGTACACGATCGCCACCCCCACCGACACCACCTACCCGTTCCTGGAGATCCACCCGGTCGCGGGTGGGCCGAAGGTGGCGGTGGACGTCGGCGACCTGACCGTCACCGGCTACACCTGGACCGAGGCCGGCACGCTGCTGGTCACCGGCGACCTGCACTCCTCCGGTGCGGTGCTGGTGGTCGACCCGGACGATGGTCAGGTGGTCACGATCGCCGACGGCGGGGTGTACGCGTCCCTGTCCGCGTGCGGGGACCAGGTGGTCGCCCTGCGCAGCGACGTGGCCACCCCGGCCCGGCCGGTGCTGCTCGCCGGGGGTGAGGGGGCAGCAGCGTCGGGGACTGGTGGCAACCAGGGGCTCGAGCTGCCCGCCCCCGGGTTGGTGTCCGACCTGCCCGGCACCCTGGAGTGGGTCAGCGCCGATGTGGACGGCATCCAGGTGGGCGGCTGGCTGTGCGTGCCTCACGGCGCCAGTGCGGACGAGCCGGCCCCGGTGATGCTCTGGGTGCACGGCGGCCCGCACGGCTCCTACAACGCCTGGAGCTGGCGCTGGTGCCCATGGCTGGCGGTGGCCCGCGGGTATGCGGTGCTGCTGCCCGACCCGGCGATGTCCACCGGGTACGGGCACACCGGCCTGAACCGCGGCTGGCCGCGCCGCCCGGACGTGGTCTACCGCGAGTGCGAGGTTCTCTTCGACCAGGTGCTCACGCGGGCTGAGCTGGACGAACGGCGCACCGCGATGCTCGGCGCCTCCTTCGGCGGCTTCATGGCCAACTGGATCGCCGGCCACACCGACCGGTTCGATGCGATCGTCACCCACGCCGGGCTGTGGGCGCTGGACCAGCAGCACCGCACCACCGACGCTGCTGCCGGAAAGATGCGGGTGCACGGCCACGAGGAGACCAACGCCGACTGGTACCGCGCCTTCTCCCCGCACCACGCCGCCGCGAACATCACCACCCCGGTGCTGATCACCCACGGCAACCGCGACTACCGGGTGCCGATCAGCGAGGCGCTGCGGATGTGGTGGGACCTGGTCTCCGCCTGGGACGGCGAGCCGGAGACGATGCCGCACCGGTTCCTGCAGCTGACAGATGAGAACCACTGGGTGCTCACCCCGGCGAACGCGCTCACCTGGAACACCACCGTGCTCGCGTTCTGCGACCAGCACGTGCGCGGCGGCGAGCCGGTGCCGGAGACGCTGCCCTGGTAGCTGCCGCGCGGGCCCTTGCCCGCCGCGGCGCTCACCGGCGCTGCTCGAACCGGTGGTAGACCCGCACCAGCAGCGCCAGCACCCCGGCCGCGGCCACGCACCACAGCGGCCACTGCAGGAACCAGGCGAGGGTGCCGGCCGCCGGGACCGTCAGGCCCAGGCCGAGCAACCCGACGCCGATCACGGTGAACATCGCGGTCAGGTGCCACAGATAGATCGTCATCGACCGGGTGCTGACCCAGGCCAGTGCGCGCCGCCCCGGGCCGGTGGCGAACCGGGTGAGCGGGGTGCGCAGCGCCAGCAGCACCGAGGTGAGCAGCACGGCATGGACCAGCGCCACCAGGGTGGGCGGGCCCAGGTTAGAGATCGCGGCACCGGGCATGCCGATCATGCTGATCGGGTACGGTCCCGCGCCGATCAGGGCCACCAGGGCCACCAGTGCGACGGCGGAGCTCACCCACCAGGTTCGCGCGCCTGTCCGCGGCTCACCCCGGCGGGCGTAGGCCACCCCGATCGTGAACGGCACCGCCCAGACTGCGAGCAGGTTCAGCCACGCCAGAGCCGGCGCCGCCCCGAAGAACCGGAGCAGGTCCACGACCAGCGGCACCGCGGTGAGCACCGCCGGGGCGCCCCAGCCGAGCGCGCCGACCAGACGGCGCAACAGCGGGGTGAGGACCACCAGCGCCAGGTACACCCCGAGGAACCACAACGGCTGGGGAACGATCCGGGCTGCCTGACCCACCGCCGTCTGCGGTACGCCCAGCAGCGGGAGCAGCAGCGCGGCGGCCAGCCACGTGCCCAGCAGCGCCAGCACCGGTACCACCATCCGAGGCAGCCGGCGGCGCAGCACCTGGGGGACCGGGTGGACCGGTCCCAGGCCGGCCGCCGCGCCGGCGGCGAAGAACAGCAGCGGCAGCACCTGCAGCACCCAGGTGACCAGCCAGCCGACGCCGTGGCTGAGACTGTTCCCGATCGTCAACGCTGACCCGTCCCAGGCCACCTGCGGCATCAGCCAGTGCACAGTGAGCACGCCGAGCGTGCCGCCGGCGCGCACCAGGTCCACGAACGGGTCGCGGGCGCGGCGGCGCGGGGGTGTGGTCGGTGGCGCCGGTGCCGGGTGGTGCTGGGCCGGTGAGGGCGCCGGGAGGTGCTGGGGAGGTGCGAGCGTGCTGGCCACGATGGTCCTTCGCGGGTGGGGATCTGCTGACCTGGCCAGTCTTCGAGCGCGCGGCTCGGCCGACTATGCAGGTACCCGCCGCACCGGTGGGGGCGTTCCCGAGAGCTCAGCGGGGGACAGCCCCACCGCCGGCCCGCCTGCGGCCCGGCCATCGCCCGCCCAGTCGCCACCTGCCCAACCGGCGGCGGCGATACCGCCCGCGTCGGGGCGATACCGGTGAGCACGACCTCATGTGCCAAGGGTCGCCTGAATCGATTCACACAGTGAGGGGGAGGGCTGAGGGTGACGCGGGCGAGGGAGGTGGGTCGAGGTGTGGTGGGGTCAGCGCTGCAGGTAGCGGACCACAGCGAGTACGCGGCGGTGCGCGGCATCGTCAGTGGGCAGGTCGAGCTTGGCGAAGATCGAGGAGATGTTCTTCTCCACCGCCCCGGCAGACAGGTACAGCGCCTTCGCGATCGCGAAGTTCGTGCGGCCCAGCGCCATCAGCTCCAGCACCTCCTGCTCCCGCGAGGTGAGCCGCTCCAGGGCGGCCCGCTCCGGGCTCGAGCGCAGCAGCTGGCTGAGTACCTCCGGGTCGAGCACGGTCTGGCCCGCGGCGATCCGCTCCAGCGCGTCGGTGAAGTCAGCCACGTCGGCGACCCGGTCCTTGAGCAGGTAGCCGATGGCGCGCGCATCGCCGCGGAGCAGCTCGGTCGCAAACCGGGTCTCCACGTACTGGGAGAACAGCAGCACACCGTGCTCCGGGTGCCGGGCGCGCAGCTCCAGCGCCGCACGCAAGCCCTCGTCGGTGAACGTTGGCGGCATCCGCACATCGAGCACCGCCACATCGCACGGCGTACCGGCCGCCACCTGCTCTTCGACTGCTGCGAGCAGCTCGGTGCCGTTGTCGACAGCGACCACCACCTCGTGCCCCCGCCGGTGCAGCAGCGCGGTCAGTCCGTCGCGCAGGATGGCCGAGTCCTCAGCGATCGCGATCCGCATGCCGGTCACAGTACCGTCGCCACGGCGCTGGGCAGTGCCGGTGCACCGGTCACCGGCCGTGCACCTGCAGCGGCAGGGTCACCGTCACGACGGTCGGCCCGCCGGCCGGGCTGTCCACCTGCAACGTGCCGTCCACGGAGTCCACCCGGTCCCGCAGGCCCGCCAGGCCGCTGCCGTGGCCGTCCGGTCCAGGCACGCCGATCGCCGCCCCGCCGATACCGTCGTCCCGCACCCGCAGCCACAGGTCCGCCGCCTGCTGCTCGACCAGCACGTACACCCCGGTGGCGCCGGAGTGCTTCACCGCGTTGGTCACCAGCTCGGCGATGCTGAAGTAGGCGATGGACTCGATCGACGGGTCGGCCCGGAGGTCTCCGGGCAGGTCCACGGTCACTGGCAGGGAGCTGCGTGCTGCGAGGGTCTCCACGGCAACCGGTAGTCCCGCCTCCAGGGCCGGGGGCCTGATGCCGCGAGCCAGCTCGCGCAGCTCGGTGAGCGCCTCCTTGGCGGCCTGGTGCGCACCGTCGACGAGCTCGCGGGCCTCGGCCGGGTCGGTGGCCAGCACCTCCTTGGCCTCCCCGAGCTGCATCGCGAGTGCCACCAGCCGGGCCTGGGTGCCGTCGTGCAGGTCCCGTTCGATCCAGCGCAGCTTCGCATCGGCGTCGGCCACGGTCCGGCCCCGGGAGGTCTGCAGCCGAGCGACCTGCAGGCTCGCCCGGGTGGGGCCGAGCAGCAAGGTGATCAGCGCCGTCCACCCAGCGGCGAAACCACGGGCGAGCTGTGGCCACAGGCACCAGAGCAGCAGACCGAGCACCGCGTATGCGGCGATTGCGCCCGTGGTGTCCATCGGAGTGCCGTCCCAGAGCATGCTGCCCCGGTGCCAGCTGCCGTCAGCGGCTTGCTGCAGCGGCAGGAACCGGTACCAGATGCCGTAGGTCAGGCAGCCCAGCGCGACCACCAGGAACACCAGCACCACCACTGTGCTCAGGATCGACAGCGGCAGCGCGAGGAACAGGAAGAGCACAGCCCGCCACCCGGTGCCGTCACCGATAGTCCGCGCCAGGCCACGCCAGAAGCCCGTGCTGCGCTGCCGGGGTGCCGGTTCGCGCACCTCCACCCCGAGTAGCCGTCCGAAGCCCCGGAACAGCCGGCCCCAGCTACGCGCGCCGACCACCAGCCATCCCGGCAGGTAGAGCCCGACGATCGTCGGGGCCAGAGCGTTGGTGAGCACCAGGCACACCACCGCATAGGCGAACCCGAACGGCGCCGTCAGCAGCATCAGCAGGAACGTGCCGACGTCGCGCCAGGCGCGGGAGCCGAATGCGGCGGTCAAGAACGGCTGCGGTCCGCGGCGGCGCCGGGACCGTGGCGTGGCTGTGATGTCAGTCATAGTAGCGGTCGTGGTCACCAGACCATTGAAGTGCTCACCCGCAGCCGACACCAGGAGGTTGTCCCCCGAACGACGGTAGGGGCGTCCTCCTGCTGGGCGGGCGGGAGGCCATCCACGGGTGCTGATGCTGTTTGCGCCCGTGCACCGAGTGAGACAAACTTGACCCAGGACGGCGTGCGTCGCCTGCCCCCTGCGTGGCGCACGCCGTCCGCTCACCTATCGGGTGGGGACACTTCTCCGGGACCCGGCAGGGCCGCCGGTAGCATCCCCGACAGCATCAGAACACCACGAAACCGGCCCCGTCGGCGGGTCCAGCAGTACGAAGCGGCTGGTACTGGTTAGCGTGGACGCGTGAGGTCATCTGTGCGCAATCCCTTCGCTGGCTCCAGCCGCCAGCGCGATGCGGAGCCGGTCAGTGCCGAACCGGTCGAGCGCAGCACCGCCACCCCGCGCGAGCTGCAGGTCGAGGCCGCGGCCGCTCGGTGGCGCGCGCGGCTCGCGGACCTCGCCGGCAACAGCCCGCTGTGGGACATCTCCACCCTCGGCGACGCGATCGTGGAGCTCACCGCGGCACACCCCTCGGGCATCGCCCAGCTCTACGCCGGCCGCGCGACACCGCTGAGCAACCTGGTGCGGGAGGGCTCGGCGCTGACCCACGCCCGCCGGCGTGCCCGGGTGGTGCTCGCGCGCACCGACGAGCTCGCCCAGCGCTTCGGTGTGGCGCCCACATACGTCGCCATGGGCGTGGCCACCTGGCACAGCGACGGCGCAGCCCAGCCGGGCCAGGACGAGCCGGCTGGCACCGCCGAGCAGGACGAGGAGGTCGGGACCACCCCCGCCCTCGGCGACCCGAACGAACCACCTGTGCCGGCCGCACCGGCGGTGGTGCACGCGCCCGTGCTGCTGCGCCCGGTACGCCTGGGCGTGCACGGACCAGAGGCGGAGATCGACCTGGAGCTGGATCCCGCCGTCGAGGTGAACAGCCTGCTGGTGCGCGAGCTGCGCGCCCGCGGGGTAGCCGTGGACCCCGCCGCGATCGCTCGGTCCACGATGGTCGAGCACGGCTTCACCCCCCGCCCGGCGCTGGAGACGATCGCCGAGCTCGGGGCGGCGCTGCCGGGGTTCAGCCTGGAACCGCGGATCGTGCTGGGAGCATTCGTGCACCCCGGCCAGGCGCTCGCCGAGGACCTGCACGACCACGAACGTGACCTGGCCACCCACGACGTGGTGGCGGCGCTGGCCGGAGTGGATGCCGCCCGCAGCGCCGTGGCCACCAAGCTGCCCGAGCCGGACCCCACCGACCGGGACCCGGACACCGAACGCGGTGTGGGCGACCTGGACCCGGTGCAGCACGACATCCTCGATGCGCTGGCCACCGGTACGCACCTGCTCGTGGACGCCCCGCCGGGTACGGACCCCGCCGGCACGGTCGCCGCAGTCGTCGCCCAGGCCGCCGCCGAGGGCCGCCGCGTGCTGTACGTCCCCGGTACCCGGCGGGCCGGGCAGGCGCTCGTGGACGCACTGCGCCGAGTGGGTCTCGGGGACCTGACGTTGGACCTGAGCAACGACCCGCGCTGGACCACGACGGCCGCCGGGCACCTGGTCGAAGGGTTGAACCCACCAGAGCCCGCTGTGGACCTCGAGGAGCAAGCCGCCACGCGAGAAGCGCTGCGCACCGCGCGTCGCGACCTGGCGGAGCACCTGGAAGCCCTGCACACCCCGCGCACACCGTGGGACGCTTCCGCCTACGACGCACTGCAGGCGCTCGCCGAGCTGACCTCCACCCGGCCCGGACCGCGTACCCAGGTGCGGGTACCGACCGAGGCGGTGCGGTCCATGGACGGTGCAGCACGCCAGCATGCCCGCGAGCAGCTCGCTCGCGCTGCCGCGCTCGGTGCGTTCCGGCTGCGCGCGGCCGACACCCCGTGGTTCGGCGCCCGGCTGACCTCCGCCGAGCACGCTACCGCCACGCTGGAGCGGGTGCGCGAGCTGGATGAGCTCATGCCGGTGCTCACCGAGCAGATCGCCCGCACCGCAGCCCAGACCGGGCTGGACGAGGCACCCACGCTGGCGGCCTGGTCCGAGCAGCTGGTGCTCCTCGATGGCATCCGGTCCTCCCTGGACGTGTTCACCCCGCAGGTGTTCGAACGTTCCCCGGCGGACCTGGTGGCCGCGACCGCGACCCGCGCCTGGCGCGCCCAGCACGACGCGGCCCTGCGGTGGGGCGCCCGCCGCCGGCTGCGCAAGCAGGCCAAGGACCTCGTCCGCCCAGGTGTGGCCGTGGGTGACCTGCACGCCGAGCTGCTGGACGTGCAGTCCCGCCGGAACGTCTGGCGGCGGCACTGCGCCAGCGGCGGCTGGCCGCGGCTGCCGGAGGGGATGAGCGAGATCCTCAGCACGGAGACACGGGTGACCGACCTGGTCACCGAGCTCAACCCGGTGCTCAGCGGCTCGCTCGGTGACCGCACCCTGGAGGAGCTGCCGCTGCCCGAGCTAGCCTCCCGCATCTCCCGCCTGGGCGCCGACGATGCCACGCTGCGCCAGCTGCCCGAACGTGCCGCCGTGCTCGCCCAGCTGACCGACCTCGGGCTGGGCGACCTGCTGGAGGACCTCACCCACCGCCGGGTGGCCACCGAGCTGGTCGGCGCAGAGTTCGACCTGGCCTGGTGGTCCAGCGTGCTGGAGGAGATCCTCGGTGAGGACCCGGTGCTCGCCGGTCTGGACTCCTCCACGCTGACTGCCTCGGCCGAGACGCTGCGGGAGAAGGACCAGGCGCAGGTGGCCAGCCTGACCGCCGGCGTGCTCGCGGCAGCACGAGAGCACGTGCGCGCTGTGATCGCCGAGGACCGTCCCCGGGCGCAGGACTTCTACCGTGCGGTGCGCGCCGGCAGCACCGACCTGAAGGAGCTGCTCACCCGGTTCTCCGCCGTGGTCTGGGCGCCTCGGCCGATCTGGGTGGTGCCGCCGATGGTGGTGCCGCAGGTGCTGCCGGCCACCCGGGACGTGGACCTGCTGGTGCTGGACGCGGTGCAGCACGTACCGGTGGAGCAGACGGTGTCGGCCATCGTGCGCTCCCGGCAGGTCGTGGTGGTCGGCGACACCCGCCGCGGTGGCACGGGAGTCATCGGCTCGCTGGACTTCCTGCCCCGGCTCACCCTGCCGGCCAGCCGGTCCAGCCAGGACGCCCACCTGGCTGCCTTCCTCGCCGCCCACGGGTACGAAGGGGTGGTCCGGCCGCTGCCGGAACCACCCGGCCCTGGGCGGATCGAGCTGGACGTGGTGGACGGCACCGGGATGCCCGCCCCCGGAGTGAACGTGGTGGAGAGCGTGCAGGCCGAGGTGGACCGGGTGGTGGACCTGGTGATCGACCATGCGCTCACCCGCCCGGACGAGACCCTCGCAGTGATCGCGCTGAACACCCGGCACGCCGACCGGGTGCGCGAGGCGGTGCTGTCCGTGGCCGCCGGCAGCGCCAGCGTCGCGTCCTTCTTCGACTCCGACCGGCCGGAGGCGTTCACCGTGGTGGACGTGGAGTCCGCAGCCGGGCTGCGGCGGGATGCGATCATCCTCACGCTCGGCTTCGGCAAGACCCCGCACGGGCGGGTGCTGCACCGGTTCGGGGTGATCTCGGGACCGGACGGGGCCGAGTTCCTGGTGGATGCGCTGGACGCCGTCCGCACCCGCCTGACCGTGGTCAGCTGCCTGCAACCGGACGACCTGGACCCTGCACGGCTGCGCTCGGCCGGGTCGCAGATGCTCGGTGGCGTTCTCCGGCTGGCTGCCGACGGCAAGGCCGAAGAAGAGCCGGAGCCTGCCGCACCTGAGGTGGACCGGTTGCTGGTCGACCTGGCCGAACGGCTCTGGCGCCGCGGCCTGACGGTGGTGCCCCGGTACGGGCACCCGGGCGGGGTACGGATCCCGCTCGCCGTGGGCCACCCGGCCCTGCCCGGAGAGCTGCTGCTCGCCGTGCTCACCGACGACCACGAGTACATGGCCGAACCGAGCCTGCGCCGCCGGGACCGGCACTGGATCGAACGCCTCGCCGCCCGGGGATGGGTGGTACGCACGGTCTACTCCAGCGCCGTGTTCATGGACCCTCAGGGTGAAGCCGAACGGATCGCCACCGTGGTCGAAGACCTCGTGGCAGCTCGCACCGATGGTGGACGGTCCCAGTCGACGGTGGCACTGCCCGACCATGTGGAGGAGGACGGCGACCCCGCAGCCGGTGCTGAGGGAGCGGCAGCCCCCGACGCTGCGGCCCAGCGGCAGAACGACCCCGCCACGACCACCTCGGCTCGCGGGCTGGCGATGGTCGGGGAGCACGACGCGTCGGCGGGTGCCACCGCCGGTCACGAAGCCCGCGGACCACGTCCGGACGTGCGCCCCGGGCAGCCGCTGAGCCGCTACGGCGACGACGACTTCGACGCACTGGTCGCCTGGATCGCTGCCGACGGCACCCCACGCACGGTGACCGAGCTGCGCGAGGCACTGCGCGCCGAGCTCGGGATCGCCCGTCGGGGCACGCACGTGGATGCGGTGCTCGGCGCCGCCGCCCGCCGCTCCGGGCTGGCCGTGGAGCCGACCGACTCAGCAGCGTCGCCAGCAGACCACGACGAAGATGCTGGAGACGGCAGCAGCAGTGCAGGTGGTACGACTGAGGAGGCCGCTGGTCGAAGCGCCGCCGCCAGCCGCACCGCATCGGACGAGGCCACCGAACCGGACAGTACCGCCGCGCCGGACAGCGTCACCGCGAAGGACGAGACCGGCGGCGACGAAACGGGCACCCGCCCATGAGCCGTACCCGATGAGCAGCACCCCGCAGGAGCCACCGGTCGAGCAGTCTGCACCGGCGCAGCCCGAGGAGGGCCCCAGGAGCGAGCACGGTGCCGGCACTGCGAAGCCGCGCGGCAAGCGCCGGCACCGTCGCGCCGTCGACCCAGGCCGCGGCCCGGAACCGGTGTGGCACCGTACCGCCTGGGAGGACGACCCGCGGGCCTGGGGTGACACCGATGAGGGCGAGTCGGACTCCGATCAGCGCATCCTGCGGGAGAAGCCGCCGCACTGGTGACGGCCTGCACGGCGCAGACGCCGCTGCGGCCCACGCGAGGGTGACCTTATGGTCGCAAATACAGGCTTTTACAACCCTAAGGACACCCTCGCGGTGTTGGGCAGGTGGCCGGGGAGCCGGCTACGCCTTTGGCTGGGCGAGCAGGTCGCGGATCTCGGTGAGCAGCACGACGTCCTCGGACTGCTCCTCCGGCTCGGGCTCCTTACCGAGGGCCCGCCGTTCGGCCAGCTTGTTCAGCGGGAGGACCACCAGGAAGTAGATCGCTGCGGCGACCAGGAGGAAGTTGATCAGCGCGGTCAGCACCGCACCGAGCAGGATCTCGGTCGGCTCCGGGCCGCCGTTGAGGGTGATCACCCAGATCCGGTCCAGGTTCGGCTGGCCGAAGATCCCGCCGATCAGCGGGTTGAGGACATGGTCGACGATTGCGGTGATCACTGCGCCGAACGCGGCACCGATGACTACACCGACGGCGAGATCGACTGCGTTCCCGCGAGAGATGAACTCCTTGAACCCCTGCAGCACGGCAATTCCTTTCATTCGGATGATGCCCGATGAGCCGGTACCACGACCGCCCGGAAGCTGGCCAGCCCGTTGGTACCGGTCAGAAGAGTAGCGTCTGCGCTGTCGGCAGCGACCACCACCACGCCGCTGTGCTGGTCTCCGGTGCCGCCGAGCAGCCCCACGGCACCCTCCGGCGAGCCGAGCAGGCTGAGCACCAGGGCACCGGAGGTGACCAGCTGTGCCTCACCCGGACCGCCGGCCGCGGGGACGAGGTACAGGTCCAACCGGTCGCCGACCTGCAGCAGCTGCACCAGCGCTGGGTCGGCGAGCTGGACCGGTGCCACGACAGTGCCCGGCGGTGCTCCCTCGGCTACACCGGCCCCCACCAGGAGACTGGGCACCAGCGGCAGCCCGGCCGGAGCTGCGACAGCCAGGCGCTGCCCGACAAGGTCCCCGCGGCCCAGGGCCGCATCCGGTGCCTCGGGCAGCTCCACCCGCGTCAGGTCCCGGGCCTCGAGCACAGTGCCGGCGGGCAGGTCACGCTCGGCAACCAGCACGCTCTGCCCGGGCGGAGCCGGTTGCAGCGCCGGCACCACCAGCACCACCGTCCAGGCGAGGCACAAGGCAGCCAGCACGAACCGGTAGCGCCACAGCACCGGCCGCAACCGGCGCAGGAGCCGCCGAGCGGACAGGCCACGACCAGCAGGGGAGCGGGGGGACGGATCGGAACCCATGACCGGACGCTACGTGCGCTAGCCCCGGGGAGCTCCGCCGTCGAGGTGGGGTTGTGGACAACTAGGCAGCAGGTCAACCCGCCAGCTTGTCCACCCGGTCGGCGACCTGCTGACCACCGGTCCGGTCAGCTGGAGGCGGCAGCCTTCGCTGGCGCCGAGGAGGACGCAGGCTTCTCGGACTTGGTCGCCGACTTGGCCTCGGACTTGGCCTCGGACTTGCTCTCGCCAGAGCTGGACTCCGACTTCGCCGCCGGGCTGCTGGAGGTCTCCGTGGACCGGGAGTCGGTACGGTAGAAGCCCGACCCCTTGAACACGACTCCCACGGGGGAGAACACCTTGCGCAGGGACTGCTGCCCGCACTCGGGGCAGGTGGTCAGGGCATCTTCCGTGAACGACTGATAGATGTCGAACCGGTGAGAGCACTGCGTACATGCATACGCGTAGGTGGGCACCGAATCCTCCGTTCGGATCAACCGGACACGCGCCAAGCCGCGGTCCGCCGACCATCCTAACGCCGACCGCCGCCCGGATGTTCCTGTCCGGCAGGTGACCTGCTTCCCGCGGCAGTGTCCCTCCCACTGCTTCCCAGCGAGGATGGCTAGGCTCAGCACGTGCCCGGAAAGTCGATCGCCCGCCGTGTCCTGCTGGCTGTGGCCGCCCTGCTCGTGGTGGTGCTGGTGGTGGGTGTGGTGACCACGTTCACCTTCGTCCGTCGACCGCTGCCGGACACGTCCGGGGAGCTCGTCGTCCCGGGCCTGTCTGCACAGGTGGAGGTGGTCCGGGACGAGCGAGGCGTCCCGCACATCTACGCCGACGACCCGGTGGACCTGTTCATGGCCCAGGGCTACGTGAGTGCCCAGGACCGGTTCTTCGAGATGGACTACCGCCGGCACCTGACCGCGGGCCGGCTGGCCGAGCTGGTGGGCAACGTGCCGGCCGCGATCGAGGCCGACCGGGCGATCCGCACGATGGGTTGGCGGCACGTGGCCGAGCAGGAGTGGGACCTGCTGGATGCGGACACCCGCAGCTATCTGACCGCCTATGCCGACGGGGTGAACGCCTACCTCGCCGACCGCAGCCCGAGCGAGACCGCCCTGGAGTACACGGTCCTGGGGCTGGACGTCGAGGTGGCGGACATCGAACCGTGGGAGCCAGTGGATTCCCTCGCCTGGCTGAAGGCGATGGCCTGGGACCTGATCGGCAACTTCAGTGACGAGCTGACCCGAGCCGCGGTGTACGGGCGCACCGGCGACCTCTCCATGGTGCAGGCGATCTACCCGGACTACCCGATCGGGGAGAACCTGCCGATCCTGCCCACCCCCACCGAGATCACCCACCAGCAGGAGAACGCGGCCGAGCAGGCTGGTGGCACGGTCGGCGGTGCCGATGACGGCGCAGCCTCCCCGGGTGCTGCGCTCGCCTCGGGTGCGGGGTCGGCTCCCGGCCAGCTGGACGGCGCCACCACCTCGGGTGCTGCGCTCGCCTCGATCGAGGCGGCATTGAGCGCGCTGCGCGCGATCCCCGAGCCGATGGGTGGCGGCGAGGGTATCGGCTCCAACTCTTGGGTGGTCTCCGGGGAGCACACCGCCACCGGGATGCCGCTGCTGGCCAACGACCCGCACCTGGCGCCCTCGGTGCCTGGTATCTGGTACCAGCAGGGGCTGCACTGCCGGACCGTGGACGCCGACTGCCCGTTCGACGTGGCCGGGTTCGGCTTCGCCGGCATGCCCGGCATCGTGATCGGGCACAACGCGAACCTGGCCTGGGGTCTGACCAACCTGGCCTCAGATGCCTCGGACTTCTTCCTGGAACGGGTCTACAACGACGGCACCTACCTCTACGGCGGGGAGCGGCTGCCGCTGACCGCGCGCACAGAGGTGATCGAGGTCAACGGTGCCGACCCGATCGAGCTCACCGTGCGGTCCACCGAGCACGGGCCGCTGATCTCCGATGCGATCTCTTCTACCCGGGCGGCAGCAGACGGTCCGCTGCCCGAGGACGCACCAGCGCCGGGCCCGGACGGGTACGCGGTGGCGTTGTCCTGGACCGCGCTGCAGCCTGGCCGCACCATGGACGCAGTCTTCGCCTTCGCCACTGCGGCCGGTCCGGAGGACATCGCCTCGGCGGCTGAGGTGTTCGAGGTGCCCACGCAGAACATCGTGTACGCCACCACCGACGGCGACATCGGCTACCAGGCGCCGGGCACCATCCCGGTACGGGCGGAGGTGCGCGGTGGGCCGGTGCCCGCTGACGGCACCTGGCCCCGGCCCGGCTGGGACCCCGCCTACGACTGGCAGGGCTTCATCCCGTTCGAGGACCTGCCCGCTGAGGTGAACCCGCCCGAGGGCATCATCGTGGCCGCCAACCAGCCGGTGCAGAACCTGGACCGGCACCCGGAGCTGGGCGTGGACTTCGACTACGGCTACCGGGCGCAGGAGATCCGGGACCGCCTGGAGGCGCTGATCGAGGCCGGGCACCCGATCACCGCCGAGGACATGTCGACCATCCAGATGGTGGAGACCAATCCGGCCGCGGAGATGCTGGTGCCCACGCTGCAGGAGGTGCAGCTCTCGGCGGAGGTGCGTGACTTCGTGCAGTCGGCAGTGGACCTGTTCGAGGACTGGGACTACGTCAACAGCGAAGACTCGGCTGCGGCGGCCTACTTCTCGGCCGTCTGGGCGAACGTGCTCCGGCTGACGTTCTGGGACCAGGTGCCGCAGGGGCAGCGGCCCAGCGGGAACAGCCGCTCGATCGCGGTAGTTGCCGAGCTGCTCGAGGACGAGGACTCCCCGTGGTGGGACGACCGGGCCACGCTGAACGTGGTGGAGCAGCGTGACGAGATCCTGGAGCAGGCGCTGGAGGAGGCCCGCGCGCAGCTGTCCGTTACCCTCGGCAAGGAGCCCACCGACTGGCGTTGGGGTCGGCTGCACCAGCTCACCCCCAGCCATGCTGTGCTCGGCGGGGACGGTATCCCAGCGCTGGTGCGGGACTACGTGAACCTGCCCAGCAGGGAGCTCGGTGGTGGCGCGTCGATCGTGAACGCCACCGGGTGGGACGCCTCGGACTTCGACGACGAGGGCTTCCCGAACTTCGCGGTGAACTGGGTGCCCTCGATGCGGATGGTGGTGGACCTGGCCGACCTGGACGCCTCCACCTGGGTGAACCTCACCGGCAACTCCGGGCACCCGGCCTCCAGCCACTACGACGACCAGTACCAGTCCTGGGTGGACGGTGAGACCTACCCGTGGCCGTTCACCCGCGCCGCAGTGGACGAGGCCGCCGAGGACACCCTCACCCTGAGCCCCTGAGCCCGCTCCGCAGCACTCACCCACCCGCCCCAAACCCACCGCCCCACCGCTGAAACGATTCATGCGATACTTCCTGCACCCGGTAGTGCTCGCGGGTATCACCGGGGCGGAGCAGGTGTCGACGGGCCGGCCGGTGTGGGGGCTGCAGCGCCCGCAGGCCGACGTCAGCCGGAGATGAGCTCCCACCCGGATGGGGTGAGCACACCGTCGACGGGCCGGTCGTGCGCAGCCGAGGGCAGCGGCTCGGTGCACCGTTCGTCGTCGTAGATCACCGCAAACACCGGCGTCTCCGGGCGGGCGAAGCGCAGCGCCCGGTCGTACCAGCCGCCGCCCTGACCGAGCCGCACCCCGCGCGGGTCGACGCTCAGCGCGGGTGCGAACACCACATCGGCACCGGCGATCGCGTCCTCACCCAGACCGGGGCCCTCCGGGTCCGGTGGGCGGCCTGGTGCGCGGACCTCCAACGAGTCGCCTGGTCGGTAGCGGGCCCAGTCCCGGCTCAACCCGGGACCGAGCATCGGCAGCAGGATCTCCACCCCGGCCTCGTCCAGCATCCGCAGCAGCGCAGCAGTGTTCGGCTCGGTCGGGCGCGAGGCGTAGGCAGCAGCGCAGCGCACCCCGTCCAACAACTCGCGGGCGTGCTCGGCGATCTTCTCGCCAGCGGCCCTCTGCTCCTTCTCCGAGCGGTTCTTGCGGTGCTCGCGCACGGAGGCGCGCAGCAGCTGCTTGGCGTCCTCAAGCTCCAGACCGTCTTGGTGCGTGATGGAGCTTGCCAGTGACCACATACCTCAACAATGTCAGGCTCTGTGGCTGCGCGCTAGCGATCCGCTGTCCGCGAAACTGGCCCGCCAGCGCCGCCTCGCGGGCTGGATCCATCGACTCGGCGCGACTCCCGCACGGGCGTGCGTTGCGGTCACCACTGCGTGGGCCCGGTGTCGAACCCGGGACCGAGCCGGTCGTCGACGCGACGGCACTGTCCGGCAGCGTCTAGCCTTCGACCATGAGCACTGTGACCAAGACCGTGATCCCGGTGGCTGGCCTGTCCACCCGGTTCCAGCCCGCCACCAAGGCGATCCCCAAGGCGATGCTGCCGGTGGTGGACGCTCCCTCGATCGAGTACGTGGTGTCCGAGGCCGCAGCAGCCGGCATCAGCGACGCGCTGCTGATCACCGGCCGCGGCCAGGAGGCGATCGCCGACCACTTCGATGCCGCCCCCGAGCTGGAACGGGCCTTGGAGGCCAAGGGCGACCAGGCGCGACTGGCCAAGGTTCAGGCCACCAACGACCTCGCCCGGGTGCACGTGGTACGCCAGGGCGAGGCGCTCGGCCTCGGCCACGCCGTGCTCACCGCCGCCGACCACGTGGGTGAGGTGCCCTTCGCCGTCCAGCTGGGTGATGACCTGATCGACCCGCGCGACGAGATCCTCCCGGCGATGATCGCCGCACAGGCCGAGCTCGGCGGCTCGGTGATCGCACTGATGGAAGTGCCCACAGAACAGATCAGCAGCTACGGGTGCGCCGCCGTCGAACCAGCACAGGCGGACGCGCTCGGCGCGGACGTGGTGCGGGTGACGCACATGGTGGAGAAGCCCGCCCCCCAGGACGCGCCGAGCAACCTGGCGATGATCGGCCGCTACGTGCTCGGCCCCGGCATCTTCGACGTGCTGCGCAGCACCCCACCGGGCCGCGGCAACGAGATCCAGCTCACCGACGCACTGCAGACACTCGCCCAAGGTGGGCAGCACCCGGTGCACGGCGTGGTGTTCCGCGGCCGGCGCTACGACACCGGCAACCCGCTGGACTACCTGAAGACCGTCGTCTCCCTCGGCGCCGACCACCCCGACCTGGGGGAGGACTTCATGACCTGGCTGCGCTCGTTCCTCGCCGGTCGGTGACCCGGTGGCCAAGAGCGTCTCCGCGCACCTGAGCGCCGTTCTGGAGCTCCTCGGTCCGCTGCCGCCGCTGGACGTCGCGCTCACCGACGCCTCCGGCTGCATCCTCGCCGAGGACGTGGTCGCCGCCGGCGACCTGCCCCCGGCGGACCTGGCCGCCTACGACGGGTACGCCGTCCGTGCCCGGGACGTCAACGGTGCCAGCGAGAGCAGCCCGGTGACCCTGCGTGTGCTGGGCGACCTGCCCGCCGGTGCCACGAACACCGAACGGCTCGTCGCGCACAGCGGAGTGCGGGTCGCCTCCGGAGCGCACCTGCCCGCCGAGGCCGACGCCGTCGTCCCGGTCACCGGCACCGACGAGGGCGCCGCCTCGGTCACAGTGCACACCGACGCGCCCGCAGGTGCTGGCGTGCGCACCGCTGGGGAGGACCTGCGCCGCGGCGAGCTGGCCCTGGCCGCCGGCCGCCGGGTGGGCGACCGGCAGATCGCGCTGCTCGGGGCGCTGGGCCGGGCTCGGGTGAGCGTGCACCCGCGGCCCCGCGTAGTGGTGGTCCCGGTCGGTGACGAGCTGCGCTCCCCGGGGCTGCCCGCTGGCGATGCCGGCGTCTATGACGCCAACGGGCACGCCCTGGCTACCGGTGTGCAGGACGTCGGCGGCCGCCCGTTCCGCGCCGCCCCGGTCGCCGACGACCACGCCACCCTCCGGGAGACCCTGGAGGACCAGCTAGTGCGCGCCGACCTGCTCCTGACCACCGGCGGCCTCAGCGATGGTGCCCACGACACGGTCAAGGAGGTGCTCAGCCTCCTGGGTGAAGTGCGGTTCGACAACGTCGCCATCCATCCCGGCCGTCAATTCGGTGTCGGCACCGTCGGGGACAGCACCCCGATCGTATGCCTGCCTGGAGATCCGGCGACGGCGCAGATCGCCTTCGAGGTGTTCGTCCGGCCCGCGCTGCTCGCCATGGCCGGGCACGGCGAGCTGTACCGGCCGACGGTGACTGCAGCGATGGCCCGGGGCTGGGCATCGCCGGACGGGCGCCGGCAGTTCGTGCCGGTCACGCTCACCGGCAGCCCGGGTGCCGGCTACCAGGCCACTCCGCTCGGACCACCGGAACGGCCGTCGCTGAACGCCATGTCCCGCGCGAACGCCCTCGCAGTGATCCCGGAGCGCACGGCTGCGGTGGCGGCAGGAGACTCCTTCGCGTGCCTGGTCCTCGAGAGCTGATGGAGCTGCGCAGCGGCGCGGTCCGGCTGCGTCCGCTGCGCCGCCGCGACCAGGACGCCTGGCAGAGGCTGCGCCGCCGCAACGCGCGCTGGCTGCTGCGCTGGGAGGCGACCTCCCCGGACGGCACCGTGCCGCGGGCGACGTTCACCGGGTACGTGCGTCAGCTGAACCGCGCCGCCCGGGAAGACACCGGCTACGCGTTCGTGGTGGAGTACCGCGGCGAGCTGGTCGGGCAGGTCAGCGTGGCCGGGGTGAACCGCGGTTCGCTGCAGTCCGCCTCGATCGGGTACTGGATCTCCGAGCACGTAGCCGGCAGGGGCATCATCCCCACAGCGGTGGCGATGGTCGTCGACTACTGCTTCACCGACCTGGGCCTGCACCGGGTGGAGATCAACATCCGCCCGGAGAACGCCGCCAGCCTGCGGGTGGTGGAGAAGCTCGGCTTCCGGGACGAGGGCCTGCGCCGGGCCTACCTGCACATCCAGGGGCAGTGGGCCGACCACCGCAGCTTCGCGCTGACCGTGGAGGAGGCGGCCCCGAGCCTGCTGGAGCGCTGGCTGGCCTCCCGCGGCTCCGCGCCCCTCACCTGACCGCCACCACGCCTCCCACCCACACCCCGCGCCACCCACACCCCGCGCCTCCCACACCCCGCGTGAATCCATTCATTCGGCAGTTGCGCCGCCGGGTAGTGCTCGCGGGTATCGCGTCCGCGAGCCAGCTGCCGATCCGGTTAGGTCCCTGTGAGCGCGACACGCCGGGTTCGATCAACGATTCCGCACCGGATCGGCTCTAGCGTCAGGACTGTGGAGTTCGCCGGATGGGTCGTGCTGGCGATCGTGGTGCTGATCCTCGGTTACCTGCTACCGACCGCGATCCGGTCGCGTCAGGTGGTCGTCGATTCTCGGGTGGCTGACAGGTTCTCCGAGGACCTACGAGTCCTGGCGACGGCCGGGACGAACCCCACGCCACAACCCGAGACTGCTCGCGGATATCTGCACCGGCCGCGGACCGAGACCACGGAGGACATCATGCACTCGCCCGCCCCCCAGCGGCTCGCAGCCGCCGATGCGCGCCGTGCTGCTGCGGCGCGCGCCACCCGGGCAGCGGCGGCCAGCCGGCGAGCGGCAGCGGCAACCCGACGGCTCGTGCTCACTCTGGCGCTGCTCACCGCGACCACCGCCGGATGGGTGCTGGTCGCCATCGCCTCAGCGCCGATCGCTCTGGCCATCGTGCCCAGCGTGCTGTTCCTGACCGTGCTGGTGCTCGGCCGCCGTGCTGCTGCCCAGGCGAAGATCGCCGACGCTCGGCTCGCCGAGGAGATCGAACGGGCCCGCCGCGCCGACCAGGCCCGCGCCGCACGGGTCGCGGCAACCAAGGCGGCCCGCGAGCCGGAGGTGCCGAAGTCGACCTCCAGCCTGCGGATCGACGTGGACCCGACGAAGCTGCTGGAGGCCGACGCGGAGGAGACCAGCGTCCTGCGCCCCGAGCTGCCGGAGGGGGAGGGCTGGACGCCTGTGCCGGTCCCTGCCCCGGTGTACACGATGAAGGCCCCCGCACCGCGCCGAGAGGTCGAGCCGCTGCCCGAGCAGGCGGAGCCCGCTGCTGAGCACGACGGCGGAGCTCCGGTGGCGAGCCCCGCCTCACCGGCCGAGCCGGTCGAGGTGGTGCAGAGCGCTTCCGCAGAAGCGCCAGCTGCCCCGCCGGCACCGTCGGTGAACCTCCAGGAAGTGCTCGAGCGCCGTCGCGCAGTGGGGCAGTAGAGCACTCGATCACCGCGCAGATCTGGCCAGCTCCGGTGACCGGAGCCACCCTCCTGCTGGTGCAGGATACCGACCTCGAGGTGCTATCCTGATGCACGGTTCTGGGGCTATGGCGCAGTTGGTAGCGCGTCTCGTTCGCAACGAGAAGGTCGCGGGTTCGAATCCCGCTAGCTCCACGTAAAGTTGAACGTTCGAACCTTGCCCCGCATCATCGCGGGGCAAGGTTCCTTCGTTGTGTGACCTGGGGCTGGTGGCCAGGATGGTCTGGATCGCTTCGGTCGGTTGGAGGGTGGCGCCGTCCTCGTCATCGATGGTGATGCGGTCGAACAGCGCCCGGTTGAGCATCCGCCGCTCGGACGGTTCGGCCTTGGCGTAGACGTCGCCGATGTCGGTGAGGAGCCCGAGGATCGCGTCGAGTCCAACCTTGGCCTTGTCGTAGGTCGTCTCCAACGTGTCGAGCCGACCGGTGATCGCTTGAAGGCTGGCGCGGATGCGGTCTTGCTCTGTCTTGAGCAGGTCGATGGGGATCGCATCGGCGTAGTGGGCTTGGAGGAGCTTGACCTGTTCGGCTTCGAGCTTGGTCTTCTGCCCGGCCAGCAGCTTCTGCTCGTCGCTGGTGGACTCGGCGAGGGTGTCGAACACCTGCTCGAGCACGTCCTGGATCTGCGCGGCCTCGTCGGTACTGACCGACAGGGACCGGTAGCCGTCCTCGATGGTCTGCTCGACGCGGTGCGCGAGCATAGCGGTGCGCTGACAGTCGTTGCGCTTGAACCGTCGGCCGGTGCAGGTGAAGTAGTCGTAGGCGACGCCCTGGTGGTTGCGGGGCCGTTCGAACATGAGCCGCTTCCCGCAACCGCAGTAGATCGATCCTTTGAGGTAGTGGTCGTACTTCTGTGGCTTGTCGCCGACGACGTGGTTCTGCCGCAGGATCGTCTGCACCTGCTCGAACGTCTCCGGGCTCACGAGCGGTTCATGGGTGCCGGGGTAGGTGACCTCGCGGAAGGTGACGATGCCCTGGTAGTAGGGGTTGGTGAGGATCTTGTGCAGGCCGGTCGTGGTGACTGGTTTCGCGGGGAACGTTGGCGTCGGCCTCGTGGTCAGACCCCGTGTTTCCAACTCGCGGGCGAGCTTCGAGAGTGACCAGTCGCCGGTGGCGTAGGCGGTGAACGCGAACCGCACGAGCTCGGCCCGGTCGGGGTCGAGCTGCACGTCGCGGACCTCGTGCCCGTTCGCGTCGGTGCTGCGGACGTTGAGGTAGCCGATGGGCGCCTTGTGCGGGGTGCCGCCGATGGACGCTTTCTGCACGAGGCCCTTGGTGACCTCCTGTGCGAGGTTCAGGCTGTAGAACTCGGCGATGGAGGCCATGATGCCGTGCATCAGCATCCCCGAGGGCGTCTCGTCGATGTTCTCCATGACCGAGACGAGCGTGACGCCGGCTTGGCGGAGGGTGGCGTGGATGATCGCATCATCCAGCCGGTTACGGGCGATGCGATCGACCTTATTGATGATGCAGTACCGGACGGGATGCTCGGCGAGGTAGTCCAGCATCTCCTGGAGCGCTTTGCGGCGGGCCGTCTTGCCGGACTCGCCGGGCTCGATGAACTCCGCGACGATGACCGCATTCAGCTGCGCGGCCTTGCGGTCGGCGGCCTCTCGCTGCGCGGGGATGGACAGGCCCTCTTCGAGGCCGTTGCGGGTGGCCTGGTCCTTGGTGGAGACCCGCAGATACGAGATCGCGGGCACCTTCCC
>NZ_ATWL01000023.1 GCF_000421225.1 Ruania albidiflava DSM 18029 | reverse complement strand
CCATGGGCATCACCCGGATCGAACGCGTGATGACCGACAACGCCTTCGCCTACCGCCACGGCCGCGACGTCCACAAGGCCCTGGCCGATCTGGGTGCGAAGCAGAAGTTCATCAAGCCCCATTGCCCCTGGCAGAACGGCAAGGTCGAGCGGTTCAACCGCACCCTGCAGACCGAGTGGGCCTACCGCCACGTCTTCACCAGCAACCAAGCCCGCCGCGACGCCCTTGCACCCTGGCTGCACACCTACAACACTGAACGCCGCCACAGCGCACTCGGCGGCCTCCCGCCCCTCAGCCGAGTGTCACCAACCTGATGGCCGAGTACACCTAGACTCGCCAGCGTGAAGATCCTGAGCGTGGTGGGGGCTCGCCCACAGTTCGTCAAGCTGGCACCGGTGGCCGCGGCCTGCCGGGCACGCCAGGTGGAGCACGTGATCGTGCACACCGGGCAGCACTATGACGCGGCGATGTCGGACGTGTTCTTCGACGAGCTGCACATCCCCACCCCGGACGTGCACCTGGGCATCGGCTCCGGTTCGCACGGGGAGCAGACCGGGCGGATGCTCATCGGCCTGGAGGCGACCCTGTCCGACGCCGCACCGGACTGGGTGCTGGTCTACGGGGACACCAACTCCACGCTGGCCGCCGCCCTGGCCGCGGTGAAGCTGCACCTGCCGCTGGCCCACCTGGAGGCCGGGCTGCGCTCGTTCAACCGGCGCATGCCCGAGGAGCACAACCGGGTGCTCACCGACCATGCTGCGGACGTGCTGCTCGCCCCCACCCAGGTGGCTGCCGACCACCTTGCCGACGAGGGCCTGGCGGCACGCACCCAGGTGGTCGGCGACGTGATGACCGATGTGCTGCACCAGGTGGCCGCTGCGGTGCGTGACCGGGTCCCGGAGGCGATCACCGCTGCCGGCCTGACCCCAGGGGAGTACTCGGTGGCGACCATCCACCGGGCGGAGAACACCGACGACCCGGACCGGCTCGCTGCGATCCTGGACGGTCTCGGGGCCGTGGACCACCCGGTGCTGCTGCTCGCCCACCCGCGGCTGCGGGCCACCGGCGCCGAGCTGGAACGCGGCACCGTGCGCGTGGCCGACCCGCTCGGCTACCCGGACCTGATCGCCGCCGCCGCGCAGGCCCGCGGGGTGATCACCGACTCCGGCGGGCTGCAGAAGGAGGCGTTCGAGCTGCGCACCCCGTGCACCACCGTGCGCACCGAGACCGAGTGGGTGGAGACCGTGCAGCTGGGCTGGAACGTGCTCGCCGAACCCGCAGACATCCCCGCCGCCGCCAGCCGGCCCGCTCCCCCGGCGACCGAGGCCACCCCGTACGGTGACGGGCACGCTGCCGAGCGGGTGCTGAACGTGCTGCTCGCCGAGCACGCACAGGCACTGCTCTGAGATACGGAGGCACTCCGACGAGGTACGACTGGCAGCAGATCGACCGGGCGGGGCTCCTGGCGCTCGCCGGGGACGATGCCTACGTGCGCACCGCCACCGACGAGCGGGTGCTGGCGGTGGCCGGCCCGGCCGGTTGGGCGTGCCTGCACCCGTTCCGGCCCGGTGGGAAGCACTGGGGCGGCGCCTTCATCGGTACAGATCACGACGGCGGAGCCGTGGCGGGATCAGCGCTGCGCACCTTGATCTCGCTCGCCCAGGCACGCGGGGCCACCCCGGAGTGGTTCTCCACCCAGGCGGGGGCTGCGTTGCAGCTCCCCCAGGGGTGGCGCAGCACCGGTGTGGGTGAGTGGCACTACATGTGGACCGAGCAGGCACCGGGCGGACCAGGCACCGACGGTGCCTACGCCGGTCCGGAGCTGGTGGAGCTGGACGATACGGCTGACGCTGCGGAGATCGAGGCCTTCGGCCGGCAGCACAACACGGGTTTCGAGGGCTTCCCCGGCTGGGGGTATGCCCGGCTCTGGCTCGGGGTGCGCGACCCGGAGCTGGTGGCCGTGGGCGCGGTGCACATCCTCGGCTCCGGGGCGCCCCACCTGGCGGGGATCCTCACCCACCCGTCCCGGCGTGGCCAGGGCCTGGGTGCTGTCCTGGTGAGCGAGCTGACCAGGCGAGCGATCGCCGTCAATGGGGTGTGCACCCTGGGCGTGGACCACGACAACACGACGGCGATCCGCCTGTACGAGCGGTTGGGCTACCGCACTGCGCACGTGTTCCGCACCGTGGACCTGACCCCAGGGCCGCGCTAGCGCCGGGCGCGGGCTGCCAGTGCAGCGATCGGCTCGGCCCAGCCGGCCACCTGCTGCTCGGCGCAGAGCACCGCGGCGGCGGCATCGGCAGCCTCCTTGGCCGCTGCGACCTGCTCGGCGGTGAACGCGTCCACCGCGGCGGCGAACGCCTCCGGGGTGAAGTCCTCGGCGACCGCACCCAGATCGTGCTCGCG
Source organism: Ruania albidiflava DSM 18029 (assembly GCF_000421225.1). Taxonomy (GTDB): domain Bacteria; phylum Actinomycetota; class Actinomycetes; order Actinomycetales; family Beutenbergiaceae; genus Ruania; species Ruania albidiflava. The sequence goes on along the minus strand of NZ_ATWL01000023.1, from coordinate 34,711 downwards.
CACCAGCGCCGCCATCTCCGGGCTCGGTCCGATGAGCACAGCCAGGCGGGCCTGCACGAAGTCGAAGAACTTGTTCGGCAGCGCCCAGCGGAAGTTGAACGAGATCGGCGGCAGGGAGTAGACACCCACGTCGTAGCCGTTCAGGGTGGGCACCACCTCCCCGGCGGGCACCGCATCGTGGATGCGCACCGCTGGGTGGTCGGCGTAGCGGCGGCGCAGCCCGGGCACATAGCCATCACCCTGGTCGATCAGGTACAGGTCCAGGGTGGCGCCGCCGGTGATCAGGTCCATCGCCTGCAGCATCACCTCCAGCCGGGTGGCCACCCCGTTCCCGGCGTGCACCAGCCGCAGCGGCTCGCCCACCGGGGTGGGCGCCAGGTCGCTGCGGTGGTGCGGGGCATTCATCACCACCTCGGCCTGCACCCCGAACTCGCGGGCGTACTCGGCGGCAAGACCGGCGCCGACGGTGGTCACCGAGTCCGCCCTGGTGACCCACCGGCGCACCATCCACCGGATGAACGGCGCCACCACCAGCCGCCACGCGCGGCGTTCCTCGAGCTGCCGGGAGGAGTACTCGTGCAGGTCGGCGTGCACTCCTTTGCGGGGGGACAGCGTCACGGCGAGCGGCACAGTGTCCACGTCGTTGGCCAGGATGATGTCGTGCCCACCGGTCTCCAGCCGCTCCCGCAGGAACCGGGTGACCGGCATGCGGTCGTACATCCGCTGGTAGGCGCGGACCGCGAGCAGCCGGCGGTCCTTGTGCCAGTAGATGATCTCGTCCGGGATCTGCACGTGGTCGGCCACCCCGTCCGGTGCCGGGCCGTAGCCGACGGTGGTCACCTCGTAGTCCTCGGCGAACAGGCGGATCTGGCGGAGCACGCGGGCGTCCCGGCGCAGCGGGGAGTAGCTGATGATCAGCAGGCGGTCGCGGGTCATCGCAGCTCCTCCAGGGCGCGGCGGTACAGGTCGACGAGCACTCCGGCCTCGTGCTCCCAGGTGAGCTCGGCGGCGGCCCGGCGGGAGGCGGCCCGGTAGCCCTGCGCGCCGGTGAGGATGTGGGTGATCGAGGCCGCGAGCTCGTCCGGGCGTTCGGGGGCGAACACCTCGCCGATGCCGTAGCGGCGCACGATCTCGGCAGTGTCCGGCAGGTCCGCGGCAACGATCGGCAGCCCGGCGTGGATCGACTCGAACAGCTTGTTCGGCAGCGAATAGGTGTAGGACAGGCAGATCGGGCGCACGAACACCACCGCCACGTCCGCATCGGCCAACGCCTGCGGTACCTCCGGGTAGGGCACCACCCCGGCCAGGTGCACCCGGTCGCCCACCCCGGCCGCGTCGGCTCGGTGCAGCAGCCCAGCGGTGTAGGTCGCGTCGGTCGGGCCGAGGAGCACCAGGTGCACGTCGCGGGGCAGGTGTGCGACGGCGTCCACCGTCTCCTCCAGGCCCCTGCCGGTGGTCACACCTCCGGTGTAGGCGATGATCTTGTCCTCGCGGCGCAGCCCGGTCAGCTCCCGCAGCCGGCCGCGAGCAGGGTCGGGGACGACGGTCGCGGCCGGGATGTTGCGTACCAGGCTGGGCTTCTCGGTCAGGCGGTAGGTGTGCTGCAGCCAGTCGGCGATCGAGGGCGAGACGGTGATCACACCGGCGGCCCGGCGGATCCCGATGCGCTCGATGACGGCCTCGGCGGCCGGGGCGAGCCACTTGTCCTGCCGGGTGTTGCGGCGGCGCCACAGCTCGTGCGAGTCGTAGACGATCCGGGTGCGACGGCCGGCGGCGATCAGCAGCGCGGGCACCAGGGCGTTGGCATCGTTGGCGTGCACCACGTCCGGGCGGAGCCTGCGCCCCTCACCCACGGCCCCCTTCCACCAGAAGCCCAGCCGGCAGGTCTGGTAGAGCCGCATCCAGGCGTCGGCGGCGAACACCTTCGCCCGGGCGGCGGCACTGGGCGCCGCAGGCGCCCGCTCCCCCACCTGCGCCCCCGGACCGGTAACCGACCTTGCCCCGGCGGTGGCGCCGTCGTCGGCGGCTGCACGCTGCCCCGTGACCGGATCCTTACCGGCCAGCCGCCGCCACAGGCGGGTGAGGCGGGGGAACACGAGCGGCACGATCAGGTCGGGCACCCGGCGCACCCGCAGACCACGCACCTGGACCACGCCGGCCGGATGCCCGGCCAGGTCCCGGGCCGAGCCGAGGATCTGCACCTGGGCGCCTGCCTGCTGCAGCGACGCGGCGGTCTTCAGCACCCGGGAGTCGTTGCTGGCGTCGTTGTACACCAGGGACAGCACACGTGGCGCCCGGCCCCGGATCCGGGGCAGCTGCGGTTCGGTCACTCGGCCTCCTCCGGGTGCAGGCCGGCCAGGGCTGCCTGCTCGGCGAAGTCGGGTTCGGAGGCGACCACCTCGGCGAACGTGCCGTGCGTGACAAGAGCACCGTCTCGCATGAAGCAGACGGTGTCGCTGTGCCGGATCGTGGCCAGCCGGTGGGCGACCACCACGATGGTCACCTCACCGGCCAGGTCGGCGATCGCCTGGGTGACCGCAGCCTCGGTGGAGGTGTCCAGCGCCGAGGTGGCCTCGTCCATCACCAGCACCAGCGGATCGGTGTACAGGGCGCGGGCGATGCCCAGCCGTTGCCGCTGCCCACCGGAGAGCGCCAGACCGCGCTCCCCCACCCGGGCGTGGATGCCGCCGGGCCGGGCGTCGATCACGTCCAGCAGCTGGGCGCGGGCCAGGGCACGGCGCACCTTCTCCTCGTCCACCGAGTCCGGGTCCCAGGTGAGCGCCACGTTCTGCGCCACCGTGGAGTCGAACAGGGACACCTCCTGGGGCACGTAACCCACCCGGGAGCGCCAGTCGGCGAGCACGCGGGGCATCGGCACGTCACCCACGAAGATCTGCCCGTCGGTGGGTTCGAGCAGGCCGAGGAGCAGGTCCACGAGGGTGGACTTGCCGGACCCGGAGGCACCGACCAGCGCCAGCGAGTGGCCGAACGGCAGGTCCAGGGTGACCTGGTGCACGGCGTCGGTGTCGCTGCCGGGGTAGGCGAAGGAGACGTCCTGCAGGTGCACCGAGGTGGCATCGGCCGGCACCGGTTCTGTGGCGGTGACCTCGACGCTGTCCGGGGTGCGGTCGGCGCCCTTGCGGATCTCGTCCAGCACCTGGTGGGCATAGGGCATCGAGGCACCGGTCTGGGCCATGATCGACTGGAACCGGGTGAGAGAAGGCACGATCCGGAACCCCGCCACCGCGAACAGCGCCACCGCGCTCAGCGCCCCGGTAAACTGCTGCCCGGACTGCAGGTAGCCGACCACCGCACCGAGGGCGAGGCCGCCGATCAGCCCGGCCTCGAGCACGTACCGGGGGATCACGCCGAGGAAGGACATGTTCGCCCGGGCGCGGGAGGCGATCAGCCGCTCGTCCCAGACCACGGCGGCCACCTCCGGGCCCTTGCCGCGCAGGGTGATCTCCTTCAGCGAGTGCACCATCTCCGAGAGCAGGCGCACCGAGCGGGTGGAGTGGTCCCGGTTGCGCCGACCGGCGGCGACCGCCTTGCGCAGCACCCACAGGTACAGCACGGCGCCGATCAGACCGAAGTAGACGATCGCGACCGCGGCGATCAGCGGTTCGGCCACGATCAGCACCGCCAGCACGGCCACGAAGGTGAAGATCTCCCCGGACAGCATCGCGGCCGGGATGAGCACGCCGGTCACGGTGGAGGCCACACCGACGTCGGTGGAGCGGATCACGTCGTTGGAGTTGCGCCCGAGCCGTTCGGTCCATGGCGAGCGGAAGAAGGAGTCCAGCAGCCGGGCGCTGAGCTCCTGCTCGAAGATCGCGAACCGGCGGGTGGCCAACCACTGCAGCCCGATCGCCAGCACGCTCTTGGCGATGATCAGGGCGCCGACGCCGATCAGCAGGTACGGCAGCTTCTCCGGTGGGATCTCGCCGATCACCGGCAGGTTCAGTGGCTGCTGGGTGAGCATCGGGGACAGCGTGAGGGCGAGCAGGCCGAGGGCGGCGACGTCCAGGATCGCCAGTGCGGACGTGGCGCCGGCAAAGACGAGGATGAACCGGCTGGAGCCGCGCGGCAGCACCGCGAGCAGGTCGCGCATCACCTGCCACAACGCACCCACGCGGCTCACCTCCTCCTCTGGTCCTGGTGCCGGCCCAGTGTTTGGGCGCGGCCTGAGCCAAACCCTATGCGTAGGTGAGCCGGTGCAGTGACCGGGCACGCCCGCCGCGTGCAGCGGAAACGACGACCTACCCGCTCGGCGACCGGCTCTGGGCGATGCCGATCGCCGCGCTGTGGCAGTAGGCGCCGATCACGGCTCGTCAGTCAACGCGCAGCAGCCGCAACCACCTCGGCGCCCCGGCGACCCACGGCAGCGAGCGACCGGTGCTGGTGCGTCCAGGCGGCGAGCCGGTCGCGCTCCGCCGCGGGTGGCGGGCTGCGCAGGGCGGTGATCATCGCCGCGGCCACCTCCTCGACGTCGTAGTCGGTGGCCTGGCCCAGGTTCTCGGTGCGCACCAGCTCCCCGGCCGGGCCTGGACCGGCGAAGAGCACCGGGGTGCCGCAACCCAGGGCGGCGAACATCTTCGTGGGCATCGCGAAGTCGTAGCCGATGCCGGGCTTGAGGCTGACCACGGCCGCGCGGGCGGCGCGCTGCCAGACCGCGGAGGTGGCAGCGTCCACCGGGTCACGCAGCTGGACCGCACCGGCGGGCAGCTCGTCGGCGAGCGCGCGCAGCGCCGGCCAGGAGCTGCCCTGGCCGAGGTAGACCAGCCGGGCGTCCGGGACCTCGCGCAATACGCGGGGCATCGCCCGGGCGAAGATCTCCGCACCCTGCCACTCCGAGGCGGTGCCGGCGTACAGCAAGAACGGGCCCTCGGACCCACCTGGACGGTCGTCTGCAGTGCGATTTGGCACCTGCTGGTCCTTCTGCCATGCCGCAGGTTCCGATTCGTGCTGCAGACGGTCGTCTGCTGGGTGAGGAGTGTCGGTCCGGTGGAAGATGCCGGTGTCCACCCCGTTGCCCACCGTGGCCACCTGCCGGGCGCCGAGCTCGCGCACCCGCTCGCTCACACCCTCGTTCACACTCAGCACCGCCGCCGCACCCCGCAGCGCGAACCGCTCCACCGCCCGCAGCAGTCGGACCACCAGGCCCGGGGCGCCGGTGGCGGCGGACGCATCGGACCACACGTCGGCGGCGTAGTAGACGTACGGCAGCCGGCGCAGCGCGCACACCAGGCGGGCCACAGCCCCGGTGGTCGGCGGCGGCTCGACCACCACCACGTCCGGCCGCCGGGTGCGCAGCAGCCGCCAGAGCAGCGGCACGTCGAAGCTCAGGTAGGGCAGGTAGCCGCGCACGTATCCGGTGGCATCCCGCAGCACCGGCGCGCGCCGCACCCGCGCGGGCATGGCACCGCTAGGTGCCCCCTCCACCTGCTCGACCCCTGGCCCCGGTGACGTGGTGAGCACATCCACGCGAGCGCCGTCGTCGGCAAGGGCCCGCACCAGCGCAGCGAGCCGGAACGAGGCGGCCGACGGCTCGGGGAGGAAGATCCGGCTCACCAGGGTGACCCGCAGCCCGCGGGAGCGCCGGAGGCGCCGAGCGCTCACCGCAGCTCGACAGTGCGCCCGGTGGCGGCGGACTCCAGCACCGCCTCGGCCACCCGCACCGTGTTCAGGCCCTGGGCCATGGTGACGATGTCGGTGTCCTGGCCCAGGATCGCGTCCCGGAAGTTCTCGTGCTCGGTGCGCAGCGGTTCGGGCTTGTCGATGGCGAACCGGATCATGTCCCCTTCGGAGACGCCGCGGAACTGGGCGACGTCGTCCCACCGGGTGGCGATCTCGCCGTTGGCGTGGAACGTCAGGTCCGCCAGCAGGGTGTCCGCGACGAACGCGCCCTTCTCCCCGGTGACCACGGTGACCCGTTCCTTCATCGGCGAGAGCCAGTTCACCAGGTGGTTGGTCACCACGGGCCCGGTCAGCGAACCGGTCACGGCCACGAGGTCCTCGTGCTCGCGGCCGGACTTGTAGGCGGTGCGGGCAGCGACCGAGGTGAACTCCCGCTGGGCGACCCAGGCGGTGAGGTCGATGTCGTGGGTGGCCAGGTCCTTGACCACACCGACGTCGGCGATCCGGGACGGGAACGGGCCCTGCCGGCGGGTGGCGATCTGGTACACCTCACCGAGCTCACCGGCCTCCAGCCGGGCCCGCAGCGACTGCAGCGCCGGGTTGTACCGCTCGATGTGCCCCACGGCGCCGACCAGCCCGGCGGCCTCGAACGCATCGGCCAGCCGCTGGGCGCCCGCAGTGTCGGAGGCGAGCGGCTTCTCGATCAGTGTGTGCACCCCGGCCTCGGCCAGCGCCAGCCCGGTCTCGGTGTGGAACCTTGTCGGCGCGGCGACCATGGCGTAGTCGATGCCGGCGGCGATCAGCGCGTGCACGTCCGGGAGCACCTCGAGCGGACCGGCCACGTGGTGCGGGTCGCCGGCCGGGTCGGCCACGGCGACCAGGTCCACCCCGTCCAGCTGGCGCAGCACCCGCGCGTGGTGCCGGCCCATCATGCCCAGGCCGATCAGGCCTGCCCTGAGGTTGGCCACGTCAGGCACCTGCCTTCGCGAGATCGTTGACGGCGGTCGTGATGGTCTCCAGGTCGGCCTCGCTCAGGCTGGGGTGCACCGGCAGGGAGAGCACCTCCGCCGCGGCCTGCTCGGTGACCGGGAGCTCGTGGTCGGGGGCATATCGGGTGAGGGAGTCCAGGTGGTGGTTCGGGATCGGGTAGTACACCCCGCAGCCCACGCCCCGCTCGCGGAGCCGATCGGCGAAGGAGTCCCGCTCGGTGCCGGTCGCCCCAGCCAGGCGGATCGTGTACTGGTGGTAGACGTGCGTGGCACCCTCCCGCACGGTCGGTGTGACCACACCCTCGAGGTGGGCGTCCAGGAAGGCGGCGTTCGCCTGCCGGGTGGCGGTCCAGGCGGGCAGCTTGGTCAGCTGCACCCGGCCGATGGCGGCGTGGATGTCGGTCATCCGGGCGTTGAAGCCGATGATCTCGTTGGCGTACTGGCGCTCCATGCCCTGGTTGCGCAGCAGTCGCAGGTTCCGGGCCACCTCCTCGGTGCCGGCCGAGACCATGCCGCCCTCGCCGGAGGTCATGTTCTTCGTGGGGTACAGGGAGAACATCGCGAACGTGCCGAAGGTGCCCACCGGGGCGCCCTGCCAGATCGCGCCGTGCGCCTGGGCGGCGTCCTCGAAGATCGCCAGGTCCCGCTCGGCCGCGAGCGCGACCAGGGCGTCCATGTCCGCCGGGTGGCCGTACAGGTGCACCGGCATGACGGCCTTGGTGCGGTCGCTGATGGCGGCCGCCACGGCGGCCGGGGCCAGGCAGAAGGTGTCCGGCTCGATGTCGGCGAACACCGGGGTGGCGCCGGTCAGGGCCACGGAGTTGGCGGTGGCGGCGAAGGTGAAGGAGGGAACGATCACCTCGTCCCCGGGTCCGATGCCGGCGGCGAGCAGGCCCAGGTGCAGCCCGGAGGTGCCGGAGCTGACCGCCACGCAGGTGCGCCCGGCCACCAGCGCGGTGGCGAACTCCTCCTCGAACGCGGCCACCTGCGGGCCCTGGGCGATCATGCCGCTGGCGAGCACCGCGTCGACGGCGGCCCGCTCCTCCTCCCCCACGATCGGCTTGGCCGCGGGGATCGTCGCCTGGTTCACCTGGTCTCCTCGTTCTGGCTGGTGGCAGTGAGCACGCCGTCATTCTCCTGGTACCGCTCCCCGGTGACCGGGCAGGACCACGCCCCCGGTGCGTCCTCGCGCAACGGCACCCCGGCGGTGCCGACCCAGCCGACCCGGCGGGCGGGCACACCGGCGACCAGCGCGTGGTCGGGCACGTCCTTGGTGACCACCGCTCCGGCGGCCACTGTGGCCCAGGCGCCGATCGTCACCGGTGCCACGCACACCGCCCGTGCCCCCACGCTCGCGCCGCGGCGCAGCGTGACGCCCACCGGTTCCCAGTCGGCGCCGGACTTGCGGGTGCCGTCAGAGTTGATCGCGCGCGGGTAGGTGTCGTTGGTGAGCACTGCGGCGGGGCCGATGAACACACCGTCCTCGAGGTGGGCGGGCTCGTAGACGAGCGCGTAGTTCTGCACCTTGCAGTTCTCGCCCATGTGCACTCCGGAACCGATGTAGGCGCCGCGGCCGATGATGCATCCGGCCCCGACCACCGCGTTCTCCCGCACCTGGGCGAGCTGCCAGATGCTGGCCTCGGCACCGATCTGCGCAGTGGGATCCACCTCGGCGGAATCGACGATCATAGGCTTCCTTCTCGGGTGGGACTGGCTGCGTCGGCAGTCTCCCACACCGGGTGTGCCGCGTGTCAGCACTGCAACGCGCGGTACACCCGATGCGCCCCACCTCCTCGTGCGCGTGCGGGCAGGCAGGGGGCGCGGGGCGGCGCCGCCTGGCACGCGATCGCCGCCGGTGCTGGAAGAATGCCGGCCATGGCCTCCTTCGACGACACCTGGATCGTGGTGCCGTTGTACAACGAGGCCGCCGTCATCGCCGACGTGGTCGCGGACCTGCACACCACCTTCGCGCACGTGGTCTGCATCGACGACGGCTCCACCGATGCCTCCATCGAGGCCGCGGAGGGCGCCGGCGCCCTGGTGGTCCGGCACGCCACCAACCTCGGCCAGGGAGCGGCGCTGCAGACCGGGATCGACTTCGTCCTCGCGCAGACCGCTGCCCGCTACCTGGTCACCTTCGACGCCGACGGCCAGCACCAGGTCGCCGACGCTGAGGCGATGGTGCGCAAGGCGCGCGAGGAGGACCTGGCGGTCGTGTTCGGCTCCCGGTTCCTGGACGAGCGCACCAAGGCCGGCTGGGCGAAGCGGATCGTGCTGAAGACCGCGGTGTGGGCCACGAACCAGACCACCGGGCTGCGGCTGACCGATGCGCACAACGGGCTGCGGGTGATCCGCCGGGACGCCGCCGCCGGCGTGTCGCTGAAGCAGAACCGGATGGCGCACGCCTCGGAGATCGTGCTCCAGCTGGGCCGCACCCGGCTACCGTGGGCAGAGCACCCGGTGCACGTGCTCTACACCGACTACTCCAAGAGCAAGGGCCAGTCGCTGCTGAACGCGGTGAACATCCTGGTGGACCTGGTGTTCCGATGAGCCGCAGGACCAGCCAGCACGAGCCGAGGGTGAGAAGGCGATGAACGAGGAGAAGATCTGGATCCAGGTCCTCCTCCTGCTCGGCGTGGCCGTGGTGACCGTGCTGCTCACCCGCTCCACCGCCGACGCCCGGCACCAGGCGGTGCGCCGCGTGCTGCTGGCCCTGTTCGCCCTGGTCACCGCGGCCGCGATCCTCTTCCCCACCATCCTCAGCCGGATCGCGCACACCGTGGGGGTGAACCGCGGCACCGACCTGCTGCTGTACCTGCTGGTGATCGCGTTCCTGTCCTTCATCGCCACCACCTACCGCCGGATGAAGGGAACGGACCGGAGGATCACCGAGCTCACCCGCGAGCTGGCGCTCACCGAGGCCCGGCTGGAGCGCGCCGGCCTGCCCACGGCGCACCAGGAGCCAGACGGGGCAGCTCACCCGGGCCTGGCCAGCCCACCGGCCGCTGCGGGCGAGCAGGCGGACGCCTCGTCCTCCGCTGAGGCCGCACCCGAGCCTCCCGGTCCCGTGCAGGGCCCCGACGCCTCGTGACCAGCACGACCGTCCTGGCCGCCGGCTGGGCCTTCGCGGTCGGTGGTGTGCTGCTGTTCGCCCCCGGCATGCTCGCGCTGCGGCTGGTGCGGCTGCGCGGCCTGACCCTGCTGGCGCTGGCCCCGGTGGTCTCCGTAGCCGCCTACGGCATCGCCGCGATCGGCGCCGCCGCGCTCGGGGTGCGCTGGGGGTTGGCCCCGGCCCTGGTCGGAGCCTTCGGTGCCGTAGCCGTGGGGTTCGCGATGCGTGCGATGGAGGCGCTGTTCCGACCCACGCCGCGCAGTGGTGAGCCACGTACGCTGCTGGGGATCGCCGTCGTCGCCGGAAGCCTGCTGGCGATGGTGGACGTGTGGGCCGGCACCGGCGGCCCGGACTCGGTCCTGCAGCGCTGGGACGCGATCTACCACCTGAGCGCGCTGCGGCTGGTGGAGCAGTCCGGCTCCGCCTCCTCCCTCACTCTCGGTGCACTGTCCTACGGCAGCGGGCAGGATGCGATCTACCCGGCGGCCTGGCACGCGTTCGCCACGCTGCTGCCGGCGGTGAGCCCACCGGCAACGCTGATCGTGGCGGCCTCGTTGTTCGCCGGGCCGGTCTGGGTGCTGGGCTGCGCGGCCCTGGTGCGCGAGCTGCTCCCGGGCAGCAGGTGGGTCCCGATGGTGACGGCGGTGCTCGCCGGGGTCATCACACCCACACCCTCCTCGCTGTGGGTGGGGTGGGGCCACCTGCCGAACGCTGCCGCGTTCGCGATGGTGCCCGGTGTGGTGGCGTTCGTGCTGCGGATGCTGGTGCGGGAACGGCCCACTGCCGCAGGCGCCCGCTCCGCGGTGCTGGTGGTGCTGCTGGGCGCCGGCGCCGGGCTCGGGCTCACCCACCCGAACGCGTTCCTGGCCGTGGTGCTGCTCGCTGTGCCGGCGCTGGCCTGGGTGGTGGCCGACTTCGCCCGCCGGTGGTGGCAGGCGGGAAGACGGCTGCGTGCCGTGGTGGTGCCGGTGGTGCTGACCGCACTGGTGCTTGCCGGTGCGGTGGTGTTCCTGGTCAGCCCGCTGTCCGCCTCGGTGACCGGGTACACCGGCAGCGTGGTGAACCCGCCGTTGGTGGCGCTGGCGGAGATCCTCACCGGCTGGTACAGCCTGTGGGCCACACCGTCCTCGGCGCTGGTGCTGTTCCTGGCGCCGTGGGGCGCGTGGCTGGCGCACCGGCGCGGCCGAACCTGGGTGCTCGGGGCGCTGCTGCTGGTCTGGGTGACCTACCTGGACGCCGCTCTCGGAAGCCCGGCCGGGCTGTCCGGCCTGTGGTACTCCAGCGCGGCGCGGCTGTCGGTCGTGGCGGCGATGATCACCCTGCCGCTGGGTGTGATCGGCTGGGCCGACGTGCTGGGCCGGGTCGGCGGGTTCACCCCCGGCCGCCAGTCGCTGCGCCCCCGGGTGGCGCTGGGCCGCACCGGCACGCAGAGCACCGGCGGCCGGGAGCCGCGGGGGGCGCGGTTGCTGCTGCGCCGGCTGGCGACGGTGTGGGGCACCGCCCTGGTGGTGTGCGTGCTGGCAGTGACGTCGTCGGTGTACACCACGCACCGCACCGAGAAGGTCTTCGACCCCGACCGCACCGATGAGCCGCGGTTCGCCGACTCGGCCGAGCTGGCGATGATCGCCAGTGTGGATCTCGATCCAGACGCCCGCGTGCTCGGCAGCCCGTTCGCCGGGACGCCGCTGCTGTACTCCCTGCGGGGGCAGCCGGTGGTGTTCCCGGTCGCCGGGCAGGTCTGGTCACCGCAGCAGACCGCCCTGATGGAGCACCTGGAGAACCTGGGCTCCCCGGCATCGTGTCCCGCGCGGGAGGCGCTCGGGGTGCGGTACCTGTATCAAGACAGCCAGCCCTACCAGGCGAGCCCCCGGTACCAGGCGTTGAACGAGGTGCAGCTGCCGGGGGCCCGGCTGGTCGCCGAGGCGGGAACAGCACGAATCCTCGAGCTGCCGCCCTGCTGAGAGCAGCCCGGACTGCGGGGGCCGGTACCGCTCCCGGCACCCGGGCGCTCGGCACCGGCAGGCACGGCACGAACTTCCGACAACACTGCGTCGATGAGTAAACCATTGACATATCTGCATTTGTGCGGACAATCGGTCAGATCGACACGCAGGGGGCGGTCCATCCACACGTGCAGGGGCACTGGAGCATTCACATGGGGAAACCCACGATCTGCGTCATCGGGCAGTTCGAGATCTTCGCTGAGGCCGGACCGGTGCAGCTGGCCGGGGAGCTGCAGCGAACACTGCTGGCGCTGCTGGCCAGCAGCCACGGCCGCTGGGTCCCTGCCGGTGTGCTCAGCGAGGCACTCTGGCCGGGAGCGCCACCAGGGGCCGCTGCATCCCGGCTGCACGTGCACGTGCACCGGCTGCGTGGACGCCTCGGTGCCGGATGCATCGAAGCGGGACCTGACGGCTACCGGCTGCACCTGCACCCGGAGGCCGTGGACGTCTGGCGGTTCGACCGGCTCGCGTCCGGCACCCTGGCCGCGCACAGCGACGGCACCCACGAGACGGAGCTGCTCACCCGGTTGGACGAGGCAGCCGCTGCCTGGTGCGGGGAGCCCTACCCGGGAGTGGACCATCCGCTGGTGGATGCGGAGCGGCATCGGCTGACCGAGCTGTACCTGCTGGTCGAGGAGACGCGGGCACAGCACCGGCTGGACCGCGGAGAGCACCACGAGCTGCTCGAGCACCTGGTGCGCGCCAGCTGCGCCCACCCCACCCGCGAGCGCCTGCACACGCTGCGGATGACGGCGCTGTTCCGCCTCGGCGAGCACGCGCAGGCCGCCGAGGTCTACACCGCGGCACGCGACACCCTCGCCACCGAGCTGGGCGCAGTCCCGGGCCCGGCGTTGGAGGCGATCCACTCGCTAGTCGCTGAGGACGCCGGTGACGAGCCACCGGGTGGGGCAGGCTGCGCCGAGGAGCACCTGTTGCGCGAACGGCTGTCCGCTGCTCGGTGCGCCGAGGAGCGGGCGATGGTGCAACGGCAGCTCGGCATGCTGTTGGGTGCCACCGGGCACCTGGAGGAGTCACTGGAGCTGCTGTTCCGGGCTGAGGCGCAGTACCGGCTGCACGGACCGCTGCGCTCGCACCGTGCTGTGCTGCAGCAGCTGGCGATGGAGATGAGCAAGGTGGGAGACCTGCGTCGTGCGCTACGCCTGCTCGAAGAGGCACAGCAGACCTACCCCGGTGCGCAGCCCTCGGACCGGTTGCGGATCGTGCGCGCGATCGTGCTCACCCACATGAAGGACGCCGACGGTGCGCTGGCGCTGCTCGAGGACGGACGCCGTCCGAACGCAGCCAACAACCCGCTGCTGGCTGGGATGTGGTGGCGTGCGCACAGCATCGTGGTCCGGTTGCACCAGCAGCACGAGGAGGCGGTCTCCTTCGCCCGTGAGGCGCTCCGGCTCGCCCAGCGGGCAGATGCGGCCATCTTGCAGAGTGTGGTGATGGTGGACCTGGCCTGCGCACTGCGCGATGCCGGCCAGGACGAAGCACACCGGTGGTACCGGCGCGCGGTGCGGTTGGGCCACCAGCAGGGCCGGCCACCACTGGTCGCGCTGGCGGAGGGGTCCGCCGCGAAGGCGGCACTGCTGGACGGCGACCCGGACCGGGCCACTGTGCATGCCCGCGAAGCGCTCCGGCATGCCCGGCAGGCGGGTGCCTGGGGCCTGGCTGGGCGGGCCAGCAGCCGGCTGGCCGAGGCCGCCGACCAGCTGGGCGAGACGATGCGGGCGAGCTGGTACCGGCAGGAGAGCCTGTCCCAGTACCGGCGCGTGGACTTCCCCTTGTCCACCTCGTCGCGCTGTGACCGGGGTCTCCGACCTCCACACAATCTCCCCGGGATGCTTGCCAGGTAGCCGCCCGTCCGGCGCAGTTGCCGCCTACGATCGTCACGATGGCTACCTCTGACACCCGCACCCACCGGGGACCGCGGCACTCCGCCGGACGCGGCGACCACCCGCTGGTCCGCGGTCTGCTGGTCGCGCTCGTCGGGGTGCTCGCATTCACCGGCACCGGGGCCGCATTCGCCTACCAGACGTTGCAGAGCGGCATCGAGCGGCACGACGTCGATGACATCCTCGGCTCGGACCGGCCCACCCGCGAGCCGGCGAACCCGGACGACCCGAACGCCGGCAACGAGTACAACATCCTGGTGATGGGCTCGGACTCCCGCGATGGTGACAACCAGGCGATCGGCGGCGGGGACGTGGAGGGCATGCGCTCGGACACCACGCTGCTGGTGCACGTGGCCGCCGACCGGTCCCGGGTGGATGTCGTTTCTATCCCGCGCGACCTGGTGGTAGACATCCCCAGCTGCCCGATGCCGGACGGCAGCGAAACACAGGCCCGGCTCGAAGGCTATGGGTGGAGCGACGAGAACCGGATGTGGAACGTGCCGTTCGCACTCGGTGCGAACAGCGGCGACCTCGGCTATGCCGCGGCGTGCACGATCAAGACCTTCGAGAACATGACCGACGTGCCGGTCGACGACTTCGTGATCGTGGACATGGCTGGCATGGAGCGCATGGTCGACGCCATCGGCGGTGTGGAGATGTGCTTCGAGGAGGACATGGTCTCGGACAAGGCGAACCTGAACATCTCCGCTGGTTGCCACACCCTGGACGGCGAGACGGCGGTCGCCTTTGCCCGCGCCCGGAAGGGGCCCGGGATGGACGGTTCGGACATCGGCCGCATCGGTCGGCAGCAGGAGCTGCTGACGAACATGGTGGACCAGGTGCTCTCCCGCAACCTCCTCACCGACTCCGGCGAGCTGTATCGGTTCCTGCGAGCCGCCACCTCCTCGTTGACCACCGGGGAGGAGATCGGCGATCTCACTGCGATGGCCGGGTTGGCGTACTCGCTGCGGGACATCGACATGGCGGACGTGAACTTCGCGACCGTCCCGTTCGACTGGGCCGGCAACCGGGTGCGCCCCAACTACCTGTCCGCTGAGCTGTGGGACTCCATCCGCGCCGACGAACCGATGGCACTGCCGGAGGACGAGCAGGACGACGCCGACGCCGACGAGCCCGCCGACGACGGCGGCACCGCGGACACCGGCGTCGGAGACGGGCAGGGCTGACCGGACGGCACTGCGTGGCGGTACCGGAGCACGCCCGCTGCGCGCTCTACTCTCGACCCCAGACGCCGGCACCGGCAGCCCAGCACTTCCCCACCCGGAGAGCACGAGCGGATGACAGACCAGAACCCACCCGAGCCCGGCGACCCGTTCGCCGACCAGCCGCGCCGCGCCCCCGGACGGCGGCGTGGCCCGTCGGGGTCCAGTCGAGCGCGCACCGGTGGGTCGGCCCGTCCCCTGCCTGCTGACGGGCCCGGGGATCGACCCCAAGGCGCACCGCGGCGGGTGCCCCCGCGGCCGCGCACCCAGGCGCCACCCGGGGTCCGCAGGCAGCCGCCGCCGAGCTTCGCTCCCGGGTCCGGCCAGCGGATCGACAGGGGCAGCAACTCCCCCACAGCGACTCGCGTGATGCCCACGCGCCCACCCGGCCAGTCGGCCGCGACACCCGGTAGCCCCGGCGGGCCGGGAGGACCACCCCGGCCACACCAGCCCGCGGTGAGCGCTCCCCCCGGCAAGCCTCGCTCCCGAGCCAAGGTCCGCCGTCGGCGAGTGCTGCTGGTGCTCGTGCTGCTGCTGGTGCTCGTGCTCGCCTGGCCGGTGGGCCTGCTGATCTGGGCGAACGGGCAGATCCAGCACGTGACCGCGCTCAGCGACGCCTCCCCCACACCTGGCACCACCTACCTGCTCGCTGGCTCAGACTCCCGGGAGGGCTCCCACCTGACCGACTCCACCGAAGGGCAGCGGGCCGACACGATCATGCTGCTCACCGCGCCGGAGAGCGGCACACCCTCGCTGATCTCCCTCCCCCGGGACACGTTCGTGGAGATCCCCGGGTACGGGCCGAACAAGCTGAACGCCGCCTACTCCTTCGGCGGTCCAGAGCTGCTGGTGCAGACGGTGGAGCAGCTCACCGGCATCACCGTCGACCACTTCGTCGAGATCGGCATGGGTGGGGTGGCCGACCTCGTGGACGCGGTCGGCGGGGTGGAGCTGTGCCTGGACTACGACGTCGACGACGCAGACTCGCACCTGGAGTGGGAAGCCGGCTGCCACCCGGCCGACGGCGAGACCGCGCTGGCGTTCGCGCGGATGCGCCACGCCGATCCGCTCGGGGACATCGGCCGCAACCAGCGTCAGCAGCAGGTGATCAAGGCGATCAGCGCGAAGGTGGCCACCCCGTCGCTGCTCGTGCGGCCTGGTGACCAGGTCGCCCTGATCGACGCCGGGCTGGGCGCGGTGCTGGTCTCCGACGAGACCGGCATCATCGACCTGGGCCGGATGGCGCTCACGTTCCGTTCGGTGATGCAGGACGGCGTGCACGGCAGCCCGCCGATCAGCGACCTGGACTACCGACCCGGCGGGGTGGGCTCGACCGTGCTGCTGGACTCCGAACGGGGACCCGCGTTCTGGCAGGCGGTGTCCGACGGGATCGTCACCGAAGCTGACCTGCAGGAGTACTGAGGCTCGGTCACGGTACGCTGTACCGCCGAAGCTGGCCTGTCCTGCCCTGGGGCGCTGCTATCGTCAATGCTTTGCGAGACGGTGCTTGGCGAGCGCTTCCGGCACGCCCTGGTGGCGGCCCGTGACTCAGCGTCAGCCGGCCCTGGCAGACCTGACGGAGGAAACTGATGGGATTCATCAAGGCGTTCGCCGGTGCGCTCGGCGGCACGATGGCCGACCAGTGGAAAGACTTCCTGGTCCCGCCCCGCAACCTGGCGCCTACTGCGGCGATCTTCCCGGCAGTCGCGCAGGGGCAGAACGCCGGCCGCGGGTCGAACACCCAGGGCTCGGAGCACATCATCACCAACGGTTCGCGCATCGTGGTGCCCGAGGGCTATGGGCTGGTCACGTTCCAGGACGGTCAGCTCACCGGGTTCGTCGCCGAGCCCGGCGGGTTCATCTACACCTCCACCGACCAGAACTCCCAGTCCATCTTCGCCGGTAACGGGCTGCTCAGCCCGACCGTGACCACCTCCTGGGAACGGTTCAAGTTCGGCGGCCAGCCCGGCTCTCGCCAGCAGGCGTTCTACGTGAACCTCAAGGAGATCCCGAACAACCGGTTCGGCACCCAGTCGGAGATCTACTGGGACGACGCCTACCTGGGCGCCCAGGTCGGGGCGATCACCCGAGGCAGCTACACGCTGCGGATCGTGGACCCGATCCTGCTGGTGCGGCAGTTCGTGCCACTGACCTACCTGGGCGCCAGCCCACGGGTGTTCGACTTCTCCGACCTGGACAACGACGCTGCGGCGCAGCTGTTCAACGAGGTGGTCGGCTCGCTGGCGGCCGCGTTCTCGATGTACACCAACGACCCGAACAAGGGCAACCGGATCGCCCGGATCCAGTCCGACTCGGTCGGCTTCGCCGAGTCGCTGAGCGCTGCGGTTGAGCAGGGCTACCGCTGGACCTCCGACCGCGGGCTGACGATCGCCAAGGTCGCCATCCAGGCGATCGAGTACGACGAGGACACCCGCGAGCTGCTCAGCGACGTGAAGAAGGCCGATGCCCTGCGCGGCGCTCGAGGCAACTCGTTCATGCAGCAGGCCGCTGCCCGCGGGTTCCAGGCTGCAGGCGAGAGCGGTGGCGGTGACGGACTGGCCTTCATGGGCATGGGGATGAACGCTGCCGGTGGTGCCGCCGCAGGGTTCCAGCAGCCGGTAGGTGGCTACCCACCACAAGGCGGCTACCCGCCCCAAGGTGGTCCGCAAGGGTACCCACCGCAGGGCGGCCCGCAAGGGTACCCGCCCCAGGGCGGGCAGCAGCCACCGGCGCCGCAGTCCTCGCCGCCCGCGCCGCAGTCTCCACCCGCGCCGCAGTCCTCGCCGCCCGCAGCCGAGGACCCCGTCGCCAAGCTGGCCCAGTACAAGCAGATGCTGGACCAGGGGCTGATCACCCAGGACGACTACGACGCGGCCAAGGCCCGCGCTCTCGGGCTGTAGGGAGCGGCGTGGCAGAGCAGAACCGGCCGGTCGGCCAAGGGCCGACCGGTTACCCAGCCGCCGGCCACGGCCATCCACCGTCACCGGGTGGTCAGTACCCGCCGCCCACTGGCAGCCCTGTCCCACCACCACCGCCCACCGGGAGCGCAGGGCCGCCGCCCCCGCCCAGCGGGTCGTCGCTGCCGCCGCCCCCGGGGGTGCAGCCGCACCCTGGGAGCCACCCGCCGGCCCCGGCGACCCAGGCTGGCCCCGGCACGACCGCCCAGGCCACCGCACCACCAGGCACGCCACCAGCCGCCCCACCCGGGGCGCCGCCCCCCGCCTCACCTGAGACGCCATCGGCCGGACCAGCGGGACTCGCACCAGCAGCACCCCCTACGCACGGTGCCCGGATCATCGACACGGACGCCGACGCCGTCGACGGTCTGGTGAAGTGTGCCCGCTGTGGCGCCACCGAGATCTCCCTGAACGCGCGCACCGGCCTGCTCCGGTGCGCCTTCTGCCGGTATGAGTGGAGCGCCGAGTCCGCTGACGAGGTGCTCGGCATCAACGCAGAGATCAAGGGGCTCACCGGCGTCGAGGTCGGCTCCGGTGCACAGGACATCATCCCCTCCACCGACGACGTGCTCACCTTCAAGTGCACCGCGTGCGGGGCGGAGGTGGTGATCAACACTGCGGAGAGCACGCAGGCACGCTGCCACTGGTGCCGCAACACGCTCTCGATGAACCAGCAGATCCCCAACGGGGCCGTACCGGACATGGTGCTGCCGTTCTCCATCCCGAAGGAGCAGGCGGTCACCGCCATCCGGGCGTTCGTGAAGAAGCGGCGCACGTTCGCCAACCCGCGCTTCCTCAAGGAGTTCGACCCGACGAACGTGATGGGCGTCTACCTGCCCTACATGGTGGTGGACCTGAATACCCACGCCACCCTCACCGGGCAGGGCGAGCACCAGACCCGCAGCTATACGGTCAAGCGTGGCAACGACACCGAGCGCCGCTACGACGCCGACCTGTACAACGTGGGCCGCGACTTCGACCTGTACATCAACGACCTGACCGTGGAGTCCTCCCAGGAACGCCGCGACTTCGACGTCAACACGAACACGAACAACATCATCAACGCGGTGATGCCGTTCGACGTGGAGAACTCGGTGCGGTACGACTCCAACTACCTGTCCGGGTTCACCTCCGAGCGCCGGGACACCAACCGGGAGGACCTGCTGCCGATCGCGAAGACCCAGGCGCGGGACATCGTGCGCTACCACGCACACCAGACGTTGGGCTTCTACGATCGCGGGGTGCGCTGGGACGACGAGAAGATCACGCTTGTCGGGCAACGGTGGGCCTCGGCCTACCTGCCGGTCTGGTTGTACAGCTATCACCAGCAGAAGAGGGACGGCAGCACCTTCCAGCACTATGTCGCCGTCAACGCCCGCACCGGCGAGACGATGGGGTCAGTGCCCGTCAACCGGCCCAAGCTCCTGCTCGTGTCCGCAGCCGTGGAGGTCGTCGGGATCTTCGCGGCCCTGATGTTCCTGTTCCTGGGGTGACGATGTCGATCACGATCCTTGCCGACGGCGGGCCGATCCTGGCCAGCGGCTCTTCCTCCATCGAGGACGGCAGCTGGTTCGGGCTGCTGTTCCTGCTTGCTGGCCCTCTCTTCTACGCGATGATCTTCCTGCGCTACCGAAACGTGGACAAGCGGCACCGCCACGCCACCGAGACTGAGGCCACGATGGACAACCTGCGCGAACGCAACGACTACGTGCGCACCCGCACCGGTCTGAAGAACAAGAAGATGACTGGTGCGAACAGCCGGGACTATGGCAGCTCTGGGTTCAACATCCAGTTCCCCTGACTGGTCAGGACGCTGCACACAGGAGGGAGGCCAGGTGAGCCACCGCAACGACCCTGAGGTGATCCGACGTCTGCTCACCACCACAGGCCGGTGGGCGGTGGTGGGACTGTCGACCAACACCGCCCGCGCCGCCTACGGGGTGGCCCGGTACCTGCAGCGCAACCTGCACCAGGAGATCGTCCCGGTGCACCCGAAAGCCGAGACGGTGCACGGGGCTCCCGGGGTGAGCGACCTGTCCCAGGTGCCAGCGCCGGTAGACGTGGTGGACGTGTTCGTGAACTCGTCCCTCGCGGGCGCCGTGGTGGACCAGGCGATCGCGATCGGTGCCGGGGCGGTGTGGCTGCAGCTGGGCGTGATCGACGAAGCAGCAGCCGCGCGGGCAGCAGCGGCCGGGCTGGACGTGGTCATGGACACTTGCCCGGCGATCGAAGGGCCAGCACTCGGGCTGTCCTGACGCCAGTCGGATGCCCAGCGGTCTTCGGGTGCCCAGCGCCCGGGTCGGTGGCGGCGGCACCGGTCGCCATTACGTAACCTGGGACCATGACCCTTGTGCTGACCGCCTGGACCGGTCGACGCTTGGCCCGGCCACGCTGGAGCAGCGCACACTGGGCCACCCGCGTGCTGATCGGGCCCCTCGCGCTGCTGCTGGCGCTGACCACGGTGGCCGGCTGCAGCCAGGTGCGCGAACAGGCCGGAAACGTGGTGGAGCACGCGATCGAGGATGCGATCGAGGGGCTGGACCTCACCGATGGGTTGCCGCCCGGCTTCCCCACCGAGGAGGTCCCGGTGGTGGACGGAGCCATCCGGGGCGCTGCACAGACCACCGAGGACGGTCAGACCACCTGGGTGGCTATGGTGGAGGCCGAGGACTCCGGTGAGCGCGCACGCGACCTGCTCACCGGCGCCGGCCTGGAAGTCACCCACACGGTGACCACCGACGTCGGCGTGCTCGCCCAGCTCAGCGGCAACGGTGTGGACGTCAAGCTCATCGCCTCACCCAGCCGCGTGGTCTACGTGGTGACACCCGCGTGAGCAGCACGACGGGCGCCACCTGGTTCGTCGGGCTCACCACGCTGGACGTGGTGCACCGGGCCCAGGCTCCGCCGTCGAGGAACGAGAAGATCACCGCCACGCGACAGGACGTGGCCGCCGGTGGGCCGGCGGCGAACGCGGCCGTGGTGGCGGCAGCGCTCGGTGCTCGCGCTACCCTGGTCAGCCCGTTGGGCTCCTCCGCCGTGGCCGCTGCCGCGCATGCTGACCTGACCGGCTGCGGCGTGCACGTGGTCGACGTGGCCCGGGACCACGAGCTGGCGGTCTCGGCGATCCTGGTGGACGCGACCACCGGGGCCCGCAGCGTCACCTCCCTGGACGGCGGTGCCGCGGACCCGCCGGCCCCGGACTTCGCGGCACTGCCGGATCCGGCGGTGGTCCTCGTCGATGGTCACTACCCCACCCTGGCGGTGGCGGCGGCCCGGGCAGCGCGGGCTCGCGGCGCCGTGGTGGTGCTGGACGCGGGCCGGTGGCGGCCGGTGTTCGCCGCCCTGATCCCGCTGGCGCACGTGGTCGCCGCATCGGCGGACTTCACGCTGCCCGACGGCGGTCGCGGCCCGGGTGCGCTGGTCGCCGCGGGCGCCGGGGTCGGGGTGGTCACCGCCGGGGCCAGCCCGGTCCAGTTCGTCACCGGAGTGGGTGCGGGCGCACTCACCGGGGCGGGCGAAGGTCCGGTCACCGGGGCAGCATCCGGTGAGGTGCCCGTGCCGGCCGTGCCGGTGCGCGACACCCTCGGCGCCGGAGACGCGTTCCACGGCGCACTGGTGGCCGCCCTGGCCGCAGGTGACCCGCTGCGACGCGCCCTGGCGGTCGCCGTGGCGGTGGCCTCCCACCGGGTGCAGCACGTGGGTCCGCGCAGCTACCTGCACACTGCGGCAGCGGCGGTGCCTGGATGAACCCGGCCACATCCGACGGCTCCGGGCGCCCGGTACGCTCGGCACACCCGGAGCAGCCGGTACACCCGGCTCGTCCGGCTCCTTCCGTGCAGCCCGTCGAGCTCACCACCGAGGAGCTGGTCACCCGCGCCCGCAGCCTGGCCAGCAGCGGGCGGGCGATCCTGGGCATCGTCGGCGCCCCCGGGGCCGGCAAGTCGACGCTCGCCGAGCTGATCGCCACCGCCCTGGGCCCGCAGCAGGCCGTGTGCGTGGGCATGGACGGGTTCCACCTGGAGGACTCGCTGCTGCGCCGCCTCGGCCGCCGGGACCGCAAGGGCGCGATCGACACCTTCGACGACGCCGGCTACGCCGCCCTGCTGCACCGGCTCGCCGGCCCCGAGCCGGGCACGGTATATGCGCCCCGGTTCGACCGGGACCTGGAGAACTCCCTGGGCAGCGCCGTACCGGTGCCCCAGGAGGTGCCGCTGGTGATCACCGAAGGCAACTACCTGCTCGCCTCCACCGGTGACTGGCCGCGCGCCCGGGCGGTGATGCAGGAGGTCTGGTACCTCGCCCCACCTGAACAGCTCCGCCTACGGCGGCTGACCGACCGGCACGTGGCGCACGGCAGGTCTCCCGCCGAGGCCGACGACTGGGCCCGGGGCACGGACCAGCGCAACGCCGAGCTGATCGCTGCCACAGCAGCCCGAGCGGACCTGGTCGTGCGCTGGGTCTGACCCTCCGCCGTCGCCCCTCCCCCCAGGTTCGCGAACGCTCTGGTTTGCGGCGGGCAAGCGCTTGCCCGCCGCAAACCAGAGCGTTCGCGAACTATCTGGGCGACCGGGTTCAGGCGCTGAAACCGGTGCGCTGGGAGCGCTGGGCGCGCAGCCGGGCACCCTTCTCCTTGGCGGCGGAGCGCAGGTCAGCCTGGAAGGTGCGCATCCGCTCCCGCAGCGCCGCTGCCTGCTCATCGGCCCCGGCGGCCAAGATCCGGGCGG
Organism: Ruania albidiflava DSM 18029; assembly: GCF_000421225.1. Lineage (GTDB taxonomy): Bacteria > Actinomycetota > Actinomycetes > Actinomycetales > Beutenbergiaceae > Ruania > Ruania albidiflava. The sequence continues at coordinate 12,165 of NZ_ATWL01000023.1, read as the reverse complement.
CGAGCAGCCCGGCGTTGCGCGCCCCACCCACGGACACGGTCGCCACCGGCACCCCGGCCGGCATCTGCACGATGGACAGCAGCGAGTCCATCCCGTCCAGGTGCGCCAACGGCACCGGCACCCCGATCACCGGCAGCGGGGTGACCGCGGCAAGCATCCCAGGCAGGTGCGCGGCACCGCCGGCACCGGCGACGACCACCCGCAGCCCGCGAGCGTCGGCCTCCTGCCCGTAGCGGATCATGTCCTGCGGCATCCGGTGCGCGGAGACCACGTCCACCTCGACCTCGAGGTCGAACTCGGCGAGCGCGTCCGCGGCAGCAGACATCACCGGCCAGTCCGAGTCCGAGCCCATCACCACACCGACTACAGCACCCATCTCAGCGTCCTTCCAGCAGCCGGGCAGCCTGCAGCGCCCGACGGCGTACCTGGGCCGGGTCCGTCCCGGTCACCGTGACATGTCCGAGCTTGCGGCCGGGCCGCACCCCTTTGCCGTACAGGTGCACCTTCGCGTCCGGGAACGAGGCCATCAGCTCCGGGTAGGCGGCCGCCGGGTCGGCCAGCTCCGAGCCGAGCACGTTCACCATCGCCGCAGCCGGCACGGTCAGCTCGGTGCTGCCCAGCGGCAGGTCCAGCACCGCGCGCAAGTGCTGCTCGAACTGGCTGGTGACAGCGGCATCGATGGTCACGTGCCCGCTGTTGTGCGGGCGCATCGCCAGCTCGTTCACCAGAAGGATGCCGTCGCGCGCCTCGAACATCTCCACCGCCAGCACCCCGGTGACGCCCAGTCCCTCGGCGATCGTGCGGGCGATGTCGGCGGCGTCCTCGGCCACGTGCGGCGCCAGCCCGGGGGCGGGAGCGAGCACCTCAGCGCACACCCCGCCGGCCTGGATGGTCTCCACCACCGGCCAGGTCACCGTCTCGCCGCTCGGGCGCCGGGCCACCAGCACGGCCAGCTCGCGGGTGAAGTCCACCTTCTCCTCGACCAGCACCTCGCCGCGCGGGTGGGCGAACCAGTCCGCGACCCCGGCGGCGTCCTCGGCACCGGCCAGCACGGACACCCCTTTGCCGTCGTAGCCGCCGACGGGGGTCTTGGCCACCACCGGCCAGCCGATCCGCCCGCCTGCGGCGAGCAGGTCCTCCTCGGTGCGCACCGCAGCCCACCGCGGGCAGGGGACCCCGAGCTGGCTCATCCGCTCCCGCATCACGATCTTGTCCTGGGCGTGCCGCAGCGCCCCGGGACCGGGCTGCACGTTCACCCCGGCGTCCACCAGATCGGTGAGCACCTGCTGCGGCACGTGCTCGTGCTCGAACGTGAGCACGTCCGCACCGTCCACCAGGGCGGCGATCGCCTCGGCGTCGTCGGCGCGGCCCACAGTGGAGCTCGGGATCACCTGAGCGGCGGCGCCGTCGCCGGCCTCCACCAGGGCGCGTAGCTGGATCTGCAGGGCACCGGCAGGTTCGGCCATCATCCGGGCGAGCTGCCCGCCTCCCACCACGGCTACGACTGGTCCCATGGGCGCTCAGCCTACCGAGGCAGCGGACCTGCTCGTGCACGCGTTCAGATCAGATCGCCGATGTGGTCGGCGACCGCTGCCCTGCTGCGGCGGAGCTTCGGCGGTGGGGCCGTGTTGGACGAGCCGTCGGTCCAGTTCTATGGTGAGTTCACCGCGAAGCAGCGGCAGCAACAGTGCAACGACGCACGGGGAGGCTCGGATGCAACACCGACACGCAGCACGGATCGCAGCCCTCATGGCCGCAGCTCTGGGCATGGGCACGCTCGCCGCCTGCAGCGGCGACGACGGAGAGTCGACGACGTTGAACGTCACCCTCGCCAACCACGTGTGGACCGACATCATCACCGAGAAGATCCCGGAGTTCGAGGAGCAGTCCGGGCTGGACGTCGTGGTCACCCAGCTCAGCGAAGACCAGCTGGTGGACAACTACAAGGTGAAGCTGAACGCGGGCTCGGCGGACGTGGACGTGATGATGTACCGGCCGCTGCAGGTGGGAAAGCTCTTCGGGCAGAACGGCTACTTCGCCGACATCACCGACCGGGTCAGCGGGGCCGGCGACTGGGACTGGGAGGACTTCCAGGCCGGCCCGGTGGGCCTGACCACGTATGAGGACCAGGTCGTCGGGGTGCCGATGATCACCGAGAGCGAGATGCTCTACTACCGCACCGACCTGCTCGAGGATGCCGGTCTGGAGGTCCCCACCACGATGGCGGAGCTGGAGGAGGCTGCCCGGACGATCCACGAGGAGAACCCCGGTACCGCGGGGATCGTGATGCGCTCCCAGGCGTCGGCCGCCGTCACCCAGCTCTCCGGCTTCCTGTACAGCTTCGGCGGCACCTGGCTCGATGACCAGGGTCACTCGGCGATCGCCAGCGACGAGGCGAAGGAGGCCTACGCCTACTACGGCCGGCTGCTGCACGACTACGGCCCGGACCAGATCAGCACGGACATGTCCTGGCCGGAGTCTGCCGCGATCTTCGCCCAGGGTGACGCCGGCTTCTGGATCGATGCCTCCAGCCTGTACGAGAACGTCTACGACCCGGCGAAGTCCCAGGTCGGCGACCAGGTCGGGTTCGCCCCGTTCCCCGCCGGCCCGGACGGGTCCCGCCCGTACAACGTGGCCGCCTGGGCGCTGGGCATCAACGCCGCATCGCAGAACCAGGACAACGCCTGGGCGTTCATCCAGTGGGCCACCAGCCCGGACATGACCCTGGAGATCCAGACCGAGGGGGTGCCCAGCGCGCGGACCTCGGTGTGGGAGAACCCGGAGGGAACCGAGAGCTTCCCGGAGGACCTGGCTGCGGCGATCGCCGCCAACGGTGAGAACGGTGTGGGCCAGGACCGGCCCCTGGTGGTGGGGGTCGCCGAGGCCCGGGAGATCGTCGGCGCCCCGATCGTGGCCGCGATCACCGGGGAAGACTCCGACCAGGCTGCCGAGCAGGCGAACGAGCAGTTCGAGGCGTTCCTGGAGTCGGACGGCTGACCTCTGTCGGACATGACCTCGACCTCGAGCGACGCGGTGCCGATCAGCACCCGCCTCTCCCGGTGGGCGAACCAGCACCGGAAGTGGTTGTTCGCAGCACCGGCGATGGCGTTCACTGCCATGCTGATCTGCTTCCCGGTCGGCTGGACCCTGTACCTGAGCCTCACCGACGCGAAGGGCTCGGTGCGCCGCCCGGCTGACTTCATCGGGATCAGCAACTACCTGCGCGTGCTCACCGACACCGACCGGTTCTGGCCGGCGGTGGCCCGCACGGGGGTGTTCACCTTCGGTGCGCTGGCACTGGAGCTGGTGCTCGGGATGGCGATCGCTCTGCTGCTCTGGCGCACCTTCCGCGGGCAACGGTGGGTGCGGGTGTCCATCCTGCTGCCGTTCGTGGCCACCCCGGTGGCGATCGCGATGATGTGGCGGCTGATCTTCGAGCCGAACATCGGCTTCGCCAACCGGGTGATGGGCTGGCTGGGGCTGCCGCCGCAACCGTGGCTGGCCGATCCGGGGATGACGCTGCCCACGCTGATCTTCGTGGACGTGTGGGAGTTCACCCCGATGGTGGCGATCATCCTGCTCGCCGGCCTGTCCACGCTGCCGGACGAACCGGACGAGGCCGCCCGCATCGACGGCGCCGGGCTGTGGCAGCGGTTCTGGTACGTCACCCTGCCGATGCTCAAGCCCGTGGTGCTGGTGGCGGTGCTGCTGCGGGCGATCGACGCGCTGAAGACGTTCGACCTGCTGTACGTGACCAAGGGCCAGGGCGGCGGGTCGTTCCACGAGGCGGAGACGTTGAACATCTACGTGTACGGGCTGAGCTTCAAGTACAACGACTTCGGGGTGGCCTCAGCGGTGCTGATCATCTTCTTCCTGATGATCCTGGCGGTGATGTGGCTGCTGACGTTCCGCCGGAAGGGGGCCAAGCTGTGAGCACCGCCCAGACCGCCAGCGCGGCGCCGGCCGGCACCGGGGTCCGACCAGCGCGCCGGCGCCGCGCCCCGCGCGCGAAGGCCTACAGCGCGTTCCGGGCCACGATGATCGCGGTCGTGGTGCTGGTGTTCGTGGTGCCGCTGCTGTGGATGGTGATGGCCTCGTTCAAGACCAACGTGGACATCCAGAACACGGCCAAGACGTTCTCCTTCACCCCGATCCTGGACAACTACCGGCACGTCCTGGCCAACGACGACTACCTCGGCTTCGTCCGGAACAGCTTCGTGGTGGCGTTCCTGGCCACCGGCATCTCGCTGCTGCTGGGAGTGCCGGCGGCCTACTCGATGAGCCGCTTCAACATGCACAAGTCCGCCCTGGTGGTGCTGCTGGCCCGGATCATCCCCGGGGTGAGCCTGCTGGTGCCCTGGTACTACGTGTTCGCCAACCTCGGCCTGGTCGGCGGATACGGGGTGCTGGTGATCTCGCACATGTTCATCCTCATCCCGATCAGCGTGTACATCATGATGTCGTTCTTCGACTCGATGCCGCGGGAGCTGGAGGATGCTGCGCTGGTCGACGGCCTCACCCCGATCGGCGCGTTCCTGCGGATCCTGCTGCGGCTGTCCGTGCCGGGGATGGCGACCGCCGCGATCTTGTCGTTCATCTTCTCCTGGAACAACTTCATGTTCGCCCTGGTGCTCTCCGGTGCGAACACCAAGACCCTGCCGGTGGCCGTGTTCGACTTCGTCTCCTACGCCAGCATCGACTGGGGCGCGATCATGGCCGCCACCTGCATCATGACCCTGCCGATCATCGTGGTCGCGCTGCTGGCGCAGAAGTACATCGTCTCCGGGCTGACCGCCGGGGCGACGAAGGGCTGAGCATGGTGGCAGAGACCCAGCCCACGCGCTGGAGTCGGTGCGCAGCGGTGCCGGTATCAAGACGCTGCTGACGCCGACCTGAGCCAGGCCTGTGCCCGCCGCCGGGGCTCGTGCCCGCCTCCGGGCACCACTGCCCACATCGCTGAGCGGTGGGCCGCCGCGAAGCATGTCTATCCTGGAGCAGTGACCAGCACCGACCGCGCCCGCCGCCTACGTACCTGGCTGGGTGAGCTGTTCCGGTTCGGCACTGTGGGCCTGGTCGCCTACGTGGTGGACCTCGGGCTGATGAACCTGCTGCGGTTCGGGCCCGGTGAGGTGCTCGGGCACAAGCCGTTGACGGCGAAGGTCATCTCGGTCTCGGTGGCGGTGCTGGTCGCATGGTTGGGCAACCGGCACTGGACGTTCGCGCACCAGCGTGGCCCGCAGACCGCCGCCGGGCGCAGCCGCGAGCTGGTGCAGTTCGTGGCGGTGAACCTGGTCGGGATGGCGATCGGGGTCGGCTGCCTGGCGGTCTCGCACTACCTGCTCGGCCTCACCTCACCACTGGCGGACAACATCTCCGCGAACGGGGTGGGCCTGGTGCTGGGCACCGCGTTCCGGTACCTGGCCTACCGGTACTGGGTGTTCACCGGCGACGGCGCCGCCGCCCCACCACCACCAGCGCCCCCGGTGGCAGCACCGAGTTCGGGTCCAGCCGCTTCGGAACCGCGCTGAGGAAGATCGCGAACACCGGCGGGCGGCGTTGCGCCAGCTCCAACCGACCCCCGTCCGCGGTGACCAGGTCGCGGGCCAGCGCCAGTCCCAGCCCGCTGCCCTGACCGGCGGTCACGTGCCGCTCGAAGATCCGGGGTGCCAGGTCGTCGTCGACCCCGGGGCCCTCGTCGGCAACCTCGATGACCACACCGGTGTCCGACTTGGAGTCCCGCACCCGCACGCTGGTGGTGCCCTCGCCGTACTTCAGCGAATTCTCGATCAGCGTGGCCAACGTCTGCGCCAGCGCCCCCGGGGTGGCGAACACGGACACGTCGTCACCAGCGTCGAACTCCAGGGTGCGCCCGTCCCGCTCGAAGACCTGCGACCACTCGTCCGCCTGCTGGGCGAACACCTCCTTGAGCAGCAGCGCCTCGGTGGTGCCGCCGTCAGCCTTGCGGGAGGCCTTGAGCAGGTCGTCGACCACGTCCACCAGCCGCTCCACCTGCTCCAGGGAGATGCGGGCCTCCTCGCGGACCTCCTCGTCGTCGGAGACCAGCTGGATCTCCTCCAGCCGCATGCTCAACGCAGTCAGCGGGGTGCGCAGCTGGTGCGAGACGTTCGCCGCGAACTGCCGCTCCGCGGCGATCCGGCCGGCGAGCCGGTCGCTGGTGCGCACCAGCTCGGCGCCGACCAGGTCAATCTCCTCCACCCCGGAGGACTCCAGCCGCGGGCGCACCTGCCCAGAGCCGATCTGCTCGGCACTGGCCGCCAGGTAGATCAGCGGCGCAGCCAGCCGGCGCGCCGACCACAACGCCACCATCGCCGCCAGCGCGAACGCCACCAGCGAGGCGACCACCACCAGGATCACCACCCGGGCCGCGCGCCAGAACACCAACGAGCCGCTGATCTCCAGCACCACGTGCGCCCCGGACGGTGAGGTGCTCTCCGCCCCGTAGCTGCGTTCACCCAGGTCCGGTCCGGCGGTGACCACGGTGCCGTCGAGGTTGGTCACTGTGATCCGCGCCGGGGTCTCGCTGTCCTCCTCCACCCAGCGCTGCAGGAACTCGGCGTCGACCGGGTAGTTCATGTTTACCCGGGTCTCCACGGCGCGGGTGACCGACTGGGTGCGCAGACGCAGGTTCTGGTCCAGATTCTCCCGCGTGTACAGGGCACCGAAGATCGACATCGGCACACCGAGAAGCAGGACCGCGACGGTCACCGCGGCCATGGCGGCCGTCAGTACCCGTCTGCGCAGGTCAGCTCACCCCGTTCTCGAACCGGAAGCCCATACCCCGCACCGTCGAGATGTACCGCGGGGAGTTCGCGTCGTCACCGAGCTTGCGGCGCAGCCAGGACACGTGCATGTCCAGGGTCTTGGTAGAACCGGTGGGGTCAGAGGCCCACACTTCACGCATCAGCGCATCCCGGGAGACCACCGACCCGGCCTCGCGCACCAGCACGCGCAGCAGGTCGAACTCCTTGGCTGTCAGCTGCAGCTCCCGGCTGGCCTGGAAGGCGCGGTGGGCGGCGACGTCCACCCGCACGTCCTGAGCGGCGATCTCGTCGCTCTCCTCCCCCTCGGCGCCGGCCCGGCGCAGCAGCGCCCGCACCCGGGCGAGCAGCTCGGCCAGCCGGAACGGCTTGGTCACGTAGTCGTCGGCACCGGCGTCCAGCCCGACTACCAGGTCCACCTCGTCCGCGCGCGCGGTGAGCACCAGGATGGGCGTGGTCAGCCCCTGGTTGCGGATCCAACGGGCGACGTCCAGCCCGTCCATGTCCGGAAGGCCCAGGTCGAGCACGAACAGATCAGCCTGGGCGGCGTCGTCGATGGCCCCCCGGCCCGTGCCGTGCACGGACACGTCATAGCCCTCACGCGTCAGTGCCCGCGCCAACGGCTCGGCAATGGCCGGGTCATCTTCTGCTAATAGAACTCGGGTCACAGTGTCATGCTAATGCCACGAACTCGCTCGTGGCGCTCACTTTAAGAATTGCGGTGTGCGCCACACCCGGGCGGCCGCGCATCCGTGCGGCTGGCCCGCTGCGAACCATCATCTCCCGCTCCGGTCGTGCTGCGGCGTGTCTCGTGCACTACTGCGTGTCGCGGCCGCGGCGCTGCACCTCCACCGGGCGCACCTCCCCCAGTCCCTGGACCTGGGCAGGTGGTTCGTGCACGAACTCGAACTCCTGGCCTGCCGGCAGGCTGTCCAGCACAGCGGCGGAGACGTCGTCCATCAGGATGACCTCGGGTGCGGCCAGGTCGGTGAGCCGGGAGGCGAGGTTGACCACTGGGCCGAACACGTCCCCGGACCGGGAGAGCAGCCGGCCCCACACCACTGCTCCGCGCACCGGCAGGTCCTGAGCGGCCATCACGTGCACCAGGCTGGTGGCCACCCGTGCCCCGGCGGGCAGGTCGTCGGCGACGAACAGCACCGCATCCCCGATGGTCTTGACCACTCGGCCGCCGTAGCGGGCCACCTCGTCCCGGGCGGCGGACTCGAAGTCCTGCACCAGGGTGGCCAGCCCGCGCGGGGTCAGGTCTGCCGAACGGGTGGTGTAGGAGACGATGTCGATGAACCCGATCGCCCGCTCCAACGGCAGCTGGTCGGGTTCGCTGCCCTCCAGTCCCACCCGGGAGATGTCCCGGTCGATGCGGCCGAGCAGGGCGAACAGCTGGCGCCGCCAGGCGTAGTCGAGCTGTTCACGCAGCAGCGGGGAGAGGTCGACCATCCGGTCCAGCACCACCAGGCGTGCGCTGACGTCATCCAGGCGGTACCGGGCGGAGACGTCCTGGACCATGGTCTCCACCTGCCAGAGCACCAGCCGGTCCATCGAGTGTCCCAGCCCGCGGACCAGGTCCTGGGCCGCTTGCAGGCTGACCGTGTCCGCCTCGACAGCGGCCGCGAGCGCGCGCAGGGCGGCCACGTCGGTGCGGGTGAAGTGTTTCTGCCCCTCCGGCACGTCCGGGAAGCCGAGGGAGCGCCAGTACTGCCGGGTGATCTCCTCATCCACCCCGGCTCCTGCGGCGAGCTCGCCCACGGTCAGCTCAGGTGGCCCGCCGAGCAGCAGCTCGTGGTGCCGGTTCACCGTGGCGCGGCCGGCATCGCCCGACGGCGCAGCCTCGCCGGGTACGGCAACATCGCCTTCGTCGGGGCTGCTTCCCGACGGCGCAGCCTCACCTGGGGAGGGAGGCTCACCGCCCGCAGGGGGCGGGGTGCGTCCGGGCTGGGCGTTCACATCGCCGAGGGTAACCGGTGCGAGCCCGCTTCCGCAGACGTCTGCACCCGGGCTGTCATGCGTCGCGGATCGCGGTGGCCACGTCCTGGTCCAGGGCAGCGCGCACGCAGGCCGCTGCCAGGTGAACCACGTCGGCGTCCGGCACCAGCCGCGCCAGGCGGCTCGCATCCTCGGGCAGACCGGCCTTCCCGGCACCCTGCAGCGCCTTGCGGTCCAGGTAGGGCACCAGCTCCGGCCACACCGCCTGCACCTCGCGGCAGAAGATGTCCGCACCGGCCGGTCCGATCCCGGGGAAGGTCTGCAGCCGGCTGCGGGTCTGGGCGGGGTCGTCGCTGCGTAGTCGCCGCAGGTCGCCCCGGTGCTCACCCTGCAGCTGCTCGGCGCCGTCCCCGAGCATGGTGGCAGTGCGTTCGTCGTACCGGCGGTAGCCGCCACGGCCCAGGGCATCGACGCGTTGCTGCCAGGTGGCATCCGCCATCCGCTGGGGTGTGCGATACCCCGCGCGGTACAACTCGCGTGCGGCTGCAACGGCGATGTCCGCACTGATCCGGGCGGACAGCAACGTGGCCAGCACGAGCAGCTGGTACAGCGGTGCCGGCTTGTCCCGCAAAGTGATGTCGGCGTCCTCTGCGTAGGTCGTGCCGTAGGTGTGCACGGCGTAGCGCGCGCGGCCCTTCTGAGTGATGCTCATGATGGTCCTCCCGCTCCAGGCTCACACCATCGCGACCTACCCGCACACTGAGCGGCCCCGCTCTGCTCACTGATCGGCGCAACGGACTGACCGTGGCGGCCTTGATACCGCTGCGGGCAACCGCCGCACGGACCTCCGGCCGATGCAGCGCGGCACCCCGCAGGACCGAACGTCCGGCGGGGTGCCGCACTACTACTGCCTGGCAGAAACTGGGTCAGGCTCCTGCTGGCTCAGTCGTGGCCCCAGTAGTCAAAGACTGTCTCAGCAATGTCGATGTTCTCCAGGTAGGGCCCATGCACCGGATCCTCTTCGGTCGCATAAGACAGGATCCGCGACGCACCGGCTCCCTGCGCATAGACCGGGACCAGGCCATTGGTATGTCCGCCCGTGTGCCAGGACACATCGGGCAGCTCGCCCTCCTCGCCCTCGATCGGCGCCCAGGCGGGATCGGAGTCTGCACCGGTGAGATATCCCGTCTCGTGATCAGCGGTGACGACGACGAGTGTCTCGCTCCAGCTGCTCTCACTTTCCACCCAGTCGACCACAGTCTCAATAGTTTCATTGAACGCGATCTGCTCCTCAATGAGGCGGTTCAGGCTGTTGCCATGGCTCGCCCAGTCGATCGCACCGCCTTCAACCATGAGGAACAGGCCCTCATCGGAGGCGTTGGTGAGAACATTCAAGGCTGCTTCGGTCATTTCTGGCAGTGTGGGAGTCGTCTCCAGAAGGGGTGCATCATACGGTTCAGCCCCAGGTACAGGATTGCCTTCCGAATCCATATCGGGCCCGCTTCGCTCGTACTGGAGGGTCCCTGCAACTTCCGGCAGTCCGAAAACGTGCTCCGGCGGATTGTCGGCGGTTGCCAGGTCAACAAAATCTTCTCGGTCCTCGACGACGTCGAAGATCGTGTCGCCACCCATCACGCGATCATAGGTATCTTCGTCCAGGTAGGTGTACTCAGGGTCCTCGAGCTCTTGTCCATCTTCGTCAAAATATGGATTACCCCCGCCCATGATCACGTTGATGCTGTGCTCTGTCAGCATCTCTCTGGCGATGCCGTGGTAGTCATTTCGATCGAGGTTGTGGGCAACAAAAGCGCCTGGTGTGGCATGGCTGAACGGCACGCTGCTGACAACACCACTGGCTTTGTCGAGCTCCTGCGCCCGCTCCGTGAGGTTCCGCACGGGCGTCCCATCCGGATCGACGCCGATCGCTGCATTGTACGTTCGCACGCCAGTGGACAGGGCCGTAGCCGTGGCGGCCGAGTCCGGTGGCTCATTGAGCCTCCAGTCGAAGTCCGCCCAGGCTTCGTCAGACTCGTAGCTGTGCCCGTCCTGATAAGTGGCGGCCGCCGCCTGAACCGGGAAATTCTGGTAGACCTGGCTAGCTTCGCCGTCGACATGCTCGACTTCGCCGGTGTCCGGGTCAGCATGAAATTGGTAGTTGGCGGTGCCATGCTCATAAAGGCTAGCCACATCAATTTGGTTGAAACCCATGCCATCACCGACGAGGTAGATGACGTTCTCCGGTCCGAAACCTAATGGCTCGACCTCTGGTGGCGGCTCATCTTGTGTATCAGCATGCACCATTGGTGCAGTCACCAGAGTCATGCCGAGCGCAACTGAGCCGAACAGGACACTTCGTGATCGTCGCGTCATTGCAGTCAAAACCCCTCCTGACGTCCCCCAACAAGGAAGTCAAAACATTACATGGTCTCCTGAGTTGCTGTCAACCAGTTACTACTCATCAGGAGGCTCATCTCCAGAATGCCGCTTTGCAGGTGCAGAGGTCTTGACGACCGATGGTCCTGGCATTGGCCCCGGAGTACCCATGAGGCCGTATACGGCATTGAGCATCCCGTGCGGGTGGGGAGGAACTCTTGTTCCAGCAACCGTGGAGATCTCCAGAGAAAAGTGGGTCGCTGCGGTGACGGTAGTGGTCGCGCGAACGACGTCCGTGCCGGCCTGGTTGCATCGGGATCGGGACCGTTCGGGACAAGCCGTAGCGCACTCTCAGCGCGCGTCCGGCCGCGATCCTGGTTAGCGTGGGGTCAGCACCCACGTCGAGCCAAGGGCGGGCGAGTCTTCGACCACACCACGCTTCGAGAAGGGAGCGTCATCATGGCTGACCTGACTGGAACAACAGTGGCCTTCCTGCTCACTGACGGCTACGAGGACAGTGAGCTGACCAGCCCGTGGCAGGCGGCGGTCGACGCCGGGGCGACGCCTGTGCTGGTCTCCCCCGCCGAGGGCAACGTGACCGGTGAGAAGGGACACAGCCAGAAGGTGGACCTGCCGGTCTCCGAGGCCAAGGCCGGCGACTTCGACGCGCTGATGCTGCCCGGTGGCGTCGGCAACGCTGATGCGCTGCGCCTGGACACCGACGCGGTCGGCTTCGTGCGCAACTTCTTCGGCCAGCACAAGCCGGTCGGCGTGATCTGCCACGGAGCCTGGATCCTCGCCGACACCGATGTGCTCGCCGGCCGCCGGCTCACCTCGTTCCCGAGCCTGCAGACCGACCTGCGCAACGCCGGTGCCACCTGGGTGGACGAGGAGGTGGTGGTGGACCAGGGACTGGTCTCCAGCCGCACACCCGACGACCTGCCCGCGTTCAACGCCAAGCTCGTCGAGGAGATGGGCGAGGGCAAGCACGAGGGGCAGACCGCCTGACCGGCACTGGTCAGGCGGGCCGGAGGTGGGTGACGTCGCCGGCGTGCACCACCCGGTCGGTGCC
>NZ_ATWL01000022.1 GCF_000421225.1 Ruania albidiflava DSM 18029 | reverse complement strand
GGCCCGCGGCGGTGTCTACGCCGGCAGGCCACGATCCGCTCAGCCACCTCGCGCGGGGTACGCCGGGGGCTGCGGCGGGGCCGGCTGGAGCGGTCGTGCAGGCCATCCTCGCCCTCCTGGTCATAGCGCTTGAGCCAGTAGTGGGCGCACTTGCGCGAGATGCCCATCGCCTTGGCGGCATGGGCCACCGCCCACCCTTCCTGGCGTACCCGACGCACCAGCAGCAGGCGTCCCTGGAACGTCAGCCGGGCATTACGGTGGGACACGAGGACCTCCGGGATCTGGTAGTGACTCTTCGACAAGCCACACCCCACCCGGAGGTCCTCCCTACGTCAACGAACCGCCCCGACGAGTGTCACCAACGTCCTGGCCGGGTACACCTAGCCGCGCACGACCTCGCCGAGGCCGTCGATGTTCTCGGTCACCTCGGCGCCGCCGGTGTGCCGGATCGTGCCGGTGCCGCTGATGGTGGCGTCCAGGGCGTGGGTGGCGTGCACCTGGATGTCGCCGGCGCCGTCGATGGCGGCCACGGCATTGCGGGCAGTGAGCTGGTCGCCGTGGAACTCGCCGGCACCGTCGATGTGCACCTCCACCCGGTCGGCCTCGCCGCGCAGCTGGACGGATCCTGAGCCTTCGATCAGCACGGTGACGTGCTCGGCGTCGATGTCGGTGATCACTGCCTCGCCGGCGCCCAGGATGCGCACGACCATCGAGTCGGTGGGCACTGCCTGCGCGGTGACCTCGCCGGCGCCGTCGATGGTGACCGCGTTCAGCTCGGGCAGGTTGAGCTGGTAGTCGATCGGGCCGGGGCTGTTCCAGAATCCGCGGCCGACCGTCAGGTGCAGGGCGCCGGCCTGCTCGGCGGAGGTGATCCGCTTCAGTGCGTTCTCACCGGCGGTGATGTGCAGTGCTGGGTCTCCCGGGGTCACCGTGAGGCTGCCGGTGTCCTCGAGGACCACCTCGGACAGGCCGGAGGGCACCGGGCGGTCCTCGGAATCCGTGGGCCCGGCGGACAGGTACCCGCACCCGGTGAGCCCGAGCAGGCCCGCGGCAACCGCCGCAGCTGCGAGAACCAGTCGAAGTGCCATCGGAGTCCTCCTGTGGAAAGTGGGTGGCCCGCCCCTCCAGCGGGCCTGAGTCCACTCTGGCGGCCTCGTGGTCGCTGTCACTATCGGGGACCACCCCGGTTCAACCCTGGTTCCCCGCTCGGGGAGGAGCCCGAGGGCCCTAGCCATTAATGGAGTGTGTACTCTATTATTGGCGGATGGAACCGACGCGGATTCGACAGCACGCCGCCATCCCGGTGGTCTTCGGCGCCGGGGCGGTGGCACTCGGCGGAGTGCTCGGCGCGGTGGCTACGCCGGTAGCGCGCTGGTTGGTGGACCTGCTGCAGCGCACGCCGATCCCGGTGCACCAGCTGATCGAGGTGCTGGCGGGCCTGACGCTGCCCTGGAGCCTGCCGATCGGGCTGGTGCTCGGTGTGGTGGCAGGGGCAGCACTGGCCGCATCGATCGTGCAGGACGGCCTGACGCTCACCGTGGACTCCGACGGCCTGGAGTACCAGCACAAGGGTTGGGAAGGCTGGCTGGACCACGCGGACGTGGCAAGCGTGCACCGGGACGGGCGCTACGCCGTCGTGCTCGGCCACGACGGCGGTGTACTCGCCCGCCTGGACGCGGATGGCGTCAGCACCCAGCGGTTGCGCGCGGCATTGGTCCAGCACGGATACCGCTACCTCGAGGTCGACCCGTTCGAGGCGGACTACCGGCGTTGGCAGGACGGTCGGCCCGGGCTGGACAGCGCAGAGCACCGGCTGGTGCGCCGCTGGCGCGCAACCGGCAAGGATGCTGAGGCCCGAACGGAGGTGGAGGTCGACCTGCGCCAGGCAGGCCTGGCGATCCGCGAGCGGGATGGTCGCATCCAGGTTCGTCGCACGGCAGGATCGAGACATGGCACGCACCGTCGACCCGCAGCGTCATGAGGCTCGCCGGCTGCAGATCATCGACGCCGCCCTGACGGTGATCTCCGCCCGCGGCTACGAGGGCGCCACCACGGCTGCCATCTGCCGTGCCGCGGGTATCGGGTCCGGCACGTTCTTCCACTACTTCCCCACGAAGGTGGAGCTGCTGCTGGCGATCCTCGCGCTGGGCACCGCCGAGGTGAGCGAGCTCGCCGAACGGCTGGCGAACGTGGAGGACCCGATGGCCGCGATCGAGGCGATCGTGGACCAGGCAGTGGCTGACGCGGCCGATCCCCGCGTGGGTGGTTTCGTGCTCGCCGTCGCCGCGGTGATGCACGAACCGAAGGTGGTCGCCGCGCTGCAGGCGGACGAGGACGCACACCGCGCGCTGCTCACCGAGTGGCTCGCCCGCGCGCAGGACGCGGGCCGGGTGCGCACCGACCTGCCGGCCGCCCGGCTCGCCTCCTGGGTACGGCTGCTGCTGGACGGGTTCCTGGAGCGGATCGCCACCGAGGAGGACTTCACCGCCGAGCGCGAGGAGCCGGTGCTGCGGGAGACGGTGCTGAGGTTCCTGGCCGGTGACCACTGAACGGGGACTTCAAGGTCAGCTCCTGGTGCGCTGCCGTAGCCCGTGGGTGGTGGTCGTCGTGCGCCAAGCGCGGGACCGTGGTCGCAGGCTCGCCGCTCAGCGGGCTCTACCACCGACGGCCGCCGAGGAGGAGACGGTCGACGGGTCAGCCTGATCGCTGCTGCAGTTGTCGAAGTCCACGATGGCCCCCTGGCTGATCAGCGCCTCGCGAAGGGTCGGGTACTCGAGCTGGTTGATGTCAGAGCCGCTCGACAGGCTGAGCGCTGCGGCCGTCCCGGCTCCCTGGCCCATCGCCATGCAGGTGGCCATCACGCGCACCGACCCGAACCCGGGACCATCCGCACTCAGGCAGCGGCCAGCTGTGAGCACGTTGATGCTGCCCTGGGGAATGAGGCTACGCAGCGGCACGTTGTACTCCTGCCGCAGCACCACCAGCTCCGCCTGGTCGTTGGTGTGCGGCTCGTGGATATCGATGACGTGCGCGCCCTTGGCGATCGTGTCCGGGAACGGCTTGGGCACGAGGATGTCGTCACGGGTCAGCTGGTAGTGGCCGACGATGTGGTGCGTCTCGCGGACACCAGTCTGGATGCCGGACTTTGCCAGCCAGCAGTCGGCGAACTCCGGGAAGTTGGCACGCAGCACCCGGATGATCAGATCGAGGTTCTCGCGCATGCTGCACTCGGTGCGCGTGAACCACTCCGGGTCGCTGGCATCGGTCGGCTCACGCAACAGGTTGATGCTCACCATGCCGGGGTGGAAGAAGTAGTTGATCCATGGACCGCCGAAGTTGGGGATCACGCCGGCTTCGTTGAGCTCGGTCAGGCGACCTCGGATCTGCTCAGAGATGGGCAGGATGCCGTCGACTGCGTCACCGAAGGTGTATGCGAGGGCGTCGGTGTCCACACCGCCGAGCTGGAACCACAACGACGCGGGCTGCAGGACATCGGACTTGGTCGTCTCGAAGCCGGCTGCGCGAACCAGGTCGGCATCACCTGTGCAGTCGATGAAGAACTTGCCCTCGTAGGCAACCCGGCCAGACTTGTTCTGGACGATGACGTGGGTGAGCCGGCCGTCGGCGACCACGCAGTCAGCGAGCCACGAGTGGTAGAGCAGCGTGCCCCCCGCCTCGAGCACCAGCCGCTGGGCCGCGAGCTTGAGGATCTCGTCGTTGACAGGGAAGTTGCCGCTGCGCCGAGTGATCTCCGCGCCGTCCAGGTCCGCGGCTCGTTCCATCAGCTCGAACGGGATACCGCCGATGTGTTGCTTGTCGTTGATGCGGAACTCGCTGATGGGCGTCACGAGGGCGCTGGTCGCCATACCCCCGACGAAGCCGTACCTCTCGATCAGGAGTGTCTTCGCACCGTTGCGCGCTGCTGCCGCCGCGGCGATGACACCTGCCGGACCACCTCCACAAACGATGACGTCAAAGCTGCCCTCGACCGGTACGGTCCGACTGCTTTCCCTGATAAACAATGCATTTGCTCCTTGTGCACGGCCTGCATCCAGGCATGGCCGAGCGATCGAATGGCATCTCTTCAACAAAGTGCGGTGCGCTGTGCGCTCACGTCAGGACTTCACGGAGCCGATGAGGACACCCTTCTGGAAGTGCTTCTGGATGAAGGGATAGACGACGATCATCGGCAGTGCCGTGATGACCACGGCTGCCATCCGCAGCGTCACCGTCGGAGTGACGCTGTCGGGTGAGCTCTCAGCCTCGATACTGGTGGTGAGAAGATCTCGCAGGACGACCTGAAGTGGTTGCAGTGCCGTATCGCGCACGTAGAAGATCGCCGCGAAGAAGGTGTTCCAGTTGTTCACCGCGTAGAACAGTCCGATAGTCAGCAGCACGGGAACCGCGAGTGGGAACACGATGCGGGCCAGCAACCGGAGCTCTCCCGCACCATCCAGCCGTGCGGACTCGATGAGCTCACCGGGCAGCCCCTCGAAGAAGGTCTTCATGATGAAGACGTTGAAGACGCTGACGGCACCTGGGATGATCATCGCCCATACCGAGTTGAGCAGACCGGTCGCCTTGACGATGAGGTAGGTCGGAATGATGCCCGCATTGAACACCGTGGTGAAGACCAGTGCGAGCAGGATCACGGTGCGACCGGGCATCTCCTTGCGGCTGAGCGCCCATGCCAGGCCGGTGCTCAGCACCATGTTGAGTGCGGTGCCCACCACTGTGACGAAGGTGCTGATCAGCATGGCGCGTGGGATGCGGGTCTGGGTCCAGATCGCGATGTATCCCTCGAGTGTGAACTTCTTTGGGATCAGCACGTACCCACCGTTGGCGAGCACCTCCGAGTAGGGCGTGAACGACGCGGAGACCACGATCAGCAGTGGCACCAGGGCAAATAACCCGACGGCGAGCAGTAGGACGAGAATCACGGTGTCGAAGGTGCGGTCCCCGCCGGAGCGCTTCACCATACTTGACCGTCCCATCTGCGGGCCATCCGGTTGACGGTCACCATCAGCACGAGGCCGATGATCGACTTGAACAGACCGGCGGCCGCCGCCACGCTGTAGTTGAGATCCACCAGGCCGACTCGGTAGACCCAGGTGTCAATGATGTCGCCCACCGAGAGCACGAGCGGGTTGAGGAAGATGAAGACTTGGTCGAACCCCGCATCTAGGATCCCGCCGAGCTTGAGGACCAGCAGCAGGATGATGACGTTTCGGATCCCGGGCAGGGTGATGTGCCAGATCTGGCGGACCCGGCCGGCACCGTCCATCCGGGCGGCCTCGTAGAGCTCGGGGTTGATGCCCACCATCGCGGCGAGGTAGATGATCGCTCCCCAGCCGATGTCTTTCCAGATGTCGGAGGTCACCAGCACCGTGCGGAACCATTCGGTTGAGGTCAGGAACGGCACAGTGTCACCGAACGTCTGCCGGAAGAACGTATTGAGATAGCCGGTGCTCTGCGACAGCAGTGCCACAGCCACCCCGTAGACGACCACCCAGGAGAGGAAGTGGGGCATGTAGGACAGGGTCTGGACCCAGCGGCGGAACCAGCGCACCCGGCACTCGTTGAACAACAGTGCCACCCCGATCGCCGCGACGGTGCCGAAGACCAGCTTGTACACCGAGATCACCAGGGTGTTCCGGATCAGCTGGCCGGCGTACGGTGAAGTGACAAACGCGGCGAAGTGCGAGTACCACGGGTCCGCCCACGGGCTGTCGAGGATCCCCAGGCCGAGGTTGTAGTCCTTGAAGGCGACCAGCAGTCCGTACAGTGGCCCGTACTTGTAGACAAGGACGTAGGCCAGTGCTGGGGCCATCAGCAGGTACAGCACCCGATACCGGTAGATGTGGGCCCAGAGCCGGTTGCGGCCCCTGGCCTTCTTGCGGTTTCGTCCCGGTGGCTGCTTCGTGGCGGCCACACGCTGCTCGGAGTCTGCGAGGGTCGTCTCAGCGCTCATTGCGCACCACACCGATCGGGACCGAGCCGATGGCGGAATGGGACAGCCCGATCAACAACCGCGCCCAGACCCACCCCATGGCTAGCGCCAGTGGGGGCGCCAGCACGATCCCGGCGCCGACCGCCACAGTGAGCGCCGCGCCGGCCAGCGCCGTGTGCGGGCGCCGCAGCCAGAGCAGCACAGAGAGCCAGAGCGTACTCACCGTGCCCGGTTCTCCGCGCGCGATGAGGGGCAGCATGGTCACGATCGTCGCCAGCAGTGCCACCCCCGCGATCAGGGCTGCGGCCTGCACCGCGGTGGCGGTGGCCGCGTCGGTGGCGGTCAGCCCGAACAGGAGGGTCGCGGCTACGCCCACAGCGGCGAGCAGCGTGGCCACTGTCGCGGCGGCGCGAGCGAGGGGTGCGCGGACGAGCTCGTCCCAGAACGCCCTGACGACAGGTCGGTAGATGCCCTCACGGCGCTCCGCGACTACGCGCAGCAGCGCCAAGGTCGAGCTCCCTGCAGTGATGACCGGCACGCACGCTGCCACCCACAGGGTGGTGAGACCCGCACACTCCCACAGCTGCTCGAGGCGCGCGTAGAGACGCCCGTGAGGGGCCATGGGCGCGGACGCGGAGACACCCACGCGGATCAGCTCCTCACGCCGAGGTCGTCCAGCTGGGTCGCCGCCGCCTCGACGAAGGCGTCATAACCGAACTGAGACTTCAGCGAGTCCACGAACGCGGGGTACTCCGAGGGCGCTGTCGCCCCGGTGAGAAAGCTGACCAGCTGCTCCTCGCTGAACCTGTCGGCCTCGGACTGGTTGAAACCGTCGGGCGAGGTGATGAAGGACTGGTAGTCCGTCACCACCGGTTGGTCGTGCGCGCGCTCGAAGTAGCGCTGTTGGTCCGGGAACTTCACTTCGAGGTAGGGCAGCTCGTCTCTTCCCACCAGCTGGTAGACGAAGAAGTACCCGCCCTCCTCAGCCATCGCCGGAAGTGGTTCGATACGGCCGTCGGCCCCGAGCTCATAGTGGGTGCCCTCGACGCCGTAGAGCACGAGGCGGTTACCTTCCTCGGTCGAGACGTAGTTGATGAGCTCGATGATCTTCTCGACCTTGGTGTCGTCCCCCGCGAGTGTTGCCGGCAGGGCGAAGAAGACTGCGTCCGCCTTGACCGGGATCACCCCGTCGGAGCCGTCCGCCGTGGGGAACAGGTCCAGCTGCACCCACTCCGCATCCGGGTTTGCCGCGACCGCCAGCTCCTCGGCCTCCTGCTTCTTCACTGCTGTCCAGGACTGCGCCATCACTCCGGCGCCACCCTGGAACCCACGGTCACGGGCCTCCATGCTGGAGAGCGAGTAGGAATCGGGATCGACGTAACCGGAGGTCTGCAGGTCGGCGATGTAGGCGATCGCATCGGCGACACCTTCATCTTCATACCCGGAGCGGAGCTCGCCGGACTCATCGAGGTAGATGGTGCCGGGGCCCGGGGTGCCGAACGAGCCCCACAGTGGACGGAAGAGCGGGTCGGGTGCTGCACCGGTGAGTCCGTAGGTGTCGTTCTGGCCGTTGCCGTCCGGATCGTCCTCGGTGAAGGCACGCAGCACCTCGCGAAACTCCTCGAGCGTCGTGGGTGTTTCCAGACCCAGGTTGTCGAGCCAGTCCTGCCGGATCCAGTAGGTCACGCCGTTGACGTTGTTCTGGTATCGAGTGATCGCACTGAGCTTGCCGTCGATCACGCCGCGACCGGCGGTCTCCTCACCGACGAAGTCCACGTAGTCGCCGAGCTGGTCCTGGTAGTCGCTGAGGTCGAGGACCAGTCCCTGCTCCACAAACCTCTGCAGCTGGTTGCGGTCGACCCGGAAGATGTCGGGTGCATCACCGGCCGCGAGCGAGGCCGCCAGATCCTCCGGCGAGTGCTGGTGGACCACCTGGGCACCGATGGCATCGCCGAGCGTCGTCGCGATCACGTTGTCGTCGTCGGGGGTGTAGTCGTTGGCGGCACCGCCGAGAGCCATGTTGATGGTGACCGGCGCGTTCGGGTCGCTTCCCTCGCCTGAGCACGCACCGACGGCCGTCACTGCCATGGCACCGCCGGCTGCTGCTAGAGCCTGCCGTCGTGTGATGATCATCTGCGCTTCATCTCCAGGTACTCGGGGCGGACGGGACGCACGTGCGGGACAGGTCGGGGCTGCGAGTGTCCCGGGCACCGTGGTCTGCGCCTCAGCAAGCGACCGTTCGTCGTCGTCACGACTGAGGCTGAGTCAAGCCGACCGTGGCTGATTGGAACTTCGTGGTGTCGATCGAGAGTAAGAACGCGGATCTGCGCTGTGCAAGTAAAATCGGTTTACTAGCGTTGTGGCCTCAGGGGTCCAGCGGCTCTGACATCCGGGCCCCGCGGGCGTCGGCCAGCGGGACGCGCGTGATCTCGAAGATGTCTGGGGTGCCGGCGGCGAGCAGCCACCCCGGACGTTCTCGCTGGTGGTAGTCCGTTCCGTCCAACCAGCCGGTGCGTCCGCCCAGCTCGGTGAGAATCAGCGACCCCGGGACGTGGTCCCACGGCCAGTCCTTGCCGAACAGCATGTAGTCCAGCCGACCGGTGGCGATGTGTGTGTAGGCGACGCCGGCGCTCCACGGCGGCGCTTGCACCGGCGCCAGCCCGCCCGGAGACGTGCCCTGGATCGCCGTGGCACTCCCGCCCCGCAGGTCGCCGGGCTCGGTGGGCCGCGGAGCGGGATCGATCCGGACGCCGTCGCACCAGGCGCCCGCGCCGGCCTCGGCCAGGTAGGCCATGCCGTGCTCGGGGAGCCAGATCCAGCTGCGCACGGGTCGACCGAGACGGAGCTCGCCCACCATCATCGCGTAGTCCGGCGAGCCGGCCACGAAGCTGCGCGTGCCATCCACGGGGTCGATGGTGAAGGCGTGCTCGGCCTCGGCGAGCCCGGCCAGGGCGCGCTGGTTGCCGGCGCACGCTTCCTCGCCGACGATCAGGGCACCGGGGTAGGACAGGCGGAGGGAGGCGGCGATCGCTACCTCCGCCTCGCGGTCCGCCACCGTGACAAGGTCGCCGGGCGACTTTTCCTGCACCTGGTCCGCCGACAGGGCGCGGAACCTGGGCCTGACGAACGTGTCGGCGGCCTCCTTCATGATCTCAAGGACTGCATCAGCGCTCATCCCCGCACGTTCGCACACGCAGCGCGTCGGCCACCCGCTGCCGGTGCGAACCGGGCAGTAAAACGATTTTACTAGTGCGGCACACCGACCTTTCGTAGGCTGACGGGACAGCAAAGAAGGGGCATCCTGTGGCAGACAAGCTTCTCGTGGTCTCCGTGGACGCAATGCACTACGACGACATCGCGATCGCTCGGGAGATGCCCGGGTTCGCGCGGATCTTGGCACAGGCATCGGTGGCTGAGGTAGAGGGTGTCTATCCCTCCCTGACCTATCCGAACCACGCGGCGCAGATCACCGGATGCCCGCCGGCGACCAGCGGCGTGTACAACAACACCCAGTTCCAGCCGTGGGCACGGCGACCGGAGTGGTTCTGGGACAGCAGGCTGCTGCAGGTGCCTACGATCTTCGCCGCAGCCCGCGCCGGTGGGCTGACCACGGCAGCGGTGCAGTGGCCCGTCACGGCCAACGAGCCGGACGTGGACTGGCTGGTACCGGAGATCGCCAGCCCGCAGGTGTTCGCAGGACTCGAGGACCAGTATCGGCAGACCACCAACACGCAGTCGTTCGAACGGTACGTGCTGCCGAACATCTCCCTGATCCACAATGACGGCCGCAAGGGTCGCTACCTGGACATGGTCGACGAGGTGTCTGCGCAGATCCTGCGGAACGAGCGACCCGACCTGATGTTCGTGCACCTGACCGCGCTGGACTTCGCGCGCCACGCCGAGGGTGCTCACGGTCCGCACGTCGAGCGGGCGCTGCGTCGCGTGGACGCGGCGCTCAGCACCTTCCTGGACATCCTCGAGCAGACCGGTGAGCGGGACCGGACCAGCATCGCTGTGGTGTCCGACCACGGCCACCTCGACGTCGAGCAGGTGACGAACCTGAACGTCGTGCTCGCCGAGCGCGGGTTCCTGCGGGTGTCCTCGACCGGTGAGCTGATCGACTACGACGCGTACTGCCTCGGCGGCGGTCTCTCCGGCCAGATCTTCCTGGCCGACGGCATCACCCCCGAGCGCCGGGCTCAGGTGGCACAGCTGCTGGCCGAGATCGAGGCCGACCCTCGGTACCGGATCGAGAAGTTCTGGACCGCAGAACAGGCCCGCAGCGACTACGGCCTGGACGGGCCGTTCACCTGGGTGGTCGAGTCCGAGCCCGGCGTCACGGTGGCGTCCGCGTTGACCGGGCGACCGGTGGTCGTGGCTGGTGATGAGGGCGTTCCCCTGAAGCGTGGCTCGCACGGGCATGCGCCCCGGCACGGCGGTCAGCCCGTGCTGATCGTCACCGGTCCGGCGTTCACAGCCGGCCTTGACCTAGGCCGACGAAACATGCTCGACCAGGCACCCACCTTCGCGGCGGCCCTCGGTCTTGCCATGCCGACGGCGCAGGGCACCGTGATGTCGGACGCGCTGGTGGGCTCCCAGGTCAGGGTGTGATGCGGCCGGCGCGCTCGCCTAGTCTCGTCCACAAGGTACGCGACGTGTGAATGACCGGCCGCTCCAGGCCGCGGAAGGAGCACACCCATGAAGCGCCCGCACTCCACCAGTCCGAGGGCCCGGGCGCCGAAGCTCGCCACCGTGGCCAAGGCGGCAGGAGTCTCGATCGGTCTGGCCTCCCGGGTGATCAACGACGATCCCACGGTGAGCGTGCGACCCGAGACCCGCCGACGAGTGCTGGCGACTGCTGAGCGGCTCCAGTACGTTCCCCAGGCCTCTGCCCAGGCGCTACGCCAGAGGCGCACAAAGGTGATCGGCCTGGCGGTGCACGATCTCGCCAGCACCCTTGTCGTGAAGCTGCTGGAGGGAGCACGCGAAGAGGCCGTCGCGCGTGGGTACCTGCTCCTGCTGACCGACGCCGACGAGCTGGCCTTCACGCCCGAGAGCCGGCGCCTGTACCTGGGTGGCGCGCGGATCGACGGTCTGATCCTCCAGGACGGTCACGCCAGCATGGGGGATGCGATCGACGAGATCGGTGCAGTTCTGCCGACGGTGGTCTTCAACACGCCCGGTCGCACGCTGTCACCCGGCGTGCTGGTGGACGAGAGCCTGGCCGGTCGGCTGGCGGCGAAGCACCTCATCGAGCTCGGTCACCGCGAGATCGGGTTCATCGGCGGCGTCCAGGGAACCCACACCAACGATGCGAGACTTGACGGCGCTCGCCGCGCGATGGCCGAGGCAGGCTTGGCGAGCTCGCTGCACGTGGTCGATGGGGACTGGACCGCTCCGGGCGGCTTCCACGCACTGAATCAGCTGGTCGGGGAGAGGCCTGAGGTCACCGGGGTGGTGACGGTCAACGTCAGCACCGGCACCGGTGCTATCGCCGCGGCGCTGGACTCATCGGTGTCGGTGCCACAGATGCTGTCCGTTGTGGCGATCCAAGATGCCTGGACGGCTGACTTCACCGTGCCGCGCATGTCCACTGTGGTGCTGCCGCTCCGTGAGCTCGGCCAGGAGGCGGTACGGCTTCTCATCCGGTACATCGACGGCGAGGACGTCGAGGAGTCGCACGTGGTCGCGCAGCAGCCGTACCTGCACCCCCGCGAGTCGGCGGCGCCACCGCGCCTGGCACGGGCGAGGCGGGAGCATCCGGTCAGCCCGGGGTAAACCGATTTTACTAGCGCGTCGACCGCCATGCGTTCTACGTTCGATGCAACGAAGATCACGACCGGGGTGATCGATCCACGACTCGGACGCGGAGTGTCCGAGCCTTCCGACATCAGTGCGGCTCTGCCGGCGACTGCAACCAGCGCGGACGGGCTGCGCGCGAGCCTGCGTGCCGGAGCGCGTCTGGTGATTCCCACTTGTGACCACGAAAGGTGACCTCTGATGGCTTCTTCGAAGCGGACGCTCTCCGCAGCAGCGCTGCTCGTCTCGGCCACGCTGGTGCTCGCGGCGTGCTCCGGGGGTGAGGGTGGCTCGGGCGACGGCACGATCGAGCTGCGCATCGCAGTCGGCGGTGCGGCCGACAACCACGAGACGGAGCCGGAGAGCCCGATAGCGATCGGTCTCTCCGAGGAGATCGGCGCCACGGTCCTCCACGAGCCAACTCCGGAGGACCTCTCCGCGTCGTTGGCCGCCGGCGACTCACCGGACCTGTTCCGGGTCGACCGGAACCAGCTGCAGACCTACGTCGATCAGGGTCTGGTGCTCGACCTGACACCGTACGAGGACCAGCTGGGGGACTATGTCTCCTACGTCGGTCAGGAGACCGCGGACCTGGGGTGGATGGACGGTGAGCTCGCCGCCATCACGCCGTATGTCAACAACACGAACGACCACACCTTCTGGATCCGCCAGGACTGGCTCGACAACCTGGACCTGGAGGCCCCGACGACCGTGGAGGAGTTCCGGGAGGTGCTGCGTGCGTTCACCGAGGACGACCCGGACGGCAACGGTCAGAATGACACGTATGGGCTCACCGGGGCGTCCGTGGCGTCGTTCGCCCCCCTGTGGGGGGCCTTCGGCACCCCGGGACCAGGCCGCCTCTACGTCGGCGACGACGGCCAGGCGCATGCCAGCTACGAGGACGAGGGCATGGTCGACGCGATCGAGTACATCAACGACATCCAGGAGGCCGGGTTCGTCGACCCGGACATCTATACCCTTGAGGGTCTCGATGCTCGAGACCGTGGCTTCCAAGGACTTGCCGGGGTGATGGCGCAGTCCTGGACCGGGGTGAAGAAGGAGCAGGCTGCCGAGCTGGCGGTCGCCTCCAACCCCGACGCCGAGTGGGTGCAGCTGGACCTGTTCACCCAGGAGGACGGCTCGCCGAGCTCGATCGCCGTCGGCACCGACGCCGCCGTCATGTACGCCCTGCCGGCCACCTTGGCCGGTCAGGACGAGAAGATCCAGAAGCTCATCGACCTGATCAACTACGTCTCCACCCCGGAGGGGAACGAGTTCGTGATGTTCGGTGTCGAGGGTACGCACTACGAACGTGGCGCAGACGACGAGATCGTCCCGCTACCGGCCATGGCCGAGGAGGGCGGCACCTTCTTCATCTACCAGGTCTCCGGACGTGAGGAGGTTCCGTACCTGACGGCCAAGTTCCCGGACCAGCAGCCGTACTGGGAGCGCGCGCACGCTCAGGAGGTGCTGGTGACCTGGGAGGACTTCATCGTCTCACCGGAGGGCTACAACCGGGCCGATGCGGACCGCTTCGCGGAGGACCAGATGATCCAGTTCCTCACCGGTCAGCAGCCGGTCTCCGGCTATGAGGCGTTCGTGGAGAAGCTGAACGACGACTTCGGGTACGCGCTGTTCGTCGAGGCGGCCGCGGAACAGCTCGACGAGGTGGGGGTGACCGGTTGATGGTCGCGACCGAGGCACCCGGTGCAGGAGGAGGGAGAGCGCGACCATGACCAACGTCGTCCTCCTGGTCAGTGACGAGCACAACCCGCTGTACTCCTCCACCTACGGCCATGACATCGTCAGGACGCCACAGATGGACCGGCTGGCCGCACGTGGCAGCGTGTTCGAGAACGCCTACTGCCCCTCACCGTTGTGCGTGCCGTCCCGGTCGGCCTTCATGGCCGGCCGGCCGACGCACGAGGTGCAGTGCTACAACAACTCCAAGGTGATCGAGCGCCGGCACCCCAGCTATGGACAGGTGCTGGCGGAGCAGGGTGTGCACAGTGTGTACCTCGGCGGTGGGTCGAACCTGTACCGCGACCCGTTCGCGCTCGGGTTCTCCGAGATGATCGGGGTGCAACGAAGCGAACGGTCCTTGGCCGAGAAGGCGATCCGCGCACCGCGTCCGTCCACCCGACCGCTGGTCACGACCGCAGCCAGCGGACCGGTCGAGGACCAGTACGCGGTCGAGGACGAGCGCATCGATGCCGCCGTGGACTGGTTCCACCGCACCGGAAGTGCCCTCAACGGCCCCTGGACCATGACGGTGGAGATCCACCCGCCCCACCCCCCGTACACGACCGAGCCCCCGTTCTGGGAGATGTACGCCGGTCTCGCCGACCTGCCGCGGTACGGCGTGAGGGAGCGGTCCGCCCAGCATCCCTACGCGCAGGACATCCGCGACCATGGCCGCTGGGACTATCCCGATGAGCTGGTCCGGGAGCTGCGTGCTGGATACTTCGGAGCCGTCAGCTATGTCGACTCCCTGCTGGGGCGGTTGTTCGACGGCCTCGAGGCAGCCGGCCTCGCTCAGGACACGGTGCTCTGCTACACCAGCGACCATGGCGAGATGCTGGGTACGTTCGGGATGTGGGGCAAGACCAGTCTCTACGAGCCCTCGGTGCGGGTGCCGATGCTTGCCGTCGGCCCGGGCTTCGAGGCCGGGCGGCGGGTACGCACGCCAGTGAGCACCCTCGACCTGCAGGCTGCGCTCTTCCGCGCCGTCGGCGCCCGGCGCCCGGGGCACTGGAGCGGTGAGCCGCTGCAGGACATCCCTGAGGACGACCCGCAGCGCGCCGTGCTCTGCACCTACCACGGCCACAACGTGCGCGGGGGTGGGTGCATGGTCCGGCAGGGCGACTGGAAGCTCATCTACAACGACGCCGCACCACACCAGCTGTTCAACCTTCGCGACGACCCGGACGAGCTCAACAACCTGTGGTCGGAGCGACCGGAGCAGGCCGCCACGCTCGAACGAGCATTGCGGGAGCTGTGCGACCCCGAGGCTGTGGCACGTGACGCCGCCGCGGTGCAGCGCGAACAGCTGGCCGCGGCCCGCGCTCTGCGGCACCAGCATGGCGAGGGCGCACAGGTGCCGTGGGCAGAGGCCACGCAGAGCTGACAGGAATCCCACTGGCTGGTGAGCGGGGTGGAAGCTGACGCCTCAGCGGCGCCGACCGCAGCGACCTGCGCCCGGGAACTACGGCGGTGGACAAGCAGACACGACCGGCGACACACCGTCGTCGGCCTCAGAAGGGAGCACGACACACAGATGCGCATCATCCTGGTACGGCATGGGGAGTCGTTGTGGAACGTCGAGGACAGGCACCAGGGTCATGCTGACTCCGGCCTGACCGACAGAGGGCGGCAGCAGGCCCAGCGGGTCGGTCGGGCCCTCGCCGACGAGGTGGGCGCACTAGCTACCGTGTGGAGCAGCGACCTGCCACGCGCGCGGGACACCGCGCAGGCGTATGCCGATCTCGTCGGTGCCGCTGTGGTGGAGGATCCGCGTCTCCGTGAGGTCAGCGTGGGCTCCTGGTCGGGCCGGCGCATCGCGGACGTGGAGCAGGAGGAGCCCGAGGTCGTCGCCGCCTCCCGCGCAGGAGGCGACCCGCGGCGCGGTGGCGGTGAGACGTTCGCCGAGCTGCGGGTACGGATGATCGAGTGCCTGATGGAGATCGCTGAGCAGGGGGCCGATCCGGCGCTCGTGTTCAGCCACGGTGGATCGATCCGGGTCGCCTCTGCGCATGCCGCCGGCACGCCGAGCCCCGGGCATGCTTCCATGGGGCCACCCAGCAACTGCTCGCGGACCGTGCTGCATCTGGCTCCCGAGCGTTGGGAGCTGGCTCACTACAACCTGCCGCTGCCGTCCGAGCGCTCCTGAGTGAGGGGAGCCGTCGAGGTCAGGGCGCCTCGGTCCCGGCCAGGTCCTCCGCGTCCAGGATCGAGTACGCATACCCCTGCTCGGCGAGGAACCGTTGCCGGTGGGCGGCGAAGTCCTGGTCCACCGTGTCCCGGGTGACCACGGCGTAGAAGTGCGCGGTGCGCCCGTCGGCCTTGGGCCGCATCAGCCGGCCGAGGCGCTGGGCCTCCTCCTGCCGGGACCCGAACGACCCGGAGACCTGGATCGCCACCGCCGCCTCGGGCAGGTCGATGGAGAAGTTCGCCACCTTGGACACCACCAACGTGGTCAGCTCCCCGGAGCGGAACGCCTCGAACAGCCGCTGCCGCTCGGGCACGGTGGTGGCGCCGGTGATGACGGGTGCGTCGATGTGCTCCCCGAGCTCGGTGAGCTGGTCCAGGTACTGCCCGATCACCAGGGTCTGCTCCCCGGGGTGACGGGCCAGGATCTGCTCCACCACCGCCAGCTTGCCCGGGGCGGTGGCCGCCAGCCGGTACCGGTCCTCCGGCTCGGCGACCGCGTAGGTCATCCGGTCGGTGTGCGGCAGGTCCAACCGCACCTCCACGCACTCCGCCGGTGCGATGTACCCCTGTGCCTCGATGTCCTTCCACGGCGCGTCGTAGCGCTTGGGCCCGATCAGGGAGAACACCTCGTCCTCCCGGCCGTCCTCACGCACCAGCGTGGCGGTCAACCCGAGGCGCCTACGCGCCTGGAGGTCCGCCGTCATCCGGAAGATGGGTGCGGGAAGCAGGTGCACCTCGTCATACAGGATCAGCCCCCAGTCCCGGGCATCGAGCAGCTCCAGGTGCGGGTACACACCCTTCCGCTTGGTGGTGAGCACCTGGTAGGTGGCGATCGTCACCGGCCGTACCTCCTTGCGCGACCCGGAGTACTCACCGATCTCCTCCGGGGTGAGGCTGGTGCGCCGGACCAGCTCGTCCCGCCACTGCCGGGCGCTGACCGTGTTCGTCACCAGGATCAGCGTGGTGGTCCCTGACCGGGCCATCGCGCCGGCGCCCACCAGGGTCTTGCCTGCCCCGCAGGGAAGCACGACGACGCCGCTCCCGCCGTGCCAGAAGCCCTCCACCGCCTCTTCCTGGTAGGGCCGTAGCGCCCAGTCCGAGGTGTCCAGGCTGATCTCGTGCGCCTCGCCGTCCACGTAGCCGGCGAGGTCCTCGGCCGGCCAGCCGAGCTTGACCAGCACCTGCTTGAGGTGGCCCCGCTCGCTGGGGTGGACCACCACGGTCTCGTCGTCGATCTTCTCCCCGAGCAGCCCCTGGGTGCGCTTGGAGCGCATCACCTCGGCCAGCACCGGGGCGTCCAGCGCGTGCAGCAGCAGCCCGCGGGCAGGGTCGCTGACCAGCTGCAGCCGCCCGTACCGGCTCATCGTCTCGGCGATGTCCACCAGCAGCGCGTGCGGCACCGGGTACCGGGAGTAGGTGATCAGCGCGTCGACCACCTGCTCGGCGTCGTGCCCGGCGGCGCGCGCGTTCCACAGCCCCAGCGGGGTGAGGCGGTAGGTGTGCACGTGCTCCGGGGCGCGCTCCAGCTCCGCGAACGGGGCGATCGCGCGGCGGCACTCGGCCGCCTGGTCGTGCTCGACCTCGAGGAGCAGGGACTTGTCGGACTGGACGATCAACGGGCCGTTGGGCATCTTGTCATTCTCCCACGCAGACTCCGGCGACCCCGAGGGCGTTCACCGCCGGCGATCACGCCACGCCCGAGCGGTCGATGGACTTCACCCGAGAGCAGCGTGTAGCGTGCGTCACATTGGTAAACGATTACTGATGCGCGTTCGTGACTATGGCGTCTGACTGGGGAGAACCTCCGCGACCCGACACCGCAGCGGCACGCGAAAGCCGCCACGGTGCCGCTCCCTCGCCTGCGCCCACGAAGGAGGGGATTCGATGACGCCACTGCTCTCGCTCGAGGGCGTCTCCAAGGGCTTCCCCGGGGTGCAGGCGCTGGCGGACATGCACCTGCAGGTCTATCCCGGTGAGGTGCTCGCGCTGGTGGGGGAGAACGGTGCGGGCAAGTCCACCCTGATGAAGCTGCTGTCCGGCATCTACACCCCGGACTCGGGCACCTTCGAGCTGGACGGCCAGCCCTACCGGCCCACCGGGCCCAAGCACGCTGAAGAGCTGGGTATCGGCATCATCCACCAGGAGTTCCACCTGATGCCCGACCTGACGGTCGCCCAGAACATCTTCATCGGCCGAGAACCCAGGCGAGCCGGCATCTTCACCGACGACCGTGCGCTGAACCAGCAGACCGCGGAGCTGCTGGACCGGCTCGGCCTGGACCTGGACCCGCGCAGCATCGTCGGCACCCTCACCGTGGCCAAGCAGCAGATGGTGGAGATCGCCAAGGCGCTCAGCGACGAGAGCACCAAGGTGCTCATCATGGACGAGCCCACCGCGGCGCTGAACAACGCCGAGGTGGCCACTCTGCACCAGCTGATCCGTCGGTTCATCACCCCGCACACCGCCGTCATCTACATCTCGCACCGGATGGACGAGCTGCGCGCGATCTCCGACCGGATCACCGTGATCCGCGACGGGCGGTACATCGACACGGTCACGACCGCCCAGACCACGATGGCCGAGGTGATCTCCCGGATGGTCGGCCGGGAGATCGACACCAGCGTGGGACCGCAGAACGTGCGCGAGGGGCGCGAGCCGGTGCTGAGTGTCACCGGTCTGTCCACCAAGCACCTGCTGCGGGATGTCTCCTTCGAGCTACGCAAGGGCGAGATCCTCGGCTTCGCCGGTCTGATGGGCGCAGGGCGCACCGAGGTGGCGCGCGCCATCGTGGGTGCCGACCCGATCACCAGCGGCACCATCGCCGTGCACGGCCGTCAGGTGCGGATACCGCACCCGGCGCGCGCGAACGAGCACGGCATCGGCTACCTGTCCGAGGACCGCAAGCGTTACGGCCTCCTGCTCAACCTCAGTGTGGCGGACAACATCGCGCTGTCCTCGCTGCGGGAGAAGTTCACCTCCGCAGGTTTCGTGCGCTCAACCGGCATCGCTGAGGAAGCCCGGGAGAAGGTCCGGTCCCTGGGCATCCGCACCCCGTCCACCGGTCAGGTGGTGAACCACCTCTCCGGCGGCAACCAGCAGAAGGTCGTCATCGCCAAGTGGCTCACCAAGGACTGCGACATCCTCATCTTCGACGAGCCCACCCGCGGCATCGACGTCGGCGCCAAGGACGAGATCTACACCCTGCTGAACCAGCTCGCGGCGGCAGGCAAGTCGATCATCATGATCTCCTCCGAGCTGCCCGAGGTGCTGCGCATGGCCCACCGCGTGGTGGTGATGAGCGAAGGCCGGGTCAGCGGCGTGCTCGACCAGGACCGCGCCACCCAGGAGAACATCATGGAGCTGGCCACGCTCCGCCCCGACTCTGAACCCAGTGTGATCAGCGAGGCAGGACCACAATGAGCACCACGACCACCGGTCAGAACGAGACGGACCAGAGGCCCGCCACCGGGATGACCAGGCACCTTCGGGCCGGGCTGCAGCAGCTGTTCGCCTTCGCCGGCCTGATCCTCATCATGATCGTGTTCTCCCTGGCCTCCCCGGTGTTCTTCACCTGGGGCAACCTGGTGGGGAACATGCTGTTCTCCACCGTGGTGATCGGCACCCTCGCCCTGGGCACCACGTTCGTGATCATCACCGCCGGCATCGACCTGTCCATCGGCACCGGTATGGCGCTGTGTGCGGTGATGGCCGGCAACTTCATCACCACCATGGGCCTGCCGTGGCAGCTCGGCGTGGTCCTGGCGATCCTCTTCGGCGGACTGGTCGGACTGGTCAACGGGCTGTTGGTGGCGTTGGCGAAGCTGCCACCGTTCATCGCGACGCTGGCGATGATGATGGCCGCCGACGGGCTGGCGCTCGTGCTGTCGAACAGCACCCCGATCTACATCGACGCCGAGACCGCCGGCGGCTTCATGCAGCTGTCCACCGGCACGCTCATCCCCCGGGTACCGAACGCCGTGCTGGTGTTCGTGGTGGTCGCCGTGATCGCCGGCATCGTGCTCAACCGCACCATCCTCGGCCGCTACACCTACGCCCTCGGGTCGAACGAGGAGGCCACGGCGATCTCCGGGGTGAATGTCACCCGGTGGAAGATCGCCGTCTACGCCTTCGCCGGCCTGTTCACCGGCCTGGCGGGTGTGCTCATCGCCGCCCGGTTGGGCTCTGCGCAACCCGCGATCGGCATGGGGTACGAGCTGCAGGCGATCGCCGCTGTGGTGATCGGTGGCACCTCCCTGATGGGTGGGCGCGGCTCGATCGTCGGCACGGTGATCGGTGCGCTGATCATCGCGGTGATCAACAACGGGCTGCAGCTGATGTCGGTGCCGCAGGAGTGGCAGAACGTGATCCTCGGTGCGGTGATCGTCGCGTCGGTGTACATCGACACGCTGCGCAAGCGCGCCGCCAGCTCGACCTGACCCCTGTCCCGCCCCACCAGGGGCACCAATCGAAGGAGAACAAAGTGCGCAGACGGACACTGTTGATCGGGACGGCGGCCGGCGCCGCCGTCATGGGGTTGGCTGCCTGCTCGGAGGAGAGCGGGGGCGGCGGTGGTGGCGACGGCGACCTGCCGTACATCGCAATCGTCTCCAAGGGATTCCAGCACCAGTTCTGGCAGGCGGTGAAGACCGGTGCCGAGCGCGGCGCCGAGGGTCGAGCCACGATCACGTTCGACGGCCCGGCCACGGAGAGCGACGTGGAGGACCAGATCAACATGCTGCAGAGCGCGATCGCCAAGAGCCCGGCGGCACTCGCGTTCGCCGCCCTGGACTCCCGCGCAGCCGAAGGGCTGCTGCAGCAGGCGCAGAGCCAGGACATCCCGGTGATCGCGTTCGACTCGGGGGTGGACTCCGAGATCCCGCTGACCACGGTCGCCACGGACAACAAGGCGGCAGCTGCCGCCGCCGCAGAGCACATGGCCGAGCTGATCGACAACCAGGGCAAGGTCGCGATGGTGATCCACGACCAGACCTCCGGCTCCGGTCAGGACCGCCGGGACGGTTTCATCGAGTGGATGGAGCAGAACGCCCCCGACATCGAGCTGCTCGAGCCGCAGTACGGCGAGGGAGACCAGAACCTCTCGGCGAACATCACCAAGTCCATCCTCACCTCCACCCCGGACCTCGCCGGCATCTACGGGGCCAACGAAGGTTCGGCGATCGGCGTGATCAAGGGGGTGCAGGAGTCCGGTAAGGACGGCGACGTGGTGATCGTCGGGTTCGACTCCGGCCAGGCGCAGATCGATGCGATCGAGTCCGGTGTGATGGCCGGTGCGATCACCCAGGACCCGGTCGGGATGGGGGAGCAGCTGATCGAGGCCGCGCTGAAGGCGATCAACGGTGAAGAGCTCTCCGCGACCATCGACACCGGCTTCTACTGGTACGACGCCGACAACATCGATGATCCCGAGATCCAGGAGGCGCTCTACGAGTAGGTCACCAGTCCTCCGCACGTCGGCGCAGCCAAACGGAAAGACTCGTCCGCACTGTGAAAACGTGATGGAATGAGGGCCGGTCGGACGTAGACAACGACGTGCGGAGGGCACCGTGAGAACCACGATCTACCGAGCCCGGGTCCTGGACGTGCCCTCGGACCCGTTCACCGGCGGTCAGCTCCGCTCCGACGAGGACGTCGCCCTGACCGTCACAGACGGCACCATCACCGGCCGTGGCTCGCTTGCCGAGGCCCGCGTCGGTGCGCCCGAGGCGGAGGTCCTCGACCTGCGGGCGGGCATCCTGCTGCCGGGGTTCGTGGACACCCACGTGCACTACCCGCAGGTGCGCGCGATCGGCGGCCTGGGCATGCCACTGCTGGACTGGCTGGATGAGTGCGCCCTCCCGGAGGAGGAGCACATGGCCGACGCCGGCTACGCCGGCCAGGTGGCTGATGAGTTGCTGGCCGGGCTGGCCCAGGCCGGCACCACCACTGCGCTGGTGTTCGGCGCCCACCAGGCCAGCGCGATGGACGTGTTCTTCGCCGCCGCCGAGGGGTCTGGCCTGCGGATCACCGCCGGGCTGGTGGTGGGGGACCGGCTGCTCAAGGACACCCTGCACACCACACCTGACGCAGCGCTGAGCGAGGCGGGCCGCCTGATCGAGACCTGGCACGGCCGCGGGAAGCTGCGCTACGCCGTCACTCCCCGGTTCTCCCTGTCCGCCACCGACGAGCTGCTCGCCGCCTGCGCACAGACCTTCACCTCCCGCGAGGACCTGTACTTCACCAGCCACGTCAACGAGAACACCGCCGAGGTCGAAGCCGTCGCCGAGCTGTTCCCGCACGCTGCGCACTACCTGGACACCTACGACCGGCATGGCCTGCTCGGCCCGCGCTCGGTGCTCGCGCACAACGTGCACCCGGTGCCTGCGGAGCTGGCCCGGATGGGGGAGACAGGTGTGAGCGTGGCGCACTGTCCGAGCTCGAACGCCTCCCTGGGCAGCGGGCTGTTCCCGATGCGCGCGCACCTGGACGCGGGTGTGCACGTGGCCCTCGGCTCGGATGTGGGCGGCGGTACGGGCTTCAGCCTGATCAAGGAGGGCCTCCAGGCGTACTTCGCCCAGCAGGCCCGGCCCGACGGCGTCCCGCTCGCGCCCGAGCATCTCCTGCACCTGGCCACGGTGGCTGGGGCTCACGCCCTCGGCCTGGACCAGGTCGGTCACCTGTCCGAGGGGATGGCCTTCGACGCCGTGTGGTTCCGTCCGCAGGAGGGTTCCACCGCCGAGGCGGTGCTCCGGAGTGCGGCCAGCGCGGGGGACGCGCTGGCGAAGATCTTCGCTCTCGGCACACCGGCCGATGTCGCGCAGGTGTGGGTGGCGGGAGAGGCACCGCGCATGCGGCGCCGTCCTCCCTCTTGTTCGGCGGACCCAGGCTGAGTGGGGCCTCGGTCCGCCGAACAAGAGGGCGCTGCGGTCAGTGCAGAGAGACCGTTGTCAGCGAGCGCTACCCTTGGCGGCTCGGCGACGCCGCGCGAGGAGCAGCAGGGCACCCAGCAGGAGGAGGGCAGCTGTCGTCGCTGTGAGCCAGGCGACATCCGCACCGGTCTGCACCAGGTGATCGCCGGTGCCTGCGGCCGTGGCAGAGTCATCCCTGCCGTCGCTGCCGTCGGTGTCGGTGCCGGTCCCGTCGGTCCCGTCGGAGCCGGTGTTGTCGGAGCCAGCTCCGTCGGAGCCGCCGCCGTCGGAGCCACCGTCGTTGGAGCCGCCGGGACTGCTCGGGTCGTCGGGGTCGGACGGCTCGTTCGACTGGTCGAGGACTGCCACGGCCCGCGATCCGATCGCCTGGTTGCCGTTGGTGTCTGCCACGACGTACGTGACTGCGTAGTGGCCCGGCGTGGTGGTGTCGACACCGCCGATGACCTCGATGCGGTCGGTCACATCGCCGTCGGTGTTGTCGACGGCGCTGACTCCGGCGAGCACATCGAACGCCGCACCGACTGCCACTGTCGTGCCCTGCGGGATGGTGAGCACCGGCGGCTCGGTGTCAGTGCCAGCGGCCGTGGCGACGAACGTGCCACCGAACTGGCTGATCACTCCGGTGGGCTCTTCGGCCTCCCGGCTCACTGCGATCCAGGCGTATCGTTGACCTTCCGTCAGGCCGCTCCACGTCACGGTCGCCGGGAAGCCGGACTTCACCGTCTTGGTGCCGATGACGTTCTCGGTCGGTGTGACCACGGTCAGGCCATCCGTCCCGAACGATGTCATGCGGGTGCTCAAGTTGACCGGCACGGTGAGGTTGTCCTCGGCCCCGTTATAGCGGTCGATGGGCTCCGGTGTGGTCTTGGGCGAGCTGCCATGGTCGTATTCGGTGGCTCCGAACTCATCGAGGAACGGTGAGTAGGTGTCCACCGACATCGTGTTCTCCTCGGTGTCGAACTGCAGCATCCGCAGGAAGCTTGCGCCGAGGGCGAGCTTGTCGGTGGCGAGGTGATCCCACGACCCGTCGCCGTCGACGTCGATCTTTCCTGCGTCAGCGCCGGTCCCGACGATGCACTGCGTCTCGGGGTCGAGCCCGGCTGCAGCACAGCGCTCCGGGGTGAACACCTGCTCCGCCGGAACCAGGTACCCCTGGTAGTCGGCGAGCATCTGCACGACTCGGGTCGTCCCGTCAGAGCTACGGACCGTCTCGACGTTCGTGCCCACCCCGTGGAAGTGACCGCCGAGCACCAGGAACACATTCTCGTTGTCCCTGATCACCTGGTCGTACAGCCTGCCTCCGTCGGCGCCCCGTGGTGCGTCCCGGCCGTCGGGCTGGCTCGATGCGCTGAGGTAGCCGTGAGTGATGAGGATGCCGTTGCGGTCGCTGAACCGTTCGAAGACAGAGTTGGCCCACGCGATCTCCTCGTCCGTCACGCCGTAGGACAGACCGACTGCGACGAAATCGAGCCCACCGGCGGAGAAGAGCACGTAGTTGTTCGAGTTGTCCTCCCCTCGGGTGATCACTTCACCGGTCTCGGGATCGGTGACCTCGTCCATGGCGTGGTACGAGGCGTCCTCCGGCCACAGCGTCTCCGCCTGCTCGTAGTAGGCCGAAGCCGGGAAGAACTGGGCGAACGGAGACAAGGGACCGTTGTGGTCGCCGTTGTGGTTGTCGTGGTTCCCCGCCACTGTCTGGTTCGGGATGCCAGTGCTCCACAGCGGCTCCTGGACCTCTCGGGCGACCTCGAACTCGCTGCGCACCTGTTCCTGGACACCAGCGACCTCGCCGTCTGCGGTCGTGTAGTCATAGACGGATGACCCGTCCATCGGATCCTCAGCGTCCGGATCGAACTGCAGGTCGTTGATCGGCACCTCGCTGTTGATGATGTCACCGGTGTTGGCGACGTAGCGGATGTTGCGTTCGTCCTGGTTCGCCGCAATCCATTCGTTCTGTGCGATGAGCGCCTGGCGGAAGACCGCGGACTCCTCCGGGGTGTTCGTGGCACCATCGATGTGTTGCCACGGCAGGCTGCTCGGCCAGCCGTGGTCGCTGCCGGAGGCGACTTCAGTCGTGTACTGCTGGTCGGTGTAGTGCACGAAGGAGAAGTCGTAGTCCTCGGGATCCTCGAAATGATCCCTCGCTTCTGGGAGACCCGCGGAGTCATCGCGCGGTGAGAGGTTGTCGAGGAACGGATCCTCGGCGGTGACCAGCACGTGCACCACGGGCCGCTCGGCACTGTTGGTGTCGATCATGCGCGGCTGCAGCTCTCCCTGCAGGTGTGTGTCGTCATCGGCCGCACCCGGTGCCACGTCGATGAAGTCCCACTGCTCACTGTCGACGTCCCAGGTCCACAGCCGCGCCATCCGGGCCGGGTCCACCTGGCCGCTCCACAGCAGCTGCTGGCCGTGCTCGCTGCTGGGCAGCTCGATGTCGTAACGCTGGAACGGGTAGCCGTTGCCGGTGGCGGGGGTCTCGACGAGCTCGCCGTCATCGGGCGTGAGCGAGCCGGTGATCTCCGTCAGATCGTCCAGGTCGTTGGTGAAGTCGAGTCCGAGACGCTCCGGAGACTCGCTGACAACTCCTTGCACGCCGCCGGAGGCGTCGATGAGGTCGGCCTCCTGGAAGGTGGTCGTGACCTGCTCGCTCGAGCCGGTCGCGATCGCGGAGAGGGTCACGGTACCGCGGCCCTGACCGGTGTCGGTGCCGCCGCCTTCCGGGATGTTCGGCGACGTGAACGGGATGGTCCAGCTCACCGGGCGTCCGAACACATCGACAGCGGTGATGGCGATCTCGTGGTCGCCGGCAGCCATGCCTGCACCGATGACCTCACCGAGCTCGATCGGCTCGCCATCGAGCAGGTAGCGCCAGCCGGTGGCCAGTGTGCGGTCGCTGACCTGGACGTCGAACTCCTGGGGTGACTCCAGGTGGGAGCCGGCGGCCGGGACCGAGGTGATGAGCTCAGGAGAGGCGATCCGGTCCCCGAAGGAGTCCCGGTCCAGCTGCGCGGCCTGGTCGGCGTTCAGCGCCGTGCTCCAGATCCGGGCGTGACCGACCGTGACCGCTGCCGGGGTCTCGATGTCGCCGCGCCCCTTCACATCGGAACCGATGGCGAAGTAGCGCACGTAGGGCTCGATGCTCGACCCCGCTGTCGGCGCCTTGACGTTGCCGGCCGTGTTCGAGGAGTTGACCCCCTGGAGCGCCCCATCGACATAGAGCGCCACCTGGGTGCCGTCGAACGTGGCCACGACACTGTGCCAGACTCCGCTGTCGATCGGCGCCGACGTCACGCTGCGGTAGCCGCCGTTGATGTGGAACGAGGCCACGATCGATGAGTCGCTCAGGTGCAGCCCAAAGCCGCCTGAGCTCTTGCCGGCACAGAAGTGCGGCGCGCCGTCCACCGGGAGGTCCTCCCGGACCATGACGTCGCACTGCAGGGTGATGCCCTCACCTGCCCAGGTGTCGTCCGCCCAGGTCGCGATGTCGTCGGTGCGAGGCATGCCGGTGTCGGCCCACGCATCCTGCAGTGGGTAGAAGACATGGTCGTTCGCGCCGTCTGTGGTGTAGGCGTAGCTGGGCTGGCTCGCGAACGCGGTGCTGCGTGCCACGTCGGTCGTACCCGTCGAGCGTGGTGCACGAGCAGCGGGGGAGTGGTCCTGGAACGGGTCGTCCGGGCTGGAGAAGTCGACGTCCAGGATGTCGGCGTCCGGAAGGTCCACGTCGGCCGGTGTCGGTCGCTCGGCCCGCCACAGATCCAGCACCTGCTCGTCGGTGAGCACGCTGCTCCACGCACGTGAAGCCGCGACGGCAACGTTTCCGGGCGCGGTGAATCCGTCGGCTGTCGGCTGGCCTCCGATGCCCCACTTCGGAACAGAGTCCACCCGCAGCTGGGTGTACGGGCCGAGGTGGTTGCGGCCCGTCCCGGAACCAACGCCGGGCTGGACCGGTAGCTCCCAAGCGGGCTGGCCGTCGAGGTAGAGCTTGATCTCACCCTCGCCCACGGTCGCAACTGCGTGCACCCATTCGCCGGGCTGCACCGGGATCGGCGCAGTCGCCGTGTTCTTGTCGGCGGAGGTGGAGGTGGCCTGGAACCGGAGGAACTCACCCGTGGCCGGCAGGTAGAACCCATAGCCCTCCGGGCCGCCCGAGCAGATGCGGTTCGTCTGCCCCGAGGGGACCGGTATGTCGCCGTCATAGCGGAAGAAGCACTCGAATGTTCCGCCGTCGAGCACGTCGACGCCGTCGACATGCTCGGGGTCGCTGGTCGACCATGCGTCCGGAATATCGGTGATGAGCGCCCCGGTGCCTGTGCTGGTCCGGTCCTCCTCAGCGGCGAAGTTCGCCACGTGACGCTGCACCGACTCGTCGTACTCGATCGAGGGGGCGACGCCGTCAGCGGTGACCGTGCGGTCTCTGGTGTGCTCGACCGGGCCCTCGGAGGTGAAGTCGATACTGACGATGTCCGGCTCAGGCACGCTCGAGACGGCCGCATCCGTGGCAGAAGGCGAGGTGTCCGGACCCGCGACAGCAGGGGTGACCACTCCTGTGATCGAAAGAACGGTGAACGCAGTGATTCCTGCGGCCATTCTGCGTCGAGTGGTTCTACTGATTCCCCGCGTCGCCCTTGGCGTGCATCCAGTGAGTGTATGCATGCGACATTTGTATCGCACGTGTCAAGCGCTTACCGATCGTTGGCCGATCGTTAACAGAGATTTAATTGATGCCATCATGTGTTGCCGGGAAGCGACCCAATGGTGAACGCCAGGGGTTCGATGAATCGATGGGGTGCAGAGGGCTGCGGTGGGCCCGAAGTCACGCGCAGGGGAGGCCTCGCTGCAGGCGTAGTGCAGAGCTCAGGCGCGAATCGGCGCAGCGTTCCCGGGGCTGGCCTCGGGATGGCCGCAGGGAGTGCGAGGGCGGGCGAAGGGGTTGATCGGTATGACGATAGTCGATCAAACATTCGAGTATATGTGTGCGGGCACAGGTAGTTCATCGTTGCGTTATGCGCCCGAAAGAAGAGTTCAAGTGGAGGGCAGTAGCAACGAAGGTCGGCCGCAATATTTGCCCGGAATTGTCGGTCAGAGGTGTTGTCGGATCGGCGCCTCCATGCTCAGGTGTCGGAATGGCACGTGCGGTGCACACATGAACTCATCGGCGGTGGTAAGAAGCCGACATGCGATCGAGCGCCGCCACCGCGTCCGGAATCCAACCGGCGTCCCACCGGTGCTCGTGCTTGGTGTCGTTGGCGTAGACGTGCGCAATTTCGAGCTCGTCCAGGAGCTCATGGGCTGCGGTCAGGTGGTCGTAGGACCAGGAGGGCGGGTTCTTGCCGAAGTTGGCGTATCCGTACAGACCGATCCGCGGGGTGGGCCCGAGGCTCTGGCCCCGTGTCCGGAGCAGGTGCGGGATGGCGAAGTCTCGGAAGTGCTCTGCGTTCGGCCAGAAGTAGGGCATCTCCCACTGGTCGGGCTGCTCCTTCATGATCGGTGCGTCGTGCGCGGCCGCTGCGGTGAACAGCTCCGGGTACCGGAGCAACAGCTGGAGCGCGGCCGAACCCGCCTTGCTGTGCCCGATCAGGAGCCTGGTGGCACCGGGGTAGAGCCCGTCGATGAATGGCACGACGTCCTCGATGAAGTACAGCACCTGCTGGAACATCTGCTGGTCCGGTAGATCGGTCATCCACGGCCAGTCCGAATAGCTCGGGGCCACGGCCACCATGCCGTACCGGTTGTGCAGGTCGTTTCGCAGGATCTCATCGAGCCCGTCCCCGGAGCGGTGGCTGAGCTCCGGGCACGAGGGCAGCACGAACAGGAGTCGGCGTGGTGTGGCGGCGTCGACGACGTCAGGTTCGAGCACTCTGATGATCGTCTCGAACATCTGCCGATCCGACCTCACCGTGTACTGCAGGTAGTTCAGCCGCAAGGGGCCGGAGTATTCCGCGGGCACTGGCTTCCTCTCAGAGTCTGGATTTCGTCAGGACTTCAGCCCACCGGCGGTGAGCCCCGAGACCACGTGTCGTTGGGCGATCAGGAACACGATCAGCACTGGCAGCACCGACAGCGTCGTGGCCGCCATCTGCACGTTCCAGCGCGGTCCCGCCAGCGGGTCCTCAAAGAGTGTGAGGGCGACTGGCACGGTCAAGTTCGCCTGCGAACGCAGGTACACCAGAGGTTCGAGGAACTGGTTCCAGCTGAACCACGCGGTGAACACCACGGCCGAGGCGATGGCGGGCCGCACGAGCGGGAGGAAGATCTGCACCATCGTTCGTGCTCGGCTTGCGCCGTCAAGGGTTGCTGCCTCCTCGAACTCGGCCGGCAGGGTGACGAAGGCCTGGCGCAGGATGAACATGGCCACCGGCGCAGTGGACAGCAGTGCGGTGAACAGCACCAGGGGGATGTAGGTGTCGATCCATCCGAGCTGGGCGGCTTGTTCGAAGAGCGGCACGATGACCGCCTCCGGTGGGATGAAGATGCCGCTGAGCAGCACCACGAAGATGACCGCCGCACCGGCAGGACGCACCCGGCCCAGAGCGTAGCCGGCCGGGATGGCTACCAGCAGCGTCAGTGCGCACACCAGGACCATCACGACGACGGAGTTGAGGATCGGTCGTCCGAAGGGCTGCAGCGTGAAGACCTCGACGTAGTTGCTCCACTGGAAGACCTCAGGCAAGATCGTCGGCGGATAGCGCAGGATCTCGCTGATCGACTTCAACGACCCGCTGAGCATCCACAGGATGGGGCCGATGAAGAGGAAGGAGATCACGCTGAGCAGCAGGTAGCTCGGCACGCGGCGCAACGCGACAGAGCGGCGTCGATCAGTCGTCTTCATGGAAGACCAGCCTCCTTCGAACCAGCCAGACGAGGCCGATGAGCGCGAGGACGAGG
This sequence comes from Ruania albidiflava DSM 18029, assembly GCF_000421225.1. Lineage (GTDB taxonomy): Bacteria > Actinomycetota > Actinomycetes > Actinomycetales > Beutenbergiaceae > Ruania > Ruania albidiflava. The sequence goes on along the minus strand of NZ_ATWL01000022.1, from coordinate 16,113 downwards.
GCGAACAGGAAGACGGCGAGTGCCGCGGCATATCCGATGTCGTTGAGTCGGAACGCCTGACGGTAGATCTCGAAGGCAAGCACCGAGGTCTGCACTCCGGGCCCGCCGTTGGTGAGCAGCAGGACAAGTTCGAACACCTTGAAAGACCCGCTGATCATCAGCATGAACACCATCAGGACCGCTGCTGAGATCTGCGGCAGCACCACGTGGCGGAACCGCGCCCAGCGGCCCGTGCCGTCGACGCGCGCCGCATCCAGCAGGTCCTGGGGCACACCCTGCAGCGCCCCCAGGAAGATCATCACGTTGATGCCGACGTTCTTCGTGATCTGGATGACGGCGAAGACCGCCAACGTGAGCCAACCGCCGCGCAGCCACGGTATCGGGCCGATGCCGACGAGCCCCACGATCCCGTCGAAGATCCCCTGCGGCTGGAGGATGAAGCGCCAGACCAGGGTCCAGGCCACTGTGGTGACCAGGGCAGGGATGAAGATCGCTGAGCGGAAGATGTTGATACCCGGCAGCGGCTGGTTGAGCAGCGTCGCCAGTGCTAGTGCCAGGACGGTGCCGACGACGCTGAGCACGATCACCAAGAAGAAGGTGTTCGAGAGGATGATCGACATCTCCGGATCGTTCGCGATCCGGAGGTAGTTGTCCCACCCGACGAACTCTCGCGTCCCGGCGAGGACGTTGACCTGCGTGACACTCAGCTGGATGACGCCGCCCACGGCGACGAGTCCGACGATCAGTAGGCCCAGCGTCTGCGGAGCGAGGAGTAGATACCCGAAGGTGGTCCGCCCGGCGTGGCGACTGCTACGCCGACGCCGGGCAGGACTCACCTGCTGGAGCGGTACAGCCACGTTCTGGTTCCCTGCCCGTCAGCCCAGGAGGGGCGCAATGTCTGCGCAGACGCTGATCATCGCTTCCTGCACGTCCGCATCCGGCTGGTAGAGATTGAGGTCCAACGAGGAGTTGAGGGCGTCAGCGACTGCCGAGTTGTCCTGTGCTACCGGGAACACCTGACCGTTGGCCGTGATGCCGTCGATGATCGGCTGCACCGCTTCGGTGGTGAGCACATCGGAGTTCTCCACGAAGGTCTCCGGGACCAGCAGGCTCTCTCGGATCGGTGGGAAGGCGCCGGAGTATTCCGCCATCGCGTCCTTGGTGGCCAGGAAGGTGACGAACTCCGCGGACTCCGTGGTGTGGTTGCCAGCGCTGAGCGCGACGATCGACGCCTGCCCGGTTGCCACCACGTCGCCAGCAGGGCCGCCAGGCGTCGGGGCGATGCCCCACTCGAACTCCACCTCGCTGAGGTTTCCGCTCGAGCCGAGGAACGCCGACGTTGCCCCGACCTGACCACCCCAGAAGTCGACCTGCCGACCGGGGACGGGCATCGAGCCATCGTCGAACGTCATGCCGTGGAACATCGACATCGCGTCCACCATCTCCGGTGAGTCCATGGTGCAGGCGGTCGCGTCGTCATTCCAGGGGGAGGCGCCGTAGGCTTCCATGTAGGGCAGCAGACGTGTCCAGTTCTGGAAGTCGAAGTCGTTGAGGGCGTAGCCGGGCAGCCCGAGCTCATCGCTCAGCTGCTGGGACGTTTCCCGGAACGCGTCCCAGGTCCAGTTCCCCTCGGCGATGAGCTGCTCCGGGTCCTTCACGCCGGCTTCGGCGTAGAGGTCCTTGTTGAAGTACATGATCAGGGGGCCAGTGGAGAACGGGATCCCGTAGACCGCCTCACCGTCCACCCAGTTCTCCAGCAAGGAGGGGACGAAGTCGTCAAAGTCGAAGTCGGGGGTGGCATCGATCGCTTCCCGCAGGTCGACGAGCGCACCTGCGCTGACGTACTCGCGGCTGCTCTCGACCGGAAGCCAGCTCACATCCGGCGGGTCGCCCGCGGCGATCTGCGTCGTGAACAGGGTGTCGAGGTCGGCCAGGTTGAAGCTCTCGATCGTCACGCTGGAGACTCGAGGGCTGGCCTCGGCGAACTCGTCGCCGAGAGACTGGAACATCTCGACGTGCTCGGGAGCGGCCGACCAGATGGTCATCCGGAGCTCGACATCATCGCCGGTGGACTCCTCGGTGGTGTCCCCGTCTGAAGTGCCCATGCACGCCGCTACCAGGCTGACCGTCGCGAGCGACGCGGCCGTGAGCAGTGCGCGGGAGTGCTTACGCATGGTGATCCTCCTTGATTCGGTAGCTGGTTGCAGCGTTGCCTGCGAAAAGCGTGTTGACGTGTGCGCCGTTGCGTGGGAAGTATAACGCTTAACCAAGATGAGAAGTCAACCTCTGCCTCGGGTGCCCCTGCATAGCGGTTGAACGGTTGACAGTGCGGAGATTCCACGCATAGCCTCCGGTAGCACAAGCGCGAAGCGTGGCGCTAGGATCGCCGCAACGCAGCACTTTAGCGATTTACCAGAAGAGGTTACTGATGAAGCGAGTCGTCGCCTACGGCCATGAGCTCGAGCGCTTCAACCCGCTGGCCCGGGTCGTGACGTTCGATGACTTCGACACCGGCTTCAACGGGTGGATGGACCTGACACCGAACTTCGTGAACGACGACTACGAGTCGTTCGACAGCGTCGTCGACCTGACGAGCTGGGCGCCGGCCATGCTCAGCTCTGCACCGATGCGTTTTGCTGCCTCGAATGGCTCCATGGACGGCACCTACTCCCTGAAGCTGACCACGGCGCCAGTGGCTGCCCGGCACACCGAACCGCCAGCCGACGGCAGCATGGGGGTCGTCGTCAAACGCCTCTCCCGGTACGGCGACCCGAGTCAGATCCAGATCGAGGCCTGGTACTCCTACACCCCGGCACAGGATCGAGTCGGCATCGGTGAGGAGGACATCCGAGCGTTCGGCTTCTACTTCGACATCCAGGACTCGGAGCACCGGTATATGCCGGGGGTGCGCTACGTGAATTCTCTCGATGGCAAGCTCGTCAAGCGCTGGCAGTACTGGAAGGCAGTCGAGGGCGTCACTCACGAGAGCTGGAATCACGGCGTCTCGAGCGGGTGGTGCAAGCCCGGTATCGACAATCTCTGGTACGGCCAACGTCACGAGGACGGCTCGTCGGACGGCTACCAGTGGGTGCCGGATGGTGAGCAGGATCTGCTGTACAACGAGAGTCCGGACAAGCTCAACTGGCTCTACTTCCGACTCACGGTCGACGTGCGCAATCGCGAGTACATCGAGCTGCAAAGCATGGACCGGGTCTTCGACCTGCGAGGGATCGCCCCGACGCTGTCCGACCGGTACCGCGCGATCGACAATCTGATCAACCCGATCTTCTACGTCGAGACGGACACGAACCGCGCCGTGCACCTGTTTCTTGACTCCGTCCTGTACTCGACCGAGTGACTCCGGTCCCGAATCGAAGGCGCGACATCGTGCAGAAGACTCACACATCCGTCCTGGCTCGCCGAGTGTGGATCCGCGGCCCGCATGCCACGCTGCCGTACGAGGCAGGGTGGGCGACCGAGGCAGTGTTCTTCACGCAGGCCGAAGAGGACCACCCCGAGCTCACCATCGGCGCCGAGATCTCCCCGGACGGGATCAGCTGGGTTCCCTGGGGTGATTCCGTCACGCTGGGCGAGGCTGACCGCATGGCGGCCCTGGCTCTGACCCGCTTCGGAAGCTGGGTGCGCCTCGTCCTGACCGGTGCGAGCGAGAGCAGGCCGGCGCGGGTCCTCGTTCACGTCTCTCTCAAGGGGTAGGACGTGCCTCCCAGCCGCAGTCCGGAGTATGGGAGAGCGTCAATCGGTACGAGCACGCTGCACGAGCAGTCGATACTGGCAGCAGTGCTGCGTTCGGCACCGGGCGCCGATGCGGTCCAAGGCTAGACGCGAGAGAGGGAGGTCTCATGGGTAGCTCGGTGAGGCGGGCGCCTCGGCTCGCTGAGGTAGCGAAGCTCGCCCAAGTGTCCACCGGTCTCGTGTCACGCATCGTGAACGATGACCCGACCTTGCGGGTGCGCGAAGAGACCCGTCAGCGGGTGCTCGACGCGGTCAAGATGCTGAACTACACGCCGGACATGTCGGCACGGGCGTTGCGCAGCGCGCACACGGGGATGCTGGGCTTCGCGCTGCACCACGCGAACGACCCGATCTACGTGCAGCTTGTCGATGCGGCCCAGACGCGAGCGTCAGAGCAGAACTACTCCTTGTTCCTCCTCAACACCGCTGAGCTGAAGGATCGGGGGGATGCATTCCGGGCGATCGTGCTCGGTCGGCGGGTGGACGGGCTCCTGATCCAGCTCGGTGTGGATGCCGATGAGAGCCCGCTACGAGAAGTCGCGCGTGCGGTGCCCTCGATCGTGTTCGGTGCCGACCGGGCTGATGACCTGCGCACCATCCGCCTCGATGATGCGGCGGCAGCACGGATGGCGACCCAGCACCTGATCGACGCCGGCCACAGGACCATTGCCTACCTCGGTGGGGGAGGGGCGTCGTCGCGCCGTCGCTATGACGGCTACTGTGCGGCTCTCGCCGATGCCGGACTGCCGGCGCTGCCACCGACCGAGGCTGGCTGGATGCCGGACACTGCCCACGATGCGACAGTGAGACTCGTGCGCGCCCAGCCCGGCATCACCGGGATTGTCGCGGTGACGACCACTACGGCGCTCGGTGTGCACTCCGGCATCGTCGCTGCCGGCCACACGATCCCCGACGACATCTCGTTGATCTCCGTGCACGACACCTGGTTCGCAGGGCACCTGAACCCGCCACTGACGGCGGTGGCGTTGCCCCTACCCGAGCTCGGCAGGCTGGCCGTGGATCTGCTGATCAAGCAGATTGACGACCCGAGCCCGGGCGAGGTCGTGGTTGACGACCCAGCTCCCCAGTTGATCGTCCGCGCATCGACAGGTGCACCGCCGGCACCCCGGTAGTTCTCGTGCCCGCGGGAGGTGTCCTTCGTAAAGAAGGCTCTGCCGCAGAACCGAGCAGCAGCAAGCGCCTGGACGTCGACGCGCAGCCGTGTCCTTGTGCTCCCGGCGCTGGGGCGGCTCGCGTGCGCGCTCAGTGAGCGATGAGCTACTCCACCGAGGAACCGAGCCGCTCGACCTCTGGGTGGTCGTCGAGATAGTCGGCCACCCGGTCTTCAGCGAACGCCTGGCAGAGGTCTTCCATCGCCTCGGGGTCCAGGTTCACGATCGACTGCCGACCGTCCGGGCTCCGCCCGGTACCCAGCACCGGTGCGCTGATGAAGGTGACATCTCCTGGCCGCACGTCCCGCATGGACAGTGCCAGGTCGCGCATCTCGCCGATGCTGAAGCCCTCGTCCACCGAGACGTTCTCGGCCACCACGGTGAGCAGATCTGTCAGTGCGACTGGGTTGGTGAGCACATCCCGGTCGAAGGCCGACGAGAGCATGGCTCGCATCCAGTTCTGCTGACGCTGCATCCGGGAGAAGTCGCCGCCGGAGAGACCGTGCCGCTGCCTGGTGTAGGCGAGGGCCTGCTCACCGTTCAATGTGCGGGTTCCCGCCGCGATCGTCTGCCCGCCGACCTCGAGCGGTTGCGTGAGGGTGATCTCCACGCCCCCGAGCTCGTCGGTGATGTCCTGGAAGGACTCGAAGTCGGTGACCACCATGTGGTCCAGGCGAATCCCGGTGAGGTGTTCCACGGTCTGGATCATCAGGGTCGGTCCGCCGAAGGAGTACGCGGCGTTGATCTTGTTGTCCCCGTATCCCCGGACAGGTACCCAGGAGTCGCGCGGGATGGACATGACGGTGACGGACTCACGGTCGCCACTGATCGAAGCGATCATGATCGCATCGGTGCGCTGTGCCCCGGCCTGCCACTGGGACGGGTCGCCAGCGGAGATCCGGCTGTCCGACCCCAGCACGAGGATGTTCACCGGGTCGGCGGTCTCCGTCTCGCCCTCGGTGGACGCTGGCTGCGTCGGGCGGTCGCTCCCGAGGTCCGCGAACGGGTCGCCGAAGCGTTCCATCGCGTTGTCCAACCGGTGCTGCACGTAGAGCACGCTTGCCACCGCGCCCACGACCAGAAGGCCGACCAAGGACACGGCAATGACCAGCGCCAGCCTGGTGCGAGAGCGACGACTCATGGGCCCATCCCGATCTACCGCCATTGCGTGATGACGGCGGGGCCGCAATCACGTCATGAACTCACGTGAAACACTTCTAAGTAGACCACTCGGCACTTCCGATTGGTGACGATTGTACGGTTGTGTCGTCCGCTACCTGCCCGTGCGGGCTCTACCGCACGAAGATCTCCTTCAGCGCCCCCAGCTGCTCGTCGGTCAGCTCCAAGGTGCCGGCAGCGGCGTTGTCCTCGAGCTGGGCGACGCTGGAGGAGGACGGGATCTGCGTGCCCATCCCGTCCAGGGTGAGGATGTAGGCAAGCGTCAGCGTGCTCACCTTCACCTCCCAGTCCCGGGCGAGCTCGCCGAGGCGGCGCACGGCGGCGAGCTTGTCCTCGCCGATCCCGGAGAAGGTGCCCTCGTCGAACAGCCGGTCGCCGGGGCCCACCTTGTCCGGGTCCAAGTAGCGCTCGGTGAGCAGGCCCTGGGCGAGCGGGGAGTACGGCACGAAGGAGACACCCTCCCGGGCGCACAGGTCCAGCACCCCGGGCAGGCTCTCCCCGTTCAGCGGGTCGAACCGGTTCTGCACCGCGATCGGGCGGGTACGCCGGGAGAGCGTCTCGCTGATCCGCAGGCACTCACCGAGCTGGGCGGCGGAGAAGTTGGAGACCGCCAGGTAGCGCACCGTGCCCTGGCTGACCAGGTCCTCCACGGTCTCCAGGCTCTCCTCCAGCGGCACGTTCTCGTCGAACCGGTGGAACCAGAGCACATCCAGGTAGTCGGTCTGCAGCCGCTCCAGGGACGCCTTCACCGACTCGATGATCTGCAGCCGGGACAGTCCCGCGTGGTTCGGGGTCCAGCCGTCCATCCCACCGTGGGTCTTGGTGGCCAGCACCACGTCCCGCCGGCGCTGCGGGTTGTCGGCCAGCCAACGGCCGATCAGCCGCTCAGAGTTACCGGAGGCGGCGTTGTACCGGTTCGCGGTGTCCCAGAACATCACGCCCAGCTCGCAGGCACGGTCCATGATCGCCGCCGCCCCCTCCGGGTCGATGCGGGCGCCGTCGCCGGTGTCCGGGAAGCCGAACTTCCACGTGCCCAGGCCGATCGCCGGGCCCTGCAGGCCGCTGCGGCCGAGGTAGCGGTAGGGCATGCCCTGGTAGTCGTGCGCCTGGTAGGTCACGTTGTACAGGTCGGTGTTCGGTGTGAGCGGATCCATGCTCCGATCCTGGCACACCAACCCGGTCCGTTCAGCCGGTGCCCACCGGCCGGACGGAGGCGATCCGGTGCGCCGCCACGGTGATCTCCGCATCGCGGCGCACGTCCAGCACCCGGATCCGGCCGGCGTCCACGGTCAGCGGCCGCACCACCCGGGACTGCACCCCGCCCTGCGCGCCGGCCATCACCAGCTCTACGTCCGCCCCACGGGAGGCGGCCACCCGGAGCGCCTCCAACGTGTCTGCCGGTGGACCGGGCTGTTCCGCCCGGGCCCGGAGCAGCTCGTGGGCGCGCTGCTCCCCAGCGCGCATCGCGGCGATCACCGCCGGCACCGGTTCCCCAGGCTCAGCGGGCGGTGCTCCTGGACGCACCGCCCGCACCGGGGACGCGGCGGTCGCCGGTAGCGTCAGCGCGGTGCCGTCGGGGCCTTCCAGCACTCCGGCCAGCCCGGCCGCGGCCAGCGCGTGCGCCACGTCCCGGGCATCGGCGCGGGCCACCAGCACCGTGGGTGCGATCGTGTGCAGGCCCAGGTGGGTCAGCTCCGGATGAGCCAGCACCCGGCCGAGCGCTGCAGGGTCCTCGGCGCGCAGGTACGCCCCGGCCGCCCCCACCCGCACGGCACCGTGCGAGCGGGCCACGTCGTGCACCAGGTACTCCAGCGGCTGCGGCAGCGGCGTCACCGAGACCGCTCGCAGCTGCTCCAGCAGGTCCTCGGCCGCCAGCCCGGAGTCCAGTGCTCGGCGCACCGAGTCCGCCGAGAACCGCACAGTCATCCCAGGTCCGCGGCTCTCGACGTCTGCGACCAGCTCCACCAGCGACCGCAACCCGGGCTCCGGCCGGCCCGGCACCACAGCGGTGAGGTCGCCCTGGACGATCATCTCCTGCACTGCCGGCGGGATCGTCTCGGCCAGCTCGGCGGCCAGCAGCCTGGCCCCGTCCGCCACCAGGTCCGTCTCGCCCTTCGCACGGCCTGGCTCGGTGACCTCCAGCAGCAGCCGGCCGGCCGGGGTGAGCGCCCCGGCCCCGGTGAGCCCCAGCGCCGCCGCCTCGGCCAGCAGCGCCTGCACCGCCGGCAGCGGCGGCACCGCCTTGGCGGTGTGCCAACCCAGGTGCGCACGCACCTGCTCCGCGCTCGGAGCAGCATCCTGCCGCCAGGCTGCCAACGCCTGCAGCACCCGACGGCGCAGCACCGGTGCCCAGTGCCGCTGCAGGTCCGGCTCCAGCGCCGCACGCAGCACCCCACGTTCGGTGCGGGTACCGGCCAGCCACGGGGTACGGGCCCAGCCCACCCACACCAGCAGCAGGTCGGCCCACCGCCCGGCCAGATCCAGGTCTGGCCACTCGACGGCCTCCTCGCTGGCCGTCCACCACGAACCGTCGGCGTCGGTGCGCTGCCCGAGCAGCCCGCTCGCCCCGGCGAGCTCCACGACCAGGGCGAGCTCCGCCGTCGGGAGCTGGAACGAGGAGGCAAGCTGACGCAGCTCCCGCACCCCGACCCCACCGGAACGCAGCACCGGCACCGGCCGGGACCGCCAGGTGCCCACCAGCGCTTCGATCTGCTCCAGCAGCTGCTCCCCGGCCCGGGCCGACTCCGCCAGCACCATCTCGCGGGAGCGCACCGGCGCCTCGGGCAAGGGAGGGGCCAGCGGCACGTGCGGCGCCAGCCGGTCTCCCCGGGCCGCCAGCGCCACCTCCCGGGGTAGCACCAGCTCCGTGGCCGACATCCGCACCAGCACGTGGTTGTCCAGCAGCCACCTGGCCCCGGGTGGCACGTCGTGGGAGACGGTGCCGACCGGCGGGCCCCAGGTGAGCGCGTCCAGCATCCGCCGCGCCGGCTCCGGCGCCTTGGCCAGCGCGGAGCGCACCGCCCGTGGTGTGGTCGGCCACCCCTCCGCCGGCGGCACACCCAGCTCGGCCAGCCGCGGGCCCAACCCCAACGGGTGCGGACCCAGGCACTCCCGCAGCGTCGGCACCGGCACCAGCCGGCCCGCCTCGGGCAGCAGCAGCGCCAGAGCGGTCAGCTCCGCAGTCTGCGCACTGGTGTCCCGCCCGACGGCGGAGTCCAGCTGGGCCTGCGTCGGCGCTCTGCTCTCGGCGAGCACCACGACCGACTCCAGCGTGGTCAGGGTAGGGGCGTCCAGGCTCGCCAAGGCACGGGAGACCGAGGCTCGCGCCCCGGCGCGGGAAGCGAGCGCGGTCAACGACGACGGCGGCGGGGTGGCCAGGTCGGGGCGGCGGCGGAGCAGGTGCTCCAGTCGTGCGTCGTCCCAGGTCCGCACCGCCTCAGCGAGATCGGGTGAGGACCCTGCGGTGGGAGCATGGCCGGGCATCCGCACTAGTCTACGGCGGGGTTCCCTGCAGTAAACTGGGTGCACGGATACGCACTGCGTGCCTCGAGCGTTCCCCTCCCACGAGAGAAAGACGGGTAGACACGTGCCCACCGGCAAGGTCAAGTTCTTCGACGCCGACCGCGGCTTCGGGTTCATCGGCTCGGACGACGGCGGCGAGGTCTTCCTGCATGCCTCGGCGCTGCCGGCAGGAGCCCCCGCCCCGCGCCCGGGCACCCGGGTGGAGTTCGGTGTGGCCGACGGCCGCCGCGGTCCGCAGGCGCTGTCAGTGACCATCCTCGATCCTGCCCACTCGGTCACCCGCAACCAGCGCCGCTCCGCCGAAGACATGGGCCCGATCGTGGAGGACCTGATCCGCCTGCTGGACCGGGCCGGGAACCGGCTACGCTCCGGGCGCTACCCCGACCGGGCCGAGTCCGCGAAGCTGGCGAAGATGCTGCGCGTCGTCGCCGACGAGTTCGACGTATGAGGGCCGCTGCGGCCACCCGTCCGGCAACGGGCCGCAAACCCACCTCCGACACGGTGCTCGAGGCTGCCGTGGACCTCGCCCGCGCCGCGCTCGGCGACGAGCCGGTGGGCGAGCACCTCGGCTTCACCCTGGAGGCCGAGCGTCTCGGCACGCACTACTTCGCCGCCACCACCCCCGGCTACCACGGGTGGCGCTGGTACGTGACGCTCTCCCGGATCCCGCGTTCGCGCAACGCGACCGTGTGCGAGTCCGGGCTGCTGCCCGGAGAGGACTCACTGCTCGCCCCAGCCTGGTTGCCGTGGGCGGAGCGGCTCGCCCCGGGGGACGTGGGCCCCACCGACCGGCTGCCCTACGTGGCCGGCGACGACCGCCTCGAGCCCGGCTGGACCGCTGGCACCGGGGACGAGGAGATGGACCGGCTCGCGCTGCGCGAGCTGGGCCTCGGCCGCGACCGGGTGATGAACCGCAAGGCTCTCGACGACGCAGCCACCCGTTGGTACGAAGGCTCCCGTGGGCCGGACACGGCCGGGGCGCGCGCCGCTGGCGCCTCCTGCGCCAGCTGCGGGTTCGTGGTGCCGCTGGCCGGGTCGCTGGGGCAGCTCTTCGGGGTGTGCGCGAACGAGTGGTCCCCGGACGACGGCAAGGTGGTCTCCCTGGACCACGGTTGCGGGGCGCACTCGGAGACCGACCTGAACGTCGGCGGGCACGAGTGGGAGCAGCCCGACCTGCACGTGGACGAGTACGACCTGGACGTGGTGGCACTGCCCGCAGAGACTGGGCAGCCTGCGGAGCCTGGTGCGCAGGAAGCCGATGCGGCACCGGGGGCCGCTGCGGTGGGTGCAGCGCAGGAGCCTGGCCAGGCCGCTGACGCTGAGGCGCCCGAGCAGGGCGACAGCGGCACACCCACGGGCCAGACGTCGTCGGAATCCGCTTCCCGAAAGACCACCGACTAACGACTTTTCCGCGTAGTATCAGGGCTGCATGGGGTATTCCCGTGTATAGGCCGAGGCAGGCGGCAGACTCGCGCGAGCGATGATCCACATGATTCGCTACAGTGGGAGACCCGTCTCTCGGGGGACAACAGGCTAAGGAGCCGAGAGAATCATGAGAGAGAAAGCGACACGTCGGGCCCGGTGGGCAGCGGTTGCCGGCGGTGCGGTGTGTGCGGTGCTGCTGATGGCACCGGGCGCATCGGCCAGCACTACCGCAGGATGGGGCGACGAGCTCATCCAGCTCAACCCGGACGGTCAGCAGACCCAGGGCTGGGGTGATGAGCTCATCAACGGTGGTGATGGTGGCGTTCAGACCTCAGGGTGGGGCGACGAGCTCATCAACGGTGGCGGCGGTGGCGTCCAGACCTTCGGCTGGGGCGACGAGCTGATCTGACCGTGAGCCTTCGCTGACCCGCCCCAGACGGGTCAGCCATCGGCTCCTGAGCACCATGAGGCACCGCCCACCGCAGGGCGGAGCCAAGACGGGTTCCCCCGTCGACGGCGGCCGCGTCCGTGCCTCGGACGCGGCCGCCGTCGTATCCGTAGCCTCTGGCATCATGACTCGAGTGATGACCTGGTGAGCGGCGCCCAGCAGTTCACCTCGCTGCGCCCGCTGCTGCCCGGCGTGTACCTGCCGTCGCTGCTGTTCAGCATCGGCATCGGCGCCATGATGCCGATGATCGCGGTCAGCGCCGTGAACCTCGGCGCCGATGCGGCCGGGGCCGCGTTGCTGGTCGCGATCCTGCCGGTCGGACAGATCATCGCCGACGTGCCCGCCGGCGCACTGGCCGCACGCCTCGGGGACCGGCTCGCGATGATCTGCTCGTCCCTGGTGGCGATGGTCGCGTTGGCGGGGTGCGCCCTGGCACCCAACCTGGGCGTGCTCGCGCTGGCTGTGCTGCTCACCGGCGCGACCAACGCCGTCTACGGGCTGGCCCGGCAGGCCTACCTCACCGAGGTGATCGCCCCGATGCGCCGCGCCCGGGCGATGTCCGCCTTGGGTGGTGTAGCCCGCATCGGCCTGTTCCTCGGCCCGTTCGCCGGTGCGGCGCTCGTGCACGGCAACGAGAACCCGGCACCCTCCTACTGGCTGGCCGTGATCACCTCGCTCATCTCCGCCCTGGTGGTCTGGTTCCTCGTACCCAGCGAGGGGCACCGCCCGCACGGCAGCGGCAGCTCTGCGCCAGCGCGGGTCTCCACCTGGGACGTGCTGCGCAGCTTCCGGGCCACGTTCGCCACCCTGGGCATCGCAGTGCTGCTGGTGGGTGCGGTGCGTGGTGCCCGGCAGAGCGTACTGCCGCTGTGGACCGAGCACCTCGGCTTCGCCCCGGCCACCACCAGCCTGGTGTTCGGCCTCGCCGGTGCGGTGGACATGCTGCTGTTCTACCCGGCCGGGAAGGTGATGGACCGGCTCGGTCGGCTCTGGATCGCGATCCCCTCGATGCTGGTGATGGCCCTGGCGATGGTGCTGCTGCCGCTGACGCAGAGCCTGCCGGCGGTGATCACAGTGGCGCTGCTGCTCGGCATCGGCAACGGCATCGGCTCAGGCATCCTGATGACCCTCGGCGCGGACACCGCCCCAGAACGTGGGCGCGCACAGTACCTGGGCATCTGGCGGCTGTTCGGCGACACCGGCAACGCCGCCGGGCCGCTCGGCGTCTCCCTCGGCGCTGCACTCGGCTCTCTGGGTGCCGGGGTGATCGCGATGGGCGGCATCGGTGTGCTCGCCACCGCCGCGCTCGGGCGATGGGTACCCCGCTGGAGCGACCATGCCAACGCGACCACCCGCCGTCGAGCCGGTCTGAGCGGGCCATGACCGGCGTGGCACTTCCGGACGGTGTGCAGAGGACCACCCCTGGTGACCAGCGCGGACGGCCGCGCGTCGGCCTGCACCCGGCAGTGTGACGTGGGACACTTCGGCTGAGCCATCCTTGGAGGCGGACATGATTGCGACCAACGACGAGCTGCGTCCCGAACAACGCCCCGACAGGTCCGGTGCCTTCGCTCAGGTGCTGGCCTACGGCCGCAAGGTGGCCCGCGACCTCGCCCTGACCGGTGTCCCCGAGGACTCCTACGCCGTGCAGGAAGCACGTCAGCCTCCACCGCATGCCCGGTATGGGTTCGCCGGCTTCGCCGACGATGTCAGCGCCCCCGTGCGCGAACGGCGCTCGAGCATCGGCGGCTGGCGGGTGTACCAGCGGCTGCTGGACGAGACCATCCGCCTCGACGAACGCGGCAACCAGGTCGGCCCGGCCACCTCCCGCACTGTGCGGGAGATCTGGTTGCTGCGCAGCGGTGCCCTGCAGGAGGTCGTGCTGCACACCGAGGCGGACGGGGCGTGCAGTGCCCAGTCCGCCCCGCTCACCGAAGGTGTGGCGCACGCGATCACCGACTCCGAGCAGTGGCGCCAGGAACGGTCCAGCCATGCGGGGGTGCGGTTGCTGCGGCGCACCGCGGTCCTCACCCCCAGCGAGGCGGATCCGGAGTTCGCCGCGCTGGAGGGCCTGCTGCGCGAGCTGCGTGGACGGATGCAGCGCTGAGGGGCCGACCCCGGATCGCCGTTCTTGGCATGGCGATCGAGTCCAGTGTGTATTCCCAGCACCGGGCCGGGTACCGGGACTTCCGGATGCTGGAGGGGGAGGCGGTACTGGGGCGGTACCCGTTCCTGGCGGCGGATGCGCCGCTGCGGGCAGCGGCCGAGTGGCTGGGCGTGTTCCAGGCCCGGTCCATCCCCGGGTGGGCGGGTGCTTCCGCGGGTGTATGCGGACTTCCGGGACCGGATGGTCCGCCGGCTGGCCTCGCTGGTAGCGGACGGCGGTGTGGATGGCGTGTACCTGGATATCCACGGCGCGATGAGCGTGGTCGGCATAGACGACGCCGAGGGCGACCTGGTCACCGCCCTGCGGCAGGTGGTGGGGCCGGAGACGCGGGAGCGCTCCGCCCGGGACCTGGTGGACTGGCTCGGGCGGGACGAGCGGCCGGTGCGGGCGTGGGTGCCGGTGCCGATCCTGCTCGCTGGGGAGCAGACCTCCACCCGGGTGGAACCAGCCCGGATCCTGTATGGGCGGCTGCCGGAGGTGACCGCTCGTTCCGGGGTGACCGATGCCGGGATCTGGGTGGGGTACGCCTGGGCGGACGAACCACGTTGCCATGCGACCGTGCTGGTGACCGGGTCGGACGCGGCGGCGGTGACATCTGCGGCGGAGGAGGTGGCCGCCCAGCTGTGGCGGGTGCGGGAGGAGTTCGACTTCGTGGCGCCGACCGGCACGTTGGACGAGGCGATCGACGCGGCACTGGTGCACGTGGCTCGTGGGGGAGCCGGCCCGTACCTGGTCAGCGACTCCGGCGACAACCCCGGTGCGGGCGGTTCTGGGGACGTGACCTGGACCCTGACGCGGCTGCTGGGCCGCGCGGACCTCACCGGCCCCGGCGCCCCGGTGACGTACGTGGCCTCGGTGTTTGACGCCGTCGCCATCGAGGAGCTGTTCGCCGCGCCGCTCGGCGAGCAGGTGAGCGTGACCGTGGGGGCGCGGGTGGATGACCGGGTGAGCGGCCCGGTATCGGTGACGGGTGTGCTGCTCAGCCGGCACGAGGGCGACCCTGCGGCGGGACGGATCGCTGTGCTGGCGGTCGGCGGGCTGCGGGTGATCATCACCGAGCTCCGCAAGGCGTTCCACGCCGTGGACGACTTCGCCCAGATCGGGCTGGACCCGGCGCACGCGGCGATCATCGTGACCAAGATCGGCTACCTGGAACCCACGCTGCACGACATTGCGGCGGGCTGGACGCTCGCGCTCACGCCGGGTCCGGTGGACCAGGACCTCGCGCGGCTCGGGCACCAACGGATCCGGCGGCCGATGTTCCCCTTCGATGCGTTCCTGGCTGAGCCGGCGCTCGCGGCAACTGTGCTGCGCGGGCGCGAGGTGGTCGGCGGGGTCGACCGGCCATCTGGGCTTGTGCGGCTCTCTGGCGGCGAGGAGGCATGATGACGGCGGTCGAGCTGGCGGTCCAGGACGTCGCCGGGGTGCGCATCGCCCAGGCGGTCGGGGTGGACCGGCTCGAGCTGTGCACCGCCCTGTCGCTGGGCGGGTTGACGCCGTCGGTGGCGCTGGTGGAGCGCGCGGTGGCCTCCGGTGTGCCGGTGCACGTGCTGGTGCGGCCGCGGGCCGGCGGGTTCGACTACGACTCGAACGAGCGGGCGCTGATCGTGGCGGATGCCCGGGCGGCGATGGCGGCTGGGGCTGCCGGCGTGGTGGTCGGTGGCACCGTGGCTGGCACTGCGCCCGGGGACGCGCGGCATGGTGTCGGGGGCTGGGCGGTGGACGAGGCGCTGCTGCGGGCCGTGCTGGACCTGGCCGGTGAGGTGACGTTCCACCGCGCCTTCGACGTGCTTGCCGTCCCGGAACGCGCGCTGGAGCAGCTGGCAGCGCTCGGTGTGCGCCGGGTGCTGACTTCTGGGGGAGGTGCGCGGGCGGTGGACTCGCTGCCCGCGCTGGCCCGGCTGCAGCAGCTGGCCGGTGACGGGCTGGAGATCATGGCCGGTGGTGGGGTGAGCCCGGAGAACGTCGTGCGGGTGGCGGCGACCGGGGTTGCTGCGGTGCACGCATCGGCCAAGCGCCGGGTGGCCCAGGGAGCGGGGTCGGCGCCGGCCGGTGCCCTGTCGCTCGGCTCAGCAGACACCGGGGAGTATGAGGGCTCTTCCGGATTCAGAGTGCGTTGATGCGGGCGGCGAGCTGGCCAGAGTGTAGGAGGCAGCGCAGGACGTAGTGGGTGAAGTTCCGAAAGCCGAGGGCGATCCCGCGCAGGTGCTCCAGTCGTCCGTTGATCGCCTCGACAGGCCCATTCGAGGCTCCCTCGTGGTCGAAGAACGCCAAGATCTGGTCTCGTTTGCGCCACAGGGTGCGCCCGAGCTGGGCGATCTCCTCCAGCCCGTCGGGCAGCCCACGGCGGAGCTTGTCGATGAGGGTGGCCATGAGCTTCTTGCCGGTGCGCCGGTCAGGGTGCTGATAGGCGGTGATGATGTCCTGATACACCAGGTAGGACACCT
>NZ_ATWL01000021.1 GCF_000421225.1 Ruania albidiflava DSM 18029 | reverse complement strand
CGAAAAAACTTTCCAAACCCCACCATGCGGCAAGGCCTGAATATCCAGTATTAGACACCGTTTCCAGCGCTTATCCCGAAGAGGAGGGCAGGTTACTCACGTGTTACTCACCCGTTCGCCACTAATCCCCAACAGCAAGCTGTCGGTTCATCGTTCGACTTGCATGTGTTAAGCACGCCGCCAGCGTTCGTCCTGAGCCAGGATCAAACTCTCCATACAAAACCTATCAACACCACAACCCACAAACAGGCCACAGCATCAACAAATCATACGAAAAAATCCTGACCAAACAACCACCCCCACAAAGCACAAAACCCCATGAGAGCAGCCATCCAACCAAAAAAAACTGGCATCAATCACTACAAACACACTGTTGAGTTCTCAAACAACGAACGCACACCGTCAGACCAGATCTCACGACCTAGGCCCAGCCGGGGCAACCGTTCTACCCTACCCCACCGCTCTGCCCTCGGTCAACGCAGTTCCGACCTTCCGGCCGACCTCGTCGATCGCAGCTGTTCGCGGTGATCGTGGGTGGGATCTGCGCACCATCTTACCTGGTCGCAGACCCTGTGTCCTGCGGGGATCTGGCCACCGGATCGGTGTCCGTTCCTCCCTCGCGGGGCAACGGATATGAACATTACGGGTCGCCGCACGCAGCGTCAAGTTGGTCCCGCGCACTGTGGTCCGTACGCGATGGAGCCTGGTGAACGCCTCTGACCTGCGGTTATGCCCGTTCTGCGGGGTGCCGTGGGTCCAGCTGGGGCGAAGCGGCCCGCGCTGATGTGGTGTGACTCACTGGCCGCCGCCAGGTCCGCCGACTCGAGGCAGCTGGTCCGCTGGCGCGGGAGCGCGGGGCGCCGGTCAGCTGTCGACGGTGACCACGGCCAGAGTCTTGCGGCCCCGGCGGACCAGGGCGACCCCACCGGGGAGCAGGTCCTCGGCAGCGATCACGGCGTCACCATCAGTCACCTTGACGTTGTTCACCGAGGCACCACCGGAGTCGATGACTCGGCGGGCAGCCTTGCGTCCCTTCTCCAGCCCTGTGGCCACCAGTGCGTCGATCACAGTGGACTCGCCGGGGACGATCGTGCCGCGCGGCAGCTCGGCGACCGCGTCGCTGAGCGTGTCGGCGTCCAGGTCGTGCAGGTCGCCGCTGCCGAACAGCGCGGCCGAGGCGGCCTCGACCCGCTCGGTAGCGTCGGCACCGTGCACCAGGGTGGTCACCTCGCGGGCGAGGGTGCGTTGCGCGGCCCGCGCCTGAGGTGCGGTCTGCACCTGCTCGGCCAGGTCGTCGATCGTCGAGCGGTCCAGGAACGTGAACGTCTTCAGCCAGCTGACCACGTCCGCGTCCGCGGCGTTCAACCAGAACTGGTAGAAGGCGTACGGGCTCATCATGTCCGGCGCGAGCCACACAGCGCCGCCCTCGGTCTTGCCGAACTTCGTGCCGTCGGCCTTGGTGATCAGCGGGGTGGTGAGCACGTGCACGCTCTCCCCCTCAACCCGGTGGATCAGGTCGACACCGGAGAGCAGGTTGCCCCACTGGTCGTTGCCTCCGGTCTGCAGGGTGCAGCCGTGCCGGCGGAACAGCTCCAGGTAGTCCATACCCTGCAGGATCTGGTAGCTGAACTCGGTGAAGCTGATGCCTTCGTCGCTGGCCAGCCTCCGGGCCACAGTGTCCTTGGCGAGCATCGTGCCCAGCCGGTAGTGCTTGCCGATCTCCCGGAGGAAGTCGATGGCGGACAGTCCTTCGGTCCAGTCCAGGTTGTTCACCAGCAGAGCAGGGTTGTCACCGTCGAAGTCGAGGAAGCGGGAGACCTGGGCCTTGAGCCGCTCGGTCCACTCGGCCACCACCTCCTTGGTGTTCATGGTCCGTTCCCCGGACATCCGCGGGTCACCGATCAGCCCGGTGGCGCCACCGACGAGAGCGATCGCCTTGTGCCCGGCCTGCTGTAGGTGGCGCAGCAGCACCAGCTGTACCAGGTGGCCGTGGTGCAGGCTCGGTGCGGTGGGGTCGAAGCCGCAGTAATAGGTGACCGGTCCGCTCGAGAGTGCCTCCTGAAGGGCCGCCAGGTCGGTGGACTGAGCGATCAGTCCACGCCAGCGGAGCTCGTCGAGAATCTCGTTCACATCTACCTTCCTCGTCTGCCGCGCGTCCGGACGCCGGGGCGCGTGGTGGTCCGCGACGCCGGGACAACCCTACCGGCGTCGCCCGCGCACCTGACCGGGCCGGTAGGCGGTCACGTGCTCGCTCCCGGTGATCCAGTACCGCCAAGAGAACTGCTCCTCGCCGCCGGGGCCGTTGACCCCCACCCGCGGACCGGAGCTGATCTCCTCGGCTGCGACCTGTCCCGTGTCCGCCAGCAGCAGCCTGCGGCCCGGTGCCGGACCAGCCAGCCCCACCGCAACGCCGTCATCGGCACGGGTCAGGCCGAGCGCCACAGTGAGCCGCCCCGGTCCTCGGGCAAGATCCCTCTCCGTGCGGCACACGCCGGCCTCCTGCCGCCGGCGCCACGCGGTGGGGGCGCCAGCGACGACCTCTCCGGCTCGCAGCAGCACCGCCGAGGCCTCGCCGTCCGGGGAGCAGACCAGGTTCATGCAGTGGTGCAGACCCAGGTGCCGGTAGACGTACAGGTGCCCGGGCGGTCCGAACATGGTCGCGGTCCGCTCGCTGCGGCCCCGGTAGGCGTGCGAGCCGGGGTCAGCGGTGCCCATGTACGCCTCCACCTCGGTCAGCCGCACGCTCACTGCGTCTTCCCCCTGGCCGCAGGTGAGCACAGCACCCAGCAGCAGCGGCGCGATCTCGGTCGCAGGGCGGGACAGGTCGAGCACGGCGGTCATGGCACGATCCTCCCCCAGGCGTCCACGTGCAGGTGCGCGAGCTCGCGGGTCCGGGCCCGGGCGAACACGTCGCGTTCCTGGCGCATCCAGTCCCGCCAGTGCCCCTCGGCCGCCGAACCGTCCCGCGCCAGGCCGCGAGCCAGGCGCATCGCATCGTCGGCCTCCACCCAGACGATCACGGAGAAGAAGCCTCGGGTACCGGCCCGCACGCAGCCCACACCCTCCACCACGAGCGTGCCACCAGGGGTCACCTCGTGGCTCTCGGCCAGTGCCTCGGCGTGCCAGTCGTAACGCCGGTACACCCCGCTGCGGCCCAACCACAGCGGAGCGAGGATCTCCTCGCGGAGCCGGTCGGCGGAGGACTCCAGCCCCGACCAGCCCAGGTACAGGTCGTCCATGTGCACCAGCTGGGCGTCGAGCGTCTGCGCCAGCGCACCGGCCAACGTGGTCTTGCCGGAACCGGCCGGACCGTCGATGGCGATCACTGCGGTGGTCCCGCACTGCGGGGCATGTGCGCGCGCCAGCGTCGCGATCGCGGCCAAGGTCTGCGGTGGGACACGCACCGGGTCGGGCCGGCCGGTCACTGCCTCGATACCAGGTCCTCGCGCGCTGCAACGATCCGGTCCCGGGCTGCCGCCAGCTGTTCGGCCACCCGCGCCGGGGCCGTGCCCCCCACACCGTCCCGCGAGGCCAACGAACCGCCCAGGGTGAGCACCTCACGCACCTGCGGGGTGAGTGCGGGATCGATGTCGGCGAGCTGGTCGTCGGTGAGGTCCCACAGCTCGATACCGTTCTCTTCGCACACACGCACGCACCCGCCCGCGATCTCGTGCGCATGGCGGAACGGCACTCCCTGGCGGACCAGCCACTCGGCGACGTCCGTCGCCAACGCGAAGCCCTGCGGTGCAAGCTCAGCCATCCGGTCGGTGTGGAAGCTGAGGGTGGCGACCATCCCCGCCACGGCAGGCAGCAGCAGGTCGAGGGTGTCGACGGCGTCGAAGACTGGTTCCTTGTCCTCCTGCAGGTCCCTGTTGTAGGCCAACGGCAGACCCTTGAGCGTGGCAAGCAGCCCGGTGAGGTCGCCGATCAGCCGGCCTGTCTTGCCGCGGGCCAGCTCAGCCACGTCCGGGTTCTTCTTCTGCGGCATGATGGACGAACCGGTGGAGAAGGCGTCGTCGAGGGTGACGAAGCCGAACTCCTTGGTCGCCCAGAGGATGACCTCCTCGCTGAGCCGGGACAGGTCCACACCGATCATCGCCGCGACGAACGCGAACTCGGCGACCACGTCGCGAGATGCGGTGCCGTCGATGGAGTTCTCCACCGGGCCGTCGAAGCCGAGCTCGGTGGCCACTGCTGCCGGGTCCAGGCCCAGGGACGAGCCGGCCAGGGCACCGGAGCCGTACGGCGAGCGGGCTGCCCGGGCGTCGAAGTCCCGCAGCCGGTCGACGTCCCGCAGCAGCGGCCACACGTGCGCGAGCAGATGGTGGGCGAGCAGCACCGGCTGGGCGTGCTGCAGATGGGTGCGCCCGGGCATCGGCGCCCCCGGGTGGGCGGCGGCCTGGTCGCAGAGCGCCTCGGCCACGTCCAGCACCCCGGCAGCGATCTGCCGGGCGCACCGGCGCAGGTACATCCGCACCAGGGTGGCGATCTGGTCGTTGCGGGACCTGCCGGCACGGAGCTTGCCGCCGAGCTCGGGCCCGGCTCGCTCGATCAGGCCGCGCTCCAGTGCCGAATGCACGTCCTCATCATCCGGGGCAGCCACGAACGCACCCGAGGTCACGTCCGCCTCGAGGGTGTCCAGCGCGTCGATCATGCCGGTCAGCTCGGTGTCGGTGAGCAGCCCGGCGGTGTGCAGCACGCGGGCGTGCGCGCGGGAGCCGGCCAGGTCCTCACCGGCCAGGCGCCAGTCGAAGTGGGTGGACTTGCTCAGCGCTGCCAGCGCATCGGCCGGCCTGCCGGAGAACCGCCCGCCCCACAGTGCCCCGCTGGGGGTGGTGTGCTCAGCCATCAGTCGGTGCCTTCCTCCATGGCGGCGGCGTCCAGGGCGGTCTCGGCGTCGTCGGCCACTGCAGGGTTGGCCGAGATGGTCTCCGCACCGCCGGCGGGCAGCTCGCCGAACAGTGTGCCGTGCTCCACCAGCACCTGGCCCTGGTCCACCGGCTGCTGGGCGTACATCTCCAGCTTGTCCCGGGAGTCAGCGATGTCCAGGTTGCGCATGGTCAGCTGGCCGATCCGGTCCATCGGCCCGAAGGCGGCGTTCTCGGTGCGTTCCATGGACAGCTTGTCCGGGTGGTAGGAGAACGCCGGCCCCTCGGTGCGCAGGATGGTGTAGTCCTCGCCGCGGCGCAGCCGCAGGGTCACCTCACCGGTGACCACCGAGGCGATCCACCGCTGGATCGACTCGCGGATCATCAGCGCCTGCGGGTCCAGCCACCGGCCCTCGTAGAGCAGCCGGCCCAGCCGCCGGCCCTCGGCATGGTAGTTGGCGATGGTGTCCTCGTTGTGGATCGCGGCGACCAGCCGCTCGTAGGCGATGAACAGCAGCGCGATACCGGGGGCCTCGTAGATGCCGCGGGACTTGGCCTCGATGATCCGGTTCTCGATCTGGTCGGACATGCCCAGCCCGTGCCGGCCGCCGATGGTGTTCGCCTCGTGCACCAGGGCGACCGGGTCGGTGAAGTGCTGCCCGTTGATCGCCACCGGACGGCCCTGTTCGAACCGGACCGTCACGTCCTCGGTCTCGATCGCCACCTGCGGATCCCAGAACTTCACTCCCATGATCGGGTCGACCACCTCGAGGGAGACGTCCAGGTGCTCCAGGGTCTTCGCCTCGTGGGTGGCACCCCAGATGTTCGCATCGGTGGAGTAGGCCTTCTCCGCGGAGTCCCGGTAGGGCAGGTTGTGCTCGGTGAGCCACTCGCTCATCTCCGCCCGTCCGCCGAGCTCGGCGACGAACGCCGGGTCCAACCAGGGCTTGTAGATCCGCAGCGAGGGGTTGGCGAGCAGCCCGTAGCGGTAGAACCGCTCGATGTCGTTGCCCTTGAAGGTGGATCCGTCGCCCCAGATCTCTACGTCGTCGGCCTGCATGGCGCGCACCAGCAGTGTGCCGGTCACGGCACGGCCCAGCGGGGTGGTGTTGAAGTAGTAGCGTCCGCCGCTGCGCAGGTGGAAGGCGCCGCAGGCGATGGCGGCCAGGCCCTCCTCGACCAGCGCCGACCGGCAGTCCACGGCGCGGGAGAGCTCGGCCCCGTACTGCAGTGCCCGGCCGGGCACCTTGTCGATCTCTGGCTCGTCGTACTGACCCAGGTCGGCGGTGTAGGTGCACGGGACGGCACCGTGGTGGCGCATCCACGCCACGGCGACCGAGGTGTCCAGGCCGCCGGAGAAGGCGATGCCCACCCGCTCGCCGACCGGCAGTTCTGTCAGTACCTTGCTCACTGGTTCTCCTCGGGGGTGGTGGTGTCTCGTTCGGGGTCACGGCCGGAGGCCAGGTCCAGGAAGAGCTGGACCACGGTGGGGCCGCCGTCGGGTTCTGCAGCGATCACCAGCACGGTGTCGTCCCCGGCGATCGTGCCGATCACCGGCGGGAGCACGGAGTGGTCGATCGCCGATGCCAAGAATTGTGCCGCCCCGGGTGGGGTGCGCAGCACCACCAGGTTGCCGGAGGCGTCGGCGGAGACGAGCAGCTCGGTGCACAGCCGGGCGAGCCGCGCGGCGAGCTGTTCGGTCTCGGCCGGGGTGTCGTAGCCGTAGGGGCCCTCCGGGGGGAGCGCGTACTGCTGGTTGCCGTCGGCGGTGCGGACCTTGTGCGCGCGCAGCTCGTCCAGGTCCCGGGACAGGGTCGCCTGGGTGACGCTCGCCCCCCGGGCGGCCAGCTGCTCGGCCAGCTCGGCCTGGGATCGCACTGGCCGGGCGGCGACCACCTGACGGATGAGCGCGTGCCGGGCGGCCTTGGTGGCGGGGATGCTCGCTGTCATCGGTGCCCGAGCAGGTAGGCGAGGATCGCTTTCTGCACGTGCAGCCGGTTCTCCGCCTCGTCCCAGACCCGCGAGGCGGGTCCTTCGATCACCGCGTCGGTGATCTCCTTGCCGCGGTAGGCGGGCAGGCAGTGCAGCACGATCGCTGACGGCGAGGCGTGGCTGAGCAGCGCGTCGTTCAGCTGGTAGGGACGGAACGGGCGTTCCCGTTCCTCCTTCTGCCCCTCCTGGCCCATGGACACCCAGGTGTCCGTGGCCAGCACCTCTACACCGTCGACGGCGGAGGCCGGGTCGGTGTGCACGCTCACCTGTGCGCCGGTGCTGGTGGCGATCGCCGCGGCTCGGGCGAGCACCTCTGGGTCGGGGTGGTACCCCTCGGGGGCGCCGATACGCACGTCCATCCCGGCCAGCGCCCCGCCGAGCAGGTAGGAGTGGGCCATGTTGTTCGCGCCGTCGCCGACGTAGGCGAACCTGCGACCGGTCAGGGCGGGGCCGCTGGCAGCGAGGCCACCGGTGTGCTCAGCGATGGTGAGCAGGTCGGCGAGGATCTGGCACGGGTGGTAGTCGTCGGTGAGCGCGTTGACCACCGGGACACCGGCATGGGTAGCCATCTCCGTCAGGGCGGACTGGGCATAGGTCCGCCAGACGATCGCCGAGGTCATCCGGCCGAGCACGCGGGCGGTGTCCGGCACCGACTCGCGCACCCCGATCTGCGCGAGCGTGCCGTCCACCAGCATCGGGTAGCCACCGAGGTGCGCCACCCCGGCGGTGAACGAAGCCTGGGTGCGCAGCGTGGGCTTGTCGAAGATGATCGCCACCGCCTGCGGGCCCGCCAGCGGGGTGGCGGAGAAGGGGTCCGCCTTGAGCGCGGCGGCCAGCTCGAGCACCTCGCGCTGCTGGGCGCTGGTCAGGTCGTCATCAGCGAGAAAGTGCTGAGGTGCGGAGCTGGTGGCGCTCACTGCCGGGCCTCGTTCAGGATCTGCGGCAGAGCAGCCACGAAGCTGTCCGCCTGCTCGGTGGTCAGGACGTAGGGCGGCGCGAGCCGGAGAGCATCTGGGGCGACCGGGTTGACGATGAATCCGGCGCGCAGCGCCGCCTGGGCAGCCGCGGCGGCGACCGGCTCGGCGAGCTCGACGGCGATCAGCAGACCCGCACCGCGCACACCGGCCACCAGCGGGTGGTCCGAGCCGGCGACGGCGGTGCGCAGGTGCTCGCCGGTGCTGGTCACCTGGGTGAGCAGGTCGTCGCGCTCGATCACGTGGATGGTGGCCAGCGCGGCGGCTGCGGCGACCGGGTTGCCACCGAAGGTGGTGCCGTGCTGGCCGGGCTGGAACAGCGTGGCGGCGGCCTCGGTCAGCGTGATCAGCGCACCGACCGGGAACCCGCCACCCAGGCCCTTGGCCACGGCGACCGCGTCCGGGACGATACCGCCGCCGACCTGCGGATGGTGGTGGGCCATCCAGGTGCCGGTGCGGCCCATCCCGGTCTGCACCTCGTCCAGGATGAGCAGCGCGCCGTGGGCGGTGGTCAGCTCCCGGGCGGCGGCCAGGTAGCCGGCCGGAAGCGGGCGTACCCCGGCCTCTCCCTGGATCGGCTCGAGCACCAGGGCGGCCACCTGGCCGGGGGCGGCGAAGGCCTCCTCCAAGGCGCGCAGGTCGCCGAACGGCAGATGCTCCACCCCGCCGGGCAGCGGTTCGAAGGGCTCCCGGTAGGCGGGCTTGTGGGTGAGCGCCAGGGCGCCCATGGACCGGCCGTGGAAGGCGCCTTCGAGGGCGAGGATGCGGGGCCGGTCGGCGCCGCCGTGCCGGCGGGCGAGCTTGACCGCCGCTTCCATGGCCTCGGTGCCGGAGTTGGTGAGGAACACCCGGGCCGCCTCCGGGCGGGGACCGGCGCAGGTGAGCTCGGTGAGCCGCTCAGCCAGGGTGATCTGCACCGGCGAAGCAAAGAAGTTGGACACGTGCCCGAGCGTGCCGAGCTGGGCGGAGATGGCACCGGTGAGGGTGGGGTGGGCGTGCCCGAGGCTGTTCACCGCGATCCCGGCGAGCAGGTCCAGGTAGCGGTTGCCGTCGGCGTCCCAGACGTAGCAGCCCTCACCGCGCACCAGCACCCGCTGCGGCGGCCCGAAGGTGTTCATCAGGGCACCGGTGTACCGGCGGGTCCACTCCCCCTGGTCGAGAGACTGGGTGACGCCTGCGATCAGCTCGCTCACTGATGACTCCTTCCGGTGGGTGCTACGTCAGGTACGGGACTGGGAGGGGCGGGTACGCCGTCGTCGGTGGGAAGCACCATGGTGCCCACGCCTTCCTCGGTGAAGATCTCCAGCAGCAGGGAGTGCGGCAGCCGGCCGTCGATCACGTGCGCCTGCGGCACCCCGCCGGTGACGGCGCGCAGGCAGGCCTCCATCTTCGGCACCATGCCCGAGGCCAGGGTGGGCAGGATCTCGGTCAGGTGGGCGGCGTCGATCTGCCGGATCAACGAGCCCGGATCCGGCCAGTCGGCGTACAGTCCCTCCACGTCGGTGAGCACCACGAGCTTCTGCGCGCCGAGTGCGGTCGCGAGCGCAGCGGCGGCGGTGTCGGCGTTCACGTTGAGCACATCTCCCGGGTGGTCGACGTCCGGGGCGATGGTGGAGATCACCGGGATGCGGCCGGCAGCGAGCAGGTCGTTCACAGCGCGCGGGTTGACCCCGATCACGTCACCGACCAGACCGACGTCCACCTGCTCGCCATCGATCACGGCCTGCCGCTTGCGCGCGGAGAACAGGCCACCGTCCTCGCCGGAGATGCCGACGGCCAGCGGTGCCCGTTCGTTCAGGTGGCTGACCAGGTCGCGCTGTACCTTGCCGGTGAGCACCATCCGGACCACGTCCATCACCTCGGGGGTGGTCACGCGCAGCCCGCCGCGGAACTCGGTGACCAGGCCGAGGCGGTCGAGCATCGCGGAGATCTGCGGGCCGCCGCCGTGCACCACCACCGGTTTGAGGCCGGCGTAGCGGAAGAACCGGATGTCGTCGGCGAAGGCACGCTCGAGCGCGCTGTCGACCATCGCGTTGCCGCCGAACTTGATCACCACGATGGCGCCGGCGAAGGACTCCAGCCAGGGCAGGGCCTCGATCAGCACCTCAGCCTTCTCGTCCGGGGTGAGGGCGTCGTTCTGGACGTGCGGGGTGCTCATGTGGAGTAGGCGCTGTTCTCGTGGACGTAGTCGTGGGTGAGGTCGTTGGTCCAGATCGTGGCCTCCGCGTCGCCGGCGTGCAGGTCGATGACCACGTGCACCTCGCGGCTTGCTGCCAGGTCGAGCTGCGTGGGGTCCTCGTGGGCGCCGCCACCCTTGCAGATGAGCAGCCCGTTGATGGTCACGTCCAGCTCAGCAGGGTCGAACGGGGCGACCTCCTCCGGCACGGTGCCCACCTGGGCGATGATGCGGCCCCAGTTCGGGTCGTTGCCGAACATGGCCGCCTTGACCAGGTTCGAGCGTGCCACCGCCCGACCCACGGCCACGGCGGCGGCCTCGTCGCTGGCACCGACCACGCGCACCGCGATGTCGTGGCTGGCGCCCTCGGCGTCGGCAACCAGGGCGCGGGCGAGCTGGGCGCAGGCGGAGCGGAGTGCCTGGGTAAACTCGGCCGCCTCGGCGGTGGTGCCGCTGGCACCGGAGGCCATGAGCAGGACCGTGTCCGAGGTGGACATGCAGCCGTCGGAGTCGATCCGGTCGAAGGTGGTGCTGGTGGCCTCGCGGAGAGCGGCATCGGCGGTGGCGGCGTCGATGCGGGCGTCGGTGGTGAGCACCACCAGCATGGTGGCCAGCGACGGGGCGAGCATCCCGGCGCCCTTGGCCATCCCGCCGATCGACCAGCCGCTGCCCTGCACGTGGACCTGCTTGGCGACGGTGTCGGTCGTCATGATCGCGGTCGCGGCGGCCGGGCCGCCATCGGTCGACAGGGTCGCAGCTGCGTGGTCCAGACCGGTGAGCAGGGTGTCCGCAGCGAGCGGGACACCGATCAGTCCGGTGGAGCAGACCACCACGTCGGCGGCGGAGGCCTGCAGCAGGTCGGCTGCCTTCTCGGCGGTGGCGTGCACGTGGGCGAAGCCTTGCGGCCCGGTGGCCACGTTCGCTCCGCCGGAGTTGAGCACCACCGCGTGCACGACGTTGTCGCTGACCACCTGCCGGGACCAGGTCACCGGGGCGCCGACCACGCGGTTGCTGGTGAATACGGCAGCACCGACCTGGTCCGGGCCGTCGTTGACCACCAGCGCCAGATCAGGTGAGCCGGAGGCTTTCAGTCCGGCGGTGACACCGGTGGCGCGAAAGCCCTTCGGGGCGGTGACACCCTGCTGCGGGTTGTCCGTGCTCACGGGGCAACTCCTTCGGTGGGTAGGCCCAGGCTCTCGGGCAGACCGAGGGCGAGGTTCATGGACTGCACAGCAGCACCTGCGGTGCCCTTGACCAGGTTGTCGATCGCGCAGACGGTGACCACACGACCGGCTCGCTCGTCGACGGCGACCTGTACCAGCGCGGTGTTCGCCCCGAGGGTGGCGGCGGTGGTCGGCCACTGCCCCTCGGGGAGCAGCTGCACGAACGGTTCGCCGGAGTAGGACGTCTCCCACGCCTCCCGGACCCTCGCGGGATCGGTGCCGTCGGCCAGCCGTGCCGTGGTGGTGGCAAGGATTCCTCGAGCCATCGGAACGAGGGTCGGCGTGAACGAGATGCTCACGTCGCCGGCGCCCGCGGTGCGCAGGTTCTGCTCGATCTCCGGGATGTGCCGGTGCGTGCCGCCGACGGCATAGGGGGCGGCCGAGCCGAGGCCCTCGGCAGCGAGCAGGTGCGGCTTGAGCGCCTTCCCGGCACCGGAGTAGCCGTTGGCCAGGACCGCCACCAGGTCGCTGGGTCGCACGACGCCGGCGGCCACACCCGGCTGCATGCCGAGGGTGACGGC
Organism: Ruania albidiflava DSM 18029; assembly: GCF_000421225.1. Lineage (GTDB taxonomy): Bacteria > Actinomycetota > Actinomycetes > Actinomycetales > Beutenbergiaceae > Ruania > Ruania albidiflava. Next base: position 43,934 of record NZ_ATWL01000021.1, on the reverse strand, counting down.
GGTGACGTTGCAGCCGGGGACGGCGATTCGCCGGGCAGCGGCGATCTGCGCTCGCTGTGCGGTCGCGACGCTCTCCCCGGCGCGGAGCAGCTCGGGCATGCCGTACGGCCAGGCACCGGCGTGCTCGGTGCCGTAGAACTGGGTCCAGGCCGTCGGGTCGGTGAGCCGGTGGTCGGCGCCGCAGTCCAGCACCAGGGCCTCAGAGCCGGCGGCCGCCAGCTCAGCGGCGACGCGGGAGGAGGCCCCGTGCGGCAGGGCGAGCAGCACCACGTCGTGGCCGAGCAGGTGCTCCGCGGTGGTCGGCACGAAGGTGCGGTCGGCCACGGCACGCAGGTGCGGGTGGTGCTTGCCCGCGCTCTCGCCCGCATTGCTGTGCGCGGTGAGTGCGCCGATCTCGACCTGAGGATGGCCGAGCAGCAGCCGGAGCGCCTCCGCACCCGCGTAGCCGCTGGCCCCCGCGATCGCGACAGATACAGTCATGTGCATAACTATACATCACGGTGGGGCGGGCTCGCGCGGCGGTGTGCACCGGGGCTGTGCGAGCGAGCTGAGGTCGCGCTGCCGTGGCCGGAGCAGACCTGCCGATGCGCGAGAATGGGCGCCATGGCTGCAACCACGATCGTCCAGGGCGCCGAGGTCACCGAGTTCCCGACCATCACCCCTCAGGCTGCACGCGGCCGGGTGCTCCGGGTCACCGAGGTCGGTGAGGATGTGCTGCACCGCCCCTGCCGTCCGGTCACCGAGTTCGGCACCGACGCGCTGCGCACCCTGGTGGACGACATGTTCGCCACCATGCTGATCGCCGAGGGGGTGGGGCTGGCGGCCAACCAGGTGGACGTGGACCTGAGGCTGTTCGTCTACGACCTCACCACCGAGGACGGCGTGCGGTACGTGGGGCACGTGTGCAACCCGGTGGTCGAGGTGCTCGGCGAGGAGACCGAGGAGGTCGAGGAGGGCTGCCTGTCCGTGCCCGGACCGGGCGCCGACCTGTTCCGCCCGTTGCACGTGCGACTGACCGGCGCGGACATCGACGGCAACGCGATCGAGCACGAGGCCCGCGGCTACCTGGCTCGCTGCTTCCAGCACGAGACCGACCACCTGGACGGCCGGCTGTACATCGACCTGATCAGCAAGCGCACCCGCAAGCGGGTGCTCAAGGACATGCTGGCGCTCCGCCCGGACGTGCTGGACCGGCGGGCCCAGCTCACCGCCGGGCACGACAAGGAGCCGGTGGCCTACCCCGACCAGCCGTTCGTCTGACCCGTGGCACCGGACGAGCTGTGCGGCGCCACCCTGACCGGTGCCTCCTTCGAGGGTGCGGTGTGGATCGGTGCGGAGGTCGACGAGCTGGACCTGGACCAGGGCGACCTGCGCCGGCTGCGGGCCACCGAGGGCACCTGGGAGCGGTGCACGTTCACCGACTGCGACCTCACCGGAGCAGACCTGGCCGGGTTGATCACCCGGGACGTGGGCCTGATCCGCACCACGCTGGACGGTGCCCGCCTGACCGGATCCTCCTGGCTGCGCTGCCGGTGGCGGGAGGTACGGCTCGAGGACGCCGTGGCGGACTCGCTCTGCGCACACTCGGCGCGGTGGACGGATGTGACCCTGGCCCGCACCTCGCTCCGGGACGCTGACTTCACCGGTGCCGAGCTGAGTCGGGTGCAGTTCACCGGTTGCGACCTGAGCGGCGCACGGTTCGCCGGGCTGCGCGCGCAGGGGGTGACCTTCATCGGGTGCCGGCTGGCGGGCATCGTCGGGGTGGACTCGCTCCGCGGGTCCGCGTTCGGCTGGGAGGACGCGGTCAGCGCGCTACCGTCGTTGGCGGACCAGCTCGGCATCACGATCAAGGGAGAGCAGCAGTGACCACGGTGAGCGACGCCGTCGCCCAGGTACGGGAACGGATCGCGAGGGCGACCCAGGAGGCCGGACGCAGCGACCGGGTGCAGCTGCTGCTGGCGGTGAAGACGGTGGACGCCGCGCGGATCCGGGCCGCACTGGCCACCGGCGAGCGCCTGATCGGGCACAACCGGGCACAGGAGCTGCGCGCGGTCGAACCGGAGCTGACCGACATCGAGCACGAGTGCCACTTCATCGGGCACCTGCAGTCGAACAAGGTGAACCAGGTGATGGCCTGGGCGCACTGCGTGCAGAGCGTGGCATCGGAGCGGCTCGCGCAGCGGCTGGACCGTGCCGCCGAGGCCCGGGGCCGGGACCTGGACGTGCTGGTGCAGGTGAACGTCTCCGGGGAGGAGAGCAAGGCCGGGGTCGCGCCGGAGGATGCCGTGGGTCTCGCCAAGCAGGTCGCCGTCCTGGCGCACCTGCGCCTGCGCGGGTTCATGACCATCGGTGCGAACACCCCCGACGAGAGGAGGGTGCGCGCCGGCTACGAGTCGCTCGCCGGCATCCGGGACGCCGTGGTCACCAGCGGGTCACCCGGCACCGAGGACGCCACGGAGCTGTCCATGGGCATGTCCGGGGACCTGGAGGTCGCGATCGGCGCGGGGGCGACGATGGTGCGGGTGGGCACCGGGGTGTTCGGGGCGCGGCCGCAGCCCTGAGGAACGCGGTCAGTCGTCGACGGTCCGGGCCGGGTCCCGTTCTCCGGCCCGGACCGGCACGGCCAGCGTGTTCCCGGGTGGCGGCAGCGGGCAGGTGCCGAAGTCGGTGAACGCGCACGGCGGGTTGACCGCCCGGTTGAAGTCGATCCTCGCCTCGGCGCCGTTGACGGTCACCGGGGCGAACCGCAGCGCGGCATAGCTCTCCTGCCCGGAGGTGCCATCTCGGAATGCCAGCAGCGGCCGCGGCCCGGTGCCAACGGTCAGGGTGTGTACCCGGCCGGCGACCTCGAAGGAGACCTGACCGGCGAGCTCGGCGACGTGCTCCACCCCGTCGGCCACCGACCCGACCGCGGTGCGGTGCGGACCGGAGCGGAACGGTTCGAACCGGCCGCGGACCACCCAGGCCGGGTCGTAGTCGAAGGTGGGGACGCCGGTGAAGGCGGTGCGGGTGCGTGCCTGCGGGTCGCGCACCCGCAGGCCCCAGACCTCGCCGCGGTGCAGGGGTTCGAGAAGCAGGTCACCGGTGCGCACGGTGCGCGGACCGTCGGCGTCCAGGACCGTGACCGGTTCCGCCACGGCCGTACCGTCGACCGTGAGGTCGTGCCCATCCCCTCCGGGCGCCACCCAGATCCTTGTCCCGTCCTGCCACCAGAGCCCGGGCAGCCCGGGCAGTGCGGTGGGGTCCGGGCCGAGCCAGTGCAGCGCGGTCAGGCTGAGCCACCCGTGCGGGCGGATCAGCTCGGCGTGCCGCTCGGCCCGCCAGGTCTGCCAGGCTTCTCGCGCATGCTCGACGGCGGTCGTCGTGGTGGTCATCGTCGCTCTCCTGTCGGGGTGCGGCCCGGGACGGCCTCGATCAGCGCCCGGGTGTACTCAGTGGTCGGGGAGGTGAGCACCTCGGCGGTGGGCCCCTGCTCCACCACCCGTCCGGCACGCATCACCAGCACCCGGGTGCTCACCTGCCGCACCACCGCCAGGTCGTGGGAGATGAACACCAGGGCCAGGTCCTGCTCCTGGTGCAACCGGGCCAGCAGCTGCAGCACCTGGGCCTGCACGGACACGTCCAGAGCGGAGACTGCCTCGTCGGCGACGACGAGCTGCGGGGAGACAGCCAGGGCGCGGGCGATCGCGGCCCGCTGCAGCTGGCCGCCGGAGAGCTCCCGGGGGCGACGGCCCGCGGCCGTGGCGGGCAGCCGGACCTGGTCCATCAGCTCGGCCACCCGGCGGGCCTGCCCGCGGCGGCCGATCCGGGTGAGCGCACCGAGCGGTTCGGCGATGCTCGCGCCGATGGTGCGGCGCGGGTCGAAGGAGGAGTAGGGGTCCTGGAACACCGGTTGTACCGCCCGCCGGGCCGCACGCCGCTCGGCCCGACCGAGACGCCGGCCCTGGTCCACGCCGAGCACCTCGGCCCGGCCTGCGGTGGGTGCCTGCAGACCGAGCAGCACCCGGGCCAAGGTGGACTTGCCCGACCCGGACTCACCGACGATCCCCACGCTCTCCCGGGGGCGCACCGCCAGCGACACACCATCCAGTGCCCTGACGTCCTCGCGGACACCACGGCCGGGGAACACCACCTGCACGTCGTGGGCCGCCACCAGCGGCACGGTCTCGACCGGTGCCGGGTTCGCCGGCGGGGGGATCAGCGCAGGTGAGTCCAGAGTGGGTGCGGCCGCGGCCAGGTGCTGGGCGGCGGGGGTGCGGGCGGAGTGCAGCAGGTCGGAGCCGGAGAGCAGCTCGACCAGGGCGCCGTCTGCGAGCACGGCGACCTCATCAGCCCGGTCGGCGGCGAGCGCGAGGTCATGGGTGATGAGCAGCATCGAGGTACCCAGCTCCGCAGTGAGCAGTGCCAGGCGGTCCAGGATCTGCTTCTGCACGGTGACGTCCAGCGCAGAGGTCGGTTCGTCGGCGATGATCAGCTCGGGCCGAGCGACGATCGCGATGGCGATCAGCACTCGCTGTCGCTGCCCGCCGGAGAGCTCGTGCGGGAAGGCACCGTAGCGGCGCTCGGCGTCCTCCAGACCGGCCTCCGCCAGTGCCTGCACCGCTTGTTCCCGTGCCTCGGCGCCCTTGGCCAGCCGGTGGCGGACCAGCACCTCGGCGACCTGCCGGCCGATCGGGTGCACCGGGTTCAGCCCGGCCAGCGGGTCCTGTGGGATGAGCGCGAGCCGTCGGCCGCGGATCTTGCGCCACGCCGGCGCCGGCAGCCCGAGCAGCTCGGTGCCGTCCAGGGTGATGCTGCCCCGCTGGCGCACCCCGCGCGGGTGCAGGCCGAGCACCGCCCGCCCGATCGAGGTCTTCCCGGAACCCGACTCCCCCACCAGCGCCAGGGTGCGGCCGCGTTCGAGGCGCAGGTCCACCCCGCGCACGGCGGGCACGGCACCTGTGCTGCCGCGGTAGGTCACGTGCAGGTCCTCCACCTGCAGCAGTGCGGTCATCGCTGCACCACCCCGATCTCCCGGGAGAGCCTGTTGATAGCGATCACTGTCGCCGCGATCACCGCACCGGGCAGTGCGGTGAGCCACCAGGCGCTGGCGATGTAGCCGCGGCCGTCGTTGACCAGGGCGCCCCACTCCGGGGTGGGTGGTACCGCCCCGAAGCCGAGAAAGCTGAGCGCTGAGACGGCCAGGATCGCCCCGCCCAGCTCGAGCGCGGCGAGCACGGCCAACGCCCCCGAGGCGTTCGGCAGCACGTGCCGGACCATGATCGCCACGTGCCCCAGGCCGGAGGTACGGGCCGCGTCCAGGTAGGGGCGGGACAGGATACGCAGCGTCTCGGCGCGCATGATCCGGGCGAACCCGGGGATCCCGGCGACACCGACGGCCACGGCCACGTTCACCACACCGAAGCCCAGCATCGAGACCACCACCATGGACAGCAGCAGCCCGGGGATCGCCACCAGCACGTCGACGGTACGCATCAGCAGCGAGTCCAGCCACCGGCCCACGTACCCGGCCAGCACACCCAGCACAGCGCCCGCAGTCACGCTGATCGTCACGGCGAGCCCAGCGGCAAGCATGGACAGTCGGGATCCGTGCACCACCCTGCTGTACACGTCCCGGCCGAGCGGGTCGGTGCCGAACCAGTGCTGGGAGCTCGGCCCGGCCATCGCCGCAGCACTGTCCAGGTCGCTGACCGGGTCGAAGGGGGCGAGCAGGCCGGGGACGGCGGCCCAGCAGAGCACCAGCAGCAGAAACACTGCCGAGACCAGCGCCCCCGGAGCACTCAGCCACCCCCGCAGCCGGGAGAACCGGCCCCGCCCGGTCGACTCCGCTGCTGCCGCCGGCGGGTCCGCAGCACCTGGTTCCAGCGCTGGCAGGCGCACCAGGTCGATATCGGTGCCGGTCATCACGCCACCTCCGTCCGGGCGGTGAGGTCCACGCCACCGGTCCGCCCGGACCGGTACGGGGCCACCACACGCGGGTCGATCAGCGGGTAGAGCAGGTCGACCGCCAAGGTCACCAGCACGAACACCCCACCGGTGAGGATGATCAGCGCCTGGATGAGCGGGAAGTCGTGCGCCCGCACCGCCTCCACGAACAGCTGGCCCACCCCTTGCCGGCCGAAGATGGTCTCCACGATCGCTGCCCCGCCGAGCACGCCACCGACCATCATCCCGACCATGGTGAACACCGGCAGGGAGGCGTTCCGCAGCGCGTGGCCGAGCACCACGCGGACCTCGGACAGCCCCTTGGCCCGCGCGGTGTCCGCGTACGGCTCGGTCAGGGCGTCCTTCAGTCCTCGGGTGAGCACCTGGGCGAGGGTGCCGGCGGTGAGCACCGCCATCGCGAGCGCTGGTAGGACCACGGCCACCACACCGTCGGACCCGAACGCCGGGAACCAACCGAGCCGGAAGGAGAAGAGCTGCAACGCCACGATCGCCACCCAGAACGAAGGCATCGCGACGCCGAGCACAGTGACCGACTGGAACAACGACCGCAGACCGGCCCCCGGCAGCAGCACCCCGAGCAGCGCGAAGACCAGGGCGGCGACCACCGAGGTGGCGATCGCGGCCACACCGAGCTCCACGGTGACCGGCAACGCCTGGGCGATCTCCGCCGTCACCGGCTGGCCGGTGGAGTAGGCGGTGCCGAGGTCACCGGTCAGCACCCGGCCGAGGAAGTCCAGGTACTGCTGCCACAACGGCAGGTCCAGCCCGAGCTCCGCGCGCAGTGCGGCGACCTGCTCCGGGGACGCGGCCGCCGCCGCGTCCCCGGCCCCGCCGAGCATGATCCGCACCGGGTCGCCCGGGGTGAGCTGCAGCACCGCGAAGGACACGGTGACCGCACCCCACAGGACGATCAACGCCTGCACCAGGCGCCTCAGGACGTAGCGCAGCATGGTCTCGCCTCAGCCGAGCCAGGCGTCGACGAACAGCGGCTTGCCCTCCAGGTCGGTGTGCACACCAGAGAGCCCGGCGGCGGCACCGGCGAACTGCACCCGGTCGTAGATCGGCACGGTGTAGCCGCGCTCCAGCAGCAGGTGCTGCACCTGCTCGGAGATGTCCAGCCGCTCCTGGGGGTCGATGGTGCGCTGCAGCTCGTCCAGCAGGCCGTCCACGTCGGCGTCCGCGTGGCCGAACAGGAAGGACTGGTTCTCGTAGAAGGAGGAGTACACGGTGCGCAGCACGTCCGGGTCGGCTCGGGTCTGGCTCCAGGTGGTCACATCGGCCGGCGAGTCGTGGATGGTGTACTCCGAGGACTCCGCGTCGGTGACCGGGGTGAGCACGAACTCGATACCGGCCTGCGCCCACTGCTGCTGCAGCAGCTGGAGCATCAGCTCGGTGTCGCCGCCGCCGGGCACGTACCGGATCTCCAGGCTGAGCCGGTCACCGTCGGCGTTGGTCCGGATCCCGTCCGTGCCGACCTCGTCCCAGCCGGAGGACTCCAGCAGCGCGATCGCGCCGTCCAGGTTGTAGGCCAGCTCCTCGGACAGGTCCACGTAGCCGGGGTTCGTGGTAGACAGCACGCCGGTGGCCGGCCTCGCGCGGCCCTCGAACACGGTGTCCACGATGGCCTGCCGGTCGGTGGCCAGGCTCAGCGCCCGGCGCACGTTCGCGTCCTGGACGATCTCCTGGTGCAGCAGCGGCACCACCGGGATCGCGATCGCCGGCATCTGCGTGGTGACCACCTGGGCGCCACCGGCCTCCAGGGTCGGCACCGTCGACGCCGCGAGCACGTACCCGTAGTCGACCTGCCCGGAGGCGACTGCACCGGCGAGCGTGGTCGCCTCCGGGATGAAGGACACGTGGATCTCGTCCACATGGGCTCGGCCGTCGTTCTCGTACAGCGGCGATCCCCATGCGTAGTCCTCCCGTGCGGTGAGCGTGATGCCCTCGTTCGGGTCGTAGGAGGTGAGCACGAACGGGCCGGAGCCGATCACGTCACCTGCAGCGACCTGCTCCGGGTCGAGCTCCAGGGTGGCTGGTGCCAGGATCGACAGCGACTGCACGGCAGTGGCCTGCAGGAACTGGGCGTTCGGCTCGGTGAAGCGGACCGTGACCGTGCGCTCGTCGACCACCTCGGAACCGTCGTAGTTGCGCAGCAGGCCGGCGCCGATGTAGGCCAGCGGCCCCAGGTCCACGATCCGGTCGAAGTTCGCCGCGACCGCTGCTGCGTCCAGCGCCGTGCCGTCGGAGAAGGTGACGTCATCGCGCAGGTGGAAGGTGAACGCGGTGGAGTCCTCGTTCACCTCCCAGGACTCGGCCAACCACGGCAGGATCTCACCGGTCTCCGGGTCCTGGTCGGTGAGCGTGTCGGCGATCTGCCGGGAGATGGTGCGGGCGGTCAGCTGCGGACGTTGGTGCGGGTCGTAGTTCTCGATGTCCTCGCTGAAGCCGACCTCCAAGGTGCCGCCCTGGACCGGGCTGTCGCTGCCGGTCTCCTCCGAGGCGGCGGGTCCCGAGCAGGCGGCGAGCATCGTCCCGGCGGCCAGGGCCGCTCCCACCAGTGCTGTTCTGCGCGTAGGGCGCAACGACATACCCGTACTCCTCTCCAGGGTGCGGGCCGTGCCGCCCGCAGGACACCGGACCCGCTCTCCCCGATCCGGTGAGACCTGACGCTAGGAGGGCAGGAGCGATCGGTACCGGCACCCCCTCCTGGTGACCACATGGTGAGACACCGGTTGGCGACGCGTCGGCAGGCCGCAGCGGTGACCCCGCTCACCGGTTGGAATACCTCGACAGGTGCGACGTTGTCGCATGCAGCCCCAACTAGGAGGAGAACCATCGTGTCCACTGTCACCATCACTGCGGACAGCTTCCAGCAGACCATCACCGACAACGAGATCGTGCTCATCGACTTCTGGGCGGACTGGTGCGGTCCGTGCAAGCAGTTCGCGCCCATCTACGAGAAGGCCTCCGGGGAGCACACCGACATCACGTTCGGCAAGGTGGACACCGAAGCCGAGCAGCAGCTCGCTGCGATGGCCGGCATCCAGGCGATCCCCACGCTGATGGCGTTCCGCGACGGCATCCTGGTGTTCAACCAGGCCGGTGCGCTGCCCGGCTCTTCGCTGCAGCAGCTCATCGACGGCGTCAAGGGCCTGGACATGGACGAGGTCCGTGCCGAGATCGCCAAGCAGGAGGCCGAGCAGTCGGAGAACGGCGCGCCGGAGGCGTGAGCCGGGCCCGCCGGATGCGCGCATCGGAGGTCAGCGCGGCGGTCTGAGGCTGTCGGCGCTGACCTCCGGCGCCTCCGGGACCTCCGATGGCGCTACAGGCGGCGGGCGGTCAGGGCACCCGGGCCAGCCACGCCGGGTCGGAGAACTTGGTCCGTGCCAGCTCTTCGGCCCGTGCCAGCTCCTCCGGGCGCAGCTCGCCCTCGGTGGTGGCGTACCGGGACCGGAAGTGGTCCTTCATCGAGGAGATGATCGCCGCCCGGGACATCCCGGTCTGGCTGCGCATCGGGTCCACCCGCTTGTTCGCGCTGGTGGTGCCCTTGTCGGAGATCTTCTCCCGGCCGATGCGCAGCACCTGCATCATCTTGTCCGCGTCGATGTCGTAGGCCATGGTCGCGTGGTGCAGCACCGCACCCCCAGCAAGGCGCTTCTGCGCTGCGCCGCCGATCTTCCCGACCGGTGAGGAGATGTCGTTCAGCGGCACGTACCGGGCCTCGATGCCCAGCTCCTCCAGGGCACCGAGCACCCAGTCGTCCAGGAACGCGTACGACTGCTCGAAGCTCAGCCCCTCCACCAGGGAACCGGGCACGTAGAGCGAGTAGGTGATGGAGTTGCCGGGCTCCATGAACATCGCCCCACCGCCGGAGATGCGGCGCACCACCTGTACCCCGAGCTCGGCAGCCTGGTCGTAGTCGACCTCGTTGCTCAGCGACTGGAACGAGCCGATCACCACGCACGCGTCGTTCCATTCCCACAGCCGCAGCGTGGGGCCGCGCCGCCCGGCACCGACCTCCTCGAGCAGCACCTGGTCCAGGGCCAGGTTGACGATCGGCAGCAGCGGCTCCGGGTGCACGACCTCGAAGGTGTGGTCCGACCAGCTGGTCGCCCGGCCCAGCGCCCGGCGGACCGCGATCGCCACCGCAGCCGGGGTGAACCCGATCAGGCTGGCGCCCTCCACCGCAGTGGTCAGCACCTGGGTCATCTGCTTCACCGTCGCCGTGGCCGGCATGTCCACCAGGGCTGCATCCAGCCGCTCCAGCGCCTCGTCCGGCTCGAGGAAGAAGTCGCCGCTGATGTGCACCTGGCTCAACCGGCCGTCGGTGACCTCGACCTCGGCGGCGACCAGCTTGCCGCCCGTGACCTTGTACTCGCCTCTGCTCACCACCTCAGCCTAGTCACTGGCTGCTGGCGGTCGGGCCGTCGGCTCTCACTGCGGTTCGGTAACCTGTGCGGTCGCGTCGCCGCAGCTGACCTCCTGGGCGGAGACCACGGCCGGGTCGTCCGCTCCGGCGTCGGAGGCCACGGTCACGGTGTCCCCGTTGGCGGCGCTCGTGCCGTCGTCGCTCAGCGTGATCGCCGTGCGGGTGACGTCGAAGCTGTCTGCGCTCTCGGTCTCGGCGAGCAGGCCCACGAGCTGCAGCCCGTCACCCAGGTCCACGCAGCTCACACCGGTGCCGTAGCCGGTGAACCCCAGGTCGAACGTGTACTGGTCGCCCGCCGGATTCATCGTCGGCACCAGCGCACAGCCAACCACCGCGTACAGCGACACGGACCGCCCGGTGTTCAGCAGCACGATCGCCGAGCCGTCTCCGAGTCGCTGACCGAGCGCTGTGGCCGCCTGCGGGGCGCCCGCCGAGAACCCGACCGAGAACACGGCCCCGGAAGCAGTGCGCACACCGACCTCGCGGTCGGTGCCTGCGCTGAGCCACAGCTCGTCGGGTTGTCCGTCGCCGTCCAGGTCGGCGCTCTGGCCGGTGGCGGCGCCGTGGGGGACCTGGTCATCGGTGGCCGGGCAGCCGTCGCGGGTGGCACTCGACTGCCCGGTGGTCGCCTCGCCGGAGCCGGTCCCGGACCCCTCGGTCGGGCTGCTGCTGGTGCCCTCGTCACCCCCGGTGCCCTCGGTGGGCGCTGCTCCGGTGCCGGTCGGGCTGGTGGTCGGGTCCTCTCCCCCGCCACACGCCGCCAGGCTGATCGTGGCGACCAGGGCCAGGGCGGTGCTGATGGTGCGGGTTCGGGTCATGATGACCTCTCTTCGGCAGTGCGCGCTCCCGCTGCTCTCCTACGCTGTGTGTCGTTGTGCTCCCCGACCTCCTGGTCTAGCACGCGCACCCGTAGCGTGCACCCTCGGCGGCCGAGCCGGCCCCGGGCACGGTGAGCCCCGCCGTCGAGACGGACCTACGCACGGTGCGCTGCGCCGTCGGTGATCGGTCGGGCCCGCTAGAGCGGCTCGACCTCGCCGAGCAGCAGCCCGTAGACCATCCCGTCCACGAGCGCCTCCCAGGAGGCCTCGAGCAGGTTGCCGCCCACCCCCACGGTGCTCCAGGACCGTTGCCCGTCGGTGTGCTCGATCAGCACGCGGGTGATCGCGTCGGTGCCGTGCGCGCTGTCCAGCAGGCGCACCTTGTAGTCGATCAGCTCGAAGTCCTCGATCTGCGGGTAGGCGGTGCCCAGCGCGAGCCGCAGCGCATGGTCCAAGGCGTTCACCGGGCCGTTGCCCTCCCCGGTGCTCACCACGCGGGTGTCGCCGGCGTACAGCTTGACCGTGGCCTCGGAGCTGACATCGGCATCGGTGCCGTTCGGTGTACCGCCGTGCTCCACGATCGCCCGCCAGGACTCCACCCGGAAGTAGCTCGGCCGCCTGCCGGTGACCTCCTCACGCAGCAGCAGGTCGAACGAGGCGTCGGCGGCGTCGAAGGTGTATCCGTTCGCCTCGGCGTCCTTCACCCGGGTGGTGATCCGCCCGAGCAGGTCCGGCTGGCCGGCGAGGTCGAAGCCCAGCTCGCGACCCTTGAGCTCGATGCTCGCGCGGCCGGCCATGTCGGAGACGAGCATCCGCATGTCGTTGCCGACCTGGCGCGGGTCGATGTGCTGGTACAGGTCCGGGTCGATCCGGATGGCGCTGGCGTGCAACCCCGCCTTGTGCGCGAACGCGCTGGCGCCGATGTAGGGCTGGCGGGCGAACGGGGCGATGTTGGTGATCTCGCTGACCGCGTGGGCGATCCGGGTGACCTCCTCCAGCCCGGCGCCGGAGAGGGTGCGCAGGCCGAGCTTGAGCTCGAGGTTGGCGACCACAGCGAGCAGGTCGGCGTTCCCGGTGCGCTCGCCGTAGCCGTTCACGCAGCCCTGCACCTGCCGCGCACCGGCGGCCACCGCAGCCATCGAGTTCGCCACAGCACAGCCGGAGTCGTTGTGGGCGTGGATGCCGAGCGTGCCGTCGGTGCGGGCCGCCACGGCGGTCACGATCTCGTGCACCCAGTCCGGCAGCATCCCACCGTTGGTGTCGCAGAGGGCGACGACGTCGGCACCCGCCTCGAGCGCAGTGGTCACCGCCCGGAGGGCGTAGGTGGGGTCATAACGATAGCCGTCGAAGAAGTGCTCAGCGTCGAGGACCACGCGCCGCCCCTGGTCGCGCAGGTAGGAGACAGTGTCGGCGATCATCGCCAGGTTCTCCTCCGCCGTGGTGCGCAACGCACGCTCCACGTGCCGGATGTCGCTCTTGGCCACCAGGGTGATGATCGGTGCCTCGGAGTCCACCAGGGCGCGCACCTGCGTGTCCTGGTGAGCCCTCGTGCCCGGTTTGCGGGTGGAACCGAACGCCGCGAGCTCGGCGTTGTGCAGCGTGAGCTCCTTCGCAGCCTTGGCGAAGAACTCGGTGTCCTTCGGGATCGCACCGGGCCAACCGCCCTCGATCGAGGTGACGCCGAGCTCGTCCAGGAGCGGGGCGATGGCCAGCTTGTCTGCCACGGAGAGGTTCATCCCCTCCTGCTGGGCGCCGTCGCGCAGCGTGGTGTCGTAGACCTCCACGCTGGTGGTCTGGGACAGGGGTGCGGTACTCATGTGATGACTTCCTGCGTTCAGCGGTGGTGACGGGCACGGGCGGGTTCGCCGATGCGGCGTCGTTCTCGGCCATCCGGTCGCCGCAGCAGGTGGCCGTGGCAACAAAAAGACCCCCCGAGGTGCGGGAGGTCTGCGCGTTCACCGAGGTCGGTGAACGCGCTAGCCGATAATCAGGGCGCTGGTGTGCGTCATGAGGATATTGTGGCACACCTGTGGGGCCGGCGAGACGACGGACCTGCCGAGCATGGTGGGCGCGGTCACAGGCGATCCCGGCCGAGCACCCCTGTCCACCCGAGCGGAACGCGGCCAGCACGCCCCACCAGAGCCAGGTACGGACAGCAGGCCCACCGAGCAGCGCGAGCCGGGGCAGACCCGGCCGGCGCTCCTGGATACGCCCAACCTCACTGGGGCCCCCACCCTTCTGATGACGCCGAACCTGCTGATCCGCTCGCGCGACGTCCGCCATCAGCCCCACCTCACCCTCTAGGTTCAGAGCGTGGAGACAGTGGTGGCTGTGCAGGGCGGTCGGGTGGAGGTGCTCGACCTCACCGACGATCGGCGCGTGCGCTCCCGGTCGCAGGTCGCACTGGCAGGGCTGGCGCGGCTGGTGGCCCAGCGAGAGGCAGCGGATGCTCCGCGATGGGTGTGGACGGACACCAACCAGGTGGCGCCACCGCTGCTCGCCGCCGGGGTGCGGGTCGGCCGGTGCGTGGATCTCCGGCTGTGCCGGGCGATCCTCCAGCACGCTTTCCCCGACCGGACGTGGCCGGAGCCGCACTGGCCGACCGTGGCGATCGGCCAGCAGCCCGAGCCGACGCTGCTCGATGGGCTCGTGGACGAGGATGCAGCAGTGGGCGGATCTGGCGAGCAGGTGCTCGCCGAGCTGGTCCGCCAGCAGGAGGTTCTCGCCTCTGCGCCATCTCCGGGCCGGTTGCGGCTGCTGCTCGCCGCAGAGTCCGCGGGGGCGCTGATCGCAGCGGAGATCTATCACGACGGCTTGCCGTGGGACCGGCGGGTCCATGACCAGATCCTCACCGCTGAGCTCGGCCAGCGACCCGCACCGGGGGCGCGACCGCAGCGCTTGGCTGCCCTGGTCGAGGTGATCCGTGGGCTGCTCCAGGCACCGGCACTGAACCCCGACTCACCGGTGGAGCTGCTGCGGGCGCTGCGCCGCGCCGGACTGGACGTGACCACGACGTCGAGATGGGCGCTGCGGGAGGTCGATCACCCCGTGGTCGAGCCGCTGCTGGAGTACAAGCGGATGGCGCGGCTGCTGGCAGCGAACGGCTGGGCGTGGATGGATGCCTGGATCGTGCCGGCAGCTGAACCCGGGCGCAAGGACAGGTTCCACCCCGAGTACGTGCCGGGCGGGGTGATCACCGGCCGGTGGGCGACCAGTGGCGGCGGTGCCCTCCAGCTGCCCAAGCAGATCCGCGCTGCGGTGCAGGCAGACCCCGGCTGGCGGTTGGTGGTGGCCGACGCCGCGCAGATCGAGCCTCGGGCACTGGCGGCGATGTCCGGTGATCGTGGCCTGGCCGCGGCCGGCCGCGGTTCGGACCTGTACCAAGGGCTGGTGGCGGCTGGGGTCGCCGGTACCCGCAAGGAGGCCAAGGTGGCGATGCTCGGGGCGCTGTACGGGGCGACCACCGGTGCTGCTGGGCTGCTGATGCCGCGGTTGCTGCGCACCTACCCACGGGCGACCGCGGTGGTGGAGCGGGCTGCACGCACCGGTGAGGGCGGCGGTGTGGTGCACACCTGGCTAGGCCGCACCTCCACCCCGCCGCCGGACTCCTGGCGCGAGTCGCAGGCGGCGGCCAGCCAGCCCGGTGCCTCGGCGGCTGTGCAGGCCCGGGCGCGGCAGAGCGCCCGTAACTGGGGCCGGTTCACCCGCAACTTCGTGGTGCAGGGCACGGCTGCCGAGCTGGCGTTGTGCTGGTTGGCCGAGCTTCGCCGTCGGCTGGCGCTGCTCGCCGACCTGCAGCAGCGCCCGCACCTGGTGTACTTCCTGCACGACGAGGTGATCGTGCACAGCCCGGAGGAGCTGGCCGAGCAGGTGGCAGGCGACGTCTCCGCCAGCCTGACCGAGGCTGCGCGGTTGCTGTTCGGGGCCACTGAGGTGGAGTTCCCGGTGCACACCGCGATCGTGTCCAGCTATGCCGACGCCGAGCACTGACGACCCGCGGCGCGCTGACCGCCCGGTGCTCCCGCTCAGACCAAGCGGCGCATCCAACCGTAGTCGTCGGCCCGGCGGCCGAACTGCAGGTCGGTGAGGTGGGTGTACAGGTCCTCGGTGACCGGACCAGCGGAGCCATCACCGACGGTCAGGTCGAAGTCGGTGCCCTTCAGGGTGCCGATCGGGGTGACCACCGCAGCAGTGCCGCAGGCGAACACCTCGGTGATGGTGCCATCGGCCACGCCCTCCTTCACCTCGGCCAGGGTGATCGGCCGCTCGTGCACCTCCCGTCCATCGTCTGCGACCAGCTGCAGGATGGAACGACGGGTCACCCCTTCCAGGATCGTTCCGGAGAGCTCCGGGGTGTGCACTGCACCGTCCCGGGTGATGACGAACATGTTCATCCCCCCGAGCTCTTCGATGTACGTCTCGGTGGCAGCATCGAGGAAGCAGACCTGCGCGCAACCGTTGTCGGCGGCCTGCTGCTGCGGCAGCAGGCTCGCTGCATAGTTGCCACCGCACTTGGCTGCGCCGGTACCGCCGGGGCCGGCCCGGTGGAAGCCCTCGGCCACCCAGATGGAGACCGGCGAGAACCCGGAGGTGAAGTACGGCCCGGACGGGGAGGCGATGAGCAGGTACTCCACCTGCCGCGAGGGGCGCACCCCGAGGAACGCCTCGGAGGCGAACATGAACGGGCGCAGGTACAACGTCGACCCGGGGCTGCTGGGCACCCACTCCACGTCGGTGTGGGCGAGCGCATCGATCGAGGCGAGGAAGTCGGCCTCGGGCAGCTCCGGCAGCGCCAGCCGACGCGCAGAGGCCGCGAACCGGGCCGCGTTCAGCTCCGGCCGGAACGCCCACACCGACCCGTCCTCGTGCCGGTAGGCCTTCAAGCCTTCAAAGATCTCCTGCGCGTAGTGCAGCACCGCCGCAGCTGGGTCCAGGGACAGCGGGCCGTAGGCCTCCACCCGCCGGTCGCTCCACCCGCGCTCGGCGGTCCAGGTCGCGCGCGCCATGTGGTCGGTGAACACAGTGCCGAACGCGAGATCGGTCAACGCCTGACGCCGTTGCGCCAGGGACCGCGGGTGCGCGGAGGGACGGATCTCGAACGTCTGCGTCGCTGGGCTGGATAGGTCGCTGCTCATGTCGGTGTCCTCTTGCTGTGCCGGTCTCATCTGACGGTACCTCTCCCGACCGTCGGTGCGCTGGCTGTCGGTGGCTGTGCTCCGGGCCGGGGGCCGCCTCCTCAGACGAGCCGATACATCCAACCACGAGTGTCTGGCCGGGTGCCGCGCTGGATGCCGGTGAGCTCCTCGTGCAGCACCTGGGCGACCGGTCCCGGTCGGCCCGCGCCGACGGTCAGGTCGAACCCGGAGCCGGCGAGCCGTCCGATCGGCGTGATCACCGCTGCGGTACCGCAGGCGAAGATCTCGGCGACCTGCCCGCTACGCAGCCCGTCCAGCACCTCCGCGAGCGGCAGGGGTCGTTCGGTCACCGGGCGTCCCTGCTCGCGGCACAGGTCGAGCACCGAGCGCCGGGTGACCCCGTCCAGGATGGTGCCGGACAGCCCGGGGGTGTGCACGGTGCCGTCGCAGGTGACCACGAGCAGGTTCATGCTGCCGATCTCCTCCAGCAGCGTGTTCGTGGCGGCGTCCAGGAAGCAGACCTGGGCGCAACCGTTCGCGGCAGCCTGCTGCTGCGGCAGCAGGCTCGCCGCATAGTTGCCACCGCACTTGGCGCCGCCGGTGCCACCCGGGCCGGCCCTGTGCTGTCCGTCAGCTACCCAGATGGACACCGGTTCGAACCCGGAAGGAAAGTACGCCCCCGCCGGGGAGGCGATCACCAGGTAGTCCACCACCCGGGCGGAGCGCACGCCGAGGAACGCCTCGGCAGCAAACATGAACGGGCGCAGGTACAGGCTGGTACCGGGTGCACCGGGCACCCAGGCGGCATCGGCGGCCACCAGTGCCTGGATCGAGGCGAGGAAGTCCGCCTCGGGCAGCTCCGGCAGCGCCAGCCGACGCGCAGAGGCCGCGAACCGGGCCGCGTTCAGCTCCGGCCGGAACGCCCACACCGACCCGTCCTCGCGGGCGTAGGCCTTCAGCCCCTCGAAGATCTCCTGGCCGTAGTGCAGCACTGCGGCGGCAGGGTCCAGGGCCAACGGTGCATACGCCTCGACGCGCCGCTCGTCCCAGCCGGTGCCCGCCCGCCACCTGGCGCGCGCCATGTGATCGGTGAATACCGTGCCGAAGACAGGCGCCGTCAGTGCGCGGTTGCGCTCGGCGGGTGAGCACGGACCAGGGTGCGGTCGGCGGTGATAGTGGGGGGCGCCGTCACCGGCGGTGCCGGACAGCGCAGGTGCGGTACTGGACATGGCCCTTCCACCTGGATCGAGAGCTGGTGGCCCCGGGCGGGTGCACGGGTCAGGTGGGACTGAGCGCTGGGCCGGCGACCGTTCGGGCTCGCAGGCGCAGGCTCAGCGGCGTACTCGTGCCGCGAGGGCGTCACCGATCTGGCTGGTGCTGCGCGTGCTGCCGTCCCGTTCGGCGATGTCTGCCGCGACGGCGTCCTCGATCGCGCGGGCCTGCTCGGGAAGCTCGAGGTGGTCCAGGAGCAGCGCGACGGACAGGACGGCGGCGGTCGGGTCGGCCTTCTGCTGACCAGCGATGTCCGGGGCGGAGCCGTGCACAGGCTCGAACATCGACGGGAAGGTGCGGTCCGGGTTCACGTTCCCGGAGGCGGCGAGCCCGATACCGCCGGTGATGGCTGCGGCCAGGTCGGTAAGGATGTCGCCGAACAGGTTGTCGGTGACGATCACGTCGAACCGGGTGGGGTCGGTGGCCAGGAAGATGGTCGCCGCGTCGACGTGCAGGTAGTCCACCGCGATCTCCGGGTACTCGGCGGAGACCGCGTCCACCGTGCGCCGCCACAGGTGTCCGGCATGCACCAGCACATTGTGCTTGTGCACCAGGGTGAGCTTCTTCCGCGGGCGGGCCTGGGCACGGGCGAACGCATCCCGGACCACCCGCTCCACACCGAACGCGGTGTTCACGCTGACCTCGGTGGCGATCTCCTGCGGGGTACCCACGCGCAGCGCGCCCCCGTTGCCCACGTACGGCCCCTCGGTGCCCTCCCGAACGACGACGAAGTCCACCACTCCCGGGTCGGCCAGCGGCGAGGGCACGCCCGGGTAGAGCCGCGAGGGGCGCAGGTTCACGTAGTGTTCCAGGGCGAAGCGCAGCCTGAGCAGCAGGCCACGCTCGAGCACACCGGAGGGCACGCTGGGGTCGCCCACCGCACCGAGCAGGATGGCATCGTGGGTGCTGATCGCCGCCAGGTCCTCCTCGGTGAGGGTCTCACCGGTGGCATGCCAGCGGCCGGCGCCCAGGTCGAAGTCGGTGCGCTCGATGGTGGTGCCGGTGCCGGCCAGTGCGGCGTCGAGGACCTTGAGCCCTTCGGCAGTGACTTCTGGGCCGATTCCGTCGCCGCCGATCACGGCGAGCCTGATGCTGCGTGCCATGTTTCGCATGCTAACCCTGCGTATCAAGGGTCGGACAGTCTGTGTCACATCGTGGGCACCCGGTCCGGGGCGTCACGAAGGTCCGGGCACCTGTGCCCGCTGTTGCCTGACCGTGCGGGCGGGAGCGCGGTTCAGCGCGCCAGTACCGGCTCCCGCACCCGCTGGGCCCGCCGCGGGTACAGCACCTGGAAGGTCTCGGTGACCACCAGCCCGCCCTCCCGCTCCACCTGCTCCACCACTACGGTGCGGATCAACGCCCGAGGGTGAGCGCCGCCGTCGAGAACGATCGCCAGGTCACCGACCTTGGGCAGATCCTCCTCGTCTGCGAACTCCCCTCGTGGGGTGCTCAGCTCGGTGCACGAACCATCCAGCACCCTCTCGGCCATCCGGTCCGCCTCACCGGAGTCGGTGGAGAACGCGAACGCCGGCGGCGGCAGGGTGCCGCTGCGCAGCTGTCCCATCACCGGTTCCAGGTCCGCCACCCGGCCCTTGACCCGCGCCACCTGCCAGAAGACGTCGATCTCCTCGCTCACACCACTCCTCCGATCCGTAGGCCCGCCAGCACCAAGAGTGCCACCCAGCTAGCCACAGTGGCCCAGAGCAGGATCGTGAACCGCAGCGCGGTGGTGGCCGGCATCGGCGGGATGAACCAGCGGGCGGCGTGCAGATCCTCGATCTGGGTGGTCACATAGTCCGGGATGCGCACCAGGCGCCACAACGTCCGCAACCGGTAGACCACCCGCAGCCCACCGCCCTCGAACACTGCGAGCATCCGGGTGAACACCTCGCTGCCGGAGTCGAACATCTCGAACACCGCCACCAGCTGGTCGGCGAGCAGGTCCGGGTCACGGATCGCATCGTGGTAACGCTTCAGCCGAATCCACCAGAGCGCGACCGTGAGCCATCCGACCAGGCAGGCGGCCAGCAGCCCGATGCGCCACCAGCCCTGCGCCGTGGCTGCCAGGATGGTCGCGGCTAGCAGCGCCGGGATCGCCGGCAGACCCACCAGCGCTGCCGGGATGCGCAGCACCTTGACGGCGAGCACCAGCTTGGCCACGTGCGCGTCGACCGTGCTGCGCACCCGGGCATGCAGCGCAGACGCTGGCTCCTCAGACATGCGCTGATCATCGCCGCAAACAGCGACGGAGCCAAGTTCCGGCGTCTCAGGCAGCTCTCGCCTACCTCGGACGCCGGAACCTGGCTCCGTGCGGGGTGTGGTCGCGGGTACCTGCGTCAGCGTCCGGCGCTTCCCCAGTACTCAGCTGCTCGGGAAACCCCTCCCGCTGCCTCCGGCAACCGCTCCTCCGTCGCGGGTACCTGCGTCAGCGTCCGGCGCTTCCCTCGGTGTAGTCGGCGTCGGCGGGCTTCACCCACGCGAACATCTTGCGCAGCTCCTTGCCGGTCGCCTCGATCGGGTGCTGCTCACCCTTGGCACGCAGCTCCTTGAACTCCGGTGCACCGGCGTCCTGGTCGGCGATGAACCGCTCGGCGAACGCCCCGGACTGGATGTCGGCGAGCACTGCCTTCATGTTCTCCTTCACGTTCGGGTCGATCACCCGCGGGCCGGAGACGTAGTCGCCGTACTCGGCGGTGTCCGAGATGGACCAGCGCTGCTTGGCGATACCGCCCTCGATCATCAGGTCCACGATCAGCTTCAGCTCGTGCAGCACCTCGAAGTAGGCGACCTCCGGCTGGTAGCCGGCCTCGGTGAGCACCTCGAAGCCGTACTGCACCAGCTGGGAGGTCCCGCCGCAGAGCACCGACTGCTCACCGAACAGGTCGGTCTCGGTCTCCTCGGTGAAGGTGGTCTTGATCCCACCAGCACGCAGACCACCGATGCCCCGGGCGTAGGACAGCGCGAGCGGCCAGGCGTTGCCGGAGGCGTCCTGCTCCACCGCCACGATCACCGGCACACCGCGCCCGTCCACGAACTCCCGGCGGACCAGGTGGCCCGGGCCCTTCGGGGCGACCATGATCACGTCCACGGTCTCCTTCGGCTTGATGTAGCCGAACCGGATGTTGAACCCGTGCGCGAACACCAGCGTGTCACCGTCGTCCAGGTTCGGTGCAACCTCCTCGGCGTACAGCCCCCGCTGGGCCTGGTCCGGAGCGAGGATCACC
Organism: Ruania albidiflava DSM 18029; assembly: GCF_000421225.1. Classification (GTDB taxonomy): domain Bacteria; phylum Actinomycetota; class Actinomycetes; order Actinomycetales; family Beutenbergiaceae; genus Ruania; species Ruania albidiflava. The sequence continues at coordinate 23,110 of NZ_ATWL01000021.1, read as the reverse complement.
ACGACGTCGGCCTCCTTGACCGCGTCCGCCACGCCGAGCACGCGCAGCCCCTCGTTCTCCGCCTTCTCCCGCGAGGAGGAGCCCTCACGCAGACCGATGCGGACGTCCACACCCGAGTCGCGCAGGTTCAGCGCGTGCGCGTGGCCCTGGCTGCCGTAGCCGATGACGGCGACCTTCTTCGCGGCGATCAGGGACAGGTCGGCGTCGTCGTCGTAGAACAGCTCAGCCACAGTGTTTCTCCTTCAATTCTGACTACTTCTTCAGGGGACCCACCCGATGCCGTCGCGACGGGCGGGGTCGATCATCCGGGCGGCGGTCTCACCACAGCCCGGCAGTGCGGTCAGGCAGAACGGTGGATGCGCTCCAGCGCCCGGTCGGTCATGGACTTCGGGCCTCGGCCGATGGCCACGGCACCGGACTGCACGATCTCACGGATCCCGTACGGCTCCAGCGAGGCAAGCAGCGCACGGAGCTTGTCCTCACCACCGGTGGCCTCGATGGTCACAGCCTCCGGGGTCACGTCAACCACGTGCGCCCGGAACAGCTCGACCACCTGGAGCACAGCAGTGCGGGCGTCGTCGTCCGCCTTGACCTTCACCAGGAGCAGCTCACGCTGCACTGAGGAGGTCGGGGCCAGCTCGACGATCTTGATCACGTTCACCAGCTTGTTCAGCTGCTTGGTGACCTGTTCCAGCGGGTTGGACTCCACGTCCACCACCACGGTGATCCGGGAGATCTCCGGGTACTCCGTGGGCCCCACCGCCAGGGAATGGATGTTGAACGCGCGGCGGGCGAACAGCGCAGAGACACGGGTGAGCACACCGGGCTTGTTCTCCACCAGCACAGAGAGTGTGTGTCGGGTCATTGTCTCGGTCCCTTACTCGTCGCGCTCGAACGCCGGGCTGATGCCGTGGGCGTACTGGATGTCGTCGTTGCTCACACCGGCGGCAACCATCGGCCAGACCATCGCATCGGCGCTGACCACGAAGTCGACCACCACCGGCCGGTCATCGATCTCCTCGGCCTTGCGAATGGTGGCGTCCACGTCGGCGACCTTGTCGCAGCGCAGCCCCACGCAGCCGTATGCCTCGGCCAGCTTCACGAAGTCCGGGATTTGGGCGCTCTGGTGACCGGTGTTCAGGTCCGTGTTGGAGTAGCGCTGGTCGTAGAACAGCGTCTGCCACTGGCGCACCATGCCCAGGGAGGAGTTGTTGATGATCGCGACCTTGATCGGGATCCCCTCCAGGGCGCAGGTGGCCAGCTCCTGGTTGGTCATCTGGAAACAGCCGTCGCCGTCGATCGCCCACACCGTGGCGTCCGGACGGCCCACCTGGGCGCCCATCGCCGCAGGCACCGAGTAGCCCATCGTGCCCAGCCCGCCGGAGTTCAGCCAGGTGCGCGGATGCTGGTAGCGGATGAACTGGGCCGCCCACATCTGGTGCTGACCCACACCGGCCACGTAGATCGAGTCCGGGCCGGAGATCTCACCGAGCCGGGAGATCACGTGCTGCGGTGCCAGCAGGCCGTCCTCGGTGGGTGTCCAGCCCAGCGGGTACGTGTCCCGGAGCCGGTCCAAAGTGGCCCACCAACCCTCGACGTCCGGCCTGCCGTGCTGGGCCTGCTCACGCTCCAGCTCTGCGGCCAGGTCCACCAGCACGTCCTTGAGGTCACCGACGATCGGCACGTCGGCGACCCGGTTCTTAGAGATCTCCGCCGGGTCGATGTCCGCGTGCACCACTGTGGCACCCGGAGCAAAGGAGTCCAGCCGGCCGGTGACCCGGTCGTCGAACCGGGCCCCGAGGGCCACCACCAGGTCCGCCTTCTGCAGCGCCGCCACCGCTGCCACGGTGCCGTGCATCCCGGGCATACCCAGGTGCTGCGGATGGGTGTCGGGCAGCACACCGCGGGCCATCAGCGTGGTCACCACCGGGGCGCCGGAGAGGTTCGTCAGCGCCTCCAGCTCTGCCGCGGCGTTCGCGCGGATCGCCCCGCCGCCGACGTACAGCACCGGCCGGCGGGAGGTGGCCAGCAGCCGGGCCGCCTCCTTGATCTGCTTCAGGTGCGGCTTCGCGGTGGGCCGGTACCCGGGGATGTCCAGGTGCGTCGGCGGCCACACGTGGGTGGTCTGGGCCTGCATGGCGCTCTTCGCGATGTCCACCAGCACGGGCCCAGGTCGTCCGGTGCTGGCGATGTGGAACGCCTCAGCGATCCGGGCCGGGATCTCCGCCGGGTCGGTGATCAGGAAGGAGTGCTTGGTGATCGGCATCGTGATGCCGACGATGTCTGCCTCCTGGAACCCATCGGTACCGATGAGCGACTCAGCCACCTGGCCCGTGATCGCCACCATCGGCACGGAGTCCATGTGCGCATCGGCCAGCGGAGTGACCAGGTTCGTGGCCCCGGGACCGGACGTCGCCATGCACACGCCCACTTTGCCGGTCGCGGAGGCATAACCTTGCGCGGCATGTCCGGCACCTTGCTCGTGCCGGACCAGGATGTGCCGCATCGAGGAGTCGAACAGGGGGTCGTAGACCGGGAGGATCGCCCCGCCGGGGATGCCGAATACCGTGTCGACGCCGACCGCCTCGAGCGAGCGGACGACCGACTCGGCTCCGGTCATCGGCTCGCCGGTCACGGGTGCGCCGCGCTCGGCCGCGGCCAGGGCTGGCTTCGGCGGACGCGGACGCGGCGGCGTGGGATGTGGCGCGTCGGCCATCTCTCCTCCTGCGTTCGACTTGATGGTGCGGACCTGCAGTGAACAAACAAAAACCCCTCGGCCCGGGTCCGGGTGGTCGAGGGGTGCGCGCTCAGCTGGGATCGTCGAGTCAGACGGTCGCGCGAGCGCGCCCGGTAAGTACTACGACGATCGACAGCGTGGCCATGTCCTGCATGCTAGACCCGGCAACGGGTCCACGTCACCTTCCGCCACGCCGCGTCTCACATACTGGTATTCATGCTCGCATGGTGGACGGACAGCCGGTGCGCCCTCGGGGTGAGCCCGGCCGGCGCCCGGCCGGTCCGCCTCGCACTGAGGTGACCGGCTCAGCTGGTCTCGCGGTCCAGGTTGGTGCAGATGCACGCTTCGTTGCCTTCGGCGTCGGCCAGTACCCAGAACGACGGCGCCGCCTCGTCGGAGAGGAGCCGTCCCCCGGCGTCGAGGGTCGTCTGGAGGCGGGTCTCCGCCTGGTCGTGCGGTACCCAGACGTCCAGGTGGATCCGGTTGCGCTGCGGGCGCGGTGCGTCCATCTGCTGGAACCAGATCGTCGGACCGCGGCCCATCGGGTCACTCAGCTCGGTCTCGTCCGCGTCGCTGGTGGCATAGCCGAGCACTGCCTGCCAGAACGGCCGGACGCTATCGGCGTCCATCACGTCGATGGCGATCTCGGAGGAGCCCACCTTCTGCGGTGCGGCGGGAACGCCGAGGTCGGCGGCCACCTGGCTGATCCGCCGGGCCAGGGTGATGTCCCGGTCAGTGAGGCCGCCGACGTCGTGGCTGGTGGTGGTGACCAGCACGTTCGGGTAGCGCAGCAGCACGTCCGGGTGGTGGTCCAGCTGCTCGGCCACAGTGGTGATCCGACCGACCAGGTCGGCACCGGCAGCGAAGGAGCCGGTCTCGAAGCAGGTCTGCAGCGTGCGGATCAGCACCCGCCAGTCGGACAGTCCCTCGTCGAGCACCTGCTGGGTGGTCATCGTAGTCATCGCGCTGCTCCTCCAGCTGTCATCGGGCTCGCAGCGCGAGGCTGCGAGGTACTCATTCCGGCGGGGTCTGTGGCGGTCGCAGGTCGAACTCGCTGGCCTCGGCGAACTCGTCCAGCTGCTCGGCCCAGTTCATGAACTGGTCCCGGTCCTGGGCGTTGTCCTCGGTCCAGCCGCCGTGCCGGAACACCAGATCGCAGCCACCCTCGGTGCGGTCGACGAACTCGGCCACCACCCGGCTGGGGGCTCCGGAGGTGTGCGCGTAGCTGAACGTGTGCTCCAGCCTGCGTCCCACCTGGTAGTCGAGCACCTCGCCCCAGTCCTCCTCGCGGCCGTCGTCGTACCGGGCCAGCACCCGGCCACCGACCCGTGGTTGGACCACGAACCGGTCGAAGTGCTCCCGGTCGGTCGACCAGATCGTCGGCCACCAGCTGCCTGCCACGTACACGGAGAACGCGTGCGCGGCGTCGGCCGAGAGCGGCACTGTCACCTCGATGTCCTCCATCTGGCCATCGTGCGCCGGTCTCGGCTGCGCAGCAACCGGGGCGGTCAGGCCAGCACGGCTCCCTTGGAGGCGGACTGCACCAGGCGCGAGTACTTCGCAAGCACACCGCGCCTGAAGCTGTGCGGCAGTGGCGCCCACCCCTCCTTGCGGGCCTCCAGCTCGGCCGGCTCGACGAGCACATCGAGGGTCTTGTTCGCCACGTCCAACCGGATCGGGTCGCCATCGCGCACGAACGCGATCGGCCCGCCGTCCACCGCTTCTGGGGCCACGTGCCCCACACACAATCCAGTGGTGCCGCCGGAGAACCGGCCGTCGGTGAGCAGCAGCACCGTCTTGCCCAGCCCAGCGCCCTTGATCGCACCGGTGATGGCGAGCATCTCCCGCATCCCGGGCCCACCCTTGGGGCCTTCGTAGCGGATCACCACCACGTCGCCGTCGGTGATGGTGCCGTCCTCGAGCGCATCCATCGCGGCCCGCTCCCGGTCGAACACCCGGGCCGTTCCCTCGAAGACCGACTCGTCGAACCCGGCGGACTTCACGACTGCGCCCTCGGGTGCGAGGCTGCCACCGAGGATGGTGATCCCTCCGGTGGGGTGGATCGGGTCGTTCATCGCGCGCAGGATCTTTCCGTCCGGGTCCGGTGGTGCGATGTGCGCCAGGTTCTCCGCGACGGTCTTGCCGGTGACGGTCAGGCAGTCTCCGTGCAGTAGCCCGGCGTCCAGCAGCGCCTTCATGATCACCGGCACCCCGCCGATCCGGTCGACGTCGTTCATCACGTACCGGCCGAACGGCTTCAGGTCGCCCAGGTGCGGCACCCGGGAGGCGACCCGGTCGAAATCGGCCATGGTCAGCTCCACCTCGGCCTCGTTGGCGATCGCGAGCAGATGCAGCACCGCATTCGTCGAGCCGCCGAAGGCCATCACCACGGCGATCGCGTTCTCGAACGCCTCCTTGGTCATGATGTCCCGGGCGGTGATCCCCAACCGGAGCATGTTCACCACTGCTTCCCCGGACAGGTGCGCAAAGTTGTCCCGGCGGCGATCCGCCGACGGCGGGGCGGCCGACCCGGGCAGGGACATGCCCATCGCCTCGGCCACCGAGGCCATCGTGTTCGCGGTGTACATCCCGCCGCAGGCGCCCTCGCCCGGGCAGATGGCCCGTTCGATCTGGTCCACGTCGGCCTTGCTCATCAGCCCGCGGGCGCATGCACCGACCGCTTCGAACGCGTCGATGATGGTGACATCCTTCTCGGTGCCATCCTCGAGCTTGACCCAGCCGGGCATGATCGACCCGGCGTAGAGGAACACGCTGGCCAGGTCCAGCCGGGCGGCGGCCATCAGCATCCCGGGTAGGGACTTGTCACAGCCGGCGAGCAGCACAGAGCCGTCCAGCCGTTCGGCCATCATCACGGTCTCCACGCTGTCGGCGATCACCTCGCGGGAGACCAGGGAGAAGTGCATCCCCTCATGGCCCATGGAGATGCCGTCGGAGACGGAGATCGTGCCGAACTCCAGCGGGTACCCACCGCCGGCGTGCACCCCCTCCTTCGACGCCTGCGCCAACCGGTCCAGAGACAAGTTGCACGGGGTGATCTCGTTCCAGGAGGAGGCGATGCCGATCTGCGGTTTGACCCAGTCCTCGTCACCCATCCCGACGGCGCGCAGCATACCGCGCGAGGCCGTCGCCTCGATCCCGTCGGTGACCACTCGTGAGCGAGGCTTGATGTCCGGTGCGGCGTCGGCAGTCGTCATGCCCTCAACTATAGGAGCCCCCACCCGGTGTCGAGTCAGAGAACGGTGAAGCCCTCGGTGTGCCGGCGGCCGGTGGCTGCCAGCAGCAGCTCTCCGGCACGGCCATCGGTGATGGCCAGGTCGGTCACGAGCGCCAGCGCTTGTTCCGCCGCGGCCTCCGGCACCTCGATCGGTTCACCCAGAGCCGCGGCGAGGTCAGCGGTGTGCACCGCCAGCTCGAACGTGCGGGTGGGCAGGTAGTCCGCCAGGCGCATCCCGCCGGCCACGGTCGTCACCAGTGCTGTCCCGTCCTGCTCGTCCAGGAGCGGCGCCACCCGCGCGGCGATCGCCGCCACCGCCGCGACCGCATCCGCGCCGAGGGCCGCACCAGCCTCCCGGCCACGCTCGGCCACGTCGGGTCCAGTCGCGATCGAGCGCGTGGCCCGGTAGTACTCGGCAGCTGACCGGATCTGCACCGACTCTGCCGGCCGATGCAGGTAGCTCTCCACGGTGAGCAGCGCGCGGCTGGTGTGCCCCACGAGCGCACGCACGTCCCACTCCCCCAGGCCCGGCCGTTCCCACCGGCCCTCGACCCGGGCCGTGACCGCGACGAACCACCGCGCCGCGTCGCCGAACGCGCGCCGGGACTCTCGCCAACCGGTGCTCATGGACGCTGACGGTAGCAACGCCCGGCGAGCTACGCCGTCGAACGCTGCTCAGACCTGGCGGATCAACGACAGGTCCCGTACCGCACCCCGGTCCACGGAGGTGGCCATCGCCGCCTAGGCCTGCAGCGCACGGGAGACGTGCCGCTCTCGGCTCACCGGCTGCCACGGGTCCTCGGTCGGCGCCATCTTCGCCCGCCGCTCAGCCAGCGCCGCAGACCGGCACGTTCAGCCGGATCAGCCGGCTAGCCACGTCGATCTCGATCTCGTCACCGTCCTCGATCAGGCCGATGGAGCGCACCGCCACCACGTGCCCGGGCTGGACGTCCGTGGCCAGGATCTTGGCCACGGCCTCATCGTGAGACTCGCACACCAGCGCAGAGTTGGCGATCGCCACGATCGGTGTGCCGAAGTCGTCGGCCCCCATCCCGGTGGCACGCCACCGAACGCGGGCTCCGGTCACGTTGCGGCCGTGGGTGAAGGCAGGTGAGCGCAGCGGACGGCTCATCTGGGCGTTACTCCTTCTTCGCGCTCCAGGCTCCGGACGGGCCGGGGGCGCAGATTAGGACCGCGCGCCAGCTGGCTGCGGTGGGCCGCAGCGTGGTCGCGGACACAGAACGGGACCTTCGTCCCGGGCAGGTCGGGACCTTGGGCCCACGAACGACCGTTCCTGACCCGAGATGCTTGTGGTGTCAGAAAAAGAAGCACTCAACCTGGAGGGCATCATGGCCACCGCCGCTCGCAGTGACCGGTTCATCAAGGGCGTGGGAATCGCCTCGTTCGTCGTCGGCCTGGTGCTGCTGCTCGCGGGCATCGGCACCTGGACGATGGTCTCCAGCCAGCTGGCTGACGAACAGATCACCGTCGCCGAGGACGCCCGCTGGTTCGCCGGCGAGCAGGTCCGCGGCCCGCTCACCGCCTACTCGCAGGCGGACATCATCAACACCCACGCGCTGGAGGGCACTGACGGGCGCACGTACGCTGAGCTCGGCGATGCGATGTCCCAGGTGGATGAGGACTCGGAGGAGTACGCACAGCTGCAGGGTCAGCGCACCATGGTGATGAACGCTTCGTTCCTGCGGGCCTCGCTGTTCACCTCGGTGCTCGCTTTCGGGGTCTCGGCCATGGTGGTGGGGCTGGGTGTGATCCTGGCCCTGACCGGTCTGGCCATCCGCAGGCTCGCACTGGGCTCGTGGGCCGGCCGCGAGGACGAGGACCAGGCGCGGACAGCAGTGACCGCGTAGCCTGAGCCCCATGAGTGGGCCCGAGCCGCAGACCGTGCAGGTGAACACCCCGCACGGACCGGCTCGGGCCCACCTGCATGCTCCCAACCAGGCCCCTGCGGGGGCGCTGGTCCTCGGTCACGGCGCCGGGGGTGGCACCTCGGCGACAGACCTGGTGGCCGCCACCGGTGCCGCGCTGCGTGCCGGGTGGCTGGTAGCGCTGGTCGAGCAGCCCTACCGGGTGGCCGGGCGCCGTGCCCCGGCTCCGGCGCCGCAGCTCGACGCAGCGTGGCGGGCTGTGCTCGAGGAGCTGGTAGCCCGCCACCTCGCCGGTCTTCCGGTGGTCACCGGAGGTCGTTCCTCCGGGGCTCGGGTGGCCTGCCGTACCGCCGGTGACGGCGTTACCTCCGGGGTGCTGTGCCTCGCCTTCCCGCTGTTGCCGCCGGGCAAGGAGGAGAGCCGGTCGCGGCTGCCCGAACTGGCCGCGGTGGACGTGCCGGTGCTGGTGGTGCAGGGGTCCTCGGACCGGTTCGGCATCCCGCCGGCGGCACCCGGACGGGAGGTGGTCGTCCTGCCTGGGACGCACTCCTTGGACCGGGACCTGCCGGGGCTGGAGGCTGCGGTGCTGACGTGGCTGCGCCAGCGCGCCTCATGACTGGGGGTCGGTCCAGCCCTGCACCCGTTCCTCGCCGTCCCTGACCCAGTCCTCGCCCACCAGGAGGGCAGCGACCACCCTGCGCGGGCGATACCTGCTCCGCCCAGGCGATACCCAGGAGCACGACCTCACGTAGCAAGTATCGCCTGAATCGATTCAGCGCGGGAGGGGGTGCGGGAGGGGTGCGGGTGGGCGTGCGGGTGTCAGAGGGTGAGGTGCACGTGCCGGTTGACGTCCTTGTACAGCAGGTAGCTGAACTCCCCCGGACCGCCGGCGTAGCAGGCCTGCGGGCAGTAGGCGCGCAGCCACATGAAGTCGCCGGCCTCCACCTCCACCCAGTCGGTGTTCAGCAGGTAGACGGCCTTACCCTGCAGCACGAACAGGCCGTGCTCCATCACGTGCGTCTCCGGGAAGGTGATCGAGGCACCGGGCTGCAGGGTGACGATGTTCACGTGCATGTCGTGGCGCAGGTCGGCCGGGTCGACGAACCGCTGGGTGCTCCAGGCGCCGTCGGTGCCGACCATGCCCACACCGTCCACGTCCTGGGCGCGGGTGACGAAGGACTCGGGCACCCCCACGCCGTCGGCCTGCTGGTAGGCCTTGCGGATCCAGTGGAAGCTGGCCACCTCGCCGCTACGGTTGCGCAGCCTCCAGTCCGCACCAGGGGCCAGGTAGACGTACCCGCCGGAGGTCAGCGGCTGCTGTTGGCCGTCCAGGGTGAGCTCCAGCTCGCCGCCGACCACGAACAGCACGCCCTCGGCGCCGGCGTCCGGCTCCGGGGCGTCGCTGCCACCGCCGGGGGCGACCTCCACCAGGTACTGGGCGAAGGTCTCGGCGAACCCGCTCAGCGGCCGGGCGAGCACCCACAGCCGGGTGTCGGACCAGTGCGGCAGCAGGCTGGCGGTGATGTCGCTCATCGTGCGCGCCGGCAGCACCGCGTAGGCCTCGGTGAACACGGCACGGTCGGTGGTCAGCGCCGTCTGCGGCGGCAGCCCGCCCTGGGGGACGTGGTAGGTCATGCTTTTCCTCTCCAGATGAGCTCCCCGGCCGGGTGGTCGAAGTCGATGCCCTTGCCCGCCAGCAGGGTGCGGCGGACCACACCGGACAGGGACCGCTGGTCATAGGGGGTGATCGGGTTCTTGTGCTCGAGCGTCTCGGCGTGCACCACGAACGCGTCGTCCGGGGCGAAGATGGACAGGTCCGCGTCGTAGCCGACGGCGATCGTGCCCTTGGACCGCAGACCAGCCAGGGCGGCCGGCTTGCTGGCCATCCACTGCACCACCTGCTCCAGGGCGATGCCGCGAGCGCGGGCGGCGGTCCACATCACCGCCAGGCTCAGCTGCAGCGAGGCGATCCCGCCCCAGGCGGTGCCGAAGTCGCCGGTGTCCAGGTGCTTCAGCTCCAGGGTGGAGGGTGAGTGGTCGGTGACCACGCAGTCGATGATCCCCTCGGCCAGGCCCTGCCAGAGCAGGTCCCGGTTGCTCGCCTCCCGGATCGGTGGGCAACACTTGTAGGCGGTGTTCCCGGCCGGGATGTCCTCGGCGGCCAGGGTCAGGTAGTGCGGGCAGGTCTCCGCACTGATCTGCACCCCGTCCCGTTTCGCGCTGGCGATCATCGGCAGCGCGTCCGAGGAGGACAGGTGCAGGATGTGCACCTTCGCCCCGGTCCACCGGGCTCGGGCGATCACCTCGGCGATGGCGAGGTTCTCCGCACTGCGCGGCCGGGAGTGCAGGAACTTCTCGTACTGGTCGCCCTCCGGCTGGGTGGCTCGGTCGATGGTGCGGGAATCCTCGGCGTGCACGATCATCCGGGCGTCGAAACCGGCCAGCTCACGCAGGTCCTCCTCCAGCTGGTCCGGGTCCAGCGGCGGGAACTCGTCCACCCCGGAGTGCAGCAGGAAGCACTTGAACCCGAACACCCCGGCGTCGTGCAGACCGCGCAGGTCCTCCTTGTTGCCCGGGATGGCCCCGCCCCAGAAGCCGACGTTCACGTGCCGCTTGCCCTCGGTGGCGGCGACCTTCTCCTGCAGCGCCGCGACGGTGACCGTGGGCGGAATGGAGTTCAGCGGCATGTCGATGATGGTGGTCACCCCGCCGCGGGCCGCAGCCCGGGTCGCGGAGTCGAACCCCTCCCAGTCGGTGCGGCCGGGCTCGTTGACGTGCACGTGGGTGTCCACCAGGCCGGGCAGCAGCACCTCCTCGCCGGTCAGCTCGATGACCTCGTCGCCGACGAGGTTGTTGCCCAGCGGCTCCATCGCCTCGATCCGCCCGGCGGTGATGCCCACCTCACGGGGCTGGAACCCGGCCGTGGTGCACACCCGCTCGACCCGGATCACCAGGTCGTAGGTCGTCTCCGCCATCGTCTTCTCCTCACAGGTGCGCGGCGACGATCTGCGCCGCAAGTTCTTCGAGCAGCCGGCCGGCCTCCCGCATCGAGGTCTGCGGGTCCGGCTCCAGGGCGCTGAGTGGGTAGCACGCGTCGATACCGTGCCGGACCAGCTCATCATCGGCGAGCAGCGACCGGCCTGCCACTGCAACGGTCGGCACTCCGGCCGCAGCCGCCGCGCGGGCCACGCCCACGGGGGTCTTGCCGTACAGGCTCTGCTCGTCCAGGCTGCCCTCGCCGGTGACCGCCAGGTCCGCGCCGAAGAGAAGCTCGGCCAGACCGGTCAGCTCGACCACCACCTCGATGCCAGACCGGCGGGTGGCGCCGAGCAGGGCCAGTGCGGCGTACCCGACCCCACCGGCTGCTCCCGCTCCTGGGGCGTCCGCAGCGCGAGCGGCCTCTGGGCGCACCTCGGCCAACGCCTGCACCCAGCGGGCCAGGCCGGCCTCCAGCTCGGCCACAGTGGCGGCGTCGGCGCCCTTCTGCGGCCCGTAGACCGCGGCTGCGCCGCTCGGGCCGAGCAGGGGGTTGTCCACGTCGGCTGCCAGCACCACCTCGGTGTGCGTCAGTCGCGGGTCCAGCCCGCTCAGGTCGACGGCGGAGATCGCGGTGAGTGCAGCGCCTCCCCCGGGCAGCTCGTCGCCGTCCTCAGCCAGCAGACGCACCCCGAGGGCCTGCACCAGACCGGCGCCGCCGTCGGTGCTGGCGCTGCCGCCCACGCCGAGCAGGATGCGGCGGGCACCGTCGTCCAGCGCGTGGCCGACCAGCTCACCGGTGCCGGCCGAGGACGAGCGGCGGGCGGCATCCACATCCGCCTGGGTGAGCGCCAGCCCCGAGGCGAGGGACATCTCCACGACGCACGTAACGCCGTCGGGAGACAGCGCGTACGTGGCGTGCACGGGATCGCCCAGCGGCCCGGTGACCACGGCTGCCCGCTCGGTCCAGCCGGCGGCGAGGGCAGCAGCAACGGTGCCCTCACCGCCGTCGGCCATCGGCACCTGCACCACGGTCAGCTCCGGCCGGACCCGGCGCATGCCGGTGGCTAGGTGCTCGGCGACCTGGGCGGCAGTCAGCGATCCCTTGAACTTGTCCGGAGCAAGGACCACTGTCGTCATGGCGTTAGTCAAGCAGAGCGATCGCCGTGGGGGCATCCTCCGCGGAGATCGCGAGCTCCTCGAACTCGTTCACGCCGCTGATCTCGGCACCCATCGAGATGTTCGTGACCCGCTCCAAGATCACCTCGACCACCACCGGCACCCGGAACTCCTCCGCCATCGCGGTGGCCTTGCCGAAGGCAGCGGCCAGATCGCTCGGGTCGGTGACCCGGATCGCCTTGCAGCCCAGGCCTTCGGCGACCTTCACGTGGTCCACACCGTAGCCGCCGGTCTCCGGGGAGTTGAGGTTCTCGAAGCTCAGCTGCACCTGGTAGTCCATGTCGAAGGCGCGCTGGGACTGTCGGATCAGGCCGAGGTAGGCGTTGTTGACCAGCACGTGCACATAGGGGATGTTGTGCTGGGCGCCGACGGCGAGCTCCTCGATGTGGAACTGGAAGTCGTAGTCACCGGACAGGGCCACCACCTGCTCGTCCGGGGCAGCCACGGCCACCCCGAGCGCGGCCGGCCCGGTCCAGCCCAGCGGACCAGCCTGGCCGGCGTTGATCCAGTGCCGCGGGGCGTACACGTTCAGGAACTGGGCGCCGGCGATCTGGGACAGGCCGATCGTGGTCACGTACCGGGTGTTGCGGTCGAAGACCTGGTTCATCTCCTCGTACACCCGCTGCGGTTTGATCGGCACCTCGGTGAAGTGCGTCTTGCGCAGCATCGTGCGCCTGCGCTCGGCACACTCGGCCACCCAGGTGGAGTAGTCCGGCACCTGGTCGGCGGCCTTGCGGTCCTGGGCCACCGCGATCAGCTGGTCGAGCGCGGCGCCGGCATCGGAGACGATGCCGAAGTCGGGCTCGAAGATGCGACCAAGCTGGGTGGGCTCGATGTCCACGTGCACGAACGTGCGGCCCTCGGTGTAGATGTCCAGGGAGCCGGTGTGCCGGTTCGCCCACCGGTTGCCGATCCCGATCACGAAGTCCGAGGCCAAGAAGGACGCGTTGCCGTAGCGGTGGGAGGTTTGGTAGCCAACCATGCCGATCATCAGCTCGTGGTCGTCGGGGATGATGCCCCATCCCATCAGGGTCGGCACCACCGGCACGCCCAGGGTCTCGGCGAGCTCGACCAGCTTCTCCTCGGCACCGGCGTTCAGGATGCCGCCACCGGCGATGATGATCGGCTTCTCGCTGGCCAGCAGCATGTCGATGGCCTTCTCTGCCTGGGCGCGGGTGGCGGCCGGGCGGGTCACCGGGAGGGGCTCGTAGGTGTCGATGTCGAATTCGATCTCGGCGAGTTGCACGTCGATCGGCAGGTCGATGAGGACCGGCCCAGGACGCCCGGAGCGCATCAGCTGGAAGGCCTTGGCGAAGGTGCCCGGCACCTGGGAGGCCTCGAGCACGGTCTTGGCCATCTTCGTCACCGGCGCGGCGATGCTGGCGATGTCGACCGCCTGGAAGTCCTCCTTGTCCAGCTTGGCCACCGGCGCCTGGCCGGTGATGCACAAGATCGGCACGGAGTCCGCCCAGGAGGCGTACAGCCCGGTGATCATGTCGGTGCCGGCCGGGCCGGAGGTGCCCAGGCAGATGCCGATGTTGCCGTGCTCGGTGCGGGAGTACCCGTCGGCCATGTGCGAGGCGGCCTCGACGTGCCGAGCGAGGACGTGCTTGATGCCGCCGTGGTCCTTCATCGCGGAGTAGAGGGGGTTGATGGCAGCACCAGGCAGACCGAAGGTCTGGGTGTGCCCCTCCTTCTCGAAGATCTGGACGATGGCGTCGACAGCGCGCATACGTGCCATGGGAATGGCCTCCTTGGGTGTTGTCGCGGCGAGGGGGCCGCGTCGTGCTGGATGGTGGCGGTCTCAGCCGCCGCGAGCCGTCGTCAGCTCTTCTGCGTGCCCGAGAGTCGTTGGGCGGTGCGGAACAGACCGGAGTGGTCCAGGTCGCCGTCACCGTTGGCACGGGCGGAGACCATCAGCTGCGCGAGCAGGGAGCCGACCGGGATGGCCACCCCGGCCTCGCGGGCAGCAGCGGTGACGATGCCCATGTCCTTGTGGTGCAGGTCGATGCGGAAGCCCGGGGCGAAGTCGCGGTCCAGGATCTTCTGCGCCTTCTGGTTCAGCACGGCCGATCCGGCAAGGCCGCCGCCGAGTACCTCGATGGCAGCCGGCAGGTCCACTCCGTAGGCCTCGAGGAACACCACCGCCTCGCTGAGAGCTGCGATGTTCGTCGCCACGATCAGCTGGTTGGCCGCCTTGACAGTCTGTCCAGAGCCGGAGGGGCCGACGTGCACGATCGTCTTGCCGACTGCGTCGAAGACCGGCCCGGCCTCGGCGAAGTCGGCCTCGTCCCCGCCGACCATGATGGACAGGGCGGCGTTGATCGCCCCCGGTTCCCCACCGGAGACCGGGGCGTCCAGCATGCGCAGGCCGTTGTCCTTCGCCTCGGCTGCGAGCTCCTGGGCGACGTCCGGGCGGATCGTAGAGAAGTCGATGATCAGCGCGCCGGCCTTGGCGTTGGCGAACACACCGTCCTCGCCCTGCAGCACGGCCGCCACGTCCGGGGAGTCCGGCACCATAGTGATGACCACGTCCGCAGCTGCGACCGCTTCGGCGACGCTGTCGGCGGAGCTGCCGCCGGCCTCGATCAGTGCGTCGTAGCGCGGTGAGCGGTTGTAGCCGGTGACGGCGAAGCCCGCCTTGGCGAGGTTGACGGCCATCGGGGCACCCATGATGCCCAGTCCGATGAAGGCGATGTTGGTCATGATGAGTTCCTTGTCCGGGTCGGTTGGTCGGTCAGCGGGCGCTGCGGGCGGCGGCGGGCAGCCAGGCGAACGGGTCGGCCTGGGAGGCGGGGCTGGCGGGCTTGTACTCCAGCCCGAACCAGCCGTCGTAACCGCCTTCGAGGAGGTCGGCGGTCCAGCGGGCGATCGGCGCCTCGCCGGTGCCGGGCTGGTCCCGGCCGGGGGCGTCGGCGATCTGCACGTGCGCGATCCGGCTCGCATAGGCCTCCCGTGCGGCGTCCACGTCATCGCCGTTGGTGGCCAGGTGGTAGACGTCGAAGAGCAGCCCGAGGTTCGCTTCACCGGCAGCGTCCATCGCCGCGATCGCATCGGCCGCAGTCTTCAGCGGGTAGGCGGGCGTACCAGAGACCGGTTCGACCAGCACGGTGCCCTCGATCCGGGCGACCGCTTGAGCGGCCAGTGCCAGGTTCTCGGCAGCGATCTCGTCCTGGCGGGCCGGGTCCTCCCCGTCGATGCGGTTGCCGTAGAGGGCATTGAAGGCGCGACAGCCGGTCCGCTCGCCGATGGCGGTGACCGCATCGAAGTTGGCCCGGAACTCTGCGGAGCGTTCCGGCCAGGACACCAGCCCCCGGTCGCCGCCGGGCATGTCGCCGGCGTTGAAGTTCAGGCCGGTCAACTGCACGCCGGCATCGGTGATGGCGCGGACGAACGCGTCCACGTCATCGACCGCAGGCGTGGAGGTCGGGAACGGCCACCAGAACTCCACTGCGTCAAATCCGGCGGCGCGGGCGGCGGCAGGACGCTCGAGCAGTGGTAGGTCAGTGAGCAAGATCGAACAGTTCACGGTGTAGCGAGCGTTGGTCATATCCGACTCCCTCGAATTTCATATGTCGGAAATCTATTTCTGATAATTGGAAGTCTAGGACATGGCTAGGGTGGACGTCAACTGCCCTGGCGCCCGAGCAGTCCATGGAGCGCAGCGGCCTGGAACGGGACCTCGGCACTGTCCACGGCACCGCAGTCCAGCCCGCGTAGCAGGAAGGCGGCCATCGCCTTGGCGGTCGCCGGTTCGTCCAGCACTGCACCGTCGCGCTCGTTCAGGTAGTCCTCCAGCCGGCTGAGCACGTCAGGAAGCCCGGCGCGGTAGAACGCGTAGGTGGCCGCGTACCGGCTCGGCAGCTGGCCCGGGTGCAGGTCCCAGCCCTGGTAGAAGCCGCGACGCAGCGAGCGCATCACCAGCCGACCGTGCAGCGCCCAGGCAGCGTCCACGGCGGCCTGGTCGCCGACCGGGAGCACGTTCGTGGACCCGTCCGACAGGCGTACCCCGGTACCAGCGGCGCTGACCTGCATCACCTGCTTGGCGAAGTCGGCGGCCGGGTGCTCCATCGACTGATAGGCGGCTGCGATGCCCAATGACGCGGTGTAGTCGTAGGTGCCGTAGGGCATCCCGGTGACCCGCCCGACCCCGGCTGCGATCATCGGGCCGAGCAGGCTGTGCCCGTCCGGCCCAACGATCGCTTGCGGGGTCTCCACCTGGATCTCGAACCCGAGCCGCCCTGCGGGTAGGCGCAGGGCGGACTCGAGAGTCTCCAGGGCCAGGACCATCGCCTGCACCTGCTCCACCGTGGTCACCTTGGCCAGGGTGAGCACCAGTCCCTCCGGCAGACCCTCAGCGGCCAGGGAGGTGACGAAAGCCTCGAGGGTCCGCAGACCTCGGGCCCGGGTGGCAGGCTCCAGGCACTTGAACCGGATACCCACGAACGGTGGCAGGGTACCCGCCGAGCGCGCCGCGGCGATCGCCGCCACGGCCGCGGTCACGGCGGCGTCCTCAGCCTGGTCACCGCGGTCGCCATAGCCGTCCTCGAAGTCGATCCGCAGGTCTTCGATGGGCTCGCGGGCGAGCTTGGCCAGCAGGAGCTCGCCGATCCGGTCCGCCTCGCCGGAATCCTCGACCAAACCGTGCACCGCAAGCAGGTGGCCGACCCCGCCCCCGGCCTCGAGAGCCTCCAGTGCCTGTTCGCCCCAGCGCGTGGGCAGGTCCGCGGTGTACCGGTCGGCGCCGACGTAGACCGAGTGCACCGGCGCCCGGCCGAGGGCATCGCCGGGGTACCGGGCGGCCGTGGCCGCATCCGGTCCGGCCAGCAGCGCCTCGATCCGGTCCCGGACGCCGTCGAGCGTCGCCATCACTCCTCCCCGGTACCCAGCGGTAGCGCCCCGGTGAACGGTTCGGGTTCGCCCGCGGTGGCGCGTTCGGCGTGCACCACCTCGACCACGGCGGCCGCAACCTCCTTGGCCACGGTGGGGTCGAACACGCTCGGGATGATGAACGAGGCGTTCCGCTCCTGGTCACTGACCGTGCGCGCGATCGCCACGGCGGTCGCGCGCAGCACGTCGTCGTTGATCGATCGGGCGCGGGCGTCCAGCAGCCCGCGGAACAGGCCAGGGAAGGCAAGCACGTTGTTGATCTGGTTCGGGTAGTCGCTGCGGCCGGTCGCGACCACTGCAGCGTGCTGCGCGGCGTCCAGCGGGTCCACCTCGGGTGTCGGGTTGGCCAGAGCAAACACGATCGCGCCCTCGGCCATCGCAGCGATGTCCGCACCGGTGAGGATGTTGCCGGCGGAGACGCCGATGAACACGTCGGCCCCGGCCAGCCCCTCCTGCAGGGTGCCGGTGAAGCCGGCGGCGTTCGTGTTGTCCGCGATCCACTGCCGGTCCGAGTCGTCATAGCCGTTCTCGGCCGAGATCGCGCCACGGCTGCCGAATGCGACGATGTTCTGGGCGCCCTGCCCCTTGAGCAGGCGGATGATCGCCGAACCGGCCGCCCCCACCCCCGAGACCACGATCTTCACCTCCTCCAGCGACTTGCCGACTACCTTGAGGGCGTTGATCAGCGCGGCCAGCACCACGATCGCGGTGCCGTGCTGGTCGTCGTGGAAGACCGGGATCTCCAGCTCCTCACGCAGCCGGCGCTCGATCTCGAAGCAACGAGGTGCGGAGATGTCCTCCAGGTTCACGCCGCCATAGGCCGGCGCGATCGCCTTGACAATGCGGATGATCTCTTCGGTGTCGGTGGTGTCCAGCGGCACCGGCCAGGCGTCCACCCCGCCGAACTGCTTGAACAGGGCCGCCTTTCCTTCCATCACCGGCAGAGAGGCCTCCGGGCCGATGTCGCCGAGGCCGAGCACGGCGGTGCCATCGGTGACCACGGCGACGGTGTTGCGCTTCACGGTCAGCCGGCGAGCATTCTCCGGGCGCTCGGCGATGGCCAGGCACACTCGGGCCACACCGGGGGTGTAGGCACGGGAGAGGTCGTCGCGGTGCCGAAGGTTCACCTTCGGTCGGACTTCGAGCTTGCCGCCCAGGTGCAGCAGGAAGGTGGCGTCGGAGACATGCCGGACCACCACGCCGTCCAAGGCGTCCAGCCGGTCGCGGATCTCGAGCACATGCGCTTCGTCACGGGCGTTCGCGGAGATGTCCACCACCATCTGTGTGTCCGTGGACTCCACCACGTCCACAGCAGTGACCGCAGCGCCGGTGGCACCCACCGCCGAGACGACGTCGGTGGTGGTGCGCGGACCGGTCGGCGCACCGATGCGTAGTGTGATCGAGTAGCTGGGCCCGGGGATCGCTGCCATGTCGTGCATCCAATCTCTCAGTAGTTCTCGATGTGTGGAGTAGTATTTCCACGATCAGAAATGTAATAGGATCGTAGTACGGGAGGCGGTCGCACGGAACCCTCGCCTCCGGCGGGTCGGGACCGAGGCCGTAAGATCGCCCGGGAGGAAAGGGGATTCCGCATGACAGACACCGAGCCAGAGGTCAAGCGGCGTTCGGGCGGTGTGCAGTCCGTGGACCGCGCCATCGACCTGCTCGAGCTGCTCGCCGATGCCGGTGGTGAGTCCACGCTGAGCGAGCTCGCCGGCAAGACCGCACTGCCGCTGCCCACGATCCACCGGCTGATGCGCACCCTGCTCGCGCGCGGGTACGTGCGCCAGCTGCCCTCTCGGCGCTATACCCTCGGCCCACGGCTGATCCGGCTGGGAGACTCGGCTGGGCGTCAGTTCGGCGCGGATGCCAGGCCGTTCCTGGCGCGACTGGCCGAGGAGCTGGGCGAGAGCGCCAACCTGGCGATCATCGACCGCGAGATGGCCGTCTACGTGGCGCAGGCCTCGTCGAGCCATTCGATGCGAATGTTCACCGAGGTGGGGCGCCGGGTGTTCACCCACTCCACCGGGGTAGGCAAGGCCATCCTGGCCCAGCTTCCCGACACCGCCGTCGAGGACATCGTGACCCGCGCGGGCATGCCACCCGCGACGTCGAAATCCATCGGGACAGTGCCCGACCTGCTCACCGAGCTGGACCGGATCCGGGACCGCGGGTACGCGATCGACGACGGTGAGCAAGAGATCGGCGTGCGCTGCTTCGCTGTGCCGGTGCTCGGCGCACCGACACCCACCGCGCTGTCCATCTCCGGTCCGGACGCCCGGGTGACCCCGGAGTTCGGCGACCGTGCGGTACCGGTGCTGCAGAGTATCGCCGGCGAGATCGCCGAGCTGCTGCGCGCCGACTGAGCGGGCGGAGCAGACACACGGACGCGCAGCCCTCTGACGGAGACTGTGTGCCCTGCCCATGTGCCTGCTCCACTCCATCGTGGGACGTCAGCGGGCAGAGCCGCCGGTCCGAGGACCTTCGCGACGTCCTCCTCGCAGATGATCTCGCCGGCGTCAACTGCCTCGGTGACCGCGATCGCCTGCTCCTTGGTCACCACCGGAACCACGGCCCCGTCACTGCGGTGCAGCTGACCACCTTCGACGTAGTCACCCTCCTGCAACCGCCGGAACTGCTTCTCGGTGATCACCCGACCCGTGCCGGCAGCGAAGACCGACGGGTTCTCCGGGGTACCAGCCCGGAGGTGGTTGAACAGCAGGTTCATCACCACGGTGAAGATCGCAGCCGAGGAGATGCCCGAGCCAAAGATGATCTGCACCGCGGTCGGGAACTGTGCGTAGAACCCCTCCGCCACCTCCGGCAGCACACCCACTGCGACACCGACGGCCACGATGATCAGGTTCATGTTGCCGTCGTACTTCACAGTGCCCAGGGTGCGGATACCGGCGGCGGCCACCGAGCCGAACAGCACCACGCCCGCCCCACCGAGGACCGGTGGCGGGATCACCGCCACGATGCCCCCGACCACCGGCAGCAGGCCGAGGATCACCAGGATGACTCCGGCCGCGACCACCACGAACCGGGACTTCACCCGGGTGATGGCCACCAAGCCGACGTTCTGCGCGAACGCGGACTGGATGAAGGAGTTGAAGACCGGCGAGACGGCCGAGGAGAGCATGTCCGCCCGCAGGCCGGCGGCGATGCGCTTGGAGTCGATCTTGGTCTCCACGATCTCTCCCACGGCGAGGATGTCCGCGGTGGTCTCGACCATGGTCACCAGGATCACCACGAACATGGAGACGATCGCACCCACGGCGAAGGTGGGCACACCGAAGAAGAACGGGGTGGGGAAGGCCACCACTCCGGCGTCGGCGATACCGGAGAAGTCGACCTTGCCGAACGGGATCGCCACGATCGTGCCGACCACGATGCCGAGCAGGATGGACAACCTGGAGATCATCCCGACGCCGATCTTGGAGAGCACGAGCACGATCGCCAGCGTGATCGCAGCAAGCACGATGTTGCTCATCGCGCCGTACTCGGGGGTGCCCTTCAGGCCGGCCCCGCCCATCGCCCACTCGGCGGCCACCCGCATCAGGGACAGGCCGATCACGGTGATCACGGTGCCGGTGACCACCGGCGGGAAGTACTTGACGATCTTGGCGAAGAACGGTGCCACGATCAGACCGATGACCGAGGCGGCGATCACCGCACCGAACACGGCCTGGAGCTTGGCCTCGGGGGTCGCATCGGCGAGGTCACCGGTGCCCATGATCGCCAGCATCGTCGAGACGCCGGCGAAGGAGACACCCTGGACCAGCGGCAGCTGGGAGCCGAAGAATGGTAGGCCCCAGGACTGGAGCATGGTGGCGAGGCCACCGATGAACAGCCCGGCTGCGACCAGCAGCGCGATGTGCACCGCGTCCAGCCCGGCGGCGTGGCCGATGATCAGGGGGACGGCGATGATTCCGCCGTACATGGTGAGCACGTGCTGCAGGCCATAGGCGAAGCTCGCCCCGACGGACAGGCGTTCATCCTCGGGCCGCTGGCCCGTGGCGACGTCGACGGAAGCCGTCATGATCTCTCCTTTGAGGTGGATGGCGACCGTGACCCGGCACTCCCCCACGCCGGGTCGCAGTCGATCAGGTGAACGAAGGAATCGTGTTCCAGGCGATCTCGCTGGGCGTGGTGCCCTTGCGGACCACCTCGCTGGTGATGTCTCCGAACGGCCGGTCGGCCGCGTAGAAGACGACGTTCGGGTTGTCCTGGCCGAACGGCTCCAGGTCGACCACGAAGTGGTGGTTGTTCGGGCACTGCATCCGGACGGTGTTGATCTCCGGGTGGGTGTCGATGATCCGCGCGCTGATCGCCCACATGGTGTTCTGCAACGCCATCGAGAAGCGTTCGGCGAACTCGGTGAGGATGATGTGCCGGACCGAGGCGAAGATCCCGTCCCAGTCGGCTTCGAGCGTGTTGTACTCCAGCCAGGCGGACACGTCCGTGGACATGACCCGGTCGGTGGTCTCGGCTAGGGTGGTGTACTTGCCCTTCGGGTAGCCGACGAACGCCGAGCCGGAGGACTTCAGCACGGTCAGCCCCTTCAGTCCGGCGACGACCTTGAACTCCTCACCCTCAGCCTGGACGACCGCGTAGCGCTCCTCCTTGCCCTGGCGTACGAAGGAGAAGTCGTGGGGCCCGTTGTCGCCGACGATCCGGTCCCACTCGACCTTTATGACCTCCCAGCGGCCGCCGGTGACGATCTGGGGCCACTCGGAGAACATGAATCGGCCGAACTTCAGCGCGAACTCCTCCGGCGTGCCCACACCGTCGCGGGCGAGGGAGAAGGTGAGGTTCTTCTGGGTGTCCGTGGGCACGCAGGTGGCGTTGTCCCCGTGGGTGTAGATGCGGTCCAGGTCGCCCCGGATCGCCGAGGAGACGGTGTAGTCGGTGATGTGGTGCACCGAACCCTCGCGCTCGACGCGGACGAGGTGGACCCCGCCCTTGCCGTGCGAGGCAGCGTGCATCTCAGCGTTCTCGCTGGTCAGCTCTCTGGGGGTGGTGTCAACGGTGGTCATTTCTTCTTCCTTTCAGCTTCCGCGGTAGGTGGAGTAGGCGAACGGGCTCAGCAGCACCGGGACGTGGTAGTGCTTCTGGCCCTCGTCGACGGCGAAGGTCACCGTGACCTCCGGGTAGAACGTGGGGGTTTCGGTCGCCGCGAAGTACTCAGCGACCGCGAAGGTCAGCCGGTAGGTGCCCGAGGTGAGCCGCTCCGGGCCGAGATCACCGATCCGGCCGTCGGCGTTCGTGGTACCGGTGGCCACCTCGGTCCAGCCGCTCGGGTCGCGCCGCTCGAGCAGGACGGCGATGCCGGCGGCCGGGCGGCCAGCGGAGGCGTCGAGCACGTGGGTGGTCAGGTGGGAGGTCATCAGCTCAGGGCTCCTCTCAGCCGGAGGGCAGCGATCTCGCGCAGCTGCTCCGCCGCGATCCGGCGTTCGGTGTCTGGGGTGTTGGTCAGCCGCTGCTGGAGCTGGTCGAGGATCTCCTCCGCGCTGCGGCCGGCGGCGCGGATGAGGAAGACATGGCCGAACTTGGCCTCGTAGGCGGCGTTGCCCTCGAGCAGGCGAGCCTGGGTGTCGGGGTCGGTGGCCACACCGGACTGCTCCCGACGCGACATCTGTGCATCAGCCTCCTGGCCACGCGCTCTCTCGCCGATCCGCGGATGACGCGCGAGCGCGGCGTCGATCTCTGCCTCGGTCCACGGGTGGGCGAGGGTCAGTGCAGCGTCGGCCAGTGCGTCCAGGCTGGCGTAGGGCCGGCCGTCGACCACTGCCTGGGCCCAGCACTCCACGTATGCGCAGGACCGGACCAGCGCCGCTGCCTCGGGGGCAGGTGCGGTGTTGAAATCCTTCAGCTCCATCGCTTGTCCCTCGTGCTCATGGACGCCCCGATGGACGTCCGAACTCGAAATCGAATTCTTCCGCCCACCTGAACGTGCTACACCGGGATGGATTCCTCGGAGAGTTTCCGTCAAGTGGAAACAAATTTCTAGAGCCTGAACTCTAGGACATGTCACGTCACGATGTCAAGAGGATACTGCCCAATGGCCGTCAGCACTCCGAGTTGAATCAACTCATGCGATATCTGGCTAGGGTGTGTCTCTCATTTTCGTAGCCAGGCGATGACGGCGCAGAGGACGACGCCGGCTCGGTAGCTGATGGCGTGTTTGTCGTAGCGGGTGGCGAT
>NZ_ATWL01000020.1 GCF_000421225.1 Ruania albidiflava DSM 18029 | reverse complement strand
CGTTCCTGTTCGGCGGGTTGACCGGCGTGATCCTGGCCAGTCCGCCGCTGGACTTCCACGTGACCGACACGTACTTCGTGGTGGCCCACTTCCACTACGTGGTCTTCGGCACCGTGGTGTTCGCGATGTTCGCCGGGTTCTACTTCTGGTGGCCGAAGTTCACCGGCAAGATGCTCGACGACAAGCTCGGCAAGATCCACTTCTGGATGCTGTTCTTCGGCTTCCACGGCACGTTCCTGATCCAGCACTGGCTGGGCGTGATGGGCATGCAGCGCCGCATCCCGGACTACCTGCCGGAACCGGACTTCGTCTGGATGAACCAGGTGTCCTCGGTCTCGGCCGTGCTGCTGGCGATCTCGACGCTGCCGTTCCTGTGGAACGTGTACCAGACCTGGCGGCACGCACCGAAGGTCACCGTGGACGACCCGTGGGGTTTTGGTAACTCTTTGGAGTGGGCTACCTCCTGCCCGCCGCCGCGGCACAACTTCGTCACCCTGCCGCGGATCCGTTCCGAGCGACCGGCCTTCGACCTGCACCACCCCGAGGTGTTCGCCCTGGACCACGCCGAGCCGGAGGGCACAGCAGGGGGGAAGACCGCCAGCACGATGGAAGGACGAGACCGATGAGCGTCAAGGTCCGAGGGCCGCGACAGACGACGGCGCACCACCAGCCGCGCACCGAGCCGTACAAGCCGATGCGACCCGAGGCGGTGTTCTTCGGCGCGTTGGTCGGCTTCTTCCTGCCGGTGTTCCTGCTCTACGGCTTCTGGTCCTACTGGGAGCCGATCGGCTCGACGGCGCTGGCGGTCTGCGTCGGGCTGTGGGGGCTGACCGGGGGCTACCTGGCCCTGGTCGGGCGCCGCATCGACGCCCGACCGGAGGACGACCCGGTGGCGGAGGTGGCCGACGGGGCCGGCGAGTACGGCACGTTCTCCCCGTGGAGCTGGTGGCCGCTGGTGATCGCCATCGGTGTGGGGTTCGCGTTCGTCGGTGCCGCGATCGGCTGGTGGCTCACCGGGATCGGGTTCATGGTCGGTCTCGGTGGCCTGGTCGGGCACGTCATGGAGTACAACACCGGGCCGCACGCGCACTGAGGCGTGGTCTGCGCCTTCCTGGAGAGCCTGCCGCCCTGGACCAGGCCAGCAGGTTCAGTGCCCCACGGCAGTCAGCGCTGCACGTGCTGCCGCGACGAGCACCGTGTTGTCGTTGTCGGCTGAGCGGCTGTCGCTACGGGTGAGGACCGAGATCACAGTGACTGAACCGTCGGGTCGCCAGACGATACCGGCGTCGTTGACCACGCCGAACTCACCGGCACCGGTCTTGTCGGCCAGCTCGTACTCGCCATCCAGGGCAGCGCGGAGCCGCTCGTCGGCAGTGGTGTTCCGCAGCATCCAGTCGCGGAGCCTGGTCTGCCCGAGCTGGCCGAGCCTGCCCTCGACCAGGAAGGCCTGGTAGAGCCTGGCGATGTCGGCCGGTGTGGTCGTGTCCCGTAGGTCGCCGGGTTCGGCCTCGTTCAGCTCCGGCTCCCACCGGTCCAGACGCGTGGCCGTGGCCTGGAACCGACGAGCGAACCGGGTAACGGCGGCAGGCCCGCCCAGCTCTTCCAGCAGCAAGTTGCCTGCGGTGTTGTCGCTGAACCGCAGCGCCGCGTCAGCCAGCTCCGACACGGTCATCTCCCGCTCCTGGTGGGCTGAGGTGATCGGCGAGTTCTCCACGATGTCCTCAGGTCCGAACGGAATCTTCTCCTCCCAGTAGTCACCGTAGGGGGAGTGCTCGGTCAGGAGCCCTGCGACGGCGAGCACCTTGAACAGCGAGCACATCGGGAAGGGTTCGGTGTGCCGGTAGGCGACCTCGCGACCTGTGCTGAGGTTCGTGGCGTACAGGCCGATCGTGCGCCCGGTCCTCTCCTCCAGGTTCTGCAGCTCTGTTTCTCCGGCCGGGTTCTGCAGCTCTGCGTCTCCGGCGGCGGGCGAGGGCTGTCGGCTGCAGGCAGTCGCGGCCAGAACAGCGGCCAGTCCCCCGGTGGCCAGCAGGCTCCGGCGAGTCGGGCCCCGGCGCCTCGACGAGGCCCGCTGCCGGACACATTCCTCATCCACTGGTGGGGTGTCTGGTGCACACGGTCCCGATGGCGCGGTCGTCGTCATGCGGCAGTGGAGCGGCCGGCCCGGCCGCGGATGAGCACCGCAGCTGCGCCGATACCGGCGGCGGCAGGCAGGGCCGCCAGCAGCCCCCACATCGGCGGGAACACCGGCTCGGCGTACTCGGTGACGAACAGCATCGTCAGCGCCAGCACGACGTTCACCACGACCGCGGCGACAACCGCCCCGGACCCCCAGCGTCGACCGGCCCTCGCCCCCAGGCCGACCAGCAGCCAGAGGACGACGAGCACTCCTCCAGCCGTGTAGACCAGGCCGTAGATCGCTCCCGGCTCGGCGGCCACGCCGTGGGCGCTGTACATCGAGACCGAGTACGCCTCCAGCGCACCGGTCGTCAGCTGGTCCACCGCCGCCCCGACCACCAGGGCGAAGGACAGCACCATCGGCAGCAGCAGGACTCCTCGCGACGAGGTCGCCCCGGGCCGAGCCGTACTTGCAGCATCGTCTTCTCGCTTATTTCGGAACATGTTCCATAACGTAGAGAGGTTGGTCGAGACTTGTCAACGCCACCGGCCCAGCAGGCCAGGCATCGGCGCGGAACGGCGCGGCGCACGGGCGCACCCATCAGTGAGCGGGCGGCACCTAGGGGCGTCGGGCGCGGCGCCCTCCTGGGCCTCTGTTCGGCTCGCAGCGCCGTCGTCCGCAGCTGCTACCGGATCGGACAACAGGCAGCCGCCCTGTGCGCACAGCCCAGCGGCTGGGCATGACTGTCTCGCCGTTGCCGGTGCCCCCACTGGGACTCGAACCCAGACTGCACCGATTTTAAGTCGGCTGCCTCTGCCGGTTGGGCTATGGGGGCCGCTGCGATCCTACGGCCCCGCCGACGGCTACTTCTGCACCGGCTCCTTGTTCGGCCTGCTCACCCGGCCGGCTGCGGCAGCGATGAACGCCTCCCGCGGGCTCTGCAGCGAGCCCAGTGCCACCAGCTCGCGGTCGAACACCAGCGCGGTGGTCCAGTCCAGCAGGATGCGGGCCTTCCGGTTCAGGCTGGGCATCGCCCACATGTGGTAGGTGCGGTGCATGAACCAGGCGAGCGGACCGCGGAACTTGATCCCCTGGATCTGCGCCACCCCTTTGTACAGACCCAGCGAGGCGACCGTACCCATGTTCTTGTGCGAGTAGTCGGTGACCGGCTCACCGGTGAGGAACCGGACGATGTTGTCGCCCAGGTGACGGGCCTGACGCACGGCGTGCTGCGCCGTCGGACCGCAGAGCTTGTCCACCTCGCCGGTGGAGATGTCCGGGACGGCCGCGCAGTCCCCCGCGGCCCAGGCCCCCTCGACGATCTCACCGTCGGCGTCGACCACCTGCAGCGTGGGCAGGGTGCGCACCCGACCCTGGGAGTCGATCGGCAGGTCGGAGTCGGCGATCACCGGGTTGGCCTTCACCCCGGCGGTCCACACCAGGGTGTCGGAGTCGAACTCGTCGCCGTCGGAGCAGACCATGTGCCCGTCCTCGGCGGAGTTCAGGAAGGTGTTCAGCTTGATCTCGATACCGCGGCGGCGCAGCTGCTCCAGGGCGTAGCCGCCGAGCTCGTCACCCACCTCCGGCAGGATGCGCCGGGTGCCCTCGATGAGCACGAACCGCATGTCCTCAGGCCGGATGGAGTCGAAGTCCTTGCACGCGGCGCGGGCCATGTCCTCGATCTCGCCGATCGCCTCGATACCGGCGAACCCGCCACCGACGAAGGTGAAGGTGAGCATCCGGCGGCGCGCGTCCGGGTCCCAGGTGGACGCGGCCACGTCCATCTTGTTCAGCACCTGGTTGCGCAGCGCGATGGCCTCTTCGATCTGCTTGAAGCCGATGCCGTTCTCCGCCAGGCCAGGGATGGGCAGCACCCGGGCGACGGCACCGAGGGCCACCACCACGTGGTCGTAGGAGACGTCGTAGGACTCCCCCTCCACCGGGGTGATGGTGGCCTTCCGCTCGCCGTGGTCCAGGTGGGTCACCCGGCCGGAGAGCACCGTGGTGCCGCGCAGCAGCCGGCGGTGCGGGGCGACCACGTGCCGCGGTTCGATCGACCCGGCGGCCGCCTCCGGCAGGAACGGCTGGTAGGTCATGTAGGAGCGCGGGTCCACCACGACGATCGCGGCTTCGCGCCGACCCATCCGCTTGCGGATCTGCAGCGCTGTGAACAGCCCGACGTAACCGCCACCGAGGACCAAGATCCGGGGGACCTTGCGAGTGCGTTCGGCGCGGGCACTGCTGGCAGGTGCGTGCGTCATACCTCCACTCTAGGGCGAGGGACCGGCCCTGGCAGCGTGGTCTTGCACACGCCAGCAGCGCTAGGCCGGTCGCACGTCACGGGCCCGGATGAGTACGTCGTCGAGCATCTGCTCGGTGAGCCGGCCAGTGAAGGTGTTCTGCTGGGACACGTGGTAGCAGCCGAGCAGGTGCACGGCTGGCGGCTGGGTGCCGCGCGGGGCCGGTGGCAGCACCAGCGCCTCAGCGCCGTGGCCGAACTTCGGCAGCGGCCGGGGCACGCTCCAACCGAGCCGGCGCAGTGCCGCCAGGGTAGCCTGCCAGCTGATGCCACCGAGAGCCACGATCGCGGTCACCGTGGGGGTGAGCAGCTCGATCTCCCGGTCCAGCCAGGGGGCGCAGGTGTGCCGCTCGGTGGTGCTGGGCTTGTTGTCCGGTGGGGCGCAGCGCACCGCTGCGACCATCCGGGCACCGGTCAGCGTCAGCCCGTCGGCGGCGTCCACGCTGAGCGGCTGGTTGGCGTAGCCCACCCGGTGCAGGGCGGCGAAGATCCAGTCCCCGGACCGGTCGCCGGTGAACACCCGCCCGGTGCGGTTCGCTCCGTGCGCGGCCGGCGCCAGCCCGACCAGCAGCAGACGGGCCCGTGGGTCACCGAACCCGGGTGCGGGCCGGCCCCAGTAGGGTTCGTCGGCGAACGCCCGCCGACGGCGGTGGGCCACCTCCTCGCGCCAGGCCACCAGCCGTGGGCACGCCCGGCACACGCTGGAGCGGGCGTCGAGCACCTCCAGGCTGCGGGCGGAGGCGGCCAGGCGGGTCACCTGGTCGGCGTCGGTGGCGCGGGTGGTCCGGGGCGCGGCGGGGTCACCGGGCCAGCCGGTGCCCGGTGGCACCGGGGAGGGGTACAGGTCTCCCGTGCGGGGGTGCGGGAGCAGGGTCACGACGGCGTCACGCGGGGTCGGTCACGTCCGCCACCTGGGCGTGCAGGTGCTCGGTGAGCGCGTCACCGTCCACAGTGGCGGCCACGCCGTGGGCGCCGCCGCCGATGGAGACCGCGTGGGCGCGGATGCGTTCGTCGGCGATGACCGGCCAGGGGTGGCTGGCGCCGAACGGGGTGATCGTGCCGCGCTCGTAGCCGGTGACCTCCTTGGCGGTGGTCGCATCCGGCATGGACAGCCGGTTCACGCCCAGCAGAGCGCGCAGCTTCGGCCAGGAGATGGTGCGGTCTCCGGGCACGAGCACGAACAGGAAGTCGCCCTCGCCGCGACGCACCACCATCGTCTTGATGATGTCGGCCGGCGCCACCCCGCGGGCTGCCGCTGCTTCCGCCAGGGAGCGGACCATGCCGTGCCGGGTGACCTGGTGCTCGAGCCCGGAGGCGGCGAGGGCCTCGGTGGCTGGCGTGGACGGTGCGGCATCGGTCACCTCTTCACTCTACCGAGCCGTACAGCTTCTCGACCCGCATCGCTGAGTCTTTCCGGACCGCAGGTGATCGCGCACCGCCGGTCAGCGGTGGGCTCAGCGACTCCTCGTCCGCTGGTACGTACTCACCACGACGCCGCTGGACAGCGGCTGGGTCATGGTTCGGGTGAAGGAGGCCGACGGAAACCCGGGACCGAACAACCTCGTCCCACCACCCAGCACCAACGGGTAGAGGGCTAGCCGGTACTCGTCGATGAGGTCGTGCTTGGCGAGAGTGCCGATCAGCTGTGTGCTGCCCCAGACGCGGATCTCGCCGTCGACCTGGCTCTTCAGTCTGCCGACCGCTGCCGCCGTGTCTGCACCGAGGAGGTAAGAATTCTTCCAGCTGAGCTCCTCCAGGGTGGACGAGGCCACATATTTGGGCACGCGGTTGTAGTGGCGGGTGAGCTCACCTTCCAACCCATCGGCATTCTCGTCCCACACGCCCCAAGCATTGGCCCAGATCTCGTAGGTAGTCCGGCCGAGCAACAGCGCAGCGGTGCGCCTCTCCCAGTGGCGGACCAGATCGTTGATCTCTCCCCCACCATGCTCTGCGTCGTAGTCGAGCGTCCAGTGTGGTTGTTCGATGGCGGGCTCGCCCGGCCGGACGCTCGACTGCACCACACCGTCGAGGGTGACGAATGCCTGCACCACGATTCTGCTCATCTGAGTCCCTTTTCTTGATGCGTTGAGTCCGGCGACCGCGTCGCCCGGCTTAGCACTGAGGCTGACTTCATTTAGACAAGCATACTTTTATAATAGAAGCAGCTCCGGTAACATCCAGGTATGCGAGACCGTTCCTATGGCCAGTTCTGCGGACTGGCTCGGGCCGCTGAGGTGCTGGGGCAGCGGTGGACGCTGCTCGTGCTGCGCGATCTGCTGCTCGGACCCCACCGGTACTCCGACCTTCAGGAGGGACTGCCCGGCATCCCCTCGAACGGGCTGGCACGGCGCTTGAAGGAGCTGGAGGCAGACGGGTTGGTCGTGCGCGAGTTGAGCACGGGCCCGGACCGATCTGTCCGCTACCGCGCGAGCGCACGTGCCGAGGAGCTCCGCCCCGCTCTGGACGCGCTATCCCTGTGGGGTGCCGAGCAGATGCGCGAGCCGCGGCCCGGCGAAATCCTCACCTCTGCCGCTCTGGCAAGTGCGCTGCGATCGGGATTCCGCTGGGCGGACCCGGCCAAGAACAGCGCTGGCACCGTTGTCTATGAGGTCCGCGTCGGCGACGCCGTGGCCCATGCGGTCGTCATCGATGGCTCGGTACAGGTGGCCGTCGGGACGCACGAGGACGCCGACCTCCGCCTGTCGGGCGGTGTCGCTGTGCGCGATGTGCTGGCTGGCGAGCTCGACCTGAACGAAGCAGTCGAGTCCGGAGAGATCACGGCTCGCGGCGATCGCGACCTGTTCAGCAGATTCATGGCGACCTTCCGGGTGCCCTATCGTCACGCCGCTGCATCAGCCGGGCCGGACTCGGTCTCCCGGTGACTGTCGCACCCCCTCGGCGCGCGAACCACTGACGGAGGCCGTACTCTCACTGCCACGGCGCCGAGCCTTGGTGCCGAGGGAGGAGCCACAGTCGTGGAGGACAAGCCGGCGGTCAGCCGCCTGAATGCTCGCGTGGTCGGCATCTGCATCGCCGCAGCGCTGGGCGGGTTCCTGTTCGGGTTCGACACCGCAGTGATCAACGGGGCGGTGGATGCGCTGGCCGGGCAGTTCGAGCTCGGGGCCGGGCTCAAGGGGTTCGCCGTCTCCTCGGCACTGATCGGTTGCGCAGTGGGAGCCTGGTTCGCCGGTCCGGTGGCGAACAAGCTCGGCCGGGTGCCCACGATGATCATCGCCGCGGTGATGTTCTTCGTCTCCGCGGTCGGCTCGGGGCTGGCGTTCGGCGTGGTGGACCTGATCATCTGGCGGGTGATCGGCGGCTTCGGTGTCGGCGCAGCCTCGGTGATCGCTCCGGCCTACATCGCCGAGGTCTCCCCTGCCCGGGTGCGCGGCCGGCTCGGGTCGCTGCAGCAGCTGGCGATCGTGACCGGCATCTTCGTCGCCCTGCTCTCCGACGCTCTGCTGGCAAACACCGCTGGCGGCGCGGCGGAGCAGCTGTGGGCCGGGCAGGAGGCCTGGCGGTGGATGTTCCTCGCCGAGGCGATCCCCGCTGCGGTGTACGGACTGATCGCCATCAAGCTGCCGGAGTCGCCCCGGTTCCTGGTAGCCCGCGGGAAGGTGGACAAAGCCTCGCAGGTGCTGCACGACTTCACCGGCGAGCTCGACGTCAACCTGAAGATCGAGCAGATCCGCAAGACCTTGCAGGCGGAGAAGCGAGAGTCGCTGGGCGACCTGCGTGGGCACCGGCTGGGCCTGAAGCCGATCGTCTGGCTAGGCATCCTGCTCTCGGTGTTCCAGCAGTTCGTCGGAATCAACGTGATCTTCTACTACTCCACCACGCTGTGGCGCTCGGTCGGCTTCGAGGAGTCGGACGCGTTGACGATCACGGTGATCACCTCGGTGACGAACATCGTGGTGACGATCGTGGCGATCCTGCTGGTGGACCGGGTCGGCCGGCGCCCGATCTTGCTCGCCGGGTCGGTGCTGATGACGCTGTCGCTGGGGCTGATGGCCGTGGCGTTCTCGTTCGCCACGATGGTCACCGGTCCGGACGGTGAGGCCACTGCCGAGCTCGGCGAACCGTGGTCGCTGATCGCGCTGATCAGCGCGAACGTGTTCGTGGTCGGGTTCGGCGCAAGCTGGGGCCCGCTGGTGTGGGTGCTGCTCGGCGAGATGTTCCCGAACCGCATCCGCGCCGCTGCCCTGTCGGTGGCCGCCGCCGCACAGTGGGTGGCGAACTTCTTCATCTCGACGACGTTCCCCACCTTCGCCCAGATCGGCCTCACCTTCGCCTACGGCTTCTACGCCACGTTCGCGCTGCTCTCGTTCTTCTTCGTGCTCTGGAAGATCCCGGAGACCAAGGGGCTCGAGCTGGAGGACATGGGCGAGAACCCGGTGGTCAAGCGCGGCAAGGTGGTCGCCACGGACTGAGCGCGCGGGCCGGGGTATTGACGGCGATCCGGTGAGGGCGCAGAGTGTCACCTCACCGACGAGCGCACGGAGGCGCACCATGGCACACGGCGACATCACGCACATCGACATCCCGGTCGGCGACCTGGACCGGGCCGGCCGGTTCTACAGCGACCTGTTCGGCTGGCAGATCAGCGAGGTTCCCGGGTACGAGGGATACCCGATGTGGCAGGCCCCGAACAAGATCTCCGGCGGCGGGCTCGCCCCGCGCGGAGAGGGCTTCACCCAGCCTCGTTCCTATGTGGAGGTGGACTCCATCGACGACGTGCTCGCGAAGGTCAACGCGCTCGGCGCCGAAGTGGTCGCGGAGAAGTCCCCGATCAGCGAGACGTCCTGGTGGGCGGCGTTCCGGGACCACGACGGCAACGTGATCGGCCTGTACGAGGGCACCACCGAGACCCCCTGACCTGGTTCCGCGAACGCTCTGCTTCGCGGCGACACGCCGGGCGGGAGCCGCGAAGCAGAGCGTTCGCGGGTGGCGGGGGTGAGGTGCTGGCTCAGGCCCGGATGGAGCGGGCGATACCGTCGAGGATGTCGTGCTCGCTGGTGATGACCTGGTCCAGGTGACCTCCGCCGTCGGCGACCTCCTGGGCGACCCTGGAGACCACCTCGGACCAGATCAGGGCGCCGGCCCCGATCACGTCCACCCGGCCCGGGTGCAGGAAACCGAGCGCAGCGCGGGCCTCCCGCGGCAGGGTGAGCATCTGCTCGCAGGCCGCGCGCACCTGCTCCGGGGTGAGCCGCGCACCGTCGATCCGCTCCCGCTGGTACTCCTGGAGCCCGAGAGCCGCAGCGGTGATGGTGGTGACCGACCCGGCTACGCCCACCAGGGTGCGCACGGACGCCAGCGGCAGGGCGGCTGCCGCCTCCTCGAGCGCTGCGCGGATGTCGGCACGAGCCGCGTCCAGCTCGGCGACGGTCGGCGGATCGGTGTGGATGTGCCGTTCGGTCATCCGCACCGAGCCGATGTCCAGGGAGATCGACTGCTGCACGCTCTGCCCGCCCAGCACCAGCTCGGTGGACCCGCCGCCGATGTCCACCACCAGGCGTGCCGGTGGGTCGTCGGGGCCGAGGATGCGCACCGCACCGGCGAAGGAGAGCGCTGCCTCCTCGGTTCCGGTGATCACCTCGGCGTCCACACCGAGCGCCGCGCGCACGCCGGTGAAGAACTCCTCGGAGTTGGCGGCGTCCCGGGAGGCGGAGGTGGCCACGAACCGCACCGCCTGCACCTGGTGCGTGCGGCACTCTGCGGCGTACTCGCCGGTGGTGGCCAGCGTGCGCTGCAGCGCGACCGGGTCGAACCGGCCGGTGCGGTCCACCCCCTGCCCGAGGCGGACGATCTCCATCCGGCGGACCAGGTCGGTGAGCGTGCCGTCGGCGGACCGGTCGGCGATCAGCAGGCGGATGGAGTTGGTCCCACAGTCGATGGCTGCCACACGAGTCACGCAGCACAGCCTGCCACGTCCCGGGATGCTCTCTGCGCACACCGCTCAGCGGGACAGGTGCCGCCGGTCAGCGGGACAGGTGCCGCGGCAGGTGCCAGGCCCAGGCGAATGCGTACAGGCCGAAGCAGGCGAACCCGACCGCCATCGCCACCAGCGCTGCGGGGCCGAACGGTTCTCCGAGCAGACGGCCCAGGGCTTCGTCCAGCCCACCGGAGTGCTCCGGCTGCCGGGTCACCGCGGCCCACACGAACAGCAGCCCGACCAGCAGGAAGCCCACCGCCCGCGCGCTGTAGCCGCCACCAGCAGCCGGCCGTAGGGCACCTCCATCAGCCGGGCCGTGATCGTGTCCGGCCGCGTGCCGCCC
Source organism: Ruania albidiflava DSM 18029 (assembly GCF_000421225.1). GTDB lineage: Bacteria > Actinomycetota > Actinomycetes > Actinomycetales > Beutenbergiaceae > Ruania > Ruania albidiflava. The sequence continues at coordinate 45,862 of NZ_ATWL01000020.1, read as the reverse complement.
CCGGCCGAGCCTGCGCCGACCGCGATCTTCGCTGCGCTCACCGCCAGCGCGCTGTAGACGACTGCTCGGCCCAGGGAGACCGCCCGGCGGAACCACCGCCGCATCCCGTGCTCCTGGCGGTGCCCGACCAGGGCGTCCAGCAGCTGCCAGAGCACCAGGGCGGCGAACCCGCCGGCGAGCACCACCAGCAGCACCCGGCCGAAGGCGTCGCCCGCCAGCTCGTGCAGCGCACCGGACGTGCTCACGTCCGCGCCGCGGGTGCCGAGCGCCAGCTGCAGCATCAGCCACGCGAGCAGCAGGTGCACCACTCCGTAGCTGACCAGCCCGACCCGTACCGCATGGTCGAGCGTGGCGCTCTCCTCCGCCTCGCGGCCTGCGGCTCGTGCCGTGCTGCCCAGCTCTTCTGCGCCCACCCGAGCCTCTCCACGCACCGCGACCGTTGCGCCCATGCTAGTTCGGCGGTCGGGGCTCGGCTCGTCCAGCAGCTGTGCTTCCAGCGCTTCGAGCACGTGTGCGTGCAGGAACCAGCCGATGACAGGACGGCACGTGCCCGATGGCTCTCAGCAGGTGCAGCGGTCTGGGCGCCACACCGGTGCGATGAGCGCCAGCGCCTCGTCCCCGAGCGGGTTCACGCCCGGGCCGACCGCCAGGGAGTGGGCCACCAGCACGTGCAGGCATTTCACCCGGGTAGGCATGCCGCCGGCGGAGATGCCCTCGATCTCGGGCACCTCGCCGAGCTCGGCGCGCCGGCGCAGATAGTCCTCATGGGCGCGCTGGTAGGCGGCGGCGAGCTCCTCGTCCTCGGCCAGGCGCTCGGTCATCTGCCGCATCAGCCCCTCGGCCTCCAGGGTGCCGACCACGCGCACCGCCCCAGGGCTGGTGAGGTAGTAGGTGGTCGGGAACGGGGTGCCGTCCTCCAACCGAGGCGCGGTACGCACCACGAGCGGACGGCCGCACACGCACCGGGCCGCCACTCCGACCACCCCTCGCGGCGGGCGGCCGAGCTGCTCGGCGATCACCTCCAGGTCACCGGGGCGCAGCGCCTCAACGCTCACTCGTCCACCTCACCGGCCACCTGCACGGAGTCCCACACGGTCAGGTACCAGGGGCCGTCCTGCGGCACCGAGACCGGCCCGTCCTCGTCGTCCTCGCCTGGCACCTCTTCACCGGTGACGGTCTGCGGGTCGACCACCCGGTAGGGGGTCTCCCCCGGCATCACGTAGCCGAGCCGCTCGCGGGCGCGGGCCTGCACGAACGCCGGATCGTCCCACTTCTCGATCTCGCCCTCCAGCACAGTGGTGCGTTCTTCGCTGGCGGCGATCTGGGCGGCGAGGGTGCGAGTCTGCTCCTGCTGGGAGACGTAGGCGCGCAACGTGGGCGCGAGCACGATGAACGCCATCAGCGCCACGACGAACAGCACCAGGCCGCGCACGGTGATCTGCCGGGGCTCCTTCGGGGTCTCCGCGGCCACTGGCGCCTTCCGGGTTGCGGCCTTGCGGGTGGTGGCACCGGCCGGTTTGCCGCGGGGGCGCGGGGGCACCGACGGTGGGGCTTTCCGAGTGCTGGCAGCCCGCTGGCTGGCGCTGCGGGTGCTGGTCCGCCGGGTGCTGGCCCGGCGGCCGGTGGCTGTGCCGCGCGTGGTGCTGCCGGCAGGCGTGGACGCTCCGCTGCCCGCAGCCCGGGTGCGGCTGCGCGGCGTGGGTGGGCGTCGCGTGGTCACGAGTTCATGTTCTCTCAGCGCGGCGCGATTGGCGGGGAACGTGGGGGCGCGAGTCGCGGGGCAGCACTGCCATCGCGGCGCTGCGAGCTCGGCCGGCGGCCATCGGAGGTCGCTCTGGCGGTCGGAGGCTGGCGGCGCTTCCCTCGGATCGCTGCGGGTACCTCCGATACAAGCGCCGGCAGCAGCGCGTGGAGGAGAAGAACGACGGCGGAGCCCACCCTGGCAGGGTGAGCTCCGCCGTCGTGGGTGGTGGCCAGGTGCGCCGCGCACGGCGCACCTGGCCGGACTGATCAGCCCTTGTACCGCGGGAACGCGGCGCGGCCGGCGTACCGGGCCGCCTGGTCCAGCTCGTCCTCGATGCGCAGCAGCTGGTTGTACTTGTTGATCCGCTCGCCACGGGCGGGAGCACCGGTCTTGATCTGCCCGGCGTTCACTGCCACGGACAGGTCGGCGATGGTGGTGTCCTCGGTCTCACCGGAGCGGTGGGAGACCATCGCGGTGAACCCGGCACGCTGGGCCATGGTGACCGCGTCCAGGGTCTCGGTGAGGGTGCCGATCTGGTTCAGCTTGACCAGCAGGGAGTTGGCTGCGCGCAGCTCGATACCCTTGGCCAGCCGCTCCGGGTTGGTGACGAACAGGTCGTCGCCGACGATCTGCACCTTGTCGCCGATCTTGCTGACGAGCTCGGCCCAGGAGTCCCACTCGTCCTCGCTCAGCGGGTCCTCGATGGACACCAGCGGGTAGTCGGCCACCAGGGACTCGTAGTAGGCGATCGTCTCCGACGGGGAGGTGGCCTTGCCCTCGAAGGAGTAGGCGCCGTCGGAGAAGAACTCGGTGGCGGCCACGTCCAGGGCCAGGGCGACCTGCTCACCAGGGGTGTAGCCGGCCTTCTCGATGGACTCCACGATCAGGTCCAGCGCGGCGCGGTTGGAGTCGAGGTTCGGTGCGAAACCGCCCTCGTCACCGAGCCCGGTGGCCAGGCCGCGCTCCTTGAGCACGCTCTTCAGCGCGTGGTACACCTCGGTGCCCCAGCGCAGCGCCTCCTTGAAGGACTGGGCACCGATGGGCGCGATCATGAACTCCTGGATGTCCACGTTGGAGTCGGCGTGCGACCCGCCGTTGAGGATGTTCATCATCGGCACCGGCAGCAGGTGGGCGTTCGGGCCGCCGACGTAGCGGAACAGGGACAGGTCGCTGCTCTCGGCGGCGGCACGGGCCGCGGCCAGGGAGACGCCCAGGATGGCGTTGGCGCCGAGCTTGCCCTTGTTCGGGCTGCCGTCCAGGTCGATCAGGGTCTGGTCCAGGTGCCGCTGGTCGGCGGCGTCCAGGCCGAGGATCTCCGGGGCGATGGTCTCGGTGATAGCGGCGACGGCGTTCTCCACGCCCTTGCCGAGGTAGCGCGACTTGTCCCCGTCGCGACGCTCGACTGCCTCGAACGCACCGGTGGATGCGCCGGAGGGAACAGCTGCCCGGGCGAACGACCCGTCCTCCAGGGCGAGCTCGACCTCCACGGTCGGGTTGCCGCGAGAGTCGAGGATCTCGCGTGCTCCGACGGCCTCGATACTGGCCACATTGACTCCTTATTGACGAGTTCAGCTTGAGGTTTTCGCGCTCCACTGTAGTCGCCGGCGCCCGTTGCGGATCACGGCGCGGGCCCTGGGCTGCCCCGGGCTCTCGGCGGCCGCCCGCACACGTGGACCTGCCACCCTCAGGAGCGGTCGGCCTCCGCTGCGTGGATCGCTGCCTCCAGCTCGCGCACGCGGGCTCGCAGCGCGGCCTCGGCGTCGATGCCCTCGGCGCGGGCGCGGCGCACGGCGGCGAGCAGGTCGTCGGCCACGGTGGGGCCCTCCGGCACAGCACGGGTGGCCTCGGCGTCCGAGTCGCGGGCGGCACCGCTCCCGGTGTCGCCGGCGGCGCCGGTGGGCTGGTCCAGGGCGATGCCGGCACGGTCGGCGCGGGAGAGCACCTTCTGCGCCCGGGCCAGGGCCGGCAGGGAGGCGGGGATGCCCTCGAGCACGGAGGCCCGCGGCTTCTCGGTGGCCTTGATCTCCTCCCAGCGCCGGTTCACCTGCTCAGCGGTGCTGGCGTCGCCGTCGGAGAACACGTGCGGATGCCGGCGGACCAGCTTGGCGACCAGGCCGGCGGCGACGTCGTCGATGTCGAACGGGGCACCGATGCTGCCCTCAGTGCCGACCCGGGCGTGGAACAGCACCTGCAGCAGCAGGTCGCCGAGCTCCTCGACCAGAGCGTCCCGGTCACCGGTCTCGGCGACCTCGGCCAGCTCGTGCGCCTCCTCCACCGCGTACGGGGCGAGGGAGGCGTGCGTCTGCTCCGCATCCCACGGGCAGCCGCCCGGGGAGCGGAGCCGGTCCATCACGGCGACGGCGCGCAGCAGGGCGTGCCCGGTCGGCGCACCCGTGCTGGGCTGCTCGGGCTCTGCCTCCTCGGTCACGGCTCAGCCGGCCGCCTGGGTGTCGTCCGAGGTGTCGATCAACCAGTCCGGGGTGGTCTGGGCGATGAACAGTCCCGTGGTGGAGGAGGGATCCCACTCGCCGTAGCGGGGGTTGACGGTCACGTCCAGGGCGGCGAGCTCCTCGGTGATCTCCGCCTGGATGCCTTCGGCGTCCGCCTGGCTGCCGGTGTACATCTCGGTGACCATCAGCATCCGGGTCACCTCCAGGGCGCCCTCCGGGAAGGTCTCCGGGGCGTCCACGTTGGCCTGCTCGGCGATCGAGTCCAGGTAGGCCTCGGCATCCTCTGCGGAGGCGGAGAACCCGTGGTTGGCAGCGACCTCGAGGGTCACCTGCGCCTGGATCATCGAGCTGAGCATGGTGGCTGGTGCCAGCTGGGTCTGCAGGAACGGCTGCAACGCCTGGCTGGACTCGGACAAGGTCTGCTCGGAGATCCGCTGACCGTCCACCACGGCGGCAGCACCGGGATGTGCGGAGCATGCGGTCAGGGCGAGCCCGGCTGCCACCAGGGACGCCGCGATACCCAGCGGTCGAGACTTACGTGCCACCGATGAACCCTTCGCCGATGCGATCGTTGCCGGGTACATCGTAGGTGAGGAAGCCGATGATCATGCGCACCATGAGTCGGACACAGCTGCCGCCAGCGGCTCGAGCACCCCGATTCGCCCCTGCGCCGAACGCTAGGCTCAGGTCTGCGACAGGGCCAGGAGGGAAGATGAGCAGGCACCGCAGGGCTCCCGCTCTGGACGACGTCATCGTCGGGGTGGTCGGCGCAGACACCTTCCTGCACCGGGTCGCCGAGGTTGCGCGCACGGAGGTGCGCGCGCCCTATCGGCTCGTCACCGCGTCGGACGCCGGTACCGGTGGCTCCTACGGACAGGCGCTGCGCATCGCCAAGGACGTTGATGTGCTGCTGTTCTCCGGACCGCTCCCCTACGACCTCGCGATGGCGGGTGAACCGCTGCCGGTACCGGCCACGTTCGTTCCTCTTGGCGGGGTCGCGCTGCCGACCGTGCTGCTGCGTGGTGCGCTGACCAGCACGATCGAGACCGCGCGGATCAGCATCGACTCGGTGAGCCCGCGTGAGGTGCAGGAGATCTACGCAGAGCTCGACCTGGCGATGGACTCGGTGCACGTCATCGAGTACCGGGAGTCGATCTCGCCGGAGGAGTTCGTCGACTTCCACGTGGAGCACTACCGGTCCGGGCGGACCAGCGGCGCGATCACCACAGTGCCGGAGGTGGCCGAACGGCTGACCGGTGCAGGAATCGCGAACCTGACCATGGCTCCAGCACCGCTGACGCTGCGCAACTCTCTGCACACGGCACGGTTGCTCGCCAGCGGGGCGAAGATGGAGGACTCCAGGATCGCCATCGTGATCGTCCGGCTCCCTGCCTCTGACCTGCCGAACCGCACCAGCTCGAGCAACTACTGGTTCCAAGAGCTCACGCTCTCGCTCCACCGGGCTCTGCTGCACGAAGCACGTCGCATGGACGCTGCCGTGCTCCAGCGTGACGAGCAGAGCTTTCTGGTGATCACGACGATGGGTTCGCTCCGCACCGGGACCGAGGACCTGCGCCGCGCCCCGTTCCTGGCCAGGATCTCCGCTGACCTGGGCATCGGGACCGAGGTCGGTATCGGGCTGGGGAGCACCGCGCTGCAGGCTGAGGCGAACGCACAGGACGCGGTGAATCTCTCCGCCGAGCGGCCCGGGGACCGGGCGTACCTCATCGGCGGGCACGGCGGTCCGCTCTCGCTTCCGGCGTCACCCGGGCACAGCCCACCCGCGCCCGGTGCACCGATCCCGGCCCGGCACCTCGAGACGCTGCGGCACATCGTCGAGGCCCTGGGCGCGGACGGGGACCACAACTATGTGGTCGACGCCGAGCAGGTCGCCAGCGTGCAAGGGGTCACCGTGCGCACCGCCCGCCGGACGCTGCGGACTCTTGTCGATGCGGGCCTCGCCTGGCCGATGCCACCGGTCCGGCAGCAGCGCGCAGGCCGCCCTGCGGTGCGGTACCAGCTCTTGGACGAACGGATCCGGGACGCAGACCCGGCCGATCATGACACTGCCTCCCGGCGTGCCTGAACAGCCCGGTGCCAGCACACCGGTGCTATCGAAGCAGCACCTCGTCCAGCTCCGCGGCTGAACGGGCGACCTTGGCGATCGCGGCGGCCACGGCCCGGGTCTGCTCCTCAGTCCCGGAGAGGTAGCGGTGCGGCAGCCAGATGGTGTCGGTGGCAACCAGGTCCGCCCGCGGGCACGGCGCCTCCGGGTAGGGCTGTCCGAGGCGGTCGGCAGCTGCTCGGGCTTCGGTGAGCACCGCCTCGTTCCGGTGCAGCGGCACGTATCCGGGCGAAGCGGCGACACCCTCGGCGGCCAGAGCCTTCACCGCGGCGTCCCGGAGCCCGCGTCGCCCCAGCTCGGGCAGCCGCAGGAGGAACAGGTGGTGCCCGTGGCTGGTCAGGTGCGGGTCGGGCGGTGCGAGCTGGACGCCCTCGACCTGGTCGAGGTCAGCGCGCAGCAGCTGGCTGCGATGCTCCCGGAGCACCTGGTCGGCAGGGTGGCGACGCAGCTGGGTGCGCAGCACCGCGGCCTGGAACTCAGTCAGTCGGAGGTTGTAGCCCACGTGCTGGTGCTCGTACCAGCCTCCGCCGCGGGTCCGGCCGACGTTCACCTGTGAGTACAGCGCCTCGGCGAGCGCGGGATCTGAGGTGGTGACCAGACCGCCCTCACCGGCGGTGATGTTCTTGCTGCTCTGGAAGCTGAACGTGCCCACATCGCCCATCGAGCCCACTGCTCGGCCCCGGAAGCGGGTGCCGATCGCCTGGGCACAGTCCTCGACCACCGTGATGCTGCGGGAGCGGCCCAGCTCGCTGAAGGCATCCATGTCGGCGGCGCGCCCGGCCAGGTGCACCGGGATGATCGCCCGGGTGCGTTCGGTGATGGCAGCCGCAGCGGCCGCCGGATCCAGCAGGTGCGTCTGCGGGTCCACATCGGCGAACACCGGCACCGCACCGAGGAAGAGGGCGGCGGAGGCGGTCGCGATGAACGTGTACGGCGGCACGATCACCTCATCGCCCGGGCCCACACCGCAGGCACGCAGTGCTGCGACGATCGCCAACGTGCCGTTCACCACAGCGGTGCCGTGCCTGGAGTCCTGGTACCGGGCGAACTCCCGCTCGAAGTCCGCCACCACCGACCCGGCGGTGCTCCCCCATCTCCCGGACCGGTAGACCTCCACGAGCGCAGCCTCCCCGGCTTCATCCGGTTGCGGCCAGGCAGGGAACTCGCCCAGATCCCGCAGTGCAGGCGTGCCGCCGTGCACGGCAAGGTCCGCCATGGACGATCTCCTTCCATTACGGACAGGCTCTATCCGGCCCACGCTAGCGACGTAATGAGGCGTCGTCGATAGGGTGTGCGGAACGAGGGCATCCGAGACGGCGAGGAGCAGACCGTGCGCGCAGGGGCAGCGGTTCGGGACATCACCCCTGACCAGGAGGTCCGATGTCCGGCTACGCCGCCCGGACGGCGCCCTCAGCAGGGGTGCACGACCCACTGACCGTCCGTGCGCTCGTGGTGGAGCGCACCGCGCTGGTGACCGTGGACGTCGTCGGGCTGCACGAGGACACCTGCGCTCAGGTGCGGGCCGTGTGCCGACCGTGGGCTGACCACGTGCTGGTGCACGCGACCCATACCCACAGCGGGCCGGTGAGCATGCCTGGGCGGCTTGGCGCCGGGCTGGTGGAGAGCTGGTTGCCGGCGGTGGTGGAGGCGTGTCGGGACGCCGTCGCCGAGGCCAGCAGCAGGCAGCAGGAGGTCACGGTGCTGACCGGCTACGGCCCGGATCCCGGTGTCGCGAGCAACCGGCGCCGCCCGGGCGGGCCGGAGGACCCGGCACTGCCGGTGCTCCAGCTGGTGCGCGCCGATGGCAGCGCGTTGGCGACGCTGGTCTCCTACGCCTGTCACCCGGTGGTCCTCGGCCCGGACAACCACCAGCTCAGCGCGGACTACCCGGGCGGTGTGCGCCGGCTGCTGGAGCAGCACGGCGGCGGGACCGTGCTGTTCGCCACCGGCTGTGCCGGTGACCAGAACACCGGCCACGCAGTCGACGGCGGGAGACCGTACGACCCGACCGACCGCACCTTCGCCCGCTGCGCACAGGTGGCCGGCCTGATCGCTGCCGCTGCGCAGAAGGCCGAGCTGCGCAGCGGTACCGGCGATGTCGCCGCCGCGAGCACCGCCGTCGAGCTGGATCTCGATCTGCCCACTGCCACCGAGCTGCGGCACGGCCGGGCCCGCTGGCAGGGTCGGGTGACTGCGGTGCGTTGGGGTCCTGCGGTGCTCCTCACACTGCCGGGGGAGCCGTTCTGCCAGGCCGGTCTCGAGCTGCGAGCGCACATCCAGGGGGCGGCCGCCGTGTTCGTGCTGGGCTACACCGACGGCTGTCCGGGCTATCTGCCCACCGCTGCGGAGTACCCGTTCGGTGGCTATGAGGTGTGCGATGCGCACCGGTACTACGGGATGCCCGGTCCGTTCGCCCCTGGGTCGCTGGAGCGCCTGGTGGAGGAGGTACGGAGGCTGTCAGCGGCAGTGGAGGCGGCCGACGATGCGCTCACCGGGCCACCCCGCGAGCAGTGACCTCGACCGGGAACCCGTCGGCCCAGGGCATCAGCACCCAGGGCAGCACCGGCGGGCGGACCCGGGCGGAGAGGGTCACCTCCGCCACGCTGCCGTCCGGCGTGCCGGTGGGTGGCACCACCGCGAAGGCCTCGAACTCGTCGGTGACGGCAGCCGGGGCCGCGGCCAGGTACTCCTGCACGGCAGCGTGCACCGAGGCGTCGGTCAGCGGCAGGTGGTCCACGCCCGGGTCGGTGTAGTAGCGCTCGGCGTCGACTGCATCGGCGGCGTCTGCTGCGAGCGCGTCGGCGAGGGCGAGCAGCTCTTTGCGTTCCAGGTAGATGGCCGAGACGGAGGCGACCACCAGCACCAGGGTGAGGGTGAGCACGCCGAAGACCAGGGAGAGCAGCAGGATCTGGCCCTCGTCCTCCGACCCGCTGGTTGCTCGCGCCCACCGCGCGCGCCACCATCTGCTCATGCGGGTTGGCCACCGGCGGTTCACGGTGCCTCCCGGAAGTCGTCGACGGCGGTCATCGCCTGGGCCTGTACGTGCACCGTGGTCCCGAGCGCCTCGTCCAGGAATGGCGGGACCAGCGGCAGCGGCACGTCCGTGGCGACCTCGAGGTGCAGGTAGGCGCCTGGTGACAGGCACGGGTCCTCCTCGCAGGTCACCTGCAGCACACGGCCACCGTCGACATCCAGCCCTTGGTCAGCGAACGCGAGCTCGACGGCGAGCGCCGCTTCCGCCAGCCCTTGGTCGAAGGTGTCCGCCTGCGCGATCAGCCGGCCCGCGTCACGTGCGGCACCGTCGGCGGCGAAGGTTGCCGCCTCCACTCGGCCGAGGGTGATGATCAGGTACACGACCGGTACCAGCAGGACGAGCCCGACGCCGAGGAACTCCACCACGGCACTACCGCTCTCTCCTGGACCGCACCGGGAGAGCCGGACACGGAGCCGACGCAGCAGCTTCATCGTTGCTCGTCCACGGCTCGTCCGGTCACGTCGATCATCCCGGAGGGACCGAGCAGCCCGAGCACCGGGACCGGGGCAGAGACCCGAACCTCCACGACGTCCACCCCGCGAAAGTCCGCGCGGCCGATCTCCACCTGGTCGGCGTACCGGGACGGCAGGGTGGAGTCGATCAGCCAACGGGTCCGGGCGGCGCCACCGGTCAGCGAGCTGCCCTCCAGCGCGGCGTACCGGGCCCCCTCCGCGGCGCTGTCGATGAGCACAGTGCGCACATGCAGGACCAGCGCCAGCTGGACCACACCGAGCACCAGCACGGTGACCAGCACTGCCACCAGCAAGAAGTCGACCAGTGCCGAACCGCTCTCGGCGCGGGGTGACTCAGGCCCCGAGGACACGGTCCATCGCGGTCTGGAACACCTGGCTGAGCGCTTCACCGGCCAGTGCCCAGATCAGCACGACCAATCCTGCTGTCATCAGCGTGACCATCACCCAGCCGGGCACATCACCACGCTCGGGTTCAGCGCGCACCTGTTCGATCCTGTGCTGCCACCAGCTACGAGCATGGTCTCGTATCGGCTTCATCTTTGTGCTCCTTTGCTCCCGGACCGGCTGCTGCCAGGTCTCTCCTCTCCTCCTGGACGGCGTCTCCCCCACGCCGTCGGTGCGGCTCACCCGATGCGCAACACCACCAACCCAGGGAAGATCGCGAACAGGATCGAGATCGGCAGGATCACGAAGACGACCGGGACCATCATCGCGATCTCTCGGCGCCCGCCCTCCTCCATCAGCGCGCGGTGGCCGACCTCGCGGGCGTCCTGAGCCTGGGCGCGAAGCACGTCACCCAACGGGGTGCCCCGATCGACAGCGGTAGCCACGCCGTCGGTGAAGCGTGCGATGGCCGGCACATCAGTGCGCGCTGCCATCCGGTCCAGCGCCTGGGTCAGCGGAAGCCCGGAGCGGACCTCGGTCAGCGTGAGCTCAAGCTCTGCGGACAACTCACCACGCGTGCTGCGAGCGACTCGCTCCAGGGCAGCCACCGGGGCCTCACCGGCCCCCACGGCCAGAGCGAGCAGCTCGGCGACCGTCGGGAACTCGGCCATGATCCGCTTCTCCCGTGCTGTCACCTGGCGACTGAGGAGCTGGTCGCGGGCGAGCGCCCCACCTAGGCCGGACAGCAGCACGAGCACAACCAGAGCTCCCAACGGCGTATCCCGAAGCGTCCCCAGCAGCAGCGCCGCGGCCAACCCTCCGGCGAGGCCGAGCGCTGCCCAGATCACCTGCTCCACCCGGAAGTGCTCGACGGGCAGCGGCGAGCCGGCACGGATGAGACGACGCTGCACCCCGGCGGCAGGGCTCCCGAGCCGCTCGAACGCTGCCACCAAGTCACCGAGCACCGGCTGCAGCATCCGTTCCAGGGTCGGGAAGGGAGTGTGCACCGGCCTGCTGCGCAGCAAGCGCGAGGTGCTCGGCCGCTCTCTCAGGTAGGGCGAGACGCGATCGATCAGGCGCACGCGGCGCGCACTGACCCGCGACAGGATGAGCACCAGCCCGAACCCGAAGGCCAAGCCGAGCGTGGCGCCGGTCAGTGCAGGTGCAGTCACCATCAGCGCAGCACCCGCTCGTCCTCGGGCAGCCGTCCGACCCGCACCATCGCCAGGTAGGCGCCGATCGACGCCACCCCACCGACCAGCAGCACCACGGCACCGGCCGGGCTGTTGAACGCGTCGACAGTCTGCGGCCGGGTACTCAGCATCGCCAGGATCAGCCACGGGGCGGCCGCGGCCAACCGGGCTCCGTTCACCGTCCAGGACTGCCGCGCCTCCAGCTCGCCGCGGGCGCGCAGATCCTGGCGGAGAAACTGCGAGAGCGTCCGCAGCAACGTACCCAGGTCTGTCCCGCCCACCTCGCGGGTGAGCCGGAGGGCCTCGAAGATCCGGTCCGCCACCGGGTCAGCGAGACGAGCCTTGAGCCGGTCCAAGGCATCGATGAACCGGCCGGTGGCCCGGTAGTCCTCGGCGAACTCGGCGAACGCGGGCCGGAGCGGTTCTGGTCCGCGTTCGGCCAGGCTGCTCACCGCTTCTGGCAGCGACATGCCAGCGCGGATCGCGGAGGCGAGGTCATCGACCGCGTCGGGCCACAGCTCCCGAAGCGCCACCCGGCGCCGGCGTGCGCGCACCTGGATGTAGGCCTGGGGCGCGAGCGTGGCGAGCACTCCGAAGGCCGCTGCAATCGTGGGCGAGGAAGACAGGCCGAGCACCACCAACCCCACGACCAGGCCGACAGCCACGGACGTGGTGAGCACCGCCGTCGGGGTGAGGCTGGGCATGCCCGCCTGGGTGAGCAGATCGTGCAGACCGCTCGTGCGCTGGTTGCGGCGCGCCCGTCGCGGGATGGGCGGCCAGCAGGACCACCAGAGGCAGACCAGTCCGGCCCCGAGCAGCAGTCCCGCAACGGCACCCACGGCTCAGCTCCCGGCCAGCAGGTCCGGCAGGTTGAACCCGGCACGCTCGAACCGTTCCGGGTGTGGGGGGAAACCGTCGGTGCGCACCAGCTCACCCCCGGTGCGAACGAACAGCGGTGAGATCTCGACGACCCCCTGCTCGACCCGACCGGACAATGCCACGATCTCAGCCACCTCGCGGTGCGCGTCCGCACGCAAGTCCAGGTGCACCACCAGGTCGAAGGCGGCGGCAACTGTCGGGACGACGAAGTGGGCGGAGACGTTCTCGCCGGCCAGCAGCGGCAGCGTGGTCATCTTCGTGACCGCGTCGCGGGCGGAGTTGGCGTGCACGGTGCAGGCACCCGGGATGCCCGCGTTGAGCGCGATGAGCATGTCCAACGCCTCGGCCTCGCGGACCTCACCGATGATCAGCCGGTCTGGCCGCATCCGCAACGCTTCCTTGACGAGGCGGCGTAGCGGGATCTCGCCGGTGCCCTCCAGGTTCGGCTGGCGGCACTGCATCGCCACCCAGTCGCGGCAGTCCAGCTGGAGCTCGAAGACCTCTTCACAGGTGACCACGTGCTCGTGGGCGGGGATGGAGCCGGCGAGCGAGTTGATCATCGTCGTCTTGCCCGCCTGGGTCGCACCAGAGACGAGGATGTTCAGCCCGCTGGCGACCGCTGCGTGCAGGAAGCCGGCGGCCTGCTCGGTGAGCGACCCGAGCGCGACCAGGCCGTCCAGGTTGCGCGAGCGGACCAGGAACTTGCGGATGTTCACCGCCCAGTGCCGGCGGGTGACGTCCGGGATCACCGCGTGCAGGCGTTCTCCGGTGGGCAAGGTGGCGTCCACGAACGGGGTACTCAAGTCGAGACGCCGCCCCGAGGTGCGCAGCATGCGTTCCACCAGCTCGTGCACCTCTTGCTCGGTGAGCATCGTGGTGGTCAACTCGGGGCGGCCGTGGCGCGCGACGAATATTTGGCCGGGCGCGTTGATCCAGATCTCTTCCACCTCAGGGTCATCGAGGTGCTGCTGCAAGGCGCCCAGGCCCACGATGGCATCGCGCACAGCCTTGATCGCCTGGTCCAGGTCCTCCAGGCGCGGCACCAGGCCCTGCAGGGAGCGGTCGTCGTAGTCGGCGACGGCGTCCCTGATCAAGGTGTGCACGTCACCGGTATCCCGGCCCGGGTCCAGGCCGCGGCGGCGGATGAGCTCACGCACCTCTCCCTCGAGGAGTGCCACGCCGTCAGCCATCCCGAACGCCCCACTGGTCGCTGTCTGCACCGTCCGCCCCGGTGCGGTGAGTGCGATCCAAGGTAGCGGAATCGCGCGGGGCGCGTGGTGCGATTGTGGATAAGTCTCCGTGGCGCGGTGGCTGCAGCGGCGCCCCTGGGGCGACCACGACGGTCCGGCAACTGACAGGTACGGCATCCGCTGGCGGACCGGCTACCAGGGCTGAACGCTCAGACCCGGCCGACCTAGCCGCGCACCGCCACGGTGCGGAACCCCGCATTGCCCATCGAGGAGTCCGGGGTGTTGGAGGAGCGGGCGGCGTTGCGGTACCGGTTGCAGTAGGAGTCATGGCACAGGTAGGAGCCGCCGCGCATCACCCGGGCCATGCCGATCTTCGCACCCGTCGGCTCATGTTCTGGCGAGCGGCCGTAGTAGCGCGGGTCGAACCAGTCCGCGCACCACTCCCACACGTTGCCCACGGTCTGCCACAGTCCGTAGCCGTTCGGGGCGAAGGTGCGCACCGGGGCGGTGGTCAGGTAGCCGTCCTCAGTCGTGTTGGAGCGGGGGAAGCTGCCCTGCCAGATGTTCGCCCGCCACTTCCCACCCTTGCCGGGGAAGTCACCTCCCCACGGGTAGCGGGCGCCTTCGAGGCCGCCGCGGCTGGCCGCCTCCCACTGCGCCTCGGTGGGCAGTGCCCGGCCGGCCCAGGTGCAGTAGGCGAGCGCGTCGTTGTGGGACACGTGCACCACCGGGTGGTCGCCCAAACCCTCGATCGAGGAGTCCGGGCCGCCGGGGTGGGCCCAGTCGGCGCCCTTGACCCCGAGCCACCACGGGGTGCCCGCGGCCGGACCCATCACCGCGTCCTTCGGGGCGGCCAGCGCCAGGTGGAACACCGCGGAGAAGCCGAACAGTTCCGCCTCGGTGCGGTATCCGGTGGCGGCCACGAAGCGGGCGAAGTCGGCGTTGGTCACCGACGTGGCGTCGATGCTGAACTCCTCGAGGGTGACCGGGTGCACCGGCGTCTCCCCGTCGGCGTGGTAGCCGACCCCGTCCGTATCGCCCATCAGGAACGTCTGCGCGGGCACCACCGCCTGCTCGATGGTGTGCCGTGGCCCAGGACCGCCACCGCCGGCGAGGTCCACCGGCACCGGACCTATCGCGGCCGGCTGCTTCTCGGCGCCGTCGTCGCGCATCGGCGCACAGCACGAGGACATCCCGGCTCCTTCCACCCGACCTGGGTCCATCTTCACACGCTCATCCGCACGAACGCCCGCAGCCCCGGGTCGTGGTCATGGGCCTCGGTGAAACCGAGCGCGGTGTAGAACGCCCGCTGGCCCGGTTCGGCGTCGGTGAGCAGCACCCGCTGGCGCACGTCCGGATCGGCATCGAGCACCGCGCGCACCAGCCGCGAACCGAGCCCATCCCGCCGGACCTCCGGCCGCACCAGCACGTCCTGCAGGTACACGATCGTCGCGCCGTCGGAGATGGTGCGCGCCAGCCCCACCAGGTCCGCACCGGACCGGGCCACGGCCACCCGGTGCGAGCCGCGCACGGAGGCGAGCAGCTTCTCCGGGTCGCGGGTGTAGGCACTCCAGCCCACAGACTCGTACAGTCCCACCAGGTCGGCCTCGGTGAGGGTCTGCGGGTCGATCAGCTCCACAGTCGGCACGCACGCGAGCCTACGCGCATGCACGTTCGCCCTGCAGATTCCTCGTCGGCCGTCTAGGGTCAGGTATGGCCAGCGTCGGCGCCCCGCTCCCCCGCCTCCCCCGGCAGCACGCTGCCGCTCGGCCCCGGGTGCGCACCGTGCTGGGTGTGCTGTGCGTGGCCACGGGGCTGGTGCTGATGGTGGCGCAGGTACCGTTCTTCGTCTCCATCGCGCTCACCGCACCCCTGGGTGCGCGGGTGCTGCTGGGGGGTGTGTGGCTGGCGGGTTTCACCCTCGGGGTGCACTGGCGCTCGACCCGGCCACTGGCCCCGCTGCTGCTGGCCGGGATGATGGCCGCGAGCTGGTACCTGCTCGGCGTGGTCGCCGCCCCGCACCTGGGCTGGACGCTGGTACCGGTGGGCTGAGTGTCACCGGCGGGTGGCACAGTAGGAGCATGTGCGGACGGTACGCCTCGTTCCGGGAGGCGCAGGACCTGGCCGATGCGTTCGACGTCGAGGAGATCAGCGAGGCCGCGCGGCAGGCGCCGGCCAGCTACAACGTGGCGCCCACCGACGGGGTGCGGATGATCATCGCGCGCACCCCGAAGGCCACCAGTGACGGCGCAGCCTCGCCTGCTCAGAGTTCCTCCCCCGCCCAGGGCGGTACCACCGGCGACGGCGCAGCCTCACCTGCCCAGGACGGCGCACCTGCCGAGCAGGTCGTCCCCGCGCGCCGGGAGATGCACCTGGCCCGGTGGGGCCTGGTGCCCGGCTGGGCGAAGGACCTGAGCATCGGGTCGCGGATGTTCAACGCCCGCTCGGACTCCCTGGCCACGAAGCGTTCGTTCGCTCCATCGCTGGCGAACCGGCGCTGCCTGGTGGTGGCCGACGGGTACTACGAGTGGCTCAAGGAGGAGGTGCCCGGGCAGTCCAAGCCGCGGCGGACCCCGTTCTACATCCACCGCACCGACGGTGCCCCGCTCGCGTTCGCCGGCCTGTACGCCTGGTGGCCGGACCCGAGCAAGGAGAAGGGAGATCCGGACCGGTGGGTGCTCTCGGCCACGATCGTCACCGCCGACGCCCGCGGCGGTCTGGAGCAGATCCACGACCGGGAACCGGTGGTGCTCGCCGAGGACGAAGCCGACGCCTGGCTCACCCCCGACCTGACCGGTGCGGACGAGGCGCTGGCGGTGCTGGAGCAGCCGTCTCCGGCTCTGTCCTGGTACGAGGTCTCCGCCCGGGTGGGTTCGGTGCGCAACAACGATCCCAGCCTGATCGAGCCGGTCTGAGCAGCGGGACTCAGGCGGCGTCGTCGAGCGCGAACGCCAGCACCTCGCCGGCCGCGGCCAGGAACACCGCCCGCACCCGCACGCCCGCCTCGGCCATCGACCAGCGCAGCATGGTGTGCCACGCATGGTCGGCCTGCGCGCGAAGCGGTGGGCCGGGCCGTTCCAGCATCATCACCACGCTCCCCGCCGGAGCCTCTTCCTCCAGCACTGACGCGAGTGCCTCCGCGATGCGGGCGGTGCCCTGGGCGTCCGGCAGGTCAGGGACGTCCTCGATCGGGATGATCACCGGCCGTGGCACATCGTCGGCGTCCAGCAGCAGCACCCACAGCGTGCGCCGCCGCGGGTGCACGCCATGGTTGACGAATCGCGCCCAACGCAACAGGTCGGCATCGGTGCGCAGCGGTTCTCCAGAGTTGACAGGTTCGATCTCCATCGCTCCAGGCTGGGCCCAGAACACCCGCCACCCGCGCTATCCACAGCACCGGATCGCAACGGCGGTGATCACGGTGAGTTGTCCACAACCTGGCGATACCCCCGCCGGCTGATGCTCCGTCGTCGTGCTCCCCCTGCGGTCGGACGCCGCGCAGAGCCAGCCGCTCGTAGGCTGGCGACGTGACCTACCCGCCCCCACCGCAACGGGTGAGGACGTCTGCGACCTCCCCGTTCGTCGTCGACGCCATCATCGCGGCGCTGCTGGTGTTCACCCTCGGTCCGCTCTCGCTGGCGATCGGGGTGTCCATGGGCAACACCGTGGGCGCTGTGGTGTCCGCCCTGACCAGCGTGGGCATGCCGGCGGCCCTGGCCTGGCGGCGCACCCGCCCGGTGGCCTCGTCGGTCGCGGTGTATGCGATGGCGCTCGCGCACGTGCTCGCCGGGGTGATCCTCACCGGCTCGGACCTGGTGATCTTCGTGGCCCTGTACTCGGTCACCGTGTACGGGCCGGTGTGGGCCAGGCGCACCGCTCTGGGATCGGCGCTGCTGGGCTGCCTGATCGTGGGGGGCTGGTACCTGGCGATGGACCCGGTGCCGATCGACCTGCGTGGGGTGGTCAGTGCGCTCACGGTCGCCGGGCTGCTCGGTGCGCTGGTGCTCGCCTCCTGGGCGATCGGGCTGATGCGCCGGGCCCGGGTGGTGCAGATCGAGACGCTCGCCGAGCGCGCCGCCCGGCTGGAGGTGGAGCGGGACCAGCAGGCACAGATCGCCACCGCCGCCGAACGCGCCCGGATCGCCCGGGAGATGCACGACATCGTGGCGCACTCGCTGTCGGTGATCATCGCCCAGGCCGACGGCGGGAGGTACGCCGCGGCGACCTCTCCGGAGGCGGCCACGCACGCACTGACCACCATCTCCGAGACCGGGCGGGACGCACTGGCGGACATGCGCCGCATCCTCGGCGTGCTGCGCGACGACGAGCGCGGGGATGCAGCGCTCGCACCGCAGCCGGCCCAGGCGGACCTGGACACCCTGGTGGCGCACGTGCGCGACGCCGGTCTGGAGGTCTCGCTGGTGCGGATGGGCACCCCGCGGGCACTGCCACCGGGTGCGGGGCTGACGATCTACCGGATCGCGCAGGAGTCGCTGACGAACATCCTCAAGCACGCCGGACCGGGTGCGAGCGCCACTGTGCTGGTGCAGTGGACTCCGGGCAGCCTGGTGCTGCAGGTCGACGACGACGGACGGGGTGCGGCCGCCAGCTCCGACGGCGCCGGGCACGGGCTGCTCGGGATGCGGGAGCGGGCGACGATGCTCGGTGGCACGCTCGCCGCAGGGCCGCGCACCGGCGGCGGCTACCGGGTGCGGGCAGAGATACCGGTGCCGGCGGGGGCCCCCGACGTGCAGCGACAGCCGCAGCACCCGCCGACGGCGCCGCCGCCTGCTGCCCACACGTCACCTCCCGCTGGGCCCGAGCAGAACCCTGGGTGGCAGACTGAGCCTGCCGCACCACCCACCGACGCCGAGCACGAGGACCAGCAGCGACCATGACCGCCGACCCGTCCGCCGCCACCGCTCCCATCCGTGTCGCCCTGGTGGACGACCAGCAGCTGGTCCGGGCCGGGTTCGCGCTGGTGATCAACTCTCAGCCGGACATGGAGGTGGTGCTGGAGGCCGGCGACGGCGCGCAGGCGCTGCGGCTGCTCACCTCCCACCCGGTGGACGTGGTGCTGATGGACGTGCGGATGCCCACGATGGACGGCCTGGCCGCAACCGCCCACCTCACCGACCCCGGCACCCGCCAGGTGGGCGAGCCGCCGAAGGTGGTCATCCTCACCACGTTCGACCTGGACGAGTACGTGCTGCAGGCGATCAAGGCCGGTGCCAGCGGTTTCCTGCTCAAGGACGCCCCACCCGAGGAGATGCTCAGTGCGATCCGCACCGTGCACAGCGGGGACGCCGTGATCGCTCCCTCCAGCACCCGCCGGCTCATCGAGCACCTGGCCACCGTGCTGCCCGCGGAGCAGAAGGCACCGGCCGCGGTGCTGGACACGCTCACCGACCGGGAGCGCGAGGTGCTGGTGCTGATGGCTCGCGGTCGCACCAACGCCGAGATCGCCACCGACCTGTTCGTCGCCGAGGCCACAGTGAAGACGCACGTGGGCCGGGTGCTGGCCAAGCTGGGCGCCCGGGACCGGGTGCAGGCCGTGGTGACCGCCTACGAGACCGGGCTGGTCAGCCCGGGTACCTAGGCACCACTGCGGAGGCCGCGGCACCTCCACCGCCGGTGCGATACCCGGGATCTCTTCGCACCGCGTCGCCGGTGGACCGGCTCAGGTGGAGGCGGAGGAGTCGCGGGTCCACCTACGGTATGACCGCAGAACCCACCTACGGCGCGACGCGCACGAGCCCACCTGCTCCGTAGCGTGAGCACCATGACGACAACAGCGCACACCTCCCCGGCCGCCGTCAGCGCCCGCGACCTCACCAAGGTCTACGGCAGTGGCGACGTGGCCGTGACCGCCCTCGACTCGGTGGACGTGGACTTCGCTCGCGGCGCTTTCACCGCGATCATGGGTCCCAGCGGCTCCGGCAAGTCCACGCTCATGCACCTGCTCGCCGGCCTGGACTCGGCCACCTCCGGCCGGGTGGTCCTCGGTGGTACCGAGCTGACCAGCCTCAGTGACAAGCAGCTGACCGTGCTGCGCCGGGAGCGGATCGGGTTCGTGTTCCAGTCCTTCAACCTGCTGCCGATGTTCACCGCGGCGCAGAACATCGCGCTGCCCTCCCAGCTGGCCGGCACCACAGTGGACTCCGACTGGCTAGACCTGCTCACCAGCACGTTCGGGCTGACCGACCGGCTGACCCACAAGCCGCACGAGCTCTCCGGCGGCCAGCAGCAGCGGGTGGCGATCGCCCGGGCGCTGAGCACCCGACCGGACGTGGTGTTCGCCGACGAGCCGACCGGGAACCTGGACTCCCGTTCCGGGGTGGAGGTACTCGCGTTCCTGCGACGCAGCGTGCGCGAGCTGGGTCAGACGATCGTGATGGTCACCCACGACCCCGCCGCAGCCTCCTACGCCGACGAGGTGGTGCTGCTGGCCGACGGCCGGATCGCCGGCACGATCAACGAACCCACCCCAGACTCGGTGCTGGCCGGTCTGGACGCGCTCCGCAGCGCCGAGACCACCGGGATGGCCCGCTGATGCTGCGCCTGACCCTGACCCAGATGCGCGCGTCCGCCGGGCGTCTGGTCGCCGCCGGCCTCGCGATCGTGCTCGGCACCGCGTTCGTGGCCGCCTCGCTGATGGCCGGTGCCGTGATGGAACGGACCACCCACGATGCGGTCACCGCCCGTTACGCCGATGCCGACCTGGTGCTCTCCGGGACGATCAGCGCCGACCAGCTCGAGCAGGTGCGCGCCGCGGACGGCGTCGCAGCCGCGGCCTCGACCCAGACCGCTTCGGTCGAGCTCGAGCACGGGACCCGCAGCCAGTACGTCGGTCTGGGTGCCTCCGCCAGCGACGAGCGGCTGCGCAGCGAGACCCTCACCGACGGTGACCTGCCCACCGGCACCGGTCAGATCGCCGTCGCCGAGGATGTGGCCGAGCGGCTCGGCCTGTCCGTCGGGGACGAGCTGACTGTGGTGCAGGAGCAATGGACCGACGACCCGGACGCAGGGCCCACCACCCAGGAGACCACTGCGCAGGTGGTCGGGCTGATCGCCTCACCCACGCTGTACCTGTTCGCCCCGACCGAAGCCGTGGTCACTCCGGGCGACCTGGCCGACATCCGGGCGTTCACCGCTCCGGAGGAGGCCGGCACCAGCTATGAGGCGATGGTCGCCGTGCAGCAGGGCGCCGACCCGCAGACCGTCGCCAGTGAGCTCAGCAGCATCACCGACGGCACCGCGCAGGTGCAGACCGTGAACGAGGTTGCCGAGGAGCAGACCGCTGCCATCACCGGAGACAGTGCAACGATGGTGGCCCTGCTGCTGGCGTTCGCGGCGGTCGCGCTGATCGTGGCGGCCCTGGTGATCGCGAACACCTTCCAGGTGCTGGTCGCCCAACGGACGCGGACCTTGGCGCTGCTGCGCTGCGTGGGCGCGGACCGCCGTCAGGTGCACACCTCGGTGCTCACCGAGGCAGCCATCCTCGGCCTGGTCAGCTCGTTGGTCGGCGTCGGGCTGGGCACGGGTCTGATGGCGCTCGGGCTGCGTGTGCTCGCCCAGTCCACCAGCGACCTGCCACTGTCCACCGACCTGGTGATCACCCCGACCGCCGTGGTCGTGCCGCTGCTCACCGGTCTGCTGGTGACCGTGGCGGCCGCACTGCTGCCGGCTCGACTGGCCACCCGGGTGGCTCCGTTGGCCGCGCTGCGGCCCGCGGACGCCCCAGCCGGTGCCCGTGCCTCGAAGGTGCGCATCGTCGTGGCTACCGTCGCAGTCCTCGGCGGTGCCGGGCTGCTCGCCCTCGGCGTGCTGCTCGCCCGCGGCGGCGACAGCGCGGCCAACCTGCTCCTCGGCCTCGGCGTGGGCATGCTCGGCGGGCTGGTGTCCCTGTTCGGGCTGCTGCTCGGCTGCGTGCTGGTGGTGCCGGCACTGATCCGCCTCGCCGGCCGCCTCCTCGGCCGCAGCGTGCCGGCCCGGGTGGCCGTCGCCAACGCAGTACGTAACCCGCGCCGCACCGCCGCCACGGCGAGCGCCCTGGTGATCGGGGTGACCCTGGTGACGATGATGAGCACCGGTGCGTTGGCGGCCAACCGGGCACTCACCTCCGAGCTGGCCTCCAGCTTCCCGGTGGACCTGGAGGTGAGCACCGCCACGGCGCTGCCGGACGAGCAGATCCAGGCCGTCACCGGGACAGACGGGGTGCAGGACACGGTGCTGCTCTCACGCACCACCGCATCCACCGAGCTAGCGGACCTCGGCGAGACCCAGCTCGACGTGGCCGCCGCCCAGGAGGGCGACCTGGCGGCCGTGGTGCGCTCCACCGAGGCGATCGCCGGTCTGGCCGAGGACAGCATCGTCGTCGGTCACCAGCTGGCGGAGAGCTACGACCTCCACAGCGGCGACCAGGTCACGCTGACCGGCCCCAGCGACCAGGAGGTGCCGCTCACCGTGGCGGTGTCCAGCCTGGACGGCCGCACCACGCTGGTCGCTCCGCAGGTGCTCACCGAGCTCGACCCGGACGCGCCGGTGGCCATGCTCTGGGCGCGGGTGGCCGACGACGACGCGTACGGCACGGTCACCACGGTGCAGACGAACCTCACCGAGAACGCCCAGGTCCAGGCGGACGCAGAGACACCGCAGGTCAGCGGGGCCGCAGTGGAGCGGTCCGCGTTCCAGCAGGTGGTGAACACGATGCTGGCGGTGGTGGTCGGGCTGCTCGCAGTCTCGGTGGTGATCGCGCTGATCGGGGTGGCGAACACGCTGTCCCTGTCGGTCATCGAGCGGCGGCGAGAGTCGGCGATGCTGCGGGCCCTGGGGCTCACCCGAGGTCAGCTGCGCGCGATGCTCGGCATCGAGGGTCTGATGATCGCCGGTGCGGGAGCACTGATCGGGGTCGTCGCTGGTCTGGTGTACGGCTGGGCGGGCTCGGCGATCATCCTCGCTGGGATGGCCGACGTGGACCTGGTGGTGCCGTGGCGTGACCTGGGCCTGGTGGCGCTGGTGGCGCTCGCGGCCGGGCTGCTCGCCTCCGCGCTCCCGGCACGGACAGCGGCCCGGACCTCACCCGCTGCGGCGCTGGCCGTGGACTGACCGGGTCGCGAACGCTCTGCTTCGCGGCGACACGCCGGGCGGGAACCGCGAAGCAGAGCGTTCGCACTGCGCGGGAAGCGGGCCCGCAGCCGCTGTCCACAGCCCCTCGGATGCGGTTGTCCGGGTCCAGGCACGATCGAGAGATGGATGTTGCCGCTCGTCACCACCTCGCCGTGGTGTACGGACCCGGGGTAGGTTGGGTGCTGCCCCTGGTCTCCGGTGCTGCAGTCGTGGGCCGTGGCACCGCGGCCGACCTGGTGCTGGCCGACCCGCAGCTGTCCCGGGCGCACCTGCAGGTACGCGACCGTGGCGGTCTGGTCCGCATCCGCGACCTGGGTTCAGTGAACGGCACCCGTGTCATCCCGGCACGGGGCGCACCGGTGACCGGTTCGTCCGCGCGGTTGGCACGCCGGCCCCGGCGCTTGGGGCGGCGCTGGCAGCCGTTGCCGGTGGGCAGCCGGGTGCTGGCCGGTTCGGTGGTGCTCGAGCTGCGGGTGCACCCGGGGATGGTGCTGCCGGTCGAGCTGGAGGAGCACTCAGACCTGAGCGGCGGGCTGCTCGGCCGGTTGCTGTTCCCGCTGCTGATGTCTGTCTCGGCACTGCCGTTGCTGCTCGGTGGCGGTGGTGGCGCCTGGCGGCTGGTGTTGCTGGTCGCGCTGCCGGTGGTGCTGCTGGCGGCGATCCTCTGGCCGGCGCTGCGGGACCGGGCGCGGCGGCTGCGCCGCACCGGGCAGCACGACGAGCAGAAGCCGCCGGTGCCGCAGCCGGTAGCCGACCCCGCCGCGTTGCTGGCCGCAGCCGGGGCGCCGGTGCCGCTGCCGGAGGAGGGGCCCCGCTGGGAGATCGGCAACGCCAACACACGCGCACCGGTGCCGCACCGACCGGGTCGGGGTCTGCGCGGGCGAGCGGGCCGGCGGGCTGAGCAGATGCGGTTCGTGCCGGTCCCGGAGCCCGGTTCCGGGCTGGCGCTGGTGGGCGACGCGGGCGCAGTGGCCGGACTGGGGCGATGGTTGGCGTTGCGGCACCACGCAGTCACTGGTGAACGAGTCGACGCGCCGTGGTCCGAGCTGACTGGGCTGGCCGGGCAGGACGCGGAGTGTGCCAACCCCGGCCTGCGGGTGCACACCGGGACTGCCGACCTGCTCACCAGGCCCGATCGCACTGCGCGACACCTGGTGCTGGCCCCGACGATGGCCGCCGTACCGCGATGGTGCGCGGCGGTGCTGGAGGTGCGTGCTGCGCACAACCGCCAGGTGAGCCCGGAGTGGGCCGCCGCAGTGCTGGCCGAGCTGGGTTCTGCCGATGACGGCGGAGCCTCCGTGCCCACGTCGGTGCACCTGGCTGAGCTGCTCGAGCAGGCAGAGCCGGGTGAGCCCGCCACCCCTCCCCGTGCCTGGTCCGACCCGGTGGTGCACGCCCCGTTGGGCATGGGCAGCCACGGTCCGGTGTGGCTCGACCTGGCCGAGCACGGGCCACACGCCTTGGTGGCCGGCACCACCGGCTCGGGCAAGTCCGAGCTGCTGCTGGCCTGGATCCTTGGTCTGGCGCACCAGGCCTCACCGGCGGACACCCAGTTCGTGCTGTTCGACTACAAGGGTGGTGCCACGTTCGCACCGCTGCGCACGCTGGCGCACGTCGTCGGGGTGCTCACCGACCTGGACGAGGCCGCCACCGCGCGGGCGCTGGCTAGTCTGCAGGCGGAGCTGCGGGCACGGGAGCGAGCGCTGGCGGCCGTGGGCGCGCACGACCTGGTCGAGCAGCGCCGCCGCACCTCGGGTGCGGACCGGCTCGGCAGGCTGCTGGTGGTCGTCGACGAGTTCCGGGTGATGGCTGATGCCCACCCGGAGCAGCTCGATGCGCTGGTGCGGTTGGCCGCGCAGGGCCGCTCTCTGGGTATCCACCTGGTGCTCGCGACCCAGCGGCCGGGCGGGGCCATCACCCCGGACATGCGCGCGAACTTGACCGTGCGAGTCTGCCTGCGGGTGCTGGAGGAGACCGACTCGCTGGACATGCTCGGCGATACCCGTGCCGCGAAGCTGCCGCGGGTGCCCGGGCGGGCGGTGCTGCGCACCGAGGAGAGCGATGAGCTGCAGACCGCCTGGTGCGGTGCCGCAGCAGACGGGTGGGTCACCGACCGGGTCGCCACGTTGAACGCCGCAGCCGAGCAGCTGGCGGAGGTCGAACCGTGGCGCCGGTCGTTGCGCCGTCCCTGGGCACCCCCGTTGCCGGACGCCTGCGAGGTCGCTGACCTGGACACGTACGGGCTGCCGGTGCGGGCCGTGTCGGCCGTCGAGCACGTGCCTCGCGGTGGCACCACCGCACCGCACCCAGGAGCAGGTGTAGCAGCGCAGCAGGTCAGCATCGCTGAGCCAGCCGGCTACCGCCTCCCCTGGGCGCTGCTGGACCTGCCGGAGGAGCAACGCCTCGGGCCGCGGTCGTTCGCTGGCGGCACGCTGCTGGTCAGCGGCGGCCCGGGGAGCGGCCGCTCCACTGCTCTGCACATGCTCACCGAGGCCGCCCTGCGTGCTGGCACGGCCGTGCAGGTGATCGCCGAGGAGGCCCAGGACTGGCCAGGAGGCGAGGCTCCGGGGGCCGGTACCTGGTGCCCGCTCTCCGACCCTCGTCGGCTGCGGCGGCTGCTGGAACGGCTGCTCGCTGGGGACAGCCCGGGGCTGCTGGTGCTCGATGATGTCGATGCGGTCGCCGAGTCGCTGGACGAGACCGGCAACCTGGGTGAGGGTGTCGACCTGGTGCTGACAGTGCTGCGCCGGGCCCGACGGCTCGGGCTGGACGTGGTGCTCAGCGCCACGGAGAGCTCGCGCCGATGGGCGATGGCCACGGACCAACAGCTGGTGCTGTGCCCTCGCGACCCCGCGGACGCAGTGCTCGCTGGGGCGCCACGGAAGCTGGTCGCAGCGGGCTGGCCGCCTGGACGTGGTGTGCTGCTCGAGCGCGGCGACGCGTGGGTGGCGCAGGTGCTGCTGCCCCAGCCGGAGCCAGAGGAGTGGCAGGACCCCGAGGACACCCCGTTACGGCTGGCAGCACTGCCTGCCATCGTGCACCTCGAGGATGCCCCCGTCTCGGTGCCGGGAACGGCCGACCATACCCAGCAGCTCCTGCTCGGCCGTGGTGGCGACGACGCCCGCTGGCTCCGCCGTTCGTTGGCACCAGGCGGCACGTGGCTCGTCTGCGGGCCGCCCCGTTCGGGCCGGTCCACCGCAGTGGAGACGATCAGCGCGCAGCTCCGGCGCTCCGGCTGGCGGGTGCTCGATGCGCGGGCGCCGGTGCCGGAGCCGGTGCCCGCGGCGGCCGGCACCGCCCTGGTGGTCGACGACGTCGACCGGCTGCCCGGCACGACAGCCGAGGAGTGGACGACCTACCTGGACGCCCATCCGGAGGTGGCGGTTCTCGGTACGGGGCGCGCCGAGTCGGTGGCGACCACCTTCCACCCGCTGGCCGTGCGGCTCCGAGAACCCGACCTGAGCCTGGTGCTCGCGGACCCACGCCCTGCGCACCTGCCGAACGTGGACCTGCGACCGGTGCAAGATCCAGTCACCAGGCCTGGCCGCGGGGTGCTGGTGGACCCGGGCGGCAGCACACCGCTCCAGGTGGCCACAGCGGCGCGTCGGGAGCCTACGAGCTAGAGAACGCCGTCCGGGCGCCCGTGCTGGGCGGTGGCCGCAAGCGAAGCCGGCAGGAGCAGGCAGATCGTCACCACCACCGGGAGCACCAAGGCCGGTACCAGTGCCCACCACTGGAGCACACCCCAAGAAGTGACCGCGACCGCGAACTGCAACAGCTGCCAGGTGATCACCGGACCGCGCCCCCACCGCTTGCCCTGCCACAACCCGCGGACGGCGAGGACGAGGAGGCCGCCGATCAGCACCAGCACCAGCAGCACTCCAGCGTTGGTGCCGAGCAGGTCACCATGGTCGAGGATCGAGGCGACCACCACGGCGATACCGAGCACCACCAGCACGACCGCTTCGAGGAGCACCAGCGCGAGTCCGACGCGCAATGGTGTCCCGCGGGGTGCGGCGGAGTCCTCAGTCACCTGATCACCCTAGCCACCGCTACCACAGTTGCGACCGGCGGAGACGTGGTGTCTGCTCCGAAGCGCAGGAAACCGCCACTGCTGTGACTGATATCTCAGGCCAACTTGGTTGAATCTTCGCACGAAGGTCTTGTGTACGCCGCCTGAACCGTGTGACAGTTGTTAACAGAGAAATGACGCAGACGCGCGATTCTCAGTTCCCCGTGTATCGATTCGGACCTTATCTGCGTCTGCATGCCCCTAGAAGGAGAATACGCATGGATTGGCGTCACGACGCGGCCTGTCTCACCGAGGACCCCGAGCTGTTCTTCCCGATCGGGAACACCGGCCCGGCGCTGGTCCAGATCGAGGAGGCCAAGGCCGTGTGCCGCCGGTGCCCGGTGGTGGACACCTGCCTGAAGTGGGCGATCGAGACCGGTCAGGACGCCGGTGTCTGGGGTGGTATGTCCGAGGACGAGCGCCGCGCCCTCAAGCGCCGCACCGCCCGGGCTCGCCGCGCTGGCTGACTCTCCGCGACCGTGACTGACGGCCGATCCCCGCTCGGGGGTCGGCCGTTCGTCTGTGTTCAGGTGTCCCGGATCTCGGCCAGCCGCGCCTTGAGCACCACTTCGGTACCCCCACCCTCCAGCGGCGCCCAGTCGATGCTGCCGTCCAGCTCAGTAGCCACGAGGGTGCGCACGATCTGGGTACCGAGGCCGTTCATCGCGGCCTGCGGTTCCATCCCGCTGCCGTCGTCCATCACCCGCACCCGGAGCATCGTGCCGGACCGTTCCGCTTCGATGGTCACCGTGCCACCGACCTTCGCCAGCCCGTGCTCGACAGCATTGGTGACCAGCTCGGTGAGCACCACCGCCAGGGCGGTGGCGTCGGTGGCGGGAACCCGGCCGAAGGTGCCGGTCCGGACGGTCTTCACGTGCGCCTCGCCGGAAGCCACGTCGGCAGCCAGGCGCAGGGTCCGGCCGAACACCTCGTCAAAGTCGACCACCTCGTCGATGGTCTGCGAGAGCGCCTCGTGCACGGTGGCGATCGTGGCCACCCGGCGCATCGCCTCCTCCAGGGCGGAGCGGGCGTCGGTGGAGTCAGTGCGACGCGCCTGCAGCCGCAGCAGCGCGGCCACGGTCTGCAAGTTGTTCTTCACCCGGTGGTGGATCTCCCGGATGGTCGCGTCCTTGGTGAGCAGCTCCCGCTCCCGCCGGCGCAGCTCGGAGACGTCCCGGACCAGCAGCACTGCACCGACCCGTTGGCTGTACTCGGTCACTGGCACCGCGCGCAGCGAGAGACTCACTCCGCGGGCTTCCACCTCGGTGCGCCAGGCAGCCCGGCCCATCACCACCAGCGGCAGAGACTCGTCCACTGGTGAGCTGGCCTCGATCAGCGGGGTCACCACCTCCGCCAGCGGCCGGCCCACGATCTCGTCGGTGACGCCCAGCCGGTGGAACGCGGACAGCGCGTTCGGGCTGGCATAGAGCACGTCCCCCTCGCTGTTCAGCCGTACCAGCCCGTCACCCACCCGCGGTGCGCCGCGGCGCGGTCCGGTGGCCGCGTTCGGCAGCGGGAACTCGCCACGGGAGATCATCCCGCACAGCTCGTCGGCGGACTCGACGTAGTTCACCTCGAGCCGGCTGGGCGTGCGGCTGGCTCCCAGGTACGTCTCCCGGGCGATCAACGCCAACGTCTTGCCCGCGCGGACCACGGGGATGATCTCCTCACGGATGGCGTAGGTACCGTTCCACCGGGCCTCCTTGGCCCGGCTGATGCCCTCGCGTTCCCGCGCCTGGTGCAGCGTGTCCCGCAGGCTCTCCGGCACAGTGGAGCCGACCACGTCGTCGTGGTGCACCGTGGCACCGGTGGAGGGCCGGGCGTGCGCGACGGCCACGAAGTCGCCCTCCGTGGTGGGCAGCCAGAGCACCAGGTCGGCGAACGCCAGGTCGGAGATCACCTGCCAGTCCCCCACCAGCAGGTGCAGCCACTCGGCATCCTGCGCGCTCAGTCCGCTGTGCTGCTCGATCAATTCACCCATCGTGGACACGCGCTAAGCCTACGCATCGTCCAGGGTGGGGCTCGCATCGAGCCATGCCGGCACGACCGCAGGAAGCGAACCTCCGGGATCGTCGGCCCGCTGCATCCCGCCATCGGGTCCGGTGAGCACCCACTGCGCTGCGGTGATCAGCCGCTGGGTGCGGCGGAGCCCAGAGCCTCCGCGTCCGGGCCGTGATCACTGAGGCGCTCTCGGCGCTGCTGAGAACGTCCCCGGACTGCACTGTCGGGTCCCGCTGGGAGTGGTGGTTGGATACGCGTCAGCCGCAAACTACGCTGTCGCCATGCGATCTGGCCGTCAAGAGGGTCAGCGAGTCGAGGCGCTCGCTCGTGGCCTCACTGTGTTGCGGAGCCTGGTCGATGCCGGTCGGCCACTCAGTGCGACAGCCATCGCACGGGAGATGGGCCTGCACCAATCATCGGTCTCCCGACTGCTGGCAACACTGGCCGACACCGGCTTCGTCCGCAAGACCGCGGCGGGGTTCACCCCGGACTTCGGTGTGCTGTCCCTGGCTTCCTCGATCGAGCAGTTCCCGCTCATCGACCGGCCCCGGGCGGCGATGCAGCGCATCGGCGAGCAGGCAGGGGGTTTGAACGTGTCCCTCGGGATGCTCTGGCGCAGACAGATGATCTACTTCCTGCGCAGGCTGGCCTCAGGCGAGATGATCGACTTCTGGTGGTCCAACTACCCGATCCAGGTCTCGGCTCCGGGCATGCGGCTACTTCTCGACCAGCCGGAGGAGCACGCGCTGGCCACCCTGCGGACGTCCCGGACGCGGCACGGATGGTACGGCAACCACGATGTGCTGCCCGCGACCGAGGATGCGGTGCTCGCCGCAGCACGGGAGCGGACAGAGCACGATGTCCTGGTGCTCCGCGACTGGCACAAGCCAGGCGAGATGGGCGCCGCCATACCGATCCGCGCGGATGAGCCGTACCCGGTGGCGCTCGCCCTGTCCGGACCTGGCGAGATCGCCGACGACGCCACAGTGCGCATCTGGCTGCACGACTTCCGTCGTGAGGTCGAGGAGACGCTCCAGAAGCCCCCTCGTCATGCACATGACGCATAGACGCCTGTGGACATGCGTGTTAGCGTGCCACGATGGTTGTGACACGGCAGTCTGACTCTCTACTTCGTGGCACCACTGTGGGCCGACGGGCCCTGTTGGGCGGGCTCGGCGCCGCAACTCTGGCCTTCACGTTCAACACGCCTCACCCGGCCTCCGCCCGGATCCGGGAACCACGGTTCCACTCCACTCCGTTCACGCTGGGCGTCGCCTCCGGAGACCCGGTGCGCAACGCCGTGGTGCTCTGGACAAGGCTGGCCCCGGAGAAGTTCGCCCCGTACGGCGGACTGGACCCGAGCGCATCGATCCCCGTGCGCTGGCAAGTGTCCAAGGACGAGAACTTCACCTCTATCGCCCGGGAGGGCATCGAGCTCGCCCACCCCGAGTACTACTTCTCGGTGCATGTGGACGCATCGGGCCTTCGACCCGGCTACACCTACTTCTACCGGTTCATCGCCGGTGACTACGTCAGCGACACCGGCCGCACCCGCACCGCCCCCGCCGCCGGAACACGCCTCGGTGAGCTCAGCTTCGCGTTCGCCTCGTGCAACTCGTTCGGGGCTGGCTACTTCACATCCGCACGGCACCTGGGCGACGAAGACGTGGACCTCGTCTTCTTCCTCGGTGACTACATCTACGAGTACGCCATCAGCGCGGAGACGAGCCTACGGGTGGGGATGGAACCCGTACCCTCCGAGCTCAACGTCGAGACGGGCTCACTGGATCGCTACCGCTTGCAGTACTCGTTGTACAAGTCCGACCCGGACATGATCTATGCGCACCGACAGGCACCGTGGATCGCCACCTGGGACGACCACGAGGTGCAGAACGACTATCCCGTCGAAGAGGCAGATGCCGACGATGTGCTGCGCAGAGCGAACGCCTACCGGGCCTACTGGGAGCACATGCCGCTGCGCAAGCCGCAACGACCGGTGGGACCGGAAGCCCGCATGTACCGGAGCTTCGACTTCGGCCGGCTGGCGCGATTCACCGTCCTGGACGTCCGCCAGTACCGCAGCGCGGAGGTTGCTGACGAGCCGATCCCGGACTCGCCCGAACGGCGGGCCGAACACCGGACGATGCTCGGAGCCGAGCAGGAGTCATGGTTCCTGAACAGCCTGACCTCCTCGCCAGCCCGCTGGAACATCGTCCCGCAGCAGGTCCTGATGGGGATGCTGGACAGCCAACCCGGTGAGGCCTCCCGGTTCGCTCCCGGCGGTTGGGACGGCTACCAGGCCTCCCAACAGCGTGTCCTGAGCACGGTGGCCGAGCACGACGTCCGCAACTTCGTCGTGCTCACCGGGGACATCCACCGCAACTACGTACTCGACCTCAAGGCCGACTACGACGATCCGGACTCGGCAACAGTGGGCGCCGA
This sequence comes from Ruania albidiflava DSM 18029, assembly GCF_000421225.1. Lineage (GTDB taxonomy): Bacteria > Actinomycetota > Actinomycetes > Actinomycetales > Beutenbergiaceae > Ruania > Ruania albidiflava. The sequence goes on along the minus strand of NZ_ATWL01000020.1, from coordinate 14,746 downwards.
GTTCGCCGGCACCTCGTTGACCAGTGGCTCCGACGGAGCCGATGACGACGGCGGCCTCGACGATCGTTACGCCGCGAACCCCCACCTGCACTGGGCCTCGCTGCAGCGCGGCTACGTCCGATGCCACCTGGACGAAGACCTGCTGCAGGTCGACTATCGGGAGGTGCCGTACGTGACCACCACCGGCGCGCCGGTCTCCACCCGCTCCTCGTTCGTGGTCGAAGCCGGAGTGCCCGGAGTGGCCGAGGCCTGAGGCAGCACAACGTCCGCCCACCTGGGTCCGGATCTGGTCATCGCGGCGGACGGTCACTGCTCGCGGATCGTGGAGCTGGAGGCCTGCACCCTAGCCTCGCGCGTACTATCGATGGCATGCGAATCGGTATCGGCAGCGATGAGTCCGGCAGCGACCTGAAGTCCGTGGTGATCGACCACCTGCGCGAGCAGGGCCATGACGTGGTCGACTTCGGCTACACCTGTTCCACCGGTGAGGACCCGGAGTACTCTGCCACGTACGCCCGCAAGGTCGCCCACGCGATCCGGGACGAGGACGTGGAGCGCGGAGTGCTGATCTGCGGCACCGGGATCGGCATCTCCATCTCGGCGAACAAGGTCCGCGGTATCCGCGCCGCGGTCTGCTCGGAGCCCTTCACCGCCCGCCACACCCGGGAGAACAACGGCTCGCAGATCATCTCGTTCGGCTCGTTCGTCGTCGGCCCGGCCATGGCCAAGAGCATCGTGGACGCCTTCCTCGGCGCCACCTTCCGCGGTGAGACCGACCCGGAGTTCGTCAGCCGGTTCAACAAGATCGCCGCCATCGAGGACGAAGAGCGCGCAGCAGCAGGCACTGAGCGCGCCTGAGCGGCGCGCCACTGCACCTGGCGGTGCACTCTCGGCGCCGCGCTCACCACGACCGCACCGCGCGTGGCTCCCCGCCACGCGCGGCCACGTGGCATACCGGCTACAGCGCCCGCGCGATGCTCCGCCGCAGCAGCAGGCTGCCCAGCGCCAGCACCGCTGCTGCGAACCCCGCCAGCACGGCGAGCGACCCGGCGATGTCCACCAGGGTGCCACCGTGCCGCTGGATCTCGGCGAACGCGCGGTAGCCCCACCCGTGCGGGGTGAGTGAGGCGACGAACTGGAGCGAGGACGGGAACAGCTCTTGCGGCACCATGCAACCGCCGAGCGCCGCGAGCACCAGAGCGAGACCGACGCCGAGCCCGGAGGCCGCTCCCTCGTTGTCGAGCACAGCACCGATGGCCATCGCCGCCCCGGCCGCCACTGTGGAGAACACCGCAACTACCAGCAGGCACAGTGCCACGTTCCCCCACTGCACCCCGAACAACAGCGACGTGCCGGCCATCACGTACGTGCCCTGGAAGAACGCGATCACCCACCGGCCGAGCGCCTGACCGGCCACCACCGAACCAGCCGACACCGGCGCTGCGAGCGTGCGGGCGATCACCCGGTGACGGCGGGCGTCGATGAGCGTGGCCGACCCGGCCAGCGCGGTGAGGAACACGAACAGCAGCACCTGGGAGGAGGCGCCCACGTCGAACCCAGTCACCCCGGCGAACGCCTGGCTGACATCGTCCACGTCGACGACGTCCACGCGTGCTGGCGGCACCTGCCCCTCCCCGTCCCACCAGGCGTCCTGCGCCAGGTCCGGGTCCACTCCGGACTGCACCAGCGCCGCCACACCCGCCTGCTCCCGGTCGAGCTCGGCAACTGCGGACTGCACCTGCTGCGCCACAGCCGAGGAGCCGCTGGTCGAGGCGAGCACCAGGTCGAGCTGCACCGGGTCCCCAGCGTCGAACGCGGCCGCAGCGGCGTCGTCGATGAACACTGCGGCATCGGCACGTCCGCGCGCGAGCGTCTCGCGCGCCTGCCCGGCCTCGCCCACGTCGACCGTCACGTCCCGGGCGTCCAGCTCCGCAGCGATGCGCTGACCCAGGGTGCTGGATTCGTCGGTGAGCACCACCCGCCCACTGCCGGCTCCACCACCGAACTGGGCGCCGATCACCACCACGAGCATCAGCGGGAACACGAACGTGAAGAAGATGTTCGACCGGTCGCGCAGGAACCGGCGCAGCTCCACCAGGGCCACCGCCCATGCCGCCCTCATGCCGCCACCCCCCGGTTCGGGATCAGCCGGGACAGCAGCAGGCACACCGCCGCGAACCCGAGCATGATCGCCACCGGCAGCCCGATCGCGTCCAGACCCCCACCGCCGGAGGTGATCCCCAGCCCGCGGGTGAACGCCGCGATCGGGTTCAGGTCGACGATCGTGCCGACCAGACCGGTCGCGGTGATCGGGAAGAACGCTCCGCCGGACATGCCCAGCACCAGCGCGATGATCGACTGCACCACGTTCGCCTGCTCGGCGGTCCGCGCCAGGCGCACCACCACGAACGTGAGCGAGGTCGCCGCCAGCACCGCCGCGACCACCAGCACCGCTACAGCAGGCACAGCCCCGAAGTCCACGTCGAACAGCACGGACCCGACGGTCAGCAGCACCCCGGTGGCAACCACGCCGAGCACGAACGCGGTGAGCGCCTTGGCGGCCACGATCGTCGACGAACGCACCGGCATCGACCGCAGCCGCACCAGGGTCCCTTCCTCCCGCTCGGCGATCAGGCCGAGCACCCCGAACCCCACTGTGAACATCAGGAACAGCCCAGCCTGCCCGGCGATCAGCATGCCGCCGGTGCTCAGCTGCTCCGATGATGCCTCGCCCTGGGTCAGCTGCACCTGCGCCTGCGCATCGAGCACCTGCTGGGCGAGCTGGCTCGCCCGGTCTGGTTCCAGACCCGCCGCACCGGCCGCGACAGCGGCGACCGAGGCGCCTCGGAGCTGCTCCACCACGCCCTGCGCCACGGTGACCAGCACCTGCCCGGACAAGCCTGCGCCGTCGCCCATGACGAACTGCACCGGCGCAGGTTCACCCGAGGTGAGCGCTGCGGTGAATCCCGAGGGGACCACCATGCCCAGGTCGGCCGACCCCGCTCCCACGTCGGCATGCGGATCGTCGCTGTCGGTCACTGTGACGTCCACGATGCCGGTGCTGGCGAGCGCATCGACAACCACCCCGGCGAGCTGGTCGTCGGCGTCGGAGGACACCGCCAGGTCCACCGGCTCCAGGTCACCCTCGCTCACCCCGCCGAGGAGCAGGTTGAGCACGGTCATCAGCGCCAGCGGCACTGCGAGCGAGAAGATCAGCACGGACTTGTCCCGCAGCCGGCGGCGCAGGTCCACCGCGGTCATCGTCAGCAACGCGCGCATGAGCTAGTCCCGCAGCTCCTTGCCGGTCAGGTGCAGGAAGACCTGCTCCAGGTCGGGCCGGGTGATCTCCACGTCGGAGAGCTCCAGGTGGGCCGAGGCGGCGGTCACGATCGCGGCCAGGTGCACTGGCGCGTCCGCCACTGCGCAGACCAGCCCGCCGCCGACCGGGTCCACCCGCTGCACCCCGGGTACCTGCTGCAGCGCGTCGGTCGCGGCGGTGAGGTCTCCGGTGCCGTCCATCCGCACCTGGTCGAGCTCGCCGACCAGGTGGATCAGCTCGTCACGGGTGCCCTCGGCCTGGACCCGGCCGGAGTCGATGATGCCGATCCGGTCACAGAGCCGCTCGGCCTCCTCCATGTAGTGCGTGGTGTAGAGCACCGCCATGCCTTCGCCGGAGAGCGCTTCGACCGACTCCAGGATCGCGTTCCGGGACTGCGGGTCCACGCCGACCGTCGGCTCGTCCAGGATGAGCAGCGCGGGCCGGTGCAGCAGTCCGGCGGCGATGTTCAGCCGGCGCTTCATCCCGCCGGAGTACTCCTTGACCGGGTCCTTGGCCCGGTCGGCGAGCCCGACCACCTCGAGCACCTCGTCCACCCGGGCGCGCAGCTCCTTGCCACGCAGGTTCTGCAGCGCCCCGAAGTAGTTGAGGTTCTCCCGGCCCTTCAGGTCCGGGTAGAGCGCGAGGTCCTGCGGCACCAGCCCGAGCCGGGACCGGATCTTCGTGTGCCGCGGTCCCATCGGCTCCCCGCACAGCTGGACAGTGCCGGAGTCCGGCTCGAGCAGCCCGGCGATCATCGAGATCGTGGTGGTCTTGCCGGCGCCGTTCGGGCCGAGCAGTCCGTAGGTCTCCCCGGGCGCGATCCGCAGCGACACCCCGGCCACGGCCTGCAGGTCGCCGAAGGAACGGGTCACGTCCTGCACCTGCACGACGTCCGTACTGGTCCCGTCCTGCCCCATCACCTGCCCGATCTGTGGAAGTCAACGTTGCCCGCGGAGAATCCTACCCAGGGCTGCGGGCCGCGTAGGCTCGGGGCGTGCCGCACCCTGCCCGTGACGACCTCCTCGCCCTCGCCGAGCGGGCGCTGAGCGGGACCTTCGAGGAGCTGGCCGGCCCGCACTCCTACGACGCGGCCACCGCCATCGACTACCGGCAGGCCGCGGTGCTGGCCCTGTTCACGCCCGTGCAGCAGGAGGGCCAGCACGACGGCGCAGCCCGTCCGGGTGATCAGTCCTCCCCCGCCGTAGGGCGCCATCAGGCGGACCTCTTCCTGGTGCAGCGCTCTCCGCTGCTGCGGCACCACCCGGGACAGATCGCCTTGCCGGGCGGCTCCCTCGAGGCCGGCGACGACGGCCCAGTGGCCGCCGCGCTGCGGGAGACGCAGGAGGAGACCGGGATTCCGGCCGGCCAGGTCGAGGTGCTCGGGGCGCTGCCGCCGGTGCTGGTGCCGATCAGCGAGTTCGTGGTCACGCCGGTGCTGGCCTGGGCGCCATCGGTGGAGCCGGAGGCGCCACTGGACACCTCCGAGGTGCTGCACACGTTGCGGGTGGGCGTGGACGATCTGCTCGACCCCCGAGCGCGGGCGACGGTCTGGATCGGCGGTCACGGCTCCAGCGGCTTCCGGCTGCCCAGCGGCTGGGTGTGGGGGTTCACCGGCAACCTGCTGGACCACCTGTTCACCCAGCTCGGCTGGGCCCGGGAGTGGGACCCGGCGGTGCGGCACACGATGAGCTGGGACGAGGCCCGCGGGGCGCAGCTGCTCGGGCACGTCCCCTCCCCGGAGTGAGGTGCCGCTGCGACCGCGGCGGTGAGCGGCGCTGCCACCGCGGCGGTGAGCGGCGCTGCCACCGCGGCTCTGAGCGGCGGCGGTACCCGGGGAGTGACCGACGGCCGGAACAGCGCCGTGACCAGCCACAGGCTCAGTGCTCGGCCGCGAGCAGCTCATCCAGCCGGCGGTGGGCGATTCGGCCCGCCTGCTCCGGGCTGATCCTGCCGCCCTCGGCGACGATGCTCACCGCGAGGCCGTCCAGCAGCGCGAGCAGCTCGGTCGCGGAGTCCTCGGCGGTGGCGACCGGGGCGCCCGCGGCCGGCAGCAGCAGCCGCAGCACCGAGCGCGTGCGGCCCCACAGGTCGGCATAGGCGCGCTGCGCATCGTCGTCCACCGTGGCCCGCGCGGCCAGCGCCAGCCAGATCCGGGCCACCGTGCTGTCGGCCGTACCCGGCAGCAGATAGTCGACCAGGGTGTGCAGCCGTTCGGCCGGGTCGTCGATGTGCTCCAGCTGGCCGTACTGCTGCTGCGTGCCGGCCGCGATCGAGGACATCGCGGCAGTGAGCATCTCGGCCTTGGTCGGGAAGTGGTGCTGCACGGCCCCCAGCGAGACCCCGGCCCGAGCGGCGACCGCGCGCACGCTCAGTCCCTCGAAACCGGCGTCGGCGACGATCGCGATCACCGCCTCGATGATCCCGTCTCTCGCGCTCGTGCTCATCGGCTCCCACTCCCGCGATGGCCCTGGTACAGGCGCCATGCTGCCACCCCAGCCCGGCGCGCCAGGTCCGTCGGCTCCGGCCGGCGGTCACTCGCGCCGGCTCGGCCCGGCCGGTGCGCGACCGCCGCGACCGCCAGCAGCAGGATCCCGACGCCGAGCAGCGCCGCTTCCACTGCCTCGATGACGAAGCCCAGCACCATCTCCAGTCCGTCATGGCCGGGTACGGGCACGTCGAGCCCGCGGGCGGCCACACCGAGCACGGCGAGCAGCAGACCGCCAGCGATCCACCCGAGTGGAGCCCGCTGCTCGGCCCGGTCCACCAGGGCCGCGGCCACCAGCAGCGCTGCGCCCAGCACCAGCAGCCCGAAGCGTGCCCATGCCCACCGGTCGAGCTGTTCGAGCATCTCCGACATGCCGCCGCCCGAGCTCATCGCTGCCACCAGGCTCGCCCGTTCGCTGATCAGACCGACGGCCGTAGCGAGGGCGGCCACGAGGCTGCCCGCCAGCCCGAGGAGGAACGCCGAGCGGGACCGGGTGCGGTAGAGCACCAGCAGCACGACCGCCGCGAGGGGTGCGAGCAGACCGAGCAGCTCGATGATGCGCAACATGGGATCCCCAATACGTTCGACTTGTTCGACAGTTACGATCGTATTGGTTCAGCGGCGTGCTGACAACCCCTGCCCCCGATAGCGCGCTTGCCGCCGGGCGGCGCACTGCGTGCCGGGCCCGGCACTCGCCGCCCGGAAAAGCCCTCGCCCGGCAGGGCAGGGTAAAGCCCTCGCCCGGCGGTGCACTTGCCCGCCCGGCGGTGCGCTTGCCCGCCCGGCGGCACACTTGCTGCCCCACGGCGCGCTCGCTGTCCTAGCGGAATGCTCGCCCCGGTGAGGTGTCGCCGCCCCGGTGAGGTCCGCCGTCGGACCGCGCACCCGGATGATCGGTGGCGCCGGCTCAGACCCGGCGGACCACCTCGTCGAAGACCGACTCCAAGTGCGGGTCGCTGCCCTGGCGGGCCGGGTCGGCGAGGTACCAGTCCAGGCTCTCCTGCAGTCCTTCCTCCAGCGTGGCGGTAGGCGCGAACGCGGGCACGAGGCTGCGGATCTTGCTGTTGTCCAGCACGAAGGAGTAGGCCTTGTCCCCGAGGAGAGAGTCGCCCAGGCGCTGGTCGACGGCGGCGATGACCTCCGCCGGCGCGTGCACCAGGTGCGCAGGTACCCCGAGCAGACCGGCCAGCGCCTGGTAGATCTCGTTCCAGGTCGGCGCGAGGTCCGAGGTGATGTGGAATGCCTCGCCGATCGCTTCGGCCCGGCCGAACAGCCCGACAAAACCGATGGCGAAGTCCGCGGCGCGGGTGATGGTCCACAGCGTGGTGCCGTCGCCGACCACCACCACCGGCGCCCCGCGGCGTAGCCGCTCCACGTCGGTCCAGCTGCCCGGTGTGGGCACCCGGGTGCGGTCGAAGGTGGCCGACGGGCGCACCACGGTCACCGGGAAGCCGCGCTCCGCGTGCGCCCGGAGCAGCAGGGCCTCGCTGTCGGCCTTGTCCCGGGAGTACTGCCAGTAGGGGTTGTCCAGCGGGGTCTCCTCGGTGACCGGCAGATGCTGGGGCGGGGTCTGGTAGGCAGACGCCGAGGAGATGTACACGTACTGGCCGGTGCGGCCGGTGTACAGCTCCACCGCAGTCGCGGCGTGCTCCGGGTTGAAGGAGATGAAGTCGGCGACCACGTCGAACTGCGCATCACCGAGCGCTGCACGGACCGCGGCGGGGTCGCGCACGTCGGCATGCACCGAGCGCACCTCCTCCAGCAGCGTCCGCAGGCTCGAGGTGCCGCGGTTGAGCACGGTCACGTCCCAGCCCTGCTCGAGTGCCAACGGCACGCACGCCGCGCTGATCTGGCCGGTGCCTCCGACGAACAGCACACTGGACATGGGTCGGCTCCTCTCCATCCGCCGGCGGCGGTCAGGTCGAACCTACCCCCGGCGAGTCGGGAAGGGCAGCCGGTGCACTCGGTAGTCAGTGCCGGTCGGTGGTCAGGTGGCCGAACCGGTGCATGGTGCGGGAGATCGCCTGCTCGCGCAGCACGCAGAGCAGCTCGCGGCGACCGGAGGCGAGCACCTCCCCGGTCAGCGGGGTGACCTCGGCGCGCTCGTCCGCGGCCGCCTCCCACAGCCCGGGCACCTCGCCGACCACGCGCAGCCGGCCGGTGACGTCCCCGGTAGCGAGGCGGGCGCAGAACTCCTCGTCGGTCTCCGTGCCCCAGCCCAGGTCGATGACCTTCGCCTGCAGCAGCTCCTCGGCAGCCGTGGCCACCGCCGGGTGCAGACTGACCTCCACCGGCACACCGGCGCAGGCCGCGGCGAGCACCATCCGGCCCACCTCCACGGGCAGCGCGTCCGCGCCGGCCCGCACGGCCAGCAGCGGCACCGGCTGGTACCGGAAGATGTTCGCCTCGGCACGCAGCCCGGTGAGGTCCTGCTCACCGCGGAAGTGCTCGTCGCGCGCCCAGGCGTCGCTGGCCACGGCGGCGCGCAGCCACTCCGCCTGGGCCGGGTCGGCGGCAAGGCGCACGTAGGTGTCCAGCAGCTCGGCCACCCGAGCGCCCACCATGCCCTGGCCGCTGGGGCGTTCCCGGGTGGTCCAGGTGCCCAGCTGGGACACGTAGTTCGGTCCACCGGCCTTGGCGCCGGGACCGACCGAGGACCGCTTCCAGCCGCCGAAGGACTGGCGTTGCACGATCGCCCCGGTGATGTGCCGGTTGACGTAGGCGTTACCGACCTCCACATGCGCCAGCCAGTGCCGGATCTCATCCTCGTCCAGGCTGTGCAGACCACCGGTCAGTCCGTATGCGGTGGCGTTCTGCCACTCGATCGCCTGCTCCAGGGTCTCGGCAGTCATGATGCCGAGCACCGGTCCGAAGTACTCGGTCAGGTGGAACGGAGAGCCGGGCCAGACCCCTTCTTTCATCCCGGGGGACCAGAGCCGGCCGGTCTGGTCCAGCTGGCGTGGCTGCACCAGCCAGGTCTCCCCCGGTTCCAGGCGGGTCAGCGCCGTGTGCAGCTTGCCCTGCGGCGGCTCGATCACCGGTCCCATCGTCACCGCCAGGTCGGTGGGCCAGCCGACTCGCAGTGAGCTCACCGCGTCGATGAGCTGGCGGCGGAACCGCTCCGAGGTGGCCACTGAGCCCACCAGGATGAGCAGCGAGGCGGCCGAGCACTTCTGCCCGGCATGCCCGAAGGCGCTGCGCACCGCATCGGCCACCGCCAGGTCGTAGTCCGCGCTCGGGGTGACGATCAGCGCGTTCTTCCCGGAAGTCTCCGCGAGGACACCGGGACCGCCGGGGTGCTCAGCGCGCCAGGAGGAGAACATCCGGGAGGTCTCGTAGGCGCCGGTGAGGATGACCCGGTCGACGTCCGGGTGGGCGACCAGCCGCTGCCCGGCGCCCTGCTCCTCGGCGCGCACGATCTGCAGCGTCTCGGCCGGTACGTCGTGGGCGGCCATCGCCGCATGGACGGCGGCTACGGCCACCTCGGAGCAGCCGGGCACTGGCGGTGCCGGTTTGATCACCACAGCAGCCCCTGCGGCCAGGGCGGCGAGCATGCCACCGGTCGGGATCGCCACGGGGAAGTTCCATGGCGGGGTGACCAGCACTACTGACGCCGGGGTGAAGGTGAGACCCTCGGCCCGCTCGATCTGCTCCAGCTCTTCGGCGCGGTCGGCGTAGTACCGGGCGAAGTCGATCGCCTCGGAGACCTCTGGGTCGGCTTCGGCCACAGTCTTGCCGCCTTCGTGGCTCATCGCGGTGATCAGCTCACCGCGGCGGGCCTCGAGCTCGTCGGAGACGGTGCGCAGCACTGCCGCCCGCTCGGCTGCGGGCCGGGCGGCCCAGCCGGTGGCGGCCTGCTGTGCGGTGGCGATGACGTGGTCGACGTCCTCCGCACCGGCCAGCAGCGGCGAGGTCAGCTCCCGGGCGGGGGCAGACACCCATGCCCGGGCTGCCTCGCGCACCGCCGGCAGCGCTGGGTCGGAGTCGGTGGTGTTCTGGAACGTCGGCGGGGTGCCTGGCCGCTCGGTGGAACGCCGCGGCTCAGCACTGAGCGTGGCGGCGGCCGTCACGCTCGCCCGGAACCGCGCTTCCTGCTCGACCATCGGCGCGCTGCCCACGTCGTCTCCCTCGTGCGGAGCGAACATGGCGTGCACGAAGTTCTCCGGTGCGGCGTTCTCCTCCAGCCGGCGCACCAGGTAGGAGACGGCCACGTCGAAGTCCTTGGGTGCCACGACCGGGGTGTAGAGGATCAGTGGTCCGTGGGTGTCCACGTCGGCGGCCACTGCACGCGCCTGCGCCGGTGCCATCCCTTGCAGCATCTCCACGTCCATCGCCGGGCTCACGCCGCGGGCCGTAGCCAGCTGGTAGGCCAGTGCCAGGTCGAACAGGTTGTGCGAGGCCACGCCGGTGCGCACTGCAGCGGCCACCTCGGGCCGGAGCAGCAGGTCGAGCATCCGCACGTAGTTCGCGTCCACGTCCGCCTTGGTGGGGTACGGCGCCTGCGCCCAGCCGTGGATCTCCGCCTCCACCTTCTCCATCGCCAGGTTGGCGCCCTTGACCAGCCGGATCTTGATCGGTGCGCCACCGCGAGCCACCCGCTGCTGGGCGAACGCGGTGAGCCGCTGCAGCGCCGCCACCGAGTCCGGCAGGTAGGCCTGCAGCACGAGGCCCGTCTGAAGGTTCGCGAACTCCGCCTCGGAGCAGATCGCCTCGAACACGGCCACTGTCAGGTCGAGGTCCTTGTACTCCTCCATGTCCAGGTTCACGAAGGCGGCTGGTGTTCGTGCGGCAGCGGTGCGGTACAGCGGTCGGAGCCGGTCCAGCACCCGGGCTACGTTCGCCTGCACGTCCCAGTGGGACAGCTGGGAGACCAGCGAGGAGACCTTGATGGAGACGTAGTCCACGTCCGGGCGGTCCAGCAGGGCGCGGGTTCGCTCGGCGCGGGCGGCGGCCTCGCTCTCCCCGAGCACCGCTTCACCGAGGAGGTTGATGTTCAGCCGGCGCCCGTCCGCCTTGGCGTGCGCCAGGTGGGTGGCCAGCGCTGGGTCCTCGGCGTCCACCACCAGGTGCCCGACCAGCTGCCGCAGCCGGCGCCGCGCCAGCGGCACCACCACGGACGGTGCCAGCCGGGAGACCGAGGCACCTAGACCGAGCAGCGCGCGGTCGACCGGGGAGAGAAAGCCGCTGGCCGCCGAGGCGGAGAGCCGGGCCAGCTCACGTGCGGCCACGTGCAGGTCCTCCGGCCGAGCCACCCGGTCCACGAACCGCACCGCCAGGTCCAGCCCCTCCGGGTCGGCCACCAGCGCGGCCAACCGACGGGTGGTGCGGGACTCGGCACTGGTGGTGGACTGTGCGGTCGCGGCGGCCCACCGGTGCGCCAGCTGTACGGCGGGCTCGACGACAGAGGCGATCGTCGCAGATGTCATGCCCCCATCTTGCGCCGACGGACGGCCCGGCGTCTCGTCGGATCGCCGCGGGGCCGCCACCCGGTGCGCGCCGCCGTCGTCTGGAAGCTGGAGCTGCCACCGTGGGCGAGGACCACGTGCCGGCGCCCGTCCAGGATGTGCTTGAGCACGTTCCACTCCCGTGGGTTGCGGGCATAGCGGCCGTGGATCGCCCCCTGGGCGTCGGTGTACACGGCCGCACTGGAGATCACGACGGCGGAGCCCAGGTCGGCCGACCCGGTCACCACCCGCTGGGCATCGCTGGCGTCGTAGCCGATGCAGTCCACCAGCAGGTCCGCACCCTCGCCGAGCGCTCGGGCCAGGTCCTCGGGGTCGGCCAGGTCACCGCGCACCTCGGTGACCCCGGCGGCACTCAGCGCACCGGCGAGCGGGCGGGTGCCGCGGTGCAGATGGGGAGAAGGACCCGCTGCCGCGAGCAGAACCAGGGTGCACGGGGCCCATACAGTGGTCGCCGTGACCACCACCGAGCAGATCGCCGCCTGCGAGCGCACCTTCCGGCGCTACGGGTTGCCGCTGCTGGTGCACGGCCACAGCGCCCGCCGGGACATCTTCGGCCGGGCCGCCCCGTTCCTGGTGGTGGTCCTGCTCCTGGAGGCGATGGCCACAGTGCAGCTGTCCTGGCCGTGGTGGCTGAACCTGCTGGCCGTGCTGGGGGTGATGCTCGCGCTCGGCGCCTCCTATGCGGGCCTGAACGTGCTGCGCGGGCGGCGCTGGTCCACCCTGCCGCAGGACGTCGGCGGACCGGAGCTGGTGTTCTTCGTGCTGGCGCCGGCGGTGCTGCCGCTGCTGTTCGGTGGTCAGTGGCTCACCGGAGCGGTGAACGCGCTGGTGAACATCATGATCCTGCTGCTGGTCTGGGCGGTCGTCGGCTACGGGCTGGCCGCCACCCTCTGGTGGGGGATGAGCCGGGTGGGCACCGAGCTGGGCGCCTCGCTGGTGCGGCTGATCCGGTTCCTGCCGCTGCTGCTGATCTTCTCCATCGCGCTGTTCTACAACGCTGAGGTCTGGCAGGTGTTCGACCACACCCCCGGCGTCTCGGACGTGATCCTGGGTATCTTCTTCGCGGCGCTGATCCTGCTCATCTTGTCCATGCGGCTGCGCGCGGAGACCCAGGAGCTGCTCACCCGGGCGGAGGCGCAGCAGGATCCCGGTACGCAGCTGCCGCCACTGAGTCGCGCGCAGGAGCTGAACGTGACCGCGATGGTCGGGGCGAACCAGCTGCTGCAGGTGATCGTGGTCAGCGTGGGGGTGGGGGTGTTCTTCTTCGCTCTGGGGGTCCTCACCATCACTCCCGGGGTGTTGCAGGAGTGGGGCATCGACGGCGGCACCTGGCAGGTGGACCTGACGTTCTGGGGCGAGACGCTGCAGATCAGCCAGACGTTGCTGCGGGTCTCGGTGGCGCTGGCTACGTTCACCGGCCTGTACTACGCGATCTCGGTGCTCACCGATGCGGTGTACCGATCGGACTTCGTGGACGAGATGGTCACCAAGATGGCCGACGTCACCGCCCACCGGGTCATCTACCACCAGCTGCTGGACCGCCAGACCGAAACAGCCCCCCACCCCTAACCCCATCGGCGAACGCTCTGCTCTGCGGCTCCCGGCCGGCGTGTCGCCGCAAAGGCGAGCGTTCGCGAAGGGGGGTCAGCTGAAGAGCCGGGCGATCTCTGCGATCCGCTCCTCGCGCTGCGCTGCCGGCAGCCGGCCGTCCCGTTCCAGCACCGCCACCCCGTGCAGCATGCTCCAGAACAGCTCCGCGCGGGTGTCGGCCCCCGGCCCTCGCCCGAGCACGGCCACCAGTGCGTCGAACCCTCGGCGCAGCTCCGGCGGTGTCTGCGCGCTGGCAAACCGGTTCAGCGAGGGCATCTCGAACATCGCGGTGTACAGGCCCGCGTGCTCGCGCGCGAAGGCGAGGTAGGCACGGGCGGTCTGGGCGAGCGCATCGGGGTCATCGGCACCGGCGACCAGCTCCTCGAGCTGGGCAAACCCGCTGCGCGCCACCGCCGCGATGATCTCCGGGCGCCCCCTCGGGAAGTGCTGGTAGAGCACGGGCTGGCTGTAGCCGATCGCGGCAGCGAGCCGGCGCACCGTCACTGCCGACCAGCCCTCGGTCTCGGCGATGGTGCGGGCCGCGGCCACGATCGCGGCCTCGCGATCGGCGGGTGCCGCCGTCGACCTGGTCCGTGCTGGCGTCTTCACACCCTCAGCCTAGCAACGCTAGATTCGTCTGCAGCACTACCTAGCACCGCTAGGTGCGATGTAGCGACGCGACGTAGCACTGCTGGATCCGAGGAGGACGTCATGCTTGAGCTCATCACCGGTGCCACGATCGTCGTGGCCGGCCTGCTCGTCGGCGTCGAGCTGTGCGTGGCCGTGCTGGTCCACCCGGTCGCCGACCGCCTTCCCCCCGCTGGCGCGCTGACCTTCCGCAGCCTGGCTGCACGCCGGCTCGGTGCCGTCATGCCGCCGTGGTACATCGCCACGGTCACGCTCGCCGTGGTGCTGACCGTGCTGCTGCGCTCGACGGCGGCCGGCGGGCTCAGCGGCGTCGCCGCCGCACTGTTCCTCGCCACCGTGGTGCTCTCGGTGACCGTGCTGGTGCCGATCAACAACCGGGTCAAGGCGTGGTCCCAGGGCGACCATCCCGCCGACTGGCGCCGCCAGGTGCGACGCTGGGACCGCTGGCACCTGCTCCGGGTGCTGCTCTGCCTCGGCGGGCTGGTGCTGCTGGCGACGGCGGCGCTCACCACCGCCTGACACACCCCGCCACCGGCTGACAGCGTGGGAAGGATCTGTCCACCGTGGGAAGATCGGCGGATGGACCACACCGCCACGCCCGAACCCACACCGGCACGTCCCGCTGCCCCCGAGACCGGCCCCGACGTGGTGCGCGTCGAGCGCACCGGCACCCGCCACTACGTCGCCACCAACTCCCGCGGAGCGCAGGTGCAGATCGGCGGCGAGGAGACCGACGGCGCATTCACCCCCGGAGAGCTGCTCGCCATCGCGCTGGGCGCCTGCAACGTGATGACCGCAGACTTCCCGCTGTCGCGCAGGCTAGGCGAGGACTTCACCGCGAGCGCCAGCGTCGGCCGAACCAAGCTCGTCGCGGAGAACCGGTACACGGCTGCCGACGTGGACCTCGTCCTGGGCCCGGAGGCTGCCGACCGGCTGGCCGACCTAGATGTACTCGGCCATCAGGTTGGTGACACTCGGCTGAGGGGCGGGAGGCCGCCGAGTGCGCTGTGGCGGCGTTCAGTGTTGTAGGTGTGCAGCCAGGGTGCAAGGGCGTCGCGGCGGGCTTGGTTGCTGGTGAAGACGTGGCGGTAGGCCCACTCGGTCTGCAGGGTGCGGTTGAACCGCTCGACCTTGCCGTTCTGCCAGGGGCAATGGGGCTTGATGAACTTCTGCTTCGCACCCAGATCGGCCAGGGCCTTGTGGACGTCGCGGCCGTGGCGGTAGGCGAAGGCGTTGTCG
>NZ_ATWL01000019.1 GCF_000421225.1 Ruania albidiflava DSM 18029 | reverse complement strand
CCCCCCCTTCGCCCTCAGCCTGGTAGCGGTCGATCCAGGTCTTGACGCACTTGCGGGACACACCCATCGCGGCAGCGATGTGGGCCTGCTTCCAACCATCCCGGTGACGGTCGACGATCAGACGCCGACCATAGAAGGTCAGGCGGGCATTACGGTGTGACACGGAGCCTCCTTGTGGTGGTGCAGCCTTCGAACAGCCACACCCCACTCGGAGGCTCCTCCTAGGTCAACCAGACCCGCCGAGTGCTACCAACCTCCTGGCCGGGTACACCTAGCGCCGCAACGCCCGGCACTCCACCCAGCAGCGCTCGCCGGCACGTTCCAGCACCCCGAGCTGACGTCCGGACGCCAGCATCGGCCCGGCCCGGAAGTACCATCGGCCGCGCAGCTTGCGCAGACTGGTGGGCACGGGAGCCTCGCCGGGGGCAGCGTGGAGCACCGGTACCGCCCACATCGGTGGAGCAACACCTTCTGCGGGCGACGCCGGGCGGAACGGGAAGCCGAGCTGCCTGCTCCGGTTCTCCCCGGCAAGCACCGGGACAGGTGGCAGCAGCGGCGCATCGGCAGCCGACCCCAATCGGCGGCGCCGGCGGGCGGGCGGGATCAGGATGCCGGCACCGGTACCGATCGTCACCAGCGCGAGGGCCAGGCCGATCCCGGCGACGGCCAGCCGGACCTCGGTGGGCGACTCCAGCTGGACGTAGCCGTCCGCATCCACCCAGGCCGAGATGTTCTCCCCCACACCGGGTGCACTCTTGCAGACCAGGTAGCCGCCGTGCCCGGGCGGCGGTCCCGCGGTCCAGTTCAGCTCGATCCGGAACTGCTCCCGCGACTCCGACAGCCTACCGCAGTACCCCACATGCTGCACCGCGTCCACCCGAGCAGTGACCTGCTCGGTGCGGCCGAGCAGGTGCTCCAGGCGATCGCCGCCGAGCGAGTGCTGACCGTCGGCAACGACGTACAGCACAGCCGGCAGCGCCAGCACCAGCACGGCCAGCACAGCCACCAGCACCCACCAGCGCGAACCCCTAACGGCGGGCGCACGGAGCGCAGCCACAGCGGCAGCATCGAGCAGTGGTTCAGGTTCTGCGGTGGCCATCGCGCACCGAGACTACCGGCCCCGCCGCGCTCCCACGCCTGGCAGACTGCCACTCGTGACCTCCTCCCCCAGCATGGCCGCCGATGCCCCGGCGGGCCGCCGCAATATCTGGGGTTTTGGCCTGGGCACCCTCGGGCGTGACATGGTCGCCACCCTGGTGACGATGTATCTGCTCGTCTACCTCACCGAGGTGGTGCGGGTCTCCGACGCCACCCTGGGCGCGATCACCGTGGTGCTGGTGGTGATGCGGCTGTTCGACGCCGTCAACGACCCGGTGATGGGTTACGTGGTGGACAACACCCGCACCCGGTGGGGCAAGTTCAAGCCATGGATCGCCGGAGGCGCGCTCGCCTGGGCGGGGGCGACACTGCTGATGTTCTCCGACTGGGGTGTGAGCGGGCCGGTGTTCGTGGTGGTGTTCGTCGGCGTGTACCTGCTCTGGGAGGTCGCCTACACGATCAACGACATCTCCTACTACGGGATGCTGCCCTCGCTATCCCGGCAGCAGGGCGAGCGGGAACGGATCGGTGTGGTAGCGCGGCTGTGCGCGAACGTGGGGGTGTTCACCGTGGTGGTGGCGCTGGTCCCGGTGACCGAGGCGCTCACCAGCGCACTGGGCTCGGCGCAGCGGGCCTGGTTCGTCCTCGCTCTGGCAGTGGCAGTGCTGATGCTGGCCTTCCAGGCGATCACGCTGGTGGCCACCCGGCAGCAGGTGGCCACGAGCACCGAGCAGACGCCGCTGCGGGAGCTGCTGCGGGTGATCGTGGGCAACGACCAGCTGCTCTGGGTCACCGTGGCGATGGTGGTGTTCATGACCGGGTACACGATCACCACCAGCCTGGGCCTGTACTACTTCACCTACGCCTACGGCGACGCGGGCATGTACCCGGTGTTCGCCGCGATCCTCGGCGTCACCCAGATCGGTGGGCTGCTGGCGTTCCCGCTGGTGTCCAAGCGCCTGGCCCGGCGGCGGGTGCACCTGTTGGCGACGTTGTCCTGCGTGGCCGGGTATGCAGTGTTCCTGGTGGCGGGCTCCTCGATGGTGGTGATCGGTGTGGCCGGGGTGCTGCTGTTCGCCGGGCAGGCGTTCATCCAGCTGCTGATGATGATGTTCATCGCCGACTCGGTGGAGTACGGGCAGTGGAAGCTGGGCCGGCGCAACGAGTCGGTGACCTTCTCCCTACAGCCGTTCATCTACAAGGCCGCCAGCGCGTTGGCCGCCGGAGCGGTGGGGCTGACGCTGATCGTCTCCGGGATCAACGAGGCGCAGACGCCGGCGGAGGTGACCGACGGCGGTATCGCGGTGCTGAAGGTGGCGATGATGGTGCTGCCGATGCTGCTGGTGGCGCTCAGCTGGCTGGTGCTGGCGCGCACGTATCGCCTGGACGAGGCGACCTATGCCGGCATCGTCGCGGACCTGCGTGATCGGGAGGCGGCCCTGGGCGCTCAGCCGGAGGGTGCCATCGATCCCCGTCCGATGCCGAGCCGGGGCGGCGAGGATGGTTGATGCGCGCAGCCGGCTCAAGGAGGTCTACGCCCATCCGGTCGGCCGGGATGCGATCGACAAGGTGCTGCTGCAGCTGGGCCGGTCCCGGGGCTGGGTGCGCAACCCGGTGGTGGCGAACCTGCGCCTGGGCACGGTGGCGCGGCTGGCGCGCCCCGTGCTCGGGGACGGTTTCGTCAGCTCGCTGGTCACCGTGCTCGCCGATCACGACGACGGCGCAGCACGCCTGGACCAGGTCGGTGCACCCGCCCAGCATGCTCCGGACGGCGCAGCCGCACCGGGCGGTGTGGTCCTCGCCGGGGCGGAGTGGTGGCGCGAGGCGGTGTTCTACCAGGTGTACCCGCGCTCGTTCGCGGACTCCGACGCCGACGGCATCGGGGACCTGCGTGGGATCACCTCCCGGCTGGACCATCTGGCCGACCTGGGCGTGGACTGTGTGTGGCTCTCCCCCATCTTCGACTCCCCGAACGAGGACATGGGCTACGACGTGCGCGACTACCGCGCGGTGATGGCCGAGATGGGCACGTTGGCGGACCTGGACGAGCTGGTGGCCGGCTGCCACGAGCGGGGCATGCGCATCATCTTGGACTTGGTGGTCAACCACACCTCCGCCGAGCACGAGTGGTTCCGCGCCGCTGTGGCCGACCCGGACGGCCCGTACGGGGACTACTACCACCTGGTGCCCGGAGCACCCGGGGAGGACGGTAGCGGTCCACCGCCGAACAACTGGACCTCGTTCTTCGGCGGTAGTGCCTGGCGCTGGGTGCCGGAGGCACGGCGGTGGGCGCTGCACCTGTTCGCGCCGGGGCAGATGGACCTGAACTGGGAGAACCCGCAGGTGCGGGCCGAGGTTGCCGAGATCGTGCGCTGGTGGCGGGGCCGCGGGATCGACGGCTTCCGTCTGGACGTGATCAACTACATCTCCAAACGGTCCGGGCTGCCCGACGGGAACGAGGCGATCGGGCGCCTGATGGGCTTCCCGGGGATCGAGCACTACTTCTTCGGTCCGCACCTGCACGCCTATCTGGCCGAGCTGCGCCAGGCCGGCTTCACCCGCAGGAGCGACGACCCGCCACCGGCGTCCACCGCCCGCGAGCGCTTCGCAGATGGCACGCTCGGCGGCCCGCTGCCGCCCGATGAGGCCGGGGTGATGGTCGGTGAGACACCCGGGGTGGGGGTGGAGATGTCCCGGCTGCTGAGCAACCGCAGCCGGGCTGAGCTGGACCTGGTGTTCAACTTCGACGTGCTGGACGGGCCGGGGAAGGTGCGCTGGGACGACTACCGCTACGACCTGGCCTACCTGAAGGGCTTCTACCTGGACTACCTGGCGCGCACCGGGCCTGGTGATGCGATCGCGCTGTTCTACGACAACCACGACAACCCGCGGATGCTGTCCAAGGTGCTCGGCGCCAAGGATCGCGACCCGGAGCTACGGGCAGCGGCGGCGAAGGTGCTGGCGACCATCCAGCTCACCCTCCCCGGGACCCCGTTCCTGTTCCAGGGCCAGGAGATCGGCGCCGTCAACCAGGAGTTCACCTCGGTAGGTGACCTGCAGGACGTGGAGTCGCGCAACCGGTATGCGGAGCTGTGCGAGACCGGGCTGAGCGAGGCGGTCGCACTCGCCCAGGTGCTGCCCGGTGCCCGGGACCATGCCCGGGTGCCGATGCGCTGGGAGCCGGGCCTGACGACGGGCTTCACCGCCGGCACACCGTGGCAGACCGGCCGGGAGGACTCACGGGGGTTCACCGTGGCCGAGCAGACCGACGACCCGGACTCGGTGCTGACCTACTACCGGGACCTGATCGCGCTGCGCCGGGCGGAGCCGGCGCTGACCCGGGGCGCCTTCCGGGCCCTGGCGCCCCGGTCCCGGACCTACTTCGGGTGGCTCCGCACCGCCGTCGGCGGCTCGGCCGACTGGTTGATCGAGGTGAACCTGACCAGCCGGACCATCCGCCGCCCGCGCGGGGTGCCGGAGGCCGAGACGGTGCTCGGTTCCCCCGGCGGGCCTCTGCGGGCCACGCTGACCCCGTACGAGTGCCGGGTGGCGCGGGTGACGCCAGGCAATGGACATGCCGCCAGTGCGCGGGGCGGTGGTCACCGCGGCTGAGAGCGCAGGTCAGGATCGGCGGTCCGCCAGCTGGATGGCGGCGTGAGGGTGAGGGCGAGCTGGTGGAAGTAGTTGTGCTTCGCCCCAGCGGCATGGTCACCGACCACGTACAGGCGCCGATGGGTCCCGCGGGTGTGCACCGGTTCATCCGCCCAGTGGCTCGGGGCGATCACCGGTCCGGAACGCTCGTGGAACGGATCGTGATCTGCTGGGCCGTCGGCGTCCCGGTGCACACCGTTGACCATGATGCCGTTGTAGGCGATCTGGTTGCACAGCGAGAACATCGGTTCGTCGCACCGCCGGTGCACGGTCAGTGGTGCGCCCACCCAGGTGCGTTCCTCTCCCTGGTCCAACAAGGTACCGAACGCCGAGACCCGGTCGGCGAGCGTCTGCACCGCGGACAGCGGCGGGATCCACGTGGCGGAGAGCCGGTAGGCGCGCGATGTCCCGTTGCGCCTTCTGCAGGATGGTGGCCACGGGCTGGAGCGGGTCGCCGACCGCCAGCACACGCTGCGCACGCCAGATGGCTCCCGCCGCGTACTGAGGCGCGGCCTGACCGGCGTCGTCGATCAGCAGCCAGCCGAGGGACTCCCGCCCGAGACCGGTGAACATCCGGCCGAAGGAGGCAAAGGTGGAGACCGGGTGGACGGGGAGGAAGAACGTTTGCCCCATCTCGCGATCGCCCACACGCCCTCCGAACGCTTCCACCGGGCCTCCAGGCCTCCTCCCGGGCGGGAAGCGCTCTGAGGTCAGTCACCGCCAAGGCCAGACTCATCGAGCTTACACCACTAACCGATACGGCTGTATCGTATTACTGTCTCGACCATGTCGCGACCATTCACCGCACGAGAGCACAGACAGGACGCCGATCTGATGCATAGAGAGTCTCAACCGAACTTGCGGGGGCTGCACCGGGCCGAGGCCCGTGCCCGTCCGCGACTACCGTGGATCGACACGGTCCGGGTGGCAGTGACCATCCTCGTCATCGCGCACCACTGCGCGGTCACCTACGGGAACATCCCCGTCTGGTTCTACAACGAGCCCCCGCAGGATTCGTCGGCCTATGCACTGGACGTGCTGGTTGTGCTGAACCAGACCTGGTTCATGGGCCTGTTCTTCCTGATCTCGGGATACTTCGTTCCTGCGTCGGTCGACCGACACGGGCCGCGCGTATTCGCCCGGGATCGGCTCATCCGTCTTGGCCTCCCGCTGCTCGGCTTTGTGCTGATCGTGCGCCCGCTTGCCAACTTCCACTCCTGGCTACTCGACTCGGACCGACCGCCCTACGCTCTGCACTACCTGCGCACCATCGATGCGGGACCGGCCTGGTTCCTCGAAGTGCTGCTGGCACTCTCGTTGACCTACGCCGCCTACCGCGCCGCACGCGGAACCCCTTGGCCTGGCCGGGACACCGCATCCGAACTTCGCCCCGGAATTGCCGTCGGCCAGCTCCTCGCGCTCATGGCCGTCATGGCCGCAACGGGGGCGGTCTGGCGGCTCATCGTTCCCGACGGCACTCATTGGCCGGTCGTGGGCTTGCCGACGCCGTCCTTCCTTCCGCAGTACGCGTTGATGTTTGCCGCTGGTGCGCTCGCGTCCCGGCATCGGTGGCTAGAACGTGTACCCGCCTCAGTCGCCGCGATGAGCGCAGTCCTGTCCGCGCTCACGCTTGCAGTGCTCGCGCCTGGGATGATGTCGCCGGACCCTCGTACCTCTGCGATCGTGGCAGGAGTCCTCACGGCCGCGCTCGGCCCTGGGCTCAGTGTGGTAGTTCTGGTATTGGTCAGACGACTCGCACCGGGCACCGGACCGATCCGGCGGCTCTTGACGGCGAACGCGTTCACCGTCTACGTCATTCATCCCGCGATCCTGGTCGGCCTTGCGCTGATGCTCCGGGACGTCACAGCTCCGGCGATCGCGAAGTTCGGCGTCCTGCTTCTCCTGGCAGTACCGGCCTGCTGGCTGCTCGCTGCCACCGTGCGCACGATCCCCGGAGTCAAGAAGATCATGTGACAGCCTTCACGACTCCTCCATGGCCAGCGTCCTTCGCGACAGGGTCGCAAAGGTCGGCCGTGGCCAAGCCCTTACACGGCTCCTGGCGGCCGGTCGTTCCCGCGGTTGCGCAATCGCCAAGTAGTCGTAGAGCGCTGATGTCGACCCTGCTACCTTCACACGCCTGCCCGAGGGCGTGGACACCGTGCACCTATTTCGGTACGCTCGTATCGCATTGTTGGAGGATGGGAGATGGTTGTGGCGCGAGGACGTGGACGCGATCACGATGCGGTCCGGCAAGCGATCGTCGACGCAGCGGGCACGGCGGTCGAGCAGGGGGGCGTCGAGTCGCTGACGTTCCGGCGGGTCGCCGCTGCCGCGGACGTGTCCCCGGGACGGGTCCAGCACTACTTCACCGACCGCGCCAGCCTGGTGCGGGCCTGCTTCGATGCTGTGCAGGATAGGGCGCGTTCTCGTGTGGAGGCGACGCTCGCGGCAGTCGAGCCGAGTCCCGCGAAGGTGGTCGCGGCGATTCTGCGCACGATGATCCCGCGTAGTCCGGAGGACTTCAGAGACCTCCGTGTGGTCACGATGTTTGAGGCCTTGGCGCTCACCGAGCCGGCGCTGGGGCGGGCTCTGCTGGATGGCCACGCAGAGCTGCGCAGGCTGCTGATCGATCAGGTTGCGCTCGTTTTGCGCGGGTCGGGTTCTGAGCTGGAAGCATCCGGCGCCACGTCTCCGGAGACGCTCTCTGATGGATTGCTTGCGACGGCCGGAGGGCTCGCGAGTGAGGTCCTACACGGCCATCTCGGGTCCGACGAGGCCCACCGGGTCCTAGACGCGGCGCTGGCCTGCGGGCTCGGCAAGAACACGGCGAACGGCACGGAGGCTGGCCATGACACATGACCCCGCGGTGCTGCGGCCGCTGCGGCGAGCCGAGGGGCTCGTGCGGGGCCGGTTCGAGACCGAGCACAACGGGTCGACCTACGTCGTGGACGCACACTACCTCGACCTGGACGAGCGCATCCGCCTCTACCAGGACGGGCGACTGGTCGACACCGCTCGCCGGCGTGCCACGTTCCACATCGGCGGTGGCGCGCGGATCGAGGCTGCGGTCGCTCAGGTCGGCATGAAGTACGTCCGCCTGCGACATGGCGGAGGCGGCGACACGGTGCAGCTTCCGCCGGCCGACGGAACGGCTGAGGCATGGCGGGCGCGGATCGGTCACGCTCACCCTACCGCGAGCCGAGTCGTCGGCTGGGTCTCGCTCGTCGTCCTACTGGCCGTGCTCGGGATCGAGCTTCCCCAGCTGGTCAACCTCGCCGGGAACCTGACGCCGCTCATCGGACTGCCGTCGTTCGAGGTCCCGGCACTGACGCTATCGGGCTGGGTGAACCTGGCGCTCATCTTCCTGGCCGGAGCCGCCGGGCTCGAACGCAGCCTGAGCATGAAGTACAACCCCCTGCTCGACGACTGATCGGCTCGATGGGTCGGAACACTCATTCACGGCGCTTCAAAGACGATGATATCGGCGGCGTGGACTCTGTACTCGACGCAGAGGGCGTCGGACAACGTCGAGACAGTGCTCGCTCTGCAGATCAGGGCGACCGGTGCGGATGGTAAACGGCCCTGACCGCGAGCGGTTTCTGCCAGTCCTGGCCCGCACCCGCTCGATCCGACATTCGGTGGGGCCGGTTGCCTATGACTGCGTGAAGCTCATCTTCGTTCGGCACGGTTCGGCGATCCTGTTCAGTGAATTCGGTGAGCAGCCGGCCACGACCGGTGACGTGGTGCCACTCGGGGCGAACACGTTATGTGGGAGTGAGCTTGAGGGATCGATCACCGTCACCACTCTGGCCGTGGTGCGGGAGAACGACGTGCCGAAGGCTCCCTGTACTGCTCCTGCGGCGCGAAGTTCATGATCGAACGGCCCCGCGACAAGAACGGAGACCGGTACGAGTACTTCACCTGCTCCGGACGACGCCGCAAGCGCACCCCCTGCACCCGCTCCGCGATCCTCGCAGAGCGGATCGAGCAGCGCATCCAAGCCACCTACAACACCAACGGCCTCACCAAGAACGAAGCCGAACGGGTACACGGCGTGCTGCACCGGGTGTTCGACCAGCTCCAAGCCACCAGCGACGACGAACGCAAGCTCCTCGAAGCCCAGAAGGACAAGCTCGAAGCAGAACGACTCAAGCTCGTCCAGGCCCACTACGCCGACGCGATCCCTCTGGACCTGCTCAAGAGCGAGCAGGAACGCATCCGCACCAGCCTCGACCAGATCACCAGACGCCTTGACACCATGACGGCCACCTATACCGGCGCCCGGAACGGTCTCGACGAGCTCCTTGACCTGCTCACCGACCTCGGCGATCTCTACAACCGATGCGAACCCGCTGAACGCCGCATGCTCAACCGGGCACTGTTCGACCGCATCGTCATCGATGAGGGCGAGGACATCAGCGTCGTCCCTGCCGAGCCCGCCGCCAGCGTCCTCGCCCACGTCAACACCGACGTCCCCGAGCCGGTGACCGCAGAAACCAACCTGCCCCGCACTCAGGCGGGGCAGGTTTCGATTTTCTCAACTTACGTGGAGCTAGGGGGATTCGAACCCCCGACCTCTTCCATGCCATGGAAGCGCGCTACCAACTGCGCCATAGCCCCAAGTCGGGTTGCCCTGGCGGGCCGGATACAGGTTAGCGGATGCCGGGCCCACGTGTGAAATCAGGACCCTCGAGGCCGACGTTGTGGGCGGCCACCCGCCACGCCGGCTGCGACCCGTCGTTGGGGCGCAGCACCGACCAGTGGCAGTTGCCAAGCCCCGTGATTCCGCGCCAGACCTCGGCATCGAGGCCGAGCAGGGTGGTGATGCCGGAGCTGATCGCAGCCCCGTGGGACGTGACCACCAACACACCACCGTCCATGGCGGCGGCCGCCTCGGCCACCGCCTCGGCGATCCTGCGACCGGTCTGGCCGCGGGTCTCGGCCCCGACCCCCTCCGGGTGCCGGCCGTTCTCCCATTCCACGAACTGCTCCGGCCAACGTTCGGCGATCTCCGGGTGGGTCAGTCCTTCCCACTGCCCGAACCCGCGCTCCCGGAGACGCTCGTCCACGCCGACCTCCACCCCGGTGCGTCCGGCGAGGGCCTGTGCCGTGGCGTGGGCGCGAGTCAGGTCGGAGCTGAGGATCTGCGCCGGCTGCACCCGGGCGAGCACCTCGGCTGCGGCTTCGGCCTGTGCCCGACCGATCTCGTTCAGCGGGATGTCCACCTGACCCTGGAGCCGACCGCCGGAGTTGTAGTCGGTCTGGCCGTGCCGCCACAGCAGCACAGTGGCGGCGGTCATGAGTCGGCTGCGTTCTCGTCGCCTGCCTCACCCGGGCCGCCGCGGGCGTCCTCGGGCAGCTCGACGACGGGACAGTCCTTCCAGAGGCGTTCCAGTGCGTAGAACACGCGGTCCTCGTCGTGCTGCACGTGCACCACCACGTCGCCGTAGTCCAGCAGCGCCCAGCGCCCTTCGGCGACCCCTTCGCGGCGCACCGCCTTGACGCCCTCGTGGTGCATCGCTTCCTCGACGGCGTCCACGATCGACCGCACCTGCCGTTCCGTAGATCCGGAGGTCACCACGAAGACGTCGGTGAGCACCAGCCGCTCGGAGACGTCCAGGGCGATCACCTCCCGGGCCTTCAGGTCAGCGGCGGCACGCGCCGCCACCACAGCGAGGTGTCGGGAACGGTCATCGGCGGGCACAGGTCTCCTCGGGGTCGCTCAGCAGCAGTCTACTGACGCAGCACCATCCAGCTCGCGGCGGCCAGCGCGTCACCGTCGCCGAACAAGTCTCCGGTCGCCATCCGCCACACCAACAGCCCGAGCACCACCCCGGCGAGCACGAGCACCAACCAGTAGAGCGCCTGCAGCAACCGAGGTGTGTGCCGCTCGTCGTCCTCGTCTGTCTCGTCGAGCCCCTCATCGTCTTCCGGGGACAGGTCCGTGCCGGGCTCGTCGACCTTGACCGGGGACCCGGCAGAGCCGACACTGCGATCAGCCTCCGGTGCCGGTCCTGACTGCTGGCTGTCCTCCGGCGCTTGCGGCGGGGCTGCTGCGGTCTGTTCGGCGACGGCCGCGACGCTGGGCCAACGGGGGCTCATGTCGAAGGAGTCGTCGACATCCTCCTCCGCAGGCGAGTCCGCTGTCGGGCTCGCCGCTGCGGGCGACGCCTCGGTCGTACCGGCGGCTGCGGGCAGGGCCTCTGCTGGGCTCACAGACGCCGGCGAGGTCTCGGTCGTCGCCGTGCTCGGCTCCTCTGTGCTGCCGGCCACCACCGGGCTGCTGCCCGCTTCGGGGCTGCTGCCCGCCTCCGGGCTGGTCGCCGGCGCCGGCGAGCCGGTGTCCACCGGGTGCAGCACCGAGTCGGTAGTCGGTTCGTCCGGGGCGGCGTTGATGTCCCGGATGGCGCGCTGGATCGCGGTCAGCTCACCGGTCACCCCGTCTACCGAACGGGTGCCGAGCGCGCTGGCCGGCGGGCGGATCACCGGTCGCCGGCCGGTGGCCGTACGTTCGCTGGGCTGTTCCGGCACGCTCGGGCTGGAGTCCTGCCGCCGCTGCCGCAAGGACCGGCGGGAGACCTGGCCCGGTACCACCTGCTGCTCACCGGTACCGGCCGATGCCGGTGACCCAGCTCGATCACCGGAACCTCCGCCGTCCGCCGTGGGCGCCATCGTGGGCGGTGGATGCAGCGCCTCCACCTCCTGCGCAGTGTCCCGCCAGCTCTGCCGCTGCGGCGGATCCGGCGAGGCCGCCGTGGTCTCCACCTCCGAGGCCGCCGGTTCCGGCTCTCCCGGCGACAGTGCTTCCTGGGCTGGTCCAGCCTGCTCGCTGTGCGGCTGCTCCGTATCGGTGCTCTCCGCGGAGGCGGCGGTCTCCGTGCCGGAGAGCGCGTGCTGCCCGGTGGTGGCCACCGGCAGTTCCCCGGTGGGTGCGTACTGTCCGTCTGGGGTCAGCTCGAGAGCACCACTGGCCAGCGCCTCCTCCAGGGCGCGGCGCTCGCGGCGGGTCATCGGCGGGGTAAGCCCTTCGCCGGTCTCCTGGGCGCGGCGGCGCTCCGCCTCCCGCCGACGACGCCGCTCCCCCATCGGTCGCGGCGATGGCTGGTCAGTCACGCGGTCACCCCCTCCGCCCCTCGGTGGAACGTGGCCGGATCCTTGTACAGGCCGTGCTTGCCGATGTACTGCACCACCCCGTCGGGCACCAGGTACCAGACCGGCTTACCGGCCCGCACCCGCTCCCGGCAGTCCGTGGAGGAGATGGCCATCGCCGGGATCTCGTGCAACGAGTAGTCCCGGCTGGGCAGCTTGTCCGTGTCCAGCCGGTGCCCCGGTCGGGTCACGCCGACGAAGTGCGCCAGCTGCCAGAGCTCGTCCACGTCCTTCCAGGACAGGATCTGCCCGAGGGCGTCCGCCCCAGTGATGAAGAACAGCTCGGCAGCCGGGTACTCGGCCTTCAGGTCGCGCAGAGTGTCGATCGTGTACGTCACCCCGGGCCGGTCGATGTCCACCCGGGACACCCCGAAGCGCGGGTTGGAGGCCGTCGCGATCACCGCCATGAGGTAGCGGTGCTCGGCGAGGGTCACCGGCCGGTCCAGCTTGAACGGCTGGGCACCGGTCGGCACGAACACGACCTCGTCCAGGTCGAACTCGTCCGCCACCTCGCTCGCGGCAACCAGGTGGCCGTGGTGGATCGGATCGAACGTGCCGCCCATGATCCCCACCCGTGTGGGGGTGCGCTCAGAACTGATCATCATTCACCCGACGGGAGTGCTACGAGCCGGTGACCCACGGAGCCGAGTCCGTCTCCCCGCCATCTCAACGCTTGCGGTGCCGCGTACCAATGCTCCGCAACGCCAGCGTCGCCAGCAGCAACGACACCAGGATCGCGAACGTCACCACACCGAAACCGATCGGCGAAAGCCCCTGCGCGGCGTGCTCGCCGGTCTCGGCCGCGAGGGCCAGCACGGAACTGCTCATCGGGGTCGTCCTCTCCTGTCCTTCATGGTTGTCCGGCCCGCAGGGCGGTGGAAACCACTCCTCGGGCGCTGCACCCCCTTAGTGTCGCATGTTCACACCGTCGCTCGTCCGCGGGCACGCTCATCTGCCGACATCTGGTCATCCGGAGTGACCGAAGCCACTGAGCAGCTCACTGCGCACGTGGACGCCGAGCTGTGTGGCACCGGCCTGGGTGGGGTGCACCCCGTCGACGCTCATCCCGGGTGCGAAGTGTCCCTCGCTGCGGATCTCCGCAGCCGGGTCGACCCACGCCCAGCCGCGGTCCTCGGCAGTGCGCTCCAGGAACTCGTTGAACGGCGGCACCACGTCCGGGCGAGCATCCAGCGGCGGTACCGCGCACAGCAGCACGTCCTGGGCACCGACGGTGGCGACGATGTCCTCCAGGTTCTGCGCCACCTGTGCGGTGGGTGTCCCAGCTGCCAGGTCGTTGGTGCCGGCCATGATCACCAGCACGTCGGCGGGCACCGGTTCGACCGCTGCGGCCATCTCCGCTGTGGTCGCACCCCAGCGCGCCCAGCCGCCGGTCAGCTCGACCGGGTCGCCGACGGCGTAGCGCACCCACGAGTCCTCGCTCACCTGGCCAGGGGCGAAGGTGGGGTCGGAGCCCACGGTGATCGAGTCACCCACCACCGCGATGGTCAGCTGTTGCCTGCCGGGACCCGCACCGTCCCCGGTGGGTCCGCCTGCGGACCCCTCGTTGCGGCTCGGAGAGCTGGCACCGTCTTCGCTGGGCGGCGCGGGGCACGCGGTGAGCACCAGCAGCAGCCCCAGCAGCACGGCCACCCGGGCCCGCAGCCGCTGGCGGCGGCCTCGTGCTCGTGCCATCAGCAGTCCTCCCTCCTGGTGCGGCCGTGCCTGCGGCGACGGGCCGCCGTCCGGCTGTCATGCACCTCACAGCCTCGCAGCCGGGAGCATGCAGCGCAGCGCGGGCCGCCCACGGCACGATGAGGTCATGACGGAACACGAACCACGGGACGACCTCGCCCGCACCGACCCACGCTACGGCCGGCCCCGTCCGGATCCGGCGATGCCGACTGTGCACCCGGACTGGGATCCGCGTGGCACCCAGGTGCAGGTCGACCCGCGACGAGCGTATGACCAGATGCGGCGCAGCTGCCCGGTCGCGATGGGCTCGTCCGGGGCGTGGACGTTCTTCAAGCACGCGGACGTACGAGCGGCAGCACTAGACGATGACACGTTCTCCAGCGCAGTCTCCGCGCACCTGCAGGTGCCCAACGGCATGGACGGGGCAGAGCACACCCGGTTCCGGAGGCTGATCGACTCCTACCTGGACCATCAGCAGATGGTGGCCCTGGCCCCGACGATCACCACTGTGGCAACGCGGATAGCCGCGGGACTGCACGTGCCCGGGCCTATCGACGCCGTCGAGCTGGGATCGACGTTCGCGGTCCAGGCACAGAGCGCCTGGCTGGGTTGGCCGGCCGAGCTGCAGGACGAGCTGGTCTCCTGGGTGGCGGAGAACCACGCCGCCTCCCGGGCGTTGGACCGGGAGCGGATGGCCGCCGTGGCGCAGCGGTTCGACCGGATCATCACCTCGGTGGTGACCGCCCGCCGAGAGCTGGGCGATGCGGCGCCGCTGGACGTGACCACCGAGCTGATCCGGGACCGGAGCCTGGGTCGGGAGCTCACCGACGCCGAGATCACCTCGATCCTGCGGAACTGGACCGGCGGGGACCTGGGGTCGATGGCGCTGTGCACCGGCGTGCTGCTCACCTACCTCGCCGACCACCGGGACCTGCAGCTACGGGTACGGTCCGGTGTCAGCGACACCGAGCTGGACGCGATCATCGACGAGGTGCTGCGGATCGACTCCCCGTTCACCGCCAACCGGCGGGTGACGACCAGGCACACGGTCGTCGGTGGTCGGCCGATCGGCCCTGGGGAGCGGGTGTTCCTGAACTGGACGGCGGCGAACCGGGACCCGGACGCCTTCGGCGACCCGGACGAGTTCGACCCCGACGGCAACGCTGCGCACAACCTGGTCTACGGCATCGGGCGGCACGTGTGCCCGGGCCGGGAGCTGGCCACGATGGAGCTGCGGGCGCTGCTTCGGGCCGTGCTCGCGGTCACCGAGGCGATCCTGCCGGACACGGCACGCACGCGGCGCCGGGGCCGCCCGCCCGTAGGTGGGTACGAGTCGGCGCCGCTGCTGCTGCGCTGAGGGTCGGGACGCGCGCCACCTGGCCGGTCCTCGCACCCCCGGTCACATCTCGCAGTCGCAGAGCGCGCTGAACTCCACCACCTGCTCACCCTCGTCCGGGTGGGCCCAGGCCTCGGCCTCGGCACGGGTGGCGAAGGTGCGCGGGGCGAGCCGTCCGTTGGGCAGCAGCACCCCGATCTCGATCTGCTCGCGCGGGTCGTCCGTGAGTGGTGCAGACATCTGGCGACCTCCTTCTCCTGCGATGCCCCCAGGATCCCACTGCACACCGGCCCACGCCACCCCCAGACCTCGGGTCGTCATGCCATGGGTACGCTGTGGCGCACTCCTGGCATGACGACCCGGTTGGTGGTCAGGGGCGGATGTGCCCGTCGCCCTGCACGATCCAGGTGGTGGTGGTCAGCTCGGCCAGCCCCATCGGGCCGCGGGCGTGCAGCTTCTGGGTGGAGATGCCCAGCTCGGCACCGAGGCCGAGCTGGCCGCCGTCGGTGAACCGGGTAGAGGCGTTCACCATCAGTGCCGCCGAGTCCAGCTCGGTGGTGAAGCGCTGCACGGACCGGACGTCGGTGGTGCAGATCGCCTCGGTGTGCCCGGAGGACCAGGTGCGGATGTGCTCCAGGGCGGCGTCCAGGTCCGGCACCACCCGCACCGCCAGGTCCAGGCTGAGGTACTCGGCGCCCCAGTCCTCCTCGGTGGCCGGGGAGAACTGGCCGTCGGCAGGAACATGCGCGGCGGCGGTCTCGTCCCCGTGGATGTGTACCCCGGCAGTGGCCAGCGCCGACAGCGCCGAGGGGAGGAACTCAGCGGCGACGTCCTGGTGCACCAGCAGAGTCTCGATCGTGTTGCACACCCCGACCCGCTGGGTCTTGGCGTTGATCACGATGGGCAGCGCCTGGGCCAGGTCGGCGCTGGCGTCCACGTACAGGTGGCAGTTGCCCACCCCGGTCTCGATCACCGGCACCACCGACTCGCGCACCACGGTCTGGATCAGCCCGGTGCCGCCGCGGGGAACGAGCACGTCCACCAGCCCGCGGGCGCGCATCAGGGCGCGGGCCCCGGCCCGGCCGTAGGCGTCCACGGACGCGACCGCATCAGCCGGCAGACCGGCAGCGGCCAGCGCCTCCCGGAGCACGCGCACGATCACGGCGTTGGACTCCTCAGCAGCAGACCCGCCGCGCAGCAGGACGGCGTTGCCACTCTTCAGCGCCAGCCCGGCGGCATCCACGGTCACGTTCGGGCGGGCCTCGTAGATCATCCCGACCACGCCCATCGGCACGCGGGTCTGGCGCACGGTGAGCCCGTTCGGGAGGGTCTGTCCGCGGACCACCTCGCCAACCGGGTCCGGCAGGGCAGCCAGCTCACGGACAGCGTCGGCGATACCGCGGATCCGGGCCTCGTCCAGGCGGAGCCGGTCCACCAGGCCCGGGCTCATCCCGGCGGCGGACTCGCGCTGCACGTCGAGGGCGTTCGCCGCGGTGATCTCCGCCGCAGCGGCGACCAGCGCGTCGGCGATGCCGTGCAGGGCGGCATCCTTGGTGGCCGTGGTGGCACTGCGCAGCGCCCGCGCCGCGGTGCGGGCCCGCACCGCCAGCTCGGTCACGCCGGCCTGGGCACGCTCGTCCGCTGTCGGGTCGACGGCGGGCTGCTGGTCGGTCTGCACGCTCATGGCACCAGGATAGGCCGCCTGGGTCGACGCCAGCCGGGGCGTCTCACCTCCGCGCCCGGGCGGTTCTGCGAGCGCGGCTGGTGCTGTGCCCGGTGAACCGGTCCACCTTCGCCTGCCGCGGCTTGCGCAGCCCGCGCTCCACCAGCGCCGGGATGACCTCCTGCACCAGGGCCAGCACGTCGGTGGGTACGGAGGCGGGGACCAGGGTGAACCCGTCCGCACCGCCACGGTGCACCCACGACCCCCACAGGTCCGCCAGGTCCGCGGCCGTACCCAGCGAGCGCAGCGGCACGGCACGCGGCTGCGTCTCCAGCGAGGTGAGCAGGTCCCACCGGGCGCGTGCGCTGGGTCGGTCTGCAGAGATCACAGCCTGCACGTCCACCAGCACCTGCACGTCGTCGGGGTCCCGGCCCCAGTCCGCGGCGGCCTGCCGGATCGCCGCCCGCGCGGCGTGCGCCTCCTCGAAGGTGGCCACGGACAGCCGGGCGACGTCGGCCCGGGCGGCCGCCAGCTCGCCGTCGACGGCGTTGCGCACCGGGACCACGATCTGCGGGCGGGCAGCCTGGGAGCCCCAGGAGCTGATCACTGCGTCCACGGCCCGAGGGGCCACGGCAACGTCGGTCTCCAGCTGCCACCCGGCTCGGCCGGCGCTGGCGCGGTGCACGCTACCCAGGGCTCCGGCCACGTGGTGGGGGCGGGTCCGGCCGAGCGGCACCGCAGTCACCAGGGTGGCTGTGGTGGTGTGCCGGGACAGCCGGGAGGCGGCGACCGCGCCGTCGAGCCAGTCGTCGCGGCGGCGCTGGCCGGCTGCGTGGAAGGTCTCGTCCAGGGTGATCAGGTCCACCCCGCCCTGGTCCGCCAGCGATGCCAGACCGGCCAGGCGCCCCATGATGAAGGACTCCGCGTCCGGGTCGGCGCCACGGCGCCACTCCCGAGGCGCACCGGCGCCGGACAGGTCGAGGGCGACCAGCGAGGTGCGCAGCCCGACGCGACCGGCCGGACGTGCCTGCGGGGCAGGTGCTGGCGGGGCGGATGCTGCGCTGGTGGCGGCAGTGGTGTGCGAGCGCGTGAAGGTCATGGCTGTTCCTTTGAGGTGAGGAGCGGAAGGCCCGACCCGGCTGAGGCACGCCGACGGTGTCACTCCGTCGGCTCTGTGCCACGCACGAGCCAGGGGTGATGCCGAGGGGCGGGACGCCCGAGGCATCGGGTGAGGGCGGCTCAGGCCGACATGGAACAACAGCACATGACGCAGGTGGCGGTGCTCGAGACGGGCACGTACTGCCGGACCTGGTTCATCGCTGCTGTCTTGTTCCTTCTACTCGTCACCGCGATCGCGGTGCTGCGCTTGCCTCGGCCGGTACGGACGAGACCAGGTCGTCACCCGGGGCACCCCACCGCATCTGGAGGGTTGCCGGTCAGCCGGCCGGGGCCACAAGACTGACGCTCAAGACCTACGCGGACAGCCTAGGAAGAAGTTGCATGACGTGTCAACCAACGCTGCAGCGGTCGCAGCCTCGCCCTCCCCACCCGGGCCCGCTCACCAAGTGAGACCAGCCGGCACGGGAACAGCAGCCCGCTGCCCCGGGTTACCGTGAGCGGGGTGAGCACTATGCGCGAGACGGATCTTCTACAGCAGCTGGCGGCATCCTCGGCCGAGGGTGCCGACGGCCTGGACACCATCGGGTTCAAACAGCTCTTCCGGCAGCACCCGGCCGGTGTGGCCGTCATCACCTTCGCTGGCCCGGAAGGCCCGATGGGCTTCACCGCGACCTCGGTGATCTCCGTCTCTGCTGCTCCCCCGATGCTGGCGTTCGCGATCGCCGCCTCCTCCTCCACCTGGCAGACGCTGCAGCAGGCGCAGACCGTGCTGGTGAACTTCCTGGACGCTCCTTCGGCGCACCTGTCCGCCCGCTTCGCCCGGCGCGGCACCGACCGGTTCGCCGGGGTCGAGCACCGGAGGCTGCCAACCGGCGAACCGTTGCTGACCGAGGCGGCAGCGTGGGTGCGGTCCCGGGTGGCGCAGCACGTGCCGACCGGGGAGAGCCACCTGGTGACCCTGCATGCCCTCGAGGCACAGATCGCCCGCACCAGCGCCCCGCTGGTCTACCACGACCGCACCTACCACGGGCTCGGCCAGCACTCCCGACTCTGAATCCAGCCCACGCGGGCGCAGCCGCTGCGCGGCCCGGGAGCACGAGCGACCCCACAGCGGTGGCGGCGCTGACTAGGCTCGGTCCATGAAGTCGCCCATCGTCGCCTACCTGGAGGAGCTGCACGCGGACATCGCCCAGCTCCGGGACGGGCTGCCGTACCCGGTCCGGCCGCGACGTGCCCGGATCGACCCGGACGACTTCGGGATCGCCCTGGCCACAGTGGACGGCTACGTCTACACCGTGGGCACCACGGCCAAGGAGTTCGCGCTGCAGTCGATCTCCAAACCCCTCACCTACGGTCTGGCGCTCAGCGACGCCGGCACGGCACGGGTGGACGCGAAGGTCGACCTGGAGCCCTCCGGCGACCCGTTCAACGAGATCTCCCTGGATCCGCTCACCGGACGGCCGGCGAACGCGATGATCAACGCAGGTGCCCTGGCCGTGGTGTCCATGATCAAGGGGTCCGGCGGCAGGTCAGCGATCCAGCGGATCGACGAGACCTACGCAGCCTTCGCGGGCCGGACGCTGCGCCGCAGCGCTCGGGTGCTGCAGGCTGAGCTGCGGCACAGCGACCGCAACCATGCCCTCGCCTACCTGCTCAGCTCGGTGGGGATCATCGAGACCGACCCGACCACTGTGCTGGAGAACTACCTGCGGCAGTGCGCCGTGCAGGTCACCTGCCGGGACCTGGCGATGATCGCCGCCAC
Source organism: Ruania albidiflava DSM 18029 (assembly GCF_000421225.1). Classification (GTDB taxonomy): domain Bacteria; phylum Actinomycetota; class Actinomycetes; order Actinomycetales; family Beutenbergiaceae; genus Ruania; species Ruania albidiflava. Next base: position 38,943 of record NZ_ATWL01000019.1, on the reverse strand, counting down.
GCTGGCCAACGGCGGCACCAACCCGGTCACCGGCACCGAGGTGCTGCCGCTGGAGGCGGTAGAACGGGTGCTGTCGGTGATGATGACCTCCGGGATGTACGACGACGCCGGCGACTGGGTGAGCAACGTCGGCATGCCCGCGAAGTCCGGGGTCGGCGGCGGGATCGTCGCGGTCCTTCCCGGCCAGGCCGGTCTGGCGGTCTACTCCCCTCCCCTGGACCCGCACGGCAACAGCGTGCGCGGTGTGGCCACCTGCCGGCGCATCTCCCGGGACATGGAGATGCACTTCGTCCGGGCCGCGCGCATGGGGCGGTCCGCCATCCGCGCCCGTTACACCATCGACCGAGCCCCCTCGACCATCCGACGCAGCACGGAAGCACACGAGATCTTGGTCACCTACGGGCACCGGGTGCTGGTCATCGAGCTTTCCGGAGACCTGTTCTTCGCCGGCACCGAGTCGGTGGTGCGGGAGGTGAGCCGGCTCAGTGCCGAGATCCAGGTGGTGGTGCTCGACGCACGACGGGTGGACGAGGTCAGCGAGGTGGCCCTGCGGATGCTCGGGGCGTTGGGGGTCGAGCTCACCGGCGACCAACGCCATCTGGTGCTCGTGGACCCGGACGAGTCCATCGCCGAGGCGTTCACCGACGCACCGGTGCCGAACCTGGAGACGCGCGACCGGGCGGTCGCCTGGTGCGAGAACTGGCTGCTGGCCGAGCATGGGTTCCGGCCACGCCCAGGGCTCGTGCCGGTGGTCGACTCGCCGGTGCTGGACCTGCTGGACGAGGGTGCCGCCGCCGCACTGGCGACCCGGATGCAGCGACGCAGCTACTCCGACGGAGAGGTGGTCCGCCGGGTGGGGCAACGGTTCGGCGGGATCTACTTCATCCTCTCCGGGCGGATCGTGACCATCGGTACGGACGCGAGCGGGCACCGGGTGCCGGTCACCACGCTCACCGCCGGGATGGTGGTCGGAGATCTCGCCCTGGGCGACCAGGACCGGCAGACCACGACCGCCAAGGCCGCCGGGCCGGTCGAGGTGATGCTGCTGGATGCGCAGGCCATCGACGACCTGGAGCACTCCGACCCGGAGCTGGCCGTGCAGCTCTGGCGGGCGCTGGCTCGGCACGCGCACGCCCAGTCGCAGCACTATGCTCAGGCTGCTGCCGGGCAACGAGAGGAGTAGTCCCCACCCGGCGACCGTGCCCACCGCGGCACGGTCAGTTCCGGCTGGGCGACCACCGGTCTGGCCTATGGTGGAAGAGACTGATCACCTGCACAAACGGGAGGCGTGGTGGACTTTCTGGAGTTTCTGGCCAAACGCAGCGATGACATGGTCGAGCTCGGCCTGGAGCACGCTGCCGTGGTCGGGATCTCCGTCCTCCTCGCCGCCGTGATCGGCGTGACCCTCGGTGTGCTCACCTACCAGCGGCAACGCCCCCGGGAGCTGGTCCTCGCCGCCACCGGCGCGATGCTGACCGTTCCCTCCTTCGCCCTGTTCATCCTGCTGCTCGGTGTGTTCGGGCTGGGCTGGACCCCGGTAGTGGTGGCCCTGACGATGTACGGGTTGATGCCGATCGTGCGCAACACCGTTGCTGGTCTGAACAGCGTCGACCCGGCGGTGGTGGAGTCCGCCCGAGGCATGGGCCTGACCCGCTGGCAGCGGCTGCTGCGGATCGAGCTGCCGTTGGCCTGGCCGGTGATCATCACCGGGATCCGGGTGACCACGCTGGTGCTGCTGGGCATCGCGGCGATCGGGTACATCGTCAACGGCCCCGGCTACGGCGAGCTCATCTTCACCGGTCTGCACCGGGTCGGGACACCGGTGGCGGTGAACCTGGTGCTCGCCGGCACCCTCGGTGTGATCATCCTGGCGATCGTCTACGACCTGGTGTTCTACGCCGTCCGGCACCTGACGACCTCACGAGGAGTCCGATGATGAGTACTGCCACCAACGACGACGTGATGATCCGCCTGGAAGGACTCACCAAGCGCTACCCCGGCCAGCAGAGCAACGCCGTCGACGCCCTCGACCTGGACATCCGCCGCGGCGAGGTGGTGGTGCTGGTCGGTCCGTCCGGCTGCGGCAAGACCACCACGATGAAGATGATCAACCGGATCATCGAACCGACCGACGGACGCATCCTGCTCGACGGCGAGGACGTCACCGGTACCGATGCCGACCAGCTGCGCCGTCGGATCGGGTACGTCATCCAGCAGATCGGGCTCTTCCCGCACATGACCATCGGGGAGAACATCGCCACCGTGCCCAAGCTGCTGGGCTGGGACAAGCCACGCATCGCGGCACGGGTGGACGAGCTGCTCACCATGGTCGGCATGGCACCCGAGGAGTACCGTGGCCGCTACCCGAAACAGCTCTCCGGCGGGCAGCAGCAACGGATCGGGGTCGCCCGGGCGCTCGGTGCTGACCCGGCCGTGCTGCTGATGGACGAACCCTTCGGGGCGATCGACCCGATCACCCGGGACCGCCTGCAGAACGAGCTGCTCCGGCTGCAGAACGAGGTGCGCAAGACCATCGTGTTCGTCACCCACGACATCGACGAGGCGATCAAGCTCGGTGACCGGATCGCGATCCTGCAGGAGGGCTCCCGGATCGCCCAGTACGACACCCCGGAGCAGATCCTCACCGCCCCGGCGAACGACTTCGTCTCCGACTTCATCGGCCGGGGTGCCTCGCTGAAGCGGCTGAACCTCACCCACGTGGCGGACATCGAGCTGCGCGACTGGCCCACCGTGTCCGCCAGCACCGATGCCGACACCGCGCTGGCACAGCTGCGCTCCGTCCCGGAGAGCGCGCTGCTGGTGCTGGACGCCGGCGGTCGGCCGGTGCGCTGGGTCGGTGCGGACGACCTGCACCGGGCCGCGGGCCGGCCGCTGGACCAGGTCGGTCTGGCGACCAACCCGGCCGTCGAACCGCGAGCCACCCTCAGCGACGCGCTGAACGAGCTGATCACGGCCCGGTTCAGCGTCACCATCGTGGTCGATGACGACGGTGAGTTCCTCGGGGTGGTCGACATCGACCAGATCACCGACGCCATCAGAGACATGCGCGCCAGCGCAGTCAGCCAGGCCCGCGCCGGGCTGCAGGAGCAGACATGAGCATCGACGCGCCGTCCCGGATCCTCGTCGCCCAGTCCGGTGAGGCGAAGACCCGGCACTCTCTCGGCGGTTACCTGGTGATGCCGGCGGTGCTGGCCGCTGTGTGCCTCGCCCTCTATGTCTATGTGGCGACCAAGGAGCTCGACTCGATCGAGGCGCGAGCACTGAGCGTCGGTCGGCTGAGCACGGCGCTCTGGCAGCACGTGCAGCTGACCGCCGTCTCGACGGTGCTCACCCTGCTCGTCGCCGTCCCGTTGGGCATCGTCCTCACCCGGCCGTTCGCCCGTCGCATCCAGCCGTTCCTGATCACGCTGCTCACCCTGGGCCAGGCGGTGCCGACCATCGCGATCCTGGTGCTGCTGGCGGTCGCATTCCTGTTCCTCGGGTTCCAAGCCGCGATCGTGGGGCTGGTGCTCTACGCGATCGTGCCAGTCCTGCTGAACACCATGGTGGGGCTGGAGCAGGTGGATCCGGCCGTGCTGGAAGCGGGTCGAGGGATGGGCATGTCCAGACTGACCGTGCTCCGGCGCCTCGAGCTGCCCCTCGCGGTCCCGGTGGTCCTCGCCGGGATCCGCACCGCCCTGGTGATCAACGTCGGCACCGCCACGCTGGTGACCTACATCAACGCCGGTGGGCTCGGCGACGTCATCGTCGCCGGGCTGTCCACGAACCGGTTCACCGTCCAGCTGGTGGGTGCTGTGCTGACCGCGGTGCTCGCCCTGACCATCGACTATCTCGCCGGGATCGCCGAGGCGCTGCTGCGCCCCAGGGGCCTGTGAGATCGGCCGGTCCCCGGGTCCCACCCATCACCCGCCCACCACGAGGAGACACCGATGACTAGAACATCAACCCGTACTGCACTGACCGCCGGCGGACTCGCCCTGCTCCTGGGGCTCGCCGGCTGCGGCGGTGACGACGGCGGCGGCAGCTCCGACGGCCCGTTGGCCGGTGCGCAGCTCACGGTCGGCTCCAAGGAATTCACCGAGTCCATCGTCCTGGGCCAGATCACCGCGCTCGCACTGGAGAACGCCGGGGCCGAGGTCACCGACCAGACCGGTCTGGCCGGCAGCGCCACGGTCCGCGAAGCGTTGGAGTCCGGTGAGATCGACATCTACTGGGACTACACCGGGACCGGCTGGGTGAACATCCTCGGGCACACCACCGAAGACGTCCCGGAGGACCTGTACTCCGCCGTCGCCGAGGAGGATGCGGAGAACGGGATCGCCTGGTTGCAGCCAGCGAACTTCGAGAACACCTACCGGATCGCCACCAAGACCGACTTCGCCGAGCAGAACGGCCTGACGAACTCCACCGAGATGGCGGAGTTCATCACGGCCAACCCGGACCAGGGCGTGGTGTGCGCGGCCAGCGAGTTCATCAACCGGGACGATGGTCTGCCCGGCTTGCAGGAGGCCTACGACTTCGAGTTCACCTCGGTGGTCGAGCTCGACCTCAACCTGATCTACACCCAGGTCGGCCAGGAGTGCCAGTTCGGGGAGGTGTTCTCCACCGACGCGCGCATCGTCTCCAACGACCTGACCGTGCTCGAGGACGACCAGGGCTTCTTCGTGGAGTACGCCGCGGCGGTGACGCTGCGCGAGGAGACGCTGGAGGAGTACCCCGAGATCGCCGACATCATGGCGCCGATCAGCGAGGCACTCACCGGCGAGGTGATCACGGACCTGAACGGCCGTGTGGACAACGACGGGGAGCAGCCCCGCGATGTCGCCGAGGAGTGGCTCGACGAGCAGGGTCTGCTCGACTGATGCGACCATCGGCCGCGGCGCGGCGCTCCACTGCGAGCGAGCGCGCCGCGGTCACGCCTCGACGAACCGACCGACAGTGCGCTGCGGGTCGATGCCGGGCAGTGCGGCCACGAAGACCTGGAAGTAGGCCAGCTCCTCCCGAGTGCGCAGCGGCGGCTCGAGGGACGGCGCCGCAGCGGCCAGGTCCTGGGCGGTGACCTGCTGCTCGAAGTGGTCCCGCAGCACAGTGTTCATACCGGTGCCCTCACCGAACTGTTCCTTGCGCCGCCAGAGCACCTCCTCCGGGAGCCAGCCGTCGAAGGCCTGCCGGAGCAACCACTTCGCCGGCCGGTCCTCTTCCAGCAGCTTCCACCCGGGCGGCAGGGCCAGGGCCAGCTCCACGAAGTCCAGGTCGAGGAACGGCAGCCGGGGCTCGATCCCGTGCGCTGCAGCGACCCGGTCCACCCGCTGCAGGCCGCCGATGTGCATCCCCTCCAAGGTGGCCAGCAGGTCCTCGTGCAACGCCTCCCCGGTGTCGTGCCGCCCGTAGTGGCTGTAGCCGGCGAACAGCTCGTCGGCACCCTCACCGGCGAGCACCACCCGCACGTGCTCGGCCGCCAACGAAGCGACCAGGTGGTGCGGTACCGCGCTGTGCACCAGCGTGGGGTCGAAGGACTCCAGCTCACCGATGATCTGTGGCACGAGCCTGATCGCGTCCTCGGCGGTGTACACCAGCTCGTGGTGGTCGGTGCCCACGTGCTCGGCCACCGTGCGGGCTGCCGCCAGGTCACGGCTGCCCTCCAGACCGACAGCAAAGGTCGGCAGCTGTTCTCCCTGGCGGGCCGCCAACCGTGCGGCGATCGCGGCGACGATGCTGGAGTCCACTCCTCCGGAGAGCAGCACACCTACCGGCACTGTGGCGTCCAGGTTGCGTTGCACCGCCCGCACCAACGTCTCCCGGATCGCGTCGAACACCCACGACGGCGGTGCCTCCCCCGGCGCACGACTCTTCAGCAGCACCGGGGCGCTCCCGGGAAACGCCGGACCTGCCACCAGCCCGTCCGCCGGTGTCCAGGAGTGCCCGGGCGGGAAGGGTTCCACCAGCGGCCGCCAGTCCTCGTCGAAGGCCTTCAGCTCCGAGGCGAACAGGGTGGTCTCGCCGCGCCGGGCCCAGTACAACGGCGCGATACCCAGCACGTCCCGAGCGGCGGCGAAGGATCCGTCCGCCCCGGCCACAACTAGCGCGAACGTCCCCCACAGCTCCTCGAACGCAGCCACGCCCTCGTCCTTGTAGAGCTGCAGGGCGGCCTCCAGGTCCGATCCGGTGGCGAACCGGTCGCTGCCCAGCCTGGCCCGGATGCGCCGGTGGTTGTAGATCTCGCCGTCGCCGACCAGGGCGATGTCCCGCCTGCTGCCGGACAGCGGTTGGGCACCGGTCTGCGGATCGGTGATCGCCAGGTAGCGAGCACCCACCCAGGACGGTCCCACCTGCCGCCCGCCACACCCGTCCGGGCCACGGTGCGCCATCCGCGCCAGCATCCGGTGCCCGAGCCGCTCATCGAAGGGGCCGTGCGCTGCAACGATCGCCGACATGTCTCCTCACTCGTCCGCGTGTGCTCACCACGGTAGCCCGGTCGGTCCGGACCAGTCCGGCAGGTACTCCCGGGTGGCCTGGTCCACGGCCATCGTGTAGGTCCAGTCGGTCCGTCCACGTGCTCCCCAGGCGCGCCAGCCCTGCCGGTCGCTGTGCGCGAGCACCTGCACCCCGGGCGGCACCCACGGCAGCGCCATCGGGGCGAACAACGGTAGGTGCGCCACCGCCTGGCAGAACTGCCGCCACCTGCTGGCCAGCTGCGTCCGGGACCACGGCCCCAGCACCACCATCACCCTGCGGTGCCCGATCCGATGGGCGACCAGGTCGATCTCCCAGCCGAACCCGGCGCGCACCTCACGCGGGGTGGCCGAGAGCACCACTGCGCGGGCGGTGCGGGCGTAGCGCTCCACGTGCTGCTGCCACTCCTCGTTGCTGAAGCTGGCCCGCGCTGCACCGATGGGGGGCAGCCGGGTGCCGGGTGGGGCGATCGCGATCACCGGACCGGTCATGGACAGCTGACGCACCAGCACCTCCTCGAACCGCACCCGGCGCAGCACGGTGAGCCCACCGATCAGCCCGCGCCGGCGGAGCAGACCCGGCATGCGCAGCGTGTCCTCGTCGAAGCTGCGCAGGTACAGGTAGTGCGGTCGCCGGTCGTGGGCGAGCACCTGCGCCATCCCGGCGGCACGGAGCCGTTGCCCGAGCAGGTCGAGGGCGAACAGCACCAGCAGACCGGGAACGAGCAGCACGAACAAGGCCGACAACGGGTTGCGTCCCAGGTGCATGGCCAGGGTGTAGAACTGGCCCACCAGCGGCTCCGGGCGCCCGGCCAGCCCGGCTGCGGAGGTCACCGGCCAGCCCGGCACGAACGAGCCGTACACGGCGACGAGCAGGTAGACCAGCAGCAGCACCGGCAGCAGTCCGTAGGCGATCGTGGTCAGGGCCACGCCGAGCACACCACGGGCGCCGGTGTCCGCCAAGGACACCCTGCGCCCGCGTTCCACCGGGTGCGGTGGTGCGAACCGGTAGGTGAGGGCCAGCAGCGCGATGGCCGGCACTCCGAAGATCACCGCAGCGCCCATGGCACCGTCGTCCCCTTCGACGGCGAGCGCCAGCACCAGCACCAGGAAGGAGCCGGCCAGCGTCCACACCACCTTGCGTACCGCGCGCCCGGTGCGGGCCAGCAACACCTGCCGGGTGAGGTCCTGCACCCGGGGCGGGTCCGCCGTCATCAGGTACCGCGGCCGCAGCAGTGCGGTGATGCTCCGCCACGGGAGCACGAGCACGGCCCAGAGCAGGGACGGGCCGACCAGTGCCATGACGATCGCATCCACCAGCCCGTACTCGACCCGTTCCACCTCGCCGTCCATCGCGGCGGCGACCCCTTGGGCCACCCATGCCGTCTCCTGCGCACACGCTCGCGGGTCATCGCGGGAACAGGTGCTGCTGACCTCCACGAAGACAGCGTCGTTCTCCGCCTCGAGATCCTGCACCCAGCGCCGGACCAGCTGGTCCGATGCCGGCAGCCACCACACCTGCTCCTCGCCGCCGGCCAGGACGCTGGCCTCGGGCAGGGTGTGACCGTCCGGCTGCTGCCACAGCGCCGCGCCCCGGGCGGTGCTCGCCCCGTCGCAGCGTACTGTGCTCCAGGTGATCTGACCTCCCGGGCCGGTCCAGACCCACTCCTGGCCCACATCGCAGGCATCCGAACGCCCCCACTGGGAGAGCTCGGTGGAGGTGGCCGTGCCCCACTCGTCCCCGGGGCTCCACGGCGGCGTCTCGTCTGCTGCAACGGGCAGCGTGCTGCCCAGCACGACGGCGCAGCTCACCAGCAGCAACAGCCCCACCCGGGTCAGGGCTCGCCTCATCATCCCCCTTGGTCAGGCCGGCCGGGCGTAGCCGGGGGGCCAGATCACCTCGACCGGCAGGCCGAGCTCGCGGGCGTGTGCTACGACCTCGGCGGAACCCCCGGTGCCGCGGACCGCACCGCCGTCCCAGATCGCCAGCAGCAGGTCGGCCTCGGCCAGCATCGCCAGACCGGCTGCACGGTAGGCAGCGGGCGAGGGCGCAGGGTGGTCGAGGGTGCGCACCGACGCAGCCGCGGTGCGCAGCTCGGTGAAGCGACGCTGGTCCGGCTCCGGCAGGCTCTCGGCGTACCCGGCCGCTGGGACGATCACCTCCAGCGGGAGGCGGCGCTGCACGGCTGCCTCCGCGACCAGCTGGTCTGCTCCCTCGGCGAGGTTGGTGACCACCCGCACCGGACCGGCGGCGGACAGCGTCTCCAGCAGCAGCACCACCCGGGACCGGATGTGCTCAGCTGCGGCGTCGTCGAAGGCGCGGTGACCGGTGACCGCGAGGCGCACCTCGGCCTTCGACATACCTGCGTGTGGGCGCCTCGCCCTCATCCGCCTCCCCTTCGCACGAGCAGTCCAGTACCGCCCGGCCGGGTCGGCCGCAGCGTTCGCACGGTCGCCATCCTGCCACCTCGGCGGCGGATCACGGAGAGGGAGAGGTCCCCATCTGCTGGCGGGGCTGGTGCACGGCGACCAGGTCGTCACGGTGCACCACCTCCCGGTCGTTGCCGTCGCCGAAGCTCTCCCGCAGCTGGGCCGAGGTCCGGCCCATGCGGGTGGGGAGCTCGTCCGCGGAGTAGGCCACCAGCCCGCGGGCCACGACCACCCCTCGGGTGTCCACCAGGTCCACCGGGTCGCCCACCTCGAACTCGCCGTGCACCCCGGTCACCCCGGCCGCCAGCAGCGACTTCTTTCCCACGGTGATTGCCCGCACCGCACCATCGTCCAGGATCACCTGGCCGCGGGTGTGTGCTGCGTGCGCGAGCCACAGCCGCCGGGTGCGGATCCGACGCCCGGTCGGCGCGAACCAGGTGCCCACATCCGCGCCCTGCAGAGCTGCGGCAGCGTTCTCCGCGCTGGTCAGCAGCACCGGGATGCCCGAACCCGTGGCGATCCGGGCGGCCTCCACCTTGGTGACCATCCCCCCGGTGCCCACGCGCGAGCCGGGAGCGGTGATCTCCAGTCCGTCCAGGTCCTCCGGCCCGGTCACCAGCGGTACCCGGGCGCTGCCCGGCCGTGATGGTGGGCCGTCGTAGAGGGCGTCCACGTCGGTGAGCAGCAGCAGCACGTCCGCGCGGGTCAGGTGCGAGACGAGGGCGGCGAGCCGGTCGTTGTCCCCGAACCGGATCTCATGGGTGGCGACGGTGTCGTTCTCGTTCACCACCGGCACCACACCGAGGTCGAGGAGACGGTTCAGCGCGCTCTGAGCGTTCCGGTAGTGGCTGCGCCGGATCACGTCCTCCACCGTGAGCAGCACCTGTCCCACGTGCAGCTTGTGGGTGGCGAACGCGCGGGTGTAGTGCGCCATCAGCAACCCTTGCCCCACCGAGGCGGCCGCCTGCGCCATGGACAGCTCGCGTGGCCGGCCGGACAGGCCGAGCACGGTCAGCGCGGAGGCGATCGCACCAGAGGAGACCAGCGTCACCTGGCTGCCTGCCTCGATCCGGCGGGCAAGCACGTCCACCAGCCGGGTGAGCTTGACCACGTCCAGCCGTCCGGCGGCATCGGTGAGCGAGGACGACCCGACCTTGACCACCAGCCGGTGGGCGCGTGCGGGGTCGGTGAGCGCAGCGCGGTCCTGCAGCGCCGGCGTCACGACCGCCGGTCCTCGTCCTCTGCCCACAGCTCCTGCCGGGCTGCGGCCTTGGCGTCCATCCGCTGGTGGAACTGCTCCCGTTTCTCCGCCCGGGTGGGTCGGCTGCGGTCCTCCAGGCGCGCGTCGCTGCCACGGGGTCCGACCAGGTGCTCAGCACCGGTGGTCATCGTCGGCTCCCAGTCGAAGACCACCCCGTCCGGGCCGTCGCCGATCACCACCTCGTCGCCAGCCTGCGCACCGGCGGCGAACAGCCCTTCCTCCACACCGAGCCGGGCCAGCCGGTCGGCCAGGTAGCCGACTGCCTCGTCGTTGGCGAAGTCGGTCTGCCGCACCCACCGTTCCGGCTTGTCACCACGCACCAGGTAGTAGACGTGGTCGGTCTGTCGCCTGGTGATGGTGAACCCGGCGTCGTCCACGGCTGCTGGGCGGATCACGATCCGGGTCGGCTCCGGGGCCGGTTCGGCGGCGCGAGCCGCTGTGACCAGCTCGGCCAGCGCGAAGGTGAGCGGCCGGAGCCCCTCGTGGGCCGCCGTCGAGATCTCGAATACCCGCAGCCCGCGCTGCTCCAGCTCGGGTCGGACCAGCTCGGCCAGGTCGCGCGCCTCGGGCACGTCGATCTTGTTCAGCGCCACCAGCTGGGGGCGCTGCGTCAGCGGCAGCCGCCCCCCGGCGATCCCGGTGTCCGCCAGCGCGTCGGCATAGGCGGCCAGCTCGGCCTGGATCACCTCCAGGTCGCTGATCGGGTCCCGACCGGGTTCCAGGGTGGCGCAGTCGAGCACGTGCACGATCACCGCGCAGCGTTCGATGTGCCGGAGGAACTCCAGACCCAGGCCCCGACCTTCGCTGGCGCCGGGGATCAGACCGGGCACGTCCGCCACGGTGAACCGTGCCGAGCCGGCCTGCACCACTCCGAGGTTGGGTACCAGCGTGGTGAACGGGTAGTCGGCGATCTTCGGCCGCGCCGCGGAAAGTGCGGCGATGAGCGACGACTTCCCCGCACTCGGGTAGCCCACCAGGGCCACGTCCGCGACCGTCTTCAGCTCCAGCACCAGGTCCCGTTCCTGGCCGGGCTCACCGAGCAGCGCGAACCCGGGGGCCTTGCGCCGCGGAGAGGCCAGCGCAGCGTTGCCCAGACCGCCGCGGCCACCCTCGGCGGCCACGAAGGAGGTGCCGGCACCGACCAGGTCGGCCAGCACGGTGCCATGGGTGTCCTTGACCACGGTGCCGTCCGGGACCAACAGCTCCAGGTCGTCGCCGTTGCGGCCGGTGCGCATGTCCCCCATCCCCTGGGTGCCGCTGGTGGCCCGCCGGTGCGGGGCGTGATGATAGTCCAGCAGCGTGGTGGTCTGCGGGTCGACGACCAGCACCACGTCCCCACCGGAGCCGCCGTTGGCTCCGTCCGGCCCGCCCAGGGGCTTGAACTTCTCCCGCCGCACGGAGGCACAACCGTTGCCGCCGTCCCCGCCCCGCGCGTGCAGGACGACCCGGTCGACGAAGCTGGTCATTCCTTGGTTCCCTCCGCTGGGGTGTGCGCCCCGCCAGCCGCTGGTGTGCTGCGGCCGACGCGGTGGCCACCCTGAGAAAAAGACGGCGGGGGCCCAGCGACGTTCGCCGCTGCGCCCCCGCCGGAGGTCTGTGGGATCAGGCGTCGGCCAGGACGACGTCCACGATCCGGCGGCCGCGCCGGTTGCCGAACTGCACCGATCCGGCCTCGAGCGCGAACAGGGTGTCGTCCCCGCCGCGGCCCACGTTGCTACCCGGGTGGAAGTGGGTGCCCCGCTGGCGGACGAGGATCTCGCCGGCCTTCACGGTCTCGCCGCCGAAGCGCTTGACACCGAGCCGCTGCGCGTTGGAGTCGCGCCCGTTCTTGGATGAGCTGGCGCCCTTCTTCGTTGCCATGGTGGTGGCCCTTTCGTCTGTAGAAGCTGGATGCCGAGGTGCCGGTGACCTCAGCCGATGGCGGTGACCTTCAGCCGGGTCAGCTGCTGGCGGTGACCCTGCCGCTTGCGGTAGCCGGTCTTGTTCTTGTACTTGACGATGGAGATCTTCGGCCCCTTCTCGTCCCGCACCACCTCGGCGGTCACGGACACCTTCGCCAGCGCATCGGCCTCGGAGGTCACCGTGTCGCCGTCGACCAGCAGAACGGGCTCGAGCTGGACGGAGTCACCGGCGTCGGTGGAGACCCGGTCCACGACGACGATGTCGCCGACGGACACCTTCTCCTGACGGCCGCCGGCCTTGACGATCGCGTACACCACGTTCTTGCTCATCTCTGTCGCTCGCATCGGTCTGGGCACCCGGTCGCTCACATCGAGACGGCGGCGGCCGCAGACATGCGGCCGCGCCCTGGAGCGCGCACGGGTAACGGTGCTACTGAGGCACCGCCGTCCAAGATTACGCGAGTGTGGGCATGTGGGGCAAACCACCACAGCGTGACCTGGCTCTCCTTCGGCGCCGAGACGGGCGGTGACCGACGGTCAGCGAGGAACGCCTGGACGCGCGGCGGCTGCCCTAGTCAGCCACCGCGCGTGGTTCGCAGTGCTCAGAGGTACCCGTTCGGGTCGAGCACGTACTTCACCGCCGTCCCGGAGTCGAAGTCGGCATAGCCCTGCGGCGCCTCGTCCAGGCCGATCACCGTGGCGTTCACGTTCTTCGCGATGTTCACCCGGTCGTGCAGGATCGCGTTCATCAGCCCGCGGTGGTACTTCATCACCGGGCACTGACCGGTGACGAACGCCAACGACTTGGCCCAGCCGGTGCCCAGGCTCAGGGACAGCGAACCCTTCTTCGCCGCCTCGTCGCTGGCACCCGGGTCACCGGTCACGTACAGGCCGATGATGCCCAGCGACCCGCCGGATCCGGTGATGTCCATCAACGAGTTCAGCACGGTGGCCGGCTTCTCCGTACCGGCGTCGCCGCCGTGCCCGCGAGCCTCGAAGCCGACCGCGTCGACCGCGCACTCCACCTCGGGCACGCCAAGGATCTGCTCGATCTGCTCGCCCGGCTCACCCTTGGTCAGGTCGATGGTCTCGCAGCCGAAGGCGGCCGCCTTCTCCAACCGCTTGGCGTTCATGTCGCCGACGATCACCACTGCGGCACCGAGCAGGAAGGCGCTGGTCGCAGCGGCCAGCCCGACCGGTCCGGCACCGGCGATGTACACAGTGGACCCGACGCCCACCCCGGCGCTGACGCAGCCGTGGAACCCGGTGGGGAAGATGTCCGAGAGCATGGTCAGGTCCAGCATCTTCTCCAGCGCCTGGTCCTTGTCGGGGAACTTCAGCGCGTTGAAGTCCGCGTACGGCACCAGCACGTACTCGGCCTGTCCGCCGACCCAGCCGCCCATGTCCACGTACCCGTAGGCGCTGCCGTACCCGTCCGGGTTGACGTTCAGGCACACGCCGGTCTTGCGCTCCTTGCAGTTCTTGCACCGCCCGCAGGCGATGTTGAACGGCACCGAGACGATGTCACCGACCTCTAGCGTCTCCACGTCCGACCCGAGCTCGATCACCTCACCGGTGATCTCGTGACCGAGGACGAGGTCCACCGGTGCGGTGGTCCGCCCACGGACCATGTGCTGGTCCGACCCGCAGATGTTGGTCGCGACCGTCTTCAGGATCACCCCGTGCGGGACCTTGCGTCCGACGTTGGCCGGGTTGACACCCGGACCGTCCTTCAGCTCGAACTCCGGATAGGGGATGTCCTGCACCTCGACCTGGTGCGGGCCCTTGTATGCGACTGCCCTGTTACCTGGCATTTGTTCTGCTCCTTCATCATCTTTGTGAGGGCGCGGGCCAGTTCCGAGCCGGACTCGACCCGCAGTGACGGCGGACCGAGGCGGCTGGGCAAACGTCGCTCGACCGTGACAGTCCGCACGATCGATGCCTTGGCGTCCCGCCGCGGCGGGACGGGTATGGTTCTTCGACGCTAGCATCGGGAGGTGGGGTCAACAACTGGTGCGGCGCACGCGTCCCGGCCGGTGCTGCATCGGACTCAACTCCCCATCGTGCCTGCCGCTGGAGGCTGTGGCGGGCCGCTAGCGTGGGGCTCGATGTCCTCGTCCCGGCCTGCACCGCCCCAGTACCCGACCACGGCCACGCTCATGCTGCTGGCCCAGCCGGGCGACCCGTTCGCGCAGGCGAGCGCTCGGGCGGAGGCTGCGCACCGGGCGATCAACGAGCTGTTGGAGCTGCTGCCCGGCGACCAGCAGCAGCTGGCCGAGCAGTTCCACCCGGCACGCCGAGCCGCCTGGTACGCCGCATCGGTGCTGCGCACCTGGACCTTGTCGGTGCAGGAGGCCGCTGTGCTGGCCTCGACCACGGTGCCCTCCTGGGCGGAGGCGCCGATGCTGGAGGACGTCTGGGTGGGCTCGGAGCCGGTCCGCCTCGCCGACGAGGCGGTCTACGGCTTCGAAGGCGCGATCACGCCGCTGCTTGCGCACCTGACCGGCGCAGTCGACGCCCTTGCCCAGGGACAGGCCACCTTCGGCACCGGCCTGCGGCGGGTGATGCTGGCGGCGGCGGTGGCGGAGTTCGCCGCGCGGACCGAGGCGGTGGTGTCGATGTTCACCGCTGCGGTGTGGGACTTCGAGCGACCCGCGATGCCTGCCCCTGCTGGCTCCTCTGCCCGGGTGGAGCTGCGCAGCGGGCCCCGCGCCCACCCGCAGGCACGCTGGGCGCACCTCGCCCGCCTGCTCTTCGTGCCAGGTCGGGTAGAGATCACCACGGCCGAGGCCACGGTCGTCATCGGAGCAGACCGACCGGTCGCCGCGCTGATGCACGTCGCGCCACCCTCTCCGCGGGCGGTGCTGAGTGGCTATGACGTGGCAGAACGGTATGCGCAGCTGCCACTGCAGGACGAGCTGGGCGCTGTGCACCTGTGCGATGCAGACGGCTACAGCCTTGGCGCCATCGCCGTGGCGGACTGGCTCAACCAACCCTGGCTGCAGGTCGGCCAGCAGGTGGCCACCACCCCGGGGGACCACCCGCAGGCGGCCCGGGACCGGCTCGTGTGGGGCCTGCAGGCAACGGGCATCGTGGACGGGGCCGCAGTGCTCGGTGTTCCGGTCCGCCGGGGTGTGATGCACCCACCGATCCACCCTGCCCTGACCGGCACCCTGCGGGCAGCCAGCCCCACACCTCCGGGTACTCCTGGCTACCAGCCACGCGAGCTGGTGCGCCTGCTGCGGCCGGGGCCGCACCACCAGCCCTACCGGGGCGGTGCCACCAAGCCTGCCGCCGCGTACAACCGCAGGTTGCAGCGGATGAAGTTCTGGCGCAAGGACACCGGACCCGCCTCTCCGATCAACTCGGTGGTGCGGTCGGCCGCTCCAGCGGCCATCTGGATCGGCGGGCTGGGCAGTGCGTACCTGTTCAGCGGGACCCTGTGGGCGCAGCTGTGCCTGCTGTGGTCCGCGGTGGCGGTGAGCGAACCGTGGCTCTGGTGGGCCTGGGTGCACCTGCGGGACCGCAGTCGGCGACCGATGACAGCGGTGTACCGACCCGGCCGCTACCCGGGCGGGACCCGCCGCTTCGCCGGCCGCGCGGCCCTGCTGTTCGACGGCACGGACATCGGTGTGCGCGGACCGTATGGCCACCTGGCGTGGGCCGCAGGTCCGTGGGATCCGCACCTGGGCATCGTGGCGGTGCATCGTCTCCTCGACGGCGGGCAGCCGTGGGCGGTCGCACTGGTCGACCAGGGTGGGCGATGGCAGTTCGTGCTGCCGATCGAGCAGTGGGCACCCGGTGGGGACCTCGCCCCGCTCGCCGGTTTTGCCGAGGCCGCGGGGCTGACCGTGGCAGATGCTCAGGCTGAGCGACTGGAGGGCGGCGCGGACGTCTTCGACGACCGCACCCCGCAGGCGCAGCGGGTGCACAGCGGCCCGCCGACCCGCGGGATGGTGATCCTCATGTTCTGGTGCCTGACCGTGGTTCCGTTCACACTGGCAGGCAACCCCTTGGCCACGCTCGCGCTGCTGGTGCTGGCCGCAGTGGCGGTGGTGCCGGCAGCGGCGCGCTCCCTGTGGCAGCGGCTGCTGTCCCGCACCACCTGACCGGAGGCACTCAGCACAGGCGGCGGGGGCCGGTGCGGGCACGCACCGAGCCGCCGAGAGGTCAGCGCGTACCGGTGCTCGCCTGGTCCCCGGCCGTCTCGTCGGTCCCGGAGGATGCCTGCCCTGCGTCCGCACTGCCGGCACTCGTGGCGTCACCGCCGCTCGTGCTGCCGGCCGTCTCGGTCGGGTCTGCGGTCGCCGTCACATTCTCGTCCTTCGCGCCCGCAGCGTCCTTGGCGTCGGCCGCACCCACTGCGGTCTTCGCCTCCTCGGCACTGCCGTGGGCGTGCGCGGCCGCAGCAGCGATGGTGGCCAGGGTCGCCTTCACCTGCTCCCGCTGCGCGTCATCGACCTCCGGCTCGACCGGTGCCGGCTTGTTCTGTTCGCTCTTGTTCTTCCGCCGACGAGAACGGGAGCCGTCGGAGCCGCCAGCGTCGGCCCCGCCGGAGCGCGACTCCACCGGTTCGGGGTGCACGATGAGCCCGCGTCCGTGGCAGTGCTCGCAGGGCTCGCTGAACGCTTCCACCAGGCCCTGACCGACCCGTTTGCGGGTCATCTGCACCAGGCCGAGGGACGTCACCTCCGCCACCTGGTGGCGGGTGCGGTCCCGGCCCAGGCACTCGGTGAGCCGTCGCAGCACCAGGTCCCGGTTCGCCTCGAGCACCATGTCGATGAAGTCGATGACGATGATGCCACCGATGTCCCGCAACCTCAGCTGGCGGACGATCTCCTCAGCAGCTTCCAGGTTGTTGCGGGTGACGGTCTCCTCCAACGTGCCGCCGGAGCCGGTGAACTTACCGGTGTTCACGTCGACGACGGTCATCGCCTCGGTCCGGTCGATCACCAGGGAACCGCCGGAGGGCAGGAAGACCTTGCGGTCCAAGGCCTTGGCAAGCTGCTCGTCGATCCGGTAGGCAGCGAAGACGTCCTTCTCCTCGGTCCACTGGTGGATCCGTTCGGTCAGGTCGGGCGCGACGGTCTGGATGTAGCCGGAGATCGTCCGCCAGGCCTCCACACCGGAAACGGTCAAGGAGGTGAAGTCCTCGCTGAAGACGTCCCGCACCACCCGGGTGGCCAGCTCCGGCTCACCCTTGAGCAGCGTGGGAGCGCTGGTGGACTTGCGGTTCACCTTGGTCTGGATGTCGTCCCACTGCTTGGACAGCCGCTGCACGTCCCGGCGCAGCTCCTCCTCGCTCGCGCCCTCGGCGGCGGTGCGCACGATGACACCCTGCCCGTCCGGGACGATCTCCTTGAGAAGCTTCTTCAGGCGCGCCCGCTCGGTGTCCGGCAGCTTGCGGGAGATCCCGGTCATCGCACCAGAGGGCACCAGCACCAGGTACCGGCCGGCGAGGGTGACCTGCGCGGTGAGGCGGGCACCCTTGTGCCCGATCGGGTCCTTGGTGACCTGCACCAGGATCGAGTCTCCGGAGTGCAGCGCCTCCTCGATGCGGCGCGGCTGCCCCTCCAGGCCGGCGGCGTCCCAGTTCACCTCGCCGGCGTACAGGACGGCGTTGCGCCCCTTGCCGAGGTCCACGAACGCGGCCTCCATCGAGGGCAGCACGTTCTGCACCCGGCCGAGGTAGACGTTGCCGACCATCGAGGTCTGGGACTTGCGCGCGACATAGTGCTCGACGAGCACGTCGTCCTCGAGCACGGCGATCTGGGTGCGGCCCTCCATGGAGCGCACCACCATCTTCCGCTCCACCGACTCCCGGCGGGCGAGGAACTCGGCCTCCGTGATGATGGACCGGCGCCGGGTAGCGTTCCGCCCCTCCTTGCGACGCTGCCGCTTGGCCTCCAGCCGCGTCGAACCCTTCAGCGCGGTGACCTCGTCACCGGAGCCGCCGTTGTCCCCTCGGGAGCGGCCACCGCGACGGCGGCGCCGACGCCGCGAGCTTCCCCCGGACTCGCCAGAACCGTTCCCGTTGCCGTTGTTGTTGCCGTTGTTGTCCGTTCCGCCAGCGTTGTCCGGTCCGGACTCCCCCGGTGTGGACGACTTCTTGCCGTCGTCTGCGTCGTTGCTGCCCGACTCGCTGCTCGACGAGTCGTCGGTGCCTGGCTTCTCCTCCGACCGACCGCTCTCGGTGCCGGTGTCCGCGTTGCTCGAGCCACCGGACCCCTTCCGGCGGCCGCGGCCGCCTCGGCGGCGCCGGCGCTTGCCTCCGCCGGACTGCCCCGAGTCATCGCTGGAGACACCGCTGGAGGCCTCGTCCTCGACGTGGTCCGCATCCTGCTCAGCCAAGCTCTCGGCGGTCTCGCTGTCGGGTTCTGCTGTCGGAGGGCGACGGCGGGACCCGGCGATCTCCGGGGCCTGGAACAGCAGTGCGGTGGCCGGGAGACGGGGCGAGCTGTCCTCCTCGGCGGTCTCGTCCTCGTCGCTGTCCTCCTCGTCCTCTGCGTGACCGTCGGGATCGGTCGAGTCCCGGTCGGGAAGGTCGATGTCGATCTGCACCTCGTCGGCAGGTTCCTCGGGCTCCTCCTCAGTACCCGGCTGCACACCGAAGGCGGCGAAGACATCCAGAGTGGGCGACGCCTCCGCCAGCTCGGTCTTCTGCGTGCTGCGGCGGGACCGCTTCGGCGCCCTGGCCGATGAGGTCGCGTCCGAGCCCGCCGGCTCGGTGGTCTCCTCCTCGACCTGGTGCCGCTGCTCCTCCTGGGCCGTGCCTTCCTCGGCGTCCTCCCTCCGGGCAGCGTCCGCCTCGGCGACGGTGGCACTGGTGGCCCGGCGGGGGCTGGTGGTGCGGCGCCTGCGCGCGGGGCGCGCCGATGCGGCGGCTTCCTTGACCGGCGTCTCCACCGGTGCCGGCTCGGTGGCGGCCACCGGTTCGGTCTCCACCGGTGCCGGCGCGCCCCCCGCACTGCTAGCCGGCTCCTCCTGCTCCACCGGTGCCGGGGCGGTCACCGGAGCGGTGGCCCGCCGGGCCCGGCGGGGCTTGCGCTGCTGCGCGGCCTGCGGCTCCTGCGCCTGGGCTTCCTGCGCTGCGTCGGTGGATTCGGTGTTCTGTTCTTCTGACACGGGGATGCTCCCGGGTGCCACCGTGCCCCAGCCATACCCACCTGGTGCTCGGAGGCAGTCTCGTGACCCTTGGTGGGCCTGATGTTCACAAAGTCGTTGTGCTCCGGCCTCGCGAGTGCTCGCGTCGACCCTCTGCCAGCGTCATCACGAACCATGTGGGCCCGTTCGCCGGGTGGTCGGTCCCGGACCGCGCCGAGCCTCTCGGCGGCGCGTGTTCCGCAACCCCAACTACCTTTGCTGATGTCGCTGGGTGATACCGGCAGGTACGGACGCGCCGGTCACCGGTAGCAGTATCGCACAGCGGGGCCGTCTGCACCGGCAAGCCAGCGGCGCGCCGCCCCGGCGCTGGCCGGCGCACCCCCGCCCGCTGCGGGGCAGCACCACGGCGGGTACCGCCGTCGAGAGTGGGACCTACGTCCCGGAAAACACCTCCGCGGCGCGGCCTACGGTGGGACGACAGCACTCTCGAAGGACGGTTCCCGTGCGCAACCTCGCGTCCGACCAGCAGCGTGCCTGCACCGGCTCTGCGGGCCCGCTGGCAGACTGGTGCCATGCTTTCCGGACACCTGCCCTCCCTGCTCGTGGCGGCTGTCGGGCTGGCGCTGCTCGGTGGGACGATCTGGGCACGGCGCGGGCGCTCGAAGGCGGCCCGGTTCTGGATGCCGCTCAACCTCCGCGGCGACTGGATGCTGGAGCGGTGCGTCCTGCTGGGGGCACCCACGTTCGGTCTGATCATGCTCAGCATCGCGCTGATGGCGGCGCTGGACTCGCCGACGGCGACGGCGATCGGCGGTTTCCTGATCATCATCCTGCTGGCTCTGCCCGGCGTGTACTTCATCCTGGCGTTCCTGCCGGTCCCCCGCTGGCTCTACCCCCGCTGGGCGCGGGAGGTCCTGACCTGGCGCACGGAGGCGAACGCTGGACTGGACGTGTGGTTGGCCGAGCGCCGGTCGCACCGCTGAGGCTCCCTCGATGAGCTCGCCGGTACTCGATGCGGTGCTGGCAGTCACCTCGCACCTGGACACCCGGGACATGCTGCGCAGCCTCGTCGACGCCGCGGTCGAGCTGACCGGCGCCGACTATGCGGCCATCGCCGTGCTGGAGCCCTCTGGTGAGGTGGAGACGTTCGTCGATACCGACGGCAACCAGGCACCAGGGCGGGACCGGCCCGGCGGGGTGGGCCTGGAGGTCCCGGTACGCGGGCAGGAGGGCAGCTACGGCACGCTGTCCCTGGCCGGCCGGGACCGCCCGTTCACCGCCGAGGAGACCCACCAGGTGCGGCTGCTGGCCGGTGCAGCCGCGATCGCGGTGCAGAATGCCCGGCTCTACGACGCCGCCCGCACCCGGGAACGCTGGTTGGCCGTGGGTCAGGAGATCACCACCGACCTGCTCTCCGGCACCGATGTGGAGGAGTCCCTGGCGCTGATCGCCGCCCGGGTGCGGCAGGTGGCCCGGGCGGACACGGCGGTGATCGTGCTGCCCGGGGTGGGCGAGGACTGGGTGATCGAGTTCGCCGACGGCGACCCGGTCGGTGACCTGATCGGGATCGTGATGCCCCCGGCCGGCCGCGCCATGTCGGTGCTGGCCGAGCAGCACGGCATCATCGTGGACTCTTTCGCCCGGGCGCGCACGCTCCGCGTGCCGGAGTTCGGTCGGTACGGCCCCTCGCTGTACGCACCGCTGGTGGCCGCGGGCCGCAGCCTGGGGGTGTTCATCCTGCTGCGGCACAAGGACGCCCCGGAGTTCACCGAGAACGAGCTGGCGATCGCCGAGTCGATCGCCCGGCAGGCGGCGCTCGCGCTCACCCTCGCCGAGTCCCGGCAGGCCGAGGACCTGGCCGCCCTGCTCGCCGAGCGTGGCCGGATCGCCCGCGACCTGCACGACCTGGCCATCCAGCAGCTGTTCGCCACGGAGCTGCAGCTGCGTTCGGCCGCACAGGCCACAGCGGACCCGGCAGCCCAGGCAGCCTTCGAGAGCGCACTGGCCGGGGTGGACGAGGCGGTCGTGCAGATCCGGTCGATCGTGCGCACGCTGCGCACCGACGGCCAGGACTCTCCCCTGCGGGTCCGGCTGGAACGGGAGCAGTCGCTGGCCCGGATCGGGCTTCGGTTCGCCCCTACGCTGCGGGTCGAGGGGCCCCTGGCCGACGACCCCGACCTGGAAGAACGTCTCGGCGCAGAGCTCACCGACGACGTCGTGGCCGTGGTCCGCGAAGGATTCGCCAACGCGGCCCGGCACGCGGGTGCGACCGCCGTCGACGTGTGCGTGCACGTGACCGGTGAGCAGCTCACGGTGCAGGTCCGTGATGACGGCACGGGGCCCGAGGGCACCCGCAGCCGACGCTCCGGGCTGGCGAACCTCACCGCTCGGGCCGAGGCCCACGGCGGCACCTGCACGCTCGGGCCGGGACCGGACGGGCGCGGCAGCGAGCTGCTCTGGACGGCGTACCGCAGCTGACCCGGCAGGCTGCCCGACGCCCATGACGTCGCTCCCCATCGGTCCGGTGCAGTGTCGCCGGTACGATAGTTTCGATACGGTCAGCATGAACATGCGGTCTGACGGTCACCGTCGGGCTGTACCTGACCCGAGCACTCTGCCGCATGTCCACCAGCGGGCGAGAGATGCTCCCCCTGACGTTCGACCTCGAAAGTTGCGAGACCATGCTCCTGGAAGTCGTGAGGCAGCGATGAGCACACCATCGGTACCCGGCGGTGGGCCGGAACAGCCGGCTGACGCCGCCACACCGTCCCGCCCTCCCCGGCGCGTCACGATCGCGGCCATCGCCGCCGAGGCTGGTGTGTCGGTGCCGACCGTCTCCAAGGTGCTGAACGGACGCTCTGACGTGGCTCGCGCGACCCGCGCCCGGGTCGAGGAGGTGATGGCCCGGCACCAGTACAAGCGCCGGTCCCGCGGGCCTTCGCCCTCCGGTCCCCCGCTGGTGGACCTGGTGTTCCACGAGATGGAGTCGGAGTGGGCGCTGGAGATCGTCCGTGGCGTGGAGACCACTCTGGCCGACCTCGGCGCCAGCGTGGTGCTGACCGCCTCAGAGGGTAAGCACCGGCCCGGGCAGCAGTGGTTGGACGGTGTGCTGGCCCGGCGGCCGCTGGGTGTCATCCTGGTGATGTCTACCCTCACCTCGAACCAGCGAGAACAGCTGGAGTCGCGCGCTATCCCGTTCGTCGCCCTGGACACCGACGGGGAGCCTCCTGCCGGGGTGCCCGCCGTCGGCTCGACCAACTGGGACGGCGGCATGGCCGCCACCCGGCACCTGATCGAGCTCGGGCACCGACGCATCGCAGTGATCTCCGGGCCCAAGGACGTGCTCTGCTCCCGCGCCCGCGTGGATGGTTTCCGCAGCGCGCACGAGCGTGCCGGGCTGGGCTACGACCCGGACCTGATCCGCTGGGGTGACTTCTACATCGCCGGTGGGTACGAGCACGCGATGGAGCTGCTCTCCCGACCGGACCGGCCCACGGCGATCTTCGCCGGCGCCGACATGCAGGCTGTCGGCGTGCTGCGTGCTGCCCGCGAGCTGGGCCTGAGCGTACCGCGCGACCTGTCCGTGGTCGGCTACGACAACCTGCCGCTGGCGGACTGGTTCTCCCCTCGGCTGACCACGGTGAACCAACCGTTGCAGGCGATGGCCAAGACTGCTACGTCGATGATGCTCACGCTCGCCGAGGGCAAGCAGCCGCCGGCGCTGCGGGTGGATCTGGCTACCGACCTGGTGGTGCGGGAGAGCACTGCGCCACGGCCGCACGGCGTCCGCAGCTAGACCCGGGCGCCCGGGTCGCGCCACATCGGCCACATCGACGGACCGCCGGGCAGGTCGATGCGGTCGAGGATCCGGTAGCCCCACCGGCCGTAGAGCCGGGCAGCCCGCAGGTTCGCCGCCTCCAGGTAGGCAGGCACACCGGCAGCGTCCAGCCGCTGGTGGTGGTCGGCGAGCAGAGCACTGCCCCGCCCTCGTTGCTGCTGGCGCGGGTGCACGGCCATGAACGCCAGGTGCTGGTGCGGTGTGCTCGGGTGGTGCTCGGCGAACGCCACGTCCAGCGCGGCGAACCGGGCCACGTGCTCACCGCACGCCTCCAGCAGCCGGCGGTCGTAGTCGAAGGGTTCAGGCACTGGTCGGGTGTAGTCCAGCCACACGGCGGTGGCCGTGCGGTCCCGGTCGAGGTAGATGGTGCCGTGCTCGGCGGCGTGCTCGACGAGGATCTGGAACTGGGCGTGCTGCGCGGCCCAGCGCTCGTGCGGGTCGGCCACCAGCCACTTGCTCACCGCCAGGGAGTGGAACGCGGTGGTGATCAGGTCGGTGGCCGCGGCCACCCGGTCCGCTGCGGAGGTGCCCACCGCCAGGTCGGTCAGGGCGCTCATCGGTCCGCGCCCTGCTGTGCGGTGTCCCGCGCAGGGTCGGGCGGCACGGTCTGCGCACCGAGCCCGATGCGCGAGTACACCTCCGGTTGGCGCACCGCCAGCTCCCGACCCCAGGCCACTCCGGCGAGCGCAGCCACCAGGTAGACCCCGGGCACCACCCACGGGAGCACCGACCCGGCTGGGGTGCCCAGCAGCTCGGGCATGTTCACGATGCCTGCGGTGCACACCAGGAGCAGCAGGCAGGTGGCCAGCACCGGCGCCACCCGGGACCGCCAGCGGTTCTCCCCGTGCGGGTTGCGGGTGAAGTAGACCACGATCGCGATCGCCGTGGTGGTGATCAGCATGAGCACGCCCAGACCGCCGGCGGTCCCGGCGTAGAAGAACAGCTCGACCAGCGGGTCCAGGCCGCCGAGAGCATAGCCGGCGATGACTGCAGCACCGATGGCGGACTGCACCAACGATGCGGCGCGTGGCGATGACGACCGCGGCGAGGTCCGCCCCAGGGCGCGGGGCAGCACGCCTTCGCGGCCGAGGGAGAACATGTACCGGGCGACCGTGTTGTGGAAGGACACGGTCGCGGCGACGATGCTGGTGATCAGCAGCACGTGGGTGAGGTTCACCACCGCTGGGCCCAGCTGGGCGCCGGCGAGGCCGAAGATCACCTCAGTCTCCTGCGCCTGGGAGATCCCCACGATCTGGTCGGTGCCGACCGCGACGGTCATCGCCCAGGAGGCGAACGTGTACAGCAGGGCGAGGGCGACCACCGAGGCGTAGGTGGCGATCGGCACCGTCCGGCGCGGGTTGCGGCTCTCCTCGGCGTACACGGTGGCCGCCTCGAAGCCGATGAAGCCGAGCACTGCCAGCACCAGGATCGCCCCGGCTCCTGGGCCCACCAGCTCACCCGGGGACAAGGCGGCGAGGTCGACCTGCCCGCCGGCGGGGGTGAGCACGTTGGAGACGCTGAGCACGAGGATGATCGCGACCTCGGCGACGAGCAGCACCGCCAGCACTGTGCCGTTGATGTCCACCGCCTGCAGGCCGAGCAGGGCCACCACCAGCCAGCAGACGGCGGCGACCGCCCACCAGGGCACGTCCAGCCCGAGCCACTGCTGCAGCAGTGGTGCAGCGGTGGCGCCGAGCAGCCCGTAGAGCCCCACCTGCAGGGCGTTGTAGGCGATCAGCGCCACCCAGGCGGCGCCGACCCCCAGGGGCCGGGCCAGGTGGGCGATGTAGGCGTAGAAGGCTCCGGTGTTGCGCACCCGGCGCGCCATCGCCACGTAGCCCACGCTGAACAGCAGCAGCAGCGCGCCCACGGCGAGGAACGCGACCGGGATGCCGATCAGCCCGGTGGTGGCGAAGCCGGTGGTGACCACACCGGCGACCACGGTCAGCGGTGTGGCCGCCGTGGCGATGAAGCACATCACGGCACTGACCCCGAGCCGGTCCTTGGCCAGCGTCGAGCGTTCCGGCACGGGGGTGGCGGGCGCACGGGTGTCGATGTCAGTCATGGCGCCCACCGTGGCGGGGGCCACTTTCATGGCTCTTGCACGAGTGGCTCTTGCCCGGGGCGGTGTCGCCGCGCGTGGCACGGCGCGGCGGTCAGGACGCCTGGGCGCCGAGCAGACGCTCCACGTCTGCTGTCTTCTCCCGCACAGCCAGCAGCGGGCCCCGTTGCATCGACCGCTGGGCAGCTGCTCCTGCCTCGGCCAAGCAGGACCGAGCGTCTGGGGAGCCGTGCGCGGCGAGCGCTTCTGCCCAGGCGAGGTAGGCCTCGACGACGACGTCTGCCCGCTGCGCACTGCTCGCCAGGGTGACCGCGCGCCGGAAGTGGCCGTTCGCCGTCTCCAGGTTGCGGCGCTGGGCGGCGATGGAACCGAAGAGCACTTCGGTGTCCGCCTCGCGGAAGGTGAGCCCCCGGGCGCGGGCGTGCTCCGCGGCCTGCTCGGTCCAGGACTCGGCCGTCTCTAGGTCCCCGCGGCGTAGCGCTACCTCGGCGCAGACGGCGCTGGCGGCGGTGAGCTCCCGGTCGCTGCCCAGCCGCCGGCCCTCCGCGAGCGCCTGCCGCGCGTACCGCTCGGCTCCAGCGAGGTCGCCGAGGGTCAGCGTCTGCGAGGCGGCGTTGCAGCGCCAGAAGTTGGCCTGCAGCTCCGAGCCCGCGCTCAGCGCGAGCCGGACCGCTTCCTCGGAGTGCACCAGCGCCGATGCGGTGTCTCCCATGCGCGCGGTGCGGAAGCCCAGGTTGCCGGTTCCGATCGCCGCCTGATCGGGCAAGCTGTGCTTGCGAGCGGCCTCGATGGCGGTGCGCAGTGCGGCCACCGCGGTATCGTCGTCGTCGATCGCACTCGCGTGCTGCAGGGCCGCCCGCACCACGTCGAGGGTGTCACCAGAGCGTTCCGCTGCCTGCCGCGCCGCACACGACAACTCAGCCGCAACATGCTGGCTGCCGATCGCAGACGCGATCACCATCACCATCCGGGAGAGCACCAGCAGCACCCGATCGAACGCCGGGTACGGCGGCTCCGGCACCAGGCGGGCAGCGGCCACCATCGTCGGTAGGTGACGGCGCGCCCACCGGCGGGCCCGCTCGTCGTCGATGAAGTCGGGCGCGTCGACGCGGTCGAGCTCCGGGGCCGTCATCGGGCTGGCCTGCTCCGCGACGAACCGCGGCCGCGCCTGGGCGGCTCGTACCGCCCAGTAGGCGACCAGACGTGTGGCCGCTTGTTCGTCCAGGCGCGGACCGTGCTCCTGGGCCAGCTCGGCCGCCAGGTCGCGGAGCAGGTCGTGCTGGTGCAGAGCCACATCGGCGGCGGTCGCCAGGTGCGCCCGAACCAGCTCGTCCACCGCCCGAGAAGCCGACCGGTGGTCCATCGCGCTGATGGCCGCCAGTGCCCCCACGTCCGGGTGCCGGCCCGGGAAGGCGCCGATGCTGCGGAACACCAGCTGCGCCTCGGCGGACAGTGACTGGTAGGACCAGGTGAGGATGCTGCGCAGGCTGCCGTCCCCCTCCCCCAGGTCGAACCGGTCCAGCCGGTCCTCGGTCGCGGCGATCTCGGCGACCAGGTCCGCGGGACTGGCACCCGGGGCAGACCGCGCCCGTTCCCCGACGATCGCCAACGCCAGCGGAAGACCGGCACAGCACTCCACCAACGGTTGCAGGTCCTGCGCGTCGGCGTCGCAGCCCACAGCACCTGCCAGCAGCTCACGGCCCTGCTGCTCGGTCAGGTGCGGTACCTCGACCGGGCGGGCGCCGTCGTGCAGGGTGACGGCGCTGAGACTGATCCGGCTGGTGACCAGCACCGCGCAGCCAGCGCTGGCAGCCAGCAACGGTCGGACCTGCTCGCCCGAGGCAGCATTGTCCAGCAGCACGAGCAACCGGCGACCGTGCACGAGACTGCGCAGCAGCCGGGTCTGCTCCGCCAGCGGCCAGCTGTGGGCATCGGCGGGCGCGTCGAACGTGCGCAGGAACCCGGTGAGCACCTGCTCCACCGGGAGCGGCTCTCCGGGTCCGAAGCCCTGTAGGTCCACGTACAGCTGCCCGTCCGGGTAACGGTCGGCGCGGGCATGTGCCCAGGTGAGTGCGAGTGCTGTCTTGCCGATCCCTGGCGCACCGGTGAGCACCACCGTGCCGCCGGAGGCACCGCTGGGGACAAGCTCGTCGAGCAGCTGCAGCTGCTCCCGCCGCCCGACGAGCGCAGTCGGTGCCGGCGGTAGCTGGTGCGGCCGCGGCGGGCGGTCTGGTCTGGCCTCGCTGCCCAGCAGGATCGACTCGTGCAGCGAGCGCAGCTGCGGGCCGGGGTCGATGCCCAGCTCGTCCACCAGTCGCTCCCGGGTGGCGCGGTAGGCGGCGAGCGCATCGCTGCGGCGGCCGGCCGCGGCCAGAGTTGCCATCAGCTGCGCCTGCAGGCCCTCGTGCAGGGGTTCGGCCTCGGCTGCGCGGCGCACCTCGTCGAGGATCTCCCGGTGCTCACCGAGCTGCAGCCGCGCCGCGAACTTCGCCTCCAGCACGGCCCGGCGGCGGTCGGCCAGCCGGATCGCCTCGGCGTCTACCAGGTCGCCAGCTGCGCCCTCGAAGGCCTCCCCGTGCCAGAGCGCGAGTGCTTCCGTGGCCGCTGCGGCCAGCTCCTCCGGGCTGTTCTGCCGGTCCAGTGCCCGGTCGGCGAGGCGGTCGAACACCTCAGCGTCCAGGTCGTCCGGTGCCAGCAGCAGCCGGTAGCCGGCCCCTTCCCGCACCAGCAGGTCGTCGTCGCCGAGCAGCCGGCGCATCCGGTGCACGTGCACCTGGAGCCGGGCGCGCGCACCGTCGTCGGCGCTCTCGCCCCACATCGCCTGCACCAGCGCATCGGCGCTGACCGTGCCGCCGCGGGCCGCGAGCAGCGCAGCGAGCAGCGTGCCGCGCAGACCGGGACCGGGCACCACCCAGTCCGGCGCGCGCAGCGCCACCGGACCCAGCACCCGGAACCTCATCGCCCTCTCCCAGCCGCGACACCCATCACCGGGTCGTCAGGTCCAGCGTGGCCTATGGCGCACGGCTGACCGGACGACCGGTGCCCCCTTGGCTGGGCAGAGTACCGGAGCAGCCTGGGCTCAGATAGTCGAGAGTCCGAGCCGGTGCAGGAACAGCGCCACCCCCAGGGCAGTGTGCCGGATCTCGTCCGGGTGCACGCTCTCGTTCGGTGCGTGCATCGCACTGGCCGGGTCGGACAGGCCCAGCATCACGATCGAGGCGCGCGGCTGCGCCTGGGCGAGTGCCGCCGTCAACGGGATGGACCCACCCATGCCGGCCGTGATGGTCTCGGTACCGAATGCCTCGGTGAGCGCCTCGGCCAGCTGGGCGAACGCCGTCGTGTCGGTCCGGGCCCCGAACGGGGCGCCCAGGCCCTGCACCTCGGTGCGCACCCGCACCCCCCACGGGGCGGCCTGCTGCAGGTGCGCCTGCAGCGCCTCGGCAGCCTGTGCGGGGTCGGTGCCCGGTGGTACACGTAGGTTCAGCCTCGCGGCGGCCCGCGGTTGGATGGCGGCCACAGCGCCGGTGACCGGCGGGGCGTCGATGCCCAAGATGGTCACGGTCGGGCGAGCCCAGAGCATGTCGGCCACTGTGCCGGAGCCGAGCACCTGGGTGCCCTCGAGCATGCCGGCGTCGCTGCGGAAGGACTCCTCGGTGTACTCGGCACCGTCCCAGGTGCCACTGGCCTCCAGCCCGGTGATGGTGGTGTTGCCCTCGGCGTCCCGCAGGCTGGCCAGCATCGCCACCAGCGCAGCGAGGGCATCCGGAGCGGCGCCGCCGAAGGCCCCGGAGTGCAGCTCACCCCGCAGCGCCTCCACCTCCACCACCACATCGGCCACCCCGCGCAGCGCCACGGTCAAGGTCGGCTGGCCCACGCGCACGTTGCCGGTGTCCTGGATCAGGATCGCCTCGGCGTCGAACTCCTCGGGGTGGGCGGCCACGTACTGCTCCAGCCCGGCGGTGCCCTGCTCCTCCGACCCCTCGATCACCACGGTCAGGGAGACCGGCAGCTCCCCGGTGGCCAGCAGGGCGCGCAGCGCGGTCAGGTGGGTGACGATGCTGCCCTTGCAGTCGGCGGCACCGCGCCCGTAGTAGCGCCCGTCGCGTTCGGTGAGCGTCCACGGGTCGCTGACCCAGCCTTCCGGCGGAGCGGGCTGCACGTCGTAGTGGGCGTACAGCAGCACCCGGGGCGCCCCCTGCGGGCCCTGGTAGCGGCCGATCACGGCGTCGCTGCCGTCCGGGGTGCGCACCAGCTGGCTGTCGGTCAGGCCGAGGTCCACGAACGCCTGCCGCACCCACTCGGCGGCCAGCCGGCACTGGTCCGGATCTTCCACGGTGGCGTCCTGCACCGAGCGCAGGGCGACCAGCTCGCGCAGGTCCGCCAGCGCCCGGGGCATGAGGTTCTCGACGGCGGTGGGTAGGTGCTGCTCTCGGGTGGGCACGTCTGGGGTTCTCCTTCGTCGATCGGGTCTGCTCGGCCAGGGCGGGCGCGCTCATCCGGAGCGGGCACGCCAGCGGCCACCCCGGTGCCCGGCCACCCAGGCGGCCACCTGGGTGCGGCGCTGCAGCCCCATCTTCGCCAGCAGCGAGGTCACGTGGTTCTTCACAGTCTTCTCCGCCATGCCGAGCCGGTCGGCGATCTCTCGGTTGGAGCAGCCGTCGCCGATCAGGTCGACCACCCGCCGCTCGGTGGCGGTCAGCGCCGCTGTCGGGTCGTCGAGGCTGCGCCGGCGCCGGTCGAGCTGGCGCTGGTGCAGCAGCGTGCGGCCGGCAGCCACGCTGCGGACGGCGTCGATGATCTCGTCACCGCGCACGGACTTGAGCACGAACGCGTGCGCCCCGGCCTCCAGCGCAGCAGCCACGGCGTCATCATCACCGAAGGAGGTGAGCACCACGGACCGTGCTTCGGGCACCTGGGTGCCGGCCGCAGCGATCACGTCCAACCCGGTGCCGTCCGGCAGCTGCAGGTCGACCAGCAGCAGCTCGGGCCGGACCAGGGTCATCCGCCGGGTGGCCTCGGCCACCGTGCCCGCCTCCGCCACGACAGTGAGGTCGCCGTGGCTCTCCAGCACCTCGGCGATGCCACGGCGGACGATCTCGTGGTCGTCTACGATCATCACTCGCACCGGCTGCTGCACAGCCCCAGCCTAATGGGGCACGCTCGTCTGCGGGCCTAGCCCGGCGGCGGTGCGCTGGAGCGGCGGACCTGCAGCTCGACCTCCAGCACGATCTGCGGCAGTGGGCTGTCCTGCGGCGCCGCGTCGATGAGCAGACCGGCAGCCCGCTCCCCGATCTCGATCGTAGGTACGGCGACCGTGGTCAGCGGCGGGGCGAGCAGCCGGGCGACCGGTACGTCGTCGAACCCCACCACGGACATCGCCTCCGGCACTGCTACCCCGCGTTCGGCGAGCCGGCCGAGCACACCCAGGGCCAGCTGGTCGTTGAACGCGACCACCGCGCTCACGCCGGCCGCGATCGCCAGGTCCGCAGCAGCGACCCCGCCAGCCTGGGAGGCGCGGAAGGCGCCCAGGTCCACGATCTCCTGCCCGTCCGGCAGCGCGAGAGCGGCCAGCCCAGCGCGGCGGCGGGAGTCGGACCAGGACGTGCTGGGGCCGCCGGCATAACCGATCCGGCGATGGCCGAGAGCGAGCAGGTGGGTGACCGACTGGCGGATGCCGTCGGCGTTGTTGCCCACCACGCTCGCCAGTCCGGGCAGCTCGCGGTTGATCAGCACGACGGCGCAGCGCTGGGCCAGGTCGGTCAGGTCACCATCGCTCACGCGTGGGGAGGCGAGGATGAGCCGGTCCACGACCGCAGAGAGCTGGTCGAGCACCTCGCGCTCGGCATCCGGGTCCTCGTCGGTGTCGGCGATCATCGCGCTCAACCCTGCGGCCCGCACCCGTCGCTGCATGCCCTTGGCCACCGAGGAGTAGAAGGAGTTCTGCAGGTCGGGCAGCACCAGGGCGATCGACTGGCCGCGGCCGGTGACCAGCTGCCGGGCGGCCCGGTTGGGCTGGTAGCCGAGCTCCGCAGCGGCCTGGCGCACCCGTTCCCGGGTACCGGCGGCCACGATGGTCGATCCTGCCAGGGCGCGCGAGACGGTGGCGATCGAGACACCGCAGGCCCGGGCGACGTCACGGATCGTGGTGACCATCACCCCTCCTGTTCTCCTCGGTGCGTGTGCCCGCATCCTGGCCCGGCAACCGATCCTGCCCACGCCCGTCGGCCTGGCCAGGTGGGCCGCGCCGGGGTGACGTCGATGGTTGGACCGATGGCTCCGTCGTCGCGATGATGCCAGAGCACCGACCCGAACACAAACGTTTACAGGCGCATTGTTCACAGCAAAGAAGCCATGCTAACGTCGACCTTCAGCAACTGGATGTAAACGTTTGTGGAGCGGTTCGACGAGGCGCACCACGGAGAGGACGGCCAGAGTGGCCCAGGAACTGCTGGAACGAATCGGAGCCGCCCGGCTGGTGCCGGTGGTCGTGCTGGACGACGCGGCGCAGGCCGCTCCGCTGGCAGAGGCGCTCGTGGCCGGCGGGCTGCCGGTCGCCGAGGTCACGTTCCGCACCGCCGCTGCGGTGGAGTCGATCAAGGCGATGTCCGCTCGCGGCGACATGCTCGTGGGCGCAGGTACCGTGCTGACTGCCGAGCAGGTGGATGCGGCCGTGGATGCCGGCGCCTCCTACATCGTCTCCCCCGGCTTCTCCGAGGCGGTCGTACGCCGCTGCACCGAGCGAGGTGTGCTGCCGCTGCCCGGAACGGTGACCGCCACCGAGATCCAGGCAGCGCTGGCCGCCGGCCTGCAAGCAGTGAAGTTCTTCCCGGCGCAGACCTCCGGCGGCGCGCCCGCGATCAAGGCGCTGGCCGGCCCGTTCGGTGGCGTGAAGTTCGTACCCACCGGCGGTATCGGCCCGAAGAACCTGGCCGAGTACACCGCGATCTCCTCCGTGCTGGCCGTCGGCGGCAGCTGGATGGTGCCGCGGGATGCGATCGCCGCCGGCGACTTTGACCGCGTCACCACCCTGACCACCGAGGCCGTCGCGCTGGTCGCGGCCTGAGAACGAGGAGGAACCCGATGACCCTGAGCATCCGCCCGGCGTCCGAGTGCCGCTACGACATCGTCTCCCTGGGCGAGGTGATGCTCCGCCTGGACCCCGGTGAGGGCCGCATCCGCACCACCCGCAACTTCAAGGTCTGGGAGGGCGGCGGCGAGTACAACGTGGCCCGCGGGCTGCGCCGTGCCTTCGGCCTGCGCGCCGGGGTGGTCACCGCGCTGGCGGACAACCCGGTGGGGCACCTGGTGGAGGACTTCATCCTCACCGGCGGCGTGGACACCTCGCTGATCAAGTGGGCCGAGTTCGACGGTATCGGCCGCGAGGTGCGCAACGGACTGAACTTCACCGAGCGCGGCTTCGGCGTACGGGGCGCGGTCGGGGTCTCCGACCGCGGGCACACCGCTGCCAGCCAGCTCGAGCCCGGCGACATCGACTTCGAGCACATCTTCGGTGAGCTCGGCGTGCGCTGGCTGCACACCGGAGGGATCTTCGCCGCCCTGAGCGAGTCCACCGCCGAGGTGCTCATCGAGGCGGTCACCGCTGCCAAGAAGCACGGCACCGTGGTCTCCTACGACCTGAACTACCGGCCCAGCCTGTGGAAGTCGATCGGTGGCCAGGCCAAGGCACAGGAGGTGAACAAGCGCATCGCGGAGCACATCGACGTGATGATCGGCAACGAGGAGGACTTCACCGCCTCGCTCGGGTTCGAGGTACCCGGTGTCGACGAGAACCTCTCCGACCTGGACATCGCCAGCTTCAAGTCGATGATCGCCACCGCCTCGGAAGCCTTCCCGAACTTCCAGGTGATCGGCAACACGCTGCGCACCGTGCACACCGCCTCGGACAACGACTGGGGCGCCATCGCGTGGAGCAAGGACGAGGGCTTCGCCCAGGCCACCCACCGCGAGCACCTGGAGATCCTGGACCGGGTGGGCGGCGGCGACTCCTTCGCCTCCGGCCTGATCTTCGGTCTGCTCTCCGGTGAGCCGCTGTCCACTGCGGTGGAGTACGGCGCCGCGCACGGTGCGCTGGCGATGACCACTCCGGGTGACACCTCGATGGTCACCAAGGCCGAGGTGGTCAAGCTCGCCGGCGGCGGTAGCGCCCGCGTGGACCGCTGAGCAGGTCCCCCATACCCACGAACGCCCTTCGTCGCGGCCAGAGGTCACGCTGTGTCCGCGCCGGAGGGCGTTCGTGTCCCCGGTGCCACCTACATGGGCCGAGCGTCTCGTCGCCCTCCTCAGCCGTTCCCGGGCGCGCCGGGGTCCAGGGCGCTGGCAGCGGCCTCGAGGATCTGCTCCCGGACGGCGGCGAGAGCGGGGTTGACCGCACTTCCCGACCGGATCGCGGCGGTGATCCGACGAGCGTGAGGTGTCGGCACCGCCCGAATGGTCTCCGGGATCGCGAGACCCAGCCTGGGCAGGAAGGCTGCGGCGCGGCCGCGGACAGCGAGCGCGAGATGCAGATAGACGTCGGCGGACTCGTAGCTCACCCGCGGCTCGAACCCCGCGGAGCGGCACAGATCGACCGCCCAGGCCCTGGCCAGGGTCCCTTCGGGCTCCATGATCCAGTCCGTGTCGGCGAGGGCCGGCAGGTCGGCGGCGCCGGACCCGGCAGGTAGCGCCAGCGTGAGCGGGTCGTCCCCGATCGTTGCCGCCTCGACACCCGGACGGGAGGGGGCGGGCACGCCCGGGTACTCCTCAGCCAGGACGAGGTCGAAGTCGCGTGCCACCAGGGCGGGAATCGCATTCTCCGCGTTGACGTGGGTCACGGTGACCCAGAGTGCCGGGTGGTGCTCGGCGAGGCGGTCGATCGCATCGAGGACGAAGGTGCGCGCCGCGGTCTGGAACGTGGCGATGTGCACCGTACCCGCGATCTGGGAGCGACTGGCGGCGATGGCGGCCTCGGCGCGTTCGAGCTCGAGCAGAATCTGCTCGGTGTGGCCGACGAGCGTCATGGCCGCGGGGGTGAGTCGGACCCGTCGTCCGGCACGCTCCAGCAACGGCGCTCCGACCTCCCGCTCGAGGATTGTGAGCTGGTGCGAGATCGATGAAGGGTTGTAGCCCAGCGCCTGCGCGACGGCGGCGAGAGTGCCGCGGTGGCTGAGCTCGCGCAGGAGGCGGAGGCGGTGCAGGTCATACATCATCCTTCTCCTACACGTGAATTTTCTGCATCTGTACTGATCGAAACCATGGTATCGATCACCGAGGGGGTCGGCGCCTACTGTTGACTCGTGACTCCACACCGACGCAGCGACGACCTGCCCGTTCCCGCTGGGACCCCTGCCGCCACGCGGCTGCGCATCGATGGCGACCGCCTGTGGGCGTCGCTGATGGAGCTGGCCACGATCGGCGCGTACGACGACGCTGAGACGGGCCTGGTCGGGGTGGATCGGCAGTCCCTCACCGACGCTGATGCCGAGGGCCGCCGCCTGGTGCTGGAGTGGATGACGGACGCCGGGCTCGAGGTCACGGTCGACGAGATGGGCACCATGTACGGCCGCCGCGAGGGGACCGACCCGACCCTGGCGCCGGTCATGGCCGGCTCGCACATCGACACCGTCGGCACTGCGGGCGCGTTCGACGGCTGCCTCGGTGTGCTCGGCGCTCTGGAGATGGTGCGCTCACTGAACGAGCAGGGCATCACGACCAGACGCCCACTGCTGATCACCGCCTGGACAGAGGAGGAGGGGGTCCGCTTCGGCACCGACATGCTCGGCTCTGCGGTCGCAGCTGGGCGGCTGACCCTCGACCACGCCTACGACCTGACCGACGCCTCCGGTCTCAGGTTCGGCGACGAGCTGGCCCGGGTCGGATTCCGCGGGGATCGTCCGGTCCGCCTCGACCCGCCCCACGCCTACGTCGAGTGCCACATCGAACAGGGACCGGTCCTGCTGCACGAGGGCTGCGCGGTCGGCGTGGTCACGGGTGTGCAGGCGATCTCCTGGCAGAAGGTCACGCTGCGCGGGCGGGCCGCCCACGCCGGCACCACGCCGACCGAGCTGCGCCTCGACGCCGGGCTCGCCGCAGCGCAGGTCGTCGTCAAGGTCCGCGAGATGGTGGACTCCGGGCGGTACGGGCGGCTGCGGGCGACCGTCGGGCACATCGCCACCTCCCCCGGCATGCCCAGCGTCGTGCCGGACCGTGCGGAGCTCACCGTCGACCTGCGCAATCCCGACGACGAGCAGATGGCCGAGGCGGAGCGTGACCTCGCCGCCTTCCTGGCGGGCCTTCCCGGCCTTCAGCCTGCCGCCGGCCTGCGGGTGGAGACCGAGCGGATGGCGAAGACCCACCGGGTGGTGTTCGACGAGCGCGTCCAGGACACGATCGCCGACGTCGCCGCCGATCTCGGCCTCCAGGACGTCCGGCTCATGTCGGGTGCCGGGCACGACGCCCAGGAGATCGCGGCGATCGCCCCGACCGCGATGGTGTTCGTGCGCGGCCAGCACGACGGCATCAGCCACAGCCCGCGCGAGTACTCGACCCCCGAGGACTGCGCCGCGGGCGTCACCGTGCTGGCCAACACCGTGCTACGGCTCGCTGAGGAAGCAGCATGAGACCACGAGGAGACGGCGGCCAGCAGGCGGACTGGTATGCGAATCCAGCCGCTGCTTCCTGGCAGGCCGCGCCGCTGAGAGATCAGCCGCGGGCATTCCATCGCACGCTGCCCGGCTACGCACCAACACCGCTGACACCGCTGCCTCCGGTGGCCGACGCACTCGGTGTGCGCGCGGTGTTCCTCAAGGACGAGTCCTCCCGTCTCGGCCTGCCGGCCTTCAAGGTCCTCGGCGCGTCCTATGCGATCGCCCGTGCCCTGTCCGCCCGGCTCGGGGAGGTCGACGCACTGCCGCTGCACCGGCTCCGGGAGCGGCTCGGCGGCTCGGGGCCGAGGCTGGTGGCCGCGACCGACGGCAACCATGGCCGAGCCGTCGCGCACATCGCCGCACTTCTCGGCCTGCCCGCCACGATCTACGTCCCGGACGGTCTCTCCAGTGCCGCCACCGCAGCGATCGTGTCCGAGGGTGCAGAGCTGGTCCAGCTCGAGCTGCCCTACGACGACGTCGTCGAGCACGCCGCCCAGCGGGCGGAAGGCGAGGCGATGCTCATCCAGGACACGTCGTGGGAAGGCTACGAGCTGGTTCCTCGATGGATCGTGGCGGGGTACGCCACCCTCGTGCAGGAGGTGGACGAACAGCTCGCCGCCGCCGGCCTGTGGGACCTGGGCCTGGTCGTCGTACCCGCGGGCGTCGGATCGCTCGCGCAAGCGGTCGTGCACCACTACCGCTCTTCCTCCCGCCGCCCCGCGATCCTGGCGTGCGAACCGGACAGCGCCGCCTCGGTGACGACGGCACTCCACGCCGGGCACGTCGAACCTGTGCACACCGGCAACACGATCATGACCGGACTGAACTGCGGCACGGTCTCGGAGATCGCCTGGCCCACGCTGCGCGACGGGCTCGACGCCTCCGCCGTCGTGACCGATGAGCAAGCGCTGAGCGCCACCCGCGAGCTGGCGAGCCTCGGGGTCGACTCCGGGCCCTGCGGTGCAGCGACCCTCGCGGCGCTGCGGGCCGCGGCCACAGCCGCCTCACAGCGGAACGACCTCGGCCTCACAGCTGACTCCGTCGTGGTGCTGCTGAGCACAGAGGGCACGGCAGCGAACCCGAAGGTCCCGTGATCGCGGGACCGCAGCACACCCGAGAGCGGTCACCGCAGGGTGAGCAGCCGAGTCAACGCCTCCGCTGGCACCTGGGGCAGAAGGCCGCAGAACGGTTCATGAACGACTCCCGCACGATCGGCGTGCCGCACCGCGGGCACGGCAGGCCTTCCCGGCCGTAGACGTTCAGCGACCGGTCGAAGTAGCCCGACTTCCCACGATAGATACATCTGCCCTCCGATCTGTCGAGGGTGCAGTGTTTGACCTGTTCAGAGGCACTTTTGCGAGATCCGACGTCCGCTGGGCACCAAGGGCGGTAGGTCGATCACGACCGACACGTCCCAAGTCCGGGCTCAGACCTCAGCGTGCAGGAGGGTTTGGTTGAAGGGGCTGCGTGACAGCCCACGCGCGCCTGGCTCTCCTCCTGGTTAGCCCTCGAGCCCCAGCCCTGACACGATCCTGAACAGCGACATATGTCGGTGTGCCTCGGTATGGATGGGACATGGTTCCATCCTCGTCAGATCGAAAGCCGCCCGCCGTCAGCGACTCTCCCGTTGCTGACTCAGCCAAGCGGAGACTGCATGCGTCGCATCGGACGCAGCGCGTGCGGATCCGGGGGCTTGTACTGAATCCGACCGGCGCAGCCGGACCGGTCGAGGTCTGCGTCAATGACCAGGCGGACTGGGAGCTGATTTACAAGAACCCCGCGATCCGAGTGAAGTGCCTAGTCAAGTCATGCGACACCCTGCTCACGGCGAAGCGGATGAGCCGGAGCGGGCTGAGGTTCCTCGCGGTTCGTTCCGGAGGTTGCTCCCACAACCTGGTAGAGATGCGCCTGGAGCGAAGAGAAGTCGAACAGGATCCATCCGATCTCGTCGGAGGCGGTGGGCCAGAAGGTCACGAGCACCTGTGGATGAAGGGCCGACTGTTCAAGATCGCGCAGAGCCTGGGTGCCGAGGCAGTGGTGGAGCACTCGCTGACGCGCGCGGACGTCTTCCTGCCGGGGCACAACCTCGTCCTCGAGTACCAGCGATGGAGCACAGATTTCCGCGGGCGAACGGCGCAGCGCTCGTCGACAGGGGCAGCGCGCACGGTCTGGATGTTCCCCTGGCAGCCGCCTAACGCGCCTCGGACACGCACGCTCAAATCGTTCAACAACGAAGTCTTCGAGCATGGCGGCATCTACGTGGCCGTTCGGAACAAGGACGACCGCAGTCAGTTGCAGAGGCCGTGGGAGGACGCCTCGCAGGAGCGCACGGCCCGCCTCTACGCAAGCGGGTCGATCGCAGTGTTCGACCCCCACCGCCGAGCACTGATCCGCAAAGAACTCTCACTGGCAACGGTCCTCGCAGAGATCCTGGGCGGCAAGCGAGTCCTGGCCCACGCCGTCGTCCTGACGAAGAACAACGGCCATAGGGCACGAAAGCGCGTCTGGGTGCTGTGCGAGGACCTCGCCCGGGCTGAAGCAGCGCGGGAAGAACAACAACGCGCCATGAGCAAAGCCCCGGTCACAGAGCAGCAATCGGAGCCGCCGATCGACCGGAAGGTCCAGTCAGACGGTGACTCAGCCGCAGAGCAGCACCACCCACTGCCGCCTGTCGTTGTGCAGGCATCAGCGACATCGACCGAGCTCGCCGCCAGCACGCCAGCGACCGGGACATCGAACGGTGACTGCCCCGCGCCCGAAGAAACTGTACCCGAGGCCCTTGCTGTGAACAGCGCGAACCTGACCGCCCAGCCGCCGAAGAACCAGCAGCCCACGCCACGCGGATCATGGTGGAGGTCGATCGCCGACTGGTTTCGCCGACTATGACGGCTCTTCCGGATTCAGAGTGCGTTGATGCGGGCGGCGAGCTGGCCAGAGTGTAGGAGGCAGCGCAGGACGTAGTGGGTGAAGTTCCGAAAGCCGAGGGCGATCCCGCGCAGGTGCTCCAGTCGTCCGTTGATCGCCTCGACAGGCCCATTCGAGGCTCCCTCGTGGTCGAAGAACGCCAAGATCTGGTCTCGTTTGCGCCACAGGGTGCGCCCGAGCTGGGCGATCTCCTCCAGCCCGTCGGGCAGCCCACGGCGGAGCTTGTCGATGAGGGTGGCCATGAGCTTCTTGCCGGTGCGCCGGTCAGGGTGCTGATAGGCGGTGATGATGTCCTGATACACCAGG
>NZ_ATWL01000018.1 GCF_000421225.1 Ruania albidiflava DSM 18029 | reverse complement strand
GCCTCCCGCGGCACTCACCTGGCAGGACTCCGATGCCACAGCGACGCAGGGTCGCAATTCACGTCCCTGCGCTACGGGGAGCGCCTCGCCGAGCTCGGCGCTGTCCCCTCGATCGGGACGGTCGGCGATAGCTACGACAATGCACTGGCCGAGACGGTCAACGGCTACTACAAGGCCGAGCTGATCCGCGGGCCTATCCGCGACGAGCGTGGACCCTGGAAGAGCGTCGAGGACGTCGAGCTGGTCACCCTGGGATGGGTGCACTGGCACAACAATCAGCGCCTGCACGGCTACCTCGACGACCTACCCCCGGTCGAATACGAGCAGGCACACTATGCTGCGCAACGGAACGACCAACCCCTAGTCGGAATCCAATAATCCGAGTCTCCATCGAACCCAGTACGGTTCAATTGTGTAGGCCGATGCTCATCATCTTCGGTCGGTGGGCTCCCTCGGCATAGAGCAAGTCGAAGGCGCGGATCAGATAGGTAGCGAACGAGTCGGCGCCGAAACCGTAACCGTTGATGTACCGCCCGTCGTTGTTGTCAAGGGTGTAGGGCACCACGAGGTGAAGCTGACCCTCGACGTTCTCCCAATACGGGAGGTCGTCGGCGAACGAGTCGGCGTCGTAGCGGAAGCCGCCGGCTTCGACGAGCAGCCTGCGGGTTTGTGGTGACATCCGTCCCGTGTACCACCCGAGCGGCCTGGCGCCAGTTGCCTGCTCGTGCATGGCGATGGCGCGGGTGATGTGATCACGCTCGATAGCCTCGTCGACCTCGGAGTAGTCGATCCAGCGCAGCCCGTGCGAGGTGATCTCCCAGTTCGCTTGCTGCATCGCGGCCACCGCCTCGGGATTACGCTTAAGTGCCTCGGAGATCCCGAAGATCGTCAGTGGCAGGTTGCGTTCGGTGAACGCGCTGTGCAAACGCCAGAAGCCAGCGCGGGATCCGTATTCGTACTGAGATTCCACGTTCAGGTTGCGTAGGTGGGGGATTGCGCGGGTGGGCTCCTCGGTGAGGAAGGCTTCCGACACCGAGTCGCCATGCAGGATGGATCGTTCACCGCCTTCCTCGTAGTTGAGGACGAACTGGACGGCAACGCGCGCCCCGTTCGGCCACTGGGCATGTGGAGGGTCACCGGCGTAACCCTTGAGATCACGTGGATACATTCCAGTTCCTCTCTAGTTGCGTGCCCCATGTCGCCTTGCCCAGCTGGCTCAGGCGAGTCATGCCTGACCGAGGTTCGTCAAAGGTGGCAGACGAGGTCGCGTGTGTCAAGAGCGGTAGCGGACGTTTCCTGGACCAAAGACCAAGAGAGTGCCGCCCACGCGGTTCGATGACGCTTGCCTCTATGGCAGATGTCTGTCAAAGTGTGGTGCACCGAGAACATTGAGGGGTTAAGCATGACGAATGACCGCGAGGCGACAATGAGAGCGCTGCTGACGGTGCTCGCCAGCGCCCCGGGGCCGATAGGAACTCGATCAGCTCGACTGGCGCTGCTGGAGGTGGGCATCGATGTCAGTGAGTCGTCGGTGTCGCGG
The DNA here is from genome assembly GCF_000421225.1 of Ruania albidiflava DSM 18029. Taxonomy (GTDB): domain Bacteria; phylum Actinomycetota; class Actinomycetes; order Actinomycetales; family Beutenbergiaceae; genus Ruania; species Ruania albidiflava. Next base: position 58,253 of record NZ_ATWL01000018.1, on the reverse strand, counting down.
CGCCTGCGCGAGCTTGATGAGCGTGGCTGGACTGTGCCGATGGGTGCCAAGGGTCGAGTGATCTCGGCTGAGGGTCGACGCCGTCACACTGAGCTCGAATTCTCGGACCGGACGACCGAGTCGCTGGGACGTGTCGTGGATGTACGCGATGTGCGTGATCTTCTCGATCTCCTCCATGCGCGCAAGGCGGTCGAGAGCGCCGCCGCCGCGGACGCTGCTCGACATGCAGAGCAGGCAGACATTGATGAACTCTGGGAGCTGGTAGGGCGTCATCGCGATGCTGTCGGGACGATGGAGCTGACGCAGCAACCAGGGCTCGGTCTGCATCGCAAGATCGCCGCAATTGCGCCTAATCGGATGCTGAAGATGCTCACCGGGTTCGTTCTCGCACCTCATCTTGACCGTGTGGAAGCAGTCCTGGACATCGTGCTGGGGGCGCATGACAACCAGGACGCGGTAGTCGCCGAGCATGCCGCCATCGTCGATGCGATCGCGACGGGTGATGCCGGCCGGGCGGAGAAGGTGATGGGGCAGCACTTTGACGCCATGATCGGCGCCGGAGAGAAGCTGCTCGACGGGGAGAGTGCATCTGTTGTCACGCGTCTGCTGAACTGGATGGACGCAACGTCAGTGGACGGGCGCGCGCGTAGTGGGGAGGTACCCGCGTGAAGCGCGCGACGAGCGCTGGTGTAGCGGCCTTCGGTTCTATTCTTGCTCGATTGGCCTCGGTTAGTGGGACCACCTGCGGTGCCACATCACACATGATGACCTGATGACGGCGTGCGAGCACCAGGTTGGGCGCCCGCATCGGTCCGGCAGTCCCATGCGGTCTCCAAGACCGCCCGGGTCCGGGAGTGAACAATCAGCACAAGCAGTGCACGGCAAAAGGCTTACCAAGTGCGTCAGGCGCTGGCTGCCATCTAGAAGAAGGAGAGATCGCGATGCCCACGCATCTCGAATTCCCATCGGTCTCCTGGCTCGAGGCTCACGCATCGAAGCGAGCGACGGCCTCGAGACGCTGGCCAACGAGGTCCACGACCTCGTGCAGCGCTTGCTAGCCTCACCTCCCGTGACGACAACACGCCGCCCCGCCCGCGGCCTTGTTCTTGCCGGTGCCGCAGGTCTTGTGCTCGCCCTCGCGGCTTGTTCCGAGCCCGAACGTCTGGAGCTCGGCGCGGCCGCACCACTGGAAGCCACCGACCCGCTCGGCGTGGACTTCGCCGTGCTCTCGGTGACCGAGTCCACCGCGGAGGAGAGCGGACTGACCGGCATCTTTGGCACCGAGCTGAACGGGAACCCGTGGCTGGTCGGCTACCGGCTTGACATCACCTCCGGGACCCGCGAGGACTTCTCCTGGGACGCCGTCACCGACCTGTCGAACGCTGCCTGGACCGCCACGACCGACAAGACCGACTTCCAGGCCAGCGGCCCCGGCGGTTCAGCCGCATCGGAGATCCCGTGCCCGGAGCAGGGCACCGAGGTGGTCGAGCCGGTGCTGATGTATGGCTGCCAGGTGTTCGTGATCCCCGAGGGTCAGCAGATCCAGTCGATCACTGTGGAGGACGTGGCCACCTGGGCCGTGGAGGAGTGAGCCGGCCGGGTCAGAGCTCAAGAGCCACCAGAGCAACGGAACAGCGAGCAGGGCGAATGTCGCCAGGGCCGCAACCATGGCCGCACCCTGGAACTGTGCGTCGAAGATCTCGAGCCCGAACGCGCCTTCCGGGATCGTCACTACCCCAGCCCAGCCAGGAGGAGAGCCAGCGACCCCCACTCACGCTCAGAGATGAGGCGATCCTCTCAAACCCAGGTGGCTACGCTCCGCCGTCGGAGGTAACGGCCATCCCACCGCCGATCGACCGTGTCCGGCTGTGCGGACTCGCGCGGGTAGTGGCGTCGAGTCGGCAGGCTCCGATGCTGACCGGGAATGTCACTGGTCGCTGGTTCAATCCGAACCATGAAGAAGATCACGATCATTGGAGCGGCGTTGTTGCTGCTCGTGGGATGCGCACCAGCGGTCGAGGACGCCGCAGCGCCGACGCCGACGGCGACCGCTTCACGCTCGGAAGCCTCATCGCCGGAGAAGTCGACGCGCCAGTCCGAGACGCCCGGCTCCGACGGAAGCGAGGCTGAGTCCCCTGAGGCCCACACCGAACCGACAGAAGAGGCGACGGTGGATGAGTACGGCGTCTCCGAGGAGACCGATCACGGGCTGCTGCTGAAGGACGTCGGTCAGCTTGCGGGACTAGTGTCGGCCTACGACGAGGAAACCGTGGTTCAGTTCACGCTCACAGATATTGTGCTGGATCTCGAGTGCACGTCGGAGTGGCCGGACCAGCCTGAGAACGGCCACTACGTCGGTCTGCACTTCGAGGTCGAGACCTTTCCGCGTCTAGCGGACGAGCCGGAGCCGCAGCTGTTCATGTCGAGCTTTGACTTTGTGGCTTGGGACGATTCCGGACGACGGGTGAACGGCCCGGCACCGATCGGTATGTGCCTCGACCCTAGCGACGAGATCCCCAGCCCAGTGGGTCCGGCTGAGACGCTCGAAGGCTGGGTGGTGCTGGATGTGCCGACAACGAGTGGGACGGTCGGATACGTGCCCAACGGGATCGGCTATGGAGGCTGGGAATGGCGGTATGACGGGTAAGGCCGATCCCTTCGCCGCCTTGACAGACAGTTTCGCTAATACGAAACTATCTGTTATGTCCCTTCTTGGTGTGCAAGAAGCTGCCGTGCGCCTGTCGGTGTCGGTGCGACAGGTGCAGCATCTGGTTGCGCTCGGCGAGCTGCATCAGGTCGCCAGGGGGCTCGTGGACGAAGCGTCGGTGGAGCGCCTTCGTCTCGTTCGTGGCGCATCACCCCGCCGCGCCTGGGCTCCGGCGACCAGCTGGGGCGCGGTGGCGATTCTCCTAGGACACACACCAGACTGGATGGGAGCTACCCAGCGGTCGCGCCTGCGAGCTCGTCTGCGTGATCTGACCGTCGACGGGCTTGTGGAGCGGACTCGCGAACGTGCGCACGCGGTGCGCTATCGCGCCCACCCGACCACGGCGTCCCGGTTGGAGAAGGAGATTGTCTCGACCGCCGAGCAGGCGGCGGCACTCGGCCTCGCTTCCGGAGGGAGCGTCGATGGTTACATACAGAGCGGCTCCCTCGACGAGCTCGTCGCCCGCCATGGACTCATCCGTGACACGGAGGGGCAGGTGACTCTGCGCGCCACCGACTTTCCGATCCGGACCGTCGGCGAGCTTGCCCAGCATGGCGTTGTCCTTGCCGCACTGGATCTTGCGGAGTCCCTCGATGTCCGTGAACGGCGCGCAGGGACCGATGGCCTGGCGCGCGCTCTAGATGTATGAGGTCATGACGTTGTCTACACGTTCGTGGACTCGGCTGGCCGGTGGCTGATCTGCACAGGCGGTATGAGGCCGATGATAGTTGTAGTGATGGACCCACACCCCGATCGCTCTCCTGCGGGCCTGCTCGGACTCATAGACGCGGGCATAGAGGCATTCCTCGGCAAGGAGTCGCTGGTAGCGTTCGACTTTCCCGTTATGCCGCGGCGTGTACGCCCGTGTCCGCTGGTGCCGCGAGGCATGCGACTGCACAGCTCTGACGAAGCGTGAGGCCCGGTAGTTCGCGCCGTTGTCCGTCACGACGCGGATGAGGCGGGTGATGCCGTGGGCTGCGAAGTACGCGCGAGCCCGGGCGAAGAACCCGATCGTGGTCTGGGCGGTCTCGTCTTCGAGTGCTTCGGTGTACGCCAGTCGGGAGTACCCATCGATGGCCGAGTGCAGGTAGGTGTATCCGACGCGCTGCTTGTGAGCGCGCTTGGACGCCAGTGCTTTGTTGCTGCCGCGTCCGTGTGCCCACCAGCCGCCCCCGTCGGGGATCTTGCCGACTTTCTTCACGTCCATGTGGAGCATGTGGCCGGGGAACCTGGCGGTGATCGTTCCGACCTGCCGGTTGTTCTCTCCTGTGGGGTCGAGGTCGCGACGCCGGCCGATCCCGAGTCGCTTCAGCCACCGGGATACCGTGCGCAGGCAGCAGTGGTGGCCGAGGTGGGCCAGTTCGTGGTGGATGCGGCGGGCCGACCACTTGTGATCGCGACGCCAGCGATCGATGAGCTCCAGCATCTCCAGGGGGATTCGTGTGGGGCGGGCTGCTGGTGCGCTGGAGCGGTCTTCAAGCCCGTCGGCGCCTTCGGCCCGATAGCGGGCCACCCATTTCGTGAGTGTGGAGCGGGCGATGCCGGCTTCAGCGGCGACGTGAGCGATGGGCCGGCCGCCTGCGAGGACGCGGGTGACGAGGCGCTGTCTTCCTTCCGGGGTCAGTGGGGCGTTAGCGTGGGTCATCGGAGCGGGTCTCTTTCTGCTGGATGGTTGCTTAGACACCACCCATCGTGCAGTCCAGGGGCCCGTTCCTTCATCCCCGCTCGGTGACTACAACGTCATGACCCACAACATCTAGAGGACTTCCGTGGCCGAGCGTGAGGAGATCAACGTGGGCGCTCCACCAGGTGGTTGGGGCGCGCCGTGGCCGCTGGTCGCGGAGATCGAGTCGGTGGTGCCCCACGAGCACTGGACTCTCGTCGGTGGACTCATGGCCCAGCTGTACAGCATCGACCGCGGCATCGCCGTCGTGCGGCCGACGGACGACGTCGACATGGTGGTGCACATAGAGACACGGCGCGGTGTACCGAACATGGTGGCCCGCGCCCTCGAGTCCATCGGATTTGTGTTCCAGCCGTCGATTGACGACCGTTCCGGCCATGGCCACAGATTCGCGAGGGTGGCGCCATCCGCGGGGGTGACAGCTGAGCGCGACGAGACGGTCGACGTCCTGATCGCAGACCATCCGGCGCCGCGTGTTGTCGAGAGACTGCATGGCCGGACGATGGTGGGAATCGAAGGCGGGACCCAGGCACTCCGGCGTACGGTGAACGCACCCGTGGAGATCGTCTCAGGCCGTGTCACGACGGTCAGCGTCCCGTCGCCGTTCGGTGCGGTGATCCTGAAAGCGGCTGCGTACCGAACGGACTCCCGTGGCTCAGTCGCTAGCGGAATGGGGCGCACGCGACCACCCGTCCCTGTCCACCTGTGAGAACGCCGCAACAGCGCGATGATAGAGACGTGTGCCCGAGACGCGGACGCACTTTCGGGCTAGGAGGCCTCTACATACGCGCCATCCGTCAGGTTCTCGCTCTGGTCGCCGTCGCTCTGCTGGCGACGATCACCGCGTGCGGCACCATCACCAACCCGGCCATCGGCACCTGGGGAACCGGAGCGGACGGTCAACCCCAGCTGAAGCTGACCCACGAGGGCGTGGTCAGCGGCACCGACGGGTGCAACAGCATCAAGGGCACCTGGGCAGAAGAGGGCAGCACCGTCACCTTCTACAACTTCTACACCACCAAGATGGCCTGCCCGGATGTGGACGTCTGGCTCACCGACCCCGCCACCGCCACCCTGGACGGCGACACCCTGCACATCCTCAGCAGCGACGGCACCGAGCTGGGCAGCCTGGAACGTTCCTGACCCTCCCGTCCGCCGGCTGCTGATGCGGGGCACGATCAGCTGCGCTCTGCTTGAATGGCAGCATGTGGACGTGGGTGCGGCGCTATCCGCTGGTGGCCTCGACCCTGGTTGCCGGCCTGGTGGTCCTGCTGCTCGCACTGCTCGGCCTGCCGGTCGCCGCCCAGGTGACCGCCACCGTCTACGTGGCCGGGATCGTGCTGGGGACCGCGGTGGACATGGTGCGCGACATCCTCCGCGGCCACTGGGGCCTGGACGTGCTGGCCGTGGTGGCGATGGTCGCCACCCTCGCCGTAGGGGAGTACGTGGCAGCACTGGTCGTCGCGCTCATGCTCACCGGCGGCGAAGCCTTGGAAGACTACGCGGCCCTACGGGCCCGGCGGGAGCTGACCGCCCTGCTGGACCGCGCACCCGAGGTCGCCCACCTGCTTGCCCGCGGCACCGATACGCACGGTGAGAACCAGGCCGAGGTGACCTCCGCCGTCGAGGACATCCCCGCTGAACAGGTGGAGATCGGGGATCTCCTGCTGGTCCGACCCGGCGAGATCGTGCCGGTGGACGGGACGCTGCTCACCGATCGCGCCTCCTTCGACGAGTCCTCGCTGACCGGTGAGCCGCTGCCGGTCACCCGCGGGGCCGGTTCGGAGGTGCTTTCCGGGGCGGTGAACGGTGCCCGCGCCGTACGTCTGCGTGCCCTGCGCCGCAGCGCGGACTCCCAGTACCAGCAGATCCTCGCCCTGGTGCGCGAGGCGGAGGAGGCCAAGGCACCGATCGTGCGCCTGGCCGACCGGTACGCCGTGCCGTTCACCGTGTTCGCGCTGCTGCTGGGCGGGGTGGCGTGGGCAGTCTCCGGCACCCCGGTGCGGTTCGCCGAGGTGCTGGTGCTGGCCACACCGTGCCCGTTGCTGATCGCCGCCCCGGTGGCCTTCCTGGGCGGGATGTCCCGCACCGCCAAGAGCGGCGTGATCGTCAAGGGCGGGCCCGTGCTGGAGACGCTCGCCCGGGCCCGGTCGGCAGCGTTCGACAAGACCGGCACGCTCACCCGCGGCCGGCCCGAGCTGGTGGCCGTGCACGCGGCAGCAGAGCTCGACGGCGATCGTCTCCTGGCGTTGGCCGCCTCGGCGGAGCAGTACTCCTCGCACGTGTTCGCCGCCGCGATCGTCACTGCCGCGAAGGAGCGGGGCCTGCCGGTGGTCGCTGGCACCGCGGCCCGCGAGCACGCCACCCACGGGGTGCAGGCGGACATCGACGGGCAGACGGTCCGGGTGGGCAAGCTCGCCTTCATCCAGGAGGTCGACCCGGGGGCCGCCGCGACGGACGTGCCGGTCGGTCAGGCGGTGGCGTACGTGTCCGTGGCCGGACGCTACGCCGGCGCCCTCGCGCTGGCGGACGCACCCCGGGAGGAAGCCCCCAGCGTGCTGGCCTGGCTGCACCAGCACGGGGTGGCCACCACCGTGATGCTCACCGGTGATGCCCGGGCCACGGCCGAGGCCGTGTCCGCTGCGGTCGGCACCCAACGCGTGCACGCCGAGCTGCTCCCGCAGGACAAGGTGCGCCTGCTGCGCGAGCTGGAGCCGAGACCGGTGCTCATGGTCGGCGACGGCGTGAACGACGCCCCCGTGCTGGCCTCCGCGGACGTGGGGATCGCGATGGGCGCCCGCGGTGCCACCGCCGCCGGGCAGGCAGCCGATGCGGTGATCCTGCGCGACGACCTCACCGGGGTGGTGGACACGGTGCGGATCAGCCGGCACACCGTGCGGGTGGCGCTCACCGCGATCTGGATCGGCATCGTGCTGTCCGTGGGGCTGATGCTCATCGCCACCACCGGCGCGATCCCGGCCGTGGTGGGCGCCCTCACCCAGGAGCTGGTGGACCTGGCCACCATCCTGTACGCCCTGCGCGCCCGCAGCGCACCCGGCCGGGACTGAGGCTGGGCCAGCGCGGTCAGCCCACCGGCGCCGGTACCGCCGCCGCCTCCGGGTGCAGGAACAGCAGCATCCCGGCCACCTGCGCGCCGGTGGCATCACTCAGGCACCGCCGGTAGGCCTGCACCTGGGCGCGGTAGTAACCCGCCCGGGCCTCGATCGCAGCGGCCCGGACCGCATCGGTCTTGTAGTCGACGACCATCAGGGTGCCGTCGTCCTCCCGGTAGACCAGGTCCACATACCCCTCCAGCACCTGCCCCGCCCCGGCGAGCTCGGCGCCGTCCTCGGTGCGCAGCGCACCGTCGGTGGCCACCGTGCCCAGGTACACCTCCCGCCAGTGCTCCCGGACCGCCGCCCGCTGCACCACCTCGGACCCCAGCGCCGAGCGCACCAGGGCGGCGACCAGCTCCTCCTGCCCGGTCACCCCCTCGGCCACACACTGCGCCGCCACCACGTCAGCCAGCCCGGCACCACTGGCCAGGTCGACCACCTGCAGCACCCCGTGCACCGCCCGCCCGACCGCCGAGCCGTAGCGGCCCTTGGACCAGGCGGGGAGCATCAGGTCCCGCACCCCCTTCGCCTCACCGTCCTGCGGCTCCGGGTCCGCGGCGAGCACCACCTCCGGTTCGGTGCCCTCCAACCCGCTCGCGCTCTGCGCCGGCACCACCGCCGAGGCCTCCCGTGCCGCCTGCACGCCGGCCAGCCACTCCTGCCACTCCGGGGGCGGAGCCACCGGCACCGGCGCAGCCGGCGGTGCCTCGACCCCCTCGCCACGGAACGGCACCGCACCCGCCGCAGCAGCGCCGTCCGCCTCGGCGATCCACCGGGCCGCGATCTCGCTCTCCGGTTTCTCGCCCCGGTGCAAGGAGACCACCAGGTGGTCCCGCGCGCGAGTGGCCGCCACATACAGCAGCCGCCGCTTCTCCTGCTCGTCCATCGACTCGTCCACCGGGGCCGCCGCGGCGAAGTCCTCGGTGGCCATCTGCGCAGAGAACCGCACCTCATAGCCGCCGTCGGCCGGCCAGAGCAGCCGCACCCCGCGCGGACGGTTCGGCCGCGCCGAGGTGCCGGAGAGGACCACGATCGGGAACTCCAGCCCCTTCGCCGCGTGGATGGTCAGCACCCGCACCGTGTCCAGGTCCGTCTCCGGCAGCACCGACTCCGCCACCCGGGTGGTGTCCTGCCCCTGCTGCGCCGCCCAGTCCAGGTACGCCCGCAGGCCGCCGCGGGAGGTCTGTGCCCACGCCCGTGCCTGGTCCACCACGAACCGCAGCCGCCGCCACGCATCCCGCGACCGCGGCCCAGAACCGGCCAGCTCGTACATCCGCCGGTCGGCCACGATCGCCGCCAGCAGCTCGCTCGGGGTCATCCACCGGGACCGGTGGTGCAGCCGGCGCAGGTAGGCCAGCGCATCGGCCACCGGCCCGGACCCACCCTCCACCTCGGAGTAGATCCGGATGCTGCCACCAGCCTGCCGCCACGCCCACAGGTCATCGTCCCCGCAGCCGAACAGCGCCGAACGCAGCGCCGCCAGCAGGGAGAGCTGGTCGGTGGGGTCGGCCACCGCCCGCGCGCACGCCAGCAGCGCCCGGATCTCGCTCGCGTGGTACACCAGCGAGCTGGCCTCCGCCCGGTAGGGGACACCCGCCCCGTCCAGGGCGTCCTCCAGGTAGGGCAGGCTGGTGCGGGAGGGCACCAGCACCGCGATGTCGCTGGCCCGGGCCGGGCGCCACCGGCCGGTCTTCGCATCGCACACCTGCCAGGGCTCACTCAGCGCCTGCCCGATCACACCGGCCACGTCGGCCGCCTCCCAGGTGCGCAGCGCGTCCACCTTCGGCGCGCCCGGGTGCTGCTCGGCGCCCAGGATGGTCACCGCCGGTCCGGCGCCGGTGGCCTCACGGTGCCAGCGCAGCTCCTCGTACGCCGGCTGCTGGTGCCCGTCGGCCACGATCAGCCGGCCGAACACCGCGTTCACCCACTCCACCACCGGGCGCACCGTGCGGAAGTTCGTGGTCAGGCTGACCGGTTCCCCCAGGTGGGTCTGGGCACCGAGGTAGGTGGCGATGCTCGCCCGCCGGAACCGGTAGATCGACTGCTTGGCGTCCCCGACCACGAAGATCCGCCCCGGCGGCACCGCCACGTCCTGCCAGTGCGCCGCCCCGCCGGCAGCACCGGCCGCGATCCGCACCGCCAGCTCGATCTGGATCGGGTCGGTGTCCTGGAACTCGTCCAGCAGCAGCCGCTGGTAGCGCTCGTGCAGCCGCTGGCGCACCTGCGGGTTGCGGCGGAGCAGGTCCCGGGCCAGCACCAGCAGGTCGTGGAACTGCAGCCGCCCCTCCCGGCGGCGGGAGTCCGCAGCCTCCAGCACGTGTTCGGCAGCCCACCGGGTGAGCCGCCGCAGGCAGGCGCCCTTCACCCGCGCCACCAACGCACCGGCCTCCTGCACCACGTCGATGTAGGCGTCCTTGACCTGCTGGATGTCCGGCCAGCTGCCCTTGCGGCCAGTGTTGCCGAGCTTGGTGCGCAGTGCGGCGACGGCGGCCAGGGCGAGCGTGCGGGACTCCAGGTCGGTGGCCTCGGTCACCCGCTGCACGAGCACCTGGAGCTGGTGCAGCCGGGCCAGCAGCCGGTCACCCGGGTCCGTGCAGCTCGCCCCCAGGTCGACGGCGGAACGCACCATGGCCTGCCACGTCGCCAGGTCCGGGAGCACCACCGGCTCCGGGTCGCCGACCAGCACCCGGTCGGCGATCAGGTCCCAGTCCGCGTCCAGGGCCCGGACCAGGGCACGCACCTGGTCGAACGTGATCCCCAGGGTCAGGCCGAGCAGCAACGGTTCGGCGATCTCGTCATCGTCCAGCAGGGCCCGTTGCAGCTCGCGCCACCGGTCCTCGAACGCCACCGACGAGCCGACCTCGTCCAGCACCTCCAGCAGCGGCGGCAGGCCGGCCTCGATCGGGTGCTCCAGCAGGATCCGCTGGGCGAAGGAGTGCAGGGTGCCGATCGCGGCGCCGTCCAGGTCCTCCAACGCACGGGCGGCAGCCTCCCGGTGCGCGCCGGACCCGTGCTGCCACGCCTGCTCCAGGTCCGCCCGGAGCCGGTCGCGCAGCTCCGCCCCGGCCTTCTCCGTGAAGGTGACGGCCGCTACGTGAGCCAGCGCTACGCCGTCGTGCAGCACCAGGTGCCGGATGCGGTGCACCAGCGCGCGGGTCTTGCCCGACCCGGCACCAGCGTTCACGAACAGGGTGGCGTCAGTGGCGTGGGCGATCCGGTCCCGGGCGGCCTGGTCGTGCAGCATCCGGGTGCCCGACTGGTCGGCGGTGCTGCTGGCTGCGCCGGTCGCAGCAGGTCGGGTGCTCATACCGGGTCTCCTGTCGCATCCGGGTCGATCGTGGCCACCAGCTCGGCGAGCACCGGGTCGTGCCGCTTGCGCTCCCAGCCGGCGCGCACCTCCGCGTGGCCGAGCCGGTCGGGGTTGCAGTACGGGCACTGCACCCAGGCGAAGTCCGCCTTCTCCGGTGCCTTCGGCGGGAACAACCCGGAGGAGATGGAGCGGGCGAGCAGGCTCAGCGCGGCCGCATGCTGGGTGGTGACGGCCTCGTTCAACGGCAGCTCGATGCGCCCGGGCTCCTTGCGCACGAACCAGTACTGCGCCCGCACCTGCTGCGCATCGCCACCGAAGGCCTGCTGGGCGGCGTGCGCGTACACCGGCAGCTGTAGCTTCGTGCCGCCGACCACCGGGTCCGCCTCGCTGATGCCGGCGAAGCGGCTCCGGCGGCCGGTCTTGATGTCGGTCACGTACACGGTGCCGTCCCGGGCCTGGTCCACCTTGTCCGCCCGCCCGCGCAGCAGCACCCGCCCGCCGGGTGCCGTGATCTCCACCGGGTCTGCGCCGTCCAGGCCGAACGGCAGCTCACTGGCCACCACCTTGGCGTCCAGCTCAGCGCGCCACCGGTCGTCCTCGGTAAGCATCACCTCCAGGTCGGCCAGGATGCGCTGCCGTTCCCGCTGCCACATCCGCGGGTGCCCGGTCAGGCCGCGGACGGTGTACTCCTCGGCCAGCCGGGCGGCGATCTGCCCCAGCTGTGCCCGGTGCTCCTTCGTCCACGGCTGGCCGTACCCGGGCAGGGTGCCGGCCTGCTTCGCGGTGGTGATCAGCTCGTCGATGCTCTCGTGGATCAGGTTGCCGATGTCCGCCGGGGAGATCTCCACCACGTCCTCCGGGTTCTCCACCGGACTGACCCGCAGCAACCGTTCGGCGAAGAACGCGTGCGGGCACGTGGCATAGGACTCCAGCGCGGTGGGGGAGACGCGCAGCTCGTCCACCAGGTAGTCCGGCAGACCGTCCTGCCCGCTGAGGTTGCCGTCGTAGCGGGTGAAGTCCCGGCTGGCGCGCGCCTCGGTCAGCGCCACCGCCGCGCGCAGCACCTCGTCCGGCAGATCCTCACCGGCGGCCACGGTGCGCACCCGCCACTCCTGCTCGGTGGCCAGCGTCTCGGTGCTCAGCAGCTCGCCGGCGAAGGAGCTGGAGGAGCGCACGGCGGTGTAGCCCACCGTGTCCCACTCGGTCGCGGCGAGCCGGGGGTTGCCGGACAGGTGGCGCAGCGTGGGCAGCAGGAACCGGCTGGGCAGCCTCCCGGTGGCCGAGCGCAGGTCCCCGCGCGGGAAGGACGCCACGGCGTGCCGCGCGGAACCCAGGGCGATGAGCAGGCAACGCTGCGCGGTGTCCACCTGCTCGCGCAGCTCCGGCAGCTCTCCGCCGGTGCGGGCACGGACCTCCTCGGGCAGCAGCGGGTCGGGGGTGATGCGGCCCGGATAGAGGTCCTCGGCCAGACCGAGCACGAACACCACGTCCAGGTCCAGCCCGGGCGCCTGCGAGACCGGCCCCACGAACACGCCCTCACCGAACCGGCCCACCCGGTCGATCGCGCCCTCCAGACCCAGGTCGAGGATCTGCCGCAGCGCGGCCAGGCCGGGGCTCGGGTCCACCCCGTCGAGGGCGGCGATCCCGTCCAGCATCGTCAGCAGCGTGGCGACGGCGTACTGCTCCTCGGGTGGCAGACGCACCAGCTGCTCCTCGGAGCCGAGCAGGGTCCGCAGCAGCTCCTGGCTCCAGGTGGCCAGCTCGCGCCAGCTGGTCAGAGCCTCGGCACGGGCGAGCTCGGTGCGCAGCCGGGTGCTGAAGGCGCGCAGTGCCTCCGCAGTGGCGACCTGGTTCTGGCCGCGTTCGATGAGCCAGTCGCGCGGGTCGTCCGCGGCGGCCTCGACCTCCAGACGCCGGCGCTCCTCGGTGATGTAGTCATCGATCCGGTCGGCCCAGTGGTCACCGGCCACCACGCCGGCGCTGCGGGAGAGGCGCTCCCACGCTGAGACCGGGATGCGGGCGCCGGTGAAGTCGCGTGCGGGGGCGTTGGCCAGCGCCCGGAACAGGTCCCCGCGGGCCAGGTCCCGGTCGGCGAGGGAGAGCACCTCGATCAGCAGCCGGGCCGTGGCCCGCTCGGCGACCGGGCGGGCGCCGGGGCCGTTGATCGTGACCCCGACAGCGGTGAGGTGCTCCTGCAGCAACCGGGCGTAGGGGTCCGCGCTGGCATACAGCACCCCGATCCGGTGAGCGGGGGTACTGCGCAGAGTGGTGAGCACCTCGCGGACCACACAGCGCACCTCGTCGTCGGAGTCGGAGGCGTGGATGACCCGGTCAGCAGTGCGGGGTGCGGCGGCCGCCTGGCTGGTGACCTGGCCACCGGCAGCGCGCACAGCGTCGAGCACGGGAGCATCGGCCCGGTCGGCGCCGGTACGCCCAGCGATCACCACGAGGTCGGTCCGCTCTGCCAGGGCGCGCAGGAAGTCGATCTCCGGTGGGGTGAGCAGCTGGGGCAGGTAGAGCACCACCGTGCCCAGCTCAGCGCAGGCCTCCTGCGCGCGGTCCAGCAGGTCGCGGCGGTCGTACCAGTCCGGGGCCAGGCGGGCTACGACCCGCCGGTGCAGGTCGACCACGTCCGCGCTCACCCCGCCGGCAGCGGCGATCTCATCCAGCGCCGCCGCTGAGACGGTGCGCAGGCGTTCGTGCGCGGCAGCTACGGCCTGCACCGTGGCCGGGTGGGTGGCGACCTCACCGAGACCGGCGGGGTCCTCGGCGAGCGTGCGCCGCCACGCACCGGAGAGGACCGGGCCGGTGGCCGGGCGCCGCGGGGCGAGCAGGTGGGCGGCCAGCCGCTCCGCCAGCCGCGGCACCGTGGTTAGCTCGATGCCCGCTACACCGGGGCCGTCGCTGCCCAGCCCGTGGGCAAGATGCCGCCGCACGGCGATCCCGGCCACAGTGTGCGGCACCAGGATCGTCACCGGTGCCATCGGGTCGGTGGACTTGGCGCTGGCGACCACCTCGCGGAGCGCGTCGAGAGCAGCCGGACCGTACTGCGTGACCTGCACCTGCACCGACATTCGCTTCGCAGCTCCCACCTCGACGTCCTACTCGCATCATCGCAGCCCACCCCGACACCGCGCGCGCAGTCCTGCTCCCTCACCGGCACCGAGGCACGTTTGTGACACTGAGGTGCAATTCGCGCACCTCCATGTCGCAGGAGTGCCTCGGTAGTGGGTGCCGCAGGTGTGGGGGTAGGGCGAGGTGGGCCATGATGGGTCTGTGACCCGGGCCGCGGGTGCACCCCCGAGGAGGAGACCCCACCACATGCACATCGTCCGCAGGAGGATCGCCCTGCTCACCGCGTGCCTGCTGGCCCTGCTGGCCACCGGCTGCGGCACCGGAACGGCCAGCTCCCCGGAGGGCACCTGGACCGGACCGGAGGACACCGAACTCGAGCTGGCCGAGGACGGCTCGGTCACCGGCAGCGACGGCTGCAACCACCTCAGCGGCAGCTGGGAGCAGGACGGGGACACCATCGTGTTCTCCGGCATGATCAGCACCCTGATGGCCTGCATGGACGTGGACGTGTGGCTCACCGACCCCAGGAGCGCGACCATCGAGGGCGATACGATGGTCGTCTACGGTCCCGAGGACGCCGAGCTCGGCGAGCTGCAGCGGAGCTGACCGCTACGATCGCCGCATGCCCTCGCTGATCTTCGGCCTCATCGGCGCGGGGCTGACCGCCCTTGCGGTGTGGTTCCGGGTGGGGACGTCGCGGGCAGCGCGCTGGTGGGTCCGGCCCGTCCCGGTCCCGTTCCGCGGCCATGACCCGTGGTGGGCGAAGGAGCACATCGCGTTGGTCGCCGTCCCCTACGTCGCCCAGCTGTTCCTGCTGCTCGCGATCGGGATGCTGCCGCAGTTCCACGAGATGGTGCCGGTGTTCCTGCTGCTGATCGAGATCCTCGTGGGCGGTATCGGTGGCGGGCTGCTTCGGTACCGCTACATCCTGCCGCTGTGGCTGTACCCCGCCTGGCTACGCCCGGTGCGGGCGAAAGAGCGCGACGAGCTGCGCCGTCTGCGGGCATAGCCCCTCGCACCGGGCCACGGCACTGTCACATCGCGAGTGCTGCTGCACGGTGGTACACACAAGGCATGGACACTGACACCGCTCTCCAGTTCCTCCGGGACAACCACCACGCCGTGCTCGCCACCCGCCGCAGCAACGGAGAGGTGCAGCAGTCGCCGGTGCTCGCCGTCGCGCACGAGGGACGGGTGCTGATCAGCACCCGGGAGACGGCGATGAAGGTGCGTCACCTGCGCCGCGACCCACGCGCCTGGCTGTGCGCGATCCCCGACTCCTTCTTCGGCACCTGGGTGCAGATCGCCGGCCCGGTGCAGATCATCTCCTTGCCGGAGGCGATGGACCTGCTGGTCGAGTACTACCGGCTGGCTAACGGCGAGCACGAGGACTGGGACGACTACCGGGCGGCGATGGCGAAGGAGCAGCGGTGCATCGTGGCCATCACCCCGGAGCAGGTCGGCCCGACCATCAGCGGCTGATCCGACGACCCGCGCGGGAGGGTTTCACCCGTCCCACACGCCCGTGTTAGACATTGAGCACAACTCCCATCGACGTGAGGGACTCACCATGTCTTCCATTCGTGCACGACGCCGCACCACCGGGCTGATCGCCGCCGCGGCTGCCACCCTCCTGGCGCTCACCGCCTGCGCCGACACCGAGGACATCGACGGCGGTGGCGACGGGGACGGCGGTGGCGGCATCATCACCGTCGGAACCACCGACACCGTGTTCAACCTGGACCCGGCCGGCGCCTACGACAACGGGTCCCTGGCCGTGTTCGTGCAGGTGTACCCGTTCCTGATGAACACCCCCTACGGCAGCCCGGACGTGGAGCCGGACATCGCCGAATCGGCAGATTTCACCTCACCCACCGAGTACACCGTCACTCTCAAAGAGGGCCTGACGTTCGCCAACGGCAACGAGCTGACCGCCTCGGACGTGAAGTTCAGCTTCGACCGGATGGTCGACATCGCGGACCCGAACGGGCCAGCCTCGCTGCTGGCGAACCTGGAGGAGGTGGAGATGGTCGACGACCTCACCGTGACCTTCCACCTGAAGAACCCGGACGACCAGGTGTTCCCACAGGTGCTGTCCTCCTCCGCCGGGCCGGTTCTGGACGAGGACGTGTTCTCCGCCACCGAGATCACCCCGGCCGAGGAGATCGTGGACGGGGACGCGTTCGCCGGCCAGTACACGATCACCGACTACAACGAGAACGAGCTGGTGCAGTTCGCCCCGTTCGAGGACTATCAGGGCCTGCTCGGACCGGCCGAGAACGACGGCGTCACCCTGTCCTACTACGCCGACGAGACCTCGATGAAGCTCGCCGTGCAGGAGGGCAGCATCGACGTGGCGGCACGGTCACTGAGCCCGACCGACCTGGAGGACCTCTCCGGGAACGAGAACCTCACCATCCACGACGGACCCGGTGGCGAGACGCGGTACATGGTGTTCAACTTCAACACCATGCCCTACGGCGCCGAGACTGAGGAGCCCGACCAGGACAAGGCCCTGGCCGTGCGTCAGGCGATGGCACACCTGATCGACCGGCAGCCGCTGTCCGAGGAGATCTACGCCGGGTCCTACACCCCGCTCTACTCCTTCGTGCCCGAGGGCCTCACTGGCGCCATCGACCCGCTGTTGGAGATGTACGGCGACGGTGAGGGCGGGCCGGACCCGGATCGGGCCGAGCAGGTGCTCGCCGACGCCGGTGTAGAGACCCCGGTGACCTTGAACCTGCAGTACAACTCCGACCACTACGGCAACTCCTCCGACGAGGAGTACGCGATGATCGAGAGCCAGCTGGAGGCCGACGGCCTGTTCGAGGTCGAGCTCTCCCAGACCCTGTGGGACACATACAACAGCCAGCGCACCCAGGACGCCTACCCGGTGTACCAGCTGGGCTGGTTCCCGGACTACTCCGATGCGGACACCTACCTGACCCCGTTCTTCCTGCCGGACAACTTCCTGGTCAACCACTACGAGGACGACGAGGTGACCGATCTGATCCAGCAGCAGGCCACCACGGAGGACCCGGACGAGCGTGCGGCGCTGATCGAGCAGGTGCAACAGTCGGTGGCCGAGGACCTGCCCATCCTGCCGTTCCTGCAGGGAGCGCAGGTGGTGGTCGCGCAGAACGACATCGAGGGGGTCACCCTGGATGCCTCGTTCAAGCTCCGCTTCGCCCCGCTGCACCGCTGACCGGTGACGATCGCCGATGAACGGACCGTCGGGGCCAGCAAGGCACCCGGCACCGGGCTGGGCCGCTACATCCTGGTCCGGTTCCTGCTGATCATCCCGACGGTCTTCATCCTGGTCAGCCTGGTGTTCTTCCTGATGCGGGTGGTCGGGGACCCGATCAGCGCCTCGGTCGGGGGTCGCCTGACCCCCGACCAGCTGGCCGAACGGCTGGCCGAGGCGGGTTACGACCGTCCGTTGCTGGTGCAGTACGTGGAGTACCTCGGGCAGACCTTCACCGGCGACTTCGGCCGCACGCTGACCGACAACCGGGCGATCGGGGAGATCCTTCTCACCTACGGCACCGCGACGCTGGAGCTGGTGCTGTTCTCCCTGGTGGTGGCACTGGTGGTGGGGATCCCGTTCGGGATGCTGGCCGCCTACCTGCGGGACCGGTGGCCGGACGCGGTACTGCGGATCTTCGCGATCCTCTGCTACGCCACCCCGGTGTTCTTCGCCGGTCTGCTGCTGAAGCTGGTGTTCTCCGTGTGGCTGGGCTGGCTGCCCCTGTCCGGCCGCGCCACCCCGCAGGTGCAGCTGGTGCTCGGCCGCATCTCCGGCTCCACCGGGATCAACATCATCGACGCGCTGCGCACCGGCCGGTGGGACCTGATCTCCGATGTGCTCGCCCACGCCGCCCTCCCGGCGATCGCGCTCGGATTGCTCACCGCCGGGGTGTTCCTGCGGCTGGTGCGCACCAATGTGATCGGCACGCTGGGCCGGGAGTACGTGGACGCGGCCCGCTCCCGCGGGGTGAACGAGTCCCGCCTGGTGCGCAAGCACGCCTACAAGCCGGCTCTGATCCCGATCATCACGGTGATGGGCATGCAGATCGCGATGATGCTCGGCGGCGCAGTGCTCACCGAGACCACGTTCGAGTGGCGGGGCCTGGGTTTCGAGCTGGTGCGCTACCTGGGCGCCCGGGACTTCGTGGCCGTGCAGGGCATCGTGGCACTGCTGGCAGTGATCGTGGCGGTCACGAACTTCATCGTGGACGTCGTCGCGGCGCTGATCGACCCGAGGGTGAGGTACTGAGATGACTGAGAACACCTCCGCCCCGCCGCCGGAGGCACCCGTGGCGGACCGGACCGGACCGGCGTGGTCCCGGATACCGGTGCTGCGTGAGCTGCGGCAGTCCGTGGGACTGCAGCGCGGCATGCTGGTGGCCGGCCTGGCGCTGTGCCTGCTGTTCGTGCTGATGGCCCTGCTCGCGCCGCTGGTCGCCCCCTACCGATATAACCAGCTCGCCGACGACGCCGGCACCTTCGCCCGGCAAGCACCACCAGGGGATGGGCACCTGTGGGGCACCACCGTCGGCGGCTACGACGTGTTGTCCCGGGTGATCTGGGGAGCGCAAACGGCGCTGTCCACGGTGATCATCGCCGTGGTAGCGGCCCTATTCCTCGGGGTGCTGCTCGGGCTGGTCTCCGGGTACCTCGGCGGCTGGCTGGACCGGGTGCTGGTGACCATCGCCGATGCGATCTACGCGTTCCCCACGCTGCTGCTGGCGATCGTCATCTCCATCATGATCTCCGGTGGCCAGTCCTCCAAGTGGGGCGGCATCATCGCCGCGGCGCTGTCCATCACGGTGGTGTTCATCCCGCAGTACTTCCGGGTGGTGCGCGCGGAGACGGTGCGGTTGAAGGCCGAACCCTTCGTGGAGGCCGCGCAGGTGATCGGCACCCCCACCGGCCGCATCCTGTCCCGGCACGTGCTGCGCAACGCCACCCGGTCCCTGCCGCTGATCATCACCCTGAACGCCTCAGAGGCCATCCTCACCCTCGCCGGGCTCGGCTTCCTCG
Organism: Ruania albidiflava DSM 18029; assembly: GCF_000421225.1. Lineage (GTDB taxonomy): Bacteria > Actinomycetota > Actinomycetes > Actinomycetales > Beutenbergiaceae > Ruania > Ruania albidiflava. Next base: position 39,318 of record NZ_ATWL01000018.1, on the reverse strand, counting down.
GCTTCGGCATCCTGCCCACCTCGGCCGCCGAGTGGGGCTACGACCTGAACCGCGCCATCTCTGACGTCGCCTCCGGCATCTGGTGGACTGGCGTGTTCCCCGGCGCCGCGATCGTGCTGCTCGTGCTCGGGGTGACCCTGGTGGGGGAGAGCCTGAACGACCTGGCCGACCCCCGGCTGCGGATCCGCAGGCGAGCCATCGGCGGGGCGAGCATCGAGAACCGGGACGAGGAGGAGCAACGATGAGCCAGAGGACCCCTGCGCCCGGTGACGCACCCGAGACCGGCGGCTCCGCCGTCGTCGACATCCGCGACCTGCGGATCACGTTCGCCACCGACGCCGATCCGGTGCGTGCCGTGGACGGTGTGGACCTGACCGTGCGGCCCGGGGAGGTGCTCGCCGTGGTGGGCGAGTCCGGCTCGGGCAAGACAGTCACCGGCAAGTCCATCCTCGGGCTCCTGCCGGAGACCGCGACCGTGCAGGGTGCCGTGCTGCTCGACGGGCAGGACGTGACCACCCTCAGCGGCACGCAGCTGCGGCAGGTGCGCGGCCGCGATGCGGCGATGGTGTTCCAGGAACCCTCCTCCGCGCTGAACCCGGTGTACACGATCGGCTGGCAGCTCACCGAAGGGCTGCGCGCGCACGGTGTGCGGTCGAAGAAGGCAGCCCGGGCGAAGGCGATCGAGGTGCTCGGCCAGGTGGGCATCCCGGACCCGCAGAGCCGGGTGGACCACTACCCGCACCAGTTCTCCGGCGGCCAGAAGCAGCGCATCGTCATCGCCATGGCCCTGGTGCTCGGGTCGAAGGTGATCGTGGCCGACGAGCCGACTACCGCCCTGGACGTGACGGTGCAGGCGGAGATCCTGGACCTGCTGCGCCGGGTGCGCACCGAGTTCGACACCGCGATCGTGCTGATCACCCACAACATGGGCGTGGTCGCCGACCTGGCCGACCGGGTGGCCGTGATGTACCAGGGGAAGGTGGTGGAGGAGGCGCCGGCGCGGGCACTGTTCGCCGACCCGCAGCACAGCTACACCCGGGCGCTGCTGGCGGCGGTACCGGCACTGCCGACCCGCGCCGGCTCCGCAGGGGTGGGCGAGCGGCAGGCCACTGCGGAAGACCCCCAGCCGGACGGCGGAGCTCCCCTCGTGCAGGCCCGTGACCTGCACGTGGTCTACCCAAGCAGGTTGGGCCGGCCCGGGTTCCACGCGGTGGCCGGTGCCTCGTTCGAGATCGCGCCCGGGGAGGTGCTCGGGTTGGTCGGGGAGTCCGGGTCCGGCAAGACCACGATTGGGCGGGCGATCGCCGGGCTCACCCGCGCCACCGGCGGGTCGCTGCAGGTGCTCGGGCACGAGATGGTCGGCTTTCGGGAGCGGGCGTTCCGGCCGCTGCGGGCCCGGATCGGGTTCGTGTTCCAGGACCCGGCCACCTCGTTCAACCCGTTGCTGACGATCGCCGACTGCATCGCCGAACCGCTGATGGTGCACACCTCGGCCACACCGCGGGAGGTGCGCAGCCGGGTGGCGGCGCTGCTGGACGCGGTGCACCTGCCGCAGCACTTCGGCGACCGGTACCCGCACGAGCTCTCCGGCGGGCAGCGGCAGCGGGCCAGCCTGGCGCGGGCGCTGGCGCTGGACCCGGAGCTGCTGATCGCCGACGAACCCACCTCCGCGCTGGATGTGTCCGTACAGGCGCGGGTGCTGGAGGTGTTCACCGAGCTGCAGGAACGGCTCGGTTTCGCGGCCCTGTTCATCAGCCACGACCTGGCCGTGGTCGGCATGCTCGCCCGCCGGATCGCTGTCCTGTACCGCGGAGAGCCGGTGGAGCTGGGGGAGAGCGCTAGCGTGCTGCTCGACCCGCAGCACAGCTACACCCAGCGGCTGCTCGCCTCTGTGCCGGTGCCCGATCCGGTGGCCCAGGAACGGCGACGGGAGGAGCTGGCGGCGCTGGCGGACTGAGGCGCACAGGTTGGTCTGCGTGCAGCGTGCCGCTATCGGAGGTGGCTCCGGTCAGCGCCGCGGCGGCAGGGCGCGCACCTGGTCGGTGCCGGGCCGGTAGGCCACCAGGTGGTTGGTGCCGACCTCGAACTGGGGCTTCTCGGAAATCCGCAGCAGGTACTTCTCCTCCCAGCCGAGAAACTGCTGCCCCTGCTTGGTGTGCACGTGGTAGGTGATCCGGTAGAGCGGCGTCTCGTTGACCTTCCGGTACATGTACTGCAGGTCGGTCACCACGCCGTGACCCACCGGTGCGCCCTGGAACGCGGGGTCCAGGGTGGTGCGCCGCTTCCGGCGGGCGCGCAGCAGCAGGATAATCCCCCCGACCATCAAGGCGAACAGCGCCAGGTTGACGATGATGAGCACCGCCGGGGAGCCGGAGGAGGAGCTGGCAGTGACGATCTCGGCAAGCACGGCGACCACCCTACGGCCTGCGGGCGGGTGGTCCGCCGTGGCGGCGGGTGCGGGCCCGCACCTGGTCGCTGCCGAGCCGGTAGGCGACCCGGTGCCGGGTGCCGACACTGAACGCAGTCGCCGCGTCGGCCGGGGCGAGGTACTTCTCCTCCCAGCCGTGGTACTCGTGCCCCTGCGGAGTGGTCACCTCATAGCTGATCCGGTAGCGGAGCTTGCCCTTGGCAGCGCCCGGGAGGGGTTCGGCGTCCTCCTCGGTCACCTGCTCGCAGGCCAGCACCACACCGTCACCGATCGGTGCGCCCCGGAACACCAGCTCGAGCGGATCCTCGGGGCCACGGATGCGCCGGAACACCAGCATGATCACCACCACCACGACCGAGGCTGCCACGATCAGCGGGCTGCTCACCAGGGTGGAGGCACCGGCCGCGGTGGCGGCCACGATCGGTTCGGGCACCGCACCACCCTACGTGAGCCGGGCCGCACCGCCGTGGTTGGATTGCCTCATGAACCACCTGGCCCAGTACACTGACGACCTCGGGGCGTTCATCACCGCCTCGCCCTCCTCCTACCACGCGGCCGCGGAGGCCGCCCGCCGCCTGGACGACGAAGGGTTCACCCCGCTGGCCGAGGACCAGGACTGGCCCGCGCAGCCGGGCGGCTACTACGTGCTGCGCGACGGTGCCCTGATCGCCTGGCTGCAGCCGGCCTGTGCGGGACCGACCACACCGTTCCGCGTGCTGGGTGCGCACACCGACTCACCCGGCTTTAAGCTCAAGCCGCGAGCTTCCACCGGGTCGCACGGGTGGCTGCAGGCCGGGGTGGAGGCCTACGGCGGGCCGCTGCTGAACTCCTGGTTGGACCGGGAGCTGGAGCTGGCCGGCCGCCTGGTGCTGCGGGACGGCACTGAGCACCTGGTGCGCACCGGGCCGCTGCTGCGCATCCCGCAGCTGGCGATCCACCTGGACCGGGAGGTGAACAACGGCCTGGTGCTGGACCGGCAGCGGCACCTGCAGCCCGTCTGGGGAGTGGGTGACGGCGGAGACCTCCTTGGTCTGCTCGCCCGCCGTGCCGGGGTGGAGCCCGGCGAGGTCGCCGGGTACGACCTGCTGACTGCGGACACCCAGGCCCCGGCGCGGTTCGGCCGCGAGGAGGAGCTGCTGGCCGCCGGGCGGATGGACAACCTGCTCTCCGTGCACGCGGGGGTGCGGGCGATGATCGCGGCCGCGCACGAGGGCGGCTCCGAGCACATCAGCGTGCTCGCCGCCTTCGACCACGAGGAGCTCGGGTCGCAGACCCGGTCCGGGGCCTCCGGCCCGGTCCTGGACGACGTGCTCACCCGGATCGGGGAGACCCTCGGTGCCACCCGGTCCCAGCAGCGGCAGGCCTACGCCGCCTCCTGGTGCCTGTCCGCCGACTGCGGGCACGCTGTGCACCCGAACTACCCGGAACGGCACGACCCGGCGAACCAGCCGTCGGCCGGCGGGGGAGTGCTGCTGAAGATCAACGCCAACCAGCGCTATGCCACCGACGCCACCGGTGCTGCCCTGGGGGCGCGGCTGGCGGCCGCCTCCGGCGCCCCGTACCAGGAGTTCGTCTCCAATAACACGGTCCCGTGCGGGTCCACCATCGGTCCGCTGACCGCCACCCGGCTGGGCATCCGCACCGTGGACGTCGGCGCGCCGCTGCTGTCCATGCACTCCGCCCGAGAGCTCGTGCACACCGCCGACGCCGCCGCCCTGGGCGATATGGTCGGCGCCTTCTTCGCCGGCGCCTGACCCCCCAGGGTTCGCGAACGCTCGCCTTTGCGGCTGCTGAACCGATTCAGGCCGCAAAGGCGAGCGTTCGCGAACCCTGGGCCTAGAGCTGGAACGGCGGCTTGGCGCCCACGGGTGCCAGTCCGTACTGGTTCGCGACCGGTTGGGAGGGCAGTGCGCACAGCACGAGCAGGGCGATGCTGCCGATCGAGGGGATGAACACGATCAGGTACAGCCACCCGCTCTGCCCGATGTCATGCAGCCTGCGGGCGGTGGCTGCGATCGTGGGCACGATCGTGCCCAGCACCACCACGATGATCCAGAGGCTGAACAGGCCTGCCAGCGCCCCCTTGCCCGGGGCGGTGTTGGTGGACACGCCGACCACGAGCAGCAGCACCACGGGCACGAACACGGCGAGGAGCTGCGCCAGCGTCCACCACCAGTACTCGCTGCGGGAGGCACGACCGCTGAACGTCGCGTAGTTGCTGAGCACCCGCTTGACCGCCTCGAAGAGGCCCAGACCCGACGGGGTGGGGATCTGCGGGGTGTTGAACATGCCGTACGACGTGTGCGGGGTGCCGTAGCCGTAGGCGTGCGGTGGCGGCTGGGTGTAGCCACCCTGCGGGACGCTGTAGCCACTCTGGTCGGGGCTGTGGGCGGGCGGCCCGAAGGGCGAGGGGCCGTACGCGCCCGGAGCGCCTGGTGCACCTGGTGCACCTGGAGCGCCCGGTGCCCCTGGAGCGCCCGGAGCACCCGGCGGGCCCGGCGGGGGAGGCGGCGGCGGGTGGGGTACCGCAGCGGTTGGCTGGCCCGGTGCTGGCGGGACCGGTTGGCCCCAGCCGGCATCTGCCTGCTGCAGTAGCGGCGACCCGCACTGCGGGCAGCTGCTCACGGCCGCCGTCACCGGCGTCCCGCACGTCGTGCACGTCATTCCAGGTCCCCTTCCACGTCCTGCTGCCGGTGTGCACCGGGCAGGTACTGCCGGGCAGAAGGGTAGTCGGTCCCGGCGCCGGGCGGCGCCGGTGGGCCCGTGGGGTGGCGCCCGTGCGGCAATGAGCCGGTGGCAGCGTGGTCAGTGCTTGGCGACGCTGAGCAGGAAAGCGGTCTCGGTCACGGCCTCGATCGAGTGCCGCTCGTCGGGCACGGTGAGGAAGTCGCCCTGACGGCCCTCCCAGGACACGTCCCCGGCCAGGAGCTTCAGCCGTCCGTGGATCACCAGCACCGTGGCGTCGCCCGGATTCTCGTGCTCGGCGAGCTCCGTGCCGGCGGTCATCGCCACGATCGTCTGGCGCAGCCGTTTCTCGTGCCCGCCGTAGACGGTCTCCGCCGCCCGACCGCTGGACGCGCGGGCCGCCCGCTCGCCGAGCTGGCGGGCCATCGCGTCCAGGCTTGGTTTTCGCACGGTCACCCCTCCCGGGTGCTCTGCTGGGGGTGCACGTGCTCGATCGCGGACATCGCGAGCGTGGAGTGCGCATAGGCACCACCGGCCCGCATCTCTGCCGCCACCCAGATCGCCTCCATGATCTGCTCCGGACTGGCGCCCTTGCGCACGGCCAGCTTGGTGTGCCCGTCGATGCAGTACGGGCACTGCGTGGTGTGCGCGACCGCCACGGCGATCAGCTGTTTGGTGGTCTCGTCCAGGGCACCGGGGGCGAACACCGCCCGGCTGAACGCCTCGAACGCCTCGTGTGCCTCGGGTGCGAGCTCCTTGCGGCGTCGCGCTTCAGCGGCTGTGGTGGGGTGGTAGAGCGAGTCTGACACCTGAGACCTCCTTCGGAAGACGGCGGCGCACACGTCCGCACGCCGCAGCACCCGCGTGCAGCGGGCACCTGCTGCCATTCAACCGCGGATCGACCCGGTGTGCCCGATCGGTCCAGGCGTCAGCGTCCGCCGGCGGGTGGTCTTCGTCCACCGGACAGTGGGGTCGGGCCGCAGGCCCGGCCCTTGGCACCTCACCCCTTCACGGCCCCGCGCATCAGTCCCGCGACCAGATACCGCCCGAAGAACACCACCAGCACCAGGATCGGCACCAGGGCCAGCACGGCACTCGCCGTCAACGGACCCCACTGCCGGCCGAACGCACTGATGAACTGGTAGACCGCTACCTGCACCGGCCGGTACTCGGAGGAGTTGACCATCACCGAACCGGCCACGAACTCGTTCCAGGATCCGATGAACACGAAGATGCTGGCCGCGCCCAGGCTCGGCCGGCACAGCGGAAGCACCACGGAGAAGAAGGTCCGCAGCCTGGAGGCACCGTCCAGCGTGGCCGCCTCGTCCAGCTCGGTGGGTACCCCCTCCATCGCACCCTTGATGATCCAGACGGCCATCGGCAGGTTGTAGCCCAGGTACAGCAGCGGCAGGATCACCGGAGTGTCCAGCAGCCCCAACGCCGCGAAGTACAGGTAGTTCGGGATCACCAGCACCGCTGCACCCATCGACAGCGGGATACAGGCCACGATCACTCCGAACAGCTGCCGACGCAGCGGGAACCGGAACCGGTCGAAGGCATAGGCGGCGATCGCCCCGAGCACCACAGCGGCCAGCGTTGCCACACCGGAGTACAGCACGCTGTTCGCCAGGTTTCGGGTGAAGGTCCCCTCGAGCACCTGGGCGTAGTGCTCAGTGGTGAGGTCTCCGACCAGGAACGAAGGCGGGAACGCGAAGATCCTCTCCGGCGGCCGTACCGAGGTCGCCACGCCCCAGAGCACCGGGGCGATGTTGATCAGGGCGACGACCGCAGCCGCCAGCACCACGACGATCCGGACGACCTGCCGGCGGGTGCGGACCCGAGGCTGCAACGACTCTGCCATCACACGCTCCACCGGGCGAGCCGCAGGTAGGCGAACACCAGGCCGACGTTCAGCACCAGGGCCACGGAGGCCAGTGCCACACCACCGGAGAAGTCGAAGTGGGTGAACGCCTGCTGGTAGATGGCCAGCGGCAGGATCTGCGTCGCATCCCCTGGGCCGCCGCCGGTGGTCACGAGCGGGGCCTCCACATTGTTCAGGTTGCTCATCGTGAGCACCACCGTGGTGATGACCAACGGCGTCTTCAGCATCGGCAGGGTGATGAGCCGGAACTGCTGGCCGGTGTTGGCGCCATCCACCGTCGCGGACTCGTAGTACTCGGCCGGGATCGCCTTGATCCCGGCGAGCAGGATGAGGACCGCGAAGCCCAGCGTGCGCCACAGGGCCACCAGGATCAGCGTGACCATCGCCAGGGTCGGGTCGGTCAACGGCTTGATGTGCAGACCCAGCAGGCTCGCCAGGTAGACGCCCGGGCTGATGTCCGCCACGAAGAACCAGCGGAAGAGCAAGGCTCCGACGATCGTGGAGATCACCCAGGGCAGCACCACCAGGATCTGCACCGCGGTGGCTCGGCCCGTCGTCAGCCGGTCCAGGAAGACGGCCACCACGAGGGCTGCTGCCAACGTCAGCGCTACAGTCACCACCGCGAACCCGAGGGTGCGCACCAGCACCTCGACCATCTCCGGGTCGGAGAACACGCGCTGGTAGTTCTCCAGCCCGGCGAACCCGACCGGCCGCACGGACTGCAGCTTCAGCAGGCTGTAGTAGATGGCGAACCCGGCCGGCAGGATGAGCACGACCAGCAGGACGAGCATGACCGGCGCGACGTAGACCAGGCCCATCCAGTCCCGCCGGTGCGCCCGTTCCGGTGCTGTCGACCGCCGACCCGGGGCTAGTGTCGACTCAGCCATGGTCGAGGGACTGGGCGGCCGCTTCCATCGCCTGCGCAGGGTCTGCCTCTCCGAGGAGCACCTGCTGCACTGCGCCGTTCAGCGCCTCACGCCAGCCTGCGGTCGGGATGGTGGTCGGTGGCAGCCAGCCGTACTCCTGAGATCCCTCCAGCACCACCGAGAGGAAGGAGTTCTCCGGATCGGCGAGGAAGTCCGCGTTGTTCTCCGCGGTGGAGGCGTACAACGGAGGCTGCTGTGCGTCGAGCATCCACTGCTCGTCCGCCTCGGGGCTGGACATGTAGGCGACGAAGTCGGCAGCCTGCTCGGCAACCTCGCTGCCCGCCCACACACCGACCGACCAGCCTGCCAGGTTGCCCGGAGCCGGGTTCTGCCCGTCCTCGGAGGGGTAGTGCATGAACCCGACGTTCTCCGCGCCCACCTGTTCCTGCATGGTGGGTACGCGGACACTGGCGGCGTTGATCATCGCCACCTGGCCGGCGGAGAACAGCTCGTAGAGGTCCTCAGCGGTCAGGCGCACGGAGTCGTCCGGAGTGACCTGGCTGTCGGTGACGAAGCCGGCCTGGAACTCCATGGCGGCGATGCCCTCGTCGGTGGCCCACAGGGGAGTGCCGTCATCACCGAACATCGCACCCTGGCTCTCCACGAGCCGGGCGGAGAGGATCTGCGGGTCGGCGAACGACGTGCCGAACGCCTGCCCCAGGCCCCACCGGTTCTCACCCGGGGCGGTCAGCTCTTCGGCTGCTTGGGTGAGGTCGTCCCAGGTGGTGATCTGCTCCGGGTCGATTCCGGCTTCCTCGAGCAGGTCCGCTCGGTACATGATGCCGAAGTAGTTGCGGGAGTGGACCACGCCGTAGCTGGCGCCGTCATCGGTCTCCATGGTGTCCCAGTACACGTCGTGCAGCTCTTCGAGCTGGTCGGCGGGAAGGTCACCGAAGGCGAGCGAGTTCAAGTCGGCCAGGGCGCCCTGCTGTACGGCGCTGTAGACCTGGTCCAGCGCCACCCACATCACGTCCGGCGCGGTACCGGAGACGTCCGCTGCGAGGAACTGCTGGGTCATCGTGTCCCACTGCTGCACCTCGACGTTCACCGTGACCTCTGGGTTGGCCTCCTCATAGGACTCGATGAGGTCGCCGAGCACTTGCTCGCGTCCGGAGTCCCCGGCGGGATCGAGGAACGTCCACATGGTGATCTCGGTGCTGGAGCTGTCTCCGCCGCCGCTGCAGGCGGCGACGAGACCGAGGGTGAGCGTGGCGCTGGTCAGGGTGAGCATGCGCCGTCTGCGGGTGTTCCGTGCCGACATCCTTGTCTCCTTTCGAGGTGGACGGGCCGTGTGCCCGGGTCACCGGTCTTCTCTGGTCAGTAGGTGTGCACGCCGACGGCGGAGCGCGCCGGCATACCGGGAAGGATCGCGCCCTGGTCGTGCAGGTCGGCCCGAAGACGGGCGACGTCGACGTCCTTCACCGACCCGCCGGTCTCGACGGCGCTCGCCGCGGCGAGCCCGGCCGATTCGGCGATCGCCATGCAGGTGCCCATCACCCGTGCGGCGGCGAACACGGTGGAGTCCACCGAGATCGTCCGGCCGCTGAGCAGCAGGCCGTCGACCTGCTGGGGCACCAGGCAGCCGTACGGGATGCCGAACGGCTCCTCGACCACCTGCAGGTCGATCCCGTCACCGGTGCCGGAGTGGATGTCGATGTTGTAGGCGGACAGCGCGATGGCTTCCTCGCTGGTGGTCGGGCTGTCCAACGTGCCCATGGTGAGGCGGTGCTCGCCGATGAAGTGGCGTGTCTCTCGGATGCCGAGCGCCGGGGCGATCTGGGAGAGCTCCACCTGCTCGAAACCGGGCATGCTGCTGCGCATGAAGTCGAGCAGCTCAAGTACCTGCCCGTACCCGGTCTCCAACCCCTTGGAGAGCTGGACGGGGTCGGAGGCGTCGATCCGGGTCACTCGGGAGGTGTTGATCGCCAGCTGCCGGTCCGAGGCGGTGGAGATGTAGATGAACTGGTTGCGCGGGATGGTGAACGCGCCTGCCGCCCGAGCCTGTGCAATTCGCTGGGTCATGCCGATGAAGCAGTGTCCGGGGGTGCGCCGGAGGAAGTCGACGTCGTAGTCCACGGCGTAGGACTCCTTGATACCCATCTCCTCCGGATCGTCGTCCAGGAAGGCGAAGAAGCGGTCCAGGTCGTGTCCGGTGACGGTGAACATCAACGTGCTCGGTTGCATGGTGCGGGTGCCGTCCTGGCCCAGGGTGTGCGGCACGCCGGCGAGGTAGGCGAGGTCCCCGTCGCCGGTGGCGTCGATGAAGACGCGCGCCTCGATACGGGTCTTGGTGAGCTTTCCGTAGACAGTCGCCGAGCGGAGGGTGTCCGAGGGGTCGATGTCGACGTCCAGGAGCTCGTTCTCGAACAGGATGTCGACGCCGGCTTCCTGGCACATCTGGACCGCGACGATCTTCAGCAGGTCCGGAGAGATCGGGGTGATCGAGTTGTGCACCGGGCAGCGGAAGTGCCCGGGCGACCCACCGACGGCGACGAGCCGGTCGACCAGCTCCTGCGCGATGCCGCCCAGTGCTGGGTTGCCAGCCCGGTCGAGGAAGCCGAGGATGCCCAGCCCGGAGGCCGCGGCGCCGCCCAGAGCTGCGGTGCGCTCCACCAGGATGGTGCGGGCTCCCGCACGGGCTGCGGCGATCGCCGCAGGCAGTCCGCCGGGTCCACCGCCGATCACGGCGACGTCATAGCTGACTGCGTTCTCGCGCAGTGGGGGTCTCATCAGAGCCTTTCGTCCGAGGGTGAGCACGCCGCAGGGTCGCCTTGCAGGGCGTGCAGAGTCGACGGACGGGTGTGGTGCCCGTGAACTGGTTCGCCTGCGGCTAGTGGAGCCCAAACCTGGTGAACAATCGATTTTTCAGGACACTAGTGACAGGATGGTCGAGTGTCAACCCCGTCGTCTCGATATCGTGCGACCATGTATCCGCGCGGCCACCCGACGTTGCGGGACGTGGCGAACGAGGCCGGCGTCTCGCCGGCGATCGCCTCCCGCGTGCTGAACGAGGATCCGAAGGTCCGGGTACGAGACGACACCCGCGAACGGATCCGGTCTGTGGCCACCGCGTTGGGATACGTGCCGCACTCGGTGGCCCGCTCGTTGCGTGGCGCCCGGTCCGGAGCGATCGGCCTGGTGATGCATGGTCTGGACAGTCCGATCAATGTCGATGTGCTGGCCGGTGCGCAGAGCCGCTGCACCCGTGCCGGGTATGTCACGCTGCTGGCAGAGGCCGAGGAGCTGGCCGAGAACGACAGCCAGCTCCGGGCGTTCGTGGCCCGTGGACGCCTGGACGGAGTGATCCTGCACAGCGGCTACGGGCAGGAAGACCGGTTAGTGGAGGCGATCTCCTCATCGGTGCCGGCCGTGCTGGTGAACGCCGATGACGGGCGGAACGTCCCGACCGTGCGGGTCGACGACGCGGCGGCGGGTGTCCTCGCGACGGAGCACCTGCTCGGTCTCGGCCATCGTGAGATTGCGTTTGTGGCGGGACCGGACGGATCGCAGACCTCGGATCGTCGGGAGTCGGGCTACCGGGCGGCGCTCCGGCAGGTGGGGCTGGCGGGCGGGGCAGACATCGTGCACGCGGGCTGGTCACCGCGGTCGGGAGCTGTTGCAGCAGAAGAGATCCTGCAGAGACCGCACCTGCCGACGGCGCTGGTGGTGGTGAACGCAGTGACGGCGAGCGGTGTGCTCAGCACGCTGCGAGACGCGTGGGTACGGGTGCCGGAGGAGATTTCGGTGGTGACGATCCATGACGCGTGGTTCGTCGAGCACCTTGCGGTGGCACTCACCGCAGTCCGCCTGCCGCTGCACCAGCTGGGCTCGACCGCTGCCACTTTGCTGATCGATGCTATCGACGGGCGGAGCCCGGAGACGAACACCTTCATCACTGAACCGGCTCCTGAGCTGGTGCTCAGACGATCCACGGACCATCCGCCGTCACGCGAGGGTTGAGCAGGGCCAGACATGACTGAGGGGCCGACCATGATGGCCGGCCCCTCAGCTTCGGTCCCCCTCGGACGGTTACCAGTGTGCGTCAGCACGCTTTCATCTCGCTGTCATCGGCGCGAATGCAACCCGCAGGCTGTCCTCAGGGCGCTGGCGCGTGTGCGCTCGTCACTACTCCGTGAACAACCAGAAGGAGTTGATCAGCGTCATCGACACGTTGGACCAGGTCCCGGGCATGACCGGCAGACGGCACTGGGTGCCGTTGCCGTTCTTGCACGCGGAGGCGTACGCGCGTCCGTACTGGTTGTTGAATACGCGGTGCCAACCCCACTGGTCGTAGACCTTGTGGACCCCGTAGGAGTAGAAGATGTACGTGGGGTTCCCACCATTCCAGCCCTCGCCTGGGTAGATGCACACGGCGCCGCGTGGACAGCCATGCGTGGACGCGGTGACGTCGTCGCTGGTCGCTGCGGGTGCTTCAGCAGCCTGAGCGGTGCTGGACAGCCCCGTCAAGGTGATCAGGGACAGGGCGAGCGAGGCGAGCACGGCGGTGAGCCTGGTACGGGTTCGAGTGCTAGTCATGGCAGATCTCCTCCAGAGTGCTGCGTGGAGAGTCGCCGGCTCAGTAGCTGAAGAGCCGGATCGACTCGACGTCAGTGAGATTGATGTCGGTGTACTCGCCAGGCGCGATCAGGTTGTCGCAGTCGGTGCCGTCGGTCCCGGCGCACAGCTCGACGTAGCCGAGGTCGTCCTGGTTGTTGAAGATGCGGTGCTCGTCGTACTGGTAGGAGACGCGGTGCGTGCCCTGCTCGTAGAAGACATGGCTGGGGCTGCCCCAGTTCCAGCTGTCGTCCGGGTAGAGACACACTGCACCGTCTGGGCAGCCGGTGAGCTCGCCCGATGGCGGCTCATGGCCAGCTGCCTGAGCGGCGCCCGAGACGCCGGCGATCGCGATGATCGTGATACCGGCAGTGGCCAGCAGGCGTCCTGCCCGCCTGGGTGAAGACGATCGGATCATGGGGTTCTCCTCCTCTGCGGTGATCGCTAGCTGGCGGGGCGGAGCTTGATCGCGTTGATCGGCGTGAAGCCGTAGTCGGCATAGAAGCCGGCAGGCATGAAGTTGCCGCAGTCGCTACCGGTATCCATGCACAGTCCCGCCCTGGCACCGTGCGTCTGGTTGTTGTAGATGCGGTGCTGCCCGTACTGGTTGTAGATCAGGTGCACACCGTAGGACCAGAACACATAGGTGGGGTTACCGCCGTTCCACCCTGCGCCGGGGTAGATGCAGACGGCGCCGCGCGGGCAGCCGTGGGGCGAGTCCGTGTAGCCGTAGTCCTGAGGTACGTAGGTCTCCGATGCCTGTGCGGCGCCGGAGACGCCGGTGATGGCCAGCAAGGACAGCGCAAGTGATGCGAGCACACCGGTGACCTTCCGCCGGCGAGTGCGAGTGGTAGTCATATGTGGAGCGTCTCCTTGCTCGGTGTCAGATGCAGGAACGACGCTGCTGCATAGTGCTTTCACTGTTCTTTCAGACTGCACAGGGTGAGGTGCCTACCGGGGTCTTTCTGCGACGGGCAACTACTGCTACCCTCCACTAGAGGCAGGAAAGCGCTTGCCGACGGGGAGGACGATGATGTCAGTACGTGTTCGCTTTTTTCGCAGGAGTCTCGTGGCGGCGGGAGCGGCCGCGGCAGTGTGTCTCGCGATGGTGACGACGCCCGCTGGAGCCGATCCGGGAGACGTCACCTTCACCGAGGTGTTCGACTTCGAGGAGTACAGCACCGGCGGCCTGGATGGGCAGGACGGGTGGAGCGCGACCGAAGCAGCGCAGGTCATCCCGGATCCGTTGAACGGGAACAACCGCGTGGTGGAGATGACCGGTGGCGCGCATTGGGCACGGCGCGCCACCGCCGAGATCCCTGAGGGGGAGACCGGCACTCTGTTCTTCCGGTTCCTGCGAACCGGGAGCGTGGACACCTCGTTCGGCCTCACCGACGTCGACGAGCCCACCACGTACGAGAACAGCCGCGCCTACGTCAACAACCAGAACGACGACAGGATGCTCGTTCGCGACGGGGACCACTTCGAGGAGGTTGGTGACTGGGGCCGAGGTGCGTGGCAGTGTGTCTGGATCGTCGCGGACAACGCCTCCGACCAGGTCTCTGTGTACAGCCAGGGCGGGCCGTACGAGGAGCAGACCCGCCTGCCGGAAGGTGCCGAGAGGCAGTTCGGCTTCCGACAGGCGGTGGACGGTCCGCTGGATCGGTTCTTCTGGATCAACGGCTCTTCCAGCGAGGGTCAGCTGATGCTGGACGACGTCGCCGTGGACACGACCGGGGAGAACCTCGACATTGCCACGGGCAATCCTGGGGACTGCGCACCCGGCGGCGACGAGACCGAGGAGCCGTTGCTGAACCCGCTGCCCGACCCCAGCCTTTCTCGGTTGGGCATAGAAGTCGAAGAGTTCGTCCAGCTGCCCGAGTCGCACACCACCCCGGAGACCCAGGATCCGCGTCTTGACCGACACAACCGGATCACCCACGTGGACGAGGTGCCGGACGGTTCAGGGCGCCTCATGGTGCCGGACATGAACGGCATGCTCTACCTGGTGGACAAGGAGTCCGGGGACTACGTCCCGTACCTGGATGTCCGGGAGCACTTCATCGACAACTTCCACAACCATGCCGGACTGGGCACCGGCCTGGGCTTCGCCGAGTTCCACCCGGCTTTCGCAGCGAACGGGATCTTCTACACCGTCCACACCGAAGCCGGTAGTGCCTTGGAAGAGGATGTCCCGGACTTCCCGGGTTACGGCAGCGTGGGGTTCCACAGCGTGCTCACCGAGTGGACAGCCGCCGATCCGTCAGCGCCGAGCTTCGAGGGCACCAGCCGGGAGATCATGCGGGTCCCCTACAACGGGCGTGTGCACACTATGCAGCAGATCGCGTTCAACCCGACCGTCGAGGAGGGAGACCCGGACTACGGAATGCTCTACATCCTCTCCGGTGACGGCGGTAACGGGGTCGGCAACGACAACCCGCAGGACCCCGCCACTCCACAGGGCACGATCATGCGGATCGACACCGCTGGCACCAACAGCGCCAACGGCCAGTACGGCATTCCGGCCGACAACCCGTTCCTAGACGTGCCAGGTGCGCTCGGGGAGGTCTACGCCGTCGGCATGCGTGACCCGCACCGGATCAGCTGGGACACAGAGGGCGACCACCAGCTCTACCTCGGTCACATCGGCGAGTGGCAAGTCGAGTCGGTGTACGAGGTGCAGGCAGGCGACAACTTCGGCTGGTCCGAGCGGGAAGGACCCTTCCGTGCCGAGAACCGGCAGATCTACCCGTTGCCTGAGGACGACGCGGAGCGCGGCTTCACCTATCCAGTGGCCGCCTACGACCACAACCGTGACCCGGGTCAGACCGGCGACGCCGGCATCGCTCTGAACGGAGGGTTTGTGTACCGCGGCAGCATCCCGGAGCTGCAGGACAAGTACCTGTTCACCGACCTGGTGCACGGATGGGTGCTGTCCACCGAGCACGAGGAGATGGTCCGCAACGATGGCGATGTCGATGCCCTGGCAGAGATCTCTCGGCTGCGCGTCTTCGCCGACGGTGAGGAGACGACGTTCGCTGAGCTGGTCGGGGACAGCCGGGTGGACCTGCGGTTCGGGTCCGACGCAGACGGTGAGCTGTACCTGATCGCCAAGGCGAACGGGAAGATCTGGCGCGTGACCGGCGCGCAGGAGGTCAGTGGTTCGTCACCGATCGTGCTTCCAGAGCTGGCTGAGCACACGGTGGCCCACTACGACTTCGACCACCCGGTGGAGGACGATGCCACCCTGGAGTCCGATCAGGGCTACTCCGGCACCGAGATCGAGCTGGTCAACGGTGGGCCCCAGATGCGCCTGGCCGACGCTGCCTACCCGGGTGCTGGTCAGTCCCTGCAGACCCAGCAGATGAGTGCCCAGGAGGACGGTGGCGATCCCCCAGGTGCCAGCAACGATGACTGGAAGGCAGGCACATACAACGAAGACGGTGTGGCTACGCTCAGTCCGTTCGCCGGCGCCGAGGCGATGAGTGTGATGGGCTGGTTCAAACCCACCGGGGACAACCCGCCACCGAACACCAACACCGACGACCCGGACGACCGCTATGGGGCCATCGGGCTGGCAGGCGTGCTCAGCGGAGGCTCCGACGGGCACAACGTGCGCGCCCTGCTGGAGGTCATCTCGGTCGGTGGCGAGCTCAAGCTGGTGGCACTGGGCCGGCAGCTGGACGGTGAGGGCTCGTGGACGTACGCGGCCGACCTGCCGTGGGAGGACATCCTCGTCCGCGGCGAGTGGGTACACCTGGCTGCCACCTTCGACTTCGTCGGCCAAGAGATGCGGCTGTACATGAACGGCGAGCCGCTCGAGGGCAGCTATACCTCCGAGACGACGCCGTGGGACGGCGGACCGGCCTCGGAGACGCTGCCTGCCGGTATCAAGATCGGCGGCAGCTACCCGCAGAACACCGAGGAGTTCAATCCGTTCGACGGACGGATGGACGACCTGATGTTCCTGGACACCGCGGCGACGCCGGAACAGGTCGCGGCGCAGTACGCCAGGTTCGAGGTCGAGCCCACACCGGTGCCCGAGCCGCCGTCGTGCGAGCTCGGAGAGCCGGTGAGCGACCTGATGGCTGCGGAGAACTGGACCCCCCGGACGCCCGAGCTCTGGGACCTTCCCGGTGACGAGATCATCCTCGCTGAGGCCGGTACCGACCCAGGTGACGGAATTCGCCGTCCGTTCGAGTATGCGCTCCTGGACTCTGTAGTGCCCGATGGGTCGGTGGAGCTGACGGCCGACGTCCGGCTGGACACACCCGCATCGATCGACAACCGGGACATCATCCTGGTCTTCGGTCACCAGTCGGACACGGAGTACTACTACGCCCACATCTCGCAGGACAACACGATCTACGCCCACAACGGCATCTTCAAGGTGGACAACGCCGACCGGGAGCGGATCGACGACCAGTGGGACGGCACGATCGGGGCGCCACCGGCGATCACCGACGAGGAGTTCCACCAGGTACGGCTGGTGCACTGTGCCGACACCGGCGAGATGGCCGTCTGGATCGACGGCCTGGATCGACCGTTGTTCACCGCGACGGACACCACCTTCGACTCCGGACAGGTCGGCTTCGGATCGTTCGACAACATCGGCCGGATGCGGAACCTGGCTGTCTCTGTGGCGGCTGACAGCACCACGCTGAGCGTCGATCCGAACCAAGCACAGCCCGGGCAGAGCGTGACAGCCACCGGGACTGGGTTCGAACCGGGGGAGCTGGTGTTCCTGCGCCTGGACGGCGTGCACGGTCTGGCTGGTCGCGTGGCGGCCGACGGAGAAGGGGCGTTCCAGACCGAGATCCGGGTACCCCGCCAGACCCGCGCCGGCAGCTACGACGTGGTCGCCCTCGGTCGGCGCTCCGACGCCGTGGCACGCGCGGACCTGGAGGTGCTGGACCGGTAGCCGGGCACCGCGAGGTGGGGTCGATCGGGGCCGGAGCGCCCGGTCGACCCCACCTTCCTCGAAACGGGCGGATACTGCTTTGACACACCCAGATGGCACACCTAGAATTCACGCCACGGATAGCGTTTTCCGGAGCTATCTCCGCAATGACGAGGACTCGCATGACAGTGACAGACCAGAAGTCGGGCGGCTCGCCGTCTGGGTCGAACGGACGCTCGAGCGTTGCTGGTGGCTTCCTGCGCTGGTGGTTGCAGAGTTGGCACCCCATCGTCTTTCTTGCCGTGGTGATCGTGCTCTGGTGGCTGGTCACCGCTCAGGGCTGGGTCCAGCCGTACATCATTCCGGCGCCGTCAGACACCTGGGCGGCGTTCGCTGAGAACGCGGAGTACCTGCTCCAGCACACCTGGGTGACAACCTATGAGACGCTCATCGGGTTTGCCATCGCCGGTGTCGCCGGTCTCCTGGTCGCGGTGATCATGGTCTACTCCAAGGGCTTGGAGAAGACGTTCTACCCGGTGATCTTGTTCGCCCAGGTGATCCCGAAGATCGCTATTGCCCCCTTGTTCATCGTCTGGCTCGGCTTTGGTGCGGCGCCGAAGATCCTGGTGGCTGTGCTGATGGCGTTCTTCCCGGTGGTGATCTCTGGACTGGCTGGTCTGCGCTCGGTGGATCCGGAGATCCTGCAGCTCGTCTCCACGATGGGCGCGAGCCGCCTGAAGGTGCTTCTCAAGGTCCGGTTGCCAGCGGCGCTGCCCGAGCTCCTCTCGGGCCTCAAGGTGGCGGCTACGCTGGCCGTGACCGGTGCGGTGGTGGGTGAGTTCGTCGGGGCCAACGAGGGTCTCGGGTATGTGATCTTGCAGGCGAACGGCATCTTGGACACGGCGATGCTGTTCGCGGCTCTGATCATCATGTCCGTCATGGGCGTGGTGCTGTTCGCGATCATCCAGATCGCCGAGAAGTTCCTCATTCCCTGGCATGCTTCCCGGCGGGACGTCGCCGCCGCCACTGTCCGCTTCTGACCCAACTACAGCGCGGTGCCTGCCCTGGCCTCTTACTCATGGAAGAAGGAAATCAATGAAGACCTCACGTACCGCACTTGGCGGAATTGCGTTGGCCACGGCCGCGGCGCTCGCCGTGGCGGGTTGCGGCGGATCGGACGGAGAGTCCGGGGGAGACGGGGAGATGAGCGACGTCACCCTGATGCTCAACTGGTACCCCTATGGTGAGCACGCGCCGTTCTACTACGGCGTGGAGCAGGGCATCTTCGAGGAGCACGGCATCAACCTGGAGATCCAGGCCGGCCAAGGCTCCACCAAGACCGCGCAGGCGGTCGGCCAGGAGCAGGTCGACTTCGGATGGGCGGACACCCCCGCAGTGCTGGCAAACATCGACAGCGGCGTGGCGATCCACTCCGTCGGTGTGTTCCTGCAGACCACCCCCTCGGCCGTGCAGATCTTCAGCGACTCGGGCATCGAGACCCCGGAAGACCTGGTCGGCACCACGATCGCTGTGTCCGCAGGCGATGCGCCGACGACTGTGTTCCCGATGTACCTGGAGGCCGTGGGGCTCTCGGAGTCCGACGTGACGCAGCAGAACCTGGACCCTGCCGGAAAGATCGCCGCAATGCTCTCCGGCCAGGTCGACGGCCTGATCGGCTTCGCGCACGACCAGGGTCCGACCATCCAGGCTGAGAGCGGCCGCGAGGTCAGCTACTTGCGCTACTCCGACGCGGGTCTGAACTTCTTCAGCAACGGTCTGATCGCACCGGACACCACGATCGCTGACGACCCGGAGCTTGTCTCGGCGATGGCTGCGGCCACCTCGGAGGCGTTCCAGGCCGCCGCCGACGACCCGCAGGCTGCGGTCGAGGCGATGGACGGCAAGGACCCGCAGATGCCGGAGGCCGACGTCCTGCAGAACCAGTGGGAGGAGACGATCCTGCTGTTGCACACCGACGCGACCGAAGGTGAGGCACCCGGTGTGACCGCTGCCGAGGACTGGGAGAACACGCTGACGCTGCTCTCCGATGCCGAGCTGATCTCCGGTGAGGGATCCGTCGAGGACTACTTCGACGACTCGTTCGCACCGGGGGCATGATCCGATGACCTCGTCCACGCACCACGCACGCTGGCATCGCGTGCTGTCTGGAAGGAGCTGCCGGTGACTGAGGTTGTCGACACCTCGACCGTGCTGCAGGTCAGTGACCTGTCG
Source organism: Ruania albidiflava DSM 18029 (assembly GCF_000421225.1). GTDB lineage: Bacteria > Actinomycetota > Actinomycetes > Actinomycetales > Beutenbergiaceae > Ruania > Ruania albidiflava. Next base: position 19,711 of record NZ_ATWL01000018.1, on the reverse strand, counting down.
ATCACCTTCGCCTCCAAGCGCGGCCGGGTCAGTGCGCTGGAAGGTATCGATCTGGACGTGCAGGCGGGCGAGTTCATCACGATCGCAGGCCCGTCCGGATGCGGCAAGTCGACCCTGCTGAAGGCTGTCGCCGGGCTGACTGCTCCGAGCGGCGGGTCGGTACATCTCCGCGGTGACCCGGTCACCGGGCCCAGGCAGGACATCGGGTTCGTGTTCCAACGGGCTGCGCTGCTGGAGTGGCGAAACGTTCGTGGCAATATCTTGCTGCAGGCCGAGATGCGCGGCATGAACATGCGCAAGGCCCAGGAGCGTACCGACGAGCTGATCGAGATGACGGGGCTGAGCGGGTTCGAGAGGGCGCTACCGCATGAGCTCTCCGGCGGTATGCAGCAGCGGGTGTCCCTTTGCCGCGCTCTGCTGCACGAACCGCGTGTGCTGCTGATGGACGAGCCGTTCGGCGCTCTCGATGCGCTCACCCGGGAGCGGATGAACGTGGAGTTCAACCGCATCTGGAGCCAGACCGGGACCAGCGTGCTGTTGGTCACCCACTCGGTGGCAGAAGCGGTGTACCTCGCCAGCCGGGTCGTCGTGATGAGCCCGCGGCCGGGCCGGATCATCGAGGAACACGTGGTGGACCTGCCGGCGCGGCGCGACTACGCCGAGACGTTGGAGAGCTCCGAGTTCCACCGGGTCTCCAGCCGGGTCCGCGAGCTGCTTGGTTCGCCCTCCGACGCCGACTAGTGATGGCAGTCAACCGACGCGGCGGCGGTGCGAGAATCACTCAGTGAGCCCCACTGACCGTTGCTCGTTCGCCGTACCAGCAGAAGACGCACACACTGAGGCACTCTTGTCACACGGAGGCAGAAAAGGAATGCCTCAGTGTCACAGAAGTGCCTCAGTGCGGGGTGGATGGGTGGGCGGGCCCGCTCCGCAAGCTCCGCTCACTCCTCACAGGTCGCTACCCATGACGACCTGTCTGCGGGGCTCGCTCCGCTCACTCCTCACAGGTCGTAGTAGAGCTCGAACTCGTGCGGGTGCGGGCGGAGCCGGATCTCGTCCACCTCGTGGGTGCGCTTGTAGTCGATCCAGGTCTCGATCAGGTCCGGGGTGAACACATCCCCCTCGGTGAGGTAGTCGAAGTCCGCCTCGAGCGCGTCCAGCGCCGCCGGCAACGAGTCCGGCACCTGCTCGATCTCCGCGTGCTCCTCCGGCGGCAGCTCGTACAGGTCCTTGTCGATCGGCTCCGGTGGCTCGATGCGGTTGCGGATCCCGTCGATCCCGGCCATCAGCATCGCAGCGAACGCCAGGTACGGGTTCGAGGACGGGTCGGGCACCCGGTACTCCACCCGTTTGGCCTTCGGCGAGGACCCGGTCACCGGGATGCGGATGCACGCCGACCGGTTCCGCGCCGAGTACACCAGGTTCACCGGCGCCTCGAACCCCGGCACCAGCCGGTGGTAGGAGTTCAACGAGGGGTTGGTGAACGCCAGCAGGCTCGGCGCGTGCCGCAGCAGCCCACCGATGTACCAGCGCGCCAGGTCCGACAGCCCGCCGTAGCCGCGCTCGTCGTAGAACAGCGGCTTCCCGTCGGACCACAGGCTCTGGTGAGAGTGCATCCCGGAGCCGTTGTCCCCGAAGATCGGCTTGGGCATGAACGTGGCCGACTTGCCCGCCCGCCAGGCCACGTTCTTGATGATGTACTTGAACTTCATCAGGTCGTCGGCCGCGCCGCGCAGCGTGTTGAACCGGTAGTTGATCTCCTGCTGGCCGGCGGTGCCCACCTCGTGGTGCGCCCGCTCCACCTCCAGGCCCGCAGCCTGCATCACCGTGACCATCTCGTCGCGCAGGTCGGCCATCTGGTCGTTGGGGGAGACCGGGAAGTAGCCGCCCTTGTACCGGGTCTTGTACCCGCGGTTGCCGCCGTTCTCCTCCCGGCCGGTGTTCCAGGCAGCCTCGTTGGAGTTGATGTAGTAGAAGCTGGCGTCCGCGCTGGTCTGGAACCGGACGTCGTCGAAGATGTAGAACTCGGCCTCCGCGCCGAAGAACACAGTGTCGGCGATGCCGGTGGACGTCAGGTACGCCTCCGCCTTCGCGGCGATGTTGCGCGGGTCGCGCGAGTATGGTTCGTCGGTGAACGGGTCCACGATGGAGAAGTTCACCACCAGGGTCTTCTGCTCCCGGAACGGGTCCACGAACGCGCTGGTCACGTCCGGCACGAGCTTCATGTCGGACTCGTGGATCGCCTGGAAGCCGCGGATCGAGGAGCCGTCGAACATCAGGCCCTCGGTGAAGGCCTCACCGGTGAACGTCTCCACCGGGATGTTGAAGTGCTGCATCACTCCCGGCAGGTCGCAGAAGCGTACGTCGACGAACTTGACGCCCTGCTCTTTGGTGAAGGCGATTGCCTCCTCGGCACTTGTGAACATCCGTTGCTCCTCGGTGTTGGTGTGTTGCCGCACACGCTGGGCCGACGGCGGTCTGCACCGTCACCGCAATGTGTCGCTATGTTAACGACCGCAGCTGGTGCTGTGCGGGAGGCGACCTGTATGCGGACACCCGCGTCCCGCCGTCGACGGCGTAACCTGGTCGGGTGAGCGACGTGACCCGCGCCGGTGAACCCCAGACCTCCCACGACGGCGAGCTGCCGTTCCCGGGGTACTGGGGCCGGCGGATCCTGGCGATCTGCATCGACTGGGCCCTCGCCTCGGCGATCAGTGCCGGCTTCTTCGCCTACGACGCGATGGCCACGCTCGCCGTGTTCGGTCTGATGACCTTCGTGCTCGTCGGCACCGCTGGCACCACGATCGGGCACCGCATCTGCGGGCTGGGCATGCGCACCCTCGACGGTGGGCTGCCCGGGCCCCTGCGCGGCCTGGCCCGGACCGTGGGCGTGCTGCTGGTCATCCCGCCCGTGGTGACCGACCCGGCCGGACGCAGCCTGCACGACCGGTGGTCGGGCACGCAGGTGGTTCGCCTCTGAGCGGCACCGCCCGGTCCGCTAGGCGTCGGGGCCGAACGGGCGTACAGTGCCAGGTATGACGGCGAAGCTCCAGGTGGTCGTCCTCGGTGCCGGTTTCGGTGGGCTCGAGGTGGCACGAACCCTGTCCGAGACGCTTGGCGAACAGGTGCAGACCACGCTGGTGGACCGAGCCGAGAGCTTCGTCTTCGGGTTCTCCAAGCTCGACTTCATGTTCGGGCACACCGATGCCGACCATGTGCGGCTACCGTATGCGAACGTCAGGGGACCGGGCCTGCAGGTGCTGCGGGCCGAGGTGCGCGCCATCGACCCGCACACCCGCACCGTCACCTTGGACGACGACCGCCAGCTGCACGCGGACCTGCTCGTGGTGGCGCTCGGTGCCGACCTGGACCCGGCAGCCACTCCCGGGCTGGAGGCGGCCGGGCAGGAGTTCTACACCGTCGCTGGTGCCGAAGCGGCCCGGGACGCGCTGGAGTCCTTCGACGGTGGGCGGCTGCTGATCGCCGTGACGTCCACACCGTTCAAGTGCCCGCCGGCGCCCAGCGAGGCCGCGCTGCTCGCCCACGACTTCCTCACCCAGCGGGGGCTGCGGGCGGGTAGCAGCATCGACCTGGTGATGCCGCTGCCCACCCCGGTGCCGCCGGCCCCGGCTGCCTCGGAGGCGATCCTGGCCGCGTTCGCCGAACGGGGCATCGGCTGGCACCCCAAGCAGCAGGTGCAGCGGGTGGACCCGGAAGCTCGCAGCATCGTGCTGACGGACGGTAGCCGGCTGGACTTCGACCTGCTGCTGGCTGTGCCCGCGCACCGGGCGCCCCAGGTGGTGGTGGACGCCGGGCTCACCGAGGACGGCTGGATCCCGGTGGACGCCCGTACGTTGTGCACGCGATACCCCGGCGTGTTCGCCATCGGGGACGTGACCAGCGTGGGCACCCCGAAGGCCGGTGCGTTCGCCGAAGGGCAGGGCCAGACGGTGGCCGCCCAGATCATCGACCAGGTGCGCGGCGGCACGAGCGCCGACGGCTACGGCGGCCACGGCGCCTGCCTGATGGAGTTCGGCGGTGGGCAGGTAGCCAAGGTCGAGGTGACCTTCGCGCCCGGTGAGGCGCCCTACGGCAGGCTGGTTCCGCCGTCGCTGGAGAACGCCACGGAGAAGCAGAGCAGCGGCACGCGCCGTGCGCAGCGCTGGTTCGGGCAGGACTGGCGGCCGCTACCGGCACGGAGCTGAGTGCTCAGCGGCCGCGCATCCCCTTGCGGTCCGGGCGGGCCCGGCGCGGGTCCACCCCCTTGGGGATCGGCAGCGCACGTGACTGCAGCGCCCGCAGCCGCTTGGACACCTCGGCCACCTCGCTCTTGGTGAGCTTCGGCTTCTGCTTGCGCACCGTGGCCGCGATCTTCGGCAACGGGACCTGCCCCTCACCGCGGCCGCACTGCAGCAGGACGATCGGCACGTTCGGGATCACCCGCGCCACCCGCTTGCGCTCACCCTCGAGCAGCTTGGGCACCCGGTGCGGCGGGCCCTCGGAGATCAGCACCACACCGGGGCGCCCCACGGCCCGGAACACCACATCCTGGTGCCGCGGGTCGATCGCCACCGGTTCCTCCTCGATGTTCCAGCCGCGCTTGATCGTGCCCAGAGCGGCCGAGACCGCACCCGGCTCACCCTCGATCCGTTGGTAGGCGACCGACTCCGCGCGCCGGGCGAGCACGAACATCGCCGCCAGCAGCGCGAACGGGACGGCGAGGAAGGTGAAGTAGAGGATCTGGTCGAAGAGGAACCCGATGAGGAAGCCGATGGCGACCACACCGAGGAAGATGCCCAGCAGCACGAACGGGATCGACGGCTGAGCCCGCCGCACCATCTGGAACACGTCCCAGATCTGGTGGTACCAACGCTGCTTCTTCTGCTTCGGCGGGGCGCCCGCGTCCGAGGTCTTCTTCTTCGCCATGATGGGCCTTAGCCTACCGGTCCACCCGTGCCCTCAGAGTGCTGAGCGGACCGCTGCACGTACCAGCTCGGCGGCCGTGTGCCGGTCGCCGGCTGCCCGCACCGAGCACAGCACCACACCGGGGCGCACCTGGTGCCACCAGGCCCCTGCACCAGCAGCACCAGCGCGCACCCGTTCAGGCTGTGCACCGGGGTGCCGGTCTCGGCGGCCACCTGGTGCACCACCTCGTTCACCACCGGCCAGTCGATCAGGTCCCGGCTGTGCCGCTCGGCCTGCAGCTGCCGGTCCACCCAGCCGCGCGGGGTGCGGCCCACCGCCCGGGCGGCAGCCTGCAACCCGGGCCGCTCGGCCAGCCCCTCGAGCCTCGGCGGGCGGGCGAGCATCTTCACCTGTGCCTGCAGCTCCCGGTTCACCTTCGCCCAGGAGGTGGTCACCTGGTCCGGACGGAGCAGCTGTCGGTGGCCCTCCAGGGCGACGATATCCCGCCACCAGGTGAGCCAGTCGGCACCGGTGAGCACCGGGTCCAGGTCCAGGTCCAGGCCGGCGGCCGGCTGGGGTGGGTCCTGCAGCGGCGGCGGCACGTCCGGGGCCGCCGGCACCTGTAGGCCGGCCGCATCGCGCACCCGCAGCACCAGGTGCACCAGCTCACCGGTGTGGGCGGCGAACCGCCAGGACCGGCTGCCGGCCAGCTTCATCACCGGATCCTCAGCGGGCGAGCAGCGAGGCTGCCTCCTGGCGGGCGGTGCCCGGACGGGCCAGGTGCGCCAGCTCCTCCGGGATGGTCTGGCCGCGGCGGGCCATCGCCTGCCCCCAGAGCCGGCCGGCCCGGTAGGAGGAGCGCACCAGCGGTCCGGCCATCACCCCGAGGAACCCGATCCGCTCGGCTTCTTCGGAGAGCGCCACGAACTCCTCAGGCTTCACCCACCGGTCCACCGGGTGGTGCCGCAGCGACGGGCGCAGGTACTGGGTGATGGTGATCAGGTCCGTGCCGGCCTCGTGCAGCTGCTCCAGGGCGTCCACGGTCTCCTCGTAGGTCTCACCCATGCCGAGGATGAGGTTGGACTTGGTGACGAACCCGTCCTCGTGGGCGGCGGTGAGCACCGACAGCGACCGGTCGTAGCGGAACCCGGGCCGGATCCGCTTGAAGATGCGCGGCACGGTCTCCAGGTTGTGCGCGAGCACCTCGGGGCGGGAGGAGAACACCTCGGCGAGCTGGTCGGGGTCGGCGTTGAAGTCGGGGATGAGCAGCTCCACGCCGGTACCGGGGTTGACCTGGTGGATCTGCCGGACCGTCTCGGCGTACAGCCAGGCGCCACCGTCCTCGAGGTCGTCGCGGGCCACACCGGTCACCGTGGCGTACCGCAGCCCCATCGCCTGCACCGAGGCGGCCACGCGGCGGGGTTCGTCAGCGTCGAACTCGGCGGGCTTGCCGGTGTCGATCTGGCAGAAGTCGCAGCGGCGGGTGCACTGCGAGCCGCCGATGAGGAAGGTGGCCTCACGGTCTTCCCAGCACTCGAAGATGTTCGGACAGCCGGCCTCCTGGCAGACGGTGTGCAGACCCTCCCGCTGCACCAGGGCGCGCAGCTCGGTGTACTCCGGGCCCATCGTGGCGCGGGTCTTGATCCAGGAGGGCTTCTTCTCGATCGGCACTGCAGCGTTGCGTGCCTCGACGCGAAGCATCTTGCGTCCTTCAGGAGCGACAGCCATTTTCGCTTACCTTCCGTCGGGGGCTCGGGCTCACCCTATGCCGGGGTGCCGGTGGGGGAGCACAAGGGGGTGAGACCTGCACCACACCCTGCTCTCGGGTCGTCATGCCAGGAGTGCGCCAGAGCGCACGCCGGACATGACGGCCCCGGGGTGCGGGCGGCGGGCGAGCAGCGGGGTGAGCGCCTCGAGCAGGTGTGGTTCGAACGCGTCCGCGCAGTCGGTGACCGTGACCGTCTTCCCGGCCAGCTCGGACAGGGAGGTGACGCCGGCGTCGGTGATGCCGCACGGGACGATCGCGGAGAACGCCGCCAGGTCCGGGCATGCGTTGATCGCCACTCCGTGCATCGTCACCCCGCGGGCCACCCGCACCCCGATCGCGGCGATCTTGCGGTCCGGGACCAGGCCCTGGCCGCGCACCCAGGCGCCGGTGCGGCCTTCGATCCGCTCGGCGGTGATGCCCCAGTGGGCGCAGGTGTCGATCACCGCCTGCTCCAGGGCGCGCACGTAGGCGACCACGTCCACCGGTTCGGCCAGGCGCACGACCGGGTAGGCCACCAGCTGTCCCGGTCCGTGCCAGGTGATCCGTCCACCGCGGTCCACGTCCACCACTGGGGTGCCGTCGGTGGGGCGGTCCCAGCGGGCGGTGCGGCGCCCGGCGGTGTACACCGAGGCATGTTCCAGCAGCAGCGTGGTGTCCGCACCACCCTCGACCACCGCCTGGTGCAGGTCTCGTTGCCGCTGCCAGGCAACCTGGTAGTCGACGAGCTGCTCCCCGAGATCCCAGCGGTGGCTGATCATGATGCCCACTGTATGCCCGGTCCGGCGGTGCCCGTGGGTAGGCCGAGGTAGCGTTCACAGTGTGAGCGACCTGCAGTGTGCGGCCCGGTTCCTGGTGGTCCGGCACGCCGAGGCTGCCTACCCCGACCCGGATCCGGTCGGTGGCGCCGACCTCGGGCTCACCGAGGCTGGCCGGTCCCAGGCGCGTTCTCTGGGGCAGCGGGTGGCAGGCGAGCGGGTCGCAGCGGTCCTCGCCTCCAAGATGGGCCGGGCGGCCGAGACGGCGCAGATCGTCGCTGCGGAGCTGGGCTGCACCGCCGAGGAGCTGGACGGGGTGCAGGAGTACGCCATCGGCGACCTGGCCGGCAGTCAGGACCCGGCGGCGGTGGCCGCGGTGTTCCAGTCCTGGGTGGCCGGTGACCTGGCTGCCTCCTTCCCGGGCGGGGAGTCCGGGAGGGAGCTGGTAGCCCGGTTCCGGGCGGCGATCGAGGACGTGGCCGACTCCTACCGGGGCGAGACTGTGCTGGTGGTCAGCCACGGGGGAGTGATGTCGGTGGCGATCCCGCGACTGACCGGCCGGGCCACCCCTGAGCTGCTCGCAGCGCACTGGGTGCCGCACTGCGGTACCGCCCGGGTGGACGTGGACGCCGACGGTTGGCTGCTGCACTCCTGGCCGGGGTCGGCGGACCCGGCCGCCGCTGGCGGGGCTGTGGACAACTCCGCGGACTGACCGGTTTCAGCCGGCACCTGTGGACAACGCTCCCGCGGGAGCGCCCCGTGGTGTTCCCTGACCAGATGAGCGCAGCGATCACGGTCCCCGGGTACACGGTCACCGGTGTGGCCGGGATCGGCGGGCACGGGACCGTGCTGCAGGGCCGGAGCGAGACCGGGGCGGAGGTCGCGCTGCGGATCGTGCCGGAGGCGCCCGCAGGCCTGGTGCGCCGGGCCCGGGTCGCGGCCAGGGTGCGGCACCCGGCGGTGGCGCCGGTGCGGGAGGTGGTGCCGCTGCCCGGCGACGGGCTCGCGGTGGTGACCGAGCTCGTCCCCGGCCCCACGTTGGCCACGCTCCGGGCGGCCCGCCGGGGACTGAGCGTGGCCGAGTGCGTCCAGGTGGCCACGGAGCTGCTCACCGCGCTGGAGACGCTGCACGCGGCCGGGATCGTGCACGGCGACATCGCACCCGCGAACGTGATCGTCGCCCCCGAAGAGGAGGAGACCGGCCGCCTGGTGCTGGTGGACCTGGTCGGCGGCGCAGCGGCCGATCGTGGCACCCGCGGGTTCCGGGCACCGGAGCTGGACCAGGGCGCGCTACCCTCGGCGGCGGCCGACGTGTACTCGGCGGCGCAGCTGAGCCTGTGGGTGGCCGAGCCGGGCGCTCGGCCGGAGGTGACCGAGCTGCTCGAGGCGTTGCTGTCGACCGACCCGCAGGTGCGCCCGTCCGCGCACCACGCGCTGCAGCTGCTCGACGGCGTAACCCGGGCGGGGGTACGTCTGGCACCTGCCGAGGTGCTCGCCTCGGCCACGCTGCGTGAGCATGCGGCCCGGGAGCTGACCACCCGGGCACGGGCCCGCCGGCGCCGAGGGCGCAGGCGGCACCGGGCCCGGCCGCGCCGCTGGCTCGTACGGAGCATCGCCGGGGCCGCCGCTGCGGCAGCGGTGCTCACCGGGCTGCGGCTGCACGGCCCGGGACCGCCGACGGGTGGACCAGCACCGGCGCCCCCGTCTGATGGGGTGGCCGACGCGGTGCGAGACTTGCTCGCCGACCGTGACGATGCTCTGGCCGGCGCCGACCGGGAGGCGCTCGGGACGGTGACCGTGCCCGGCTCCCCGCTGGCCGCAGCGGACACCGCCCTGCTCACCGAGCTGACCACGGCCGGGGTACGGCTCCTGGGCTACCGGACCGAGGTGCTCGAGGTGGAGGTGGTCGAGGCAGGCCACGACGCGGCATCGGTGCGGCTGCACCTGCAGCAGAGCGCGCACCAGCGCACCGGCCCCGAAGGGGTGACCACCCAGGTGCCCGCCCAGCCGGTGCAGTGCCTGGACCTGGCGCTCACCCGGCACGGGGGCTCCACCTGGCGGGCCGTCACCGCCACCGCCTGCTGACCCAAGCGGCGGTGCCAGGGGTCAGGACGACAGCAGGTGCTCAGCCGCCGGCTCCAGCTCCGGCCAGGTGAACTCGAACCCGTCGGCCAGCAGCTGCTCCGGCAGGATCCGTTGGGAGATCGCCAGCTCGCCGGCGAACTCACCGGCCACGAGCCGCACCGCGAACAACGGGATCGGGAGCACCGCCGGCCGGTGCAGCGCCCGGGCGAGCGCTGTGATCACCTCGGCGTTGCGGCGCGGGTGCGGTGCGCTCAGGTGCACCGGACCGGACACGTCGGCCTCGACCAGGTGCACCACCGCACGCACCCAGTCTTCTCTGGTGATCCACGGCCACCACTGTCGGCCGCCGGCGATAGGACCGGCGACCCCGGCCTTGAGCGGCAGCATCAGCTGCTGCAGCGCACCACCGCTGGGGTCCAGCACGATCCCGGTGCGCAGGTGCACCACCCGGTGACCGGCGTCCTTGGCTGCGCCGGTGGCTGCTTCCCAGGCAGCGCACACCCCGGCGAGGAAAGAACCGCCAGGAGGGTCCGCCGTCGTGATGGTCTCCTCGCCCCGGTCGCCGTAGAAGCCGACCGCGGAGGCGTTGATCAGCGGGACCTCAGGGCGGCCGGTGGCGGCCAGCGCGCGGGCGAGCAAGCTGGTGGCAGCCACCCGGGAGGTGACCAGGACCTGTTTGCGGGCTGCGCTCCAGCGCTTGTCCCCCACCCCGGCACCGGCGAGGTTGATCACCGCGCTGACCCCGTCCAGCGCCCCGGGCGGCAGCTGCCCGGCGGACGGGTCCCAGGTGAGCTCGTCGGCGCTGGTGTCCGGTCGGCGCACCAGCCGGGTGACCTCGTGCCCCGCCTCGCGCAGCGCGGCCACCAGGGAGGTGCCGAGAAAACCGGAGACGCCGGCGGCCAGTACATGTCCCATACCGGCCAGCCTGCCAGCAACCCCCGGACCGCGCAGAACGCCTCGGCGCGCCGCTGCTGCCACCCGGCCTGCCCGCAGACCGGGCGGGCCAGGGCAGAGACGCGGCTGTTGCCTAGATCGACGAGCTTGTTCTGCAGAGACAAGATTGCTCGTCGATCCGGCCACGATTCGTAGCCAGATCGACGAGCAACTTCAGCACCGAAGGCGGGGCGGGGCCGGGGTCCGGCCCAGCGGGCCGGTCAGAGGCCCAGCTGGCCCTCGAAGTTGCCCTCCTCGAGCCGCTTCTTGATGGCGGTGAGGAAGCGGGAGGCGTCCGCACCGTCGATCAGCCGGTGGTCGTAGGAGATGGCCAGGTAGACCATGTGCCGCACGGCGATCACATCACCGCCGTCCGGGCCGGGCACCACGACCGGGCGCTTGACGATCGAGCCCACACCGAGCATCCCGACCTGCGGCTGGAACAGGATCGGGGTGTCGAACAGGGCACCGCCGGAACCGGTGTTCGTGATGGTGAACGTGCCACCGGTGAGCTCGTCCGGGGTGGCCTTGTTCGTGCGGGTGCGCTCGGCGAGGTCAGCGATGGACCGGGCGATCCCAGCCAGGTTCAGGTCACCGGCGTCCTTGATCACCGGCACGATCAGGCCACGCTCGGTGTCCACTGCGATGCCGACGTTCTCCGAGCCGTGGTAGACGATCTCGTCACCCTCGATGCTGGCGTTCAGCTTCGGGTACTGCTTCAGCGCCTCGACCGCCGCCATGGTGAAGAACGGCAGGTAGGTGAGCTTGACCCCCTCGCGGGCGAGGAAGTCGTCCTTCGCCTGGGCCCGCAGGCGGGCGATCTTGGTGACGTCCACCTCGAGCACAGTGGTCAGCTGGGCGGAGACCTGCAGGGACTCCACCATCCGCTTGGCCACGATCTTGCGCAGCCGGGACATCTTCTCCCGGGTGCCGCGCAGCGGGGAGACCGCCGGTGCCGGGGCCTCCTTGGCCGCTGCCGGTGCCTGTGCCGGTGCCTCCTGCGGGGCGGGCTTGGCCGCAGCCTCAGCAGCGTCCAGCACGTCCTGCTTGCGGATCCGGCCACCCACTCCGGTGCCGCTCAGGGTGGACAGGTCCACGCCCTTGTCGGCGGCCAGCTTGCGTACCAGCGGGGTGACGTAGCTGGTCGGTGCCTCGGTACCGGAGGCGGCCTTCGGCGCCTCCGGGGACTTCGCCGCAGCGGGGGAGGGGGCAGGCTCCTGGGCAGCGGCCTCCTGCGCGGGGGCGGGTGCCGGCCGCTCAGCCTTCGGCTCCTCCTTGGGGGCCTGCTGCTGCGGCTGCTCCGGGCTCTCCGCCTTGGGCTGCTCCGGATCCGGGGACTGTGCCGCCGGGGCAGCCGACTGGGCGCTCTTGTCGCCGATGATCGCCAGCACGCCACCGACCTCGACGGTCTCGTCCTCGTCGGCGCGGATCTCCAGCAGGGTGCCTGCCACCGGGGAGGGCACCTCGGTGTCCACCTTGTCGGTGGAGACCTCCAGCAGCGGCTCGTCCTCGGCCACCTCATCACCCACGGACTTCAGCCACTGGGTGACCGTGCCCTCGGTCACGCTCTCACCGAGTGCCGGGAGCGTGACCTCGGTGCCCTGCGCGGTGCCACCGGAGGCAGGCTGCCCGGCCGGTGCCTCCTGGGCGGACTCCTGCGCGGGTGCCTCCTGCGCGGACTCCGCAGCGGGCGCCTGCTCCTGCTCCGGCTCGGCCGGTGCCGGCTGCTCGCTCTCCTGCTGCTGCGCATCGTCGGCTGCCGGGGACTCGCCCACACCACCGGCACCCGAGCCGATCAGCACCAGGTCCTCGCCGACCTCGACGGTCTCGTCCTCCTCGACCAGGATCTTCTCCACCACCCCGGCCACCGGCGAGGGCACCTCGGTGTCCACCTTGTCGGTGGAGACCTCGAGCAACGGCTCGTCGACCTCCACCTCCTCGCCCACGGCCTTCAGCCAGCGCGTCACTGTGCCCTCGGTGACACTCTCGCCAAGGGCGGGCATTTTCACGGATTCGGACATGACCGGGAGTCTCCTTCTCGGTGTTTCAGTTGTGGGAGTGCAAGGGCGTACCGGCCAAGGCCAGTGCAGCCTCACCCAGTGATTCGTTCTGTGTCGGGTGTGCGTGGACGAGCGGTGCGACGTCTTGAGGGTAAGCCTCCCAGTTCACCAACATCTGCGCCTCTCCGATCTGTTCGCCCATCCTGGCACCGAGCAGGTGAACTCCCACGATCGGTCCGCCGCGGCGGCGCACCATCTTCACCATGCCGGACGTGCCGAGGATCTGGCTCTTGCCGTTGCCGGCAAGGGACTGTTCCACGGTATCGATCTCATCACCAAACTGCTCGCGGGCCGCCGGCTCGGTGAGCCCGACCGAGGCCACCTGCGGGTCGCAGTAGGTCACCCGGGGGATGTTCTCCTCCGGCACCGGGGCCGGGTCGAGCCCGGCGATCCGTTCCGCCACCACGATCCCGTGCCGGAAACCGCGGTGGGCCAGCTGTAGGCCACGGACCACGTCACCGACCGCGTACACCCCCGGTGCCGTGGTCTGCAGGCGCTCGTCGGTGCGCACGAAACCGGCCTCGTCGAGCTCGACGCCCGCCTCTGCCAGACCCAGGTCCGCGGTCACCGGGCCGCGCCCCACGGCCACCAGCAGCAGGTCACCGTCCAGGGTGGTGCCGTCCTCGAGCACCAGGTGCGCCGCGTCGTCGTCCTCGTGTGCGGAGGCCACCCGGGCCCCGGTACGCACGCTGATACCGCGCTTCTTCAGCGCCCGCACCAGCCCCTTGCTGATCGCCGGGTCCTCTGCCGGCAGCAGGCTGTCCAACGCCTCCACGATGGTCACCTGCGCACCGAGGGAAGACCAGATGGAAGCGAACTCCACACCGATCACGCCACCGCCGAGCACCAGCGCCCGGGTGGGCACCCGCTCCAGCCGCAACGCCTGGTCCGAGGAGACGATCCGCGCACCCAGGGCCACGCCGTCGAGGGTGCGCACCTGCGAACCGGTGGCGATCACCACGTGCCGACCACGGACCAGCTGCGTCCCCTGCTCGCCACGGACCGCGACCGTGTCCGCAGCGACCAGGTGCCCCCGGCCGGGTAACCAGTCCACCCCCGCGGCCGCGACGAGCCCCTGGAGACCCTGGTAGAGCCGGTCGACCACGGACTGCTGGTAGGCGAGCAGACCAGGCCCGTCCACGCCGTCGAACGTGGTCTGGACCCCCACCCGGGCCGCCTGGCGCGCCTCGTCGGCGACCTCAGCCGCGTGCAGCAGCGCCTTGGTGGGGATGCAGCCGCGGTGCAGGCAGGTGCCGCCGAGCTCGGCCGCGTCGACCAGCGCCACCCGCAGGCCGAGCTGGGAGGCGCGCAGCGCGCACGCGTACCCACCGCTTCCTGCGCCGAGGATGACGACGTCGTAGCCGGCCTCCTGCGGTTCGCTCACCTGCTGCTCCTCCTCCGGTGCACGCTTCGGGCGCACCTTCACCAGTGCCAGACCATCTTGTCACCGGGGGGTGCTCCTGCCCATCGTTTGCTCAGCGCACGTACGTGAGTTTCCTCACGCACCGACGGCGCAGAGCAGCTCCACGAGGGTGCGTACCCCCATGCCGGTACCCCCCTTGGGCACGTAGTGGCGGGCGCCGCCCTCGTTGAACGCTGGCCCGGCGATGTCCAGGTGGGCCCAGGGCAGCCCACCGGTGAACTCCTTGAGGAACAGGCCGGCCACCAGCATGCCGCCCATCCGCTCACCGATGTTCGCCAGGTCCGCGGTCGGGGTGTTCAGCGAGGCACGCAGCTCCTCGGGCAGCGGCATCGGCCAGAACTGCTCCCCGGCGCGGCTGGCGGCCTCGGCCACTGCAGTGCGCTCGGCGTCGGTGCCCATCACGGCACCGACCTGGCTGCCCAGGGCCACCATCTGTGCCCCGGTGAGCGTGGCGATGTCCACCAGCAGGTCCGGCTTCTCCTCCCCGGCGGCGACCAGGGCATCTGCCAGCACCAGGCGGCCCTCCGCATCGGTGTTCAGCACCTCGACCGTCTTCCCGCCGCGGATGGTGATCACGTCCGAAGGGCGCTGGGCGGTGGCCGAGGGCAGGTTCTCCGCCAGCGCCAACCAACCGGTGACCGCCACCGGCAGCTCCAGCGCGGCCGCAGCGATCACCGTGTGCAGCACGGCGGCGGCGCCAGCCATGTCGCTCTTCATCGTCTCCATGCTCTTCGGCGGCTTCAGCGACAGCCCGCCGGAGTCGAACGTGATGCCCTTGCCCACCAGGGCGACGGTGCGCTTGGCGCGGGCGGGGGAGTAGCTGAGCCGCACCAGCCGCGGCGGCCGGGCCGACCCCTGGCCCACACCGGTGATGCCGCCGTAGCCGCCGTCGCGCAGCTGCTTCTCGTCCAGCACCTTGATGGACACCTTGGTGCCCTTGACCGCCTTCGCGGCCCGCTCGGCGAACGAGGCGGGGTAGAGCAGGTTCGGGGAGGTGTTCACCAGGTCGCGTGCCGCGTGCACGGCTGCTGCGGTCACCTCGGCACGGGTCAGCGCGGCCTTGAGGCCCTTGCTGCGGGCGCCGGCAGCGATCTCCACCGCACCCACCGGTGCCTTGATCGAGTCCTTGTCCGTGCCCGGGCGGTCGTAGACGTAGCTGCCGAGCAGCGCGCCTTCAGCCACGGCGCCGACATCCTGCGCGCCGTCGGTGGGCAGCGCGAGGACCACCTTGGCCGTACCGGCCAGGGCGGCTGTGGCCGATCCGGCCGCACGCCGCAGCCGCTCCCGGCGACCGTCCTCGTCCTCCACGGTCTTGCCCAGCCCGACCAGCGCCAGCAGGTCCGCCTTGACCGCGTCCCCGGCGGGGATCTTCGTGATCTGGCCGGTGTCGCCGGTCACCCCGAGCAGGGTGATCGCCCGGCTCACCGACTCCGCGGCGCTGCGGGAGAGGAAGTCGGCCCCCTCCACCGTGGCCGACCCGCCGGCGCTGCGCACTCCGATCACCAGGGCGTCGGCGGCGAGGCGGGCAGGGTCCTTCGAGCTGAGATTCAGAGTCGTCACGACTTCATCGTAGGGGCATGCTCAGCCCGGGGTGGGCGGACAGGAGGTCAGGGCGCGCCGGTGCGACGGTGGTGCCGGTTCGGTCCGCACGCCGCACCGACTACGCTGCTCAGGTGACCCTTACCGTCGGAGCGCTCGTCGCCTGCAGCCTGGCCCTCGGTGTCTGGGCCGCGGTACGCACCGCCCGGGACCAGCCGGTGATCACCCGGCAGCTGATCGGTGGCGCGGTGATCGAGGCCGGCATCCTGGTGCAGATGGTGGTCGCCGGGGTGCTGGTGGCCACCGGCCACCAGGTGCCGGAAGCCGTCACCTTCTGGGGCTACCTGGTGGTCGCACTACTGGTGCTGCCCGCTGCCGCAGTGGTCGCCGTGATCGAGCGGACCCGGTGGAGCTCGGTGGCGCTCATCCTGGCGTGCGCGACACTGGCGGTCATGCAGCTGCGCGTGCACCAGCTGTGGAGCGGGGCATGACGGGGCGCGATGGCACAGGACGGAGCGGCACCTGGTGGGATCTGACACTGCGGAGCGGGACGTGACCGAGAACGAGCAGGTGGGGGACGGGCAGGTGGAGGACACCCGCCGGCCCGCCTATGGTCCCGGTCGGGTGCTGATCTTCGTCTACGGCGTGTTCGCCGTCTCCGCGACCGCACGCGCCTCGGTGCAGCTGATCCGCAACGCCGCCGAAGCACCGCTGGCCTACAGCCTGTCCGCGGTCTCTGCGGTGGTGTACGCGGTGGCCACGGTCGCCCTGGCGCACAACGGGCGCCGGATGCGCCGGGTGGCCTGGGTGGCGGTGACCTTCGAGCTGGTCGGGGTGATCACCGTGGGCATCCTGTCCAGCACGCACCCGGAGCTGTTCCAGCACGACTCGGTGTGGTCCCGGTTCGGCGCCGGGTACGGGTACGTGCCCGCGGTGCTGCCGGTGCTCGGGCTGTTCTGGATGTGGCGCTCCTCCCCGGCGCGGATCGCGCAGACCTGAGGTTCGGCGCCCAGTCGGCGGCCCAGTAGGCTTCCGGTCGTGCCCCGGATCTACGACACGCTCTTCCGCCTCGGCCTGGCCCGCATGGATGCCGAGACCGCCCACCACCTGGCCGGCACGCTGATCCGGTTCGCCGGTGCAGTGCCGCCGCTGCGTGCCACCGTCCGCGCGACGTTCGGACGCTCCACCGGCGCTCCGGTGCGCTTGTTCGGCCGGGAGGTCCCCGGGCGGCTCGGTCTGGCCGCCGGGTTCGACAAGGACGCCACCATGGCCGCCGGCCTGGGTGCGCTCGGGTTCGCGTTCGTGGAGGTGGGCACCAGCACCGCGCACGCCCAGCCCGGCAACGACAAGCCCCGGCTGCGGCGCGTGGTGGAACGTTCCGCGCTGGTGAACCGGATGGGCTTCAACAACGCAGGCGCCGCGGCCGCCGCCCGCCGCCTGGCCCGGCTGCGCCGCACCCCGCACGGACGGCGGATGCTGCTCGGGGCGAACATCGGCAAGACCAAGCTCACCCCGGCACGCCACGCCGTCACCGACTACGTGACCAGCGCCCGGGCGCTCGCTCCGCACGTGGACTACCTGGTGGTGAACGTCTCCTCCCCGAACACCCCCGGGCTGCGCGACCTGCAGCAGGTCGAGACGCTGCGCCCGATCCTGGCCGCGGTGCGCGATGCCGCCGCTGCTGCCGCTGCCCGGGAGGTGCCGGTGCTGGTGAAGATCGCCCCGGACCTGGCCGATGCGGATGTCGACGGCGTGGCTCGCCTGGCTGCCGAGCTGCACCTGGCCGGGGTGGTGGCCGTGAACACCACGATCGGCCACGACTACGGCGCCGGCGGGCTGTCCGGGGCGCCGCTGCTGGACCGTGGTGTGCAGGTGGTGCGCCGGGTACGGGCGGCGCTCGGCGAGGAGGCGGTGGTGATCGGCGTGGGCGGGATCTCCTCGGCGGCCGACGCGCAACGCTACCTGGACGCCGGCGCCACAGTGGTGCAGGCCTATACCGCGTTCGTGTACCGGGGCCCGGCCTGGCCGGGCCGGGTGAACCGGGAGCTCGCGCGCCGCTCCGTGCCCGGAGCACCACGACGACAGGAGCGAGGTTGATGGCCGAGGTGACGATCGTCGTCTGCGACGTGTGCGGCACGATCGAGCGGCCCACAGCCCGGTACTAGATCGCCAAGGGCGCGCACTCCGCGTTCTTCGACCTGTGCCCGGAGCACACCGGGCCGGTGGAGCCGAGCCGGCCCGGCGCCCGCGGGCGGGCGCCGGGGATCAGACGAGCCGCTCCTTCGGGGAGGTGTCATAGGTGTGCTGCGGGTCGCGCACCACCTCATCACCGAGCACCTCGTCGATCCGGGTCATCAGCTCGGCCGGGATGTGCACACCGGAGGCGGCCACATTCTCGGCCACCTGCTCCGGTCGGGAGGCCCCGATCAGCGCAGCCGCCACGTTCCGGTTCTGCAGCACCCACGCCACCGCCAGCTGGGCCATCGACAGGTCCAGCTCCTCGGCGACCGGCCGCAGGCCCTGCACCCGGCGGAGCAGCTCTTCGTTGCCGAGCAGACCGGAGATCATCTGCTGACCACCTTTCGCGTCCGAGGCGCGTGACCCCTCCGGCGCCGCCTGGCCGGGATGGTACTTGCCGGTGAGCACCCCTTGGGCCACCGGGGACCAGACGATCTGGGAGATGCCCAGGTCTTCGCAGGTGGGGATGACCTTCTCCTCGATGACCCGCCACACCATCGAGTACTGCGGCTGGGAGGAGATCAGCTGGATGCCCAGGTCGCGGGCCAGGGCGTGACCGGCGCGCAGCTGCTCCGGGGTCCACTCGCTCACCCCGATGTAGAGCGCCTTGCCGGAGCGGACCACGTCGGCGAACGCCTGCATGGTCTCTTCTAGCGGCGTGGCGTAGTCGTAGCGGTGTGCCTGGTACAGGTCCACGTAGTCGGTGCCCAGGCGGCGCAGCGAACCGTTGATCGACTCCAGGATGTGCTTGCGGGACAGGCCGGTGTCGTTCGGTCCCTTCGGACCGGTGGGGAAGTAGACCTTCGTGAAGATCTCTAGCGACTCCCGCCGCTGCCCGGCCAGGGCTTGTCCGAGGACCTCCTCGGCGCGGGTGTTGGCGTAGGTGTCGGCGGTGTCGAAGGTGGTGATGCCGGCATCCAGGGCGGCCTGCACGCACCGGGTGGCGGTCTCGCTGGCTACCTGGGAGCCGTGCGTGAGCCAGTTGCCGTAGGTGATCTCGCTGATCTTCAGGCCGGAGCGGCCGAGGTGTCGAAAGCGCATGCTTCGATCCTAGGAGCGGGCGGTCAGGTCGGGAACTCTCCGCGCTGCACCTGCGGCTTGGGCAGCCGGGTGCGTCGGATCTGGAACACCCGCATCGCCACGTACATCACCGAACCCTTGCGGGCCCCTTCGCCGAACTTCTCGATCGCCTTGCGCCGCACCCGGTAGCCGAGGATGATCGCGTCGATCAGCGCGATGAACATCACGATGTACAAGCTGAAGAACGCACCGGTGGCCACCTGGGCCGGGATCGGAAGGAAAGCAGCGAACAGCATGATCACCACGATCACCAGCGCCATCGGCATGAACACCTCACCGAGGCTCCACCGCGCGTCCACGTAGTCGCGCAGGAACCGGCGGGTCCGGCCCCGGTGCTGGGCGGGTAGGTACTGGTCGTTTCCGGTGACCATCGCCTCGTCCATCTTCGCCCGCGCCTCGGCCATCTTCTGGCGTTGTGCGCGGCGGGCGGCAGCGCGGTCGGTGGGCACCAGGGGTCGCTTGTTGCGCGCCTCGGCGTCTTTGCGCTTGGGCGTGGGGCGCCCCTTGCCGACCGGCGTGGGCTCCTCGGCCTCGGCGGGCTGGGCCGCCTCCTTCTTCCGTCCGAACACCCTTGCAGACTAATGGAGCCCACGAGCTGCTGGCACCAACGCTCGCCCGCTCCACCCTCGGGTCGTCATCTCCAGCGCGGGCTAGGTGTACCCGGCCAGGAGGTTGGTAGCACTCGGCGGGTCTGGTTGACCTAGGAGGAGCCTCCGAGTGGGGTGTGGCTGTTCGAAGGCTGCACCACCACAAGGAGGCTCCGTGTCACACCGTAATGCCCGCCTGACCTTCTATGGTCGGCGTCTGATCGTCGACTGTCACCGGGATGGTTGGAAGCAGGCCCACATCGCTGCCGCGATGGGTGTGTCCCGCAAGTGCGTCAAGACCTGGATCGACCGCTACCAGGCTGAGGGCGAAGGGGGGG
>NZ_ATWL01000017.1 GCF_000421225.1 Ruania albidiflava DSM 18029 | reverse complement strand
GGTGAGCTGCCTTCCACAGTTTCCGCACTCCGTAGACGCGGTAGTTCTCCTCCCACAGCGCCCGCAGCATCGGCCGCAGTTCGACATCCCGCACGGCCCGCGCTGACGGGGTGCGGGTCTTGGCGGCGTAGTACGTGCTCGGAGCCACCTGCAACACCCTGCAGATGGGCTCGACCCCGAGCCGGCGACCAGCCACCACCTCGTCCTTGATCGCCTCGATGAATACGACTATCTCTTCGATGGGCGGTCGAGCTCCGCCGCGAAGAAACTGGCAGCCCGCCGCAGAATCTCGTTGGTTCGGCGCAGCTCCCGGTTCTCCTGCTCCAGCACCTTGAGCCGCTCGGACTCCCCGGTGCTCACCCCCGGCGCCTGGCCATCGTCGATATCGGCCTGCTTGACCCAGGTCCGCACCGACTCCGCCCCATACCCCAGCTGGTCGGCGACCCGTTTCACCGTGCCCCGAGACGTGCCCAGCTCGGCCCGCAACGTGCGCACCATACGCACCGCAGCGGCCTTCTCCTCCTCGCTATACCGACGCGACGTCGGCCCAGCCACCTGCTTGCTCGCCATGACTCCATCCTCGCTTCAAAGCTCAGGAGTCTCCACCGAACCCAGTACGGTTCAGTCGCGGCCTGTAGCGCGGACAGCACGTGAACCTGGGCGTTGTTACGGATGCTTCGAGTGAAGACCCAGCCGGTGTGCACGTCGGTGAGGTTCACGCTGCGGGCGAACTCACCCTTGAGCGTGGGCCCACAGTGGGCCACGGTGTCGACCTCGAAGAACCCTGGCTCGTCCTCGACCTCATCGCCGGCCCTGCGGACCTGGATCGAGGTCCGCAACAGCGGACCTGCCTTGGTCGTGGGTGTGCCGCTGATGGCGTCCTTGGCCTTGACCGGAGCCAGGTACCGGTCGATCGTGGCCGCGCTCATCGCCAGCAGCTCGGCGCGCACCGACCGGCTGTACCTGCCCTCAGGGTCCGACCCGCCGATACCTCCCGGGACGAGTTCGCCGTGACGCTCCAGGGCCTGGAGCTGGAGAGCCATCGAGGCCGCCAGGTACTTCCCACACTGGCCCCCGCTGGCGGCCCACACCCGCGCCAAGACCCGCCGGGCGTCATAAGAGAACTTGTCCGCCCGCTTCCTCCTGCCCACCCTGGCGACTTCGCGGCCCGCCCCCGGCGCCCGCTTCGCAGCCGCCACCAACCGCCGCCGGGCGTTGTCCCGCGACCACCCCGTGACCGCGACCACCTCATCGAGGACCCGACCCTTGTCCTTCTTACTCGCCCGCCCATACGCCTTCGCATACCTCGTAGTGATCTCCGCACGCGAGGCCATCGACAACCCACTTCCCATGCCCCCAGCGTCACGCCGATTTCGCGGGCACTCCTACATGAGGCACCGAGGACGTTTCGCGGGCATCTTTCGTGAGTCTCGTCGGCTACTTGACCTCGCCGGAGGATCGGTCATACTTGAGGTGAGCCGGTGACAAGAGGTCCAGGGGACCGCTTCTGGAGTAACCAGATAGCCGGCTCGCCTCACGCCCAGCTACGGCGTCCCCCACGGCTTGAAAACTGACTTCAAGGTGGGTTCTACGCACCGCACGTGCCACGGACTCGTCCGTCCAAGGAGTACCCGTTGCGTGCTCCACAGTCCGTAGTCGGCAACTTGGATGCCCCACGAACTAGGCGCATCCCAGACGCAGGGCACCACAGTGCGGTCGGTAGCGATCTGGCTGCACACCGCGCGAACAGCTTGGTAGCTTGCAGCACGTTTGGCATTCGTCTGCAGGTGACCGGCAATCACGAAGACTTCGTCCCCTGCGCAGGAGACTTGCCGCAAGATCTCCTTGAAATGCAGGTAGATCGCTTGCTGGTAGAGGTAGACCGGACCTCGCTGCTGCACGCGAGCATAGGCGTTCTCCTTATAGAGGAAGGTCG
The DNA here is from genome assembly GCF_000421225.1 of Ruania albidiflava DSM 18029. GTDB lineage: Bacteria > Actinomycetota > Actinomycetes > Actinomycetales > Beutenbergiaceae > Ruania > Ruania albidiflava. Next base: position 57,727 of record NZ_ATWL01000017.1, on the reverse strand, counting down.
TGTCGAACCGCGGTGCCTGATGGGCAATGACATCGAACATCGCATTGCGGGTACTTCGACTGTCGTTCTTCGCATGAAGTCCGTGCTGCACCCGGACGCCCTTCGCCTCCAGCTGGGTTCGGAGCTCCAAGCCTGCCCACAGGGCCTGAGAGTGCTCGCCGCGGTACGTCGCGGTGCCGATACCGAAGTATGGCGCGTCACTGCCGTATCCAAGATCGCCGGTTTCGTCGGCGTACATGTACACACGCGCCATCACGAGCTCCCCAAGCATCGACTCAGCACGGTGCTTGCGCACCTGACGGACGAGATCATTCGAAGAAGTCCTCATCGACTTCGACGATGTTGACGGTGCGCTTGGTCTGCACGCCGACGCCGTAGCGGATCATCAGGCTGGCGAGCCGGGCGCCGTCGATCAGGACCACTCTGGTCGGCACAGAGCCGGCGTACTCCTGTGCGCCGCGGCTGAAGCGGGCAGTGGTGATGAACACGCCTTGGTTGGCCTGATTGCCGTGCAGTGCGCCGACGAAAGCCTGGATCTCCGGTCGGCCAACAGCGGCGTCCAAGGCATAGCGCTTGGCTTGCACGTAGATGCGGCTCAGACCGAGGGCGTCTTGGTCGACGATGCCGTCGATGCCGCCATCGTTGGAGAGCTGGGTGCGGGTGGCGTGCCCCTCGGCGCCGCCGTAGCCCATGGCAATGAGCAGGTCGAGCACCGCCTGCTCGAAGAAGGCTGGTTCGTTCGCGTGTAGGCGACCAAGCAGGTCCGCGGCAACCTCGGCATGGATGCGCGAGACGCCGTCCTCGATCTGTTCGATCGGATCGACGACGGCAGAGACCTGCTCGTTGATCTGGGTTGCCGCCCGATGACGAGCTTCCTCTAGCACTGGCTCCCAGAATGGTTTGAAGATCCTGTGGGCCGTGGACGCGTCGTTGATGCCGTCGGGGTGGTCAGCGAACCAGCTGCGCCCGGCATCAGTGATGCGATACTGCGCGCGGGCAGGGCGTTCTACCCAACCCGCTTTCGTCAGATGTGTGAGTGCCCAGCCCACGCGCCCATCGGCACGATTGCCGCCAGACTCAAGGGTTTCGGCTCGCGCCTCATCGCTAAGTCCAGAAAGATCCAACGAACGACGGACGACCTCACGGCGCGTACGTGTTTCGCCGTCGGACAAAACCTGGAGCACCGGCCGTACGAACACGGGCCAGATCGGCACTTCGGACACATCGCTCATAGTTCTCCTCGAAACGCGCGGGACTGCAGGGAGGCAAAGAGCTCGTCGTCAGCGGCGACTGCGCGCTCGGCTAGAGCATGCTGATGCCGAGACTTGATTACCCGCTCGGAGAACTGCAATTGCGTTGATCGGTCTGCGACGGGAATCGGGGTGGCTTCGAGGACTGCGGTCTCTAGGCGCTTGGTGCCATGTGCTGCGGTTGCCACGCGGGCAAGGAGCCACTGCGACTTGGCCCGCAAGGAAGCAGCAAGAAAGTCCACATCAAGATCCTTGCGGGGTAGCACTGCCTTGAGGTCCTGATTGATCGTCGATGTCACACGCAGGACCGAGATAGGCAGAGTATGCGCGAGAATCATCCCGCGGACAACGAGGGCAACCGAGTCTGGTGGAAGCAGCCTTAGGTTGGTCTCTGTTGGTACCTTCTCAGATATGTGGTCCTGTGCATCGGTCAGATCTCGCCTCTTCAGATCCTTTGGACTAAACCAAGGGAGTTGGCCGTCCCAGAACTCCGGTCTGCTCTTGGATGGCGTACCACCGCTGTAGAAGGTCGCGAGTTCCCCCAATGTAGTGGTCGGTCGACCCCGGTCGCCGAACATGTCGTGGAAGATCGCCTGGGTGAGGGAGTCGAGGTGGGCGAGGACTTGGCGACGCTTGGCGCGGAGCGCGTCGGCGTGGTCGAGGATGGCGGCGATGCGGCGCTGCTCTTGGAAGGGTGGGAGGTCGACCTCCAGGCGGTACACATCGTCGCGGTTCAGCCCGGGCACTGCAGCAGACTTGTTCATCGTCTCCATACCGAGCGACCTGAGCATCCAGTACATCCAGCGACGATCGAGATCCTCGCGCTTGGCTTTGACGAAGTAGGCCGTGTCGATCGGCCACGCCGATCCGTCGATCCAGGTCACGCTGCCGATGCTTCCCTTTCGGCCGACCACGATGGTGGGCGCGTCCGTTAGGCCCTTGGAGTGTCCGCCGACAACGCCACCAGAACCGACGACCGGCACATCACCACCATCCCGGTCAGACGCCGTGAGAGCCTTGCCGTACGACAGTTCCAGGATCTCTCCGACCGTTGTCACTGCAGCATCGCCTTCAGCTCATCCATCCCCTCGGCGATCTCGCCGTTCAGCTTCTCGATGTCGGCGATGATCTCCAGCGGCGGGCGGTGTTCCACCTCGTCGTAGACGATCTCCTTATACCGGTTGATGGACAGGTCGTAGTCCTGCTCGATGATCTCTGCCTTCGGCACGCAGAACGACTGCGCCGTCCGAGCCCGCTCTCGCTCCGTCGTCGTGCGCTCGGCCCATCGCTTCCGGACGTCGTCCAGATCGTTGGTCTCCACCGGATTGCGCTTGTCATCCAGCGAGAAACCGTCCGCCTGCACGTCGTAGAACCACACGTGGTCCGTGCCGCCGGAGTCGGTCTTGGTGAAGAACAGGATCGCGGTCGACACTCCGGCGTACGGCCGGAACACACCGCTGGGCAGCTTGACCACACCGTCCAGCTTCTGCTCCTCCACCAGCGTGCGCCGCAGCGTCTTGTGCGCCTTCGACGAACCGAACAGCACACCGTCCGGCACGATCACGGCCGCCCTTCCCCCGGACTCGAGCAGCCGCAGGAACAGCGCGAGGAACAGCAGCTCGGTCTTCTTCGTCTTCACCACCCGCTGCAGATCCTTCGACGTCTCCTCATAGTTCAGCGAGCCGGCGAACGGCGGGTTAGTGAGAATCAGCGAGTACTTGCTGTTGTCCTCACTCGCCCCTTGCGACAGCGAGTCGCGGTAGCGGATGTCCGGCGACTCGATCCCGTGCAGCAGCATGTTCATGCTGCCGATGCGCAGCATCGTGCTGTCGAAGTCGTAGCCGTGGAACATCGACCGATGGAAATGGCTGCGCTGCTTCGCATCCCGCAGCGCGCTGGGGTGGTGCTCGCGCACGTACTCGCTGGCTGCCACCAGGAACCCGCCCGTGCCGCACGCCGGGTCGCAGATCCACCGTTGGTGTCCCGGTCCGCCATCGGGATGTCGTCGAGCATGTCGACCACGCGGCTGAGCAACGCCGCTGTCGGGATCGTGAACCGCGCATCCTTCATGTGCTCGCCGTAGGTGGACTCCTCACCACCCAGCTGCCGCAGGAACGGGAACACTTCGTCGGACACCGTCTGGTACATCTGCTCCGGCGCCAGGTCCTTGAGCCGACCCCAGCGAAGATGGGTCTGCCCGGGCAGGAACACCGGGTTCTCGAGCGGCTGCTTCGTGGCGCGCGCCTTCCCCTCGGCGAGGGTCTGCAGGTCATCCAGACGGCGCATGAACAGCAGGTAGGTGATCTGCTCGATCACCTCCAGCGGATTGCTGATCCCCCCGGACCAGAAGGCGTCCCAGACGCGATCGACCTTGCTGCGCAGCTCACCTGTGATCACGCGTTCAGGGTAGTAGGTACCGACGACATCAAGTTGCTGCTCCACCGCTGAGCCATGCCCGTGCACATGCGCACCCGCCCCGCGAATGTGAGGCTGGGTCCAGGAGGCAGCCACTATGGCCGAGGACAAGCTCAGCGACTACCGCAAGAAGCGGAGGGGCTCGCGCACCGATGAACCCGCGGGCGCCGGCAAGGACCGCCGCTCTGGTTCGTCGAACCGCGGCGGGGGCTCCAGGGGCGGCACGAAGCAGCCCCGCTTCGTGGTCCAGCGCCACGACGCCTCCAGCCTGCACTTCGACTTCCGGCTGGAGATCGACGGTGTGCTCGTCTCCTGGGCGGTGCCCAAGGGCCCCTCGGTGAACTCCGCGGACAAGCGGCTCGCGCACCGCACTGAGGACCACCCCCTGGACTACGTCGACTACGAGGGGCGGATCGAGGAGGGCTACGGGGCCGGCACGGTGATCGTCTGGGACACCGGCGGCTTCGAGAACCTCACTGAGACCGCCGGCGAGCCGGTCAGCGCCGGGGAGGCGCTGGCTGCCGGACACCTCAAGGTGGAGCTGTACGGCCAGAAGCTCACCGGCGCGTTCGCGCTCACGCACACGAAGATGGGTGGGGACGAGGCGAACTGGATGCTGGTGAAGGTGGACGACCACGGTGCGGACCGCCGTCGAAAGCCCACTTCCACACAGAACGAGTCCGTGCTCACCGACCGCACCAACGCCGACCTGCAGGAGTGAGGCGGCTCACCATCCGTCCCGGCCAGACCGGCTACCCTGGTCAGGCAGCACGCGCGCGACGGGACGACCCGATCGCCGAAGTACGAACGGGGACGACCTCGTAGAACACAGGCATCACCGATGTCCGCTCTTCTACGCTCGATCCTCACCCCTGCCGCCCTGGCCCGGCTCGCCGTCGGCTGGAGCGCCGTCCTCGTGATGGCCCTGGCGGCCCCGCTGCTGACGCCGCCGGTCCCGGCGCTGCTGCTGATCGCGCTCCTCGCGGCGATCATCGCAGTCATCCTCGGCTGCGCGTTCGGCGTGGTGGGTGAGGCCGAACACCTGGCCCGCCGCCTGGGTGACCCGTATGGCTCTCTGGTGCTCACCCTGTCCATCGTGACCATCGAGGTCATCCTCATCTCCGCGGTGATGCTCGGCCCGGGTGTGCACACCACGATCGCGCGGGACTCGGTGCTGGCGGTCTCGATGATCATCCTGAACCTCGTGGTCGGGCTGTGCCTGCTCGTCGGCGGCCTGCGGCACGGCGGGATGAGGCACAACCGCACGGGCACGTCCGCCTACCTGGCGATGATCGTGGTGCTCGCTTCCCTCGCCTTCGCGCTACCTGCGGTGATCGGCGTCGACGGTTCCTACACCCCGGCACAGGAGATCCCGATCGTGCTGCTCACCGTGGGCGTGTACGCGTTCTTCCTGTTCCGGCAGATGGGCGCTCAGGCCGGAGACTTCCGCGAGGTCGACCCGCGCGTGACCATCGGGACGGCGGAGCTCACCGGGGCAACGCAGCTCGCCGGGGCAACGGAGCTGACCCGGGCAACGCAGCTCGCCGGGGCAGGCGAGCGCACCAGCATGACGGCGGAGCTCACCGGGGCAGCGGACCCTTCTCCGGCGCAGGGCATCCGCGAGGTGCTGGCTGAGCACCGGGGCGAGGTGCTGCTGCGTCTCGGCCTGCTGGTCACCACAGTGCTGCCGATCGTGCTGCTCTCCCAGCACATGGCCGCCCTCCTCGACGACGGGCTCGGCCGCCTCAGTGCCCCGACCGCCCTGTCCGGGGTGCTGATCGCGATGATCGTGTTCCTGCCGGAGTCGATCACCTCCGTGCGCGCCGCCCTGGGCGGGGAGATCCAGCGGGTGAACAACCTGTGCCACGGCGGCCTGGTCTCCACGGTGGGCGTGACCATCCCGTCGGTGCTGGTGATCGGACTGCTCACCGGGCAGCAGGTGGTGCTCGCGGAGTCCCCGGTGAACCTGCTGCTGCTCGGGGTGACCGCGGGGCTGTCGGTGACCACCTTCAGCGCACGCCGAGTGACCGCCATGCACGGGGCCGCGCACCTGGTGCTGTTCGCGGTGTACGGGCTCGCCCTGTTCTCGTAGCGTCCGACGATTGACGCGCAGCCGTGGGTTCCGCACTGTGGAGCTATGGCAAACGGCACATCCGCACCGGTCACGAGCGGCTTCACGATCCAGCTGTACGTACCCGCCCAGGCGACTGCTGCAGCACGCGAGTACTACGTGGACCTATTCGGTCGTGAGCCGGACTTCCAGCCGCATGACGACTTCTTTGAGTGGGCACCGGTCGACGGGCAGGAGTGCTGGGTCCAGGTCGCAGCGCACCCCGAACCCAGTCCGCTGACGAACCGGATTCGGTTCCGCGTGCTCGATCTGCAAGCTGCGGTGGCCTTTCTCGATGATCGCGCCATCGTGCACTCACAGCCTTCGCAGCTTCCAGGAGTCGTCGCCTTCGTGAACTTCACGGATCCCTGGCACAACCGGCTCGGCTACTACCAGGACCTCGTGCCGTCCGGGCTCCAGCAGGAGCACCTCGGCACATCCGTGAACGACGCCTCCCAGTTCACCAGTGTTCCGGGCGTGTCCGACAGCTGAGAAGCCTGGGGATGCTCCCTCAATCGGTCAGCCGACGCAGACGTTCTGCTGCCTTGGTCAGCGTCTGCCGGCGGCGCCCGATGCCGGCCCAGGGGTCGTCGATCTGCGCCAGCCGACGCTTGATCGACCTGATCGTGTGCCCACCCGGCGCCACCCGGGAGACCTCGTCCCAGCCGATCGGAGTGGCGACCGGAGCGCCCGGGCGGGCCCGGAGCACATAGGGAGGGACCGCCGTCTGGCCGTAGGCGTTGCGCTGGATGTCCACCAGCACCCGCTCCCCCCGCTTGTTCTTGCGGGCCTCGAGGGTGAGCAGGTCCGGCGCCCGGGCGATGAGCACCTGGGCGAAGGACCTCGCGAACTCGCGTACGCCGTCGAAGTCCCGCTCCGGACGCAACGGCACGAGCACGTGGTACCCGCGGGACCCGGTGGTCTTCACGAAGGAGGTGAGGCCGATCTCGTCGAGCAGCTCGCCGACCGCAGTCGTGGCCCTGCGCACGGCGGCCAGGCCCGGCACCGACGGGTCCAGGTCGATGATCAGCTGGTCCGGCTGGTGCAGGTGCTCGGCAGTGGCCAGCCACACGTGCGGGGTGAGGCAGGCCTGGTCGGCGAGGTAGACCAGGGTGCGCTGGTCCTCGATCGTCACCTGCTGCTGCGCCCCGTCGGCAGTGTCCACCTCCACGCGGGTGACGAAGTCCGGGAAGTGGCCGGGCACCTTCTTCTCGTAGAACGAGCTGCCCTCGATCCCGTCCGGGAACCGTTGCATGCTGATCGGCCGGCCGCGCAGATGTGGCAGCATCGCCTCGGCCAGGTCGGCGTAGTAGCCCGCCACGTCCGCCTTGGTGACCGCCACAGCCTCATCGGTGGCCGGGTACATCTCCTTCTCCGGCCTGCTGATCCTCACGCCGGCGATGGTGATCTCCCTGCTCATCACGCCTCCCGGACCACGTCGCGGGCGGCCTTGTCGGTGCGCAGGCCCTGGAACCGCGGGTGGCGCAGCTGGTTGGCGGAGGTCCACTCGGTGAACGCCACCTGGGCCACCAGCTCCGGACGCACCCAGTGCACCCCGACCGAGGGCAGCTTCCCCCGGGTGCACGGCGAGCTCTTCACCTCGAGCCCGGTCAGCCGGGAGTGCAGATCCTGCAGCACCTGCTCAGTGAACCCGGTGCCGACCTTGCCGGCGTACACGAGCTCCTCAGACCCACCCGACCGGTCGTAGTAGCCGAGCAGCAGCGCACCGAGCGCTATCCGGGTTCCCTCCGGCTCGGTCCAGCCGACCACCACCAGCTCCTGACCCGCCTCGCACTTGAACTTCAACCAGTCCTTCGTGCGGCCGCGGGCGTAGGCGGCGTCCGTGCGCTTGGCGATCAGCCCTTCCCAGCCGCGGCCGCAGATCTGCCCGAAGTACTCCTCACCCGCGTTCCTGCGGTGCGGGGTCCAGCGAACCGGGTCGGTCCACTGCAGCAGCGTCCGCAACCGGCGCTTGCGTTCGGTGAGCGGCTCGTCCCGCACGTCCTGGCCGTCGAGGCTGAGCAGGTCGAACACGTAGTAGTACACCGCCACACCGGTGGCCCGGGCGCGGCGGGCGTCGGAGACGTGGATACGCGGCTGAAGCCGAGCGAAGCTGGTGCGCGACCCGGAGAAGGCGACCACTTCGCCGTCCACGATGAAGTCCGCCCCTGCCCCGGTGAGCGCATCTGCCACCTCCGGGAACGCCGTCGAGGCATCGTGCCCGCTGCGGGAGTACAGCCGGGCGGATCCGCCCTCACGCACAGCGAGGCAGCGCTGACCGTCCAGCTTCCGCTCGTAGATCCAGCCGTCGGCCCAGAACCGCTCATGGCTGAGCGTTGCGAGCGCAGGTTGCGGCGTGCTGGCCATCTGGGCCTCCTGTCTCCCCGGGGCCGGAGCGGCACTCCTCCCGGCAGGATGCGACGGCGGGATCGGCCCTGCAACCGGAGATCGTTCAGGACAGCGCTTCGCAGACGACGTCCGGGGTCTCGGCCAGCCACTGCTGGGCGCCGGCAGGGTCGCCTTGGCCTGCGTCGGTCAGCGCAGTGTTCACCATCGAGTTCACCTGCTCGGCCGTGAGGGAGATCTCCGTCAGGCAGGCAGCCAGCTCCGGCTGGTCGACAGAGAAGCCATCTCTGGCGTAGGCATGGATCGACTCGGGCTCACCGAACGCGGCCTCCGGATCCTCCAGGAACCGCAGCGGCAGCTCGTCCAGCGCCCAGTGCGGCGACCAGAAGGTGGCGGCGACGTTCTCCCCGGCGTCCACTGCCTGCGCAACGTCCTCCAACAGGTCGGCGGTCGAACCGTTGCTCACCGTCAGGTCTTCCAGACCGTATGCCGGCACCGCCTCCTCGTTCGTGAGCCACACCAACCCGGATTCTGCCTCGATACCGAGGATCTCGCCGTCGAACTCCTCAGCATGGTCAGCCAGCTCTGCCAGCGAGGTGATCGGCGCGTCCTCGTTGACCACGATGCCCATCCGAGCCTCGTCGAACCAGCTGCCCAGATCCTCCAGGTCCTCACCATGCTGGTCGATGTACTCCTGGTTCGAGGGAACCCAGGACCCAAAGCTCATGTCCACCTCCCCGTTCGCCAGGGCGGCGTAGAGGACGCCAATGTCCGGAAGCTCGACGATCTCCGCCGCATAACCGGTCGCCTCCAGCGCCTGCGCCCACACCTGCGAGGCGGCGACGGTCTCGTCCCAGCCCTGCGGGACGCCGATGCGCACCGAGGCGTCCCCGGCCGTGCCGCTGTCGGGGCCGGTTCCATCGTCTGCTGCGCCGTCATCTGCTGCCGCGGCCTGCTCCTCGAGCTCGGAGACCTGCCGCTCCAGCTCCGCGATGCGGTCGCGCTGTTCCTGCACCTCCGACGCCGTGACCCCACCACCGAGCACATAGAAGCCACCAGCGAAGCCGGCCACCCCACCCAGCACCAGGGCGAGGAGGCCAGCCAGCAGCAGGTGCCAGGCACGCAGGCCAGTGCGCGGCGATCTGGGTGCACCGGGTGGGTGCGGCTGGCCAGGGCCACCGCCTGGTGGGCCGCCATAGCCCGGGCCACTGCTCGGTGGGCCGCCGTGGCCCGGGCCACCGCCGTAGCCCGGTGCGCTACCATACGGCGCCCCCGGAGGCTGGCTGCCATGCTGGGGAGCGCCGTAGGCCGGCCAGGAGCCAGCTGTGGGGTACGCCCCCGACTGGGCCGGGCCATAGGAGCTCGGTGCATCGGGCGGGTGCGTCATCACAGAGTCCAAACGTCAGCAGGTGCCGAGGCACTGGGGGACTCCATGAACGCGCGGGCCCCCGGCCGCTTGCGAACATCCGAGGCATCGTAGCGTGCCGATCCGGGCAGAGCACAACGGGAGACCCTGCGCCGGGGTGGGCGGCGGACACCCTCGGCCACCTGTCGGCGGGTCCGCCAGTACGCGAGAAGATAGGTGACCATGACCGTGGTGGACTGGTGGGCTCAGGTGCTCGGCGCCGCGGGTGACGTGTGGGCACTGCGCGCACCCGAAGTGCTGGAGCTCGGCCCACGGGCGTCGATCCCGGTAGCTGCTGGTGTCGCCGTGCTGGCTGGTATCGCCACGATGATCGGGCACACCGTGGTGTTCGCCATCAACCGGGTGACCGGCCTGCGGATGGCCGCCGGTATGGCCCTCGGAGCGCTCTACCTCACCGTGCTGCGCAGCCTGACGGCTGTGGTGATCGCGCTGCTCGCCCTGACCGTCACCCGTGGGGCGGTGGACGGCGAGCTGCTGGCGGTGGTCTACCTGCTCGCCGTGGCTCCGCACCTGTTGGCGTTCCTGGTGTTCATCCCACACTTCGGTCTGGTCATCGGCCGGCTGCTGGAAGTCTGGACCCTGGTGTGCCTGGCGGCGCTGCTGGTGCACGTGCTGGCGATCGGCCGGCTGCCGGCGGTGGCGATCGCCGGTGCGGCGTGGCTCACCGGCCAGCTGCTCTCCCACCTGCTGGCCAAGCCGCTGGCGGTGGTCTCCTCTCGTGCCTGGTCTATGGCTACCGGTCGGGACACGTTCATCACCAGCCAGGACATCCTCGCCGGCGCGCCGTTCGTGCCACTGCAGCGCGAGGAGCCGACGACATGATCGAACGGGCCTTGCTCGCGGTGTTCGCCGTGCTGGTGCTGCTGGCGTTCCTGGCGCCGATCGAGTCGTTGCGCTGGTGGTCCCGCCGTCGAGATGAGGTCACCCTGGGATCGTTCGCGCACCCCGCGGCCGACGACGGCGCAGCCACCCAGGTGCAGAACGCTCACCTGTTCGTGGTGTACCTGTCCGGGATCGGCACCGTCGATGGGCTGAGCGGGTCGCGACGAGAACGGGCCGTGCTGACCGCTGTGGCCGAACGGGTGCCCGATGCTGTGGTGGCGGCGGACGTCTTCCCCTACGCCGTGGAGAACCGCGGCCTCACCCAACGTGCCACCACCTGGTTCTGGGGCCGGCTGCACCGGTGGCAGCGTGTCCCGGTGGCCGCCTGGCCGGCCAAGCTCATCAACGTGCGCAACGCGCTGCGCGTGCTCGTCTCGGCCGACCCACGGTACGGACCGACGTTCAACCTGGCCGTGGCCCAGGAGATCACCCGGTCCCTGACCCGGCACGGATACGACTGGTCGGCCCGGCCACCGGTGACGGTGATCGGCTACAGCGGCGGCGGGCAGATCGCGCTCGGGGCGAGCGGGTACCTCGCGGCGCTGGACATCCCCACCTCGGTGGTGTCCATCGGCGGGGTGCTGAGCAGCGACCCGGCACTGAACCGGGTGCAACGGCTGTGGCACCTGTACGGGTCGCGGGACCGGCTGCAGCTGCTCGGACCAGCGGTGTTCCCCAGCCGATGGTGGCTCTCCCCCCTGTCCGCATGGAACCGGGCGGACCGGGAGGGTCGGATCACCCGCCGTCGGATCGGCCCGATGCGGCACATGGGCAACGGCGACTACTTCGACCGGCATCACCGGACAGAAGACGGCACCAGCTACCGCAACCTCACCGTCGACGCGCTGGTCGAGGTGCTCTCGCCACACAGGTGACCAGATGGGAATACCCCTGAGATGCCAGACCCTTGCACGGGTATGAAGTTTGACGAGTTGCGCACGATGTTGGCGAGCACCCCGGTCGTAGCTCTGGTGACTACGCGCAGGAGCGGCGACCCCGTCGCGACACCGATCTGGACGATGGTGATCGATGGCGTCCCCTACCTGCGATCCGCCTTCGGGCCCGGTTCATGGTGGTACCGACACATCCGAGCGGGTCGCCCGGTGGCGTTCGCGCTCGGTGATGGTGCGATCGCCGAGCGGGACCGTGCCGCAGCACTGGCGCTACCGCGCGTCCCGGTGGCCGTTGCCGGGGTCTCCGGCGAGGACGAGGTGCAGGACCGGATCGACGCGGAGATCCTGCGCAAGTATGCCGGCGCACCTCAGTCATCGATCGACGCGATGCTCAGTGCCGACGCCCGTGGCTGCACGCTCCGGATCGAGCCTGCGACGACCTGAGCGATCGTGCTGCGCGATCGTGAGCGATCTAAACGTTCGCCTGCTACCACTTACCACCGACATTTCCACGAGCACAGAACCACATCTACTCAAATCTGTGGAAATCTTGTCGCTGTCCACATTTCATCACTATCGCGTGTCGAGGCTCGGTTCGCTGCACCTTATTTCGTAGAATGTTTGTACGAGCAGAGCCATAGGAGCACGGGGAGGTGAACAGTGGTGACAGATTCCGTCGATGAAGCAGCCGCTCCGCCGGAGGTGTCGCTGGGCGCTCTTCTGCGGGCCGATCTTCCGGTGCAGCTCGCCGCTCTGGAAGCCCTCGGTGAGGCGATCGCTGGTGCGGACATCCAGGACGAACGCGACCGCTACTGCGGGCCCGAGCTCGGCGAAGCAAGTATCCGCGTCCACCGGATCTGCTCCCAGCTGACCGGTAAGAGGTATCAATGGCTGCTGGCCGAAGAAGCCGACGGCCGCTGGGCAACCTCCGCATTCCGCCCCCGCACCTTCGCCTCCCACGTGGCCCAGTCCCACCACATCTCCTACGCCAACGCCAACCACACCATCCGCCGCGCTCGTCAGCTGCGCGACGAGATCCCCCGCTTCGGCGCGGCCCTGCGCGCCGGGCGGGTCGGACCCGACCACATCGAGGCACTGGCCACCACGGCACTGACCTCACCCACCCGCATCGCCGCCCTCGCTGAACCGGTCGGCAGCACCGAGTCCGAAGGTGGTGACACTCCCGCTGTACCCGACAACGACCCGGACGACGCTGCGTCTACGGCAGGCGACGACTCCTCAGACCCGAGTGCGCAGCACAGCCAGACGGTGGAGGACTTCCTGCTCGAGCAGGCTCGGCAGCTGACGGTCAACCAGGTCCGCCGCCTGGGCCACCACTTTGCGCGTGTTGCCGACCCGGAAGCCGATGAGCGCGGTTACCGCGACGCCAAGCAACGTGAGTACGTCGAGCTGGTGCGCACCCTGGACGGCTGGCACCTGTCCGGCTTCCTCACCGAGGAGAACGGTCGACTCATCCGCACCGCGATGGACGCTGTGATGAGCCCGCCTGCACCAGACGACGAGCGCACCGGCGAGCAGCGCCGCGCTCAGGCTCTCGCGGATGTCGCGCATCTGGTTCTGGATCAGGGCCTGGCCGGCAACCGTGCGTCCGTGCGGCCGCACCTGGGGGTGCTCATCGGAGCCGCCGAGCTCGATCAGCTGCTGATCAACGCTCACGAACCCGACCCGGGCACTCCTGACGCCGCACGCTCTGCTGGTGCCTCGTGGGAGACCCCCGCACTCGCGGACCTGGCCGGCATCGACTGGGCCGGCCGCCTGCGCGAACAACCGCCCACTTTCGACGACGGCACCGGCCCCGTACCACCGGCACTCCTACGCCGGCTGGCCACCTGCGGTGGCATCTACCGTGTGCTGTTCTCACCCGAGGGCGAGATCATCAACCACGGACGAGAACGCCGACTGTTCACCCCCGCCCAACGCCGAGCCCTCATCGCCCGCGACAAAGGCTGCACCTGGCCCGGCTGCACCGCCCCACCAGTGATCTGCGAATCCCACCATGCCCGCATCCACTGGGCCGACGGCGGACCCACCAACACCGCAAACGGCGCACTGCTCTGCTACCACCACCACGCGGTGGTCGACGCCCGGTCGATCAGCATGACCCGCCGCGACCACCGGTGGATCTTCACCCGACCAGACGGCAGCCTCATCAACCGGGACCTCCATCCGCCTGGGGAGCGAGGCATCTGGTCAGACACCGGATGAGGGCACCACGTGCCGGGAGAACTCGGCGGCCGCGGAAGGCTCCGCAGGCCGGGAGAGCTCAGCGAATCGTTCCACCGCATCCATCACCGCACTGAACCGCGGCGAGTGGAAGAAGTCGAAGTTGTGGTGCGTCCCGGGCAGCAGCGCACAGGCGACCGGTGCCTGGGACACCGCACGCAGCTTCTCGGCGAACGCGCTGACATCCTCGTGCAGCACCAGCGGATCCACCCTTCCGTGCACGATCAGGAACGGCGGAGCGTCCGGGGTCAGGCACTCCAGTGGTGACCGCGGGCCAGGACCGGTCCCCACCCCACCGTAGTAGCCGTAGAGCCCGATCACCCCAGCGACGTCTGCCCCGGTCAGGGCCACCGTGGACGCGAGATGGGCACCCGCTGAGCCACCCGCCAGGAACACCCTGCCCGGGTCACCGCCGTGGTCGCCCGCCCGCGCCCGCAGCCAGGCGAGCGCGGCGCGGGTGTCCGCCAGCTGCTCGGAGTAGTCCCGGCCGAGGCGGTAGTTCGCACTCGCCACCACCCAGCCCTGAGCAGCCAACCGGTAGAGCAGCGGGTGGGCGCCGAGGGCCTTGCTGCCGATCCGGAAACCGCCGGAGTGCAGGTACAGCAGCACCGGCGCACCTGTGCCGCCGCTACCTGACTGGCCCAGCTGCGGGCGGACGGTGCTCCGAGCCACGTAGAGGTCGATGCGCCGGCCTCGACCGGGACCGTAGTGCTGGTTGGCGATGCGGCGCACGTCCGGTCGCCAGGACACGAACGGCACCAGCAGGATGCGCCACCACACCGGGCGGGTGTAGCTCGGCGCTGCCGCCGAGCCGAACGCCTCCACCAGGGCCGCGGAGAGAGCACCCCGTGCCAGACGCATCCGCAGGCCCAGCCGGGCGAGCACCGCCAGGTCCAGCAGGATGATCACGACGGCCGCCCACCACACCGGCAGGTTGGTACGCAGCTGGAGCACCGCCGTCGTACCGGAGAGAAGCCAGTACAGCCCGAGCACCGGGTACTCGTTGATCCACCACCCGAATGCGAACTGCAGGTTGAACGGCATGCTGTGCCGCGGGCGCGGTGGGTACAGTGCCAGGCCCGCGTGCAGACCGACGATCAACGCGGTCGTCAGTGCGCCAGTCATGTGCTGCTCCTCGGTCCGGGATGGTGACCGATCCAGACTGGCGGCCGGGCCCGTCGAGCACATCGGCCCTCCGGCGGGCCCAGCACCGCCATTGGTAGGGGGTGCGGGCGTACGATCGCAGGGGTGGAGGTCCTCCTGGTCGGTGCAACGGGTGTGATCGGTCGCGCCCTGCTCCCGGTGCTGCTCGACGACGGCCACCGGGTGACCGGGACCTCCCGCTCGGCAGCGGGCGCGTCGCGCATCGATGCCCTGGGCGGAACAGGCGCCGTGCTGGACCTCTACGACGAGTCGGCCGTGCACCGGGTGCTCGACCAGGTCCGCCCGGAGGTGCTGATCAGCCAGGTGACCGACCTGCCGGACGATCCGGCGCAGCTGGCTGGCTCCCGGGCCGCGAACGCCCGCGTGCGCCGGGAGGCCGTCCCCGCCTGGTCGCTGCTGCCGCCGAGCGGGGTGTGGTGCACATCCTGGTGCAGAGTGTGGCGTGGCCGCTGACCGGTGCCGGGGCACAGGCCGTGGCCACCATGGAGCAAGCCACACTGGATGCCGGCGGCACGGTGCTCCGGTACGGCCAGCTCTACGGCGAGGGCACGTTCCACCCGGTCGCACCGGACGGGCCGGCAGTGTCGGTGCAGACCGCTGCCGCACGGACGGCGGGCCTGCTCAGTGCCGGCTCCGGCATCGTGACCATCACGGACTGACGTCCCCGCCGGGCCGGCGCGCATACAACCGGTAACGCCGCTGGGTGATCCGGATCGAGGTATGCTCCGCGAGCTGACGCAGCGCCTTGCGGTGGTCGTCCACGCGGAAGTCCGGAACGTCCCAGGGCACCAAGCCCAGGTACACCACCAGCGCCTCCACGTCGGCGAACGTCATCCGACCGGCCCACTCCTGCGCCTCGTCCACCACCAGTCCGGCAGCGGTAGCAGCCTGGCGATCGGCGTCCAGGCGCACGTGTGGGTACTGCATCTCGCCGCCGAACCAGTCCCGCAGCTCCTGCGCGTCCCGCCCGTCGACCTGCTGGTCCAGCAGCACCCCACCCGGGGCGAGCACACGCGCCACCTCGGCGAGGTCCACGGCCTCGTGGCGGCACATCACCAGGTCGAGGCTGGCGTCCTCGAACGGCAGCCGGTCCCCGGCCTCGGCATCGTAGGACAGCACCGGTACACCGATCGGGGCCAGGTTCTCAGTGGCCACCGGCACGTTGGGCGGCCAGCCCTCAGTAGCGGTCAGCAGCGGACGCTCCTCCTCCGGCAGCCCACCGAGAAGGCGCAGCACCCGCTCCCCACCACCGGTGCCCAGGTCCACCGCACGCCGGGAGCGGCGCAGGGCAGCGAGGCAGTCCGCCTCGAAATCCCACGGAGGATCGTCGGCAGTCAACCGACCGTCGAGCACGGAGAAGTCCCAGCCCCGCATCTGTGCCCCGGTGTGGGCGCGACGGAGGCGGTCAAGGTCGTCACCGGCTCCCGTCACCGCCTGTCCTCAGTCATCAGCTGTCCTAGCCGTCTCCCCGGTCGCAGGATGCCCGCTCGGCCCGAGGGGCACCATCACTGCCCAGATCCACCTGCACCACGTCGTCGTACACACGCCGTTCGGTGCGCACGAGCTGGTAGTTCTCGTCCAGGACCGGGAACACGTACACCGGGCTGAGCCTCAGCTCGGCCCCGCACCGGGTGTTGCGCAGGTCCATCTGCAGGTGCCCGTAGTGCAGACCACCATCGACGAGCTGTGGGTTGCCGTTGGCGTCCAGCTGCCAGGTCTCCGGCTCGTCCGCCGAGGCCGACCACTGCGAGTGGGTGTTGAAGTCGATCGGCACGTACTCGCCGTCGTCGTTCTCGGCGAGCTGTTCGCCGCGCAGGCCGTCCGCGGCCACGCCCACGTCGTAGACGTTCAGGCCCACGCCGTCGCCGTCCTCGTCCACCCAGGACCGCTCGAACATCTCGTCGTGGCCGGAGATGACGGCCGCCACGCCGTACTCCTCGAGCATCGGGGTGTAGGCGCGCATCGCCACGCCGGACTGGTTGTCGGCGTAGTCCTCGTGGTTCGGCGGGGTGCCGTGCACTCCCGAGGAGTAGGCGGCGTGGTGGAACTGCACCAGGATGATCTGGCCCTCCTCGCGCGCGTCGGCGAGCTGCTGCTCCGCCCAGTCCCACTGCGCGTTGCCCGGGTCCATGTTCGGCAGGTCGGTGTCGGCCGGGCTGGCGTCGAACACTTCCGCGTAGGCCTCGGCGTACTCCTCAGCGGTGAAGCTTCCCTGGGTGTCGGTGCTGAGCCGTTCCGGGGTGAGGTTGGCATCGTCACCGGAGAACGGCTCCCCGGTCAGCACCCCCTCGTCCAGGTTCTCGTCCGGGACACCGTTGGTGGAGTCCAGGGTGATCACGGTCAGCGGCCCGTAGTCGAGCCGGTAGTAGGAGTCCTGGTACTGCGGGTTGCCAGCATCCCCGGGGGTGCTGAAGTAGTCGTGGTAGCGGTTCCGGGCGATCACCGACGGGCTGCGGTCCTCCGGGGTGCCGTACCCGTCGTTCAGGGCAGCGAAGGTCTCCCAGTTGCCGATCGCGGTGACCAGCGGCGTGGTGGCAGCGAACGTGCCGTACTCCCCGGCGAAGTGCCGCCAGAACTCGTCCCACGCCGGCTGGTAGCCCGAGCCCTGGGTGAGGTCGCCGGTCACCAGCAGCAGGTCCGGGTCTTCCTCGGCGATGACACCGAGGTTCTCCACCAGTGCCCGTTGCTGGGTGATCGGGTAGCGCAGCGTGAACTCCTCGTACCGGGTGGTCGAACCGTGCGTCTGGTCCCAGAGCGACCCGGGGCCTGGCCGCGGCACGGAGTCCGGCGTGTAGCCGTCCGGGTGCAGCTCCCACTCCCGCTGCTCCACGGTGCCGTAGGGCTCGGTCTCGGTGTCGGAGAATGCCGCGAGCCGCAGGTGCTGCCACTCGTCCGCCGTGGGTGCGGTGCTGAACCGCCCCCGGAACTGCTCACCGCCCTGCTCCACGGTGTACCGGTAGGTGTGGTCCGGCCGGAGACCGTCCACGGTGACCGTGTGCCGGTAGCTGTCGTTCGACCACAGCCAGGACCCCTGCTCCAGGCCCGGGATCTCCTCGCTGAGCTCAGCGTCGGTGTACTGCATCAGGTCCAGGTACTCCGGCTCCGAGGTGAGGTCCGCGGGTCCACGCAGGCCCGGTCCCACGACCCTGATGGTGCCGGGTTCGTCGATCTCGGAGACCCAGCTGATCGTCATCTCCTCGCTGGCGGGGTTCTGCAGGTAGGGCAGCACCCGGAACCCTGGTGCGGGTTCGGCGGCTCCGGCTCCCGCGGCAGAGGTTCCCGCATCGTCCTCCGCCCCCTGGCTGGCTGTGCTGCCGGGTGGGGCAGCCGTTGCTGTCGTTGCTGCCAGTGGCAGGACAGCCAGTCCCGCGACCGCCGCTGCACGTGCCCACGTCCTCATGGTTGCTCCTGCTTCTCCCCGTAGAGCCAGGCCCGACCCGAGCGTTGCCGGCCGCGTCCGGCGCTGTGTCACGACGACGGAACCGTGCCGTGGCTGGCAACGTAACAGCAGGTGCCACCACTGTCACCCCCTCGACCCCGGCGACCACCAGGACCACACCGGCCCACGCCGTCGACCCGGCCAGCAGCAGCAGGAGCGCGGCGAGGATCGCCAGCACCAGCTTGCCGATGAGCCGGTACGGGTGCGACAGCCGTCGGGGCGCCCGCGGGGGTCTGGTCGGCCCGGGTCGGTCACCGTGCCGCCTCGACCGGCGGGCCGCCGATGCCGATCTCGTTGCCGTCCGGATCGGTGAACAGGAACTTGCGGACACCGTTCTCGTAGGTCTCCCGGTGCACCGGTTCGATGCCGTGCCCGGCAGCGGCAGCCACGAACGGTTCCGGGTCGGCCAGGAACAGGGTGACCATAGCGCTGCCGGCCCGCTCAGGAGCAAGCTCCACGTACACGTGCCGCCGCTCGGCCAGGGTCCACACCTTCTCGGTGTCGTTGGGCAGGAACGACTCGGCGCCGGCGAAGAGTCGGTCGTACCAGGCCACGGCGCGGTCCAGGTCACCTACGGCGACCCCGGCGAACAGGTCCAGCTCCATGATCGTCCTTCCTCGGCTGCGCATCGACGGGCGGTGCGACAGACTGTCCCATATGGCGGTGACGATCCGACAGGGCAATGACGTCGATGCCGAGCGGCTGAGCGAGCTGCTGGTTCGCAACCGCACGTACTTCAGCACCGGCCAACCGGCATTGCCCGAGGAGTACTACACCACTGCCCACCAGGCACGGGTCATCCGGGCGGACGCGGAGAGTCGCGCAGCGGACCGGAGCGCCTTGTTCCTCATCGAGGCCGACGGTGTGCTGGTGGGTCGGGCGAACCTGAGCGCGATCATCCGCGGTGCGTTCCAGTCGGCGAGCATCGGTTATCTGGTGGATGAAGAGCACACCGGTCGGGGCATCGCCACGGCGGCCCTGCGACAGCTCACCGGCTACGCCTTCGACGATCTCGGGCTGCACCGGCTGCAGGCGGAGGTGCTCCCGGACAACGTCGCCTCGAAGCGCGTGCTGAGTCATCTCGGCTTCTGCCACTACGGCACCGCTCCGCACTATCTGCGGATCCAGGGCCGGTGGCAGACGCACGACCTGTACCAGCTGATCAACCCGGCGCCCGAGAGCTGACCAGTCCTTCCAGCGGTGGACGGCGGACCCGCCGTGCGTTCCTGGCCGCACCGGGGCGAGCAACGCACGTGGGGAAGGGGCTCAACGGTTCCTGCGTGGCAGGCGCCCCCAGGGCTTGTACACCGCCAGGCCGGTGGCCAGGCCCAGCACGGTCAGGGAGACCGCCGGGGGGAAGAACAGCCAGATCACCTCGGCCCTGCTACCGGTGCTCCCCGTACCGGTCGACCTGCTGACCGCTTCCCCGTGCGCCACCACCTCAGGCATCCGCGGCTGCAGCGCCACCACGATCAGCACGCACAGCACCACGGTGAGGACCAGCTTGACCAGCACCCACCAGTACCGCACCAGACCCCACCGGGTGGCCAGGCCCAGGAGCAGACCGGTGGCCAGGCAGACCAGCGCCACGACGAGCATCGGAACCACCGCGAAGGTGCCGAGCGCACGATAGGCGAGTCCCGCCGTCGAGCCCTGACCGAACCACCCGACCAGCACGAGCACGGCGACGATGACGTCGATGCCCACCCAGGCCCCGGCGGAGAGCAGGTGCGCCACCAACACTGCCTTGCGCAGCGGTGGACGTAGGTGCGACCGGCTGTGGTGTGAGCGTGCGCCGGCGGTGGTCGGAGTGGGAGTGGTGGTGTTCATCCCAGCAGCCTCGCCGCTGGAGCGGGCAGCGCCATCCGCTCGCTGGCGCAGCTCCGGCTACGTCGGTGGACGTACCCAGGTCTCCCGCCCGCCCCGGTGGACCGGCCGGAACGTTCACCCCTACGCTCCCGGACGTACGCCAAGAGCCGCTCCGGGACGGTCTCGCTGCAGCGCCGACAGCAGCATCGTGGAGTCGCTGGCACTCCCGCCGGCACTCGCGAAGGAGAGACTCATGGTCGACACCACCACTACTGCCCTGATGCTGGCCGACGGGCCGTGGCACCACCTGTCCGGTCCGCCGTTCCCGTTCTTCCTCATCCCGCTGGTCTGGTTCCTGCTGCTCGCCGGGATCGTCACGGCAGTGTTCTGGAGCCGCCGCCGGCGTGAGCTCCGGGCCGGTCTGCGTGCTGGTGAAGCGGTGCTGGCCGAACGGTTCGCGCGGGGCGAGATCGGCCCGGAGGACTACGCCGCACGGCTGCGGGTGCTGCGGGCGAAGTGAGCCGCGCGGACACAGCTCAGCACAGGGAGGGGCTACGTTGACTGCGGGACCCAGACTGCCCCCGAAGCCCCAGGAGGGGGTGCAGCACCAGTGACGCGAGCCGCGATCCCGCCCGGTTCCCTCCGCGGGTTGGTCGTCGACGGCCTCGTGGCGGCAGCGGTGGCCACGTTGACGTTGGTCACACTGCCGTTCGTAGGCTCCTGGCAGCAGCATCCCGGCCGCCCCCACCTGGGGGTCAGCGTGGTCGGGCTGGTCCTCCTCGCGGCGGTGGCCACCACGCTACGGCGGCGCTGGCCGGTACCGGCGATGCTCGTCGCCGCTGCTGCGACATCGCTGTACCTGGTGCTCGGCTACCCGTACGGGCCGGTGTTCGGCTTCCTGGTGCTCACCGTGTACATGGTGGCCCGCCTGGCGCCACTGGGCGGGGCCGCCGCCTGGTGCGTGCTCGCGCTGGCGCTGCTGGCGGTGCACCTGCTCACCGGCGCGTCGATCGGCCTGGCGGGACTGGTGCCGGCGACCGCCTGGGTGGCGGTGCCGTTCTCGGTCGGGGCGGCACGCCGGGCCGTCGCCGGAGCGGCGGTGCGCGAACGGGAGGCGGCCGACCAGCGCCTGGTCGATGCCGAGCGGCTGCGGCTGTCCCAGGAGGTGCACGACGTGGTCGGCCACGGGCTGGCGGCGATCCAGCTGCAGGCGGACATTGCGTTGCACGTGCACCAGACGCAGCCGGAGCAGGCGCAGGAGGCGCTGCGCCGGATCAGCCGGGCCAGCGGTGCGGCGCTCGACGAGCTCCGGGCAGTGCTGGCCGCTGTGCACCCGGAAGGCGGTGGTTCCACAGCCCCCACACCCGGGCTCGCCCAGGTCGATTCGCTGGTGGACCGGGTCCGGCTCACCGGTGTGGAGGTAACGCTGCAGACCACCGGCACACCGAGCCCGCTGCCGGCCGCCGCTGACGTGGCCGCCTACCGGGTGCTCCAGGAGGCGCTGACGAACGTGGTGAAGCACTCTCCGCACCCGGCCGCCAGAGTCAGCATCGAGCACCTGCGCGAAGCGGTCCAGCTGACCGTGACCAACCAGGCGCTGGCCGCGGGTGAGACCGTGGGGATGGGCATCTCCGGGATGCGCCGCCGGGTGCTGGCCGTGGGCGGGGTGCTGCACGCCGGTCCGGACCGTGACCGCGGTACGTACACCGTGCGCGCCCGCTTCCCCCGAGCACCCAAGGAGGACCTGTGATCTCGGTGCTGCTGGTCGACGACCAGGACCTGGTGCGGATCGGGCTGCGCACGCTGCTGGAGAACGAGGAAGACCTGACCGTGACCGGGGAGGCGGCCGACGGGATCGCGGCGGTGCAGACGGCCCGGGAGCAGCGTCCGGACGTGGTGCTGATGGACATCCGGATGCCCGGGATCGACGGTCTGGAGGCGACCCGCCGGATCGTCGCGGACCCGTCCCTGGCGCGCACACGGATCCTGCTGCTGACCACGTTCGAGCGGGACGAGTACGTGTTCCAGGCGCTGCACGCCGGGGCGAGCGGGTTCCTGCTGAAGAACACCCCGCCGGGAGGGCTCGTGGATGCGGTGCGTACGGTCGCCGACGGCGGAGCTCTCCTCTCCCCGTCCGTCACCCGCACGCTCATCCAGGAGTTCACCCAGGCCGCGCCGCGGCCGGTCACGCCGCACCCGCAGCTGGGGGCGCTGACCGACCGGGAGCGGGAGGTCGTCGGCCTGGTGGCGCAGGGGCTGACCAACTCCGAGATCGCCGACCGGCTGGTGCTCAGCCCGGCGACCGCGCGCACGCACGTGAGCCGGGCGATGGTCAAGCTGGGCGCGCGGGACCGGGCCCAGCTGGTGGTGTTCGCGTTCCAGTCCGGGCTGGCGTAGGACGCGAAACCAGACGCACCACGAAAACGAGCAACGGACCTCCAGCTCGTTGATGTCAGTGATGGACGGAACCGGGGTGACCTGGATAGTCTCGTCGCCGGCGACGTCGCCACGGGGAGGAAGTTCGATGCACAGCAGCAGGAACAGGCTCGTGTCCCGAGCCGTGGCGGCTCTGACCGCCAGTACCGCCATAGTTGCCGCGCTCCTGAGCGCACCGGCGAGCGCGGAGGAGTCCGCCGCGCCCACGCCACCGACGGACGGTGCACCGGTCACCGTGCCCGCACTGCAGCAGTGGGCCCCTGGCGGTGAGGACTTCAGGCTCGGGCGCGGGGCGGTCCACCTCCAGGTCGACCCACAGTACGCCGACGACCTCTCCGACGACGCCGACACGTTCGCCACCGACCTGCAGGCGCTCACCGGCCGGCGCGTGGTCGTGCAGACCAGGTCTGCGCCGCCTGGTCGCGGACCCGGAGTCATCTGGCTCACGCTCGACCCGGCGTGGACCGAGCATGGTCCGGAGGCGAGCCGGATCACGGTGGACCACGACGTCACCATCACTGGCGCCACTCACGACGGCGTGTTCCTCGGCACCCGCAGCGTCCTGCAGATGCTCACCGACGAGCCGGTCATCCCCGGCGGCGTCGCGACCGACTGGCCCGGGTACGCCGAGCGCAGCTTCATGATCGACAACGGCCGCCAGTACTTCTCCCCCGAGTGGGCGATGCGGCAGATCCGGGAGCTCGCCTACCTGAAGTACAACGAGTTTCACTGGCACATCGCGGACAACGCCGGCTTCCGGATCGAGTCCCGCACGCACCCGGAGATCGTCTCCCCGGAGCACTGGACCCAGGAGCAGGTCACCGAGCTGGTGGACTACGCCGCCCGGTACCACATCGAGATCATCCCGGAGATCGACATGCCAGGGCACATGCAGCATGTGCTCCGCGAGCACCCCGAGCTGCAGGTGGTCGATGCCGACGGCAACCGGAACACCCGCAACCTCGACCCAACCAATCCCGACGCGCGGCAGTTCGTGCAGGAGATCCTGGACGAGCTGATCCCGCTGTTCCCCGGCCGGTACGTGCACACCGGAGGTGATGAGTTCACCAGCGACTGGGATGCCTACCCGGTGCTCACCGAGTGGGCACAGGAGCGCTACGGCCCGGCGGCCAACGCCCACGATGCAGTGCTGGACTTCACCAACTTCGTCAACGACGTGGTCCGCACGCACGGCAAGACGATGCGGATGTGGAACGACGGAGCCCAGGGGGGTGTAGTGCTGGAGGCGGACACGAACATCGTGCTCGAGTACTGGTCCGACCAGCACGGCGACGTGCGGGCCCAGGAGTTCCTGGACCGCGGGTACCAGCTGGTCAACGCGAACCGGAACGTGCTCTACGACGTGCCGGGGGCGACGCCGACGTGGAACAACCTGGACCCGCGAGAGATCACTGAGGACTGGGACATGTCCACCTGGCACGACGCCACCGCACCGAACACCACCGACCCGCACGCGGAAGGCATCCTCGGCGGCCAGATCCACCTGTGGAACGATAGCCCGGGCACGGCCACCGAGGAACAGGTCTCCGGCCGGTTGCACATGCCGCTGCGGGCCATGGCGCAGCAGCTCTGGGACTCGACCCTCGACGGCGGGTGGGATGCCCTCGCCGGCCGCGCGTTCGTCGTCGGAAAGGACCCTCAGTGGGCACTGCTCGACGGTCCGGAGGCTAACCTGGCTCACGGCGCCCTGGTGTGGTCCTCGGACCGGGAACGCCCCGACTGCCACGAGTCGATGCTGACCGATGCAGACACTGGCACCCGCTGGTGCGGTTCGAAGACCGCGCCGCAGACCGTGGTGCTGGACCTCGGTCACGAGGCCGACCTGGGCACGGTTGTCCTGGACTGGGAGGCGGCGTATGCCAGCGGGTACACCGTGGCGGCCTCGCCGGACCTGGAGAACTGGACCACACTCACCGAGGTCACGGGCGGCGACGGCGGTGTGGACCGCCTCGAGGTGGACGGGCATGGACGTTATCTGCGCCTGGCGATGACCGAGCGGGGCACGAAGTGGGGCTACTCACTGTACGAGATCGAGGTCTACGCAGCCGGTGCGCTCCTCCCGCGCGACGTCCAGCTCAGCCTCGACCCTGCGGTCGTGCTCACCTCAGCGGGTGGGACCGGTAGCACCACCCTGGTAGTCAGCAGCACCGCCGACCAGGCAGCAACCCTCCGGTGGGTGGCCCAGCCACCGGAGGGGGTCACCCTGGAGCCGTCCTCCGGAACCCTGCGGGTCGGCGCCGGGGGCAGCACCTCGGTGGACGTGCAGGTGAGCGGGCCGGTGGAGCCCGGGACGAGCGCGGTGCCGGTGGAGCTGACCACCCAGGACGGTCGGGAGACGGTCACGATCGCGAGGACGGAGCTGCTCATCACCGTGCCGTTCGCCGAACTCGCCGATGCGTACGCGAACGTGGCGGTCACGAACGACGGCGAGGAGAGCCCGCCGGGTCTGGGCGTCGGGTTCGACGGCGCTGGCTCCTCCTACTCGGCGCAGGCCCTTGCCGACCAAGGTGTGACCCCGGGTAGCGAGCTCGCCCGGGACGGCATGGGTCTCACCTGGCCGGATGTGCGGCCGGGGAGCGCGAACAACGTGCTCGCGAATGGGCAGAGCGTGCAGATCGGCGCGTCCGGCAGCCAGATCGGGCTGCTCACGGCGGCCACCTACGGTCCGGTGAGCGGCGACTGGGTGGTGCACTACACGGACGGCACCTCCGAGACGGTCACGTTGAGCACGCCGGACTGGAGCCAGTCCAACCCGGACGCGTCGGCGCTCGTGGCGATGCCGTACCGGAATACTCCCAGCGGGCCGACAGACCGGAACACCCAGGTGCACTTCCAGACCATCCCGGTGGACGCCGACCGCACGGTGCAGGCGATTACCTTGCCGACCGTCTCGGCGACCGCCGTGCGAGGCGCCCCGGCGCTGCACGTGTTCGCCATCGGTATCGGGCAGTCGTGAGCACCGGCGAGCTCCACGGCGCTGACGGGGCCAGCGACTGGCAGGTGCTGGCCGGGACGGCGAGCGCGTGGTTCGCCGCGCAGTGATGCGCCCCTTACTGCGCCATGTCGAAGAAGCGCGCGTAGTGCCCCTGGAACGCCACCACGATCGTGTCCGTGGGCCCGTTGCGGTGCTTGGCCACGATGATGTCCGCCTCGCCGGCGCGGGCGGACTCCTTCTCGTACATGTCCTCGCGGTGCAGCAGGACGACGACGTCCGCATCCTGCTCGATCGAGCCCGACTCGCGTAGGTCGCTCATCTGCGGCTTCTTGTCCGTGCGGGCCTCCGAACCACGGTTCAGCTGGGAGATCGCGATCACCGGTACCTCGAGCTCCTTGGCGAGCAGCTTGATCGCCCGGGAGAACTCCGAGACCTCCTGCTGGCGCGACTCCACCCGCTTACCCGAGCTCATCAGCTGCAGGTAGTCGATCACCACGAGCTTCAGATCATGCCGCTGCTTCAGCCGTCGGCACTTGGCCCGGATCTCCATCAGCGACATGTTCGGGCTGTCGTCGATGAACAGCGGCGCCTCGGACACTCGGCCCATGGTGCGGGCCAGCCGGGTCCAGTCCTCGTCCCGCATGGTGCCCTTGCGCATGTTCTGCAGCGGCACCTGGGACTCTGCCGAGAGCATGCGCATGGAGATCTCGTTGCGGCTCATCTCCAGGGAGAAGATCACCGAGGTCATGCCGTGCTTGATCGACGCCGACCGGGCCACGTCCAGCCCCAGCGTTGACTTCCCGACGGCCGGCCGGGCCGCCAGCACGATCATCTGTCCCGGGTGCAGACCGTTGGTGAGCAGGTCCAGGTCGGTGAACCCGGTGGGCACGCCGACCATGCCCTCGCCCCGGTGCGAGGCGGCGTCGATCTCCTCCATCGTGGAGTTGATGACGTCCTTCAGCGGCACGTAGTCCTCGGCAGTGCGCCGCTCGGTGACCGCGTACACCTCCGCCTGGGCGGTGTTCACCAGGTCGTCCACGTCGCCGCCGTCGGTGGCATAGCCCAGCTGCACGATGCGGGTGCCGGCGTCCACCAGACGGCGCAGCACCGCACGCTCGCGCACGATCCGGGCGTAGTAGCCGGCGTTCGCCGCCGTGGGCACTGAGGACAGCAGCGTGTGCAGGTACGGTGCCCCGCCGATCCGGGCGAGCTCACCCCGCTTGGTCAGCTCCGCCGCCACGGTGACCGCGTCCGCCGGCTCCCCGCGGCCGTACAGGTCCAGGATGGCGTCGTAGATCGCCTCGTGCGCCGGCCGGTAGAAGTCGTTCCCGCGGAGCACCTCGACCACGTCGGCGATGGCGTCCTTGGACATCAGCATGCCGCCGATGACGCTCTGCTCGGCGGCGACGTCCTGCGGTGGGGTCTTCTCGAAGCTCTCCGGAGCGTCCGGGATCTCGGTGATGCTCATCTGTCACGCCCCGCTGCCATCACCGACTCCTCCATGTTCGCCCAGCACCTCGTCCGCACACCCACACCTACCAGCACCCACCGACACCAGCGGTTCGCACCGCCGGCACCGGAACGCGACCAGCACCGGCACCCACCGCTCGAGCGCGGACGGCAGTGACCGTACGCACCCTCGTCCTCCTCCAGCAAACCACCCCCTGGGGACAACTGCGCCACCCCTGTGGACAACGTGCGGACAGAGCGGCAGGTCCCTGTGCACAGCCTGTGACTAAACGTGTGGATATGTCCGTAGGATCCGCATCAGGACAGGCCTGTGGCCACCCACAGGCTGTGGACAAGAACTACTCGGAGGATTGGTGGACGACACGCCGACCGGCCGCTCGCTCGATCGGCGGATCCTCGACCTCGCCGTACCCGCGCTCGGTGCGCTGGTCGCCGAACCGCTGTTCATCCTCATCGACTCCGCAGTGGTCGGGCACCTCGGCACCGCCCAGCTCGCCGGCCTCACCCTCGCCTCCACCCTGCTGGTCACCACGGTGGCGTTGTTCATCTTCCTCGCCTACGCCACCACCGGGGCAGTGGCCCGCAAGCTCGGCGCCGGGGACGAGCGCGGAGCGCTGGCTCTCGGCCTGGACGGGATGTGGCTCGCCCTGCTGCTCGGCGCCGTGCTGCTCGTGCTCGGCCTGGCCGGTGCCGATCACGTGGTGGCGTGGATGGGCGCCTCGGCGGAGGTGGCCCCGCACGCGGTCGCCTACCTGCGCGCCTCGATGCCCGGTATCCCCGGCATGCTCGTGGTGCTCGCCGCCACCGGTGCGCTGCGTGGCCTGCAGGACACCAAGACCCCGCTGCGGGTCGCTGTGATCGGCGCCATCGCCAACGCGATCGGGTCGGTCACCCTGGTCTACGGCCTGCACCTGGGCATCGCCGGGTCCGGACTGGCGACGGCGCTCGCCCAGATCGGCATGGCCCTCGCCCTGGGGTGGGTGGTCGTGCGGGCAGCGCTGGTGCGCCAGGTGTCCCTGCGCCCGGCGGTGGGTGGCATCCTGAACAACGCCCGCGCGGGCTTCCCGCTGCTGGTCCGCACCCTCACGCTGCGGGTGGCGATCCTGCTCACCGTGGCGTGCGCGACGGCGTTGGGCGAGGTGCCGCTGGCCGCTCACCAGGTCGTCAACTCGGTGTGGGGCCTGGCCGCGTTCGCTCTGGACGCCCTCGCCATCGCTGCCCAGGCGCTGGTCGGGCACGGGTTGGGCGCCCGCCAGCCGGACACGGTGCGTGCTGTGGTTCGCCGCTGCCTGCGCTGGGGGACGATCGCCGGGGCCGCGCTCGGTGCGGTGATCGCCGGTCTCGGCTGGCTGCTCACCCCGCTGTTCACCTCAGACCAGACCGTGCAGCACGCCGCCGCGCTGGGTCTGGTGGTGATCGGCGTGCTGCTCCCGGTCGCCGCCTGGCCGTACGTGCTGGACGGGGTGCTGATGGGTGCCGGGGACGGCGCCTATCTGGCCTGGGCAGGCGGCATCGCCCTGGTGGTCTACCTGCCGCTGCTGCTCGCGGTGTGGGCGTGGGCCCCCGGTGGCGCGCTCGGGCTGGTGTGGCTGTGGGTCGCCTTCGCCGGCGGGTACATGCTCGCCCGGGCTGCCACCACCTGGCTGCGTGCTCGCGGTAGCGCCTGGATGGTGCTCGGAGCGGCCTGAGACCCGCACCACCACGGCGACCACGCACACGCCGGTGCCGACAGCACCGGGGTATCTGACCGGACGCTGCTGGACCGGATGTGGGACGCGCGTGCGCGACGCCCCCTCACCGACCGCGGTCAAGAAGGACTACTTCGGTTCCTCGTCCACCGCGATGTCGAAGCCCACGTTGCCGTCCTCGGCGACGTCGGTGACGGTCATGGTCACGCCGTAGGCCTCGGCCATGCCCTCTGCGGTCAGCTCGCACTCGATGGTCGCGCCGACCTCCGCCGGCAGGTCCTCCGGGCAGCTGATGTCCGGGCGCTGCCCGACCTGTTCCTCCAGCTGGTTCTCCGCCTGCTCCTCGACGTCTGCGGCGGGTACGGCCGCCTGCCCGGAGCAGGCGGCGAGCAGGGCGAGGGCAGCCAGGCTGCCGGCGGCGGTGAGGGTCTTGCGCATGCGGTGATCACTCCAAGTCGTCGGTACGGGACACCACGTTCGCAGGTCCGCACGCCGACGACCATGGGCAGGACTATCCAGTGGTAGAACTCCCCGGAGGCAGCGAAGAGCCCCGGTGCACGTCCGCACCGGGACCCTTCAGACGCTGCGGGGGCTCAGGCCTCGGCCACGACCTGCACGTCCACAGTTGCGGAGACGTCCTCGTGCAGACGGATCTGCACCTGGTGGTCGCCGAGGGACTTGATCGGCTGGCCGACCTCGATCTTGCGGCGGTCCACGGTCTGGCCACCGGCGGCGATCGCCTCGGCGATGTCCTTGGTGGTCACCGCGCCGAACAGGCGGCCGTTCGCACCGGCCCGGACCTGCACCACGACCGGCTTCGCCTGCAGCGAGTCACGCACGGCGTGCGCGTCCTCGATGGTGGCGATGGCGTGCTTGCGGCGCGCCGCGGTGATCTGGTCGATCTGCTTCTGCCCGCCCTTGGTCCACGGGGTGGCCAGGTTGCGCGGCAGCAGGTAGTTGCGGGCGTAGCCGTCCTTGACCTCGACGACGTCCCCAGCGGTGCCGAGGCCAGTGACCTCGTGGGTGAGAATGAGCTTGGTCGCCATGGCTGTTCCTCCTTGCCTCAGCGAGCCGAGCTCGAGTAGGGCAGCAGAGCCATCTCGCGGGCGTTCTTCACGGCCTTCGCGATCTGCCGCTGCTCGCGGGTGGACACACCGGTCACCCGGCGAGCGCGGATCTTGCCGCGGTCGGAGATGAACTTGCGCAGCAGCGCAGTGTCCTTGTAGTCGATGGGGCCCTCGAGCTTGGTGGTCTTGAGGGGATTGGCCTTCTTCTTGATGACCGGCTTGCGAGAGTCTCGCTTCGCCATAGTGGTACTCCTTCGATGCACGCACCCAGACCGGGTGCGATCAGGTGATGATCTAGAAAGGGGGCTCGTCGCCGAAGCTGGAGCCACCCGTTGCCCACGGGTCGTCGGCCGGGCCGGCGGTGCCACCGCCGCCCGAGTAGCCGCCGCCCTGGTTGCCGCCGCCGTAGCCGCCGCCCTGGCTGCCGCCGCCGAAGCCGCCTCCTCCACCGCCACCGGAGAAGCCACCGCCGCCCCCACGCTGGGAGCGGGTGACCTTCGCCGTGGCGTAACGCATGGACGGGCCGAGCTCGTCGACCTGCAGCTCGACGACGTTGCGCTTCTCGCCCTCGCGGGTCTCGAAGGAACGCTGGACCAGACGACCTTGGGCGATCACCCGCATGCCCTTGGTGAGGGACTCCGCGACGTTCTCCGCAGCCTCACGCCAGATGGAGCAACGCATGAAGAGAGTCTCGCCGTCCTTCCACTCTCCCGTCTGGCGGTCGAACTGCCGCGGGGTGGACGCGATGGTGAAGTTGGCTACGGCCGCACCCGAGGGGGTGAACCGCAGCTCCGGGTCAGCCGTGAGGTTTCCGATCACGGTGATGACGGTGTCGCCTGCCATGACGCTCCTAACGAAGTCGCGCTCAGTGCGCGTCGGGTCGGATCAGCTTGGTGCGCAGGACGGACTCGTTGAGGCCGAGCTGGCGGTCGAGCTCCTTGGCGAGCTCGGGCGTAGCGTGCATGTTCACGACGGCGTAGATACCTTCCGACTTCTTCGCGATGTCGAAGGCCAGCCGGCGCCTACCCCACACGTCCGTCTTGTCGACCGTCCCACCACCTGAGGTGATGACGTTCAGGAACTTCTCGAGCGCGGCCGGGACGGTCCGCTCGTCGAGCTCCGGGTCGAGAATGACCATCAGTTCGTAATGACGCATACGGGAACCCACCTCCTCTGGTCTCAGCGGTCACGGTCCTTCCGTGACAGGAGGGTGATGCGTGCTCTCACAGCTGCGCCGGCCACGGCACTCACCGGGGTCGGCGCAGACGAGATACCGGGCCAGTCTACCGGAACCGCCGGTGGTCGGCGGACGTGATGTGGACGACGGTCGCGGGCCCTCAGCCGCCAGGGGTCAGCAGGTCAGCGAGCGAGTCCTCCAGGCGCCCGGCAGCTCCCGACTGGCCAGCGCCGTCCCCGCTGCCCGGTCCGCCACCTGCCTGACCACCGCTCCCGCTGTCCCCATCACCTTGACCGCCACTGTCACCGTCGGACGAATCGTCGGTGGGAGGCGGCGGCGTGTCCGTGGGTTCGGGTGCGGGCGGCGACTCGGACTCTTCCTCGGTGGGGTCCTCCGTGGGCTCCTGCGTGGTCGGATCCTCGCTCGGCTCCTCGGTGGGCTCCTCGCTGGGCTCCTCGGACGGTTCTTCGCTCGGGGACTCCGACTCCTCCTCAGAGGGCTCCTCGGACGGCTCCTCCGACGGCTCCTGGGTCGGTTGCGGGTCCACCGGCGGCACGTAGACCTGCTCCGGTTCGGTGCGGTCCGGGAACTCCTCCACCGGCAGGTCCGCCACCGCTGCAGTCATGTACTGGGTCCAGATGTCGGTGGGGTAGCTGCCGCCCGAGATCGGAGCGACACCGCCCCACCCTTCGGTCATCGAGATCTCCTCGCCGTCCTCACCCACCTGGTACATCGCCACCGAGGTGGTGATCTGCGGGACGAAGCCGACGAACCAGGCCGACTTGTAGTCGTTCGAGCTGCCGGTCTTACCCGCTGCCGGACGGCCGATCTCCGCGGCGGTGTGCCCGGTCCCGCCCTGGACCACCTGCTGCATCGCGTAGGTGGCGTCGGCGATCACGTCCTCCTCCACCTCTCGCGTACCGTCGTCACCCCCGGTGTAGAGGGTCTCGTCCTCGGGGTTGGTGACGCTGCTGACGATGAACCGGTCGTGGTGCACGCCACCGGAGGCGATCGTGGAGTAGGCCTCCGCCATGTCCGCAGGGTGCGGGGAGGCAGTGCCGAGCACGTTCGACAGGTACGGATCCAGACCGTTCGTGTCTTCTGGGAGGCCGAGCCGCTCGGCCACGTCCACCAGCTTCTCCGGACCGGTCCGGTCGTTGAGCTGCACGTACACCGTGTTCACCGAGTACTTGGTCGCAGTGATCAGGTCGATGTAGCCCCGGTTGATGGTGTCGAAGTTCGGCACGGTGTAGCCGTCGATCGTCATCGGTGAGTAGCTGGCGAACCGGTCGTCGAGGGTGGCCTCGTTCTCCAGCGCGGCGATCAGTGCGAACACCTTGAACGTGGACCCTCCCTGCGCCACGTCCTGGGTGGCGTTGTTCCGCTGCCGCTCCAGGTAGTCGTGCCCGCCATAGAGAGCAAGGACGCCGCCGGTGTCGTTGTCGATCGAGGTGAGCGCCACCCGCACGTTGTCCGGGGTGTCCTCCGGCAGGTCCTCGGCTGCCTGCACCGCCTGCTCCTGCAGGTCGGCGTCGATCGTCGAGGTGATCGACAGGCCGCCGCCGTCGATGTCGTCCTCGGTGAACCCGTGCGCGAGCAGCTCGTCTCGGATCATCACCAGCAGGTACCCGTTCGGCCCCGCGTAGACGTCCGAGCCTCCCGGGTCGACCACGTCTGGGAACTCCTGCTCGTCGGCCTCGGACTGGGTGATGTTCCCGTTGGCGACCATGTAGTCGAGGGTGCGCTGCCACCGGGCCTGCGCCTGGTCCGGGTTGGTGGCCGGATCCCAGTTGCCGGGCGAGGGGATGATGCCGGCGATCAGCGCGGACTCCGAGAGGGTGAGCTCCGAAGCGGGGTGGCCGAAGAACTCCTGGGACGCCCGCTCGATCCCGTAGGCACCGCGACCGAAGTAGATCGTGTTCATGTAGTTGCCGAGGATCTCGGACTTGCTCTGCTGCTGGTCGATCTTGATCGCCAGGATCGCCTCGCGGAACTTGTCCGCGTAGCCGTCGGTCTGGCCGGTGTAGTACCGCTCGACGTACTGCATGGTGAGGGTGGACCCGCCCTGCGTGTCGTTCCCGCGCAGGTTGTTCCACAGCGCACGCAGGATGCCGACCGGGTCCACGCCCACGTTGGAGTAGAACCGGCGGTCCTCGCTGGCCACGATCGCCTGACCGACGTGGTCCGGGAGCGTGCCGGGATCGATGATCTCCCGGTCCACGTCCGCGAAGGTCCCCATCGGCGTCTCACCGTCGGCGTAGTACACCGTGGACCCTTGGGCCAGGGCGAAGTCGTCCGGCTCCGGTACGTCGATCATCAGGTAGGCGACGAAGAACAGCACCACCCCGAGCACGCCGCAGGTGAGGATCGAGCCGACCACGAACCGCCAGCTCGGCAACCAGCGGTGGATCGGGCCCTTGTTCGGGCGCGGGTAGTTCCAGAACCGGTTCGGCTCCTGGTACGGGCCGCCCTTGTAGCCCTTCTTCCGAGAACCGGCAGCCGCAGACCCGGAGGAAGCACGCCGCGACGACCGGGACCCTCCCCGGGTGCCGGCTGCTGCCCCAGAGGCTGCGCCGTCACCGGCTGCACTGGACGTGCGCTTCCACACTGGTCGGGCAGACCCCGCGGACCCCGAAGCCCCGGACCTGGGCGGCACCGCCCCGGTGGAGCCCTGCTGGGAGCGGTCGTGCACGCTGCGACGGGTCGGCTTGCGCTCACCTGACCCGCCGGATCCCGATCCGCGTCCTTCTGCCACTGTGGCCCTCTCCTGTTGCTGGTCGGCGCCCGGCCCCCAGACCCGTCGCCCCACAGTATGCGCGGGAAGCCTGAGAATCTGCGCGGCCAGGCCGCTCTTCACCGAGTTCGCACAGAATCCGCCACGCGCAGGTGAGCAGTACCACAACCACCCAGCAGCAGACACTCAGCACCTGACATTTGACCAGATTGTTCGTTTTCCTGTATCAATGCGATACATCGGAGGTGACGAGTGTCCACGCGCGGCGAAGTACTCGAGCTGGCGATCCTGGGCCAGCTGCAAGAGGCGCCGATGCACGGCTACGAGCTGCGCAAGCACCTGAACGTCACCCTCGGCACCATCCGCACGCTATCCTACGGCTCGCTGTACCCGTGCCTGAAAGCACTCGTGGCCGGCGGATGGATCGAGCAGGCGGACACTGCTGCCCCACCACACGCCCTTGCCGGCCGCCGGGCACGGATCGTGTATCGGCTCACCACAGCGGGCAAGGAACGGCTCGCGGACTCCCTGGCTCAGGTGGATCCGGGTGCCTGGGAGGACGAGTCGTTCGCGGTCCGCTTCTCCCTCTTCCAGGAGACCGATCCGCAGACCCGGCTGCAGCTCCTCGAGGGCCGGCGAGCGCGCATGCTGCAACGCCGTGCCGCGATGCGCGAGCGGGTGCGGGCCGACCGGGAGCGCCGGGACCGGTACACGCTCGAGCTGCAGCGGCACGGACTGGACCTGATCGAGAAAGAGATCGGCTGGCTGGAGGAGCTGATCGTGGCCGAACGCACTGACAACCCCCTGCAAGACAACCCTGAGGAGAACCCATGACCAGCATCCGCGTAGCGATCGCGGGAGTCGGCAACTGCGCCGCATCCCTGGTGCAGGGCGCGCACTTCTACGCCGACACCGATCCGTCCGGCACCGTGCCCGGCTTGATGCACGTGCAGTTCGGCCCCTACCACGTGCGCGACATCGAGTTCGTCGCCGCCTTCGACGTGGACGCGAAGAAGGTGGGCTTCGACCTGTCCGAGGCGATCGTGGCCAGCGAGAACAACACGATCTCGATCGCGGACGTGCCCCCGCTCGGGGTGAGCGTGCAGCGCGGGCCGACCCTGGACGGGCTGGGTTCGTACTACGCAGAGACGATCGAAGAATCGGCGAGCCCCGCCGTCGACGTGGCCCAGGCGTTGCGGGACGCCAAGGCGGACGTGCTGATCTGCTACCTCCCGGTCGGCTCGGAGGCTGCGGCCAAGCACTACGCGCAGGCGGCACTGGACGCCGGCGTGGCGCTGGTCAACGCGCTGCCGGTGTTCATCGCCAGCGACCCGGAGTGGGCAGCGAAGTTCACCGAGGCCGGGGTGCCGATCGTCGGCGACGACATCAAGTCCCAAGTCGGAGCCACGATCACGCACCGGGTGCTGGCCAAGCTCTTCGAGGACCGCGGTGTGACGTTGGACCGCACCTATCAGCTCAACATCGGCGGCAACATGGACTTCAAGAACATGCTCGAGCGAGAGCGGTTGGAGTCGAAGAAGATCTCCAAGACCCAGTCGGTCACCTCCAACCTCACCGGGTCGCTGGCCGGGAAGAAGGAGGACCGGAACGTGCACATCGGGCCCTCGGACTACGTGGCGTGGCTGGACGACCGGAAGTGGGCGTACGTACGCCTGGAAGGTCGGGCGTTCGGTGAGGTGCCGCTGAACCTGGAGTACAAGCTCGAAGTGTGGGACTCGCCGAACTCCGCCGGCATCATCATCGACGCGCTGCGTGCGGCGAAGATCGCCAAGGACCGGGGTGTGGGCGGACCGGTACTGGCCGCGTCGAGCTATTTCATGAAGTCGCCGCCGGAACAGTACGACGACACCACCGCTCGCGCGCGGGTGGAGGCGTTCATCACCGGGGACATCGAGCGCTGACCCCCTCCTGACGACACTGCTCGTCGATCTGGCTACGGATCGTGGCCAGTTCGACGAGCAGCTTCGGTGAGCCGGCCGAGGGGTCGTCCGGTCCCAGACCCCGGGGACACTGCTCAGTCGAAGAGGTCCTCCAGCCAGCTGCGTCGGCGCCGCGGCCGACCGTAGCCGCCGCGATAGTAGTCCTCTGGCGACGGTGCCGAGGGAGCGGAGCCGAAGAAGCCACCGTGTGACCGGTAGCGCTGCTGCGGTGAGTAGCCGGGCTGCGGGGCCGGTGGCGGGAGGGGACCGTCGTCGAAGGCGCCCCCGTAGGGCAGCGGTGCAGCCGTGGGCCCAGCGCCTGCCGGTGCACCGGGCGGGGGCGGCGGTGCGCTGTGCTCCTGCGCAGCCCGGTCGAGGATCTTGTCCAGCTCGCCACGGTCCA
Source organism: Ruania albidiflava DSM 18029 (assembly GCF_000421225.1). Lineage (GTDB taxonomy): Bacteria > Actinomycetota > Actinomycetes > Actinomycetales > Beutenbergiaceae > Ruania > Ruania albidiflava. The sequence continues at coordinate 21,878 of NZ_ATWL01000017.1, read as the reverse complement.
ACCAGACACCACGACAGGTGGGACAGTAGTCGATCTCCACCCCGGATCGTTCACTCATCACAAGCACGGCATCATCCACAGGGCATCTCATCAGTGGGCTCCTTCCCGTCCGCCTGTCCAACGACCGCGACCGGCAGAGAGTTCCCGCCAGGTACGCTGCGCCACGACACGCTCAGGCACCAGGCACCGCACTGCTGCACAGCTGCATATCGGTAGCGTTGCCCCTCGACACGCCGAGACAATGTAAGGAAGCGACCATGTCGGCGAACGCCGATCCCGCTGCACGTCCCAGACTCGAGCTCTACGGCGGTCGGTGGACCGCGTTGATCCCCGCCCTGGTGCTCATCGCCGTGATGTGCCTCCTGTCCTTCGCCGAACGCGCGGCCGTACCTGCGTTCTGGGTGGGCGGCTTCGCTGCCCTGGTGGTGGGCCTGGCTCTGGCCCGCAACCGCACGACCTTCGCCGAGACCGTGGTGCGGGGCATGTCCGACCGGACCGGCGCCGTCGTGATCGTCGCGTTCATCTTCGCCGGCATCTTCGGCACGATCATGAAGGCCGCCGGGCTCGTGGACGGGCTGCTCTGGCTCGGGCTGCAGACCGGGCTCACCGGGGCTGCGTTCACTGTGCTCACCTTCCTGCTCGCCTGCATCTTCGGTGCGGGCACCGGCACCAGCGTGGGCACGGTGCTGGCGATGGTGCCGGTGCTCTACCCGGCTGGCGTGTTCCTCGGTGCCGACCCGACGATGCTCGCGCTCGCCCTCATCGCCGGCGGCGCCTTCGGGGACAACCTGGCCCCGGTCTCGGACACCACGATCACCTCCGCCTACACCCAGGACGCGGAGATGGGCGACGTGGTCCGCACCCGCCTGCCGCTGGCGCTGGTCGCCGCGGCAGCCGCAGCGGTGGTGTTCGCGTTCACCGGTGGTGGCGGCACTGTGCAGGACTCGCCGCTGAACGGCGAGTCCTCCCCGGTCGGGCTGCTGCAGGTGATCCCGTTCGCCATCGTGATCGTGCTGGCGCTGCGCAAGCAGCACATCATCGTCTCCCTCACCTGGGGCATCGTCGGCGCCATCGTGATCGGGCTGCTCACCGGCGGGCTGGCCCCTGGCGACATCTTCTCCCTGCCACCGGACCGGGACACCTCCACCGGGCTGATCCAGGACGGTATCGCCGGCGTCACCGGAGTGGTGATGCTGGTGCTGCTGATCATGGCGCTGGCCCAGGTGCTCGCCGAGAGCGGCCTGATGGCGGCCGTGCTGGAGCGGCTGCAGAAGAGCGCCGCCCGCGGGGTTCGTTCGGCCGAGCTGACCATCATCGCGATCACGATCCTGTTCACCATCCCGCTGGGCGCGAACGCCCCGGCGATCCTGCTGGTCGGACCGACCATCGGCAGACCGCTCGGCGAGAAGTACTCCCTCAGCGCCGCACGCCGGGCCAACCTGCTGGACTGCTCGGCATGCACGATGTTCTACATGCTGCCCTGGCACAACGCGGTGATCGTCTGGTTCGCCACCACGGTGGCCACCGCCTCGGAGTTCGGCATCGAGGCACCGGAGATCACCGCCGCCTTCCTCAACCCGTACGCCTGGGCGCTGCTGGTGGTGATCGTGGTCTCGGCGATCACCGGGTGGAACCGCAGCTATCAGCGCACGCCTGAGCAGACACCGGCAGCATGAGCGCGCAGGCGTTGCCGGACGACCCTGCCGCGGCACAGCTCGTGATCGGCGTGCTCGGCGGTATGGGCCCTGCCGCCACGGCCCACTTCCAGACCCGGTTGGTCGAGCTCACCGACGCCACCCGGGACCGTGACCACCCCACTGTCGTCACCTGGTCTGACCCAGGTGTCCCGGACCGGGTCGCGGCGCTGCGTGGCACCGGCCCGAGTCCGGTGCCGGTGCTGCGCGCCGGGCTGGGTGTGCTCACCGCTGCCGGTGCCCAGGTGCTCACCGTGCCGTGCAACACCGTGCACCCTTTCCTGCCGGAGGCGCTGGAGGGATTCGACCAGCTGCACCTGGTGGACATGATCCAGGCCGCTGCCGAGGAGGTGGCCGGCGCCGGGATGTCCACAGTGGCGGTGCTGGCCACAGCCGCCACACTGGAGCACGGCATGTACGCCCGCGCGCTGGGCGAGCGGGCCGTGCGGGCCCACAGCCCCGGGGCGGGCACGCAGCCCGCAGTGCTGGAGCTGATCGCGGCGGTGAAGGCCGGCACTCCGGTGCGTGGTCTGGTCGGCGAGTATCGTCGGCTGGTCGCCGAGCTCGCCGAGGCCCAGTGCGACGGCGTGCTGGTGGCGTGCTCGGAGATCTCCGCCGTGGCAGCGGCAGCCGCTGGCGAGGGAGCCCAGCTCTCGCTGCCGTCGGTGGATGCCGTGGACAGTCTGGTGCGGGTGGCCCTGCGGGCCGCAGGGTTCATTCCGAAGGCGTGAACCGCTCGTCCAGGTGTGCCCGGAGCACCGCCTCGTCCAGGGTGCCGCCGCGGACCATCACCCCGTAGGACAGACCGCCGGCTCCGTCCGGGTTGGCGCGGGCATCACTGACCGCCGCGCGCAGGTCCTCTAGCAGCGTCTCGAGCACTGCCGCATGCCGCGGGAAGGTGACGAAGTGCAGGCTGGAGGGTTGCTCCTGGGTGTCGATCCACCAGCCGCGATCGCCCATCGCCCCGGCGAGCGCCGGCACGGAGATCTCCGGGTGGGCCGCGGCGAACACCCCCATCGGCGGATCGCCGAGCACCTGGAACCCATGCTCGGCCAAACCGGCCTGGATCGCCCGCGCAGTGCCCATCACCTGCGCGACCAGCTCCGCGTAACCGGACCAGCCCAAGGCGCGCATCGCCGTCCAGGCCGCGGCCGCGGCACCCACCGGCCGGGTGCCGACCACCCCGGAGGCCGCATACGCCCCACCGGGCCAACCGGTGGACACGTAATAGCTCGCGTGCCGCAGCTCCGGCTCAGCGAACAGCAGCACGGAGGCGCCCTTGGCGCCGTAACCGTACTTGTGCAGGTCCACTGACACCGAGGTCACTCCCGGCACGTCCAGCCCGAACTGCGGTGGCGGCGCGCCCGCGGCGTCCAGGAACGGCAGGAACAGCCCGCCCATCGCCGCATCCACGTGCACCCCGATCCCGCGGGCGGCAGCCTGCTCGGCGACCTCGGCGATCGGGTCCACCACCCCGTAGGGGAAGCAGGGCGCGGACAGGCAGATCGCTGCCGTGTCCGGTCCGGCAGCATCGAGCAGCTCGGCCACGTCCGGCAGACCGTCGGCGTCCACCGGCACCAGAGTCAGCTCCAGGCCCAGGTAGTCCGCCGCCTTCCAGAACCCAGGGTGGGCGGTGACCGGCATCACCAGGCGGCGGCCCCGACCGGTGTCCCGGTACCCCTTCATCGCCACCATGATCGACTCGGTGCCGCCGGTGGTGAACACCCCGTAGGCCGGGCTGTTCGGCGCGACCACAGAGGCGACCATCGCGACCACCTCGGACTCGAAGTGCTGGGTGGAGGGGAAGGCGGAGGCGGACAGGGCGTTCTCGTGCGCGAACCGCGCGGCCGCCTCGTCCACCAGGTCCTGGTGCCAGTCCGGGGAGTCGTACACCAGCGACCAGGAGCGGCCCCCGCGCCAGTCCACATCATCTGCGCTGGCCTCGGTCCAGGCTGCGCGCACCTCGTCCGGGGACAGTCCGTGCTCAGGAAGTCTCACTGTTCGACCATACCCACGCCGCTCTCCCGGTCGCGCAGCCCGAGGCGGACGAGCAGACGCCGCAGCGGGCCGGTGAGCACCAGCAGCAGCCCGCTGCTCGGCGCCCGGGTGCCGATGTACAGCGCGATCATCACCCGGTCGGTGGGCATCGAGGGCCCGGTCATCGCGGTGACCACCGGCAGGAACACGATGTGCCCATCCAGGCCAGGTTCACCACACCGCGACGCCCGTCGTTCGGGGTGTCCGCCCGGAAGATCCGGTGGTGGAGGAACCCGAACATCCCGATCAGCACGAAGCTGAGCGCGAAGGCGAGGAACTGGCCCTCGTGCTCGACGAACCGGGCGCTGGTTGCCTGGAGGGTGCGCATCTGGCCGGGATCCTCGTGCGATCCGTGGTCGGAGAATGTCTTTGTCATCGCTGCCCCGCTCTCGGCTCGACCGGTCCACAGCGTAGAACCTTGCCGTGCCGAGACCGCTACGACCGGCCGGCCACGGCAGGACCAACGACGGCGAACCTCACCTGGCCACGGTGCGCTCCGCCGTCGTGCTCATCCCGCTGGGCAGGCCTGCTCGCAGCGGTCGCCACCACGTACCGCGATAGCCTGCGCCACGTGAGGATGTGGACGGACCTGCGTACGGTCGCCGTGCACCGCGACTTCCGGAGGCTGTTCGCGGTGCGTCTGGTGTCCCAGTGCGGGGACGGGATGTTCCAGGCCGGACTGGCCACCTTGTTCTTCTTCTCTCCGGAGAACATGGCGACCGCCGGTGCGGTGGCTGCCGCGTTCGCGGTGCTGCTGCTGCCGTTCACGATCGTGGGTCCGTTCGCCGGACCGCTGCTGGACCGGTGGCGGCGCCGACAGGTCCTGCTGCTGGGCAACGCAGTGCGGGTGCTGCTCACCCTGGTGCTCGCTGTGCTGATGGCCACCGACGGCGTCTCGGTGGCGGTGTACGTGCTGGCGCTGGTCACGCTGGGGGTGAACCGGTTCCTGCTCGCAGCACTGTCCGCAGCACTGCCGAAGGTGCTGCCCAAGGAGCAGCTGCTGATCGCGAACACCCTCACCCCGACTCTCGGGGCGGTCTCCGCCGTGGTCGGTGCAGGTATCGGGTTCGCCCTCGGTCTGGTGCTACCTGCTGGAGCGATGCGTGACGGGGTGGTGCTCGTGGTGGCAGCGGCGCTCTTCGGTGGCGCCTCGGCGCTCGCGCTCCGGCTCGGCAGGGACCAGCTGGGCCCGGACGAGCGAGCCGCCACCGGCCGCGGGATCCGGCAGGCCTGGGCGGACGTGCGCGCCACCGCCCGAGAGCTGGTGGCCGGCGCCCGCTACCTCGTCGCTCGCGGCACCCCGGGTGCAGCACTGGGGATCATGGCGTTGCACCGGTTCCTCTACGGGGTGAACTTCATCGCGCTGATCCTCATCTCCCGCAACCTGCTGGTGGATCCCACCGACGCCGCAGCAGGGCTGGCGATGTTCGGGCTGCTGTCTGGCATCTCGTTCGCCGGCAACGGGCTGGCGATCGTGCTCACCCCGCTCGCGCACGAGCGGATGAGCCCCTCCACCTGGGTGGTGGTCTGCCTCGGCCTGGGCGCGGGCAGCCAGGTGCTGCTGGCCACACAGCCGGTGTTCGCAATGATCGCGGCCGCTGCGGTGCTGATGGGGCTGGCGGTGCAGGGGGCGAAGATCGCGGTGGACACGATCGTGCAGACCGATACCGACGACGCCTACCGGGGCCGGGCGTTCTCCCTCTACGACACGTTGTACAACGGAGCGTTCGCTGGCGCCGCTGCCCTGGCTGCGGCCGTGCTCCCGGACACTGGCTACTCGCGCGGCACGTTCCTCGCCCTGGCCGTGGTGTACCTGGTGCTGGCTGTCGGTTACCGCCTGGTGGTGCGCAGCCTGGGCGACCGGCCACGCACGGTGCCGCTCACCATGCCCCGGTAGACCCGCCGACGCCGGAAGGGACCACCGCCCGATGTACCGGCCGGTGCTCCAGAGACCCCGCTTCTCCAGAGATCCGGTCGCCCCAGAGGCCCGCACGGAGGCGATACCTAGCCCGCACTGTCGACACCGCAGAGCACGACACCGCGCCCCCAGCACGACTGAATCGATTCACGACGAGAGTGCGTGGTCGGTGGCGGGATGCCGGAAGCAGTGGCGGGGGTGGACCCACGGCTTCAGCGGGGGTGGACCCAGGGCTTCAGCGGGGCTGGGCCTCCCACCAGGTGAGCAGCTCCTGGCGAGCCTCGTCCTCGCCGAGGGGGCCGCGCTCCATCCGCAGCGCCAGCAGGTGCTGGTAGGCCTGCCCCACCTGCCGGCCCGGTCCGATGCCGAGGATCGCCATGATCTGGTTACCGTCCAGGTCCGGGCGGATCGCGGCCAGCTCTTCCTGCTCCGCGAGCGCGGCGATCCGCTCTTCCAGGTCGTCGTAGGCGGCGGACAGCCGGGCGGCCTTGCGGCGGTTCCGGGTGGTGCAGTCCGCACGGGTGAGCCGGTGCAACCGCTGGAGCTGGTCCCCGGCGTCGGTGACATAGCGGCGCACCGCCGAGTCGCTCCAGGCCGCTTCACCGTAACCGTGGAACCGCAGGTGCAGGAACACCAGCTTGGTGACGGCGTTGATGGTCGCCTTGTCGAACCGGAGCGCCTTCAGCCGCTTACCAGCCAGCTTGGCGCCGACCACCTCGTGGTGGTGGAAGCTCACCCCGCCGCCGGGTTCCATCCGCCGGGTGGCCGGTTTGCCGATGTCGTGCAGCAGGGCCGCCAGGCGGAGCACCAGGTCCGGGCCGGGGACGGGACCGTCCGGCCCGGTCTCCAGGTCGATCGCCTGGTCCAGCACGGTCAGGCTGTGCTCGTAGACGTCCTTGTGCCGGTGGTGCTCGTCGATGGTCAGCTGCAGGGCGGGCAGCTCCGGCAGCACGTGGTCGGCCAGGTGGGTATGCACCAGCAGCTCCAGGCCCCGGCGAGGTTCGGGGGCGAGCATCAGCTTGACCAGCTCAGCCTGCACCCGTTCGGCCGAGACGATCGTGATCCGCTCGGCCATCGCCGACATCGCCGACATCACGTCCACGTCTACGTCGAAGCGCAGCTGTGCGGCAAACCGGGCCGCGCGCAGCATCCGCAACGGGTCGTCGCTGAACGACTGCTCAGGAGTGGCTGGCGTGCGCAGCACCCCGGCCGCCAGGTCAGCGAGTCCGTGGAACGGGTCGACGAACACCAGGTCGGGCAGACGCAGCGCCATCGAGTTCACGGTGAAGTCCCGGCGGGACAGGTCACCGTCCAGCGTGTCCCCGTAGACCACCTCCGGCTTGCGAGAGTCCGGGTCGTAGGCCTCGGTGCGATAGGTGGTCACCTCCACCACCGCCGCTCCCTTGCGGGCGCCGATCGTGCCGAACTCCCGGCCCATGTCCCAGGTCGCCTCGCCCCAGGTGGCCAGGAGCTCCTCGGTCTGCTCCGGGTGGGCGGAGGTGGCGAAGTCCAGGTCCACGCTGGCCCGCCCGAGGAATGCGTCCCGCACCGGTCCGCCGACCAGCGCCAGCTCGTGGCCGGCGTCCGCGAACAGCTGCCCCAGCTCGATCGCCTGGGGTGCGTACTCGGCGATGACAGTGAGCGCAGTGCGCAGCAGCTCCGTCGGGCTCACCGGAGCGGCAGAGGAGTCAGTGTGGGGCACAGCGTTCTAGGGTGCCACGTTTCCGGACTGGTCGGCCATGCGATGCACCCAGACGCCGCCGGTGCCGGGTCGCTCGGACTCGCGGGACTGCGCCGTCGGCATGCCCTGCCAACCGGACGGCACACCCACGCGGATGCCTCAGCTGCCGGTGCCCTTGATTACAGTGTCGTTATGTCCGCTGCTGTTCCCACCCCCGGGCCCCGGGTGCCCAGGCCGCCGATGGCGCGGCTGCGGCACCCGGACACCCGACACCTGCCGGTGGTGGACGAGACCTCCGCCGGGGGCCTGGTGGTGGACGTGCACGAAGGCCGGGCCTTCACGGCGATCATCGCCCGTCGCAACCGTGCCGGGCGCCTGGAGTGGTGCCTGCCGAAGGGGCACCTGGAGGGTGCGGAGACCGCTGAGCAGGCCGCCGTCCGGGAGATCGAGGAGGAGACCGGCATCACCGGGCAGGTGCTGCTCCACCTGGCGACGATCGACTACTGGTTCGCCGGTCACGACCGGCGGGTGCACAAAGTGGTGCACCACTACCTGCTGGAAGCTCTCGGCGGCGAGCTGACCATCGAGAACGACCCGGATCACGAGGCGGAGGATGTGGCGTGGGTGTCCCTCGCCGAGGTGGCGAGCCAGCTGGCCTATCCCAACGAGCGGCGCGTGGTCGCAACTGCGCGGGACATCCTTGAGGGCCGCCCGTGACGGCCGCGCGGTGAGGGCCGCCGTACGCGCGCGATCGGGCACCGCACCGGCGCGCGGGCCGCGCTGTGGTGTGCTCAGCCGGGTACGCCGCGCCACCGGCGTGCTCGTCGCCTGGCTGGTGGTCGCTGCCACGGTCCTGGGCGGCTGGACCCCCGCGCATGCGGACGAGGCACCGCAGTCGATGGACGTGCAGATCACCGACATGACCCCGGCGGTGCTGCGGCCGGGCGATGACTGGGTGATCCGCGGCACCGTCACCAACACCGGCAGCGAGGAGCTCTCCGACCCAGTGCTGCGGCTCCGGTTCCAGACCTACGTGCCGAGCACCCGGTCCGCGCTGGCGGCGTGGAACGTCTCCGGGGACTCCCTGATCACCGTGGTGCTGGCGGCCCAACAGCTGGGCACCGATCTGCGCCCCGGAGAACAGCACAGCTACGAGATCACCCTCACCGCCGAGGAGTCGCCGTTCTACCCCGGTGCCGCCTGGGGCCCCCGGGGGATCGCGATCGAGGCCACCTCCGGGGACGTGCAGGCGGCCGAACGCACCACAGTGCTCTGGTACCCGGACGAGCAGCAGGTGACCGCACCCACCGAGCTGTCCGTGCTGGTGCCGCTGACCGCCACCGCCCAGGAGTGGACGGAGGCCAGCAGCGAGGGCACCACGTTGGCAGAGGCAGCGGCCGACCGGCTCGGGGCGGTGCTGCAGGCAACTGCCAACCCACGCATCTCCTGGGCGCTGGATCCGGCACTGCTCGAGGCGCAGCCGTTGGGCGCCGAGGCCGCCACCCGCGCGATCGACAGCGACGTGGAACCCGGCGCCGACGAGACCTCCGCCGACCAGGACCAGAACGGGCCCACCGGCGATGCCACCACCTCCGGGCAGACCGGTGGAGCAGACGAGGAGAGCGGTCAGGAGACCACCTCCGCGGAGGAGAACACCGGCACCAGCAGCCCGACGGGCACCGACCCCGCCCAGGCGAGCACCGACGACGGTGGCACGACCTCCCCGGAGGAGCCGACGTCGTCCGCAGACGAAGCGGAGGCACCGACCACCGGGACCGAGCTGGTCGACCAGCTGGCGAACGAGTCCGGTCGGCACGACCTGATCGCCCTGGCCTATGCGGACGCCGACCAGGCCAGCCTCAGCACCGACGCGGGCAGCCAGCTCGCCCGCGCTGGGCAGGACCGGTCCGGCTACCTGTTCGGAGCCCACGACATCCACCCGATCGAGCAGGTGCTGTGGCCGAGCCGCTACGACCTGCAGTCGTTGGACACCGTCGCCCGCTCCGGGGTCGACACTGTGGTGCTGCCCGCGGACAGCCAGCCGGCCCCCGACATCACCTACACCCCGTCCGGGCGGGCCGAGGTCAGCACCGGTGCCGGGACGCTGGAGACCGCCCTGTGGGACACCGGGCTGAGCGGGCTGTTCACCTCCGACCTGACCCCGCTGCAGATCCGGCAGGACCTGCTCGCCCAGACCGCGATCATCACTCGGGAGCGACCCTCGGACGGACGCGGGCTGCTCGCCGTGGCCGCCGATGACGTGGGCATCGACCCAGAGCGGCTGCACGCGGTGACCGAGGCGCTCGCTGCTGCGCAGGACGCCCCGTGGCTACAGCTGACAAACCTGCGCTCGCTGCTCGGCCGCACCGACTCGAGCGAACCACGCGAGGAGGTGCCCGCCGAGCCCACCACCGAACCGGCGCTAGACCACGAGGCGGTCGAGGAGATGAGCCAGGTGTGGTCCACCCTCGAGGCGCACGTGGCGATCACCGACGCCCCGCAACGCTACCTGGGCACCGTCGGCCCGAACGTGCTCGGCACCGTCTCGGCGACGCTCGCCTCCCACCCGGACACCCAGCAGCTGCTCCGGGAGGCTGCCACCGATTCCGAGCAGCAGCTGCAGTCCGCCCTCACCGTGGAGTCCGGTTCCTCGGTGCTGCTCGTCTCCGCCGCCGGCGACCTGCCGATCAGCATCCAGTCCCAGCTGCCGGTACCGGCGGACGTGACCGTGCGCCTGGTACCCGCCGACCCGCGGCTGCGGGCCGAGCAAGAAGTCACCGCCACCCTCCGTCCGAACAGCACGACGACCGTGCGGATCCCGGTCACCGCAGTCTCCAACGGGAACGTGGACGTGCACTTCGAGGTGCTCACCCCGGGCGGGCAGGTGCTGCTGGCCAGCGGGGAGCCGTTCAGCGTGCGGGTGCGCGCCGACTGGGAGAGCACCGGCACGGTCATCGTGGCCAGCCTGCTGGTGATCGGCTTCATCATCGGTCTGATCCGCACCATCCGGCGCGGTCGCCCACAGACCCGTGCCGCAGCCGCCGCAACCTCCGGGCAGAAGGTCACCGTCGAGGACGGCCCTGCTGCTACCGAACCGCCCACCACCGACGAGCACGATGACCGCCACCGGGCAGGCCACCGCCCGCCCACCGACCCGCACGAGGACGGACCCTGATGGCCGCACGCACCGGACTGGCCGGCTCCGCGGCGCTGATGTTCTCCGGCACCCTGGTCTCCCGGGCGCTGGGGCTGGCCCGCAACGCGTTGATGATCGCTGCGATCGGCGTGACCGGCAGCGGCGCCGCCGACTCCTTCTCGGTGGCGAACAAGCTGCCGAACATCATCTACATGCTGCTCGCCGGCGGCATCCTGAACGCGGTGCTGGTGCCGCAGATCGTGCGCGCCATGCGGCACCGGGACGGCGGCGCGGAGTACGTCAACCGCCTGCTGACCGTCGCCGGGGCAATCATGCTCGGCGTCACGGTGGTGCTCACTGCTGCCGCACCGTTGCTGATCTCGATCTACGCGGCCGAGTTCCGCAACGGTCCCTGGGCCACGCTCGCGGTGACATTCGCGGTGTGGTGCATCCCACAGCTGTTCTTCTACGGCATGTACACACTGCTCGGGCAGGTGCTCAACGCCCGCAGCAACTTCGGTCCGTACATGTGGGCACCAGCGCTGAACAACGTGATCTCCATCGCCGGGCTGGTGGCCTACCTGGTGGTCTACGGATCCTACGAGGTGGGGGCGGTGCCGGCCGACGCCTGGGACGGTGGCCGGATCGCAATGCTCGCCGGACCGTACACGTTCGGTGTGGTGATGCAAGCGTTGATCCTCGTCGTGCCGCTGTATCGGTCCGGGTTCCGGTACCGACCACGGTGGGGGCTGCGCGGCAGCGGGCTGGGCTCGGCGGGCAAGGTGGCGATGTGGGCCTTCGCAGCGCTCGCCGCCGGGCAGGTGGGCTACCTGGGCGTGTCCAACCTGGCGGCCGCGGCGGGTACCGAGGCAGCCACCGGCGGCGCCGTGGACCCGACCATCGCCGGCAACGCCGCCTACGACAACGCCTTCTTCATCTTCATGCTGCCGCAGTCGCTGATCACGGTGTCCCTGGTGACGGCACTGTTCACCCGGCTCTCCGAGCACGCTGCGGGGCAGCAGACGTTCCGGGTGCGCGACGACCTCTCCCGGGGTCTGCGCACCCTGGCGGTGTTCACGATCTTCGCCGCTGGGGCGCTGGCGGTGCTAGCGATCCCGCTCACCCAGGTGGTGCAGTTCGACCAGGCAACGTTCGCCTCCTACCGGGCGATCGGGCACGTGCTGGTGGCGATGCTCATCGGGCTGCCTGCGATCGCCGTGTGGACGATGGCCCAGCGGGTGTACTTCGCCTTCGAGGACACCCGGTTCCTGTTCTACATCCAGGTGCCGATGGCGCTGGTGCAGATCGGCGGCAGCCTGGCCTCGTTCCTGCTGCTCGAGGTGCACTGGTGGGTGGCCGGCGCCGGGCTCGCCACGACCGCATCCAACACGCTCGGCGCCCTGGTGGCCTACCTGGCGCTGCGCCGCAAGCTGCCGAACCTGGACGGTGGCCGAGTGCTGCGCACCCATCTTCGGGTGCTGCTGGCCGTGCTTCCCTCGATGGCCGCAGGCTGGGGGCTGCTGCACCTGTGGGGCGTGCACACCTCGTTCCTGGGTGCCCTGCTCCGGGTGCTGCTCCTCGGCGGGCTGATGGCACTGATCTACTACGTGCTGCTGCGCCGGATGCGGGTGACCGAGCTGGACCAGCTCACCGAACGGGTGGGCGCGATGCTCGCCCCGGTCACCCGCCGGCTGTCTCCGTTGACGAGACGGCTCAGGATCCCCGAGCGCGCGCGTACGATATGGGCGACGATCGTTGCAGCAGACACGGGGAACGGAGGGCCGCGGGTGGACCGAGCCGCTGAGCTCGCCCTCCAGAGCGGGGACACGGTCGCCGACCGGTACGTGCTGGACGCGCCGGTGGCCACCGGTCTTCCGCATGCCTCCGCCTGGGTCGGGCAGGACGAGATCCTGCAGCGGCCGGTGCGGGTGACGGTGCTTACCGGTACCCACCGCGAGGAGGCCCTGGACGCGGCCCGGCGAGCCGCCCTGGTCCGCGACGACCGGTTGGCCCGCATCCGCAGGGTCGGCAACCACGAGGACGTCGCCTACGTGGTCACCGAGCCGCTGGACGGTGCCTCGCTGGCGGACCTGGTGGCTGACGGGCCGCTACCGCATGCGCAGGCGCGGGCACTGGTCGGGAACGCGGCCACCGCGCTGGAGACCGCCCGCAAGCGCGGGGTGCACCACCTGGCGCTGAGCCCCCGGTCCGTGCACCTGACCCACGACGGGCAGGTGGTGGTGACCGGACTTGCGCTCGCCGCCGCCCAGTCCGGTATCGAGGTACCGGACGCGGCCACTGCCGCACGCGCGGACGCTGTCGGCCTGGTGCAGCTGCTGTACACCGCGTTGACCGGTACCTGGCCGGGGGAGGAGCCGCTGGCGGCCGGCGTGCCGCTGGCTCCGCGCTCCGGCGCTGCGGTGCACCCACCCGCCGAGGTAGTCGAAGAGGTGCCGCACGACCTGGACACGCTCTGCTCGGTCACCTTCGGCCCGCACCAGGACGGTCCCTACACCCCCGGTGAGCTGGTCCGCGAGCTGCAACCCTGGGACCGGCTGGAACCGCTGCCAGGTAACGCAGAGGATGCTGCCGATGACGGCGCGACCCACCGGGGCAGCGCTGGTACGGCTGCCGTGGTCGGTTCCGTGGCCGGCACCGCCATCCTGCCCACGCCGGGGCGGGGGCTGCGCACCGGTGCCGCCGCACCCGCAGCACCGGCTCCGGGCGGCCCTGCACCTGGGATGCCCGCCGAACCACCGACCGGCGCAGCGCCGGGTGGTGCTGCCGCACCAGCCGAGGAGTCGGACGCCACCTCGGCACCCACGGCGAGCGCCGGGGACCCTGGCGTGGTCGCGGCACCGCAGGACGACCCCGCCCCGCAGGCCGACGGTACGGGCGAGGCTGCCGGCGGGCCACCTGCTGGAGTGCTTCCGGCCCCTGGATCCCCGCCGTCTGCTGCCCACCACGCTGGCTCCGCTCCGGCGCGACCGGTACCGCCCACCCAGGGCTGGGACCTGCCCGCCGCCTCGTCGCCGGCGGCGGACGGCCGGTCCGGGGAACCATCGCGCACACTTGCCGACGACCTGTCTGCAGCCGCCGGAAAAGTGGCGGCCGGAGCAGGTAAGGTTGCGGCCGGTGCGCGGGGCCTGATCGACCGGGTTCGCCCCGACGAGGAGGTCGAGGAGGCGACGATGCTGCCTGGTTCAGGTGACGACGGCCCGTCCCGCCGGGAGCGGTTCAACCCGACCCCGTGGGTGATCTTCGGGATGATCATCATCCTGGTGCTCGCGCTGATCCTGGCGCTCGGGTCGCTGCGCGACGCCCGCACCTCCTTCCGTCCCGAGGACGTCACCACGCCACCGCCTGCGCAGACCACCGAACCGACACCGGAGGAGACCACTGAGGAGCCCTCCCCCAGCCCCACGCCGAGCCCGACGCCCACGGCGGCCGACATCGAGTTCGAAGAAGCGGTCTCCCTCGACCCGTCCACCGGCAGCGGGGACAACGCAGATCTGGCCGAGCAGGCGATCGACGGCGACGCGGACACGATCTGGCGTTCCCTGCGGTACGACAACCCCCAGTACGGGATGAAACCAGGGCTAGGTTTCGCCGTCATGCTGGAGCAACCTACGACCGTGACCTCGGTGACCTTGGACGTGCAGGGTGAGGGCGGCGTCGTCCAGATCCGCAACACCAGTCCGGACGACCCGAGCGGCGGTGAAGTGCTCGCCGAGGGCGCGATGGGCCCGGACACCACCTACACCTTGTCCGAACCGACCGAGCTCGAGGCGATCGTGCTCTGGTTCCCCGAGCTGCCAGAAGCCGCCTCCGACGGGCGCAACCGGATCGAGCTCGCCGAGATCACCGCGAACTGACAACAGAACACCTCACCCGCTCGAACACCTGGCGACCGCGGAACAAAGCGGCCACCGCCGGTGGTTGACTGGGTGGTAAGCCATTCTCAGCAGAAGGACCGTCCATGCCTCAGGCACCCGATCCCCACGACGTCATCGTCATCGGCTCTGGCCCCGCCGGGTACACCGCCGCTGTGTACGCTGCCCGCGCCGGACTGGAACCGGTGGTTTTTGCCGGTTCGATCACCGCTGGCGGTGCGCTGATGAACACCACCGATGTGGAGAACTACCCAGGGTTCCCCGACGGTGTCCTCGGTCCGGAGCTGATGGAGAAGATGCAGGCGCAGGCCGAGCGGTTCGGCGCCGACGTGCGCTACGAGGACGTCACCTCGGTGCAGCTCGAGGGCCCGGTGAAGACTGTGGTGAACGACGACGGGGAGCAGTTCACCGCACGCGCAGTGATCTTGGCGACCGGATCCGCGTACAAGGAGCTGGGCGTCGCCGGGGAGAAGGAGTACTCCGGGCGGGGGGTGAGCTGGTGCGCCACCTGCGACGGGTTCTTCTTCCGTGACCAGGACATCATCGTGGTCGGCGGCGGGGACTCGGCGATGGAGGAGGCCCTCTTCCTCACCCGGTTCGGCCGCACCGTGACCGTGGTACACCGGCGGGACGAGCTGCGCGCCTCGAAGATCATGGCTGACCGGGCGCTGGCGGACGAGAAGATCACATTCGCGTGGAACTCCGAGGTCGCGGCGATTCACGGTGATGAGAAGGTCACCGGAGTGACCCTGCGGGACACGGTGACCGGTGCGGAGCGCGAGGTCGGTGCCACCGGCATCTTCGTGGCGATCGGCCACCTGCCGCGCACCGAGCTCGTCGAGGACCAGGTGATCCTGAACGCCGAGGGTTACATCGACGTGGACCACCCCAGCACCCGCACCAACCTCGACGGCGTCTTCGCTGCTGGCGACGTCGTGGACCACCACTACCGCCAGGCGGTGACCGCCGCCGGCACCGGCTGTGCGGCTGCCCTGGATGCAGAACGTTATCTGGCCGCCAAGGATGCGGAGGCCGCCGCCGACCGCGCCCTGGTCGGCTGACCCACCATCTGATCGGAGAACTGAGATGTCTGCTATCACCGCTACCAGCGACGCCACCTTCCGCACCGATGTGCTCGAGGCCGACAAGCCGGTCCTCGTGGACTTCTGGGCCGACTGGTGCGGTCCCTGCCGGCAGGTCGCCCCGATCCTGGAGGAGATCGCGGCAGAGAACGCTGAGAAGATCCACGTCCGCAAGCTTGACGTGGACGCCAACCCGCAGACTGCTGCCGCCTACAACGTGGTCTCCATCCCGACGATGAACGTCTACGCCGGCGGCGAGGTGGTCAAGACGATCATCGGCGCGAAGCCGAAGAAGCAGATCCTCGCCGAGCTGGCCGAGTTCCTCGGCTGAGGCCGGGCCGGAGTCACGCAGTGGCTGGGTCTGCTGTCGTTGTTGATTCTGCGCTCTGACCAGCGCCTACTCCCATGGCCGCTGATCCGGGGCCGTTCAGGGCACCGTGACTGGGACTGTGACGATCGGTTCGGCGAACTGGGACACCCGCGCAACCACCTCGACCTGCCACTCACCTGCGACTGGTAGGGACAGCTCCGCGGTGTACTCACCGGTGCTCGGGTCGAGCTCCGGACTCACCTCGAACGGCCCGAGGTCGTGCTCCGGAAGACTGACCTGGACGGCCACCTCCTCGGGAGTGGCGGGTTCGTCCTCGTACCTGAGGGTGAAGGAGAGGTCGTTGTCACCGACCTGTGCCGGCTCGACCACGCCATCGATCGCGAGTCCTTGGCCGACCGCGCTGATCGAAGCAGGTTCGGCAGCACCGGCCTGCTCGGCCGACATGTCGTGGTGCTCGTGCGTGGGGCTGAGGTTGGTGAGGAACCCGGTGATGATGAGCACCACGACCAGCAGCGCCGCTTCGGACTGCAGTGTTCGGACCAGGTGTCGCCAGCGCGGATGACCGGCTGGTCGGGCCGAGACTGCTGGCAGCAGCCGGAACCGGTTGTAGGCCGCGATGCCCAGCACAGGTGCGAGCACCCCGAGCTTGGCCAGGAGCGTCCAGCCGTACCCGGTGCTGACCAGCGTGCTGAAGGTTCCGACGATCCGGACCGCCATGATGGTGCCGCTGATGGCCAGGATCGCGACGGTCCAGGCGGCCAGAGCGGAGAACCGCTCGATGATCTGAGCGGCGCGCACGGGCCCGGACTGTGCACCGGCGACGACGCGTGCCGCCGCCAGCACGAGCAGCAGCCCGACAACACCACCGGCCCAGAAGCTACCGACCAGGAGGTGGCCAAGGTCGGCGGCGACCATCAGTGCCCGGGGCGCGATGAGCTGGCTGTGTCCGACCAGCACCGGTGCGCTGAGTGCGAGAAGGGCGGGCAGGAGTGGGAGCATGTGCAGCTGTCTGCGGTCAAACGTGCGGGTGGCCAGGGCATACGCTCCGACCACACCCAGGAGCACGACGGCAGCGGCGGTCACCGGACCCCAGAGGAGGCCGGCACGCCACGCTGCTGGGCTGATGATCTCCTGGAGCGGAGAGCCGGTGACGTTCAGCGCGGATACCGGCACCAGCAGGATGGAGGCCACCAGCGCCCCGGCCCCGGTGCAGCGCAGCACGAGTGCTGACCGTGCGTCGATGCGGCCACGGTTGCGCAGCACGATGCGGTCGAAGAGGTTCAGGCCGGCGAAAACGAGCAGCGAGACGTACTGCAGCCCCGTCAGCACGCTCACCGCCAACTGGGTTGCCTGCGGGCTCTGCTGGTCGGCAACCGGCACAGGAGCAGATCCACCGGCGTCGCCGATCGTGAACGAGATGGCTCCGGAGATCGGGTGCCCGTCCGCCGACACGAGACGGTAGCTCAGCGCATAGCGTCCGTCCTCGGCGTCGGCGGGGAAGGGCGCGACGACCTGTGTGTCGCTGACCTGCGCATCGACGACGACGGGCTCGTCCGCACCGATAAACAGTCGGACACCGCCGTCGACGAGCTGTACGGGTTCGTTGAACGTCAGCACCACCTCAGTGGGTGGGTGCTCGAGCGCGGCACCGTCCTCCGGTGTGGTGCTCAGCAGCTCTGCATGTGCCGATGCGGTCTGTGCTGCCACGACGATGAGCAGGCCGCTGAGCACGGTTGCTGCCACCACGCCGAGGGTCCACCGGATGATTCGCCTGTGCTGGTGCCTCCCGGTGCGGTGAGCCCTCACGCCTTGTTGCGCCCCCGGAACAGGGCAACCACCCCGAGGACCAGACCGATGGCGCCGATCGCCAACGCCGTGACCACGAGGGGCATCTGGTCCGAGGAGGCAGCAGATGCTTCCTGGTCACCGACAGTCTCAGTGGTGACGTCCGCGGTGTCGCTCTGCTCCGGAGAGCTGCTCTCGCCTGGTGCGACCACGTCGACGTTCGGTGCCGGAGAGTCCAGCTCGTCGGCATCCTGGCCGTCGTCAGGTATCTGCACCCAGGCGGTCTCGCCCTGCTCGCAGGTCTGCACAGTCGGGAAGTAGAGCGTGGAGCCGGCAGCGTCCTCCGGGATCTGCAGGGACAGCTCGAAGGTGTCCCGTTGCCCGTCCGGCAGCGGTGTGCTGGCCGTGTACACCACCTGTGCGACGCGTTCGGTGATCTCGTTGCCGTGGCTGTCGGCGATGGGCGCGTCGAGGTCTTCCATTACCTCCTCGACTGAGTACATGGCGTTGCGCGTCGGCGTGATTGCCTGGATCCCCTCGGGGACCTGGATTGCGACCTCGGTCGTGGCGCTGCCCTCGCACCCGTGTGGAACGCTGACCGTCAGGATCTCGTAGGCCCCGGCCTCCACAGCGTCTTCCGCGATGCTCACGTGCGCGTTCGCAGCAACGGCGCCTCCCAGGACGAGTCCGGCGGCGACTGCAAGCGTCCCGCCAGCCACGAGCGCGGACCGCCTGGTCCGTTGTGTCCTCATCTTGCCTCTCCCTCTCCTCCCGCACGGCACTGAACCGCCGGCTCAACCCCGCTGGATCCGCATCCGCCTGTCGGCGGCACTGACATCAGCCAGCACCGCCGACAGGTCGGTCATCCGTCCGCAGACCCGCCGCGTCTGGACCGAGATCGGCCCTTCGGTAGGCGGCCCTGCGGCGGCCACTCCTCAGGACCTGCCTGAGGAGTGGCCGGCGCCGGTTCTCACTGCATGGAGTAGTTGCACACGAACCGGTAGGAGGTGACCGTGGAGTCGTCCGCCTGGTCGACGAACGTCACCGTCACCGTGTTCTCACCTTCGCTGGGTGTGAACGTCACCGAGCAGTTGGTGGACTCTCCAGCAGCCAGCGTCTCCGCGCCACAGGTCATCTCACCCACATCGGACTGACCGCCCAGCGTGATGCTGCTCCCGGTGTTGTTGGTCACCGGAATCGTCATCTGGACCTGCTCACCGGCACCCTCCGGAGTGTCGGCGGCCGGGATGACCTCCACGCTCGGCTGGGTCACGGTGAAGTCCGCGGTGTTCGAGCCACCGTTGTCACCACCGTCGTTCCCGCCGTTCCCGTTGTCACCGCCGTCGTTCTCGGTGTCATCGGTGCCGTTGTAGGTGAGTGCGAACTCGAAGGAGCTCGACTTGGAGCTGTCCGCCTGGTCGACGAACGTCACCGTCACCGTGTTCTCACCTTCGCTGGGTGTGAACGTCACCGAGCAGTTGGTGGACTCTCCAGCAGCCAGCGTCTCCGCGCCACAGGTCATCTCACCCACATCGGACTGACCGCCCAGCGTGATGCTGCTCCCGGTGTTGTTGGTCACCGGAATCGTCATCTGGACCTGCTCACCGGCACCCTCCGGAGTGTCGGCGGCCGGGATGACCTCCACCACAGCCTGGTCGATGGTGAAGACCGGCGTGCCTGCACCGTCTTCAGGGTCACCACTGTCGTCCGAGCCGCCACCGAGCACCGGCAGGGAACCCAGCAGGTCATCGGTGGGCAGCGAACCCAACAGGTCATCGGTCGGCAGACCGTCCAGCAAACCGTCGGTGGGCAGGCCCTCCAGCAGGTCGCCGGTCGGCAGACCGTCAACCAGGTCACCCGTGGGCAACGAACCCAACAGGTCATCGGTCGGCAGGCCGCTCGTTCCATCGGAGCCATCGGTCCCGTCGGAACCATCAGAGCCGTCAGAGCCGTCAGAGCCGTCCGGCGCGGTGTAGGTGACCTCGAACTGGAAGGAGGCGGCCGTGGCGTCGTCCGTGCCATCGGTGAATGTCACCGTGACCGTGTTCTCGCCTTCCGTCGGGGTGAAAGTCACCGAGCAGGTCGTTGACCCCCCAGCAGCCAGCGTCTCCGCCTCACAGGTCATCTCACCCACATCGGACTGCGCAGCCAACGAGACAGTGCTTTCGCCATCGTTGGTGACCGGGATGGTGACGGTGAGCTGCTCGCCCACCCCCTCTGGTGTGTCAGCCGCGGCGATAACCTCCACCACAGCCTCCTGCACCGAGAAGATCACGTCACCAGGAGCGCCATCGGCACCATCGGCACCATCGCTCGGCTCTCCGCCCAGCACCGGCAGGTCGCCCACCAGGTCACCGGTCGGCAACCCGTCGAGCAGACCACCGTCGCCACTGTCTCCACCGAGGACGCCCGAGAGCGACTCCAGGGTGTGAATGTTCTCCGTGATCTGGAGGACCTCGAGGATCTCAGTGGGGTTCCCGCTCGAGACGCTCTCCAGCGCGGTCTCCCAGAGCAGTCGCCAGATGTCGACGTGGTCGCCGGCGAACGTCACGTAGTCATTGAGATTGGTCAGCGTCTCTGGATCGAGTCGGTCCAGAATGTCCGACGCGTCCGTCGTCTCCCAGATGTACGTGGGGTCCGTGAGCATCTCTGGTGTCGGCAGCCCGGGAATGATCAGGTCTGAAAGGTCGGCCAGCTCTTCAACCGACGGCACATTCAGAGTTGTCAGATCATTCGTGTCCAGCGGGATACCAATGCCACCACAAGATGTCAGCAGGGTCACATAATCCGTGCCGTGCCCCTTCACATGCGAAGGGTTGAAGACAGGGATCCATCCCAGCGGGCCACCGTAGATATCGATGATTGGCATGTCTGAGTTACCAATGGCACCGCTGGCCAGCGAGAGGACCAGATTCTCATAGGTGTCATCAGTGTGGAACTCATTGAAGTGAGAGAAGGTCCCGATCAGCGGAATGCCATCCTCGTTGGCCCACATGTGGTCCAAGAAGAAGGTGCAGGCGTCGCCGCCGCCCTCATGGCCTCCGTGACCGCCACCTCCATGGCCGCCCCCGTCTCCGTCGGCGGCACCGTCACCTCCATGCCCGCCATGCTGCCCTTCAGCATGGGCACCATCGGTTGCGTCAGCCCCGGTGGCGCTGACCAGCTGGGCGTCCGCCTCCTCGTCTGGTGCTGCCATCGCTGAGGACATCAGGCCTACGCTCGCGGCCGCAGCCACAGCCACGGACGCCATCGCGCGACCTGTCCGCCGGGTGAGTGTCGGCGACAGCTTCCTTCCTTGCTGTTCGTGCTCCGGAACACCTGTTTGGCGTTCCCATGTCTTGGATGACATGTTCTTCTCCATTCTCGATACTGCGATTCTTGGAATTTCTTGCCACCAAAAGATCGCGTCGTTCGTGGAATCAGTTGTCCCTCAGAGGTTTCAAGGGATGCCTTTGACAATCACTTGTTGATGGTTGACATCACTCCAATACTTGTGCGTCGGCCATCTGGCACGAAAGACCTCACAAGCCGCCGACCTCAGAATGAGACGAGCCCGGGGCTCCCAGGGTCTTGGCTCAGTGCGTCGCTGCTCGACGCCGCAGCAGCAGGCCAGCCAGGATCAGCATGGCCGCGATTCCGGCAAGCGCCCAGCTGCTGTCACCGGTCGATGGAAGCTCCGAGAGCGACTCCACCTGAACGGGGGAGACACCAACGGAACTATCGCTCGGACCGCTGATCTGAGAGATCCCGCCTGTGACAACGGATCCACCGGTGACGCCCCCACCTGTCACGACTGAACCGCCACCCACTGGGGTCACGCTCCCGCCTGTGACGTCAGAGACGTCCGAAATTCCCGCCGTGCCACTTGGGTCGGCACTTCCTGCCGGACGCTGATAGGTGAACTGGTAGGTCGCCGCCCTCGCCGGATCGGCCCCGTCCATGAGCACGACGGTTACGGCGTTCGTCCCGTCAGCTGGAGTGAACGTCACTGCGCAGGTCGCTGAGTCTCCGACGCCCAATGACGTCGCGTCGCAGGTCAGCTCACCAACGTCCGACCGAACGACCAGACTGTCGACAGGGGTGTCGGCGTTGTTGGTAACAGTGATCGTCAACCGAGCCTGATCCCCTACGCCGTCCGGAGTCTGGGTGGCCGGGATGAACTCGATGCTGGCGTCGTCCACGGTGAAGGTCACGGTGTCTGAGGCGTCATCGGAGCCGTTGGAACCGTCAGTGTCGTCGGTGTCCTGAGAACCGCCGGTCCCATCGGTCCCGTCAGAGCCATCGGAACCGTCAGTCCCGTCAGAACCATCGGTGCCATCAG
>NZ_ATWL01000016.1 GCF_000421225.1 Ruania albidiflava DSM 18029 | reverse complement strand
CTCATCCGAAAGAGCCCGATCCCGGGACGCTGCAGTAGTAGCCATCCCACAACCCTCAAGGCAAAACCCCCTCACATATGGGAGACACGCCCTAGAAGGTAGCTCGCCACAGTCCACCCGTGGGACGCCACGCCGACGGCATCAGCCGACACGGGCCGGCCAGACGACCACGAGGAACGCTCCCCGCGATTGAGGCTAGGACTGCACCCTCATAGCCTCGGACACATCGACGCCCTCAAACGCTGCCGGCTGCCACCCAGGCTCCCGACCTCGGTCAACGAGGACAGCACCGACGCCCTCGACGAAGTCTGATCGTCGTAGACACCATTTCGCGGCCGCGTACTCCCGATCAATACACTCAGCCACACTCAGTCCGCGCGCTTCTGCCAACAGTAGATCAATGAGCGACAGTGACGTCGGCGACGACGAGGCCAGGCCGTCACGCACTTTGGTCTCCAACTCGCTGGTCGGATCCTGTACGGAGGCCATCAACTCCTCAAGTGAGGATCCATCGAACACGTCGACCACGCGCGAACCGTCAAGCCCAGGCTTAGCGTCCCCCGTGATGGCCGCCGAGTCATGTTCGCTCAACCAACGCGCAACTCCATGCCGACCGATGGCGTTGATCACCTCGCTCGTCGAGCCGTTCGGCACGACTGCATCCACCAAACCTAGACGATGCGCCTCATGCGCTCGGAGACGATATCCACATAGAGCTAGCATCCGACCGATGGCCCCAGATTTGTCTCCGCGCAGCCTGGTCAGGTAATACGACGAGCCGACATCCACCACGAAGCCGATTTGCGCTTCTGGCATGCTAAACGACGACGTTTCCGTACATACCGTGTACGCACAGTGCACGCCCAGCCCCATACCTGCGCCAAAAGCATAGCCGTCGACCATAGCAATACACGGCTTAGGATACTCTGCGATGAGCCGAATCAGGTCGTACTCTTCTCCGAAGAACGCGTCCGCCTGATCAACATCGCCCTCTACCACCAGCTGCCGAACTGCCTTGACATCTCCCCCCACGCAAAACGCCTTGGCAAGGCTACTGGAGATCATCACCTCGTGAACGCTAGCGTCTTCACGCCATCGGTCCAGCTCTGCTGTCAAAGCGCGGATCATAGGGAGATCCAACGCATTCAGCGCCTTCTCTCTTGTCAATTCGAGGCGACCCAAACTGCCGTCGCGCCAAGCCTTAACGCTCAATTTGTCACATCACCCTTAGTTTCAGTTCCCACCACACTGGCCACCACACTGACATCCACCTGCAGCGCTATCCGACCGCGCACCCAGGTCCGACGGCAAAGACGCGCCAAATTCGCTACCATCCAACCCGCGCAGAGACGCATCTAGTACCTGAATCGTGTGCGCTGTTAGCATCGACTCGCCCTTTCTGCTCAGAGCCGCCGAAATTTGCAATAGACAACCAGGATTCGATGTGACGAGCAGACCAGCACCAGTCGCCGCTACGTTGGTTGCCTTCCGATCGCCAAGGTCGCCGGCAGGCCCGGGGTTCAGCAGGTTGTATACGCCTGCCGACCCGCAACAGATATCGCCGTCCTCGATTTCCCTCAAGGTCACCCCGGGGATTCCGGTCAAGACACTTCTAGGTTGCTTTCGAATGCCCTGAGCGTGGGACAGGTGACACGCGTCATGGTATGCAATCGTGATGTTCAGCGGATGCCGTGTCGCTTGCGGACCGATTTCGTCCAACAGCTCCGAGATATCGACGACCTTTGCCGCAAACTCCTCCGCCTTCTCGCGGTATTCATCGTCGCCTTCTAGTATCTCGGCATATTCCTTCATGCTGGAACCACAACCTGCCGAATTCACCACAATGCGGTCGACACCGGACTTTTCGAATGCATCAATCAGATTGCGGGCGAACCGCCGCCCTTCTTTCGCCCGCCCCGAGTGCAGGGATAGTGCCCCACAACATTCTTGCGGGGGAATGATCACGTCGCAGCCCTCCATCGAGAGCACACGGGCAGTCGCAGCATTGACATTTGAATAGAACGCGTCTTGGATGCAACCTGTCAGCATCCCCACCACAAGTCGCGGACGACCAACCGCGTCAATGCATTCTGGGAGCTTGACATAGGGAGTG
This sequence comes from Ruania albidiflava DSM 18029, assembly GCF_000421225.1. GTDB lineage: Bacteria > Actinomycetota > Actinomycetes > Actinomycetales > Beutenbergiaceae > Ruania > Ruania albidiflava. The sequence goes on along the minus strand of NZ_ATWL01000016.1, from coordinate 60,310 downwards.
ATGCGTGGCGCAACGCTGGCCATCATAGCCATTGACGGTGATATCCGCTCGAGGATTCCAGACTTGCGCACGAGGACATCGAGCCGCAGCTTCTGATACAGAGCCAGTAGCGGCCGCACAATTGACAAACGGCGCCGATACGGGAAGAGCGCGAAGACTCCTGCCCGCAACAATCGTTGCGAACGGCTCCGACTGTCGCTCTTCAGCTCTTCAATCTGCGCGCGCGTCGACGTGATCAGCTTGTCATACTGCACACCGGACGGGCAAGCTGTGACGCACGCCATGCATCCCAGGCACGCATCAAAATGGCCCATCATCGACGCGTCGATCGGCTCACCTTCCAGAGCCTGCTTCATAAGATGGATACGCCCACGGGGCGAGTCCATCTCCTGACCCCAAAGATTGTAGGTAGGGCATGCTGGGAGACAGAACCCACAGTGGACACAGTCATCAATCAAATCGCGAGAGGGGGGGTTCGGCGCCGTGAACGAACCTCCGACCGGGCTTGCCTCGTTGTCCCGAGCTCTGGCAAGCTGACCCAGGACATCGTTCTCGTCCATATCCATCTTAGATACCTCCAACGAATCGACCCGGCGCGAGTCTACGATCTGGGTCAAATCGATCCTTGAGTTCTTGCATATACTTTAGCCCGTCTACCTCGCCCCAGGGATCCACTATGTTCCGCAGCCCTTCACTCGAATACAAGATGGAACATACGCCCTGACGATCTACCGAGAGGAGGCCCCGTATCTTGGTCAGCAACGTCGCTGCCAAGTCGTTATCCGCCGTGTGGACCCCAACGTATCCGACGCCGGTTCCCGATACGCGGACTTCGATGCCTATACCTAGCTCGTCCTCCATGTCGGAGATCAGTCGGAGAACCTTTCCCAGCACACCAAGACTGCAGGACACTTTAAAGACAGTGGCCGCCTCAGGTAGATCAGTCCACCACTCGGGGCGCTCGGTCAGCTTGCCATCAAAAGCGTCGATCGCCGTCGCACTGCGACGTTCCACTCCGCGATCTGTTCCCTCAAAGCCCGCCACCAGGGTGACGTCCTGCTTGCGAGGGTGGCGAGTCATCTCGACGCCTGAAGCTACAAGTTGTGACCGGCCCATCTTCTCCATCAGCTCAGCTACCGAGCCGAGATCGGTACTTGACGCAACGTATGCGGACGAATGTGCGCGTGGGTGGAGTCGGAAAGCCACTTCGGTAACTATTCCAAGGGTCCCGAAGGCACCAATAAATAGTTTCGACAGGTCATAGCCGGCGACGTTCTTCACAACCTTGCCACCAAACTGAACGCATCTACCGTCCGGCAGAACGGCGCGCACCCCGAGCACGAGATCACGTACCGAGCGTCGTACCAACGCACGTGGCCCTGCCGTGCCTGTCGCCAGGAGCCCGCCAACGGTCGAACCGTTCTCATATCGCTCTCTAGGCGGGTCTAAGGACAGTTCGAGGTTGTCGCGTCGAAGCGTCTCATTCAGCGCAGAGAGGCTGATCCCCGCCTTTGTGACCACCACAAGGTCGTCCGGATGATATTCCACGATATCCGACAGCTTGGTCGTTTCTACCATTGCGTCGAGGCCGTTTGGCACTCCACCACACTGGAGAGCGGAGCCACTCCCCCGCGCCATGATGGTCATATCGTTCTCACGAGTATATTTGACCACGTCAATCAAGTCGTTCTCCGACTCGGGCGTGATGGTGAGAGGAGGTATTCCACCAATGATGGGATCCGCGACTCGAATGGTCGCCACGTTCCGCAGATCGTTGGAGATCTGGTCTTGGTTTATCATCGCTTTGCCTGACTTCCGGGACCTGCAGCCCGTACGGTGCCCATTTCCGTTTCACCGCACATTGTCGGTGTCGGAATATGTTTTCCTCGGTTCAAGATGTTCGCCGGGTCAAAGACGCTGCGGACAGACCTCATGACATCGAGCTCGTCTGTATTGAACATCAGGTGCATATAGTCGATCTTGTCGGTGCCCACTCCGTGTTCGCCAGTAATCGAACCACCCTCCGCGACACACAAGGATAGAATCTCGCCAGCTAATTCCTCCGCGCGCTCGGGAGCGCCGTCTTCTTCGGCGTCGAAGAGAACCAAGGGATGCAAGTTTCCGTCGCCAGCATGGAAAACGTTGGCTACTCGCATACCGTATTCTCCGGAGATTCTAGTTATTTCGGAGAGTACGGCTACCAACCTAGAACGTGGGACGACACCGTCCTGCACCAAGTAGTTCGGACTGATACGGCCCACCGCCGCGAAGGCCGATTTCCTTCCTCGCCAAATATTTGCGCGATCGGTATCCGACGTTGCGGTACGAACGCCGAACGCCTTGTTGGCTTTCAAGTGTGCCACCACCTGGCTCACCTCCTCCGCCACTTCGGATTCATGACCATCAAGTTCTACGATCAAGACCGCGCCGGCACCGTCCGGGTATCCACACGCCACAGCCTTCTCCGCCGCCTGGATGGCGAGTGCATCCATCATTTCGATGGCAGACGGAACAATCCCGCTCGAGATGATCGCCGATGTCGCGCCGGCTGCCCCTTCGATCGTCTCGTAACCAGCTAGGATTGTCACGACGTCTTGCGGCGCCCTCGTGATTTTAACTGTCGCCTCTAGAATGGTGCCGAGAGTACCTTCCGACCCGCCTATCAGTCCAAGGAGGTCATACCCGACAGGCTCCTGATACTTGCCACCAATATCAACCGCATCGCCTTGCCCCGTCACAAACCGAAGTCCGGTCAGATGGTTGGTGGTGAAGCCATATTTTAGGCAATGGGCACCCCCCGAATTCTCCGCGATATTGCCGCCGATTGTGCAGATTGTTTGACTCGACGGATCGGGCGCGAAGTAGTATCCGTGTGGCGCGGCCCGCTTGGTGAGCTGGAGGTTGATGACACCGGGCTCTACGACGGCGCACCTATTGATGTCATCGATCTCGATGATGCTCCGCATTTGCGTAACGACAATGAGGAGACCATCGGGATCGGGAAGCGCGCCACCCGACAGTCCTGTTCCAGAGCCGCGGATCACATAGGGGACTTCACGCTCGACACACATTGCGATAGCATGGCTGACGTCCTCGGCGGACCGCGCCAGGAATACTCCTCCAGGTATGGATGCATATTGTTCCAGACCGTCACTTTCGTACGTTCTGAGGCTGGATCGCACGGTGACGACCTGCGACTGGGTATACGACTCAGTCAGGCGTTGAAGGACCGATTGGAGGGGAGACATTTGTTTCTCCTATTTTGAGGAAAGGCTCACGCGTGATCTTGCGGAAAGGCGGGGGGCGCATAGTCGTAACGAACAGGCGTTTCCGACATCTCGATCGGGCTGGCCACCTGGGGTATCGTCTTCCCCTCGCGCTCGATCCGGCGAATGGGGTCCAAGCCCAACTGCCTCGCGCTTTCGAATGCACCAGCTATATCGTTTACTGGGCCCGCCGGCACGCCGGACTTAGTGAGCATCTCCTGTAGTTCTTGTGTCGCAATTTTCTTGGTCGACTCTTCTAGAGTCGGAAGTAGTGTCGATCGGTTGTCGACCCGTGCCGTATTCGTGGAGTATCGCTCATCTCCGGCGAGGTCCTGCCGATCGAGACTCTCACATAGGGACTCGAAGTGTCGATCGTTGCCACAGGCGATCGCTATCTGACCATCCGCGGTCGAGAATGTTTGGTAGGGGACGATCGAAGGATGCTGATTGCCCATCAAACCCGGAGAGCGTCCGGTTCCTAGATAAGCTGTTGCTTGGTTAGCCAGGGAGGCGAGGAGCGCCTGGAGGAGGCTTACCTTGATGCGCTGACCCTGACCGGTTGAATGGCGATGTTGCAGAGCGGCAAGGATCCCGACACATCCATGCAGTCCAGCCAGTACGTCGACCAAAGCGACGCCGGCCTTGACGGGCCCGCTGCCCTCGGTCCCTGTGATGCTCATGAGACCGCCGTAGGCTTGGACAAGAAGGTCGTACCCTGCCAGATTCTTGGCGGCCTCGGCCTCGCCGAAAGCCGAGATGGAGCAGTAGATGATCCTGGGATTTAGTTGACGTGCGTCCTCGTACGACGTCCCGAGTCTCGCGGCTACGCCTGGTCGAAAGTTTTCGACGATGACATCAGCCGTACGGGCTAATTCCGCGAGCTTTGCTCGTCCATCATCGCTTTTGAGATCTAGGACCAAGCTCCGCTTATTTCTGTTAGCGCTCCAGAAGTAGGTGGCCTCGCCATCGACAAACGGGGGGCCCCAGTGCCTTGTATCATCACCTGTTGGACCTTCGACCTTGATGACATCGGCGCCAAGGTCGCCCAGCAACATTGTCAGGTATGGACCCGCCAAGATGCGCGTGAGGTCGAGGACTCGAAGACCTTGCAGGCTAGTTGAGGCGCCGCGGCTCAGCCAGTCTGCCTCTCGGTTGTCCGAGACTGTCATTAGTGCTCCTTAAGGGGCTCTTCCCCTTTGAATCAGTGGGTGTTACTTGGTGGTCCCCAGTCACGAACTAGTCCGCTTCGACTGGTCACGGGGGCGCGCTCCGTGAGGCGCGACCCCGTGACCAGCCCGGATATTCCGTCAGGACATCCGTTCGTAGGCAGGTACCGTGAGGAAGTCGGCGTAGTCGTCGGAGACCGCCACCTCGAGGAAGAGCGACTTCGCTTCCTCGTAGTCCTCAGCGGCGCCGGGGAGGTTGGCGATGACCTCCTCGACGACGCGCTCGATGAGTTCCTTGGTGACCACCTGGTGGGTGTCAGCCAGCTCGATGCTGTTGTGCAGCCACTGCCAGATCTGGGAGCGGGAGATCTCGGCGGTGGCGGCGTCCTCCATCAGGTTGTGGATCGCTACCGCGCCGAGGCCACCGAGCCAGGCCCGGAGGTACTGCAGGGCCACATCGATGTTGTTGCGCAGGCCCTCCTCGGTCACCTCGCCTGGCGTCGAAGCCACATCCAGAAGCTGCTCCGCAGTGACCTGCACGTCCTCGCGCTTGTTGTCGATCTGGTTGGGCTTGTCGCCGAGCACCTCGGTGAACACCTCCTTGCAGGTGGCCACCATGCCGGGGTGGGCCACCCAGGAGCCGTCGAAACCGTCGCCAGCCTCACGGGCCTTGTCCGCGCGGACCTTCTCGAACGCGGTGGCATTGACGGACTCATCCTTGCTCGGGATGAACGCGGCCATCCCGCCGATGGCGTGCGCGCCACGCTTGTGGCACGTGCGTACCAGCAGCTCGGTGTAGGCCCGCATGAACGGTACGGTCATCGTGATCGCATTGCGGTCTGGCAGCAGGAACTCCTTGCCGCGCGTGCGGAAGTTCTTGATCATCGAGAACAGGTAGTCCCACCGGCCGGCATTCAGCCCTGCCGAGTGCTCCCGCAGCTCGTAGAGGATCTCCTCCATCTGGAACGCGGCCGGGATGGTCTCGATCAGGCAGGTCGCCCGGATCGTCCCCCGCGGGAAACCGAGGAGGTCCGACGCCATGTTGAAGGCGTCGTTCCACATCCGTGCCTCGAGGTAGTGCTCCATCTTCGGCAGGTAGAAGTAGGGGCCCTGTCCCTTCTCGATCTGCCGCAGGCCGGCCGTGGCCACGAACAGCGCGAAGTCCACCAGGCCGCCCGCGGTCACCTGACCATCCACGAGGATGTGCTTCTCGTCCAGGTGCCACCCACGCGGGCGCATCACGATCGTGGCGAGCTCCTCATCGGGCTTGAGCGCATAGGACTTGCCATTCTCCGCGGTGAAATCGATGCGCCGATTCACCGCATCCAGCAGGTTCAGCTGACCGTCGATCACGGCGTCCCAGTGCGGGGTGTTCGCATCCTCGAGGTCCGCCAACCACACCTTCGCCCCTGCGTTGAGGGCATTGATCGTCATCTTCTTGTCCGTGGGGCCAGTGATCTCCACCCGGCGGTCCACCAGGCCAGGCGCGGGCGGGGCCACCTGCCAGCTCTCGTCCTCCCGCACCTGGGCGGTCTCGGCCAGGAAGTCCAACGTGCCGCCGGCTGCCAGGTCGGCAACACGCTGCTGGCGAGCTGCCAGGGCCTCCGCCGGGCGTCCGGCCAGGCTGCGATGCAGCTCCACGATCAGTTGCTGCGCGGACTCTGTGAGCACTTCCCCGGCACGCTCGGGAAGATCGCCGACGATCTCGATTCCGCTGACCTTGTCCATCTGGACCTCCCATTGCCATATTTCGCATCGCGAACGTTTGCTTCCTCCCAACGATAGCAGACTGGGTGTCACGGCAGTGTCGACCCACCGACGGATATCCCCTCTTCCCGGAGGGAGGGGAGCACCGACAGCACCATCAGGCTCAGCACCTAGGCTCGGCGCAATGGGCACAGCGGGCACAGCGCTGCATACCGACACCGCTACCGTCGCCCGGCAGCACCACGCACGCCGAGCGAGGTGGTGCAGGCCATCGCCTCCGCGAACGGTTGGTTCAGCGCCGTGGGGAGGCCTAGGCCGACATGGACATCGGCCCGGGCCTCGCATCGACGACGACCTCTACGCCGTGATCGAGGATCGTGTCCGCACCTGGCACAGGTCGGATTCGCTCGAGCGGCTCAGCGTCAGCCGAGCCGCTCCATCACCAGCTCGCGCACCCGGCCGGCGTCCGCCTGCCCACGGGTGGCTTTCATCACCGCACCGATGATGACCCCCATCGGTCCGAGGTTGCCCGAACGGATCTTCTCGGCGATGTCCGGCTGGTCCGCCAGAGTGGCGTCGATGACCTGCAGCAGCGGGCCGTCGTCGGAGACCACCTCCAGACCGCGGGCGGTGACCACCTCCTCCGGCGAACCTTCCCCGGCGAGCACTCCTTCGAGCACCTGGCGGGCGAGCTTGTCGTTCACCCGACCGTCATCGACCAGCGCCTGCAGCGCGGCAACCTGCGCAGGCGTCACGCCGACCTCGGCAAGCTCGACCCCGCGTTCCTTGGCGGTGCGGGCCAGCTCGCCCATCCACCACTTCCGGGCGGCGGGCGCTCCGGCTCCGGCGGCCACAGTCGCCTCGATCACCTCAAGGGCGCCGGCGTTGATGACATCGCGCATCTCCTCCTCGGAGTAGCCCCACTCCTGGCGCAGCCGGCGGCGGCGCACGGCAGGCAGCTCGGGCAGTCCGGCGCGGATCTCGGCCACCCACTCCCGGGACGGGGCGAGCGGGACCAGGTCCGGTTCGGGGAAGTAGCGGTAGTCCTCGGCATCGGACTTCACCCGGCCGCTGGAGGTGGTCGCATCCTCCTCGTGGAAGTGGCGGGTCTCCTGCAGGACGGAACCTCCGCCGTCGAGCACTGCCGCCTGGCGGGAGACCTCGTAGCGCACCGCCCGCTCGATGGAGCGGAAGGAGTTGACGTTCTTCGTCTCGGTACGCGTGCCCAGCGGCGCGTCCGGGGACGACCGCAGGGACACGTTCACGTCCGCGCGCACGTTGCCGCGTTCCATCCGCGCTTCGGAGACCCCGAGCGCACGGAAGATGTCCCGCAGCGCCGAGACGTAGGCGCGGGCCACCTCCGGCGCCCGCTCCCCTGCCCCGGTGATCGGCTTGGTGACGATCTCCACCAGCGGGATACCGGCCCGGTTGTAGTCCACCAGGGAGTAGTCAGCACCCTGCAGCCGACCGGTGGCGCCCACGTGGGTGTTCTTCCCAGCGTCCTCCTCCATGTGTGCCCGCTCGATCTCCACCCGGAAGATCTCGCCGTCGTCGAGCTCCACGTCCAGGTAGCCCTCGTAGGCGATCGGCTCGTCGTACTGGGAGGTCTGGAAGTTCTTCGGCACGTCCGGGTAGAAGTAGTTCTTCCGGGCGAACCGGCAGGTCTCGGCGATCTGGCAGTTCAGCGCCAGCCCGATCCGGATCGCGTACTCCACGGCCTTGCCGTTGACCACCGGTAGCGCACCGGGCAGCCCGAGGGAGACCGGGGTGACCGAGGTGTTCGGCTGCTCACCGAAGCTCGCCGGGGCGTCGTCAAACATCTTCGTGGCGGTGCCCAGCTCCACGTGCACCTCGATGCCGAGCACCGGGTCGAACCGGCTCACGGCCTCGTCGTAGTCGACCAGCGTGGTCATGCCTTCACCTCGATCTCGGGGGCGCGGGCCAGCAGCGGGCCGCCGTTCGCCTGGTCCAGCCGGGCCTCCAGTGCGGCACCGACCCGGTACAACCGCTCGTCCGCCCGGGCCGGGGCGAGGATCTGGAAGCCGGCCGGCAGACCGTCGGAGAGTCCGTTCGGCAGCGACAGACCGGGCACACCGGCCAGGTTGGCGGGGATGGTGGCCACGTCGTTGAGGTACATGGCCAGCGGGTCGTCGACCTTCTCCCCGAAGGGGAACGCGGTGCTCGGCGCAGTCGGCGAGACCAGCACGTCCGCCTGTTCGAAGGCGGCCGCGAAGTCCCGCTGGATCAGCGTGCGCACCTTCTGCGCCGAGCCGTAGTAGGCGTCGTAGTACCCGGCGGACAGCGCATAGGTGCCCAGGATGATCCGGCGCTTGACCTCGGGACCGAATCCCGCCCCGCGGGTGGCGGCCATCACCCGTTCGGCGGTCACCGGGCCGTCGGCCGGTTCGACCCGGAGCCCGAACCGCATCCCATCGAACTTGGCCAGGTTGGAGGAGGCCTCCGAGGGCAGGATCAGGTAGTAGGCGGCCAGTGCGGCGTCGAAGCTGGGGCAGGAGACCTCCACGATCTCGGCCCCCGCGGCACGCAGCTCCTCCAGGCTGGCAGCGAACGCGGCGCTCACCCCCGCCTGGTAGCCCTGGCCACCGAGCTGGGTGACCACGCCCACCCGCACGCCGGCCAGGTCGCCATCGGCGCCCTTCCGGGCGGCCTCGGTGTACGACGGCGGAACTTCCGGCAGCGAGGTGGAGTCCCGCGGGTCATGCCCACCGATCACGTCGTGCAGCAGGGCGGAGTCCAGCACGGTACGCGAGCACGGTCCGGCCTGGTCCAGGCTGGAAGCCAACGCGATCAGCCCGTACCGGGACACTCCGCCATAGGTGGGCTTCACGCCGACAGTGCCGGTGACGGCGGCCGGCTGGCGGATGGAACCGCCGGTGTCGGTGCCGATCGCCAGCGGCGCCTCGTAGGCGGCCACGGCGGCGGCCGACCCGCCGCCGGAACCGCCGGGGATGCGGTCGGTGTCCCACGGGTTGCGAGTAGGGCCGTAGGCCGAGTGCTCGGTGCTCGAGCCCATCGCGAACTCGTCCATGTTCGTCTTGCCGAGGATCGGCATCCCGGCCGCGCGCAGCCGCTCGACGAGGGTGGCGTCATAGGGCGGGATCCAGCCCTGCAGGATCTTCGAGCCAGCGGTGGTGGGCTGCCCCTTGGTGACCACCACGTCCTTCACCGCGATCGGCACCCCGGCCAGCGGGGCGAGCTCCTCGCCGGCGGCGCGGCGGGTGTCCACGTCGGCGGCGGCAGCGAGCGCCTCCTCCGTGTTCACGTGCAGGAAGGAGTGGATGCGTGAGTCCACAGCGGCGATCCGGTCCAGGTGCGCCTGGGTGGCCTCGACGCTGGAGACCTCGCCGGCGGTGAGCTTGGCGGCGAGGTCTGCGGCGGTCAGGCGGGGCAGGTCGGTCGAGTCGGCCACTATGCGTCCTCCCCCAGGATCTGCGGTACGGCGAACTGACCGTCCTCGGCGGCGGGCGCCTGGGCGAGGACCTCGTCCACCGGCAGAGTCTGGCCGACCACGTCCTCGCGGAGCACATTCGTCAGCGGGATCGGGTGGGAAGTTGCGGGCACGTCGTCGCCGGCCACCTCGGAGACCGTGGCCACGGCCTGGACGATCACGTCCAGTTCTCCGGCCAGCTTCTCGATCTCCTCGGGACCGAGGTCGATGCGGGCCAGTCCGGCCAGACGCGCGACCTCGTCAGAGTTGATGGTGGACATGAGCGAAAGTCTACCGATGCCGCCGGACGCACCCGACCACCATGCACACAGCGGCGGTGCTGTGGCGACCGCGACAAGGCCGGCATATGCCTTGGCACGCACTGAGCGGGCCAAGACAACGCGTCGCACCCCGGCTCAGACGTCGACGTGTCGTCCTCTGGATGCCGCTTGAAGTAGACGATCTCGTACAGATCGTCGGCAGACGGCGCTCAGCGCACACTGACACTCGGCGTCTTCTTCCGCTTCTTCGAGGTAGCCATCGTCAGCGACCCTAGAAGCAGGGACCGACAACGCCGGCGAATGCCGCAGCGAGCACCAGGTCGTTGGTTGGAAACTCAGACCAGCCGGGCCACGAGGTAGACCACCCAGCACGCCACAGCAGCGTAGGCGAAACCGTTCACGATCTGACGGCGTAGTGACAGCGCCCAGGTGAGCGCCACCCCGGCGATCAGGGCCCAGCAGGCGGGCACGGTCCAGCGCACCAGAAACGCCCTGAACCCCGTGCCGGTGACGGTCGGTGGCACCACGGTGACGTACGCGACAGCGAGCACGGCGCAGATGATCGCGACCAGCAGGCCCAGCACCCGGCGGTGCCGGTTGGCGAATGCCTGGATCGGTGGCTCAGGAACCTCGCCGGACTCCGGCGCTTCCGCGGAAGCGCCGCCCGCAGCGCCCGGCGCGGGCTCCTGGGGCGCGGCCACCTCCGGCGACCCAGCACCGACCTCGGACTGCTCGGCCACCACGCCAGGTGACGTAGCCTCACCGCCGGAGGTCCCGCCGTCCAGAACTTGCTCCGCCGCACCCGCCTCCTGCAGCACCTCGGCCCGCGGGCGGGTGTCCTGCAGCGCCTCGGGCAGCGAGTCCGAGCCGTCCGTGGCTCCCGCGGAAGCGCCAGGCGGCTCGCCGCTGACGTCCCAGAGGTGGTGCACCAGATCGTGCACCAGGTACTGCATCAGCGTGGTGACGGTGAACGCTGCACCGTCGCTGCGCAGCCCGCGGCGGCCGGCCGACTCCGGCGGCACCGCCTCCACTGCCGCAGCGAGGGTCTCGGCGGAGGCGAGGATCTCGGCGCCCACGGTCTCGGGGTCGAGCTCGTGGTACCCGCCGGCCAGCGCCGCCTCGTTCGGGTCCCAGTCGGCAAAGGTGGGTTCGTCCTCGGCGCGGATCAGCGCGAGCCGGTCGGTGAACAGGCGCAGCACGTCCCGAGTGTGGGCGGCGTACTCCAGCGGGGACCAGACCTGCTGCGCGGGCCGGTCGAGCACGTCACCGCGCAGCAGCACCACCGGCCAGACCTGCACCTGGGCGCGAATCACCGCGGGGATCTCCGCCAGGGTGAGCACGCCCGCCTCCAGGGTGCACTGCGGGCAACGTTCGTGCAGCACCCAGGTCCAGTCCTTGGTCTCCGGGGGCACCTCGGGAAGCTCGCTGTCGGGCATGGTCCTCACGGTACCGGGCGGCAGAGGTCAGGAGTCGCCCGGCGCCAGCCCGTCCCACCCCTCGCCTACCTGCATCACCGGCCGTAGGCCCTCGATGACGGCGGTCCACACCTCCTCGTCGATCTCACCTGTGCAGGTGTAGATCAGGTCCAGCCACTGGCTGACCAGCGATCCGTCGTACTGCACGAGGTTGCCGACCCGAGACAGGCCCCGCACCATCTCGTCGCCGGTCTGCCAGTCCCCGGTCACGAGCGTGAGTACCTGGTGCGGGTCGTTGCCCTCCCCTGCGCCCTGTGTGGTGAGGTCGATGTCGGTGGCGTCGTCCGGCGAGGCACCGTTCTCGGCGGCCAGCTGGTCCAGTCGTTGCACCGACGCGGCACGCATATCGTCCACCGCCTCGGTGGTCGTCCCGGCACGGCCGGCGAGCACGCACTCCGGGCTGGTGACGATATCGGCCCACTGATCGGTGAGCTCGGCGGGCATCACGTCGGTGAACCCGGGCGGGGTGGTCAGCGCCCGCACGGTCGGCACGGGGATCTCTCCGCCGGCCGGCGCGTCCGTGGCCGCAGGCCCGGACCCAGTTGCGGCCGCCTCGTCCGGCGCCGGTGACGATGTCTCCTCGGAAGCGCCCGACGAGGTGCAGCCCGCGGCCAGCAGCAGGAGAGCTGCCACACCGATCCGCACCGGGAGGCGGCCCCGCGTGCTGCCCGTCATCTGCGCTCACCCCTTGAAGCATCGCTGCTCTCTGGTCCCCTCACGCTAGCCGGTCAACATGCGACTGAGGAAGCGGAGCTGGTCGGTGATGACCTGGGTGCGGATCTGCGGGTGATAGATCTCGAAGTGGGTACAGGGGTACCCGATCAGCTGGCCGTGCGGAGCGTCGTGGGCCAGCGCAGTGGTCATGTCGCCGACCGTCTCCTGATCGTGCTCGGCGATGCACACCAGCAGCGGCGCGCGGAGCTGGCGGACGTGGTCGCCTGGCTTGTAGCGCATCATCTGCAGCACGCCCCGTGGTGCAATGCGGTTCTGCCAGGTGGGGCTGTGCATCGCCGCGACGGCCTGGCTCGCACCGGCGCTCGCCATGACGGCGACGGCGTTCTCCTCACCCACGGCGGGGATGTAGTAGGGGGACATCCGAAGTGCGCCGCGCACCGTGTCGAGCAGGATCGCGCCGAGCAGGCCGACCGTGGACCTGGCGCTGCGGGGTGGGCCCTGCCCGGCCTTCGGGAAACCGTTGAACGGGACCTGGGTGAGGACGGCGGCGACCCGCGGGTCCTGGGCGGCGGCGGTGATGGCGTGGCCGCCGCCCAGAGAGGAGCCCCACAGCACGATCTGGTCGGCAGCAGCTCTGGGCTCGTCCCGGGCGTGCTGGATGGCGGCCCGGATGTCTTCCAGCTGGGCCGGGATGTCGATCAGCTGGCGCGGTGTGCCCTCGCTCAGCCCGAACCCGCGGTAGTCGAACGTCATCGCGAGGTAGCCGGCATCGGCGAATGCCTCGGCGGCAGCGACCAGGGCGGGCGTGTCCTGCGTCCCGCCAAATCCGGGGCACATCACGACGCAGGGACGAGGGGACGACCCGCCGGGCAGGTACAGGTGCCCGCTGCATTCCGTCCCGGCAACGTCGAAGGTGAGTCGCTCGGTGGTCATGAGCAGCTCGCGGGGGTGAACACCGAGGCGACCACCGGTCGCAGCGCGGCCTCGACATCGACCTCGAGGCGGTAGGTGGTCCGGGCCAAGACCAGACCGTTGAGGGTCACCAGGAGGCGCTCGGCGGCGGCCTCGGGGGCTGGGGCGGCATGCTGGAGGGCCGCAGCAGTGGTGCGGTGCACCTCGGCTGCCGATCGGGCCATCCGGGCCGCTAGCTCGCTGTGCTGGCCGGACTCCAGCAGCAACGCGAACCGGGCCAGGCTCAGCGAACGGCCAGGCCCGGTCAGGAAGTCGATCATCCGCACGCACAGGGCAAGCAGCGAGCGCTCGTCGGTCGCCTGTCCGAGCTCGGCCCTGACCCGGTCGAGCGCCTCGCGGTCCTTCTCGATCAGATGGTCCACGACGCCTAACAGCAGCTCGAACCGGGTCCGGTAGTAGTTCGACGTCGTTCCCGCCGGCACGCGGGCCCGCCGGTCGAGCCCGGCGTGCGTGAGCGCACGTGGGCCGGAGTCGGCCAAGAGCTCCACCGCGGCGTCCAGCAGCCGGGGCCGGTGCCGGGAGACCGTAGGAGCCATCAGGGTTCCCTCCACATCTGGACCCACCCTCGTGCCACTATGTTCATAGTGTATCCGGGATCGCTTCGGCAGGCCATGCTCCACGGCGGCCAGTCTGTGATCGGGAGCAGAGCGGTCCGGTGTTCCGCCCTACGATGTGCACCGGGCGACGTGCGAGGAGGATGCGTGGGCTGGGAGTTCTGGATCGACCGGGGCGGCACGTTCACCGATGTGGTGGCCCGCGCACCCGACGGGCGCCTGCACACCCACAAGCTGCTCTCGGAGGACCCGGAGCGCTACGCCGATGCCGCCGTCGAGGCGATCAGGCGGCTGGCCGGACCAGGTGCGCAGGTGGACACGGTCCGGATGGGCACCACCCTGGCGACGAACGCGCTGCTGGAACGCCGCGGGGAGCCCACTGTGCTGGTCACCACCCGCGGCTTCGCCGATGCGCTGGCGATCGGCTACCAGGACCGGCCGCACATCTTCGCCCGGCACATCGTCCGCGCCGGGGTGCTGCACAGCCAGGTCATCGAGGCGGACGAACGCCTCGCCGCCGACGGCTCCGTGCTCCGCCCGCTCGACGAAGCCGCCCTGACCGCGCAGCTGCGCCGGGCGCGCGCGGCCGGACTGCGGTCGGTGGCGATCGCATTCCTGCACTCCTACCGGGAGCCGCGGCACGAGCTGGCCGCCGCCCGGATCGCCCGCGATCTCGGCTTCGAGCAGGTCTCGGTCTCGGCCGAGGTCAGCCCGCTGATGAAGTTCGTCGCCCGCGCAGACACCACTGTGGTGGACGCCTACCTCTCCCCCGTGATCGATGAGTACATCCGCGGCATCCAGGAGCGCCTGCCGAACACCGAGCTGCTGTTCATGACCTCCGGCGGCGGGCTGGTGCCCGCCGGCTCGTTCCGCGGCAAGGACGCGATCCTCTCCGGCCCGGCCGGTGGGGTGGTCGGTATGGCCCGGGTGGCCGAGGCGGCCGGCTCCGACCGTGCGATCGGGTTCGACATGGGTGGCACCTCCACCGACGTATCGCACTACGCCGGGCAGCTGGAGCGGCAGTTCGAAACCGTGGTGGCCGGGGCTCGGCTGCGCTCACCGATGATGTCCATCCACACAGTGGCCGCCGGCGGCGGGTCGATCCTGCACTATGACGGGTCCCGGTACCGGGTGGGCCCGGACTCCGCCGGCGCCGACCCGGGGCCGGCCGCCTACCGCCGCGGCGGGCCGCTGACGGTCACCGATGCGAACGTGATGCTCGGGAGGATCCAGCCTGAGCACTTCCCGCACGTGTTCGGTGATGGCACCCAGTCGCTGGACGCCGGCGTGGTCCAGCAGCAGTTCACCGAGCTCGCGGAGGAGATCGACGACGGTCGCTCGCCGGAGCAGGTCGCCGCCGGCTTCCTGCAGATCGCCGTGGCGAACATGGCCAGAGCCATCACAGCGATCTCCGTGCAGCGCGGTTACGACGTGACCGGCTACACCCTGGTCACCTTCGGCGGTGCCGGCGGGCAGCACGCCTGCGCAGTGGCCGAGGCGCTCAGTATGCGCCGGGTGCTGATCCACCCGCTGGCAGGGGTGCTGTCCGCCTACGGCATGGGCCTGGCGGACGTGAGCGCGATCCGCAGCCAGGCAGTGGAAGAGCCGCTGACCGATGCTTCGGTGGACCGGCTCGGACCGCTGGTCGCCGACCTGGAGAGCCAGGCGCGCACCGACCTCGACAGTGATCCGGACGACGTGGCCGTGCAGGTGCACCTGCGCTATGCGGGCACGGACACCGCCCTGCAGGTGCCGCTGGGCACCGCTGAGGAGATGACCGCAGCCTTCCAGGCCGCCTACCGGCAGCGGTTCTCCTTCCTCATGCCGGACAAGGAGATCCTGCTCGAAGCGGTCACCGTGGAGCTGACCACCAGTCCGGACACGGCGGACCTGACCCCGGCCGACGCCCTGGGCAGCCAGCGGCCGGCGGCCGGGCAGGTGCCGATGTTCACCGGCGACGCCTGGCAGCAGGTGCCGCTGGTGCAGCGTTCCGCCCTGACCGCGAGCGAGCGGCTGGAGGGCCCGGCGATCATCGCCGAGACGACCTCGACCACGGTCGTCGAGCCGGGCTGGGTGGCCGAGGTGACCACCGAGGGCAACCTGCTGCTCGTTGCCCGGGCGGGCTCCGCCGTCGAGCAGGTCTCCACCGAGCGGGACCCGATGCGCCTGGAGATCTTCAACAACCTGTTCATGTCCGTGGCCGAGCAGATGGGGGTGCGGCTGCAGGGCACGGCGCACTCGGTGAACATCAAGGAGCGGTTGGACTTCTCCTGCGCGGTGTTCGACGGCGAGGGGAACCTGATCGCGAACGCCCCGCACATTCCGGTGCACCTGGGGTCGATGGGCGAGACGATCCGGATCGTCGCCGAGCGCAATGCGGGCACGATGCGCCCCGGGGACGCCTACGCCGTCAACGACCCGTTCCACGGGGGAACGCACCTGCCGGACGTGACCGTGGTGACACCGGTGTTCCTGAATGGCTCGCTGGAGTTCTTCGTCGCCTCCCGCGGCCACCACGCCGAGATCGGCGGCGCCACCCCCGGGTCGATGCCGGCGTTCAGCACCCACCTGGACCAGGAGGGGGTGGTGATCGACAACTGGCTGCTCGCCCGGGACGGGCACCTGCGCGAGGCGGAGACCACCGAGCTGCTCAGCAACGCCCGCTACCCGAGCCGCAACCCGGAGGACAACCTGGCGGACCTGCGCGCGCAGATCGCGGCGAACGAGCGCGGGGTGGCCGAGCTGCGGACCATGGTCGCCGACTACGGGCTGGATGTGGTGCAGGCGTACATGCGGCACGTGCGTGCGAACGCGGCCGAGGCGGTGGCGCGGGTGATCCCCACGCTGACCGGCGGCACCTGGCGGCAGGAGCTGGATGGTGGCGCGGTGATCCAGGTGGCGATCACCATCGACGGCGCAGCTCACCGGGCGAGGATCGACTTCACTGGCACCTCGGCGCAGCTGGGCAGCAACTTCAACGCCCCCTCCGCAGTGGCCAAGGCGGCCGTGCTGTACGTGTTCCGCACCCTGGTGGCCGACGAGATCCCGCTGAACGCCGGGTGCCTGGAACCGCTGGAGATCATCATCCCGGCCGGGTCGATGCTGGCGCCGACCTATCCGGCGGCCGTGGTGGCCGGGAACGTGGAGACCTCGCAGGCGATCACCGCCGCGCTCTACGGGGCGCTCGGGGCGCAGGCCGAGGGAGCGGGCACGATGAACAACGTCACGTTCGGCAACGCGGCGCACCAGCACTACGAGACGGTGGCCAGCGGCTCCGGAGCGGGTCCGGACTTCGACGGCACGGACGTGGTGCAGACGCACATGACCAACTCGCGGCTGACCGACCCGGAGATCCTGGAGTGGCGGATGCCGGTGCGGGTGGAGTCCTTCGAGGTACGGCGCGGCAGCGGCGGCGCCGGCGCGCACCGGGGCGGGGACGGTGCCCGCCGGGTGCTGCAGTTCACCGAGCCGGTCACGCTCACCCTGCTGGCCGGGAACCGGGTGCATGCGCCCTACGGGCTGGCTGGCGGGTCGCCGGGGGCGGTGGGTAAGCAGTGGGTGCGACGGGCGGACGGGTCCCAGACCGAGCTGGCGGGCTGCGACTCGGTGGAGCTGGAGGCCGGGGACGCGCTGGTGCTGCTCACCCCGGGCGGCGGCGGGTACGGGGCGCCGGGAAAGTGACGGTCATACGGCCGCACCTCGGCATATGGCGAAGCTCCGGCCGTATGACCGTCAGTTTGACCGCTGGGCCCAGCCGCAGTAGGAGACGAAGTTCGGGTCTTCCTCCTGCAGGTAGGTGACGAAGTCCCAATCGTCGATCTCGTCGCCGAGCCAGCTCTCGCTGGTGACGATCACCGCGTTGACCTCCGGGGAGGCCGGCTCCATCTCTGGGGCGGTGCGCACCTCGCCGCCGGAGTCGGAGGGCTCGACCATCATCGGGCAGGCGCCGCCCCAGGACGGGAACGGGTCGGTCTGCACCAGCCAGGGCCGGTCGTCGGTGTCGTAGGAGACCTGCACAGTGCGGGTCACCTCGATCCCGGCCCCTTCGGCGCAGGCGGACTGCCAACCCATCTGCGCCTCGTCGATGACCACTCCGACGTCATCGGCCTTCGTGACGGAGTCCACCTGGGTGTCGCAGTCCCCGGAACCGGCCAGCGGGTAGGGCAGCTGGGTGAGCTGCTCACCGTCGTTGAGCCAGACGAACCAGGTGGTGGCCACCCACTGGTAGGTCTCCGGGGCGGTCTCGAAGGAGAAGGACATCGAGGCGACCACGTCCTGGTCCCCGTCGTCGTCGATGTCTACGTAGAGCGGGTCGTCATCGCCGAGCTCGAACTTCCCCTCCCACTGGCCGAACTCGCCGGTGGCCTCGCCGCCTTCCAGCGGCACGTCCACCGGGTCCTGGTACACCGTGGAAAACTGCCACTCCTGCTCGGCCAGGTCCACCTGCTGCGGGTCGAACGGCTCCGGGCTCTCTGACACGCTCGGGCTGCTGCTCGGCTCGCCGGACCCGCCCGGCTCACTGCTCGGTGGCGCAGTCGGGTCAGGCCCCGGACCGTCCCCGGAGCAGCCCCCGGCCAGCACGAGGATGACCGCACCGCAGGCCATGACTGTTCTGCGCATTTCTCTCTCCCCTGGTGTCTGCGTGCCCGGGCAGAGTATCGGCACCGACAACCCCACCGTCCGGGCACCGGCACGCAGAGCCAGTACTCTGACCCGATGGCCATCCCCCTCGCCGACCGTGTCACCAGGATCAAGGAGTCGCCCAGCACTGCTGCCACCCAGCGGGTGCGGGACCTGCGCGCCGAGGGGGTGGACGTGCTCAGCCTGACCGTGGGCGAACCGGACTTCGACACTCCGGACCACGTGAAGGCGGCCGCTGAGGCGGCGATCCGGTCCGGACAGACGAAGTACACCTCGGTCAACGGCACCCCGGAACTGCAGCACGCGATCCTGGACCGGGTCGAACGCCGGATCGGGCTGCGCTACTCCTCCGGTGAGCTGGCCGTGGGCGGCGGCGGGAAGCAGGTGATCTTCCTGGCGCTGATGGCCACCGTGCAAGACGGTGCCGAGGTGATCATTCCCGCGCCCTACTGGGTGTCCTACCCGGACATGGTCGCCGCCAACGACGGCCACCCCGTCATCGTGCCGACCCGGGAGAAGGACGGCTTCCTGCTCACTCCTGAGGCCCTGGCGGAGGCGATCACTGCGCGCACCACGTGGCTGATCCTGAACTCACCGGGCAACCCCACGGGAGCGGTCTACGGCCGTGCCGAGCTGGCGGCGCTGGCCGAGGTGCTGCGCGAGCACCCGCAGGTGAACGTGCTCACCGACGAGATCTACGACGAAATCAGCTTCGGTACCGAGCCGGTACCCGGCCTGCTGCAGGTCGCCCCGGACCTGCGCGACCGGGTGCTGCTGATCAACGGAGTGTCCAAGGCCTACGCGATGACCGGCTGGCGGATCGGCTATGGGGTGGGTCCCGCGCAGCTGGTGAAGGCGATGAACACGCTGCAGTCGCAGGTGTCCACCTGCCCGTCCTCGGTGAGCCAGGCGGCCGCAGCCGCGGCGCTGTCCGGGGACCAGTCGTTCGTCGCGGAGGCGAACGAGATCTACCGGCGCCGCCGGGACCTGGTGGTGGCGGGCATCAACGCGATCCCGGGGCTGGGCTGCACCACGCCAGAGGGTGCCTTCTACGTCTACGTCAGCTGTGGCGACGTTCTCGGCACGACCGCCCCGGACGGTCGGGTGATCGACTCGGACGAGGCGCTGACGCTGTACCTGCTGGACCGTGCCCGGGTGGCCGTGGTGCACGGCGCCGCGTTCGGGCTCTCGCCCTACTTCCGGATCTCCTTCGCCACCAGCGAGGACGTGCTGCACGCTGCGCTGGCGCAGGTCGCCGAGGCGCTCGCCGAGCTGCGCTGACCGGGCGCTGACCGGCGCAGCAGCGAGCCTGCTCGGGTCAGTGCAGCTACGGCACCCGCTCGGCACGGGAGTCGCTGCGGAACCTGGACGGGCTGGCCCCGGAGACGGCTCGGAACTGTCGGGAGAAGTAGAACGGGTCGCTGTACCCCACCGCTCGGGCGACCTCGGCCACAGTCATCTCGCTGCTCACCAGCAGCACCCGCGCGCGGGCCATCCGGATCCGTTTGACGTACTCCAGCACCCCACCCCCGGTGGCGTGGCGAAACAGGGCCGCGAAGTGCGAGACAGACAGCCCCACCCGGGCGGCGAGCTCCGGCACCCGCACCGGCTGGTCGAAGTTCTCCATCAGGTACTCCCGGGCCCGCTGCACCGGGGAGCCGTCGTCCCGTGGGCCGGCGAGCTGGTCGGAGCCGACCTGGGCGAGCACGTGCCAGGCTGCCCCGCTGGCGGCGAGCAGCGCGGGCATCGTCTCGTCCCGCTCCATCGCCTGCACCACCTGCTCCATGCTGCGCGTCACCGGTGCCGGGTCGTGCAGCTGCACCAGGCCGTATCCGCGGCCACTGAGCACCGGCGCCAACAGATCGTCCAGATCCGCACCGGTGGCGTGCAACCACCACAGCGTCCACGGGTCGGTGGCGTCGGCGCGGTACAGGTGCGGCTGTCCCGGTGCGAGCACCAACGCCTGCCCCGGGAGCACCCCCAGCGCCCGATCCTCCAGCTCGCACCAGCCGGCCCCTGCCACGCAGACCAGCACCACAGCCTCCCGCGCCCCCTCCCCGCGGGAGCGCCCATGGTTCGCAGCGTGCGGGAAGTACCCGGCATCGGTGACCAGCAACCTGCCGGTGGCCCCACCGGCCAGCGCTCGGGCCACCAACGGGCGCGGCAGCACCCGCATCCGTTCACCGGGGAACCCGTCCCGTAGGTAGCGCACCATAGCAGAATCATAGGATCGTCCAGGAAGAACCATCGGATCAGCCATTCAGATGCGGCTGTGGCTCGGCCTAGCCTCGTGACATGCTCACCGAGGAGTCCCCCCGTCAGGCCGAACCGGTCGACCTGCCGCCGCGACCCGCTGACCAGACCGGACAGGCGGTCGCCGTCTGGCGCACCGGGCTCACACTGCCGACCTACCTGCCCGAGGAGCCGTCCACGCTGCCGGCCTACCTGGACCAGCGGGTCTACCAGGGCTCCTCGGGGCGGATCTACCCGCTGCCCTTCCATGAACGCATTGCCGCCGACCCCACCACCCGCACCTGGGACGCGATCCACCTGGAGAACGAGTGGCTCCGGGTGGTGGTGCTGCCCGAGCTCGGCGGCCGCGTGCACACGGTGATCGACCGGTCCTCCGGGGTGGACCTGTTCTACAGCAACCCGGTGGTCAAGCCCGCCCTGGTGGGCCTGGCCGGCCCGTGGCTTGCTGGCGGGATCGAGATGAACTGGCCACAGCACCACCGCCCGGCCACGTTCCTGCCCACCGATGCCCACATCGAGAGCCACGAGGACGGTTCGGTGACCGTGTGGTGCTCCGACCACGACCCGTTCGAACGGATGAAGGGGATGCACGGTGTGCACCTGGACCCCGGCAGCGCCGCGCTGGAGCTGCGGGTGCGCCTGTACAACCGCACCCCGCTGACCCAGACGTTCCTGTGGTGGGCGAACGTCGCCGCCCGGGTGCACACCGACTACCAGGCGTTCTTCCCCACCGACGTGTCGATGATCGCCGACCACGCCAAGCGGGCGGTGTGCGCCTACCCGGTGGCGGACCGGCCCTACTACGACCTGGACTACCCGGCCCGCCGGGACCGCACGTTCACCGCCGCCTCCGGGAAGGAGGTCACCGGCGACCGGCTGGACTGGTGGGAGAACATCGTGGTGCCCACCTCCTACATGGTCACCCACACCGACCATGACTTCTTCGGCGGCTACGACCACCGCAGCCAGGTGGGGTTCGTGCACGTGGCCGACCGGCGCGTGGGGGTCGGCAAGAAGCTCTGGACGTGGGGGAACTCCGCGTTCGGGCGCGCCTGGGAGGCGAACCTCGCCGACGACGCTTCGGCGTACGTGGAGCTGATGGCCGGGGTGTTCACCGACAACCAGCCGGACTTCGCCTTCCTCGCCCCCGGGGAGACGAAGGTGTTCCGCCAGCGCTGGTACCCGGTCCGGGACGTGGGCCCGGTGCAGCAGGCCACTGAGGATGCGGCCCTGGCGGCGCGGCGGACCCCGAGCGGGCTGGGTGTGGGGGTGGTGCCTACCCGGCGGCACGAGCGGCTGGAGGTGCTTCTCCTGCCCGACGGCGGAGCTCGCCCTGGCCAGGGTCATTCCGGGGCACAGGGCGCACCTGGGGAGGCCCTCGCCTCCTGGGCCGGTCCCGCCGCACCGGACGAACCGGTCCAGTGGGAGGTGGACCTCACCGAGGTCACGCGCGCCGTGCGGGTGGAGGTGCGCAGCGACGGTCGTCTGCTGCTCGAACACATGCTGCCGGGCGCCGACGGCACTGCCGAGGGCGCCGGTGCCGAGGAGGCGATGCACCCGGCCCGCGAGCCTGCTGCCCCGGAGCAGGTCGGCACAGTCGGCGAGCTGGTGGACATCGCGGGGCACCTGGTGCAGTACCGGCACGCCACCCGCTCCCCGGAGCCGTACTGGGCGGAGGCGCTGCGCCGCGATCCGGAGCACCCAGGGGCGCACACCGCCGTGGGTGTCCGCCGGCTACGGCAAGGGCGCTGGGCCGAGGCGGCCGAGCACCTGCGCCGCGCGGTCGCGGCCCTCACCGCCTACCACCCGACGCCTCCGGACATGAGTGCGCACTACCACCTGGCCCTGGCACTGACCGCCCTCGGTGACCTGGAGGAGGCCTACGACCTGCTCGGCCGCGCCTCCTGGGACCGCCGCTGGCGCGCACCGGCCGGGTACGAGATGGCCCGCCTGGACGCCGCCGCTGGCCGGCACCACGCCGCCCGGGACCGGCTCGCCGACGTGCTGCGCACCGAACCGGAGCACCTGCAGGCGCTCACGCTGGCCGCACTGACCGAACGCCGGCTCGGCCACGAGGATGCGGCGGCCGAGCTGCTGCATCGGGCGAGCAGCATCGACCCGTTGCACTGGTGGACCCGGCATGCCTTCGGCGAGCAGCTCGGCTGCGATGCGCAGACCTGTCTGGACGTGGCCTTGGAGTACGCCGCCACCGGGTACACCACTGAGGCACTGGCGGTGCTGGACCGTGCGCAGGTGCAGGAGGCGACCCGGGTCCGCGGGCAGACCGCTGCCGGGCCGCTGCTCGCCCTGCACCGGGCCGACCTGCTCGCCCAGGCTGGCGACACGGGCGGCGAGGCGACCGCGCTGGCCGCCGCGCAGGCCGCCGACGCCCGCTGGTGCTTCCCCGGGCGAGCCGCGGACGCCGCGATGCTGGAACGCATGGTGGCCCGCCACCCCGACCACGCCCGCGCCTGGGCGCTGCTGGGGCACTGGCGCTACGCCGTCGGCCGGGAGCAGGAGGCGGTGCAGGCCTGGCGCGCCGCAGCTGGCCAGGCGAGCGACGCCGTCGTGAGCAGGAACCTGGGCCTGGCCGCGGTGAACCTCGACGGCGATCTGGCTGCCGCCCGGGAGCACTACGACCGAGCCCTGGCCCAGGACCCGGACGACGCCCGGTTGCTGCTGGAGTCCGACCAGCTGGACCGGCGCCGGCGGGTGGCTGTGGCCGAGCGGATCGCGACGCTGCAGGCCGCCGCCGACCGGGTCGCCGAGCGCGACGACCTGACCACGACGCTGGTCGGCCTGCTGGTCTCCGCCGGGAAGCCCGAGCGTGCCCGCGAGCTGATGACTGGTCGGGTCTTCCAGCCCTGGGAGGGCGGTGAGGGTGAGGTGCTGCGGGCCTGGGAGCGCACCTGCGTAGCGCTCGCCCGGCGCACGCTGGCCGCCGGGGACGCACCCGGCGCCCTGGAGCTGCTCGGTGCGGCGATCGGACCGCCCGCCCACCTGGGTGAGGCGCGACACCCCCTCGCCTCCACCGCCCGGCTACAGCTGCTGCTCGGGGACGCCCACGCCCTGGCCGGGCAGGGCGAGCAGGCAGAGCTCGCCTGGCGCGATGCGGCCGAGCAGGTCGGCGACTTTCGCACGATGAGCGCCGCCCGGCACAGCGAGAACAGCTACTTCTCCGTGCTCGCGCTGCGGCGCCTGGGAGCCGCTGATCGTGCCGAGCACCTGCAGGCGGACCTGGCGGAGTTCACGGCCGAGCTGGCCAGCACCGAGCCACACATCCCCTACTTCGCCACCTCGTTGCCGCAGCTGCTGCTCTTCCCGCCAGACCTGCGCGAGGGACGGGACGTGCAGGTGGCGTTCTTGCGCGCCCAGCTGCACGTGCTCGCCGGTGACCTGGCTGCTGGCCAAGACCAGTTGACCGAGGTGCTCGCGGCGGCGCCCGACCATGCCGAGGCCCACGACCTGCTCGCCGAGCTCTCTGACCGCACCGACCAAGAGAGTGCCCGATGACCTACACCCCGGTGCCCCTGCCCGCCCACCTGCCGGAGAGGCTGACGATCACACTGTGGGACTTCTCCTGGTACGTGCGCACCGGACCGGGTGAGCCGTTCGAAGACCTGGACGCCGCGTTCGCCGCCGCCCGGGAGCGCGGCTACAACACCATCCGGATCTGCGCGATGCCCTACCTGCTGTTCGGCTCCGGTCTGGACACCAGCGCCTTGACCCTGGGCCCGCTGGGCGGCGAGGTCGGGCAGCAGATGCGCTGGTACGACGTGAAGTCGCCGACCACGATCGACGCCCGCGCGCACCTGCTGGAGCTGTTCCGCGCGGCGCAGCGGCACCAGATGTTCGTGATCGTCTCCTCCTGGGAGTATCAGCAGAGCCCAGCGTTTGCCGCCACCGACGAGTGGTACCGGGCCCTGCACGCCGTGGACCCTGAGGACCGTGCCGTGGAGCTGGCGCGGGCGCTGGCGGCACTGGTGGACTTCCTCGACTCTCATGGTCTGGCCGACCGGGTCGCGTTCACCGAGCTGCACAACGAGGTGCAGATCGGGCATCTGACCGCCGGGCTCGGTGCCCGCGGGGCCGAGGCGGTGCCGCTGCTGTCCGACCGGCTGGAGCGGGGACTGGCAGAGTTCCACTCGCTGTGCCCAGGGCTGCCGGTGACGGTGAACTACGCCGAGGTGCCGGTTGCGGCGATGAGCGCGATCCCAGCCAGCGCCGACGTGCTGGTATTCCACCCCTATGTCTACGGCGTGCTGCAGGACCTGATCGACACCTACGGCCTGCGCGGGGAGGTGGGCGACTACGACCAGGCTGCAGCCCGCGCCGACCTGCTCCGCCCGGGGGCGCCGGACCTGGCCGAGTGGGCGCTGCCGCCGGAGCAGGCCTGGCGGCTGGAGGCCTCGATCGTCGCCACACCCGAGATGTACACCCACGACTGGTGCGACCCGGAAGCGTTCGACCGGTGGCTGTACGCGAACTACGGCACCTGGCGGGAACAGATGGCCACGAAGCTCACCCTGTGGCTGGAGGTGGCCGCCGATGCCGCCCGTTCCCGCGGGGTGCCGCTGGTGCTCGGCGAGGGGTGGGTCGGCTACACCCCGCTGCACGGCACGTTCGAGGAGGGCCCGGTCGGTGCCGAGATCTGCCGCCGCGCCGTCGCGGAGTCCGCACGGGTGGGCGCCTGGGGCACGGTCGTGTGCTCCAACGCCGCACCCCAGCACCCGATGTGGGCCGATGTGGCCCTACAGGTGGAGTGCAACGACCTGTTCGCCGCTCGGACAGGAGCATCACCGGCCTGAGCACTCGGCTCGGACCATCGATCAAG
Source organism: Ruania albidiflava DSM 18029 (assembly GCF_000421225.1). GTDB lineage: Bacteria > Actinomycetota > Actinomycetes > Actinomycetales > Beutenbergiaceae > Ruania > Ruania albidiflava. The sequence continues at coordinate 35,038 of NZ_ATWL01000016.1, read as the reverse complement.
CGCCAGCGTCGGCGCGAGGAGGATCAGATGTCTACTCAACCACTCACCCGTCGTTCCCTGCTGCTCGGCACCACGGGTCTGGGCGCAGCCGGGCTGCTGTCCGGGTGCGTCGGCTCCGGTGGTGGCGGCGAGGAGCCCACCACCGACACCGGCGCCGGGTCCGGCTCGGCGCCCACCGGCGACCCGGACGGGCCGGTCACCCTGCAGAACTCCCAGTCCGACCCGGCGCCGAAGGAGGCGATCGAGCAGATCGTCGCCGACTACGACGGCAACGTCACACTGAACACCGTCGCCACCGAGCAGTTCCGGGCCCAGCTGTCCACCTACCTGACCTCGGCCACCCCGCCCGACGTGCTGTCCTGGTACGCCGGGGCGGTCGCCCGCGACTATGCGGCCGAGGGCCTGCTGTTGGACATCTCTGACCTGTGGACCGGGGACGGCGCGTGCGCAAACTTCTCCGATGCGCTGAAGTCGCTGTCCAGTGCGGAGGACGGCACACAGATCTTCGTGCCGACGAACTACTACTGGTGGTCGGTGTTCTACAAGAAGTCCGCGTTCGAGGAGTGGGGCGTGAGCGCTCCCGAGACCTGGGACGACTTCATGGCCCTGTGCGAGGAGCTCAAGGGCAAGGGGGTGCACCCGCTGGCCAACGGCATCGGCTCCACCCCGTGGATGGCTTCCGGCTGGTTCGACTACCTGAACCTGCGGATCAACGGCGCCGACTACCACCGCGAGCTGCTCGCCGGGGAGCACGCGTTCACCGATCCGGAGGTGACCGCCGTGCTGGAGCAGTACAAGGAGCTCATCCCCTACTTCGACCCGAACATGGCCTCCTACTCCCACCAGGAGGCGGTCACCCCGGTGGCGCAGAACGAGGACGCGATGTACCTGATCGGGGCGTTCGTCACCCAGTTCTTCCCCGAGGACCAGCGCGACGACCTGGACTTCTTCTCCGTGCCGCCGATCAACCCAGACGTGCCCAGTGCCGAGGAGGCGCCCACGGACGGCTACTTCGCCGCCTCCGGGTCACAGAACCCGGCCGGGGCGAAGGCGCTGCTGACCTACCTGGCCTCTCCGGAGGCGCAGGAGACGTTCATCGAGGTGTCCCAGTCCTCGAACCTGCCCACCAGCCCAGACGTGGACACCTCCTCGTTCTCCCCGTTGGTGCAGAAGGGCATCGAGCTGCTGAACAACACTGAGGAGATCACCCAGTTCTTCAACCGGGACTCCTCGGATGCGCTGCAGGCCACCGCTGACGATGCGCTCACCCGGTTCCTCGCCAACCCCGACGACATCCCGGCGATCCAGGAGGGCTGGCAGGCAGCAGCGCAGCGGGTCTGGGACTCCGAGCAGTGAGCACTGCGGCACCGGCCCTGCCGGACCGGCGTGCCCCGGTGGCGCGCTGGTGGGCCGGTGTGCGCAAGGTGCCCGTGGTGGTCTGGGTGTTCCTGCTGCTGCCGGTGGCGGTCGAGGCGTTCTGGGTGTTCTGGCCCGCGGCGAACTCCTTCTCGCTGTCGATGACCCGGTGGAACGGGGTGGGGGCCGCGGAACCGGTCGGTGTGAAGAACTACACCGACCTGCTGGCCGACCCGATCTTCCAGACGGCAGTGAAGAACAACGTGATCTGGGTGGTCGGGTTCGGCGGGCTGAGCGTGCTGGTGGGCCTGGCGATGGCGGTGCTGCTGAACCGACCCGGCCGGGGCATCGGTTTGTACCGGGCGGCAATCTACCTGCCGATGGTGTTCTCGCTGACCGTGACCGGCATGTTCTGGCGGGTGCTGTACTCCCCGGACGGGCCGGTGAACGCCTCGTTGGGGCTGCTCGGGCTTCAGAGCTGGCAGCGGCAGTGGCTCGCGGACCCGGACGTGGCCCTGTACGCGGTGCTGGTGGCGGCGGTCTGGCGGCAGGTCGGCTACATCATGGTGCTCTACCTGGCCGGACTGAAAGGCGTGGACCCGTCCCTGGAGGAGGCGGCCGCCGTGGACGGGGCGAACCGGTGGCAACGGTTCGCCCAGATCGTCTTCCCCCAGCTGCGCGGGGTGAACGCGGTCGTGTTCGCGGTGACCGTGATCGACTCGCTCCGCACCTTCGACATCGTCTGGGCGATGACCCGCGGCGGGCCGTACAACTCCACCCAGCTGCTGTCCACCTACATGTTCGAGCAGGGGTTCACGCTGGTGAACCTGGGCTACGGGTCGGCGATCGCCGTGGTGATCTTCCTGCTCGCGATCGCATTCATCATCACCTACCTGGTGCGCTCGGCGCGGACGGAGGACTGACATGGCGACCACCCCACTCCGTCAGTCCGGCCGGGTCCAGCGCGGCCGGCGCTCCATCGAGCATCGTCGCTCCCCGTGGTTCCACGTGCTGATGATCCCGTTCACCCTGCTCTGGATAGCGCCGATGGTGTTCGTGCTGGTGGTCTCCCTGCGCCCGTTCGACGACCTGATCGCCCGCGGTCTGACCGCGCTGCCGACCACGCTCAGCCTGGAAGGCTTCCGCACCGCGCTGAGCTCGGGCGGGATCGCCGGGGCGTTGCGCAACTCGCTGATCGTCACCGTGGTGGCGGTGGTGCTCTCCTTGTTCCTGGCCTCGCTGGCGGCGTTCGCGCTCAGCCGGTACCGGATCCCGGGCCGGCTGGTGATCCTGCTGGTGATGCTGGCCGGGAACCTGCTGCCGCCGCAGATCCTGCTCATCCCGGTCGCGAAGATTGCCCAGGGGCTGGGCATCTATGACTCGCTGACCGCGCTGATCGTGGTGCAGGTGGGCTTCGGGCTCGGCTTCTACACGTTCGTGCTGCACGGGTTCATGCGCGCCCTGCCGGCGGAGGTGTTCGAGGCGGCGGTGATCGACGGCGCCGGCCCGGTGCGCATCTACGCACAGGTGGTGCTGCCGCTGACCCGCCCGGCGCTGGCGGCGCTGACCGCGCTGGCGACCACGTGGATCTTCAACGACCTGATATTCGCGATGACCGTGCTGCGCACGGAGACGAAGTTCCCGATCACCGCGGCGCTGCTGAACCTGCAGGGCGGGTTCGTCAGCCAGTGGAACGTGGTGGCCGCGGGGTCGATCATCGCAGCCATCCCGACGGCCTTCGTGTTCTTCATCTTCCAGAAGCAGTTCGTCTCCGGCCTGCTGGTGGGCACGAACAAGTAGGGCAGCGGCTCAGTCCTCTACGCTCTCCGCGGCGGCAGCGGCCTGCAGCAATCCCATCGCAGGCCGCACCTGGGGTCGGTCGCCGTCGGTCAGCAGTAGCCGGGACGGGGACCCGATCAGGTGGGTGTAGTACAGCCGGGTGTAGCGGGGCGTCGACTCGGCGAGGCCGAGCAGATATTCCATCGCTTCGACCTGGACATCATCGGTGATCTCCTCATGCGTGAAGAACCCGGGTTGTCCCACACCATCTTCGGTGTTCCAGATCTCGGCACCGGACCAGCTGCCGCGGAACGCATAGAGCACCCGCTCGAGCAAGCAGTCGTCGTAGCCGGTACAGGTCCGCACTCCGGTCAGGTAGGCGTTCGTGTCCGACCATCCATGGTAGGCCACCACGTCGGGTCGGAAGTCCGCCGGCAGCCCGAAGTCCGCAGCGGCATTCGCGATCTCGTTGCGGTACTCGTCCAGGTAGGACGGCGGCAGGCCGGTCGTATTGTGTTCGCTCGGCTCGTCGCAGTGCTCCTGTCGGGGAACCGCGGCCATCCTGCAGTTGGTCAGGTAGTCGACCCAACGCCCCCCGTTCGAGCCGAAGTTGACCGCGGCCACCGTGCATCCTCGTGAGGCGCACGCGCTGGTAGCCGCGAGGTAGTACTGCGCTGCGAGCCGAGGTCCGATCACCGAGTCCGCCCCCGGAGCGGGTGCTGGGTAACCGTTCCCGGAGGTCGCGTTCAGGTTGGGCTCGTTCCAAGCGGCGAACGCGAAGTCACCGGTGTAACCGGTCAGGCCCGCCCAGTCGGTGTCCAGATAGTCGACGAACGCCGCCTGGTACTCAGCGACCGTGGGCGGAACCGGGTCGAACTCATCGTCGGGGTCTGCCGAGGAGAGCGCCTTGAAGGAGATCAGCACTTCCTCACACCCCCTGGCCTGCGCGGTCTCCAGCCACGCGATGTTGGCGGCCAGGCCGCTGGGGTGATCGGGTTCCCCATCGGTCAGCACCGCCGTGTCCCAACCGGTGTAGTACTGGCAGAGCCGCGGCCCGTGGTCAGCGTCTGGCGTGTAGAAGTGGTCGATCATCTCGATCTGTTCAGTGCGCCCGTTGAAGCCGACCTGTAGCCGTTCGGTTGCCCTGGCGTCCGGGGTGACGGTGTGGTCCGGACCCGGCTGCACCGGGGATTCGTCTGCAGTTGCGGCGCTCGCGCCGGCAGCAAGCATCGCCGCCACGACGCTCGTCGCCAGGATCGAACCCACCGCTCGAACGCGGCCCTGATGTGTCGTCATCGGTGCTTCCCCTCGATAGTCGTGGACAGGGCGCTGAGGGTGACCTCACCCACCTGCTCTCCCCAGATCGATCCGGCGGCTCCGTCCGGGTCGAGCTGAAGCCGCCATCGACCCGCCGGAGTGGATACCTCGACCCGATATCCGCCCTGGCTGCTCTCCGAGGAAAGTCGTGGTACCGGATCTGCATCGTCGCGTACCCGGACCACCCAGGCGCTGGTCAGGATGGGCTCACCGGCGCCCACCCAGTACCGGCCCCGCCGTGCCCCGGCGCAGATCTGCTCGACGGCGATGCTGCGCAGCCCGGAGCGGTCCGTCACCGGATGGGAGGTCACCCCTAACGGTGCATCGGCGACTACATCGAGCACATCGTCCACGCACAGGGCGTTCTCGGCCAGGGGCACGATCGAACGCCGGTGATCGTTGTGCACATCGTTAGGGATCAACAAGTTGAGGCCGTGCGCGCTCAGCAACGGGGGGCGAAGGTCGCGCGCCCGGGAGACGTGCAGTCCGACCACCGTCGCGTCGTCGGGGAGGGCAGCCACGACGATCCAGGTGTCGGCGACCGGACCGGTACCGCGCCAGCCTTCGGCGACCGACAAGGCCACACCCTCCTCGACCCGGGCCGCGCTGACGAACCCGCCGGCGAACGTGTCCAGCGTGTAGCCGGCGACCCGCCGCTGCGGATGGGGGGACTCGGTGGTGCTCGAGGCCCGGCCGTCACCCTCGAACCGCAGCACCGGGCAGAGGTTGTGCGCCCACTCGGCCATGTCCGGCCGCTCGGTCGGGAACGCCAGCAGCTGGGTCCGGGTGGCCGCACGCCAGGAGACCGACGCTGTTCGCCGGGTGCCGCGGACGTAGGCGAACCCGTGCTCCCGGTCACTCCAGGCGTCGGTCTCCTCATCGCGGCGTGCAGCGGCGGTGCTGGTCAGGACCACCTCGGGACGGGAGGTCGCCGCAGCTGCGCCGGCGCTCCGGTGCCCTGCGGCGCTACCGATCACGGTGTGGTGCCACCAGAAGCCCAGCGCGCACGCCCGGTCGGTCTCCAAGCGGGCACGGTAGTAGGGCTGGTGGGAGCCGAGCGTCTGCAGACGGCGACCGTAGAGGAGGCCGTCGGAGGTCTCGGCCCGTTCGTGCCCCACCAGGTGGAGGTAACGATCGGCGAGCTCTCCCGCACCCGCATCACCGAGCTCGCGCTCGGCCAGCAGGAGTGCAGGGAGCAGATACTCCTGGCAGTACGCGTACCGGACGCGGGCGTCGCCACCGATCCGCAGAAGCCGCCCGTCCGGTCCGATCAGGCGTCGAATCCGCTGCCACAGGTCCCGCTGGTGCCACAGCAGCGCCTCCGGGACAGGGCGGCCCTGTGCCCTCAGGTCGAGCAGGGCCAGCGCAGCGTTGCTCGCGCAGATCACCATGTAGCCCACGTTCAGGTACCCGTGGTGGTCGAGAGCGTAGGACTCGAAGAAGTTCGCACCTCGATGCGCCTGCGCCACGGGCACCCCGTCGACGACAGCGGTGCTGTCGGCATCGCTGGGTACCGACACCGCGTTGAGGAGGAAGTGCACGGCCACCTCCTGCCACTTTGTGGCATGGGGATGGTCCGGGTACCGCTGCGCGGTGCGCCACAGATGTGCGCCGCACCAGAGGTTCGACTCGGGCCGGTTGAGGCCGTCCTTCTCCCAGCGGCCACCACAGATCCCGGGCACGCCGCCACGCTCATGATGGTCGGCTTGCCAGTCGGCCTCGTCGATCAGCAGATCGGCCAACCCGGCCCGGTACCGGGGTTCCAGCTGTGGACCGAGCTCGTCGAGCACCCATCCCGCTCGCTCCAGACCAAGCACGCTGATCCAGGAGCGGCCCCACCGGCGACCGTCCTCGGCGGCAGCGAACCCGCACGCGTGGGTGGCGACCACATACCTCAGAGCAGCGAGCGCCCGACGAGTCGCCCACCTGCGCGTCGCCTGATCGGGAGAGTGGACCGCTACTGCACCCGTGGCCGCGAGGTACTGCAGCGTCGTCTGCATCCCCCAGGCGGTGTAGCCGGTTCCGTACCAGCCCTGCTCGAGCCCGTCCGAGTCGTTGCGGGTGTGCCAGTCCTGCTCTGCCGACCGCAACCACTGCGTGAGCCAGTCACCTACCTGGTCGGCCGAGACTGCTGCCGGCGGCCTTCCGGACCTGTCGGTCGCCGTGACGTCGGCGCCAGACACCATCACTGCCCAGCCTGCTGCGCGTCGTAAGACTCCTGGTACTCCTCGATCATCGTGCTGCCGCCACCATCGAGGAACTCTTGTGCTGCCGGCTCCCAGTCGCTGACTGGGCGCCGCCCGTAGATGATGTCGTCCTGCACGCTGGCCAATGCACCGGCCAGGGAGTTCAACTGCCGGGACGCCGTCTCGGAGAGCAGGCCGTAGGTCGGGTCCACCACCGACTTCTCGGTCACAGCACTCTGGTGGTCCCAGGCGTCCTGCACCGTGTCCGGCCGACCGGGCGAGTAGATGACGCGTGCCGTGTCACTGAAGTACAGCGACCCGATGTTCACCTCAGTGGCGAGATCGCCCGGTACCGGGTCGGAGCCGTCCAGCTCGTAGTTGCGCCCGGCGATCCCATACTTGTTGAACAGGTACTCCTCGGTCCCGAACGGGGCGGCCAACCAGTCGGCGATCCGCAGCAGAGTCGGGAGCCGGTCACCGACATCGGCGGAGAAGGCGGTGAACCCGGCATTCGGTCGGGGCAGGTCCTGAGTCCCGGCCCCCTCGGTCATACCCGGGATCGACATCGCCTGGATGTCGATCCCGTCGACGCGGGCGTTGGCCACGTACAGGCTGAACCATGCGATGAAGGAGTCGGACATGAACACGATCTGTCCGCCGCCGAACCACTGCTTGCGCGTGGAAGCCGGGGTGCCGGCGGCATCAGGGTTGACGCTCCCGTCGTCGACCAGTTTCCGAGTCGCCTCCAACGCCTCGAGCTGCCGCTCGTCGAGGAGGTTGGTACCGATCGTGCCGTCCTCGAGGGTCCATCGGATCGGAATGTCGCACATCCGGCGCAGGTGGCCGATCGGTGCATCCGACCAGGCCCACCGGTTACCGCCGGTCAGCTCGGCAGAGATCTCCCGGAGCGTCTCGAAAGAGGTGATCTCACGACGATCGATTCCCTCGTCGGCGAGCAGGTCGTTGCGCATCAGCACGCTCGGCAGGGAAACCAGGCCCCGATTCAGCGGGATGGCCCGGATCGTTCCCTCGAAGACGCATTCCTGCCACGAGTCGGTCGGGATCGAGGCCAGACCTGGGTAGTCCTTGATGGCATCGCCGGCGAGGAACTCCGTCAGGTCCGCGGTCTTCGACATCATGAACCGCGGGCGAGAGGGCATCGAGCCCACGTAGAAGGCGTCCGGGAGACTGTCCCCGGCAATCGTGGTGGAGAACTTGGCATCGTACTCACCGGCCGGGGTGAGGGAGATCTGCAGGTCACTGCCGATCCGTTCGTTCATCTCCTGCCAGAACGGGTTGTCCTCCAGAGCCGGGGGCAGACCGAAGCTTGTCGGGCCCATGAACGTCACCGGCTCGCCGTCGCCCGGCGTCTCAGAGCTGAACGCGACCGGGGACTCCGGATAGGCGAAGAAGGCACCCGAGGTACGGCCCAGCTCCGCCGGAAGATCGGGTTCGACGTCCGCATACGGCACGTAGGTGGGCAGAACGGCCGAATTCGCCTCCTGGTCCGCTGCCGGGTCGTTGCTGCCGCCGGAGGAGCAGCTTCCGAGAACGACGGCGGCGCCGGCTCCGGCCATGCCTCCGAACAGGGCTCTGCGGGAGATAGGGATCATCGTTGACATTGCCTTTCAGTTGGTATGTGAATCGTGGTCAGCCCTTGATGGCACCGGTGAGGGCACCCTTGGCGAAGTGCTTTTGCAGCCACGGGTAGACGAGCAGGATCGGCACCACCGAGACCACCAGGATCGCCATCTGCAGCGACGGCTGGGCCGGGATCGCTTCTGCGGCGAGGTCGTAGCCGGTGATGGCGTTGTCGTCGACGACGTAGGTCCGCAGCACCAGCTGCAACGGCCACATCGTGGAGTCATTGAGATACAGCAGTGCCGAGAAGAACGCGTTCCAGTAGCCGACGGCGTAGAACAGCCCGATCACGGCCAGCGCTGCCTTGGACAGCGGCACGACGATGCTGGTCAGAATCCGGATCTCCGAGGCCCCGTCGATCTCGGCCGCGTCCAGGATGTCGCTGGGCAGACTGCCGAAGAATGCCCGCAGCACGATCACGTTGAATGCGCTCAGCGCAGTGGGGACGATCAGCGAGGCCAGCGAGTTCAGCAGCCCATAGGACTGCACCGCCAGGTAGGTGGGCAGCAACCCCGGGCTGAAGAACAGGCTGATCACCACGAGCATGGTCAGCCCACGCCGGAACGGTAGGGCCGGCCGGGTCAGGGTGTAGGCGAGCAGTGAGCTGACCGTGAGACTGAGCAGTGTCCCGCAGACGGTGACGATGACACTGATCCCGAGCGCACGGGTGACGATGCCGCCGGAGAGGATCGCCTGATAGGCGGAGAAGTCGAGGCTTTCCGGGAAGAGCACGAGTCCACCGGCCCGGGAGACCTGCTCCGGCGGCGCCATGGACGTGGAGAGGATCCCGACGAAGGGCAGCACGACCAACGCACAGGCCACGGAGAAGACGATGGCCTTCACCACGGTCGCCGCTGGCGAGGGAGGCAGCTGCCCCCCGACCAGCGGACGACGGCGACGGCGGCGTGCGGGGGTTGGGGTGATGGTGCTCATGTGCGGTACAGACCGTCCTCTCCGAAGATGTGCGCCACCTTGTTGGCACCCCAGACGAGCACCACGCCGACCACGCCCTTCACCAGGCCCACGGCCGCCGCCTCACTCCAGTTCTGGTCGACGATGCCGTTGTTGTAGACGTAGGTGTCGAGCACCTCGGATGCCTGCAGGCCCACTGCTTGCTGCTGCAGAATGATCTGTTCGAAGCCCACCGACAGGGCATCGCCGAGCTTGAGGATGAGCAGCAGCACCACGATCGGTCGCAGCGCCGGCAGCGTCACGTGCCACATCTGCCGCCAGCGGCCGGCCCCGTCCACGCTCGCCGCCTCGTACAGCTCCGTGCTGACCTGCGAGAGGACTGCCAGGAACAGGATCGTCGCCCAGCCGGAGTCCTTCCAGACCACTTGGGCGGTGATCAGCGGGATGAAGGCATCCGGATCGCCGATGATGGAGAACGTGTCCCACCCCTGGCTCCGCAGGAAGTTGTTGATCATCCCCGCGCCACCCAAGAACTGCTGGAAGACAGCGACCACGATCACCCAGGACAGGAAGTGCGGGAGGTACAGCACTGACTGGACCAGACGCTTGATGCGCTCCGACACCAGGCTGTTCATCGCCAGTGCCAGACAGATCGGTATCGGAAACACCAGGACCACCTGAACGAGCGTGATGATCAAGGTGTTGCCGAGAGCGTTGACGAAGCGCGGATCGCCGCCGGTGATGATCTCGAAGTTCTCGAGGCCGACCCAGTCACTCTCTGCGATACCGATGAACGGCAGATAGTCCTTGAACGCAATGACGTTTCCGGCCAACGGCACGTACTGGAAAGCCAGCAGCAGCACCAGTCCGGGCAGTGCCATCAGGATCAGCGGAGCTGCCCCTGGCGGCCGTCGGCGTCGCCGGGACCGGGCCTGTCCCCGCTTCCCGATCGCTTCCTCCGGGACGGATGGGCGCCGCCTCGTCTCAGTCAGTGTCGGCAAGAAGTCTCCCGTACGTGTCGTCGTTGTCACCGAGCAGGCACTTGTTTATCCGTCGTCACGAGCAGCTAGCAAGACAATCGATCACAATCGATCACGTTTCGCGCACGGCTCTGCACGAACGTGATCATTCGTTTGGCAGGATGGTCATGTCGACAGAGGAGCCCCGAATGTCCGACCACCTACCCACGAAGCGGCGCGAACGTCTGCTCACCCTCTTGCGCACCCGTGGTTCGATCCGGGTCAGCGAGATAGCGGTTGAGCTCGGAGTGTCACAGCCCACTGTGCGCCGCGACCTCAGCGTGCTGACGCAGCGTGGTCTGATCAGTCGGGAGCACGGGGGCGCCACCCCGGTGGCACCGGGGCGGGTCCCCGGTCGCTACCCCTCGGACGGACCGCACTGGGTCGTCGGCATGGTGGTGCCCAGCCTGCACTACTACTTCCCGGCGGTGGCCCGGGGGGCGAAGGCGGCAGCAGACTCCGCCGGAGCACGACTGGTCCTTCGTGGTTCTGAATATGATCCGATGGCCGATCGTGAGCAGATCGGCGGGCTCGTCGCCCGATCTGAGATCCAGGGGCTGATCGTTGCCCCGGAGCTGCGACGACCGACATCACCGGAGCTGCTGCACTGGCTCGACGCACTACCGATCCCGGTTGTCCTGGTCGAGCGGCAACCGGCTTCGGACCAGTTCGTCGAACAGCTGCAGTGGGTCGCCTCGGACCACGTGCGCGGCGGCGCCGCCGCAGTGGAGCACCTGCACGCCCAGGGCCACCGGTGGATCGGCCTGTTCGGCACGGACAACGTCACCGGAACTCAGGTAGCGGTGGGCTGGCGTGCTGCCCTCCGCCGACATGGACTGGACCCGGACCGTCAGCTCGTGGGCCAGATGGGGATGTTCCACCGAGACTCCCGCGAGTCCGCAGTGACCGATGTCGTCGAACGGGTCCGCAACGGCACGCTGACGGCGCTGATCGTGCAGCCCGATCCCGATGCCCTGGCGCTAGCACAGCGATGCGGGGAAGCAGGGATACGGATACCCGAGGACCTCGCCATCGTCGCCTACGACGACGAGATCGCCCCGATGGGCGAACCCGCACTGACAGCAGTGCGGCCAGCGAAGACCTACGTGGGCAGACTGGCGATGAAGGTCCTGCTGACGCGACTCCGGCAAGGCGCCGAGGCACCGCCTCAGCAGCTGCTGGTCCGCCCCCAGCTCATGGTGCGGCAGTCGAGTATCGGTCGCGCAGCCGACGTGCCGCACCTCCCTCTGCTCTCGGAGGCGTAGGCACCAATCTGCACCGCCGGTCACGTACCCGCTGGTGCGCAAGCGTGGGGCAGCGCGCCAGAGGCAGCTCGTCCCTCACTGCTCGATGAACACCGCACGCCGTGCGGCGCGGCGTAGCGTCACAAGCACCGCGTGCCCGAACAGCCCGATCCCGACCACGGTGGTCAGCGCGCGCAGCAGGTCCCAGGGCAGGGAGGTGACGACCGAGTACGCCAGGAACCGGCCCAAGTTCTCCACGACCGGCGCCCCGGCGACGAACGAGATCGCAGTGCCCGTCCCGGCCAGGAACGGCCAGAAGGACAGGTTCATCACCACCCCAAACAGCACCGATGCGATCGCACCGTAGGCGGCGAGCAGCACCAGCTCGGCCACCCCATGCAGCCGCCGGGCGCCGATCCGTTCCGGCAGCAGCCCGGCTCCGAGGCCGACCCAGCCGGCGGCGAGCATCTGGTACGGCAGCCACGGCCCCACCCCGCCGGTGAGCAGTGCAGAGGCGACCATCGTGGTCACCCCGAGCAGGAACCCGAACCCGGCACCGAACACCCGACCACCGAGCACCAGCAGCACGAACACCGTCTCCACTCCCCCGGTGCCCGACCCGATCGGACGCACCAGCGCACCCACCGCCGACAGGAGCCCGAGCATCGCCACCGCCCGCACGTCCAACCCGCCGTCGGAGACCGCCACCAGGGTGACCACCAACGCCGCCGCCAGCACCACACCCAGCACCAGCGGCGCCGTCGTGGCGGACGCCAGCACCGAACCCGGCGCGATCAGCAGCGGCCACCCGAAGGCGAGCAACCCCACCAGGGAGACCGCGCCGAGGACGAGCCCGAGCCGTAGCCCGACCGGCACCGCCCGACCCGCCCGCCACGGTGAGGTGGCAGACCAGCCCTGCTCCGCCGTCATCGGCCCGCCAGCGCCGCGGCGACCTCGGCGACGGAGAGCAACGGCACCGGGGCGAGCACCCGGGCCACCTGGGGAGCGGTCAGCGCGGAGTCGGTGAGCACGGTGCGCGCGGGTCCGTCGGTGACCACCTGCCCGTCGGCGAGCTGCACGATCCGGCCAGCCACCTGGGCGAGGAACTCCACATCGTGGCTGGCCACCACGACCGCATGCCCCGCATCTCGCAACCCGATCAGCACCTCCGCAAGCCGTGCCTTGGCGCCGTAGTCCAGCCCGCGGGTGGGCTCATCCAGCAGCAGCACCGTGGCTCCCGGCGCCAGCTGGACCGCCAACGCCAGGGCGAGCCGCTGCCCCTCGGAGAGGTCCCGCGGGTTCACCTCTCCCGGCACGCCGGGGGCGAGCTCGTCCAGCAACGTGCGGGTGGCACCGCTCTCGCCAGGCGGGTCGGCGGCGGCGCACTCGGCGACCACGGTGAGCCGGAACAGCAGGTCTTCCGGAGACTGCGGCACCAGTGCCACCCGCCCGCCGGCCCGCACCCTCCCGGCGGTGGGGGGCAGCGCCCCGGCGAGCGCCCAGAGCAGGGAGGACTTGCCGGCGCCGTTGCGGCCGGTCAGCGCGAGGATCTGCCCGGCGGGCACGCTCAGGTCCACGTCCCGCACGGCCACCACCGACCCGTAGGTCACCCGGAGCCGGTCGGCGCGGAGCAGCTCCTCACCCGGTGCGGGGGTCCGGGGGACGACGGCGGAGCCCAGGCGGGTGCGCAGGTCACCGGCCGCTCGGCGTGCGTCCCGTACAGTCAGCGGGAGCGGCTCCCAGCCGGCGAGCCGGCCGAGCCGGGTCACCGGGGGCGCCACTGCGGCGCGGGCGAGCACCTCGGCCGGGGCACCCACCGCCGCCGTGGCGCCGTCCGGCGTCGGGGTGAGGGAGATGACCCGGTCGGCGAAGCCCACCACCCGTTCCAGCCGGTGCTCGGCGAGCACCACCGTCACCCCGGCGTCGTGCACCAACCGGGCCAGGGCGGCGAGCACGTCCTCGGCGGCAGCCGGGTCGAGGGCGGAGGTCGGTTCGTCCAGCACCAGCACCCGGGGCTGGGCGGTGAGCACCGCGCCGATCGCCACCCGTTGCGCCTGCCCGCCGGACAGGGTGGCCAGCGGCCGGCGGCGCAGCTCGGCCAGGTCGAGCAGGTCGAGCACGTCCTCCAGGCGGCGGCGCATCAGTGGCTCCGGCACGCCGAGCTGTTCCATGGTGAAGGCCAGCTCGTCCTCGACCACGTCGGTGGTGAACGTGGCCGCCGGGTCCTGGCCCACCACCCCGACCAGGTCGGCCAGGTCACGCGGTCGGTGCTGGCGGGTGTCCCGGCCATCGATACGGACGCGGCCGGCCACCCGCCCACCGGTCAGGTGCGGCACCCGGGCACTGATCGCGCCGAGCAGGGTGGACTTGCCGGACCCGGTGGGGCCGATCACCAGGCACAGCTCGCCCTCGTCGATGGTCGCGCTGAGGCGGTCCAGCACCGGCGCGTCGTAGCCGACGGAGAGGTTCTCGATCTCGATCATCGGCCCTCCCGGTCCGGCAGGAAAGCCGGCACCGCCGCAGCAGCGAGGATCCCCAGGGCGAGCAGGGGCAGACCGGGCCAGCCGGTGGACAGCCGCCACGGCCCCAGCCCGGCCGGGTCAAGGATGACGCCGACCCAGGCAGTGGCGGCGGCCAGTACCCCGCACGTGGTGATCACCGTCTCCGGCCAGCCCCACGGCTCGGCCCGGTACCGGGTGCGGCGCACCGACCGGCTGGCCAGCACCGACGCGCCGACGGCGAGCAGCACGCCCCCGGCCAGCAGCACCGCCGACAGCGTGGTGGCACCGGTGGCGGCGAGCAGCCCGTACCCGCCGGCGGCAGCGGCGAGCAGGGCGATGACCAGCGCGGCACCGACCAGGCGGCTGCCGCCGCGCTGCGCGCGGGCGTAGCCGCGGGAGTCCATCGAGGCGGCCAGGTCGAGCGCCTGGTCCAGCGCGCCGGCGAGCACCGGGATCAGCGTGGCGGCCAGGCCGCGCAGCCCGCGGGCCGGTTGCCCGCGGAGCCGCTGAGCCCGCCGCACCCGGCGCGCGGCAGTGAGCAGCTGCGGTGCGGCGGACACGGCGATCACCGCGGCGCTGCCCAGATGGTGCAGGGAGGCGGGCAGGCTGCGCAGCGCCCGGCGCGGGCTGGCCACGGCGTTGACCGCACCGACGGTCACGATCAGCACGGCGAGCGCGAGCCCGGCGACCGCTGCCTGCACCAGTCCGGCCACGTGCACCTCCCCCAGCAGGGACACGTTGCTGAACCACGCGGGCAGCTCGATCGTCGGCAGGGTGACCAGCACCGGGCTGGAGTCCGGCAGCCCGAGCAGCAGGTAGAACCCGGTCCGCACCAGCACCACGACCGCGCCGAGCAGCAGACCGGCTTCCAGGGCTCGGTGCCATGGACCGGCCGGACGGCGGGCCAGGGCGACCAGCACCACCGCGAGCAGGAGCAGCACGAGCACCACGGGGTTGCCTACCCGGGAGGCGGCTACCGCGCAGCCGGCGGCCCACGCCCACCAGGCGAGCGGGTGCCCGGTGCTGCGCAGGCTGTCGTTGTGCTCGGCGGCCAGCGTGGTCACTTCTCGGAGCTGTCCTCGCTGTGTGCGGAGGCCCTGCGGCGGCGCACCACGAGCACGATGCCGGCGACGAGCACCACGGCCACCACACCGGCGGCGATGTACCCGGAGGGGTCGGCATCGTCGTCTTCTTCCGGAACGGCGGTCGACGTCTTGTCGGCGCCATCGTCGCCGGAGCCGGAGTCGTTCTCCCCGGCGTCGTCGGCGCTGCCCTCAGCGGCGTCGGCCGCAGCGGCTGCCGCCTCGGCGGGCTCCACCTGCGGTCCGGCGGAGCCGTCGAAGTAGCGCCAGCCCTCCACGTCGCCGGGGGCGGGTTCGGCGTCGTCGGCACCGACCTGGTAGCTGGTCCAGGCATCGTCCTCGGCGAACCAGTAGGACCAGTAGGAGCCGTCGAACTCCTCCGGGCACGGGTCGGGTTGACCATCGATGGTGCAGATCATGCCGGGCTGGGAGTCCTCCGGGGCGAAGCCGGCGGACTCGAGCGCCTCTCGGCCGCTGGCTGGGTCACCTTCGGCGCAGCCGACCTCGATGTCGCCGCCGAGGTCGGTGAAGTCGACCACCACGGTGACCCCGTCGGTATCGGTGCACCCGGTGCCGGAGACGACCTGCGCCTGGGCGGGTGAGGCGCCCAGGGCGAGTACCGCCGTCGTGAGCGGGAGGAGTGCCGCCGCGGCGAGCAACCGGGCGGACCTGGCCGGGCCGGCCAGCAGGGTGGGTGAGGGACGCATCGCTACCTTCCAGTGCTGGTCGCGACGGGTCCGCCCACGCCCCACGCGTGGGACTCGGAGCCCGCAGTCCGCGACGGGTCGAGAGTTGCCGGCCTGGGCAGGTGCTCCGGCTCGCCGGCGTACCGGCTCACGGTTGCGGGACAGCGCCGGAGTTGCACCGGCTTCCCCTGGCGCCACGGCCTGTGCAGTTGTGTCCTTCAGTGTCCCACCTCCGGCACGTGCGCGGCCACGGTCCTGGAGCCTGGTCAGCCCGCCAACCGCTGCGCCATGCTGGGGGCATGCGCATCTACACGGGTACCGGGGACGACGGCAGCACCGGCCGGTGGCTGGGCGGCCGAGTGGCGAAGACGGACGCGGTGGTCGTCGCCTGCGGGGACGTGGACGAGCTGGTGGCCCTGCTGGGCGTAGCGCGCGCGGGCTGCGAGGACACTGGGCTTGCGCAGGTGCTGCTGCGGCTGCAGCGGGAGCTGTTCGTGCTCGGTGCGGACCTGTCCGTCAACCCGAGGCATCGGGACCGGCTGGAGCCAGGCCGGTCGCTGGTCACCGCCGAGGATGTGGCCGGTCTGGAGCAGCTGATCGACGACTGCGTGGCCGCCCACCCGCTGCGGCCGGTGTTCATCGTGCCCGGTGCCACCCTGCTCAGTGCGTACCTGGACCATGCCCGCACGGTCGCCCGCCGGGCGGAGCGGGCCACGTTGGCCGCGCGGGATGCCGGTGCCCAGGTGAGCGACGCCGTCGCCCGCTACCTGAACCGCCTCTCCGACCTGCTGTTCGTGCTCGCCCGGCAGGCGGCCGGGGATGCCGAGGAGCCCGCCAGCCACGACTAGGACAGTACGTCCTTGGTGGTGAAGCGGCCGTAGGCCAGCGCCCCGAAGAAGGCGAGGTAGCCGGCCTGCAGCACCAAGTTGTCGGTCAGGCCGGAGAAGCTGATCGGCTCGCGGAGCAGGTCCATCATGCCGAGCCAGTGGTGGGTGAACAGCCACGGGTGCAGCCAGGCGAGCTGATCCAGCTGGCCCAGGACCTGCGCCACCACGGCGAGCACCGCCGTGGCAGCCATCGCACCGACGCCCACCGTGGTCAACGTGGAGGCGAACAGGCCGATCGCGCTCAGCCCGAGCATGGAGATCGCCACGTGCAGGGCGACCAGCGCCGACCGGGCCAGCGCCCCACCGGGTCCGATCACGTCCCCGGAGAGCAAGGTGGCTTCCCCCACCCCGAACAGGGCCGAACCGATCGCCCAGCCGACGAGCAGCACCACCGCCGGAGCGAGCACGGCGAACACTGCGGCACCGGCATACTTCACCACCAGCAGCCGCAGCCGCCCGGCCGGGGCGACCAGCAGGTAGCGCAGCGTACCCAGTCCGGCCTCGCCGGCGATCGCATCCCCGGAGACCACCGAGATCGTCAGCGGCAGGAACAGCGGCGTGGTCACCACCAGGGCGGTCACCGAGACGAACATACCGTTCTGGGTGACCTTGTCCAGCAGCGGCGGACCCTCACCAGGGCCCGGTGGGGAGGCGGAGAAGAACACCACCAGGGCGAGCAGCACCGGGATCGCGGCCAGCGCACCGAACATCGCCCAGGTGCGGCCGCGACGCAGCAGCACCCGCAGCTCGGAGGCGAGGAGCGCGATGGTGGTGCCGCCCGCCGCGCGATCACCGGGCAACGTCGAACCCCTCCCCGGTCAGTGCCACGAACAGCTCCTCCATGCTCGGCCGGCGCACCTCGAAGCCGCGCACCCCCACCCCGGCGGCTACCAGCTCGGCGACCAGGTACTCCGGAGCCGGGGCGTCCTCGGGCAGCGTGGCGGTCAGGTCGGTGCTGCCGTCGGCGGCCTGCTGCCGCCCGGTGACGACCAGCCCGAACCGGACCAGCTCCGCGGCGGCGGCCTCTGGGTCTGGGGTGCGCAGCAGCACCTGGGCGGTGCCCGCCGCCCGCAGCTCGGCCAGTGTGCCCTGAGCCTTCAGCCGGCCCTGGTGCATCACGGCTGCATGGGTGCTCACCTGCTCGACCTCAGCGAGGAGGTGAGAGGAGACGAGAACTGTGGTTCCGCCGTCGGCCAACGACCGGATCAGGGACCGCACCTCCCGGGTGCCCTGCGGGTCCAGGCCGTTCGTGGGCTCGTCCAGCACGAGCAGCTCGCGCGGGAGCAGCAGCGCGTTCGCCAGCCCGAGGCGCTGCTTCATGCCCAGGGAGTAGGCGCGCACCTTCTTGCCGGCGGCCTTGGTCAGCCCGACCCGCTCCAGTGCCTCGGCGACCCGGTGGGAGCGGGTGCGGGCTCGCCCGCGCGGGTCCGCCGCGTCCAGCCGGGCGAGGTTGTCCGCACCGGTCAGGAACGGGTAGAACGCCGGCCCCTCGATCAGCGCCCCGACCTGCGGCAGCGCGGCGCCGAGCCCGCCGGGCACCTCGTGGTCGAGCACCCGGGCGGTGCCGCCGGTGGCGGCGGCTAGGCCCAGCAGCATCCGGATCGTGGTGGTCTTGCCCGAGCCGTTCGGGCCGAGGAGGGCGAACACGCTGCCGCGCGGTGCCGCCAGGTCCAGAGAGTCGACGGCGAGCTGGTGGCCGAAGCGTTTGGTCAGGCCCCTGGTCTCGACCGCCAGGTCGGTCACCTCACCGCCTGCAGCGCCTCGACGGGGACGGCGCCGAGGCGCACCTGGCCGTCGTCGGTGATGAGCAGGCTGAGCAGGTTCGTGCTGACCGCGTGCCCGCCGTCCACAGCGGTGGTCAGCTGGGCGAGCACCGGTTGGCTGCTCAGGTCGAGGGTGCCGGCGGGGGCGAGGAGGACACTGTCCCAACCGGTACCGACGTGCTCGACCGGGCTCTGCTCCCCCGGTGCGATCCCCTGGCCGTCGTGCTGACCGGGCGTGACCTCCTCCACTGTGGTGCCGCTCGGCGGGGTGAAGTCGAACAGGCCCGCATCGGGGGCGGTGAGGTCGAGGCTGGTGTAGCCCACCTGGAGGGCCGGGTCGCTCTGGCCGCGGGCGGTGATGGTCACCTGCAGCGGCAGGCCGGTCTCACCGTCGACGGCGATGCTCACCTGGCCCACGAGCGTGTCGGTGGAGCGGGGCGTGAGCACCAGGTCGTAGGCGGTGCGCCCGGCCACCTGGACGTTCTCCCCGATGGTCAGTGCGGTGCTGGGGTCGGCGGCCTCGATGACGTGCTGTGCCAGCTGCTCCGGGGTGAGGGTCGGGGTCTGCTGGGTGTGCTCGGCGTCCTCGGCGTTCTCGGGGGCGGTAAGGTGGGTAGCGGTGTCGTCGCCGGAGTCGTAGAACCAGGCCTGGTCACCGTCGACGATCACGTCCCGCTCACCGAAGGTGTCGAAGACCTGCACCCGGGCCTGGTCCTGCTCGCCGACGAACACCCGGCCGGTGTGGTCGCTGTCGATCAGGTCGAGCGCGGTGAGCACACCTGTGGTGGCGTCGTCGGTGCCGGGCAGGTCGCCGGGCAGGCTGGGCAGCCCGAGGTCGGAGGTCTGGGTGAACTCACCGGACAGCGGCTGGTGGTCGTGGGAGGCGAGCAGGGTGAGCACCTGCTCGGGGGTGCGGTCGGGCAGCTCGTCGGCGCCTGCACTGCTGCCGGCAAGAGTCACGGAGGCAGCCACCACCACGGGGACGGCGGCTGCCGGTAGCCAACGGGTCCAGGTGCGGGTCATCTCAGCTCTCCTCGCGTGCGCGGGGGTGGTGCGCGTCTGCTTCGACGGTACGCCGCGGATCGGTGAAGTGCCAGGGGTGCTCGCCGCACTGCGCCCCTGTGCCGTTCACGCCATCTGCCTCACTCGTCCGCCGGAAGGGCGACGATCGCATCGACCTCGACGAGGAAGCCGTTCAGGTCGGCCTGGATCGACGTGCGCGCCGGGTAGGGCGTGCTCAGGAGCTCCTTCGAGACCTCGTTGAACTCGGCCCAGTCGGCGAGGTCGTTGAGGTAGACCCCGATGCGGACCGCGTTGTCCATCGACGTGCCCGCCGCCACCGCGACGGCCTCGAGGTTCGCGAACGTCTGCCGGACCTGGTCGGCGAACGTCTCACCGACCAGGGTGCCCTCGGGGGTGAACGGCCCTTGGCCTGCGATGAACAGGAAACCGCCGCTGACGATTCCGGAGGAGTAGGTGCCGGCCGGCTCCGGGGCCGAGGGTGTGGAGATCTGCTGCACTGTCGTTCCTTTCTAGTGGCGGCCCAGAACGGACCAGATGTCGACGACGACGCCGTCCTCGACGGCGAAGACGTGCGAATGCATGTTGGTCAGCCCACAGGCGTGGTTGGGGCGGATCCGGATCAGGTCACCGACCTGCAGAGCCGACGAGCCGCGGAGGACGCCGTGCTCTTCATACCCGCTCGCCAGCACGCCCCCGCTGCCGGAGACCACAGTGCCGATCCGGCCATCACCGTGCAGGGACCCGTCCGAGCTCATCGCCTTGATCCCGGCGTCGACCAGCACCGGATCACCGCGCTGGGTGCTGATCACGCGGCTGAGTACGCTCATCGCGGCATCGCTCGGGTCGATCGTGCCGATCGCGACCTGGTTCTCGTCGCCGTAGACGTAGGTTCCCGGCCGAGCCTCGGTGACCCCCGGGACCCGAGGGGCCGAACGGGCGCCGGCGGTCGAGCCGACCGAGACGCTCGGGACCTGGTGCCCGTCCGCCCGCAGCGCCTCGGCCACCTGCACGAGCAGCTGACCCGCTGCCGTCCCGACCTCGGTGCGCCGCTCGGGGTCAGCGCCTACCCCCTGGACCTGGCCCTCGTGGGTGAAGACGCCCTCCAGCACGAGCCCGGGCAGGTGCGCGAGGCCTCGTGCGACGCCTCGCGCGTCATCAGGGTCGACCCCTGTGCGCCCCAGCCCGGAGTCGACCTCGAGACGGACCTCGATCTCGACCTCCTCGGCGTCGGCGGCCTCGGCAAGCGGTTCGGCCGATGCGAGCGAGTCGACTCCGACGATCACGCGTGCGCGCCGCGCAGCGCGCAGGGCTGTCTCGATCCGGTGGGAGCCCACCGGCGGATACGCCCAGAAGATTTCCGTGAACCCGGCCGCGGAGAGCGCATCGACCTCGGCAGCCGTCGCTGCGGACAGCCCGGTGGCGCCCGCCTCGAGCTGCCGACGAGCGACCTCAGCGCACTTGCTCGTCTTCCAGTGCGGGCGCAGGGCGACACCGAAACCGCGGGCAGCCTCTGCCATCTGCGTGATGTTGCGATGCAACGTCGGGAGGTCGATCAGCACCGCGGGAGTGGGGAGCTCCTCGATCGAGCGGCCGATGAGGGCGGGCAGGTTGGTCACAGTCACAGGGTCTCCAAGTCTGGTGGGCGGATTCATCCCTGGGTGAGCGGGAACTCGCGTCGCACGTCGAACTGGGAGTACGACACGTGGCGGGTGAGCGGGTCGGCCGCCTCCGCATACTCCGTCAACGGCAGCAGCGCCCTCGTCTCGCTGCGGAACCGGACATAGGGTTCGGCGAGTGCTACACCCGCAGAACGTCCGAACTCGCCGTTGCTCGCTTCGATGAGCTTGCGGGCGAACGGGCCGTCGTAGCCCTGGCTGGTGAAGCAGTCCATCGCCGCCACCTTCCGACCGACGACCGAGGTGATGTCGATGAGGAGGTCGTTGCGGACGCCGTAGGTGGACAGTGCGTCACTGGCGAGCACCGGAAGGCCACCGAGGAACACCTGCTTGATGTTGACCTCCTCCTTGCCGTCCAGGTTCTTCAGGAACGAGGCCGCCCTGTCCATGGCGGCGATCAGCACCATCGTCGCGATGGTGTGGGTGGAGTTTGTCACGGCGGGGTTCTGCGGGTAGTCGGCGATGACGACGTCGGGCCGGTGTTCGGCGATCAGCTCGGCGACCTGGTCCACCAGGTCTTCCTGGACGGTGCTCATCAGGTCGTCGTGGTCGAGGAACTCGATGGTGCCGATGCCGATGATGTCGGCCGCGCGGCGCAGCTCACCCTTCTTGTTCTCGATGATCTCCGCCCGGCCGGCAGCGGTGAGCCTGGGGTCGGCGTTCTCCTTGCGCGCCTCCTCGGCATACACATTCGGGTGGATGCGACCGCCGTGGGTGAGGATCACCGCGACGATCTCGTCACCGGCGTCGGCGTGCAACGCCAACGTGCCGCCGCAGTTGGTGATCGTGTCGGCGGGGTGGGCGTAGACGGTCATGATGCGCATGGATGTTCTCCTGTGTCGGACTGGGACTGCACTAGACGTTGGTGATCCGTGTGACATGGCGAGCCCGCTGACGGGCGGGGTCGGGGAACGGGGCAGCGTCGACGAGCCGGCGTGCGTACTCGGTCTGCGGGTCGTTGAGCACCGACCGCGCATTGCCTTCCTCGACGATCTGTCCCTGCTGCAGGACGACGACGTTCTCCGACAGCAGCTCGACGACTGCGAGGTCGTGGCTGATGAACAGGCACGAGAACCCGAGACGCTGCTGCAGATCTTGGAACACCTCGAGCACGGCGGCCTGGACCGAGACATCGAGCGCCGAGGTCGGCTCGTCGGCGATGAGCAGCTCGGGATCCAGAGCCAGGGCGCGTGCGATGCCGACGCGCTGCCGCTGTCCTCCGGAGAGCTCGTGCGGGAATCGCGTCGTCCATGCGGCCGGCAGCTGCACCTGCTCGAGCAGCTCGACCACCCGTGCGTGACGAGCGGTACGAGACATCGTGCGGCGGTGCGCCACGAGCGGTTCGGCGATGCACTCGCCGATCGTCATCCGCGGATTCAGCGATGATGCCGGATCCTGGAAGACCATGCCGAACCTCTCGCGCGCCGCACGCGCCTGCCCACCCCGCAGCGCCTTCAGCTCGACGTCCCCGACCCGGATGCTCCCGGCCGTGATCGGAGCCAGCCCCACGATCGCCTTGCCGATCGTGGACTTGCCAGATCCGGACTCGCCGACCAGGCCGAGCACCTGGCCTGCAGGTACCGAGAAGCTGACGCCGTCGACGGCACGCACGCCCTGCCTGCGCCACGAACGGTGGTACTCCACCACGAGGTCGCTCACCTGAAGGGCAGCAGGTTCTGCTTCCTCTACCCGACCGCGCTCCGGCGTCGCGTCCGACGGCTGGGGTACGGCGTCGAGCAGCTTGCGTGTGTAGGGATGCTCAGGAGAGGAGAACAGCGCGTGTGCCTCGGCCATCTCCACCACCTTCCCCTCCTTCATCACCACGATGCGATCGGCCATGTCGGCGATCACGCCCATGTCGTGCGTGATCAGCATGATCGCGAGGCTTCGTCGATCGCGGAGCTCGCGGAGGACGGCGAGGATCTCCGCCTGGATCGTGACGTCGAGCGCCGTGGTCGGCTCGTCGGCGATGATGAGGTCCGGATCGTTGATGAGTGCCATCGCGATCACCGCTCGCTGGCGCATCCCGCCGGACCACTGGTGCGGGTACTGCTTGGACCGGTCCGCCGCATCGGGCACGCCGACCAGCTCCAGGGTCTCGACCATCTTCTCGCGAGCCTTCGCGCGGGGGACCCGCGGATGGTGGATCCGATACGCCTCCTCGATCTGCGCGCCGATGGAGATCACCGGGTCGAGGGTCGTCATGTGGTCCTGGAAGACCATCGCGATGCGGCGCCCTCGGATCCTGCGCATCCGGCCCGAGCTGAGGGTGGCGAGGTCGACGCCCTCGAACTCGATGCGCCCGCCGACGATGCGGGCGCCCGCGGGCAGGATCCGCAGCACGCTGAGCGCAGTCATGCTCTTGCCCGATCCGGACTCCCCGACGATGCCGACGATCTCGCCGGGCCGAACCTCGAACGCCACGTCCTCGAGGATGCGCACCTTGCCCTGGGGGGTGGAGATGTCGAGCGTGAGGTCATGCACGGCCAGCGGCGGCGTCGGTGCTGTCTGCTTCGTCATGTCAGTTGTTCTTCCGGGGGTCGATGGCGTCACGGACACCGTCTCCGACCGCCATCGCCGACAGGACAGTGACGGCGATCATGAGACCGGCGGGCACCCACAGCCATGGCATGGACGAGAGGACGGTGAGGGACTGTGCCTCGTTGAGCATGTTTCCCCAGCTGGACTCCGGCGGCTGGACACCGGCACCGAGGAACGACAGCGATGACTCCAGCAGGACCGCCTCGGCCACGAGGAGGGTCGCCGAGACCACGATCGGAGGCAGCACGCCCGGCACGAGGTGCCGGAAGATGATGAATCCTGTCCGGGAGCCGAGGGCGCGGGCGGCCTGGACGAACTCCTCCTCGCGCAGGCTCAGGACCACGCCCCGGGCGATACGCGCCGGCGTCGGCCACGCGAGACCCGCGATGACCACGACGAGCATCGGCACGCTCGGGCCTATCACGCCGGCCAGAACGATGATCACCAGGACCGCCGGCACCGAGAGCATGATGTCGATGATGCGGCTGATGATCCCGTCCACGATTCCGCCGAACCACCCCGCCACGACACCGGCCAGCGTGCCGATCGCCACGGCCATCAGGGCGGCCAGGAACCCCACCATGAGCGAGATCTGTCCGCCTGCGAGCAGACGGCTGAAAACGTCGCGGCCGGTGGAGTCGGTGCCGAGCAGATGGTCGGCGGACGGAGGCTGACGGACGTTCCCGAGGTCGATGGCGTTCGGCGGGTAGGGGCTGATCACCGGCGCGAGCACACTGGCAAGCACCGTGATCAGCAGAGCGAGCACGCCGATCACCGCGACCGGATTCTTCAGGAACCGGCGCCACGCGAGCTTGTCCGGCGACGACTCCTGCGAGGTCGGTGCCACGTCGACGGTCGACGCGGGAGAGTGACCGTGGTCTGTCATCGTGCAGTCCTCACCCTCGGGTCGATGATCGTGTAGGACAGGTCAGCGATCAGGTTGCAGATCAGCACGAGCACGGCGATGTAGAGCCCGAAACCGATCAGGACCGGGTAGTCGCGGTTCCCGAGAGCGTCGATCGCGAGCTGACCCATACCGGGCCAGGAGAAGATCTGTTCCAGCACGACCGCGCCGGAGAGCGCGATCGGGATCGTCATCGCCAGCACCGTGATCAGTGACATGAGGCTGTTCCGCAACGCATGCCGCAACGCCCTCGTCCGCGTTCCACCCTTGGCGATGATCGTGCGGACATAGTCCTTCTCGAGCTCCTCGAGCACGCCGCTGCGGACATAGCGGATGAAGTTTGCCGCATTGGCCAGGGCGAGCAGACCGACCGGCATGATCATGTGCAGCAACAGGTCACCGAGATCGTCCCGACCCGTGCTGTGCATCCCCGAGGAGGGGAGCACCTGCAGCTTCACCGCGAACGTGTAGATGGCGAGCATGCCGAGGAAGAAGCTCGGAACGGCGATGGCCAGCACACTCACGGAGCTGATCGTGTAGTCGGCGATGGTGTTCCGTCGCACGGCCGCGATCACCCCTGCCGGTACGGCGATGACCAGCCCGATGAAGAGTGCGCTGCCCATCAGCAGCGCCGTCGGACCCAGCCGGCCGGCGAGCAGCTCGCCGACCGGCCGGCCCGTGGTGTAGGAGAAGCCGAGATCTCCGGTCATCAGCCCGCCGAGCCACCGCCAGAACTGCACCACGATCGGCTGGTCGAGACCGAACCGCTCGCGGACCGATGCGATGTAGGCGTCTCGTGGGGCGCCCGCCAGCTCGGGCGGCACCATCATGTCGATGGGGTCGCCGGGGGCCAGCCGGACCAGGGTGAACAGTCCGATGGCGATCAGCAGGAAGACGGCCACGCTGGAGAGGAGGCGTGGGAGGAGAGATCTCAGCATGCAATCAGTCCGTGACGGTCCAGTCGGCAGCGTTCCAGAACCCGTTGGCGAAGTCACCGTGCGGCTCGAAGCCCTCGATGCGGTCGCTCGTGGCCCAGAGCGTGTCCGGGACATAGAGCCACAGGTACGGCACCAGCTGGTTGTCCAGCCGAGCGGCATCCTGATAGATCTGTGCGCGCTCGTCCTCGTCGGCCGTCACGGCTCCCTCGTCCAGCAGCTGGTCGAGATCCTCGTTGCAGAACAGGGACGTGTTCCCGCCGGCCGGGAAGACGCTGTCACAGAGGAGAGCGTTGGCCGAGACCGTCGGATCCGGAGTGTAGTTTCCACCACCCGAGATCATCAGGTCGTACTCCGCGTTCTCGATCATGCCCAGCTGGTTCGCGCTCTCGATCTGGTCGGCGACGGCGTTGATGCCGATCGCCTTCAAGTTCTCGAGCACGATCTGCACGGCCGCGTCCCGGTCGGCGGTACCTGGGATCCAGCTCACCCGGAGCTCCTCGGAGAAGTCATAACCGGCTTCCTCGAGAAGGGCCTGCGCCTCGTCGGGGTTGTACTCGTAGGGCTCAAGGTCGTCGGGGAGTGCCCAGGGGGTCATGATCGTGCTGTTGATGACCTCACCGTGGCCGCCGAGGATCCCATCGATGATGCCCTGGCGATCGATCGCCTGGAGGAATCCCTGCCGGATCCGCTCGTCCTCGAACTTCGTGAAGTTCACGAGCAGCCTCAGGAACCCTGGCGACGGTGCCGAGCTGACATTGACCCCGTCGAGTCCCTCGACCGTCTCCAGATCCTGCGGGGAGATCTGCACGACGTCGATCTCTCCGGTGGCGAGCTGGGCGGTAGCGACGTCGCTGGTGACCATCTGCAGGTAGAGCGTGTCGATACCCACCTCGGACCAGTAGTTCGGGTTGGCCTCGAGCACGATGTTCTCGTCGACGTTGAACTCCTCCATGACGTACGGCCCGGAGCTCACCGTGGGACGCTCGAAGAACTCGTCCTGCATGACCTCGCCGGGATCGACGTCTCCGAGGATGTGCTCGGGGAGGATCCCGTAGCCGCTGCCGAACAGCGCGAGGAAGCCGGGGGTCGGATCCGTCAGCGTGATCGTCACGGTCTGGTCGTCCTCGGCCACAAGACCTTCGAGCGTGTCGGCTGCGCCGTCCTGGACGTCCTGGAATCCCACGACGCCGGCGAACGGCGCGGCATTGGGGCTGGCGACCTCGGGGTTGGCGAACAGGTTGTAGGTGAACACGACGTCCTCTGCCGTGATCGGCTCGCCATCACTCCACTCGAGCCCGTCCCGGAGGTGGAAGGTGTAGGTCGTGGCGTCCTCTGACATGTCCCACGACTCCGCCAGCCGCGGCACCGGCTCGAAGTCCGGGCCCACGTTGAACAAGCCGTTGTACACCAACGACATCGTGAGCTGTTCGGCGCCCTGTCCGGGCGCCAGTGGATTGAACTGGACCGGGGCCTGGTACAGGTACAGGTTGGCCGAGCTAGGGCCGTCGGCTGCTCCTTCACCGCCGGGGCTGCCGCCGGTGCAGCCCGCCAGGAGGGCGGTGGTGGCGCCGAGCGCTACTGCGGCTGCGGCGATACGGGATCTCATGATGACTCCTTCGTGATCAGGGGGGGACCGGGATGATGGGTGTGAACAGGTACCGCGATTCCGGGCGGCGCTAGCTCGCCACGACGGGGGTGGTCAGGGGCCCGAGGCCCTCGACCTCGGCGACCATGCGGTCGCCGGGCTTGAGGAAGACGCCGGTGGTGGCACCGACGCCGGACGGTGTGCCGGTGAGGATCACGTCACCCGGATTGAGGGTCATCAGCCGTGAGCTGAACGACACGAGCTCGGCGACGGTGTGGACCATGTCCGTGGAGCTACCCCGTTGCATGATCTGACCGTTGAGCTCGAGGGTGAGCTCGAGGTTCTGCGGATCGGGCACCTCATCGGTGGTGACGAGGTAGGGGCCCATCGGCGCTGAGCCGTCGAGCCACTTCCCCTCGAGCCAGTCGAAGAACCCGGTCCATGCCTCGCCGTCACGCGGGACGTCCAGGTCGAGGCTGCGCGCGGAGATGTCGTTGCTCGTGGTGTAGCCGAACACATGGTCCAGAGCCTGCGCCACGGGCACGCTGCTGGCGCGGCGGCCGACCACTGCGGCGATCTCGACCTCCCAGTCCAGCTGGCTCGTGATCGGGTTGAGCACCACGGGTGCATCCGGGCCGGTGATCGCGGTGTCGGGCTTCAGGAACAGGCGCGGCGTCGCCGTCTTCTGGTCGCGGGCCTCGCTGCCGCTCTCCTTGACGTGCTCCTGGTAGTTCGCGGCGACGGCGATCACCTTGCCCGGTGTGAGCAGCGGAGCGAGGATGCGCACGCCCTGCACCGGGCGACGCTCCCTCACCCCGGTCCCAAACTCACCTCGGACCACTGCGGCCAGGTCCCCGTCGCCGGTCACGACGATCTCGTCACCGTCGAGATACCCGTGCCGGACGGTGCCGCCCTCATCGAATGTCAGCCACTTCATGTTCTGTCCTCCGTCACCAGGTAGTCGATTTCGCTCGGCCGGATCGCGCTGACTCGGCAATCGCAGACAGCGTGTCGGCGGCGTCGGCCGCCGGGATCTGCGTGCCAGGCGGCCCGAAACGCACCTGTCTCGCGCCGGCCGCCGTGCGCACGTCCAGCAGCGGGCGCAGCAGGTCCACCAGCACCGAACCATGGGTGCCCACGAGCCGGATCGTTGCTCGGAGGTACTCCCGGGGTTCCCCCGCGACGAGCGACAGGTGTGCGCTCACTGCGATCCCGTGGCTGGCCCGCCCGAGGAACGTCGTGGCGCCATCCGCCGTCGCATGAGCCTGGAGCTCGACCGATACCGGACCGGTCGCGCTGCGGATGAGCTCGATCGCCTCAGGGCCGAGCTCGCGCAGCGCGTCCCCCTCGCCGACCGCGACGAGGTCCAGAGCCACCGCACGCAGAAGTCCGATCTCTGCGCCACGGACCGCGGCGAGCGCGCGGGTGAAACCAGGCTGGGTAGTCAGTGGGACGGTCATGCCGGTGCTCCGATCTCGATCGTGCGGCCCGCGCGGAGCGACTCCTCCGACGCAACGGCGATGTCGACGGCGTGGATCGCTGCTGACAGCGGCGGGACGACGTCGGCCTCACGGCGCGCCGCGGCGACGAAAGCCTCGAGCTCGCGGACGAAGGTTCGGTCGGCGGAACCGGTCACGCTCCACGCCGTCAGACCTGCGTCGGTCCAGGCGAGAACGCCCTCGGCATCCCATGTGCGTGCTGCGATGCCGTCGGTACCCACGACGGTGAGCTCGAGGTAACCGGTGCTGCGGGGCCGCTCGCCGCGACTGATCTCGCAGACCGCCGACCCGCCGCTCGCGAAGCCGAGCTCCATGACCAGGTAGTCGTGGATCTCCAGGGCTTCGCTGGTGGCGTGCTGTCCGACGGAGAAGACGCTCGTCGCAGGCTCTCCCATCCACCAGCTCGCGAGGTCGACGAGGTGGACACCGTTGTGCAGCGAGTGGCCGCCGGACAGCTCGGGGTTCAGCATCCATGCCTGCCAGCCAGGCCAGATCCATCCGCCGTTCATCACGATGCGGACGAACCGCGGCGTGCCGATGTCCCCAGCGTCGATGAGCTCGCGGATCGCCAGGCTCTGGTCGCTGAAGCGGTGGCTGTGGCCTACCGCGAGGGCAAGATCGCGGGCAGTCGCCTCGGCGGCGACGGTGCGTGCCCCGTCGGAGGTCAGCGCCAGTGGCTTCTCCATCAGCAGGTGCTTACCGGCCCTGAGCACCTGGACACCGAGCTGCTCGTGCGTCATGTTCGGCGTGCAGACGATCACGGCCTCGACCTCGTCGTCGGCGAGGAGCTCCTCGAGCGAGCCATACCCGGTGCATCGCTGCAGGTGCGCCACCTCGGTAGCACGGGCGGCGTCCACATCGCACACTGCGACGAGCTGTGCGCTCGTCATGGCGCGCAAGGCAGCCATGTGGGACAGCGCGATGCCGCCGACTCCCACGATTCCGACGCCGAGGGGCGATTCGTGTTCGGTCACTGCTGACCCTTCCTGATGAGCTTTCCTGGCCGGGCTCCGGTGTGGTGCCCGGATCCGATGACGGCCGAGCCGTTGACGTAGACGTGCTCGAGCCCGACGGAGGGTTGCGCCGGCTGCTCGAACGTCGCGGCGGAGTCGAACGTCAGGTCGTCGAGGACGACCAGGTCGGCACGGTGCCCGCGGGTGATACCGCCGGCGATTCCGGCCCGGGCGGCCGGTGCGGTGGACAGACGCCGGACGGTTTCGCCGATCGGCGTACCGTGCTGGCGCAGCCGCCGGTAACCGGCGGAGAACGCGCCCCAGGAGCGGGGGTGGGCGGCGGAGCTGTGATGCGTTCGGTTCAGCGCTGTGCCGTCGGAGGCGACGCTGACCCAGGGGGTGGCGAGCGCCAGGTCGACGTCGCTCCACAGCCCGCTCTCCACGGCGACATCCACCAAGGCCTGGTTCGCCACCAGCAGGTCGACGAGCAGGCGCCAGGGGTCGCCCTGGAGCTCGGTGAGGTCCTTCCCGACCACGTCGGGGGTGCTCGCCGCCTTCATCACGATGATCTGACCGGGCTGGTAGCCGGCGGTCTCGAGGTGGTCGGCGATCGCCGCTGGGGCCCTCCGGCAGGCCTCGACCACGGCGTCTGGCCCCGCGGCGCGCAGGTCCGATGGCAGCAGCTGGATGAGCGTGGTGTGCCCGTGCACGTACGGGTAGGCGTCCGCAGCGATGTCCCTCGATTCCCTCAGCTGCTCGACATGGGCAAGCACCTCGGTGAAGCCGTCTTCTCCGCCTACACCGCGCAGGTGGGAGATCTGCAGCCGCGGCCCGTCACCGCTCACGACATCAGCCAGCTCGTCGACCGAGCGCCGCAGCGCGCTCGTGCGATAGTCGCGCAGATGGGCCGACAGGACGCCGTCATGAGCGGCCACCGTGCGTGCGAGAGAAGCGAGCTCTTCCTCCCGGGCCGATTCGCCTGGCGCATACATGAGGCCGACGCTGGCACCTACGACTCCGGCGGAGAATGCCTCCTCCAGCTCGTGCTCGAGCGCCGCCAGCTGACCGTCGTCGAGTGCCACCGTGCTGGTGCTGCCCACGGCGAACCGTGCCGAGCCGTGCCCGACCTGAGCGGCAACATTGGTGGCCGTGGGGCAGTCGTCGAGCGCCTGCAGCCAGCCGGCGACATCGGTCCAGGTCCACTCCACCTCAGGTGCGACGTCGATGGTGCTGATGATCCGTGCCAGGCCGGCGACGTCGGCATTGCCCGGGGCCGGCGTCATACCGCAGTTGCCGACCACTTCCGTGGTGATGCCCTGGGTGATCCTGCTCTCGTTGTCCGGATAGGCGAGCAGGCTGAGGTCGGAGTGGCAGTGCAGGTCCACGAAGCCTGGGGCGACGACCCGGCCGGCGCAGTCGACGATCTCCGCGTCGTACCCAGCGACGGGTCGTTCGCTCGCCGGGACGACGGCGGCGATCCGGTCCTCAGCGATCAGGACATCGCCGCGGAAGGGCTCGCCGCCGGACCCGTCGGCGACGAGGCCGCCGCGCAGCACTGTCTGGGAGATCGAGGACATGTCAGGTGCCGACCTGAGCCGTCTCGAAGAACCCTTCGCGCGCCATCGCGCCCAGGACCTCTTCCGCCTGGGTGAGCGTGGTGTCGATGTGCTCCTCGGTGTGCGCGAGCGAGATGTGGTTCCGCTTCAGTGCCATCGGGTACATGAACGAGCCCTTGTCGATCATCCGACGGTGGAAGGTGGCGTAGGCGTTGTCGTTGTTACGCAGCAGGTCCCGATAGCCGCGTACCTCCCCGTCGAGGAAGTACGGGATGAACACCGAACCGAGGCCGGTGATGCGTGCGGCGATGCCGTGGTCATCGGCGATCGTCTGAAGGCCGGTGCGCATACGGTCGCCCAGGCGATAGACGTGGCCGTAGAAGTCGACGTCAGGGTCCTTCAGCACGTTGATCGTGGCGATGGCGGCGGCCATCGAGGAGGCGTTGCCGTTGAAGGTGCCGGCCAGCATCACGGTGCCACCGCTGGGGGTGAAGTTGGTCATCACCTCGGTGCTGCCGGCCAGGCCCGAGACCGGGAAGCCGTTGCCCATCGCCTTGCCGAACGTGGTCAGATCCGGTGTGACCCCGCACAGCTCCTGGTAGCCGCCCAGGGCGTGGCGGAAGCCGGTGATCACCTCGTCGAAGATGAGGACGGTGCCGTGCTTGCGGGTGAGCTCACGCAGGCCCTCGAGGAAGGACTGCTCCGGAAGCAGCGCGCCGACGTTGTGCGGCACGGGCTCGAGGATCACGGCCGCGATCTGCTCGGGATGCAGGGCGAACAGCTCCTCGACCGAGGCGAGGTCGTTGAACTCGGCGATGAGGGTGTGGTCCACAGCGTCGTCGAGGATGCCGGACGAGTTCGGGTCGCGCTTCCACGCACGGTCGGGCGTCGAGATCACGTTGCGGGCGAGCCCGTCGTAGGAACCGTGGAAGCAGCCCTGGAACTTCAGGATGTAGGGGCGCCCGGTCGTGCCGCGAGCAAGGCGGACCGCCTGGAACGTCGCTTCCGAGCCGCTCATCGTGGAGATGACCATCTCGGCGCTCGGGATGGCATCCACGATCAGCTGTGCCGCCTCCACCTCGAGCTCGGTCGTGCCCACACCCAGCAGGTCGATGTCGGCGATGGCGCGCGTGACCGCGTCGTTGACGCGCTCATCGCAGTGCCCGAGAAGGATCGCGCCGAATGCGGCGTGGTAGTCGGTGTAGCTGCCGCCGTCCAGGTCGGTGATCGTCGCACCGCGCGCAGACTTCCACGCCCAGGGGGCGCCGATGTTTCGCGTGGCGGAGTTCACTCCGCCCGGGATGATGCGCTCTGCCTCCTTGGCGAGGCGGCGGGAGACGGATGTCACGTGGTGCTCCTTGGTTTCGATGAGTGCGTGTCGACCGGGTGGGAGAGCTCGAGCATCGTCAGTGCATCGCAGTGGATGATCTGATCGATCGTGTCCTCGGCCACGTACGGCAGGTTCCCGGCGCGGAACTCGCCGATCGAGCGGAGGTTCGCGATGGCCTGCGCGGGGGTCCACAGGGGGTAGTCGGACCCGAAGACGAGCTTGTCGACCGTGCGCCACTCCTGGGCTCCGACGAGCGCGAAGAACGCGTCCATCGGACGCGACGGGACACCGGAGACATCGGCGAACACCCGCCGGTTCTTGCGGAGGACGACATTCGTGTCGCGTTGCCAGGGGTGTCCCATGTGCGCCATCACCTGCGTCAGGTCCGGATGGCGGCGAGCGACCTCGTCGATCACCATCGGCTGGCTCACCGCGAGGCGTCCGACCGGGCTGGGCGTGGCGCCCATGTGCCAGAGGGCGACCATGCCGTTCGACGTCAGCTTCGTGTAGAACTCGTCGAACTCCGGAGCGAGAGGATCGAAGAGGGCGAGCACCGGATAGAGCTTCACGCCTTGAAAACCGAGCTCGATCGCTTCGTCGAGCTGGTCGCGCCAGTCGGCCTCGAGCGGATCGATCGAGCAGAACGGGATAGCGGGTGTCCTCATCTGCGCGACGAAGTCGGCGACGAATGCGTTCGGTGTGCGCACGCCGGCCTGCGCTGCCGCCAGGCCGAACACGATCGCGACGTCGACGTCTGCTTCCTGCATCACCTGGTCGTACGACTCCGGGGTGACGACCGGGTACGGCTCGCCACCGTAGGCGTCCTGCCAGTGGTCTTCGTGCTCGCGGCCCCAGTGCTCCGGCTGGTGGCAGTGGCTGTGGACGTCGACGATCATCCGAGCACCATCCGGGTGCGCAGCGGGGCGAGCGCAGTCTCGAACCCCGGCAGAGCGACCAGCTCGGCGGCGGCCGCTCTCAGGACGGGCAGCAGAGCCTCCTGGGCGGGTGCCTCAAGCTCAGCACTCGGAGCGGAGACCGACAGCGCGAGCGTAGGAGCGTGGTCGGTGGGCAGCAGCACAGCCATGCAGGTGACGCCTCGGTTCCGCTCCTGGTCGTCGATGCTGTAGCCGACCGTGCGAATCCGTGCGAGCTCGGCGACGAGCCCGGCTCGGGTCGTGATGGTGCGGGGCGTCCAGCTCGGGTAGGGCTCCGCCTCCGGCAGGTGCGCGTCGATCGCGTCCTCCGCAAGCTCGGACATGAGCAGCTTGCCCAGACCGGTGCAGTAGGCGAAGTCGAGCGTGCCGCCCGTCGCGAACCGTAGGGCGCGCTGCGGCTCGGCCACGTGCAGGTGGAGGACTGAGGGACCTTCGAGCACGCCGAGGTTGGCTGTGAATCCGACCTCGTCAGCGAGCCTGCTGAGCACGGGCGCGGTGATCTCGGCCATGCTCGGGGGGCGATACCCCTCAGCGATCTCGTGGATGGCGTGCCCGATCGAGTACGCAGGGTGCTCACCGAACTTGCGCACGAACCCTTCATCCTCCATCACGTGCAGGAGGCGGACCACAGTCGACTTGGGGAGGTCGAGCTGCGAGGCGATCGCAGCCAGCGTCAGCGGCGTGTCCGCCTTGCCCAGGAGGCGCAGGATCGCCAGAGCCCGGTTCAGACCCTGCGAGTGGTACGACGTGGCACGCTGTTCCATGTCCGGCAACGTAACAGAGGATCGGCAACATGGAAAGGCGTTCCATGTCTCCATTTGGTCACGCCCCCGCAGGCATGCTGCCGGGCCACAGGCCGGGAATGGCCTGATCGACCGAGAATGTAACGATCCGGTAACACGATCTGGAACTCTCGACATGGAACGGCGGTTCATGTTGATAGTGGCGGCGACACCGTACGCGAAGGAGCCGAACGTGATGCCCCACTCTCTGGTCCGGACCAGACCGTCCGCCCGCCGACGCGCGGGTGTTGCTGCTGTGACCGCTGGTGTGGTGGCGTTGGCGTTGGCGGTGGTGCCGGGTCAGGTCGCTGTTGCGGCTCCGGCTGATGGCACAGTGCGTACCTTCGACGAGGAGGCGCTCGGTGAGCCGCCGGCTGAGTGCGAGACCGTCGGTGATGTCAGCATCGCCGAGGCCGGTTTCGGTGGGGCAGCCGAGACGAACCGGGCGATGCGGCTGGTCGATCAGGACAGCTCCGTCTACACCCGGGCCTGGTGCCACTACCCGCAGACGCAGGAGCGCTCGGTCTCCTACCGGTTCTCACCCGCGCAGTTCGACGCCGGTCCGTACGTGGCGATCCAGGGCGCTGAGGGCACCAGCGCGAACGGGGTGTGGCGCTTCACGTTCAACCCCGATGGGGACGACATCCGGATCGCGGCCTACGACGGTTCCAGCTTTGCCGATGTCGCCACAGTTGTCGATGGCGCTGCGCTGAACGAGTGGGTCGATGTCACGATCAATGCCACCCTCGACCGCGCTGAGCTCATCGTCAACGGCGTGCGGTTCGAGACCGACCGCCGCAACGACGCCTCACCCACCATGGGTGACATCTACTTCGGGTCGGCCGGGTTCAGCCCCGTCGGTGTCGACTACTACATCGACGACCTCGCCGTAGCCGGCGAGCTGCCCGAGGACGCCTTCACCGGCCTCGACATCGACCCCCTC
>NZ_ATWL01000015.1 GCF_000421225.1 Ruania albidiflava DSM 18029 | reverse complement strand
CAGATGGTCCTCGATGCGATCGAGATGGCCCGCGCCTCCCGCGGCACCCACCTGGACGGGCTCCGGTGTCACAGTGATGCGGGCAGCCAGTTCACCTCCCTGCGCTACGGGGAACGGCTCGCGGAAATCGGTGCCACCCCCTCGATTGGGACCGTCGGCGACAGCTACGACAACGCCCTCGCCGAGACGACGAACGGCTACTACAAGGCCGAGCTGATCCGCGGCCCGATCCGCGATCAGCTCGGCCCCTGGAAGAGCGTCGAAGACGTGGAACTCGCGACGTTGAGCTGGGTGCACTGGCACAACACCGAACGCCTACACGGCTACCTCGGCGACCTACCCCCGGCCGAGTACGAGCAGGCACACTATGCTGCCCAACGGACCGACCAACCCCTGGTCGGAATCCAATAACCCGAGTCTCCATCAAACCCAGTGCGGTTCAGGTGAGCCAGTCGGCCTGGTCTTGGGTGGTGAACCGGGTCAGGAACGCCAGGGAGATCTCGGAGTCGAGGTCGGCGAACAGGCCCACCGCCCCGGGGAAGACGTTTCGCAGGTGGGCGCGCAGCTGGTTGGCGGCCGCGACCCGGTGAGCCACCAGGTCCTTGCGGGCTCGGCAGGCCCGGCGCAGGGCCACTGTGGGTGGGGTGTCGGGTTGCAGGATGCGCAGGCGGGGCCGGTCGGTGCGCAGCGTGTCGGCCAGCACGAAGGCATCGAAGCGATCGTCCTTGTTGCCGGCCGA
The DNA here is from genome assembly GCF_000421225.1 of Ruania albidiflava DSM 18029. GTDB lineage: Bacteria > Actinomycetota > Actinomycetes > Actinomycetales > Beutenbergiaceae > Ruania > Ruania albidiflava. The sequence goes on along the minus strand of NZ_ATWL01000015.1, from coordinate 72,842 downwards.
GCCATATCGGGAGCGCAGGTTCTTGACCTGGTTCGGGCTGATCACCACCACGGTCAGCTCGGCGCTCAGGAGGGTGTCGATGACTGGTCCGTCGGGGCGTTCGATGGCGACCTCCGCGGCGCCGTGGCGGGCCAGGAACGCCACGAGCTCGCGCAGGCCGGCGGCCGTGTGTTCGACCATGGTGCGCCCGATCTCGCGGCCGCGAGCATCGACGATGGCCACGGCGTGGTCATCACGGGCCCAGTCGATCCCGGCGGTGACGTCGTTGAGCGGGGTTTCGGGCAGGGTGGTGCTGGTGGCAGACTTCATGTCAGCCTCCTCGCTGCTAGTCCCAGTGGGGAGGCACCCTCTTGTGCCGTTGGTGCCCGGACGTGTCTGCCGGTTCGCTCACTGATCGGCGCTCGGTGGCGCTCAGCCCTGTCGACGGTCCACACGCCCGGGGCAACCACCAGACCCCGCAAATCTCATGCTGGACATCAACCGCGTCGAGCGAGCAGGGCGATGGCCTGGTGGCACCTCGGGTGCATCAACGCCCTATCGGAGAACGCTGACACAAAGAAGGTAGACCAGTGAGCGTCGCCGTCATGGGCTTCGAGGTGGTGCAGAGCGAGGCGTAGGCACGCGGACCCGGTTGAGGATCGCGGTCCTCGGACCTGCGGACCCTGGGTGCCGACGCTGCCTGCCCGGAGTGCTTCCCGGGCAGGCAGCGCGGTGGGCCGGTCAGGAGGTGACTGCGACCTGGCCGCGGTCTTGCTTCACCGGTCCGTCGCCTCCCGGGCGGATCTCGAAGTCGAAGATCTCCGTCGGCAGGAAGACGGTGCAGCAGGCGTTCGGGATGTCGACGACGCTGCTCAGCCGGCCCTGGATCGGTGAGGTGCCCAGGATCAGGTAGGCCTGCTCGCCGGTGTAGCCCCACTTCTCCAGGTAGGCGATCGCGTTCAGGCACGCATTGCGGTAGGCCTCGGTGGCGTCCATGTACAGGTTGGTGTCGTCCCGGTGGTCCACCGAGATCCCGGTGAAGGTCAACCACTCGGAGTACACCGGCTCGACCCGGCTCGGCATGAAGATCGGTTGTGCGTGACCCCGTAGGTCTCCATCCCACCCTTGATCACATCGACGTGCAGATCGACGAAGCCGCCCATCTCGATCGCGCCGCAGAAGTTGATCTCGCCATCACCCTGGCTGAAGTGCAGGTCGCCGATGGAGAACTTCGCACTGTCGACGTAGACCGGGTAGAAGACCCGGCTGCCGCGGGTGAAGTTCATGATGTCCATGTTTCCGCCGTGCTCACGCGGTGGAACTGTGCGGGCGCCTTCCCGGGCCACCTTTTCGGCGACCTCGTCGCTGGCGGTCCCGGCGAGCGTGCCGGCAACGGTTGGCGGGATGGCCAGCGGCGGAACCCGTTGCGGGTCGGTATCGATCAGGGCTTGTTCCCTGCGGTGCCACTGTGCGAGGAGCTCCGGCGAGGGTGCGGTGCCCGCCAGGCCCGGGTGCTGGATCCCGGTGTAGCGCACGCCGGGAATGTGGCGGGAGGAGCACTCCTGGCCACGGAAGTCCCAGACCGCCTTGTAGGCGTCCGGGTAGTAGTCGGTCAGGAAGCCGCCACCGTTCACCTTGGCGAAGATGCCGGAGTAGCCCCAGCCTTCGCCGCAGTTGTCGCCCCGCGCCTGGGGGACCGGGCCGATGTCCACGATGTCCACCACAAGCAGGTCACCAGGCTCGGCGCCCTCGATGGCGAACGGGCCGGAGAGCATGTGGTTGAAGTCGAGATTCACATCACGCACGTCGTTGGCGGAGTCGTTGTTGCCGATCTGACCGTTGGTCCACTCCTTGCACTCGATACGCACGGTCGAACCGGGTTTGATGCTCGCAGCCGCCGGGATGTCCGGGTGCCAGCGGTTATGACCGGGTACCGCCTGGTCGGTCATGGACTTGGACTGATCGACGCTGAAGATCACTTCGGGCATGAAACTCACCAATCTGTGTAGAGGTTGAAGAGGGAGTGCTGGCTGTGTGCGCGTGGGGCGGGGTCAGTCGACCACCTCCTTGACCGGTGCGGTGAATGCCCGTGCGGCCGGTGCGGCCACGACCAGCGCAAGCAGGCCGACGCCAGCGATGACGATCGCGATCCCCCATCCGCCCTCCCACCCGCCGAGGAGCGTCATCATCGCCGCCACGGTGGTGATGACACCGGTCACCACGGTGTAGACCCCTGTTGCTGGGCCGAGCGTCGCTCGCTCGAGCCCGAGGACGAGGAAGAACAGGAACCACAGCACCCCCCACAGCAGCCAGATCACGCCGAAGCCGGCGTCGTCAGCTCGTAAGAAGCTGTCTGCGGCGTAGACCACTGTGCACAGCGCGACCAGGAGCGCGAACCACCCGAAGCCGCGGTTGCTGTAGTCCTTGACGGCGTTGATGCCGACCCACAGATAGGTGAAGCCGAACAGGTAGATGCCCGAGGCTGCGAAGATCGCGTCCGGATCGCCGGCGGCGACGAAGATGAGGTAGGTCGGCGTGATGACCTGGAGGCCGCCGACGAAGAGGTTGAGCGGGCCGGCCTCGCGCGGTGTGAGCCAGCCCAGGAGCAGAAGACCGTTGACGACGAGAACGGCTCCGACGTACACGAGGCCGACAGCGGACATGGGTCAGGGTCTCGGCAGGGCGGGATGACCCGGGCGGGCAGAAGGGGCTGGTCGCGCAGCCGGCGGTACGTGCCGGGTGACCTTCGGGCGTTCACTGCTGAGCCCGGCGCTCGTCACCGCGCGGTCCAGCGACGGGTCGAGCCGGCTCAGGTGCGGGCTGGTGAATACCCGTGCACCGAGCCGGTCGCAGCCCGGGCAGTGTGCTGGGTCTGTGCGGCGCGCGATGCTGCGCACCAGCTCGAACGTTCCGCAGCGCGCGCACGCGTAGGTATAGGTCGGCACGAGACACCTCCATTGGTTTCAAGTAGAATATTTCCAAATGGAAGTAAGCGCAACCGGAGGCGTACCGGCCGGTCCGGGCCCAGAGCTGTGCCGCTGATCCGACTAGCGCAGCGCGGTGATCACGTCAAAGTCTGTGAGGTCCGCCTGCGCGAGGTAGACCTCCTGTCGGAGGTGCCCGGACCGGAGCTCCATCGCTCCCCGGGGCCCGTCATAGCCCAGGCCCTCTGCTACGCCCAGCACTGCCTCGATCGACGTGTCCTGAGCTGCGGTGAACAGTGCGGCCAGCAGCTGCAGGCCCTCGTAGCAGGACTCGCCCTGGTTGTTCAGGAGCGGTGCTTCGGGGCCGAAGGCATCGGTGTAGGCGCCGACGAAGTCGAGCGAGCTGCCAGTGGGCAGCGAGCGGAAGTAGCCGGCGGCCACGTACAGGTTCCTGATCGCACCCGGCCCGGAGGCCAGCAGCATGTTCTCCCCCATCAGTGGTGTCAGGCGCGCCAATTCACCATCCAGGCCGCGACCGGCGAACTCTCGGTTGAAGAGCACAGCATCCTGGCCGACCAGGAACATCAGCACGCCGTCGGCCTGCGGTCCGCGCTCGATCCGGTCCAACGTGCCGGCAAAGTCGACCGCGTCAAACCGGGTCAAAGACGTGCTGAGCACCTCGAGGCCGAGTGCGCGGGCGTAACGAGAGGCGGCGCGGGCGGAACGGCGCGGCCAGATGTAGTCCGAGCCCACGATGTGCCAGCGCCGCAGGTTGTAGGTGTCGCGGAGCCATGCCAACGCCGGGCCGACCTGCTGCCCGGGAGTCTCTCCAGCGCAGAAGACACCAGGTCGTGACTCACCACCTTCATACAGCGACGTGTACACGTACGGGATGCGCTTCTGGGTGATGGGAGCGACCGCCTCACGAACGGAGGAGATGTGCCAGCCGGTCAGGGCATCGATGCGACCGCCGTCCATCAGCTCGCGCACGGTATGTGCGACCTTCTCAGGCGGCTGGCCCGCATCGATGACCTCCAGCTCGACGGGTCGTCCGAGCAGGCCGGCCTCGTTCACCTGCTGGCGGAAGAGCTCGGACACGGCCTCGCAGGACGGGCCGAAGATCCCGCCCGGCCCTTGGAGCGGAATGGCCAGACCGATCCGGATGGCGTCTGGATCGACGCTCTCCAGACCGTCCCGACTCGCTGACTGCACGTTCATGCGAACCACCACGGGGCACATCAGATAGTATTTTCATCTGAAAGGGATGTGACCAAGGTAGGACATCGGTCACCGCTTGGGAAGGACACGATGGTCGGGGCCGCAACGAACTCGTCCGCGCATTCCGCACCGCGGACGGTAGATGCCCGACTCCTCACCCTGGTGGCAGGCCGCGTGAACCGAGCCATCGGGACGGTCCTTGCAGAGGAAGGCCTGTCCGTGGACCAGTGGAGCGTCCTGGACTACCTGCACGACGCCGGGCCGTGCACGATGACAGTCCTGGGGGCGGCCACGGGGACCAGTGGTGCCACGCTGACCCGGGTGGTCGACCGGCTGGTGAGCCGGGCGCTGATCTACCGCAACGCGGACAGCGGCGACCGCCGTCGCGTGCTCGTGCACCTCTCCGAACGAGGGCGGAGAGCAACCGGAACGCTGCGGCCGCAGATCCGCGCTGCCGAGGAGCTCACCGTCGCCGACCTGAACGTCGCCGAGCGCGACGAGCTCGCCCGGCTGCTGCAGCGCATCGCACCCGTACCGGACCCCGGGAGCTGAGCCGGCGCCGGTGCGCTGCTCGCGACAAGGTCACGCAAGATCGGGCACGGGTGACCGATCCCTATTGACGTTGCGAGCGCTGCGCTGGACATAGGTGATCACCCGCCCGGAACGGGCACCCGTACCCGTCGCCAAGGTTCCACCGCGGTCCGCCCGGCGGCGCCACCGACCTCCCGGACCGCATCGCCGGGTCCAGGTCCTGACCCGGCGTTGTCGTCTCCTGCCGGCCGATCCACCGGTCAGGCCGCGCGCTCGGCGAACCGCTGCCGGTAGGAGGAGGGCGTGGTGGCGTAGGCGGCCACGAAGTTCTGCCGGAACGTGACCGGGCTGGCGAACCCGCACAGGCTGGCGACCTGGGCGATGCTGCGGTCGGTGGTCTCCAGCAGGCGGCGTGCCTCGTCCAGCCGGCGGGCCAGCACCCACCGGGCCGGGCTGGTTCCGGTGGCCTGCTGGAAGTGCCGGACGAAGCTGCGCTTGCTCATCTGTGCCCGCGCGGCCAGGTCGGCCACGGACAGCCGACGGTCCAGGTGAGCCAGCGCCCACTCGATCGTGGGCCCGAGCACGTCGTCGCGACCCAGCTGGTGCACCGGCCGGTCGATGTACTGCGCCTGCCCGCCCTCTCGATGCGGGGCGATCACGATCTGCCGGGCGAGGGTCGCCGCGGCCTCGGCGCCCAGGCGGGCGCGCACCAGGTGCAGGCAGGCGTCCAGCCCAGAGGCGGTTCCGGCCGAGGTGAGCACGTCGCCGTGGTCCAGGTATAGCGCTGCAGCCTGCACGCGCACCTGCGGGTAGCGCGCCGCCAGCTGCTCGGCCGCGGTCCAGTGCGTGACGGCGGAGCGTCCGTCGAGCAGTCCGCTCGCCACCACCGGGAAGGCGCCCAGGCACAGGCCGGCGACGCCGGCTCCGCGCGCGTGCGCGCGGCGGATGCGGTCCAGGAACGGCTCCTCGGGCTCCGGCAGGTGCTCTGGCCAGGAGGGGAAGACGAGCAGGTCCGCGGACTCCACGGCCTCCGGACCGCTGGTCTCGCCCACCGTGAGCCCTTCCGAGGTGCGGATCGGGCGAGCGTCCTCGGTCCACACCTGCACCTGCCAGTCGTCGGCCAGCTGCAGCCGCTGCACCTCGCCGAACACCAGCAGCGGTACGGCGAGGTGGAACATCGTCATCCCGTCAAAGGCGTGCACGGCAACCCGCATCATGGCTCGATTCCATCGAAGATGTGCATCTGTGCCACTCACAGTAGCCCGGACCGGCTGGCGACGATAGGGGTGACCCGGCGCTCCGCCGTCGTCATCCCCGATATCCAGGAGAACTACAGTGACCACCCCACGCCGAGCCCTGATCGTGATCGATGTGCAGCAGGAGTACTTCCACGGTGCGCTGCCGGTGCAGCACCCGCCGCGGGAGGAGTCCGTGGCCGCCGTGCTGCGCGCGATGGACCTGGCCGCAGCGGCCGGGATACCCACTGTGGTGGTGCAGCACGAGTCGTCCGCGGGAGAGCCCGCGTTTGCCCCAGGTACGCCCGGGTACGCACTGCACCCGGAGGTCCAGGCCCGCACCGGCCGAGCCGACCGGCACCAGGTCAAGCACCACTCCAGCGTGTTCGCCGGCACCGGGCTGGCCGACTGGTTGGCCGAGCGCGACGTCGACACGGTCACGCTGGTCGGGTACATGACCAACAACTGCGTGCTCGCCTCCGCCGCTGACGCCGAGCCCCTCGGACTCGCTGTGGAGGTGCTCGCCGATGCCACCGGGGCGGTGCACCTGGCCAACGCCGCCGGTCAGGTCCAGGCTGAGGCCCTGCACACCCAGCTGCTCACCCTGCTGCACTCCCACCTGGCCGCTGTGGCCACCGCCGAGCAGTGGGCCCAGGCGGTCGCGGACGGGCAGTCGATCCCGCGCAGCAACCTGGTGGACTCAGCACGCCAGGGCACGGCCCGCAACGTCACGAAGGATCGGGCACCCGTACCCGATCTTCATTGACCTTGCGAGGTGGGAGCGGCGGCGGCGCGGGCGGGTCCGCGCCGGTCACCAGGCGGGCACCACGTCGATGGCGGCCCGGCGCAGTGCCCGGTGGAAGGCGTCGTCGCGCAGCAGCCGCAGCTCCCAGCGCCGCTTGCGCGCCTCGGCGGTCGGCATCCACTGCGCCACAGACGCAGGCGCAGGGTGCAGCAGCAGCTCCGAGGTGCCGGCCGGAAGCTGACGCAGCTGGTGCAGCACCTCGGCGCGCAGCTGACCGTAGCTGAGCACCATCCGGCCCGGCAGCCAGGAGCTGACCAGCGACTCCGGCAGCCGCACCCGCAGCGCGTCGGCCCGTTCCACGGCGTTGCGGTGCGCCCGGCGCAGGCCGCGTACCGCCAGACCGAGCGGGCGGGCGAGCGTGCGCGGCAGCCGGAAGTCCAGCTGGTGGTCGGCGCAGAAGTCCACGGCGGCAGCGGCCAGCGACCGCCCGCGCAACCCGTAGAGCGTCCCGGAGTGAGAGTCCAGCCCGGCCGGGTGCAGGCCCGCCTCGTGCATCCACCGCAGCTGGGCCCGTAGCTCGGTGGCCAGGTCCGCCAACGAGGCGCGCCGCTCGGCCAGACCCGCATCCACCGAGAACGTACCGTCCGGTCCGGTGAGCGACCGCACTCCCGGGGCGAGTGGACGCCAGGGTGCCATCTCCCGGGCAGAGGAGAGGGTCAGGTGCAGCCGCGGTGCTGGCAGGCCGGCCTCCAGCACACGGCGCACGGCGTCCTGCGCAGCCGCGGCCACCGGGATCAGCGTGGTCGCCGAGACGAGCCCGTCGCGGAGCAGGTCGATGATGGTCGCGTTCGTGTCCTCGTCGACGCCCAGGTCGTCGGCGGTGATCACGAGCCTGCGCTCCATCGGCGGCACCTCTCAGCTGGGTGGTGGGACGTCTCCAGGATACGTGCCGGTCGGCCGCCACACGGCGATGTGCGTGCAGGTCTCGTGCAGGGGCGCGGAAACTCCTGTGCGGTCTCGCGTGACAGAACCGCACCCGCGCGGTCGTACTCAGTGTGAGACCGGTCCGCGTACCCGCGCGGCTGGAGGACGAAGGAGGCAGAACGACATGTGGAGCGAATCGTCCGTGGGCGTGCTGATGCTGCGGTTCGTGGTCCTGGCGGGCCTGACCGCGCTCCTGACGGTGAACGTGCTCAGCGGGGTGGGCCTCTAGCGCTGCGGTGAGACACCAGGTTGGGGTGCCGGTGCGCCCGGGCGGGCCGGCGGTGCGCTCTGCCGGAGCACCGGCGGTTCGTGCGCGGTCACCGGCGGCACCGGCCCCTGCCAGCGGCGCACCTCCACCAGACACGTGTGCGCAGTAGGACCCTGCGCCAGGTGGGAGGTGGGCCGGTCCGAGGTGAGCACGTTCGGGTGGCCGTGCTTGTCCAGCGTGCCGACGTGCCCCGGCTGGAGCGGGTCATACCAGGAACCGGTCGGTAGCTGCACCACCCCGGGGCGCAGGTCGGGGTTCAGTCGTACCCCGGCCAGGCAGCGGCCGCGGTCGTTGTAGACCTCCACCACCTCTGCCTCGGCCAGTCCGCGCTCGCGCGCGTCCTGGGGGTTCATCTCGACGGCGGTGCGGTCCTGGATCTTGTGCCGCCGGCTCTCCGGGCCGTGGTCCAGCTGGCTGTGCAGCATCCCAGCCGGTTGCGGGGAGAGCAGGTGCAGCCGGTACCGGTCGGCCGCACCGAGCCACTCGGCAGGTTCCAGCCAGGTGGCCTGCCCGGGACAGTCCGGGTAGTCGAAGCCGGCGATCGTGGCCGAGTACAGCTCCACCTTCCCGGACGGGGTGGCCAGCGGGTGTGCCGCCGGGTCGGCACGCAGCTCGGAGAACGCCACCGGCTCGTCCCAGTCCAGCGGCAGCTCCACCGCCCCGGCTGCCACCAGCTCCTCCCAGGGTGGCAGGGCCACGCCCAGGTCGGCGCACCTGGTTATGCTGCGCCGGTACAGCTCGCGCACCCAGGCGGCGGCGTCCCGGCTCTCGGTGAACGCCTCGGCCACGCCGAGCCGCTGGGCCAGGGCAGTGAACACCTCGTAGTCGGTGCCGACCCCTGGCGGCGGGCTCGCAGTAGCTCACCCACCGGTCCCCGGCCCCGAAAGCGATGTCCTCTCGCTCCAGTGCGGTGGCCACCGGGATCACGATGTCGGCGTGCTTGGCCATCGCGTTCCAGTACGGCTCGTGCACCACCACGGTGTCCGGTGCCCGCCAGGCGCGCAGCAGCGTGTTCAGGTCCTGGTGGTGGTGGAACGGGTTGCCGCCGGCCCAGTAGACCAGCCGGATCTCCGGGTAGCGGTACCGGCCGCCGTCGAAGTCGAACTCTTCCCCCGGGTGCAGGAGCATGTCGTTGAGCCGGGCGACCGGGATGAAGTCCGGCACCGGGTTCTGCCCCTGCGGCAGCGCCGCCAGCGCAGAGACGGTGCGGTACACGTGCGCGCTGTGCATCGAGGACACCCCGGGACTGAAGCCGCCGCCCGGGCGGCCCATCGAGCCGCTCATCGCGGCCAGGGTGATCGCCGCCCAGTAGCTCATCTCTCCGTGCTGCTGGCGCTGCATCGACCAGGTGACCGTCACCAGGGTGCGCATCGTGGCGATCCGGTCGGCGATCTGCCGGATCGCGGCTTCGGGCAGGTCACAGATCTCCGCCGCCCAGGCCGCGGTCTTCGCCGCCCCGTCCTGCTCGCCGAGCAGGTAGGCGCGCACCTGCTCGAAGCCGGTGCAGCAGCGCTCGAGGAAGTCCCGGTCGTAGCGGCCAGTGACCAGCAGCTCGTGGCACAGGCCGAGCATCAGGGCCACATCGGTGCCGGGCCGGGCCGGCAGCCACTCGGCGGCCAGGTCAGCGCTGGAGTCTGTGCGGCTGGGGGTCACGATGGTGAACTGCACCCCGGCGCGGGCACATCGCACCTGCCAGTCGGTGCTCACGTGCGCACCTACGCCGCCGGAGCTCACCTGAGCGGTGCTGCGCGGCAGGCCGCCGAAGGCGAGCACGTACTGGCCGTCGGTCTCCACCTGGGACCAGCGGGGGGCACGTTGCACCAGCCAGTCCCGGTCGCCGACCACGTGGGGGAGCAGCACCGCCTCGGCCGCGAAGGAGTAGTTCGTCACCGACCGGGTGTAGCCCCCCACCGTGTTCAGGAACCGGTGCAGCTGGGACTGGGCGTGGTGGAACCGTCCGGCACTGCCCCAGCCGTAGGAGCTGCCGTAGATGGCGCTGTTGCCGTGCGCGGAGCGCACCCGATCGATCTCCCCGGCGACCAGCGCGATCGCCTTCTCCCAGGCGACCTCCACGTAGCCGTCGCTGCCCCGGCCGGGGGCGCCGGGACCGTCTCGCAACCAACCCTCGCGCACCGCGGGCCGGGTGATCCGGGTCCGCCCGCGCAGCGTGCCGCGGAAGTTGTCCCCGATCGCCGAAGGGGAGGGGTCCTGGGCGACCGGTTCGACCCCGGTGACCTCACCGCCGTCGGTGGTGACCCAGTAGGAACCCCAGTGGCTGGCGGTCCGGGTGCGTCGTGTCATCGTGCGACGAGCCTCCTGCTGGGCTGTCCGGGCTGTCAAGGCCGGTGTACCGTCGCTGCCATGGGTCGCATCACCACGCGCCGCACGGTGGTGAGGGTCACCGTCGATCACGAGCCGCGCCGTCGTCAGGACACCCTCGCAGTGGAGGAGCCGCTGGAGATCCGGGTCTCCGGGGAGCCGCTCGCGGTCACTATGCGCACCCCGGGGCAGGACGTGGAGCTGGCGGCCGGTTTCCTCGTCTCTGAGGGCATCGTCGCCCGCGGGGAGCACTTCCACACCGCGATCCACTGCGGCGGTCCGGGGACCGGCGGTGGGGAGAACACCTACAACGTGCTCGACATCGCCCTGGCGCCCGGTATCGCCCCGCCCCCACCGGAAGCAGCGCGCGCGTTCTACACCACCAGCTCCTGCGGCCTGTGCGGCAAGCGCAGCATCGAGGCGGTGCGCACCGTCTCCGCCTACGACGTGGCCGCCGACACCACCCGGGTCACCCCCGCACTGCTGGCCACCCTGCCGGAGACGCTGCGCGATCACCAGGCCGTGTTCGACAAGACCGGAGGCCTGCACGCCGCGGGCCTGTTCGAGGCGGCCACCGGTGAGCTGCTGGTGCTCCGCGAGGACGTCGGGCGGCACAACGCGGTGGACAAGGTGGTCGGCTGGGCGCTGCTGAACAACGACCTGCCGCTGACCGGGACGGTGCTGCAGGTCTCCGGCCGGGCCAGCTTCGAGCTCGCGCAGAAGGCGGTGATGGCAGGCATCCCGGTACTGACCGCGGTCTCGGCGGCGTCCTCGCTCGCGGTCGACCTGGCCGAGGAGGCGGGCCTCACCCTGGTCGGTTTCCTGCGCGGGGAGTCGATGAACATCTACGCCCACCCCGAACGCGTCGACGGCGCAGCGTCCCCGGCGTAGCCCGGTTCACCGGGGCGTAGGTTGGTCAGCAGCTCGCCGCTCACCCGCCTGGAGGACCGCACGATGGACGCCGACCGCCACGAGCAGCCCGCCGTGATCCAGGTGCGCGGCGCGCGCGTGCACAACCTGAAGAACGTGGACGTGGACGTCCCGCTCGGCGCGCTGGTGGCCCTCGCCGGTGTCTCCGGGTCGGGCAAGTCGTCGCTGGCGATGGGCGTGCTGTACGCCGAGGGCTCGCGCCGGTACATCGAGGCGCTGTCCACCTACACCCGCCGCCGGATGGCACAGGCGCCCCGGGCCGCGGTGGACCGGGTGCGACACGTCCCAGCGGCGCTCGCGCTCCGGCAGCGGCCGGGGGTGCCGGGGGTGCGGTCCACGTTCGGCACCGCCACCGAGCTGTTGAACGTGGTGCGGTTGATGTTCTCCCGGCTGGCCGCACACCAGTGCCCGAACGGCCACCGGAACGAGCCGACGCTGAAGGTCGCCGCAGAGGAGCCGATCCGCTGCCCCGAGTGCGGTGCCACCTTCTTCGCACCCGGTGCGGAGGACCTCGCCTTCAACTCCGGCGGGGCCTGCCCCACCTGCCAGGGCACCGGCACCGTGCGGGAGGTGGACGATGCGACGCTGATCCGGGACCCGGGCCTGAGCCTGGAGGAGGGCACGGTGATCCCGTGGCAGATGTTCGGGTTCAACGTGCAACCGCAGATCGCTCGTGAGCTCGGCGTGCGCACCGACGTGCCCTGGCGGGAGCTGACCGAGGAGGAGAAGCAGGTCGTCCTGGCTGGGCCGGAGGAGAAGAAGCACATCACGGTCACCTCGAAGAAGGGGCTGCACGAGCTCGACTTCACCTTTCGCAACGCACGCCTGACCGTGACAGAGGAGCTGCGCCGGGCCACCGATGGTCGGCGGTTGGCTCGTGTGAGCCGCTTCCTCACCGAGCACACCTGCCCCAGCTGTCACGGCACCCGGCTCTCCCCGGCGGCCCGGGCGCCGCAGATCGACCGGCTGAACCTCGCCGATGTCACCGCGATGACCCTGACGGACCTCAGCACCTGGGCCCAGACAGTGCCCGGAACGCTCCCGCGCGAGCTGCGCCCGATGGCCGACGTGCTCGTCCGCACGCTGCAGGCCACGGCCCGTCGGCTGCTCGACCTGGGCCTGGGCTACCTCGCCCTGGACCGGGCCGGCTCGAGCCTGTCCACCGGGGAGCGGCAGCGGGTGCAGCTGGCCCGGGCGGTGCGCAACGAGACCACCGGCGTGCTCTACGTCCTGGACGAACCTTCGATCGGACTGCACCCGTCGAACATCACCGGCCTGCAGGGGGTCATCGAGGACCTGCTGGCCGAAGGGAACTCGGTGGTGCTGGTCGATCACGACCCGATGGTGCTGCGCCGCGCGGACCACCTGATCGAGGTGGGCCCCGGCTCCGGCCGGGACGGCGGCACCATCGTGGCCACCGGAACCCCCGCGGACCTGGACGGCAACGACGCCTCGCTCATCGCCGGCTTCCTCAACGGCCGCGAGCAGGTCCTGGTGCGCACCCCGGCCCGGGCCGAGGAGACGTTCGACCGAGGGGCCATCCGGCTGCAGACCGCACCGGTGCACACCGTGCACGCCCTGGACGTGGCCATCCCTCGAGGCCGGCTCACCGTGGTCACCGGCGTGTCCGGGTCCGGGAAGACCACGCTCGTGCTGGACAGTCTCGTGCCGGCTCTCACCGATGACGGCGCAGCCTCCGTGCCAGCGCACGTCACCGGGGTGGACCGAGGCGGGATCGGGCGGGTGAACGTGGTGGACGCCACCCCGATCGGCATCAACGTCCGCTCCACGGTGGCCACCTACTCCGGTGTGCTCGACCAGCTGCGCCGCACCTACGCCCGGTTGGACTCCGCCCGCGCCGCCAACCTTGGCGCCGGTGACTTCTCCTACAACACCGGGTCGCTGCGCTGCCCGCGCTGCGAGGGCACCGGGCAGATCACCCTGGACGTGCAGTTCCTGCCGGACGTGGACCTGGTCTGCCCGGACTGCAACGGTCTGCGGTACGGGCCCGCTGCGGCCGACCACCGTCGCCCGTCGGCAGCGGGCACGGGTGCGCTCTCGCTGCCTGATCTGCTGGCGATGACGGTGTCGGAGGCTGTCGAACATGTCGGTGACCTGCCCAAGGTGCGCACCCGGCTGGACGCGCTGGGTGACGTCGGCCTCGGGTACCTGACTCTCGGCGAGGCCACCCCGACCCTGTCCGGCGGGGAGGCGCAGCGCCTGAAGCTCATCTCCGAGCTGGGCCGCCGGCAGCAGCACTCCCTGTTCGTGTTCGACGAACCTACGGTCGGTCTGCACCCGTTGGACGTGCGGGTGCTGCTCGGCGTCCTGCAGCGGCTCCTGGACCAGGACGGCACCGTGGTGGTGATCGAGCACGACCTCGACGTGATCGCCAACGCGGACCACATCATCGATCTGGGCCCGGGTGGCGGGGCCGATGGCGGCCGGATCGTCGCCACCGGGACCCCGGAGCAGCTCATCGGCGACCAGCGGAGCAGCACCGGGCGCTACCTGGCGCAGCACCTGGCCAACGTGCCCGCGCGCTGAGATCCTGGGTGCTCGCTCCGGGAATGACCGGGGCCTGCGGCCGGTTGTGGCGGGTATGGCTGCAGAACTCGGTCGCTACGGAATCTGGGCCCGCCCTGACCGGGCCACCACCGAGCTGGCCCGCGAGGCAGAACGTCTCGGCTACGGCGCCGTCTGGGTCGGCGGCAGCCCGGGGGAGCTGGCAGCCATCGAACCGCTGCTCGATGCCACCGAGACCCTCGTGGTGGCCACCGGCATCATCAACATGTGGCAGGTCTCGGCCGACGAAGCCGCCACCTGGTTCCATCGTCTGGAGGAGCTGCACCCGGGCCGGTTCCTGCTCGGGCTGGGCATCGGGCACCGGGAGGCGACAGCCGAATACCGCAGCCCGCTGGCCACGATGGTGGCGTACCTGGACCGGTTGGATGCCGACGGTGTGCCCGCCGACCGGCGCGTGCTGGCTGCCCTGGGGCCACGGGTCCTGGGGCTGGCTGCGGAGCGTGCCGCGGGTGCGCACCCCTACCTGGTGCCCCCGGAGCACTCGTCGACCGCACGGGAGGTGATGGGCGCCGGAGCGTTGCTGGCTCCGGAGCACAAGGTGCTGCTCCAGACCGACCCGTCCGTCGCCAGGGAAACAGCCCGCCCCGTGGTCAGCCGGTATCTGCAGATGCGCAACTACCGCGCCAACCTGCGGCGGCTCGGTTTCACCGAGGAGGACCTCGCCGGCGGCGGCAGCGACGCCTTGGTCGACGCGCTCGTGGCTCACGGGGAACCGGCGGTGGTGGCCGCGGCGCTCGCGGAGCACCTGGACGCCGGCGCCGACCATGTGGCGATCCAGGTCCTGGACGAGGACCTGCTCACCGCCGCCCGCGCGCTGGCCGCTGTGCTCCACCGGCCGTGAGAACGGCATCCCGCGCGCCGGTGCCCGCACGCGCTGCCGCCCACAACCGCTGGACCATGACCAGGCACAGCGCCGCCAGCGCCAGATAGAGGATCTGGGACCGCTGCAGGGGACCGTCGACGACGCCCCAGCCGGTGCCGAGCCAGGAGTAGGCGGCAGTGGTCGCCACGGCCATGCCCACCGACTCCGTGAGCACCAGGGCGGCCGCCATCTGGTCCTGCGAGATCCCGTCATCGACGGCCGGCGTCCGCAGGCACCGGCCGAGCAGGTCCGGATACATCGACCCCATCGCCACACCGGCCAGGCCCGCCCCGACCACCAGACCGACGAACGCCGATGTCGCGCTCTCGGCCAGCAGCGTGGTGCCGCCGAGCACCAGGATGCCGAGGGTCATCGCCACCCCTGCAGGTACGGCACGGCGGCGGAACGGGATGCTGTCCAGCGCCGGATGCGAGCCCGTCCACAGGCCGGCGAGGGCCCACAGCAGCCCCGGGGCAGCGATGATGAAGCCGAACTGACCGGTAGCGAGGCCGAACCCGTCGTGAGCCACGACCGACAGCACCATCGTGGCACCGAAGTAGACCGCGGCGACGACCAGCAGCGCTGCGAGGCCGGCCCGCCGGCCCGCCCGCGCGCGCAGCGTTCCGGTGGGCAGCAGCCGCACCGCTGAGCCCAGCATCAGGATGGCTCCGGCCACCACGGCCGCGGCGGACCACCGACCCGCGGGCGCGGCGAGCAGGACGGCGCCGAGCGCCAGGAGGCACGACCAACGCCACGGCACCGGCTCCTCGGCCTTCTGCTCGGCACGTTCGGGCATGTGCCGGGCGATCATCGTCCGGCTGAGCAGCAGCAGCGGGAGGTAGAGCACCATCGCCCACCGCCACCCGACCAGCGCGGCCGCCCCGGCTGCATAGCCTGGCCCGAGGACGGAGGACAGCACCCAGATGCCGGACATGCCCGCCAGGACCAGCTGTCGGTACCGCTCCGGCAGGCCGCGGCTGATCGCTCCCATGCTCACGGTCGCGAGCGCCCCGGACGCGATCGCACGCACTGCGGTGCCGAGGAGGAACACCGGCATCGAGGAGGCGGCCGCGCACAGCGTGGCACCGGCAACGGTCACCACGGTGAACACCAGCATCAGGTGCCCGACCCGGTACCGGGACAGCAGCCACGCACCGAGGGGCAGCATGAAGAACATCGGGGCCTGCGCTGCAGCGTTCACGGGACCGTAGAGGGACTGGCCGTGCAGCTCGGTTGCCGCCAACGGCAGCACCGTCTGGGACAGGTAGCTCTGCATCCCGGCGAGGAACTCGACCGAGATCAACGACAGCGCCAGCAGGAGCGCGCGGCGAGAGCCCTGCACCGCCCCGTCGCCAGGACCGTCCGCCATCGCTCCACCCTTCGCCTCGCTACTTAGACGGCATACTAGCAACCTAGGGCGCTGGATGCGAGCTCGCGTGGACGGTTGGTGGTGCTATGACAGCAGCAACCTTCCACGCGAGCGCGACGGGTCAGGTCAGCCGCGCACGACCTCGCGATGCACCGGGTCACGTCGGCGGGTCCAGCCGCGGGCGTCCAGGTGCTCCAGCAGCGGGATGACCACCCGGCGAGTGGTGCCCAAGGCCGCCTTCGCCTCGGCCGCGGTGAACGGCTGCGGCAGCCCCGCCAGCTCGCGCATCGCCCGCGCCGGGGCATCGGGTAGCAGCACCACCTCACCGGGCAGGCGCAGCAACCGTCCGGCGCGCTCGGCGGCGGCCAGCTGCCGCGGTCCCAGAGCCAGTGCGAGCAGGTCGGCGCTCTCCGGTGCCTGGAACGGGGTTGCCCGCAGCCGGGCCTCCAGCGCGGCCACTGCCTCTTCCGCCGGGCCGAGATCGTGGCGGTGCCCGGGTTCTGCCAGGTGCCCGTCGTGCTCCTCGACGCCTGCGGCCTGCGCCACCTCGGCCAGCAGCTCCGCGGCGGGCAGCCCCAGCGCAGCCACGGCTGCACCACTGGACAGGCCGGCGGCCACCGGGTCGCGCCGGTGCACCTGGGCCACCAGCTCGGCCAACTGTGCCCCCCACTGCTCCAGGGCCCCTTCAGCCACCCACCAGTCGCCGGCCGCCACCACCCCCGCCGGAGGTGCCACCGCGCGCGCGGGCACCAGCCCGAGCCGCACCAGCTGCTCCACCCGCACGGCACCACGCCGGGCCGCCTCGGCGACCAGATCCGCCGCTGCCGCCGGGCCTCCCGGTGCCGGCGACTGCCGGGCGTCGAGCACCGCAGCCCGCCGCCGGCCATCACCCCGCCGGGACAGCACCGGCGGGTCGGCGTCCAGCACCACCACGCCCGCCCGCACCCGCCGGCTCCCGGCAGAGCGCAGCACCAGGCGGTCCCCGAGCACCACCGGTGCCGGGTGAGACAGCGTGATCCGGGCGTGCTCGCCGTCCAGCGGGCGCAACCGCCCGGCGAGCGCCGCAGTGCCCACGTGCACGTTCACGTGCCCGGACGAGCTGCCGAACGCCTCGCCGGTGCACCGGCGCACGTCCACCACCGTCGTCTCCGGCCAGGCATCCGGGGTGAGCAGCGCCGAGCCCCGTGCCACCAGCTGCGGTTCCACGCCGCGCAGATTGACCGCCACCCGGTTCGTCGGCCCGATGAGCTCGCACGCCTCGCCCCGGCTCTGCAGCCCGCGTACCGCTACCGAGTCTGGGACGCCGGCCACGGTCAGCCGGTCACCGGTGCGCACGGTGCCCGCGGCCAGGGTGCCGGTCACCACAGTGCCGGCCCCAGCGATCGTGAACGACCGGTCCACCCACAAACGCACGCGCGCGCCCGGGTCCGGCGCCGGCGCCCCGGACAGCACCCCGGCGAGCGCCTCCCGGAGCCGGTCGAGCCCCGCACCGGTCACCGCCGAGGTCACCACCGCGGGCGCATCCGCCAGCCCGGTCCCGGCCAGCTCCTCCCGCGCCCGCGCGACCACCTCCGCCACGCGGGCAGCATCGGCCCGGTCGGCGCGGCTGAGCACCAGCACACCGGTGTCGATACCCAGCGCTGCCACCGCGTCCCGGTGGTCGCTGGACTGCTCCTGCCACCCCTCGTCCGCGGCCACCACGAAGCACACCACCGGCGCCGGCCCCAGCCCGGCGAGCATGTTCCCGAGGAACCGTTCGTGCCCGGGGACGTCCACGAACGCCGCGTCGCAGCCGGGCACCAGCTCGGTCCAGGCGAACCCGAGGTCCACGGTCAACCCGCGGCGGCGTTCCTCGGCGAGGCGGTCCGGCTCGATCCCGGTCAGCGCCCGCACCAGCGCGGACTTGCCGTGGTCCACGTGCCCGGCGGTCGCCACCACGAAGCTCGCCACTGTTCGGCCTCCAGTCCTCCCCGGGTCGCGCATTCGAACCAGCGTGGCGCATTCGAACCCCTTTGTAGCCAGGTTCGAATGCGCTAAGGGTGTTCCAACGGGGACAGGGCCGGGTGCAGCGCCCGCCGCACCGCGGCCGCCACCTGTTCGTCCTCGGTCTCCGGCACACAGCGCAGGTCCAGCAGGCAGGCGCCGTCGTGCACCCGCGCGAGCACCGCAGGATCCCCGAGCCGCAACGCGCGTGCCGCACACTCCGGGAGCCGCAGGGCCCAGCCAGGCAACGGCACACCCGGCCCACCCCCACCCCCGACCCTGCCCTGGTGCGGGACCACCGCCACCTGTGCTCCGCCGTCGACGGCTGCCGCGAGACGCTCCACCCGGGACCGCAACACCTCCGGGTCCGCGTGCAGGAACTCGACCACCGGCACCCGGCCTGCCACCAGGGTGGCCTCCAGCGCCGCCAGGGCCAGCTTGTCCGCCCGCACCGCCCGGGCCAACGGGTGCCGCGCCAGGTGCTCGATGACCTCCGCCCGGCCGAGCAGCAGCCCCGCCTGCGGCCCGCCGAGCAGCTTGTCCCCGCTGGCGACCACCAGGTCGGCACCGGCCGCCAGTGCCGAGGCCGCATCCGGTTCGTCCGGCAGTGCGGGGTCCGGGGCGAGCAGACCGGATCCCAGGTCGGCCACCAGCGGCAGACGGTGCTCGTCGGCCAGCGTGCGCAGCTCGGCCAGGGTCGCCTCGGCGGTGAACCCGTGCACGCGGAAGTTGCTCGGGTGCACCTTGAGCAGGCAGCCGGTCTCCGGGCCGACGGCGCAGGTGTAGTCGGTCAGGTGCGTGCGGTTGGTCGTGCCTACTTCCCGCAGCCGGGCACCGGTCGAGGCGATCAGGTCCGGCAGCCGGAAGCCGGCACCGATCTCGATCAGCTCACCGCGGCTGACCACCACCTCCCGGCCCGCCGCCAGCGCCGTGGTCGCCAGCACCAGCGCTGCGGCGCCGTTGTTCACCACCAGGGCGTCCTCGGCGGCCGGGCAGGCGGCCAGCACGGCGGCCCGGGTGGCGCGGCCGCGCCGGGACCGCACGCCGGTGTCCAGGTCGAGCTCCACGTCCACGTACCCCGCCGCGGCGATGAGCGCCTCGGTGGCGGCGGCGGACAGCGGGGCGCGGCCCAGGTTGGTGTGCACCACCACGCCGGTGGCGTTCAGCACCGGGGTGAGCGCGGTGGCGCGCCGGTGGGTGAGTGCCTCCCGGAGGGCGGCCGGCACCTCCTCCGGCAGGATCTCGCCGCGGCGGGCCCGGTCCTGTGCGGCGCGGGCCAGGTCGCGGACGGTCGGTGCGCTGAGCCGCTGCGCCGCGGCGGTCACCTCGGGCAGCGCAAGCAGATGGTCGGTACGCGGGATGCGGCGGCGCGGGTCGGCGGCGGCCGTGCCCGGTACCTCGGGGGTGCCACCGTGGCTGGGGCCGCCGCGGTCGACTGGCTCGGTCACCGGCACCTCCTTCGCACGTGGCGGAGGCGGACGGGAATCGAACCCGCCAGACCGAGGTGCTCGGTCTCACCGGTGTTGAAGACCGGGGGGCCCACCAGGAACCCAGACGCCTCCTTGCGCGGCGAGCCTAGCAGCGGCCAGCTCGGTCAGAGCGCTGCGTGCAGGAAGGAACAGATCGCTCGCCGTGCCCGGTAGGCCGAGGGCACCAGATGCGGCATGCTCAGGAACGCATGCCCTGCTCGCTCGATCTCCAGCAGCCGCACGGGGGTCTGGGTAGGCCGCACGCGAGCGGCGTAGGTGCGGGCCTGGTCGGCCAACGGATCCAGTGCTGGCACCACCAGCAACGTGCTGGGGAGTGTGGCAGTCTCCGCGCGGGTCAGTGGTGACACCGCGCGGGCATCCGTTCCCGCGGGTGCGGCCAGCCGGCAGAACCGCTGGACCTCGGCCGCACTGATCGTCGGCGTGTGCGCATGCTCGGTCATCGAGGGGTAGTCCAGTGCAGCGGCGGTGAGGTCCAGGCACGGGTTGACCAGCACCTGAGCGCGCAGCCACGGCGAGCGCTCTGCGGCCAGTGCGGTCATCGTGCCGCCGGCGCTCTCACCTACCAGTGCGACGCGGTCCGGGTCCACCCCCCAGGTGGAGGCGTGCTGCCGCACCTGTACCAGTGTGCTGAGGACATCATCGGCCGCTGCCGCCATCGAGACCCCCGGGCCGAGGAGGCGGTGCTCTACTGAGACCACGACAGCGGGCAGGCGCGCGGCGAGGTGGCTGGTCAGCCAGTCGCACTGTACAGCGGTGCCGCTGTAGCCACCGCCGTGCACGTGCAGCACCAGGGGAAGGGGGCCGGTGCCGCTGCGACGGGGACGGTGCACCCGGACCGGGATCTGCCGGTCGGTCAGGGCCACCGTCGTCCATGTCACCCGGCTGCCCAGCGCAGGACATCCGGTGATCAGCCGAGCCGCCGGAGAGGTCACCACCTCGTTCTGGGCCCGGCCGAGCTCGGCAAGCTCCTCGTCGGAGAGTGCGGCAAAGTCCGGCTGCGGGCGCAGCCCGTAGACGAGTCGCACACCCAGCGGCGGATGGGCAGCACGGGACACGAGCGCTCCTCCAGGTTTCGCTACCTACAGTTTCGATACTGACGGTAGCACAAGCGGGTAGGCTGGCGATATGACAGCCGAGCCGCACCGGAGCCCCGGCCGCCCCCGCGTCGACGTCGACCCTGCGGTGCTCGCCGCCACACTGCGAACGGTGCACGAGCTCGGGTACGCCGGTGCCACCCTGGATCGGATCGCTGCAGCCGCCGGTACTGCGAAGACCACGATCTACCGCCGCTGGTCGTCCAAGGGGACGCTGGTGACCGCCGCGCTGGTGTCCGCATTCGGGCCGCTGCCGCCGGTGGCCGGCGAGCCGAGGCAGAACCTGGCGGCCCTGGTGCGCTGGGGAGCTGACCGGGTCGCGCTGCCGGGCGTCGCCGCGGCGTTCGCCGGGGTGTTCGCCGAGGCTGTCAGTGACCCCGACCTGCGCCGGCTGCTGCGGACGCAGCTGCAGGAGCCGTACCGCCGCGGCCTGGAGCAGGCGCTGGCGGTACCGACCGCCCGGGCGTTGCTGATCGTGGACCTGGTGGTCGGGACGCTGTTGCACCGCCGTGGCATCACCGGAGAGCCGATGACCGAGACCGATCTCCAGCAGCTCACCACTGCTGCACGAGCCCTGCTTGGCTAGACTCGCGTGATGGTGGCAGCAGCGGTGCGGGACGATCTGGACCAGCCACGGCTGACCTCTTTCGCCCACGGTGGTGGGTGCGCGTGCAAGATCCCGCCGGGGGAGCTGGAGGACGCGGTCAGCACACTCACCGGTCAGGTCGGCGGGACCGACGCCCGGGTGCTGGTGGGCCTGGACGACGGCGACGACGCAGCCGCTGTGCTGGTGCGCGAGGACCTCGCGGTGCTCTCCACCGCCGACTTCTTCACCCCGGTGGTCGATGATGCCTACGACTGGGGCCGGATCGCCGCCGCCAACGCGCTCTCGGACGTCTACGCCATGGGTGGCACCCCGGTGGTGGCGATCAACCTGCTCGGCTGGCCCCGGGAGCGGCTGCCGCTGGAGCTGATGACCGAGGTGCTGCGCGGCGGGCTGGACATCGCCACCCAGGCGGGCTGCCCGGTGATCGGCGGGCACTCCATCGACGATCCGGAGCCCAAGTACGGTATGGCCGTCACCGGAGTGGCCCACCCGGACAAGCTGCTGCGTATCGACGCTGCCGAGCCGGACCTGCCGCTGACCCTGACCAAGCCGATCGGGGTGGGCATCCTGAACAACCGGCACAAGGCCACCGGGCAGATCTTCGCCGAGGCGACCACCTCGATGACCCGGCTGAACGCTGGCGCCGCAACGACCGCCGTCGACCTGGGGCTCAGAGCAGCAACCGATGTGACTGGTTTCGGGCTGCTCGGGCACCTGCACAAGCTGTGCCGGGCCTCCGGGGTGGGGGCGGTGGTCGAGCGGGCCGCAGTGCCGGTGCTCGCCGACGCGCTGACCGCGCTCGCCGACGGGTTCGTGCCCGGTGGCAGCCGCCGCAACCTGGACTGGGTGCGCCCGCACCTGACCACCGGGATCGGTATCACCGAGGAGGACCTGGTGCTGCTCGCCGACGCCCAGACCTCCGGCGGGCTGCTGGTGGTCGGGGAGCTGCCCGGGCACCCGGTGATCGGGCACACCGTGGCCGGAACCGGCATCCAGGTCCGCTGAGCCCCACCCCACCAGCCCGCCCGCCCTGCCCATCGCCAACGCTCTCCTTTGCGGCTGCTGGACCGATTCACGCCGCACAGTAGAGCGTTGGCGAACGGGTGGGGCCCCTGGAACTACTCGACGGTGGTGATCGAGTCGTCGGTGATGCCGCGCCGGCGCCGCTCGGCCAGCCGGCGCTTCTGCGGCTCCACCGTGTACTTCGGGTCCTTCGCCGAGGTCAGGCCCGCCTCGAAGTAGCCGAGCCGGGTGAGCGCTGAGGCGGTCAGCAGCGCGGCCCCGGAGAGCGCCCCGGCCGCGCGCCACCGGCCCGCCAGCAGCGCGCCCACCCCGCCGGCGGCGACCAGCACCTTGCTCACCTGCAGGTACCTGCCCGGGCGGCCCTGGTACAAGGTCTCCACCACAGTCTCGTCCATCCGGCGCTCCAGCACCTCGGTGGCGACCAGGTCCCCGGCAGCGCCGACCACCGCCAGCACCCGCGCCGGGCCTGCCTGCGCCACCGGGGTGGTCATCATCGCCAGTCCGCCCGCGGCCAGGCTCGCCGAGGAGACGAACACGAACGGCAGCTCCTCCCGGGCCTCGTTCCAGGTGGGCACGGCGGTGTCGGAGAGCAGCACCGCGGTGTAGGCCGCCAACGGGGGAGCCAGCATCCCGGCGCCCAGGCCAGCCGCGGAACCGGCGCCGCGCAGCAGCCCCCGCAACCGGCCCAGCGGCAGCCGCGAGCCGGTGGCGCGGTCCACCTCGTCGGCAGCGGCCACTCCGGCGCAGGTGCTGAACCCCGCCAGGATCCACGACCCCACGCTCATCGGCGAGGTCAGCTTCACCGTGCGGAGCATGTTCAGGAACCGTTCCGGGCGGCCCAGGTCCCGCACCAGTGCACCGGCACCGAGCCCCGCCGCGGTGATCGCCGCCAGCCGGGTGCTGCGGCGCAGCGCCTCCCGGCCGGTCAGCTGCGCCCCTGCGGCGAGCAGCCCGGACCCGGCGGCCAGCCCACCGAGGAACAGGTAGGCGGCCACATCGGTCTCCCAGGGCGGCGCCTTCACCACCGGGCGGCCGTAGTAGGAGCCGAACTCGGCGTCCGGCACCACCGGCATCTCCCGGGACCCGTCGCCGCCGCCGCGAGACGGTCCGGCGCGGCGGCGGCCCTTGCGTCGGCGGCGACCGGCAGGCTCCGGCGGACGGTAGCTGTCGAACCCCGAGGTGCTCACCGGCGCCTCCCCAGGAACGCCAGCGCTGCCGTGGCCAGCATCCCGGCGGCGGCCCAGCCGGCGCGGGAGAACATCTGCGGCAGGTCCGCAGTGGGCACCCGCGGGTCCGGCGGCAGCCCGTAGGTCTCCGGTTCATCCAGCAGCAGGAACACCGACCCGGTGCCGCCCACGCCGTCGTTCTGGTTCGCACCGTACAGCCGGGCCTCGGTCATCCCGCGGGCGTGCAGCTCGGCGACCCGCTCCCGCGCCGTGGCCACCAGCTCCTCATGGTTGCCGAACCTGATCGACTCGGTGGGGCAGGTCTGCGCGCAGGCCGGCTGCTGGCCGTCGGTGAGCCGGTCGTAGCACAGGGTGCACTTCTGCGCGATGCCACCCTCCCGGGTGGGGCCCTGCTGCGGCCCGCGCTCACCGGGGGCGGCGGTGCCGTCCGAGCGGCGTTCGATCACCCCGAACGGGCAGGCGGCCACGCAGGTGCCGCAGCCGTTGCACACGTCGTCCTGGACCACCACGCTGCCGAACTCGGTGCGGAACAGGGCGCCGGTGGGGCAGGCGTCCAGGCAGCCGGCGTGCGTGCAGTGCTTGCACACGTCCGAGGACATCAGCCACCGGAACTCCGGGGTGTCCGGGGGAGTGGTGTCGATGGGGCCGTCCCCCGGAACTCCGGTGGAGACCGGTGGGCCGAGGCGGGCGGCGTCGTGCAGGCCGCCGTAGTCATCGGCGCCACCTGTAGAGCCACCGGCGCCGCCCGCTGCAGAGCCATCGGCGCCGCCACCGGGAGCGCTGGCCCCGGCTGTGCCCCGCCCCGGCGGCGGCCCCACGCTCGGCATGCCCAGGTCCACCAGCGCCCGCCCGCTGCGCCGCGCCCGGGCGATCCGCTCGGCGTCCTGCTCCACGAACGCCACGTGCCGCCAGGTGTTCGCACCGAGCCCGCCGGTGTTGTCGTAGGAGGACCCGAGCAGCTGCGGGTCCGGGTCGCTGGGGACGTGGTTCCACTCCTTGCAGGCCACCTCGCAGGCCTTGCAGCCGATGCAGACGGAGGTGTCGGTGAAGAACCCCTTGCGCGGGTGGGTGTGCTGCCACCCCGCGTCGACGGCAGGGTTGGTCGGACCGAACAGCTGGCCCATCAGCTCCTCCTCTCTGCGAGGCCCGAGAGCATCGTCCAGGGCCACGCCACTACCAAGGCTGCGGGCGGGAGGCGGCTCACGGCTGCCACCCTTCCTGCTCCGGGTCGTCCTCGGCCGGGGTGGGCACCACCTGCTCCCGGTCGGGATCGGTGAGATGGGCGTTGCCGGTCTCCGCAGCGAGCCCGGCACGCTGCTGGTAGCTGGCCACCAGGTCGAGCAGCGCCTGCCCGTGCGGGCGTCGGCCGGGCTGGATGTCGCAGGAACCGGCCTTCGACTCCTGGATGAGCACGTTCGGGTCCAGGGTGACTCCGAGCAGATCGTTCGCCGCGTCCCCGGTCACCCCGGCATCGCTGCCCACCCCCCAGTGGTAGGGCAGACCCACCTGGTGCACGGTCCGCCCGCCCAGGTCCAGTGGGCGCACCCGTTCGGTGACCAGCACGCGGGCCTCGATCGCGGCGCGGGCGGAGACGATCGTGGCCCACCCGTACTCGGTCAGCCCGCGCTCGGCGGCCAGCTCGGGGGAGACCTCGCAGAACATCTCCGGCTGCAGCTCGGACAGGTACGGCAGCCAACGGCTCATCCCGCCCGCGGTGTGGTGCTCGGTGAGCCGGTAGGTGGTGAACACGTACGGGTACACCTCGCTGCCCGGTGCCCCGGCGCTCGGTGCGGACAGGTTGTCCCGGCGCGGATAGGTGAGCCGGGCCGGGTTCTGCTGCTGCGGGTACAGCGGGTTGGCCACCGGCGACTCCTGCGGCTCGTAGTGGGTGGGCAGCGGCCCGTCCACCAGCCCGCGTGGGGCGAACAACCAGCCCTTGCCGTCGGCCTGCATCACGAACGGGTCGTCCCCGGCGAGTGCGTCCGGGCCGCCGGCATCCGGACCCGGCCGGGCAGCCGGGGCACGGTCGGCCACGAAGTCGGGCACGTCCAGGCCGGTCCAGGAGCCCTGCTCGGCGTCCCACCAGATGTGCTTCTTCCGCTCGCTCCACGGCTTGCCGTCCAGGTCTGCCGAGGCGCGGTTGTACAGGATGCGCCGGTTGGACGGCCAGGCCCAGCCCCACTCCAGTGCGGTCTGCGACTGCTCGGCGCCGGGTTTGCGCCGGGCGGCCTGGTTCACCCCGTCGGCGTACACGCCGGTGTAGATCCAGCAGCCGGCCTCGGTGGACCCGTCCGCGGTCAGCTCGGTGTAGGAGGCCAGCGGCTCACCGGCCTTGTCCCCGCTCAGGTAGCGCCCGTTGATCTCGGCCAGCACCGCCTCCGGGTCCGGTTCACCGCCTGCCAGCTCCGGGTAGTTCCAGGTCAGGTCCAGCAGCGGCCGGTCCCGCTCGTCGGTGGAGCCGATCAGCCTGGCCCGGATGCGTTTGCCCAGCTCGTAGAAGAACTGCAGGTCGCTCATGCACTCGCCTGGCGGGTCCACCGCCTGGTGCCGCCACTGCAGCAACCGTTGGGTCTGGGTGAACGAGCCCGCTTTCTCCACGTGGCTGGCGGCCGGCATGAAGAACACCTCGGTGTCGATGTCCTCGGTGCGCAGCTCACCGGTGGCGATCTCCGGTCCGTCCTTCCAGAACGTGGCGGACTCGATCATCTGCAGGTCGCGCACCACCAGCCACTTCAGGTGGGCCATGCCTATCCGCTGCATCCGCCCGTTCGCCGACCCGACCGCCGGGTTCTGTCCGAGGAGGAAGTATCCCTCCACCTCGTCCTCCAGCATGGACATCACCGTCTGGTAGGTGCCGTGCGGGCCGGTGAGCTTGGGCAGGTAGTGGAACGCCCAGTCGTTCTCCGCGTGCGCGGCCGGCCCCCACCAGGCCTTGAGCAGGCTGATGGTGTAGGCGTCCGCGTTCGCCCAGAAACCCTTCTGCTCCTTCGACGCGATCGCATGCAGGTAGGTGTCCAGGTCGTCGTGCTGGTCAGCGGTGGGCATCGGCAGGTAGCCGGGCAGCAGGTTGAACAGCGTGGGGATGTCTGTGGAGCCCTGGATGCTGGCGTGCCCGCGCAGCGCCATGATCCCGCCTCCGGGGCGACCGACGTTCCCGAGCAGCAGCTGCAGGACGGCGGCGGCCCGGATGAACTGCGCGCCCAGGGTGTGCTGGGTCCATCCCACTGCGTACACGAACGCGGTGGTGCGCTCCCGGCCGGAGTTCTCGGTGACCGCCCGGGCCAGGTAGTCGAAGTCTGCGGCGCTGATGCCGCAGGCTTGCTCCACCATCTGAGGGGTGTACCGGGCATAGTGCTTCTTGACGATCTGGAACACGCTGCGCGGGTGGGTGAGCGTCTCGTCCCGCTCCACCTGCGCCGTCTCCAGCGGAGGACCGCCGCTGCCGTGGGTGTCCCCGGCGGCCCGCCCGGAAGCGGTCTGGCCGTGCTCGTGGTGCCGGTCCGGCGCGGACGCCCCGCCCTCAGCCTCGGCGTAGGCCCAGCTGGACGGGTCGTACTGGCCGGTCTCCGGGTCGAACCCGGAGAACAGCCCGCCGGTGTCCTCCGTGTCCTGGAACCCCTCACCGACGAGCGTGGCGGCATTGGTGTAGGCCACCACGTAGTCGTGGAAGTACTTCTCGTTTGCCAGCACGTAGTTGATCAGTGCGCCGATGAGCACCACGTCCGACCCTGCGCGGATCGGCAGGTGCTTGTCTGCCAGCGCCGTGGTGCGGGTGAACCGGGGGTCCACATGGATGACTTTCGCCCCGCGCGCCCGGGCCTCGGTGACCCACTGGAAACCCACCGGGTGGCACTCGGCCATGTTCGAGCCCTGGATCACGATGCAGTCAGAGTTGGCCAGGTCCTGCAGGTACTGCGTGGCGCCACCGCGCCCGTACGAGGTTCCCAGACCGGGAACCGTGGAGGAGTGTCATATCCGCGCCTGGTTCTCGATCTGGATCGCTCCGGCGGCGGTGAACAGCTTCTTGATGAGGTAGTTCTCCTCGTTGTCCAGCGTGGCGCCGCCGAGGGAGGCGATGCCCATGGTGCGGCGCAGCACCCGGCCCTGGGAGTCGGTGTCCTGCCAGGTGCGCCGCCGGGAGGCGAGGAACCGGTCGGCGATCATGTCCATCGCGGTGTCCGGGTCCAGAGGCTGCCAGTCGCGGGCACCGGGCGGGCGGTAGAGCACCTTCGTCTGCCGGCCCGGCGCGTTCACCAGCTGCTCGCTAGCCGCACCCTTCGGGCACAGCCGGCCACGGGAGATCGGCGAGTCCGGGTCACCCTCGATGCCGATGACCTTCTCGTCCTTGACGAAGATCCGCTGCCCACAGCCCACAGCGCAATAGGGGCACACGCTCTGCACCATCCGGTCAGCCGTGGCATTGCGTGACGTGGTCGCACGGGTGGTCGGGGAGGTGACCGCCGGACCGCGCCCGAACACATCACCGGAGCGCAGCTGACGGACCACCGGCCATTCCAGCGGACTCCGTCGTGCCATGGCGCCACTATAGGCACGACCAGTCGATCCCACACTCGCAAAGGTCGGCGCGCGCCGCCGGCTGGGGGCACCACCGAGCGGCCCCACCAGCGCGCCGGGCGTAGCCGGCTCGCCGTGTCGGTCGGGGTGCCGATGACGGCGGAGCTCACCGGGCGTACGGGGAGCTGTGGTGGAAGAGTGGTCGCCATGGCGCAGGACCACGACTGGGATGCGATGTACTCCGCCGAGGAGCCACCCCCGTGGGACCTCGGGGAAGTCCAGCCAGCGCTGCTGGCGTTCCTGGACCGCGCCGAGATCGCCGACCCGGTGCTGGACGCTGGCTGCGGCACCGGCACCCTGGCACTGCTGCTCGCCGGGCGCGGCCACAGCGTGACCGGGTTCGACCTGTCCGCCCCGGCGGTCGACCGGGCCCGGGCCCGGGCCGCCGCTGAGGGGCTGGACGCGGAGCTCCAGGTGGCCGACGCTGCCCACGTCGCAGACCTGGGCATCCGTCCGCGCACTGTGCTGGACTCCGGGCTGCTGCACTCCCTGGATGCCGACGCCCAGGCCGCCTACGTCGCCGGGCTGGCCGCGATCTGCCCACCGGGTGCGCTGGTGGCGGTGCTGGCCATCTCGCTCGAGGCCGACCAGGGCTGGGGTGAGACCGAGACGACCCTGCGGGCACGGTTCGGTGACCCGGACTGGGTGAGTACCGCCGTCGAGGACATCGAGGTGCATGCGCGGTGGCGGGGCGAGGAACTGCGCATGCCCGGCTTCCTGCTGACCACCCATCGCTCCTGAACCCCGGTAGCACAGCGCTGCGCACGGACGGAGGCAGGTTCGCGGCGCGGAGTGACGGCGGCGCCGGCGGCAAGGTGCCTCCGTGGCGGAAAACTGCCTCGATGGCAGCGGATGCGAGCGGTGTCAGCCGCCTGGGGCACGCCTACGGCGCCGACCCTGTGCTCACGGACGTGGCAGTGGCCATCGACGCCGGTGAGGTGGTGGCGGTGATGGGACCCTCTGGGGCGGGCAAGTCCCTCAGATGGCGGTCAGGCGATCCCGCCCATCCGGTTCGGGGCAGCCAGCGACATCCGCCGGGCGCCGGTACGTCCCATCCGCCGGTCCAGCGCCCGCGCAGCCCAGGAGATCAGCACGTTCACCAGGATGTAGATGATCGTGACCACCAGGTAGGTCTGCACCAGGTCGCCGGTGTTCGCGATCAGCACCCGGCCGCTCTGCAGCAGCTCGGCATAGGAGACCACATACCCGAACGCGGTGTCCTTGACCACGATCACCGCCTGGGCGACCAGCGCCGGGATCACGATCCGCAGCGCCTGGGGGAGCACGATGGTCCGGAACGTCTGCCCGTCGGTCAGCCCGATCGACAGCCCCGCCTCGGTCTGCCCGCGGGGCAGGGCGAGCACCCCGGCGCGGAACACCTCGGCCAACGTCGCGGCCGCGCACAACGTGATCGGGACGACCAGCTTGGTGAACGTGCCGGTCTCGATGCCGTAGGCGGGCAGCGCGAACATGAACACGTAGATAACCAGCAGCACCGGGATCGCGCGGAACAGCTCGATGATGCCGGTGCACAGCCAGCGCAGCGGCAGGATCTTCCTGGACAGCCGGCCCAGCGCGAGCAGCAGCCCCAGCGGCAGCGCCATCGCCCCGGCCGCTGCCGCAGCGAGCATCGTGTTCTTCAGTGCTGTGCCCAGGTAGCGGATCGTGCCCGGCTCGGTGAACGTCAGCCACGTCGACGGCGCCAACGCCCCGGAGGCGTAGAACCGGTAGTAGGCCAGCGCGAACAGGCCGAGGATGCCCAGCACACTGAGCACGGTGATGATGCGGATCCACCGCTGGGCGCGCGGCCCGGCGGTGTCGAACATCGCGTGCGCGTCCATCAGCGACCCTCCCTCGCGAGCACCGGCGCCATCATCGGAGCACCCGGAACTTCTTCTCCGCGGCGGCACCCACACCCGCCGCCCCCAGCGAGATCGCCGCGTAGGCCGCTGCCGCCACCGCGAACGTGATCAGCCCGAGCGCCTCCTTGTTGTTGATCAGCGACGCGGTGTAGGTCAGGTCGGCCTGACCCACCACGGCCGCCATCGAGGAGCTGAGCAGGATGCCGATGAACAGCGTCACCATCGGACCGATCACGCTGCGCGCGGCCTGGGGGACCACCACCTCACGCATGATCCCGGAGAACGTCAGCCCGATCGACCGGGCCGCCTCGATCTGGCCCGCGCCCACCGCGTTCGCCCCGGTGCGCAGCGTCTCGCAGGCGAACGCCGACCCCACTGCCGTGGTCGCCAGCATCACGCCGGGCAGGAAGCCCGGGTTCAACCCGATCTCCGGCAGTCCGTACACGGTGAGCACCACCAGGGCGACCAGCGGCACGTTCCGGAAGATCTCCACGTACACGCTCGCCGCCACCCGCAGCGGCGGGATCGGGCTGATCCGGCAGGTCGCCAGCAGCGTGCCGAACACCAGCGCGCCGACGAACGAGACGCCGGTGATCTGCACCGTCACCCAGAGCCCGGAGAGCAGCTCGGGTAGGTAGCCGGGGAAGAGCACCCCCATGTGGCCTCCTTGCAGACGTCAGCGAGCATCGGAGCGGGGCACCGGCCGGCGCCCCGCTCCGAGGTAGGTCACAGCCCGGTGTCGCCCGGGGTCGGTGGGGTGGGCACCTCGGCGATGTCCGCGCGGTCGCCGATGGTCAGCTGCCACAGGTCGGCCCACTGGCCGCCGTCCTCGATCTCGGTGAGGAAGGTGTTGATGAAGTCGACCGCGTCGGAGTCCTTGTTCACGCCGATGCCGTACTTGTCCTCCGGGCCGAACGGCTCACCGACGATCTGCACGTCGTCGTTGGCGACCACGGCGTTCATCAGCAGCGTCTGGTCGATCACATAGGCGTCCGCGTTGCCCTGCTGCACTGCGGCTAGGCACTGTGCGTGGTCGGGCAGCGCCACGATCTCCGCCTCGGGCGCCTCCTCCTCCAGCAGGCTGACCCCGGTGGAGCTGGCCTGCGTCGCCACCTTCTTGCCGGCCAGGTCGTCCAGGCTGGTGATGTCGGTGTTGTCCGCAGCGACCAGGATGCCCGCCTGGGAGCTGTAGTACGGCCCGGCGAAGGCGATCCGCTCGGCGCGTTCCGGGGTGATCGAGTAGGTCGCGATCACCGTGTCCACAGTGTTCGACTCCAGCACCTGCTCCCGGGTGTCCGTGGTGACCTGCTGCAGGTCGACGTTCACCTCCCCGAGGATGTACTGGCTGAGCATCTGCTGGATGCCGGCGTCGAAGCCGCGGGTCTCGCCGGTGGTCGGGTCGAGCAGGGAGAACAGCTCGGAGGTCTCCGTGCCGCCGACGGTCAGCACACCGGCCTCGCGGACCGCGCTGGCCCACTCGTTCGCCTCGACAACGGCGTCGTTAGCGACCGGGCCGGAGCTCACGATCGAGGTGTAGGCGTCCTCGTCGTCACCGCCACCCTCGTCGGCAGGGTCCTCGGGGGAGCAGGCCGCCAAGGCCAGGGTGGTCAGGGCCGCTGCCGTCAGAGCGGCCAGTCCTCGTCTACGGGCGGAAGTGCGCATCGTGGTCTCCGGTAGTGGGCGCGCGGCCGGGCGGCCGCCCGTTCACGGTAGTAGCAGTGCGCTGAGTTCGCGCCACGGCGGGCGGAACTGTTACCTGGGTGAGACACGCGGGCGCCGAGGTGAGGCCCGGACTGGTGAGCGGACCTGCCCGGGGAGCTCCGCCGTCGGCAATGATGCAGACGATCGTCTGCTGGTCGATTCGGAATCTGCGGCACGTTCTGGGGGACCGCAGGTGCCGATTCGTGGTGCAGACGATCGTCTGCTGTGTGTGGGGGGGGGGGAGGCGTCCCGATCCTCAGTTGCGCGGCGCGGGGTTGATCACCCGGCCCCAGGTGGACTTGTTCCCCCACAGGTTCTGCCGCAGCCCCTCCAGCTGCAGGATCTGGCTGTGGTCCACGAACAGGTTCACCTCGTTGCCGTAGTTCTTGATGTACCACTCGAACACGGGCCCGTCGGCGGCTTCGAACATCACGTTCTCCAGGCCCAGGCCGTTGATGACCGAGGCGGCGGCACCGGTGTTCCACTCGGTGACGTTCTCGGTGATCCCCTCGGACTCGATCATGATGATCGACGCACCGGCGTCCAGCGCCCGCTTGCCGCGGTCCACCAGGTCGCCGATGTCCTTCTTGCTCTCCGCGGCCAGCTCGGCCTCGCCGGAGTCGCCGCCGGAGCCGATCTGGATACCGAGCTCCGGCTTGGCCTTCAGCCCGGCCGCGACCACCTTCTCCACCAGCCGCTCCAGCCCGGAGGTGGACAGCATGATGAACCCGGTGGAGATCTCGATGACGTCGAAGCCGACCTCCTTGGCCTCCTTCAGGTAGGCATCGACCGCCTCGTCCCCGTAGCGCAGCACGGTCTCGATCCAGCCGCCAGAGGAGACGTAGGCATCGTGCTCGTGCGCGATGTCGCTGAACTTGCGCACCTGCTCGGTGGGTAGCAGCGCGAACGAGCCGCCGGCCCACTTGATGCCATCGACCCACGGCCCGGCCACGTCGAAGACGTCCTGCAGGTGCCGGGTACCGAACGTGCTGTAGTAGGGGGCGCGGATCTCGGTCATCCCGAACGTGCGCGGCTTGACCGGACGGTAGGCGCGCGGGACGAAGTTGAACGAGACGTCGTGCGGTGTGGTGCTCATGGTTGAGCCTCCTTCTTCTGTGTTCTCCTCCCGCCGTGTCGGTGGGTGGTGTCGGTGCCGGCCGGGTAGACCGCGTCTACCCTCCGGGTGCTGGATGGTGGGGTCGCCCGGGTGGCGATCGCTCAGTCGGTGCGGGTGATGGCCACGCGGGCGAGCGCGTCGGTCAGTGCCGAGGTCGGCTGCTCCTCGAGGGTGCGCACCAGGTGGGTGATCTCCTCCCGCAGCGATTCGTCGGCGAACGGCCCGGTCAGTCGGGTGAACTTGTCCTCGACGACGTCCCATCCGGCGGGGTGGGTATGGAACCCCTCGTAGTCGTTGTGGGTGGCCCGGAAGGTCGTGCCGTCGGTGAGGGTGATCTCCACCTCGGCGGGCATCTCGTCCGGGAAGCGGTCGGAGAAGCCGTCGTCCGGAGTGATGGTCACCTTCGTCATCAAGGCTTGCACATCGTCGGCGACCACGCGCTCTGGGGCGTACTGGGCGGGGTTGAGCTCACCGTCCAGGAGGGTGACCGCCAGCATCCACGGCAGGGAGTGGTCGGCCTCCTCCTTGGTGCGGATCGTGCGCTTGTCGCCCTCCTCGCCGCCGCCGATGATCGAGTAGGCCACGTCAAAGGTCTTCAGGTGCACCGACTCGATCGCCTCGGGGCGGAAGCCGTCCCGTGCGCGGATCTCCAGGGCCGCCTCCAACGCGGACTGGGAGTGGATCTCGGCGTTGTACTTCTTGAGGATGGTGCGCCGCACCCGCTCCAGGTCCTCGCCCGACCAGTCGATCTGGAACGGCCCGGCGATCGAGTCCTTGAACCCCTTGTTGCCCTCGAACACCTCCGCCGGACCAGTGATGCCGCGGCTGGCCAGCAGCGCGGCGAACGTACCTTCCTTGGCCACCTGCGGATAGGCGAGCCCCTTCCAGTTGCTCAGCGACCCGGTGCGGGTGACCCGCAGCGCGTTGTTCGCGGTACCGGAGATGGCGATCGCGTGGGCGATCTGGTCCGCGGGCAGGCCCAACGCCTTGGCGGCGCTGGCTGCGGCCGCATAGGCACCCTGGGTAGTGTGGTCGAACCCTTTGGCCCGCACGGGTGCGACATCGGAGAGGCGGGTGTGCACCTGGTAGGCCACTGCCAGGGCGCTGAGCAGCTCGGCCCCGCTGGCGCCGGTCTGCTCGGCGGCAGCGAGCACCGCGCCGAAGTTGTCCGAGGGGTGGTTGGTCTCCCCCTTGGCGAGGTAGGAGTCCATGAAGTCCAGATAGCGGGACAGGCCGCTGTTGAAGAACGCCGCGCGTTCGGGGGAGGTCTTCCCGCCGCCGATCAGCGTGGCCTGCGGCGTTCCGCCCAGGTCCTCCAGCAGACCGCGGATCGCGACCATCGGCTGTGCGTCGAGCGCGCCGATCGCTACCCCCAGGGTGTCCAGCACGCGGATCTTGAGCTGGTCCAGTGCCTCGCTGCTGAGCTGATCGATGCTGGCCTTCGCGACGAAGTCTGCCAGCTTGTGCACCTCTGCCATTGTGATGGCTCCCTTCTGCGCGGCCGGCGGATCTGCTGGCCCGCGCTCCGACTGAGGTATGCCTTACCGTCACTATGCGACGAAAGTATCTCGATGTCAAGATATTTGCATGGGTAAAGATGTCGTCGGTGCGGGTGCGGACGGATGTGCCTGTCTACCGGCGGTCAGCGAGGAGGGCTATCCTCACCTGCATGGCTGATCGCGCGACGGCGGGACACACTCGTGAGGTGATCCTCGAGGCGGCTGCCCGGGAGGTGATCGAGCACGGCTATGTGGGGGCCTCGCTCTCCGGGATCGCCGGTCGGCTCGGCCTGACCAAGGGGGCGCTCGCCTACCACTTTCCGACGAAGGACCGCATCCTGGCAGCTCTGGTCGGGCGGCTCCGGGAGACGCTTGCTGCCTCCGATGCGGCAGCAGTGGAGATCTTCGGGCACAGTCCGGCGCGCGCCTGCGTGGCGTTCGTGTCCAACGTCGGGCACTTCGCCGGTACCGATGTCGTGACCACCGCTGCGTTGTCCCTGTTCGCAGACCCCTCGGTGCCGCGAGAGGTGCTCGCGGAGCCGATGGCCGACTGGGTCCGGCGCGTGCGGGCGCACCTGGAGGCGATGGTCGAGGTGGAGCGGTGTTCCTTGGACGTGCCCCTGACCGATGCCGCAGAGTTCTTCATCGCTGTGCTCGGTGGTACCTGGATGACCACCCGGTTCTTCCCACGCGCGGCCGACCGGCCGCGGCTACAGTTCACCCAGCTGGCGCTGGAGGCGGTCGGAGTCAGCTCAGAGTCCGCCGATGCGATCATCGCGGACGTGCTCGCTGCTGCCCGCGAGGACCGGGTGCAGATGGCACGGGTCGAGGAGATGACCGGCGACCACCTCCGGACCGACCCCAAGGGTGCGAAAGGAGCCTGAGGGCCGGCTCATCGACTGGCGCGCTCGCACACCCAGCCGTCGGGCATCCTGCCCCGGCGCAGGAACTCCTGCAGCTCGGCGCGCGACTCGGCCGGCAGGTCGGCGTCCGCGCGGGTATAGATGATCGGCTCTTCCTTGCTGTTGTGCGCCTCCAGCAGGTCGAGCATGGCGGAGCAGCGCTGCACCAGCTCCTCGTGCCGGCCGGGGTCGTCGGCCCCGGTCTCCAGCAGATCGCTGAGCTCGTCCATCGCCCGCCAGAGCTCGCCGTGCTCGCGGAGCATCACCATGATCGCCATCACCAGGCCGCCGTCACGGATCGGCGGGAAGACGAACTCTTCTTCGAGGTAGATGTGCCGGCGCAGTGCAGTCATCGCGACCAGCAGGGGAGCGGCCCACTCGGACACAGTGCCGGCCGGGCCGCCGGCGCTGGCGCCCATGCTGGCGACGAAGGCCTCGATGCCGGCGTCGATCTCCCGGTGCTCGCGGGTGAGGGCGTCGGCCACTGAGCTCGGCTGGTCGTTGGCGGTCTCGGTCATGGCGGGCTCCCCGGGTAGGGCTGCGGCACCGGGACGCGTCCTGGATCCCGGTGCCGCAGCGTCGGCCTGGTGCAGGTCAGGTCGTCTCGAGCGCGGCATCCACGGTGATCGTGGCGCCGGCGAAGAGTCGCGAGATCGGGCAGAGCGCGGACGCGTCCTCGACCACCTTGGCGAACCCTGCCTCGTCCAGGCCGGGCACGACCGCCCGCACGGTGAGTGCAGAGGTGGTCACCGTCGGGACACCGTCGACCTCGTCCAGGGTCACTGCCGCTTCGACGCTGACCCGGTCTGCCGGGGTCTTGTTCTCTCCGAGAGTGAGGGAGAGGGCCATCGAGTAGCACGAGGAGTGTGCCGCAGCGGCGAGCTCCTCGGGGCTGGTCTTGCCGCCGGGTGCCTCGGTGCGGGCTGCCCAGGTGACGGTCTGGCTGTCCAGTACCCCGCTGCTGCTGTCGCTGAACGTGCCGGTACCGCTGGCCAGCGGGCCTTCCCAGGTGGTCTTCGTGCTCCGAACGGCGATGCTCATGTCCTCTCAGTTTGTACAAGTGGCACTTGTCTAAATGATACACACTGGCAGCGCTGCTGCTAGGTCCGAGCCGGCCGGGCCTTGTCGCCAATCTCGTTCAGGCGCCGTCGCCGCGTCGGCGGGTCGCTGTCTCCGGGCCCACTCGCATCGATAATGAGAATGAGACGCATTACTGTTAGGGTGCGAGCAACCGATCGAAAGGAGTGGACCGGCCAGACTGCCGGTCCGACCGCTGATGACTACACAATCGCGCGCCGACCGCCGTGCACTCATCGCACTGTTCGCCGCTGTGCCGCTCGTCCTCACGGCCTGTTCGACCGCTGAGCCCGAACCGCCCCCGGGCGGCGCGTCGAGTCCTGCCGACGACGGGCCGCCGTCAACCGAGGGCACCGAGGTCGCCGCCGTCACCCCGCGGCTCGTGCTCAGCTACGACGGCGGGATCGAGGTTCTCGACGCCACCACTCTTGAGGTCGTCGGCGACCTGCCCGCCGAGGGCTTCCTACGCCTGAACGCCGCTGGCGACGGCCGACACGCGCTGGTCTCCACAGCCGAGGGCTTTCAGGTGCTCGACGCCGGGTCCTGGGCCGTTCCGCACGGTGATCACTCGCACTACTACACTGCCGACCCCGTGCTCACCGACATCACCTACCCGGCCCAGACCCCGGGGCACGTGGTGGCTCACGACGGCAAGGTCGCTCTCTTCGACGACGGTACCGGCACCGCGACGGTGCTGGACGCCACCGAGGTCGCGACCGGGCCAGAGGAGTCCGTGCTGCGCGAGTACACGGCGCCGTCCGCGCACCACGGCGTGGCCGTCGCCCTGGCCGACGGCACGCTGGTGGTCACCGTGGGCACCGAGGAGGCGCGCTCCGGCATCGGGGTGCTCGATGTCGAGGACAACGAGATCGCCGCCTCGGACCAGTGCCCCGGTGTGCACGGGGCCGAGGCCGCCGCTGAGGACGCCGTGGTGACTGGGTGCGAAGACGGTGCTCTGATCTACCACGAGGGTCAGATCGAGCATGCGGCTAGCCCGGATACCTATGGCCGGGTCGGTAACCAGGCTGCCTCGTCCGACTCTCCGATCGTGCTCGGTGACTACAAGAGCGACGCTGGTGCTGAGCTGGAGCGCCCCATGACGGTCTCTCTGATCGACACCCGCACCGCAGAGATCACGCTGGTGGGTCTGCCCTCCTCCTACTCCTTCCGCTCGCTGGCCCGCGGTGATGACGGCGAGGCGCTCGTGCTCGGCACAGATGGCGCTATCCACGTCATCGATCCAGAAGCCGGTCAGCTGGAGCGATCCATCCCGGTGATCGACGCCTGGGAAGAACCCGAGGAGTGGCAGCAGCCCCGCCCGACGATCGCGGTCGCGGACGGGACCGCCTACGTCAGTGACCCGGAGGCCCAGGCGATCTACGCCGTCGACCTGGCCAGCGGTGAGGTGTGGAACGAGACCGAGCTGACCGTGGTGCCGAACGAGCTGATCACCGTCAGCGGCGACGCCGAGGCCGTGAGCGAGGAGGACGACCACGCTCACGAGGAACACGAGCACGAGGAGCATGGTCACGATGACTGACCGACTCCGGCCGGCGGCCGCCCTCCTGGCGGTCGCCGGTCTGCTCGGCCTGGCAGCGTGCTCCGCGGAGCAGGAGTCCGACGGCGGTCCTACCGTTCTCGCTTCGTTCTACCCGTTGGTCTTCGTGTCCGAACGGGTGGGCGGGGCTGACGCCCAGGTGCGGAGCCTGACCCCGGCCGGCAGCGACCCGCACAGCCTGGAGCTCGCCCCGGCCCAGATCGTCCAGCTCAGCCAGGCGGACCTGGTGGTGTACAGCTCCGGGCTGCAGGCCGCAGTCGACGACGCGATCGCCACCCAACCGCCGGCTGACGTGATCGACGCGGTCGAGGCAGCTGGTCTCGCCGGCGCCGGCGCCGCCTCGCCGTTGGCTGCCGGCGACCCGCACTTCTGGCTCGATCCGACCCTGCTGGAGCCGGTCGCCGATGCTGTGGCCGACCAGCTCGCTGCAGCTGACCCGGAGAATGCGCCCGGCTACGCCGAGAGAGCGGACCAGCTGGTAGCCGCCCTGGAGGCGCTCGACCGGTCCTACGCCGAGGAGCTACAGACCTGCCAGGGCGCGGTGCTGATCACCTCGCACGAAGCGTTCGGCTATCTGGCCGAGCGCTACGGCCTGCGCCAGGAGGGCATCGCCGGGATCGACCCGGAGGTGGAGCCCTCGCCTGCGCGGGTGCGCGAGGTGGGCGAGGTGGTCCGGGGCAACGACGTGCGCACGCTGTACTTCGAGACGCTCGCCTCCCCACGCGTCACCCAGCAGCTGGCCGAGGAGCTCGGCGTAGGGACTGCCGTGCTCGACCCGCTGGAGAGCCCGCCGGCGCAGGGCGACTACCTGACTGCGATGACCACCAACCTGGAGGCGCTCACCAGCGGGCTCACCTGCGACCAGTGAGCGCGGGTCAGCGGGCAGCGTGCCGGCCGCTGGTGGCGCCGACCACCTGGCCGTTGGTGGAGTCGGTACGCTCCGTGGCCGAATCGCCGTCGCCCTCACCGGCGCCCGTCTGACGGAGCTGGCGCTTCTCCCCGCGGCGCTCGACGAGGAGGTAGAGCACCGGCACCAGCAGCAAGGTGAGGAATGTGGACGTGACCAGACCGCCGATCACCACCAACGCCAGCGGTTGGGAGATGAACGCGCTCCCGCCAGTGAGCCCGATCGCCATCGGGATGAGTGCCCCGATCGTGGCCGCAGCAGTCATCAGGATCGGGCGGAGCCGGTGCCGGCCACCTTCGGCGATCGCCTCCCGCAGCGCCATGCCCTGAGTCCGGTACTGGTTGATCAGGTCGATGAGCACGATGGCGTTCGTCACCACCACGCCGACCAGCATGAGTGCACCGATCAGAGCTGCCACCCCGAGCGGCGTGCCGGTGGCGAGCAGCAGGGCCACCGCGCCGGTCGCCGCGAACGGTACCGACACCAGCAGGATCAACGGCTGGACGAGCGAGTTGAACGTCGCGACCATCACCAGGTAGACGATCAGGATGGAGGCCAGCAGTGCCAGACCCAGCTGGCCGAATGCCTCCTCCTGGTCCGCGCTGACGCCACCGATCTCGGCGTTCACCCCAGCGGGCAGATCCACCTCGTCGAGTGCCGACTGCAGGTCCGCGGTCACCGCCCCCAGGTCCTCGGCGGTAGCAGTGGCGCTGATCGTCACGCTGCGCAGACCGTCGGCGCGGGTGATCTCCACCGGCTGGTCCACCACGGACACCTCGGCCACCTGCGACAGCGGCACGCCGCCGGCCGGTCCGGTCAGCTCCAGCGCCTCGATCTCCGCCTGGTCGGCCGGAACCTCGCCGACGTGCATCACGACGTCCTCGCGGCCGGTGTCCGTGTTCAGGCTCCCCACCGTGGTCCCTCGCAGGGCAGAGGCGACCGTCTGCCCGACCTGCGCCTCGGTCAGGCCGAGGGCGGCCGCCGCCTCCCGGTCCACGTCCACGGTGACCGTGGGCAGCTCAGCGGCCAGGTTCGAGGTGACATCAGTAGCGCCTTCGACGTCCTGCACTGCAGCGAGCACGTCCTGCGAGGCTGCGTCCACCTCGTCCCCGTCGCTTCCGGAGACGATCACCTCCAGCCCGCTCATGAAGCCAGCGGACATCCCCGTGGCCACGGTCAGGGTGCCGGCGTCGGTGAGGTGGTCCAGCTCGGTGCGCAGCTGGTCCTCTGCCGCGGCAGCATCGGCGTCCATGTCCAGGGTGATCGAGAACGTGGTGGACCCGCTGCTGCCGAAGAACGCCATCGAGCTGTCCCCGGAACCACCGGTGACCTGGTACGTCTCCACACCGGGCAGGTCGGCGATGACCTCCTCCACCTGGGCAGCAGCCTCGCTGGCGGCCTCCAAAGAGGTGCCTGCCGGCAGCTCCTGGCTCACGCTCAGCGTGTTCTCGCCAGTGTCCCCGATGAAGTCGGTCTTCAGCTGAGTGGCCATGCCCGCTGTCCCGGCCATCACGACGACCGCGATCACGATCGCCACCCACGGGCGGGCCAGCGCCCCGCGCAGCATCCGCAGGTAGGAACGCTGCAGCAGCGTGCGCCGCTCCTTCTCCTCCGCCTCAGCCTGTGCCTCCTGCGTCACCGGACCACCGGCGGGTGCGCGCACGAACCAGTACGCCAGCGTCGGCACGATCGTCAGCGCCACCAGCAGGGAGGCCAGCAGCGCCAGCGCGATGGTGAAGGCGAACGGCCGGAACAGCTCACCGACCATGCCGCCGACCAGCCCCATCGGCACGAACACCGCAGCGGTCGCCACTGTGGAGGCAGTGATCGCCCCGGCCACCTCTCGCACCGCGTCCAGGATGGCCCGCACCCGGGTCTTGCCGTAGCTCAGGTGACGGCTGATGTTCTCGATCACCACGATCGAGTCGTCCACCACTCGACCGATGGAGACGGTCAGCGCCGCGAGGGTGAACAGGTTCAGCGAGAAGCCGACCACCTTCAACCCGATCAGCGCTATCAGCAGGGACAGCGGGATGGACAGCGCGGTCACCGTGGTGGGGCGGATCTTGCGCAGGAACAGCAGGATGATCAGCACAGCGAAGACCAGGCCGAGCAGGCCCTCCACCGTCAGGTCCTCCACGGACTGCTCGATGAACGGGGCCTGGTCAAAGACCACGGTGATCGATCCGCCGTCACCCAGGGCCGCCTCGAAGTCGGCGAGCCGGTCCTGCACCGTCTCGGAGATCTCCACAGTGTTGCCGTCCGGGGTCTTCGTCACGGCGATGCCGAACGAGTCCTGCCCGTCGGTACGGGTGAAGGAGGTGGGCGCGACCCGCTCGGCGGAGACATCGGCGATGTCGGACAGCGGTACCGGGCCGGTCTCGGTGGGGATCGGCACCGCTGCCACGTCCTGCGCCGAGGTCAGTTCGGTGCCGGTCTGCACCGACATGGTGCGCTCGTCCTCGGTGATCTCCCCACCGGGGACCACCGCACCATTGGCCTGCAACGCTCCCTGCACCGCGTCCGGGGTGATCCCGGCAGCCGCCATCGCAGCCAGGTCTACGTCGATGGTGACCTGCTGGTCCCGTACGCCGGTGAGCTGGATGTCGCGAACGCCGTCGATACGCTCGATCTCCGGGATGACCACCGTGCGCAGCACCTCGATGGCCGCATCCGGGTCGTCGGTGGCAGCCGCCGACAGCTGGATCACGGGCAGGTCGTCCACACCGCCGCTGATCACCTGCGTGTCGGCATCCTCCGGCAGCATGCTGGACAGCCGGCTGATCGCGGCCTGGAACTCCTGCTGCGCATTGGTCACGTCCGTGCCGTACTCCAGCTCGAGCATCACCACGGACATGTTCGCGCTCGAGGTCGAGCTGGTGGTCTCCAGGCCGGTGACGGCCCCCGCCGCCTGCTCCACGCTGTCGGTCACCTGCTGCTCGACCACCTCAGGTGAGGCGCCCGGGTAGCTGGTCACTGCTGCCACGACCGGCAGGTTCAGCGAGGGCATCAGCTCCTGCTTCAGCGCTGTGGTGGACCACAGCCCGGCGACGACGGCCATCAGGGTGGCGAGCGCCACCAGTGCGCGGTTGGCCAGGCTGAAGCGGGCGAGTGCGGACATCGAGGCTCCGGATGTGGGATAGTCTGCAACGCAAGTTCGTTAGTAGCAGGCTAATGATTAGTGCCAGGCGAAGGTATCACGGGTGGATCAGCGACAACGACTCGTCGAACAGGTGCTCACCGCGCACGAGCAGGCCTCACGGATGCTGCTGCGCGAGGATCTCTCCGAGCTGTTCGACGCCACGCTGACCATGCAGCAGCTCAAGCTGATGGTCGTGCTGCACCGCGACGGGCCCACCAGCAGCCACGCGCTCGCCGACGAGCTCGCCGTCTCCACCCCGACCGTCTCCGGCATGGTTGACCGGCTCGCAGACCGAGGCATGCTCACCCGCAGCACCGATGCCCGGGACC
The DNA here is from genome assembly GCF_000421225.1 of Ruania albidiflava DSM 18029. GTDB lineage: Bacteria > Actinomycetota > Actinomycetes > Actinomycetales > Beutenbergiaceae > Ruania > Ruania albidiflava. The sequence continues at coordinate 30,839 of NZ_ATWL01000015.1, read as the reverse complement.
GGCGGGTGCGCCTCGTCGCGCTCACCGACGAAGGTGACCGGATGGTCGCCAGCGTGCACGAAGCAGGGTGGCGGATCGGCCGGGACGTGATGGAGCGCATGCAGCTGGCCGATCTGCAGGCTCTCGCCCAGGGAGTGCAGGCACTCGCTCGCGCCGCACACCACCGTGCCGGCGGGAAGGTCGAAGGCTGATGTGCGGCGCCGGAGGGGTCAGAGCGTCCCGGTGAGGCCCTGCAGGCCCAGGCTGGTGCCCGCGACCACCACCCAGAGCAGACCGCCCAGCAGCAGCGGGCGGGCCCCCGCCCGGCGCAGCGCGGGAAGGTCCGTGGACAGGCCGATGGCAACCAACGCCGTCGTGATCAAGAACGTGGACAGGGCCCCGAGGCCGTCCTGGGCCACGGACGGGATCCAGCCGAGCGAGTTCGCCGTGGTCACCAGCACGAAGCCGACCAGGAACCAGGGCACCAGTCGCCACAGCGGGCGACGGCGGGACTCACCGTGCTCAGCGGTCTCATCCGCCGCTGTGCGTGCCCGGGCTTCGCGCCGAGCCACCAGCCAGGTCAGGCCCAGGCAGATCGGGATGATCGCCAGTGTGCGGGTGAGCTTGACGACGATCGCCGTGTGTGCCGCACCGTCTCCGAACGCCGCTGCTGCGGCGACCACCGAGGAGGTGTCGTTCACCGCGGTGCCGGCGAAGATGCCGAACGCTTCCGGGCTCATCCCGAGCAGGTGGCCGAGTGCTGGGAAGACCAGCACGGCGGCCACGTTGAAGGCGAAGATCGTGGACATCGCATAGGCGACTGTGCCGGCCTTCGGGCGCAGGATCGGGGTCACCGCCGCGATCGCCGAGGCGCCGCAGATCGCCGTGCCCACGCCGATGAGAGTGCGCAGGTCGCGCTGCACGCGCAGCACGCGGCCGAGCAGCGCGGCAGCCACCAGGCAGGCGCTCAAGGTGCCGAGCATCACCGGCAGCGAGGCCATGCCCGCAGCGGCCACCTCGCGCAGGCTCAGCTGTACGCCGAGCAGCACCACCGCCACCTGCAGCCCCCACGTGCTGGCGATGGGCAGGCCGGCAGCCCATGCGCTGCGCCGCCTCGAGCCCGCGACCGCGGCCACCAGCACGCCGGTGAGCACGCCGATCACCGGGGCGCCGATCACCGGGGCATAGCTGCCGGCCACAGTGGCCAAGGCGGCCAGCGCCACGGTCAGGGCGAGTCCGGCGACGGCGCCGGAGCTGGGCCGGCGGGTGGTGGCCGTGGTGCTGGCGGGTGTGGTGGAAGTGTCGGTCTGGAGTGGCACGTCTTCGATGGTGGCAACGTCCCCTGCCGTCCGGTACCTACCAGTTCTGAGTATGCCTATAGGCTGAACCTATGGATAGCGGATCGACCGGGAGGCTCCGGTGAGCGCCGACGTCACCCTGGAGGGCCTGCGTCTGCTGGTCGCCGTCGCCGAGCACGGCAGCATCTCCGCCGGAGCGCGCGAGGCCCAGATCAGCCAGCCCTCGGCCAGCGCCCGGATGAAGGACCTGGAGCGCCGCCTCGGACTGGAGCTGCTCGACCGGCGCACCCGAGGGGCGGAGCTGACTGCTGACGGCCGGGCGGTCACCGACTGGGCGCGCACCGTGGTGGAGGCCGCCGACGTGCTGCTCACCGGTTCCCGTGCGCTGGCCACCAGGCGCGAGGTGCGGCTGAGCATCGCGGCGAGCCAGACCGTGGGGGAGTACCTGATGCCCGCGTGGCTGGCGGCGCACCGCCGCGCCCGCGCAGACCATGCCGTGCGGCTGCAGGTGATGAACTCCCGTGATGTGATCGCCGCGCTGCGCGCCCGGGAGATCGACCTCGGCTTCATCGAGACCCCGGTGGTGCCCAGCGACCTGGCCCGGCGCAAGGTCGGGGCGGACCGGCTGACTCTCGTGGTCGGTCCCGGGCACCCGCTAGCACGGCGCCGCCGGCCGCTCGGTCAGCAGGAGCTGCTCGGCCTGTCGCTCGCCTCCCGCGAGGACGGATCGGGCACCCGGGAGGCGCTCAGCCGTGCGCTCGGCGCGCCGGTGCAGCCAGCCTTGGAGCTGGACTCGAACGCCGCGGTCAAGGTCGAGGTCGCCTCCGGCGGTTACCCAGCGGTGCTCAGCGAGCTCGCGGTCGCAGCCGAGCTACGGGACCGGCGGTTGGTCGAGGTGGAGCTGGCGGACGTGGACCTGCGCCGGACGCTGCATGCGATCTGGCGTCGGCCCGGTCGGCTGGCGCCAGCGGCGGCGGAGTTTCTCGCCGAGGTGCTCGGCCGCTGACCTGCGCTTGCGCCGGCGTGTCGCTCGCGCTGGCGGTGGTGCCCGACCAGACGCACCCAAATCGTGAAAGATCTCTTGCGAAAGAATGCTTTCAGGTCTACGGTCGGTGCCATGAAGCTCACCGATGCCCGCGCGATGCGTGCCCTGGCCCACCCGTTGCGGATCGAGCTGTTCGAGCGGCTCGCGATCGAGGGGAGCGCTACCGCAAGTGAGCTGGCCCCGCTGGTGGGGAGCACGCCGTCGAACTGCTCGTTCCACCTGCGCAGGCTCGCCGAGGCGGGATTCATCGAGCGGGTGCCCGGTAGCACCGGCAGGCAGCGCCCCTGGCGCGTGCTGGACATCCGGCAGCACTGGGACGAGTCCGCCAAGGACGACGAGGAGCTCGCCGGTGCCGCCACTGCTCTGGACAGCTCCTTCCGGGAGTGGGAGTTCGAACGCATCCGGCAGGCCGCCGCCCGAAGCAACCCGCCCGAGTGGCGCGGAGCGCTGGGCACCACCGGCGCGACGCTCTACCTCACCCCGGACGAGGCCCGCGAGATCACCGACCGGATCTCCGACCTGGTCGACGAGTACGTGCAGCGCTGGGACCACGTGGACCAGCGCCCGGCAGCCGGCCGACCGGTCCGGCTGTACACGACCACCTACCTGGTCGAGTCGGCGTCGGAGCGAGACGACGAGAACGAGGCAGATCGATGAAGACCTTGCTCCAGCACCGCATCTTTCGCCGGCTCCTGGGCGGTTGGACCATCGGCAACCTGGCGGACTCCGCCCTCTACCTCACCCTGGCGATCTGGGCGAAAGACCTCACCGGCAGCTCCTCGGCCGCCGGGCTGGTGTTCTTCGCCCTCGGACTGCCGACGCTCGCCGTCCCCGTGCTGGGGCTGCTCGTGGACCGGGTGCACCGCCGGTCGCTCATGGTGTGCGCGAACCTGATCGCCGCTGCGGCAGCCGCCTCGCTGTTCCTGGTCACCGATGCGTCGATGATCTGGCTGCTGTATGCGGTCACCGTCGTCTACGGCGGGCTCGGCATCCTGAACGGGTCCGCGCTGTCCGGGCTGCTGCGCGACCTGCTCCCCGACGAGCAGCTGGACGAGGCGAACGCGATGCTGTCCACCATCGACCAGGGGCTGCGCATCCTCACCCCGATGTTTGGCGCCGGGCTCTACGTGCTCTGGGGCGGGCGCGCCCTCGGCCTCGGGGTCGCGGTGCTGCTGGTGGCCACCGCTCTCGTCCTGGCCACAGTGCGCGCCGAGGAGTCCGAGCCGGAACGGGAGGAGACCGCGTTCTGGGAGCAGACGATCGCCGGGTTCCGGCACCTGCGCTCCGTGCCGGTGCTCTGGCTGATCGTGACGGTCACAGCGCTGGCATTCGGCGTCGTCGGGCTGTTCGACACGGTGATCTTCGAGGTGGTCGACCAAGGACTCGGCATGACGCCGGCGTTCTTCGGGGTGCTGATGAGCATCCAGGGAGCTGGTTCGATCCTGGGCGGGGTGACCTCGGCCCGGGTGCTGCGCCGGTTCGGTCCGCAGCGGGCGGTCGGCATCAGCCTGGCGATCCTCGCCGTGGTGGCGCTCGCCTGCGCGGCGGACGTGCTCGGCCCCGCGCTGCTGCCGTTGGTGGTCGTGGCGTTGTTCGCCGGCGGTATGGGCATCCCGTGGATGGTGGTGGCCCTGGTGACCACCAGGCAGCGGCTCACCCCGCCACGGCTGCAGGGCCGGACCGCAGCGGCCACCAACCTGGCGCTCAACGTGCCGCAGCTGATCTCCACCGGGGCTGGTGCCGCACTGGTCGCAGTGCTGGACTACCGGATCCTGCTCCTGCTGGCTGCGCTCGTGCTGGCCTGCTGCGGGGGAGTGCTGCTGCTGGGCCGGCGGCGGGATGTGGCCGCTGAGGCGGACGCGACCCGGACCGCCGTGTGAGCAGTCCCGCGAGGGTGCACCTATGGTTGCGATCCGCTGGAATCACGATCATAGGTGCACCCGCGTGGTGATGGGGCCAGGCGATAGACTCGCCGGCGGTTCCGAGCTGAGGAGAGACCCATGTGTCGACGAGTGACCTGCCCGACCTGCCGCAAACCCACCTGGGAGGGATGTGGCGAGCACATCGAGGAAGCCCTTACGGGCGTGCCCGAGCAGGAGCGCTGCCACTGCCGGTGACCAGCACAGCCTGAGCGGTGTCCGCACCGTCCAGCCCGGTGGCCCGATCAGCGGAACGCCGGCACCGGCTCAACGCAGCGGCGTCGCCTCCGCCGGCACCTGCTCACCGGCGCGCACCGGACCTGGCGGGGTGCCGTCGCCGAAGGGGCGGCCGCCGAGCTGGTCCCGGTGGTGGGGCGTGAGCCAGCTCGTCAGGTCCGGGCCCTTGGGCACGATCTGGCTGGGGTTCACGTCCTGGTGCACCACGTAGTAGTGCTCCTTGATCTGGGCGAAGTCCACAGTGTCGCCGAAGCCGGGGGTGGTGAACAGGTCCCGGGCATAGGCCCACAGCACTGGCATCTCGCTCAGCTTGGTCCGGTTGCACTTGAAGTGCCCGTGGTACACCGCATCGAAGCGGGCCAGCGTGGTGAACAGCCGCACGTCTGCCTCGGTGATGGTGTCCCCGACCAGGTAGCGCTGGTCGGAGAGCCGGTCGCTGAGCCAGTCCAGCCGCGCGAACAGCTGGTCGTACGCGCGGTCGTAGGCGCGCTGGGAGCCGGCGAACCCGCACCGGTACACCCCGTTGTTCACGTCCTGGTAGACCAGCTCGGCCACCTCGTCGATCTCTGCCCGCAGGTGGTCCGGGTAGAGGTCTGGTGCGCCGTCGCGGTGGAACTGGGTCCACTCGGTGGAGAAGTCCAGGGTGATCTGCGCGAAGTCGTTGGTGACCACCGCCCCGGTGGGCACGTCCACGATCGCCGGCACGGTGATCCCGCGCGGGTAGTTCGGCACCCGGGTGAAGTAGGCCTCCTGCAGCCGCTCGATACCCAGGACCGGGTCCACACCACCAGGGTCCAGGTCGAAGGTCCAGGACCGCGCATCATGGGTGGGGCCGGCCAGCCCCATGGAGATCGCGTCCTCCAGGCCGAGCAGCCGGCGCACGATGATCGCCCGGTTCGCCCACGGGCAGGCGCGCGCGGCGATCAGCCGGTACCGGCCCGGCTCGACCGGGTAGCCGTCCCGGCCGTCGGTGGTGATCCTGGTCTCGATGTACCGGGTGTCCCGAGTGTACTCCTGCCCGGGCTCTACATACGTGCCACTCTCAGCCATGGCCGCCAGCCTACGTCGCTGGCCGCTCGTCGGCAGGGCCTGCGAGGGTGGCGCCCGGCGCGATCGCGCACGGCAGGGTGACCCGCAGCTCGTCGGTGGACAGGTGCACCTGCGGATCGAGGATCTGTCCGAGCAGGCTCAGCGCCTCCGCGCCGAGGCGGGTGCGTGGCGGCACGATCCTGGTCAGCTCCACCGGCGTGGCGCGTGCGGGGTCGCCGAGGGTGACCAAGGACAGCTCGTCCGGTACGCAGACGCCGTCCCGGCGAGCGAGGTCGAGGACCACCAACGCATGCTCGGGGGACTCCACGAAGACCACGCTCGCCCCGGCGCGGCGCACCCGCCGCCACTCCTTCTCCAGGCCGGTCGTGCTGGCCGCCTCGATCACCGCCGTGCCCAGAGCGCCGCGGTCCCGCCGGGAGAGCTCATCGATGAGACCACGCAGGCGGTCCTGTACCGACTCACCGGAGCTGTCCCGATGGATCATCGCGAACCGACGGTGTCCCAGATCCCAGGCCTGGCCGACCAGCTCGGCGGTCGCGCCCGCATAGTCCGCCGCCACGTACGGGACACCTGGCGTCTCTCGCCGCCCGACGGCCACGAACGGCAGACCAGACGTGGCTAGTCGCTCCAGGTCCGCATCGTCCATCTCCAGGCCGAGGAGGAGGCAGCCGTCGGCCAGGCGCAACCGGTTCGCCGGGTGGAAGAGCTGGCGGCGGCCGTGGGTCACCGGTGCTGAGGTGAACATCAGCAGGTCATAGCCGAGCTGCTCGGCCTGGTGCTCGATGCCGGTGAGCAGGGCTGCATAGAAGTCGCGGCTGGCGGCCGGGAAGGCGGGTTCGTAGGTGAACACCCCGACCAGGCGGTTCATCCCGCCGGCGAGCCTGCGGGCCGCGGGGTCGGCCACGTACTCCGCCTCACGCAGTACTCGCAGCACCCGCTCCCGGGTGGCACGGGGGATCCGGCTGCGTGCGTCGGCCTTGCCGTTGACCACGAGCGAGACGGTGGACTGGCTCACCCCGGCCAGCTCGGCGACCTGCCGCTGGGTGATCCGCACCCGTGGCGCGTCCTGTCGTCGCACCCTGCCTCCTCGCATCGTCATCGGTGCTGCCGCCCCTATGAGCAGTTATTACTAGCCCGGCCTGCTCATGCGCATTAGCATCACGGGCGTTCCCATGCTAATCCGTATGAGCAACGGTGGGAACCGGAACGTCCCGGCCTCGCCGCCACCGGCGCTGGCGCGGAACGTCCGGTCCCTCCCGGAGGAGAAGGAGACGGATCGATGACGATCGCATCGCGCCTGCGCAGGCGGCTGCCCGCCACGCTGACGGTGCTGGCCGGGATGGTGGCCCTCGCGGCTCCCACCCAGGCAGACACCGCGCCGCCGCCGGCGGACTGGCCCGTGTTCGGGTACCAGGGGGTGATCACCATCAAGGACGAGATGATCTACAACCCGACGGATGAATTCATCTTCCCGAGCATCTTCCACGCCGGTGCCTACTTCGAGGACCCGCTGGGCGAGTGGTACCTCTACTACGCGCCGCACGACAACCCGGGCGGCATCTCCCTGATGTACGCCGACAGCCTCGAGGGTCCGTGGACCGAGTACGCCGAGAACCCGCTGATCACCAACGAGTGGGACCCGTACTACGCGGTGCCGCACGTCTCCAGCCCCGATGCGATCTGGAACACCGAGGCCGACCGGATGTTCCTCTACTTCCACGGCAGCAATGCCCAGACCCGCTGGGCGGAGACCGATGACGGCATCACCTTCGACTACGGCGGGATCGCGGTCGACAATGCCATGGGCGGCCCGGAGGTGACCGAGACCAGCTATGCACGGGTCTTCGAGCACCCGGACCCGGACTCTGGGTACGCCTACGCCATGTTCTACATGGGCAACGAGCGCGACGACATCCGCCGGATCCGGCTGGCCGAGTCGGTGGACGGGCGCACCTGGCAGGTGGACCCGGACTACGTGGTGGCACCCGGTGACGAGGAGGGCAAGAACGTCTCCGGCGGCGACCTCTGGGAGTGGAACGACCAGCTCTACGTGATCTACCACGCCTCCAGCGGCAACGTCTACGCCCGCACCATCGACGCCAGCCTGCGCGAGGTCGGCGAGGAGCCCATCCTGCTGCACAGCGCCAGCGGCCTCGGCGACGACGTGGGCCGCATCGCGGCACCGGAGATCGTCACCGACCACGGTGAGATGTACATGTTCTACGAGTCCGGCGACCGCCTGGGCGCCACCATCGCCTGGGCCAAGGAAGGCGCGGACGTGATCATGCCGCCCCCGTTCGGCGACTTCCCCGAGGACCCGGAGAATCCGGTGTTCGCGCAGTGTGCTGCCGACGGCAGCGACGAGTTCGAGGGCGGTGCGCCGACGGACGTCTGGGACCGCGTGGTCCGTGCGGAGGCCGCACGCCATCAGGTGGCTGGTGGTCAGCTCGTGGTGCCCACCTACACCGGTGGTGTGGCGGCCGCGCCGCTGCTGCAGCAGGAGCTGCCGAACGGGCCCTGGCAGGTCACCACGCGGGTCACCATCGACGCGACGCAGAAGTTCCAGCAGGCCGGTCTGCTGCTCTATGCCGACGACACCCACTACGCCAAGCTCGACCTCGGCCGGGCCACCCCCGGCCCGACCGTGGAGCTGGTGTACCACCGCGGCGGGCAGAACCGGCAGGACTCCGCCGCGCCGGAGATCGAGGGCACCACCACGATCTGGCTGCGCTACACCAGCGACGGTGACACCATCCGGGCCAGCGTCTCCTACGACGGCCAGACGTTCACCCGGTACGGCCGCGACATCGACGCGGCCGAGGCCGGATTCACCCACGTGGGCCCCTACGCCTTCCGCGGCACCACCGTGGCGGCCGAGATCTCGGCCAGCTTCGACTGGGTCCGCTTCTCCCCGGGCGCCGATGCCTACACCACCTGCCAGCAGGCCGCGGAGCCGTTGCCGGCGGACGAGGAGACGGCACCTCCAGCGCGGGGCGTCCTCTCCTCGACCAGCGGGTGGGCCACCGGTCTGCACGACGGCAGCTACGAGGTGCGGATGAACCTGTGGTGGGGCGCCAACGCCAGCCGGGTCGAGCTCTACGAGAACGGTGCCCTGGTCGCGGTGGAGGACCTGGTCGCCGCCGGGCCGACGGCACAGTCGGTCACGTTCCCGGTGCAGGGCCGGGCCAACGGCGAGTACACCTACACGGCGGTGCTGCGGAACTCGCAGGGCTCCAGCACCACCGAGCCGCTGCTGGTGCGGGTCACCGATGCCGAACCCGGCGTCGCGCACCTGAGCCACGACAACGACGACCACGACGGTGACTACCGGATCACGGCGGACATGTGGTGGGGCACCGACGCCGACCGCTGGGTGCTCTACGAGGACGGTGAGCAGGTGGCCGACGGTCGCCTGCAGGCCTCGACCCCGCGTGCCCAGCACGTCGAGGTGGCGCTGACCGGCCGGGCGCCCGGCGAGCACGTCTACGTGATCGAGCTCGCCAACGATGCTGGCAGCACCAGCAGCGAGCCGCTCACGGTGACCGTGCGCGACTGACCGGCAGGCAGGGGCACAGGCGGTAGCGTGACGAGGACCAGCCCGGCCTGCCGGAAGGAGACGCCCCCGTGACGTTCCCGCTCGTGCCCCTGCCCGCCACGATCAGCACCCGCGGCGGCGCCCCGACCACGCTGGACGCCAGCACGCAGCTGCTCGCACCGCAGGAGCTGGTGGCGGTGGCCGCCGCCATGCTGGACCTGCCCACCCGCGATGACGACGCCCCGGTGGCGGACCAGAGCACCTCGCCTTCCGTCGTCGTGCTGGCGGAGCAGGACAGCGACGGCGAAGCGTACGTGCTGCGGGCGGGTGATGGTCGCGTAGAGCTCGCCGGGGGCCGGCTCGGTCTGCTGCGCGGGTTGGCTACGCTCGTCCAGCTGCGTGACCTGGACCTGCCGCAGGCAGCTCCCGGACAGGTGCCCGGTGTGGAGATCGAGGACAGCCCCCGGTTCGCGCACCGCGGGCTGATGGTGGACATCTCCCGGCACTTCTTCGGCCCGTCGACGCTGACGAAGGTCATCGACCTGATGGCCGCCTACAAGCTGAACGTGCTGCACCTGCACCTGTCCGACGACCAGGGCTGGCGCATCGAGGTGCCGGGCCGCCCCGAGCTGACCGAGATCTCCGGCGCCACCCAGGTGGGGGAGGGGCCCGGTGGCTACCTGAGCACCGAGGAGTTCCGCGACCTGGTCGCCTACGCCGACGCCCGGGGCATCCTCGTGGTGCCGGAGATCGACATGCCCGGCCACGTGAACGCCGCCCAGCACGCGATCGGTGCCCTCACCGAGACCGGAGAGCCTGCCGAGGCCTACCGGGGTATCGAGGTGGGGTTCTCCAAGCTGGCCCTGGACAACCCGGCCACCGCACCGTTCATCGACGACGTGCTGGGCCACCTGGCTCCCCTCGTCAACGGCCCGTACCTGCACGCCGGTGGGGACGAGGTGCACACGATGCCGCGGGAGGAGTACGTGGCGTTCGTCCAGCACCTGGCCGACGCGGTGCAGCGCACCGGCAAGACTCCGATGATGTGGGGGGAGGCCGCGGCTGCCCCGCTGCCGGCGGGGGCGGTGGTGCAGCTGTGGGACTCGGGCGTGGACCCTGCGCCGGTGGTCGAGGCGGCGCGGGCCGGTGCACAGGTGGTGCTCAGCCCCGGTAACCGGGTCTACCTGGACATGCAGTACTACGAGGGTTTCCCGCTCGGGCTGCACTGGGCCGGGTACGTGGAGGTGCGGGACTCCTACGACTGGGATCCGCAGGCCTACCTGGACGGGGTGCCGGCCGAGGCGGTGCGGGGGATAGAGGCCGCGGTGTGGACCGAGACGATCGTCACCGAGGACGACCTGTTCACCATGCTCCTGCCCCGGCTGGCCGCGGTCGCCGAGGTGAGCTGGACAGCGCAAGAACAGCGCGACTGGGAGGCGTTCGTCCCGCGGCTGCGGGAGCACGCACCGCTGTGGGACGCCCAGGGCCTGGCCTACCACCGCAGCGAGCAGGTCCTCTGAGCGCAGCCGGCGCCGTCTCTCCCGGCGAGGGCGCTTGTCATCACCAGCGTCACGAGGATCCGGGCACCCGTGCCCGGATCCTCGTGACATTGCTGCCGGCGGCTCAGGACTGGAGCGCCTCGAGCACCTTGACCACCCGCCGGGCCTTGGTCTCGGCCGCCTTCGCCTCGGCGACGCCGCGGGCCGCCTCCTTGCGCCGGCTGTAGGACCACGCGCCGAACGCCTCGGTCAGACCTGCCTCCTCGAGCGCAGCGGTCAGCTCGGGCGGTATGTCCACAGTGCGTTCGGCCAGGTCCGGCGCGATCTGCGCCTCCACCTGGTCGCCGGCTTGGACGCTGAGCTGGGCGCGGACCGCCTTGCTCATCCCGATCATGTTCTCCCCACCCATCCGGGCCAGCCGGAGGCGGGCGGTGGTGCCCGCGATGGTCACGGTCACCGGACCGGCCTTGCCGACACCGAGGGTGGCGACCTGGTCGTCGGTGAGCACGATCGCGGCGGCGGGGCCGCGGGCCTCGATCGTGGTGTGCAGGGTCAGGGACATCGGTCCTCCTCGGCCGGGTGGGCCGACTCTACGCCGCCCACCGGCGACCAGCCTCCGCAGCGCCGCGAAGGACCGCTCCGGTGCCTGTGGTGCGTGACCGCACCGGCGGGCGGTGCCTGCACGGTGGTGCACTTGTTGTTACGGTGACAGTCGTGACTGATACGACCATTCCCAGCGTCGCGATGCGCGACGGCAATGAGATTCCCCAGCTCGGTTTCGGCGTCTGGCAGGTCCCGGACGACCAGGCGCAGGTCGCCACCGAGGAGGCCCTCCGGGTCGGCTACCGGCTCGTGGACACGGCAGCCGTGTACGGTAACGAGAGCGGCGTCGGCCGCGCGATCGCCGCGTCCGGTGTGCCGCGTGAGGACCTGTTCATCACGACCAAGCTGTGGAACGTCGACCAGGGCTACGACTCCACCCTGAAGGCGTTCGACGTCTCCATGGAGAAGCTCGGCCTGGAGACCCTCGACCTGTACCTGATCCACTGGGCCTGCCCGCGTGCGGACCGGTACCTGGACACCTGGAAGGCGTTCGCCACCCTCGCCGAGTCCGGCCGGGTGCGCTCGATCGGTGTCTCCAACTTCCACCGCACCGAGCTGGAGCGCATCATCGACGAGACCGGTGTGGTGCCGGTGCTCAACCAGATCGAGGTGCACCCCTACCTGCAGCAGGCCGAGATGCGGGAGCTGAACGCTTCGCACGGCACGCTCACCGAGGCCTGGTCGCCGCTCGGCTCCGGGAAGGGGCTGCTCGACGACCCGGTGCTGACCCAGATCGCTGAGCGGCACGGGGCCACGGCCGCGCAGGTGGTGCTCGCGTGGCACCTGCAGATCGGCAACGTGGTGATCCCCAAGTCGGTGACGCCCTCCCGGATCGCGGAGAACTTCAACGCCACCTCGGTGACCCTCTCCGATGCGGACCTGGAGCAGATCGCCGCCTTGGACAACGGCACCCGCTACGGCGGCGACCCGTCCACTGCACACTTCGGTCTGCCGGAGTTCGCCGACACGTGATCCTGCGGGGCTGAGGGCGGCCCGCCCGGCCCCGAGCGGTCCCCCAAACCTGAACGTGCTCGTCGATCTGGCCACAGCCGGTGGCCAGATCGACGAGCAGCTTTGTCTCTGGGGCGTGATGGGGACGGGGGTGGCGCAGTGCCGCTCAGATCCAGCTGGGCAGCAGCATGTGCAGGCGCCAGAACCAGTACGGCACCCACTGGTTGGACCAGATCGGCCAGTAGAACGCGCCCACCAGCACGGCGAGCACCACGATGCCCGCCGCCGTCCAGATCCCTGGTCGGCGTTCTCGTAACGGCCAGCTGGGACTGCCGACCAGGGTGGCCAGAGCGACCGTCAGTGCGAGCGCCACGAACGGTGCCAGCGCCACGGTGTAGAAGGTGAAGATGGTGCGCTCGGTGTAGGCGAACCAGGGCAGGTACGTCGCCGCGTACCCACCCAGGATGGCCCAGGCGCGCCAGTCTCGGTGCCGCACCGCCAGCCAGACAACGAGCAGCAGCGCCAGCGCCCCGCCCCACCACAGCACCGGGTTGCCCAGCGAGGTGATCGCCCCGACGCACCGGCTCGCGCCGCACAGGTCCATGGACGTGCCGTCCTCCACGTCCCGCCACGCGAAGGACGTGGGCCGCCACTGGACCAGCCAGCCGGCCGGGTGGGACATATAGGTGTGCTCAGAGGTCAGGTTGTTGTGGAAGTGCCACATCTTCAGGTGGTACTCCCACCAGGAGTTCAGCCAGTCCGGCAGCCAGGGGCGTTGCGGGTGCTCGGCGACGGCGTTCACGTCGCTGGCCCAGTGCCGGTAGTAGGAGCCCGGGTTCAGCCACCACGGCAGCCAGGTGAGCACGTAGACCACCGCCGCAGTGGGCACCAGCACCAGGAACGAGCGCACCCCGTCGCGCACCAGCCCGGCCCCGGACCACAACCGCACCGACAGCTCCCGGCGGGCTGTCACCGACCAGACCACCGCCACGATCCCGAACACCGCGAGGGCGTAGACCCCGGACCACTTCACCCCGCTGGCCAGCCCCAGGCACACCCCGGCCACCAGCAACCACGGGCGTAGCCCGGCCTTCGGCCCCCACGGGTCGCCGTAGCTGCCCCGTGCGGCCAGCTCTGTGGCAGCACGGGCGGCCAGGTGCCGCCGGTGCCACTGCCGGTCCAGCAGCAGCGCTCCGAACGCGGCGAGCACCCAGAACTGCAGGAAGATGTCCAGGATGGAGATGCGGGAGAGGACGATGTGCTCCCCGTCGACGGCCAGCAGCAGCGCAGCAGTGCACCCGAACAGGCTCGAGGAGAACAGCCGCCGCGCGATCCGAGCGAGCAGCAGCACCGAGAGCGTGCCGACCACGGCGGCGCTGATCCGCCAGCCCCACGGGTTCTCCGGGCCGAGCAGCCGCATCCCGATCGCGATCATCCACTTGCCCACGCTGGGGTGCACCACGTAGTCGGCGTCGGTGTTCAGGTCGGAGAAGTCCCCGGCGGCGAAACGTTCGTCCGGTTCCTCGTTCCAGGTTCCTTCGTAGCCCAGGGTGAGCAGGGAGTAGGCCTGCTTGACGTAGTAGGTCTCGTCGAAGACCAACCGGTCCGGGCGCTCCAGGTGCACCAGCCGGAGCACGCCGGCGACCGCCGTCACCAGCAGCGCACCGATCCAGCCCCACAGCCGGGAGCCGGGCACCGGGGGCAGCAGCCGGTCCTCGAGCGAGGTGCGGATCTCGGCAGCGGTGTGCGTGCCGGGCAGCGGCGGCCGGCGCACCAGCGCCTGCAGCTGGTGCCACCGGTTCGGCACCGGAGCAGCATGCCGGGCGGTTGCCGTGCCGGACGAGCCAGGAACCTCGGCCGTGGTCCTGGTGATCGAGCCGGCCAGAGTGGGAGCCGACGCCGTGGGGTCGCCTTCGCGCGCCCCCTCCTGCGCGCCCTCTGCTCTCACGCCCGCCAGTGTAGGTCGGGCCGGCCCGGGTGCGGGCCGGCTACGCGGCTACACTGCACTGGGCCCTGGACGACCTGGAGGATGGCGTGGCGAAGCTTCATTTCAAGTACGGCGCCATGAACAGCGGCAAGTCCGACACGCTGATCAAGACGGCCTACAACTACCAGGAGCGGGGCCTGCGGATCCTGGTGATCAAACCTGCCACGGACACCAAGTCCAGCGACGCGGTCGTCGCTCGGGGCGGAGCGTCCCGGCCGGTGGACGTCCTTGCCCACCCCAGCGACGACCTGCGTGCCCTGACGCTGCAGGCGCAGGAGGGCACCGGAGCGTTCACAGGGCTGTGGGACCCGGCTGAGGGTGAGGTGGCGCCCATCGCCTGCGTGCTGGTGGACGAGGCGCAGTTCCTCACCGAGGAGCAGATCGACCAGCTCTTCGAGCTCGCCAAGGACGACCAGATCAGCGTGATCTGCTACGGACTGCGCACCGACTTCCGTACCCAGGTGTTCCCCGGTTCCCGCCGGTTGTTCGAGCTGGCCGACAACTTCGACAAGCTGCCCACGATGTGCCGGTGTGGCTCCCAGGCGGAGTTCAACTGCCGCCGCGTGGGCGGCACCTTCGTGTTCGCCGGCGACGTGGTGGCCATCGACGGTGAGGACGTGATCAGCTACGAGTCCTTGTGCGGCAGCTGCTACCGGCACGAGCGGGAGAAGGCGACGTGACCGGGGCCGCCACCGGCGGTGTGATCGTGCTGGCCGCCACCCCGATCGGCGATGTCGAGGACGCCTCGGCGCGGCTGGTGCGCCTGCTCGGTGAGGCGGACCTGATCGCCGCCGAGGACACCCGCCGGCTGCGCGCCCTGGCCAGCCGCCTCGGCGTGCAGCTCAGCGCGCGGGTGCTGAGCTACCACGAGCACAACGAGCACGCCCGCACCGAGACGGTGCTGCAGGCGGCCAGCGAGGGTGGCACCGTGCTGGTGGTCACCGATGCCGGCATGCCTGCGGTCTCCGACCCCGGTTTTCGGCTGGTGCGCGCCGCCGCCGAGGCAGGGGTGCGCGTCACCGCCGCTCCCGGCCCGAGCGCCGCGCTGACCGCCCTGGCGCTCTCCGGGCTGCCCAGCGACCGGTTCTGCTTCGAGGGGTTCCCGCCGCGCAAGCCCGGTGAGCGGGACCGGGCGCTGGCCACGCTGGCCACCGAGCAGCGCACGATGATCTTCTTCGAGTCCCCGCACCGGATCGCCGCCACGCTGCAGGCGATGGCCGGTGCGTTCGGGCCGGACCGGGCAGCAGCGGTGTGCCGGGAGCTGACGAAGACCTACGAGGAGGTTCGCCGCGGACCGCTCGCCGCGCTGGCCGAGTGGGCCAGCGACCAGGTTCGCGGCGAGCTGAGCATCGTGGTCGCCGGCGCTGCCCCGGACCCGGCCGACCCGCAGGACCTGCTCGCCGAGGTGCTCCGCCGTACCGAGGCCGGGGAGCGGCTCAAGGACGTCACCGCAGAGCTGGCCGCCGTTCACAGGGTGAGTCGCCGGGAGCTGTACGAGGCCGCGCTACGCGCCCGCTGAGCCCGAGACCCAGTGCCGCTTGCCGCCCGCCACGGACGGTGCCGCCCACCGGGCTGCCGGCTGGGCCGCCCACCGGGCCGCCGGTCAGGCCGCGGCCACCGTCGCTGGCAGCATCGCGAACGAGACCACCACCAGCACTGCGCACACCGTCAGAGAGCCGACCGTGAGCGCATGGCGCGCGGTGAGAAGACCGACCAACCACTGCCCGAACCGCACCGCGAGCACCCCGGCGAAGACCGCCGCCACGGTGAGCAGCCACGGGTCGATCCTCAGCAGCAGGCAGGTGACGAAGGCCAGGCCGGCGAACACGATCGTGCCGAGGAACGTGATCAGCTTGCCGATGCCCTCCGGAGCGACCCGGCCCGCTCGGCGGAGCAGTCGTTGCAGCCCGGCGAGGATCGCGCCGTAGACACCTAGGGCGAGCACCGCGAACCCGGTGCCGGCGAACATGGTGACCACCGGGGAGGCGCTGTCGGTGGTCAGCATCACCAGCATCCCGAGCACCGCACCGAGCAGCCCGTAGCCCACCGGGTAGGTCAGCCACGCCGAGGTCAGCCGCCGAGTCGGACCAGGATCGGCAAGGGCGTCGGCGGCCCCGTGGTGCAGCGCCGGACCCGGGTTGGCCTCGATCGCGCGCGCGGCGGAGTACCCGTCCGGCTCGGGAGCTGGCGGGCCGAACCCGGAGGAGCCTGCTCGGCGGGTGGGGAAGGTCGGGCTGGTCACGCCTGCGCAGTCTACGGGTCGACCGAGCGTCTCAGGACTGCGCGGAGTCGACCAGCTGCACCCCGGCCGCGGCCATCTCCTCCCGCGCGGTGACGCCCTGGTCCTCGCTGACCGGCACGGTCAGGTCCTGCAGCACCCGCACGCGCAGGCCCTCACCCAGCGCGTCCAGCGCGGTCTGCTTCACGCAGTGCGACTCGGCGATGCCCACCACGTCCACCTCGGTGACCTGCGCAGAGGTGAGGATCTGGGCCAAGGTGGCGCCGCCGTCGTCCTTGCCCTCGAATCCCGAGTAGGCCGCCGCATAGGCTCCCTTCTTCACCGACGCATCCGGTGCCAGCTCCGCCAGCGCCGGGTGCAGCTCGGCCTCCGCCGTTCCAGCGATGCCGTGCGGTGGCCAGGAGTCCACGAAGTCCGGGGTGTCGGAGAAGTGGTCGCCGGGATCGATGTGCCAGTCCTGCGTGGTCACCACCAGCGCATAGTCGTCCCGGTGGCGGGCCGCGTAGGTGGCGATCCGTCCGGCGACGGCGTTCCCTCCGTCGACGCCGAGGGCGCCACCTTCGCAGAACGTGGGTTGGACATCGACCACCAGCAGTGCACGAGTAGCCATACCGCCACCATCCCACGCTCGGTCCCGGGTGACCAGGGGTGGCACGACGAGGTCCCCGGGCAGTACGCCGCTCCGCCGTTGACCACCCGCTCGGCACTGTAGCCAACTAGCCTGAAGCCATGCCGACCGCACTCGTCACCGGAGCCTCCTCCGGCATCGGACTGACCTTCGCGCGCCACCTGGCCCAGAAGGGCTTGGACCTGGTGCTCGTGGCCCGCAGCGCCGATCGGTTGGAGCAGGTGGCCGCCGAGTGCCGCGCGATGGGGGCAGCGCAGGTGCAGGTGCTGCCTGCGGACCTGGGCAGCGGGGCCGGGATCGCCACGGTCACTGACCGGCTGGCCGTCGGGGACGTGCACACGCTGGTGAACAACGCCGGCCTGTCCGTGGGCCAGGAGCTCGCCGATGCCGAGATCGACGACCTGGCCCACCAGTTGCGGGTGAACGTCGAGGCCGTGCTGCGCCTCACCCACGCCGCCCTGCCGGGCATGCTCGCTCGCGGGTCCGGTGCGATCGTCAACGTGGCCTCGGTCGCCGCCCTGCTGCCCGGCCGCGGCACCACCTACTCCGCCTCGAAAGCCTGGGTGGTGAACTTCACCGAAGGGCTGGCCACCGACCTGGCCGGCACCGGGATCCGGGTGCAGGTGCTGTGTCCGGGCTTCGTACGCACCTCCTTCCACCGCACCGCAGGCATCGACATGGACCGCACCCCGGGCTGGATGTACGTGGACGTCGACCACCTGGTGGCCACCTCGCTGCGCGACCTGGCCCGCGGGAAGGTGCTCAGCGTGCCCGGGACGCTGTACACCACCATCGCCACCGTCTCCCGGCTGCTGCCCCGCCCGCTGCTGCGCCGCCTGGCCGCCGGGGTGAAGTCGAAGGGCCGGGACTGATGCCCGCCCCGGCAGCCGTGGCCCAGCTGGCGCCACGGCGGATCGGGTCACGCGAGTTCGACTTCGCCCACCGGGTCGCGGTGATGGCGATCGTGAACCGCACCCCGGACTCCTTCTACGACGACGGCCGCACCTTCGAGCTGCAGGCAGCGGTGCAGGCCGCACTGCGGGCCGTGGCCGAGGGCGCCGACTGGGTGGACATCGGCGGGATGGCGTTCTCCCCGGACGCCGAGGAAGTGAGCCCCGCCGAGGAGCTGGACCGGGTGCTCGGGGTGATCGAGGCGGTCCGTGCCGCCAGCGACGTGGTGATCTCCGTGGACACCCAGCGCCCCGAGGTGGCCCGGGCCTGCGTGCTCGCCGGGGCTGACGTGGTCAACGACACCACCGGGCTGCGGACCGACGGGATGGCCGAGGTGGTCGCCGAGACCGGGGCCGCGGTGGTGATCGCGCACTCGGTCGCTGCCCCGCACCGGCACCTGCACCGCCCGCAGTACACCGACGTGGTCGCCGAGGTCGCCGACTTCCTGACCGCCCAGATGCAGCGCGCGCTAGATGCTGGAGTGCCCGAGGAGGCGATCATCATCGACCCCGGCCACGACCTGAACAAGAACACCGCCCACTCGCTGGAGCTGGTGCGTCGGCTGGCGGAGATCACCAGCATCGGCCCGCCCACCCTGGTGGCACTGTCGAACAAGGACTTCGTCGGGGAGACCCTGGATCGGGACCGCTCCGACCGGTTGTCCGGCACGCTCGCCGCCACCGCCCTGTGCGTCGAACGCGGAGCCCGGATCGTGCGCGCCCACGAGGTGGCTGCCACAGTGGACGCGGTCCGGATGACCGAAGCCGTGCTCGGGCTGCGCGAGCCGGCGTTCATGAGGCACAACCTGTGACCGGCCAGCCCGCGTCCGAGGAGGCCGTGCTGCTCGCCACCTACCAGGTGCTCGACCGCTCCCGGCCGCACCTGCGGGCGAACATGATCTCTTCGCTCGACGGCGCCGCCACCCACCAGGGGCTGTCCGGCGGCCTGAACGGTCCGGCGGACAAGCAGGTGTTCGACCTGCTGCGCCGGCTCGCCGACGTGGTCATCGTCGGCGCCGGGACCGTGCGCGCCGAGGGGTACGGCGGTATGCGGCTGGACGAGGCTGACGTCGCCTGGCGCCGCGCCCAGGGACTCAGCGACCACCCGGTGTTCGCGATCGTCTCCGGCCAGCTCGACCTGGACCCCACCTCACCGGTGTTCACCGAGGCCCCCGTGGTCCCGGTGGTGCTCACCCACGCGGGATCGCCGACGGCGCAGCGCACCCGGCTCGCCGAGGTCGCCGAGGTCGTGGTGTGCGGTGAGCAGGAGGTGGACCCGGCGGCGATGCGCCTCGCGCTGATCGAGCGGGGCCTGCCGCAGATGCTCACCGAGGGCGGCCCGCACCTGCTCGGCTCGCTGGTCGGTGCTGGGGTGCTGGACGAGCTGTGCCTGACGATCAGCCCCGTGCTCGAAGGTGGGGACGCGATCCGGATCACCCGGGACGCCCCACCGGTGCACTCCACGATGCGGCTGACCGGTCTGCTGCACGCCGACGACATGGTGATGCTGCGGTACCAACGCTGAGGAAGAGGCTGAGGAAGAACGGTGGATGATATTCTTCCTCTATGGCGTTGAACATCAAAGATCCGGAGACTGACCGGCTGGCTCGGGAGCTGGCCGACCGGATGGGCACGTCGATCACAGCGGCGCTCAAGGCCGCGTTGCAGGAACGGCTCGCCCGCACGGCGCCGAAGGTCGACCTCGTCTATGCGGACCTGGTCGCCATCGGTGAACGGGGCCGGCGCCGGCCCACGCTGGACGAGCGCAGCGCCGAGGAGATCGTTGGCTACGACGGCCGGGGGATCCCTGCGTGATCGCCGTCGACACCTCTGCTCTCGTGGCGATCATCCTTGGCGAGGCAGAGCTGGAGCGATTCGCGGCCATCATCGCCCGGGAACCGTGTGTGGTGAGCGCGGTGAGCGTGACCGAGGCCGCGCTGGTGGTCGAGACGAGGCAGGGGCCCGACGCGGTCGAGGACCTGCGCCGGCTGCTGGATCGCGCCCGTGTGGAAGTCGTCCCGGCCGATACCGAGCTGGCGTGGGTAGCTCACGCAGCGTGGCGCAGGTTCGGCAAGGGCAGACACCCTGCTGGCCTGAACTTCGGCGACTGCTTCTCCTATGCCTTGGCCAAGATGCGCGCGGTGCCGCTGCTGTTCAAGGGCGAAGACTTCACGCAGACGGATATCGACCTGGCCCGCTAGAACCGCCACGGGCACAGCGTGCGCGTAGCGTGCGATCGAGGAACAGGACGACGACCAGAGCCCGCCTCTGCTGCCATTACGATCGTCGGTATGACCCACATCCTGTCCGCCGTGGCCTGGCCCTATACCAACGGTCCGCGGCACATCGGCCATGTCGCCGGCTTCGGCGTGCCCTCCGACGTGTTCAGCCGGCACATGCGGATGGCCGGTCACGAGGTGCTGATGGTCTCCGGCACCGACGAGCACGGCACCCCGATCCTGGTGCAGGCCGAGCAGGAGGGGGTTCCCCCGCAGGAGCTGGCGGACCGGTACAACCGGGTGATCGTGGAGGACCTGACGTCCCTGGGCCTGTCCTACGACCTGTTCACCCGCACCACCACCGGTAACCACTACGCCGTGGTGCAGGAGATGTTCCGTACCGTGCACGCCAACGGATACATGGTCGAGCAGACCACGATGGGCGCGATCTCCCCGTCCACCGGCCGCACCCTGCCGGACCGGTTCATCGAGGGCACCTGCCCGATCTGCGGCTACGACGGTGCCCGCGGCGACCAGTGCGACAGCTGCGGCAACCAGCTCGACCCGATCGACCTGAAGAACCCGCACAGCCGGATCAACGGCGAGACCCCGAAGTTCGTGGAGTCCAACCACTTCTTCCTCGACCTGCCCGCCCTGGTGGATGCGCTGGCCGCGTGGCTGGAGACCCGGGACGGCTGGCGCCCGAACGTGCTGAACTTCAGCCGCAACCTGCTCGCCGACGTGCGCCCGCGCGCGATGACCCGGGACATCGACTGGGGCATCCCGATCCCGCTGCCCGGCTGGCAGGAGAACCCGAACAAGCGGCTGTACGTGTGGTTCGACGCGGTGATCGGCTACCTGTCCGCCAGCATCGAGTGGGCCCGCCGCACCGGTGATGTGGAGGCCTGGCGGGCCTGGTGGAACAGCGCCGACGCCCGCTCGTACTACTTCATGGGCAAGGACAACATCACCTTCCATTCCCAGATCTGGCCTGCTGAGCTGCTCGCCTACGACGGCCGCGGCGCCAAGGGCGGCAGTGCAGGCCCCTACGGGGAGCTGCAGCTGCCCACCGAGGTGGTCTCCAGCGAGTTCCTGAACGTGGAGGGCCGCAAGTTCTCCTCCTCCCGCGGACTGGTGATCTACGTGCGGGACATGCTCGCCCGGTACCAGACGGACGCATTCCGCTACTACGTGGCCGCCGCCGGTCCGGAGAACCACGACGTGGACTTCACCTGGGAGTCCTTCGTGCGGCGCACCAACGACGAGCTGGTCGCCGGCTGGGGCAACCTGGTCAACCGCACCGCCACCATGGTGCACAAGAACTTCGGCCAGATCCCCGCCCCTGGAGAGCTGCTGGAGGTGGACCGCCAGGTGCTGGCCACCACCTCAGGTGCGTTCGCGGAGGTGGGCGCGCAGATCCAGACCAACCGCCAGCGCGGGGCCATCGCAGCGGCGATGCACACCGTCGCGGACGTCAACCGCTACCTGTCCGAGACCCAGCCGTGGAAGCTGAAGTCCGACCCCGACCGGCTCGCCACCGTGCTGCACACGGTGACCCAGGCGGTCAGCGACTGCAACACACTGCTCGCCCCGTTCCTGCCGCACTCCGCCCAGCAGGTGCACGAGGCGCTCGGCGGCAGCGGCGAGTTCGCCCCGCAGCCCCGGATCGAGGAGGTCACCGACCTGGACGACGAGTCCCGGCACTACCCGGTGATCACCGGCGACTACTCCGACGTCCCGGCCTGGGAGTCCCGACCGCTGACGGTCGGCACCCCGGTCGGAAAGCCGACCCCGGTGTTCACCAAGCTGGACGAGTCCGTGGTGGAGGAGGAGCTGGACCGACTGCGGGCGAAGGCCTGATGGCCCGCCGGAGCCGCGACTTCCCCGAGGGCATCGAGGCACTGCCCGCTCCGGTGGTGGACAACCACACCCACCTGGAGTCAATCGCACCGGTCCTGCCCGACGGCGTGGCCGACCCTGGTACCGCCGGTCACCTGGCGAAGGCCGCAGGTGTAGGGGTACGGGCGATCGTGCAGATCGGTTGCGACCTCGACTCTGCGCCGGTGAGCGTGACCATGGCCACCGAGCACCCGCAGGTGCTCGCCGGCGTGGCTCTCCACCCGAACGAGGCCGTGCTGCACGCGGGCGTGCGCGAGGTAGCCCCGGACGGGCTGGAACCCCACCCGGCACCTCGGCACCAGGTCCACCTGGACGAGGCGATCGCACAGGTTGCGGAGCTGGTCCGGCACCCGCGGGTGCGGACCGTGGGGGAGACCGGACTGGACCACTTCCGTGCCGGGCCGGCCGGCCGGGCCGTGCAGCGGGAATCGTTCCGCGCGCACATCGCCCTGGCCAAGGAGCTCGATCTGCCGCTGCAGATCCACGACCGGGAGGCGCACCAGGAGGTGCTCGAGGTGCTCGCCGCCGACGGCGCCCCAGAGGTGACGGTGCTGCACTGCTTCTCCGGGGATGTCGAGATGGCCCGGGAGTGCGTCCGCCGCGGCTACTACCTCTCCTTCGCCGGTACGGTCACGTTCCGGAACGCGGCGGAGCTGCGCCGGGCAGCCCTCGAGGTGCCGCTGAGCCAGCTGCTGGTCGAGACCGATGCGCCCTACCTGACCCCGCACCCCTGGCGCGGCCAGCCGAACGCTCCGTACGTGGCTGCTGCGACTGTGCGGGCGCTGGCCGAGACCAGGGGAGAGGACCTGAGCACGGTCTGCTCCGCCGTCGACGGCAACGCCGAACGGCTCTACGGCCCCTGGTGACCCCGAGCACCCGACCGGCTGGTCCGCAAGCCCGCGAGGCGCTCTGGGTATCGAACCCGGGTCGAATTTCGACATCGAGGCCACTGCCGCGGGGGACTCGCCGTCCACAGCTCCGGCCCGGTACTGGAAATTCAGGTCACAAATCGGTTACGGTCGCTTCTGGCCCGTCCCTCCCGGGTTTGACGTAGCAAGAACAGGACCCCTCCCCGTGCCCGTTGACAAAGCCACGTCGCGCCACCGCGCCGACGCGCCCGTGACCACTGCCCTGCCCCGCCCGCTGCGACGTGCGATCGGCGCCGGGGGGCTCGCAGTGGTCCTGGCCGGCTCGCTGGCGTTCGCCGCGAACCAGCCGGGTACCGACTCCGACTCCGGCGCCACCGACGCTACCGACCCGTTCGCCGCCTCCGCCGAGGACGCGCGAGCCTACCTGGCCGGCCGCACCGAGCTGTGGGACCAAGCCTCCCGCAGCGGGCAGGACGGCCGCGACCCGGCCGGGCTGCTGGACGAAGCCGGTCCGACCGTGCAGTTCCAGGCCACAGTGGACGGCAAGACCTACGACATCGAGTCCAACGCCGAGACGGTGGCCGACGCTCTCATCGAGAACGGCATCGTCGTGGGCCTGGAGGACAACGTGTCGGTGGAGATGAACAGCCGGCCCACCGAAGGCGCGGACATCTCGATCGAGCGCGTCGGTACGCAGTACGGCACCGAGACCGAGACCCTCGAGCACGACACGGTTCGCCGGGAGACCTCGTCCCTCACCCGCGGCACCGAGCGGGTGGAGACCGAAGGGCAGGACGGCTCCCGGGTGATCGCCTACACCGCGGAGTACCGCGATGGTGAGGAGGTCTCCCGCGAGGTGCAGGCCGAGATCCTGGTGTCCGAGCCGGTCGACGAGGTGGTGCTGGTCGGTACCGCGCCGCCACCGTCCCAGAGCAGCTCGAACAGCTCCAGCTCGTCCAGCTCCTCGAGCTCGTCTGACTCCTCCGGCTCCTCGAGCTCCTCGAGCTCGTCCAGCTCTTCCGACGACAGCTCGGAGAGCACCCCGTCCGGCGACTACTCGGGCACCGACCCGCGCTCGATCGCGCAGGAGCTGCTCGCCGCCCGCGGCTGGGGCTCGGACCAGTGGACCTGCCTGAACGCGCTCTGGGAGCGGGAGAGCAACTGGAATCCGCACGCGCAGAACCCCTCCTCCGGTGCCTACGGCATCCCGCAGTCGCTGCCCGGGTCGAAGATGGCCTCCGCCGGCTCTGACTGGCGGACCAACCCGGCTACCCAGATCACCTGGGGCCTGAACTACATCTCCGGCCGGTACGGCACCCCGTGCGGCGCCTGGGGCCACTCCCAGTCCGTCGGCTGGTACTGATCCCGCCGGTGCGGTGTGCCGGTCCTGGGTGGGCCGGCACACCGTGCGGGACACCGCCGCCGCTATAGGAGTTCATTGCCGACGGCGTACGTTGCCTTGGTCTGACGGGTCGCCCGGCTGTGCCGGTCGTCACATCTTCTGCCGATCCGGTTGACCTGGAAGATAACGATCTGGTTACAGTCGAACGTCCGCCGGTGTGGCTGCATGGACGTGGCCGACCGGAGCGAGCATCCCAGTTCCCCACACAGAAACCCTCCGCCTGTGTCATTCTTCGACCGTTTCCGCCGCCCTGATGTGCCCACGACCGACGAGGCCGCCGAACCGGCGCACGAGGCACCGGACGTGACCGACCAGCCGAGCACGACCGGCGCTGCCCCGGACGCTACGGCTGCCGCTGCGGGCGAGCGGTCCGAGCCCGCTGAGGAGACCGCCCAGCTCGACCTGGGTGCGGTCCCCGCCGACGAGGCTGAGCCGGCGGAGGAGACGGACACGGCCGACGCTGCCGGAGTCGCGGCGGCGGAGACCGGCCCGTCTGCTCGTCGGGGCCGGCGTCGGGTGCTGCTCGGGGCCGCTGCTGCCACGGTGCTGGTACTGGCCGGTTCCGGGGTAGCGGTCGCTGCCGCGCACAAGACCGTGGACATCGACCTGGACGGCGAGACCTACACCTTCAGCACGTTCGCCGGGTCGGTCGACGGCCTCCTGGACGAGGCCGGCATCGAGATCGGCCCCCACGACGCCGTGGTCCCTGGTGCCGACGAGGCGCTCAGCGACGGTGCCGACGTCGTGGTGCGCACCGGCGACCAGATCACCATCACCACCGACGGTGAGCAGCAGCTGGTCTGGACGACCGCACTGACGGCCGAGGAAGCACTCACCCAGCTGATCAGCAGCGGCCGAGACGCCTCGCTGGAAGCCTCGCGGTCCAGCGACGGGCGCACGGAGCTCGACCTCCCGCTGATCACCGATGGTGCGGTGACGATCGTGGTCGACGACGAGGAGCGGTCCATCGACATCGACGGCAGCGCCACCCTCCAGCAGGTGCTGGTCAAGGCGGAGATCACCCTGGGCAACCAGGACGAGGTCAACGTCACGATGGGCGAGGACGGCGCACCGGTGGTCACCGTGGTTCGGCACACCACCGAGACCCGGACCGAGACCCGGGTGGTCGAGCACGACAGCGTGCAGCGCGAGACCGACGAGCTCTACGACGACCAGTCCCGAGTGGTCCAGGAGGGCCGTGACGGTGAGCGCACCATCACCTACCGGGACCACCTCGTCGACGGTGAGGTGGTGGACAGCAAGGAGCTCTCCGACGAGGTCACCACCGATCCGGTGGACCGCGTGGTGGAGGTCGGCACCGCTGAGCGTCCCGCCCCCGAGCCGGAGCCGGCCCCCGAGGAGAGCACCAGCAGCTCGGGTGGGTCCAGCAGCTCGGGTGGGTCCAGCAGCTCGGGTGACTCGGGTGGTTCCGATGACTCTGGCGACTCAGAGAACTCCGGTGGCTCTGACGACACAGGAGGATCCGGCGGGAGCTCTGGTGCCGGCAGTGGCGTCTGGGCCGAGCTCGCCGAGTGCGAGTCCGGCGGAGATCCGACCACGAACACGGGCAACGGATACTACGGCCTGTACCAGTTCTCGCTGCCGACCTGGCAGGCGATGGGCGGCTCTGGTCTGCCCAGCGAGGCGTCCGCGGCCGAGCAGACCCAGCGTGCACAGGCACTGCAGGCGCAGAGCGGCTGGGGCCAGTGGCCCGCCTGCGCTGCCCAGCTCGGGCTGCTCTGAGTACAGCACCCACCATCGCGAGCGCTCGGGTGTGCGGCCCGGTCGCGTCCTCAAGCAGTACTCCCGAGCCTTGGCGCGATGATCCTCTAGGCTCATCGACGTGAGCCCTCCCGACCCCGCGCCCGCAGCCCCCCGGCTGCTGACCGCCTCCAGCGTGCGCGCGCTCGCGGAGCGTCTCGGGATCCGGCCCACCAAGACCCTCGGGCAGAACTTCGTCATCGACCCGGGCACAGTACGCCGGATTGTCCGCACCGCCGGCGTGCAGGCGGGAGACACAGTGGTCGAGGTGGGACCAGGCCTGGGCTCCCTCACGCTCGGGCTGCTCGAGGCAGGGGCGCACGTGCTCGCCGTGGAGATCGATCCGGTGCTCGCCGGTGCACTTGGCCAGACGGTGGCCGAGCGCGCACCCGAGGACGCCGCGAGGCTGACCGTGATCGCCGCGGACGCACTCAGCGTCCACGAGCTCCCGGCCACACCCACCCGGCTGGTGGCCAACCTGCCCTACAACGTGGCCGTCCCGGTGCTGCTGACCTTCCTCGAGCGTCAACCGAGCCTGGCCGAGGTGCTGGTGATGGTGCAGGCCGAGGTGGCCGACCGGCTCGCCGCCCCGCCCGGGTCGCGCACCTACGGCGTACCTTCCGCGAAGGCCGCCTGGTACGCCTCGGCTACCCGGGCGGGCACCATCTCCCGGAGCATCTTCTGGCCGGTGCCGAACGTGGACTCCGCGCTGGTGCGGATGGTGCGCCGCGACCCACCGACCACTACGGCCTCCCGCGCGGAGGTGTTCGCCTGCATCGACGCTGCGTTCGCCCAGCGGCGCAAGACGTTGCGCGCCGCGCTGGCCACGTGGGCCGGGTCGCCGCAGCAGGCCGAGCAGGTCGCCCGTGCCGCCGGGATCGACCCGAGCACCCGGGGGGAGCGGCTGGACATCACCCAGTTCGCTGCGCTGGCTGCGGCTCGTAACCGGGCCCGAGAGGTCTCCCGATGAACACCAGTGTCATGCTGCCAGCCGTGCACGTGCGCGCCCCGGGCATGCTCACCCTGGTGCTGCGCGTCGGACCCGCCGGCGCGGACGGCGACCACCAGCTGGCGACCGTGTACCAGGCGGTCTCGTTGCACGAGGACGTGGTCGCCACCCCCGCCGAGGAGATCACCGTCAGCACCACTGGACCGTGGGCCGACCGGGTCGCGGACGACGAGACGAACCTCGCCTGCCGTGCCGCCCGCCTGCTCGCCGAAGCCTCCGGCACCAGCACCGGAGTGCACCTGCAGATCACCAAACGGGTCCCGGTCGGTGGTGGTATGGCCGGTGGCTCGGCCGACGCTGCCGCTGCGCTGCTCGCCTGCGACCTGCTCTGGCAGACCGGGCTCGCCCGGGAGGAGCTGGGCCACCTGGCCGCCGAGCTCGGTGCCGACGTGCCGTTCGCGCTCACCGGCGGTACCGCTGTGGCACTCGGCCGCGGGGACAGGCTCACCCCGGCGCTGGCGCGCGGCTGCTACCACTGGGTGCTGGGAATCCGCGCCCAGGGCTTGTCCACCGGTGAGGTGTTCACCGAATGGGACCGGCTGCACCCCGACCCGGAGCCGGTCCCGCACATCGACGACGCGGTGATGGCCGCGCTGATCTCCGGAGATCCGCACCGGCTGGCCGAGGTGCTGGGCAACGACCTGGATGATGCCGCTGGGAACCTCGCCCCGGCGGTGCAGCAGGTGCAGCAGGTGCTGGCGGACAGTCCAGCGCTGGCCTCCCTCGTCGCCGGCTCCGGACCTACAGTGGCCGCGCTCGCCCCGGACCACCCGACCGCGGTGGAGATCGCCGAGACCCTCCGTACCGCCCGGGTGGCCGACCACGTGGAGGTAGTCACCGGGCCCGCACCCGGTGCCCGGCTGCTGGAGTCGGTGCGTGAGGACGAGGCCTGAGCTCCGGCACAGGTCGACCGGGGAGGGGCCGGGTGCGCCGCTGCACCCTCGTGGCCCTGCCTACCGGGTAGATGCGTAAGCGGGCCCGGCCGCCCATCTCTGTCTCGAGCGGCCCTCCCTCATGTCCGCAGCTCTTCGGCGGCGCAATGCCCTGTGCCCGCTGGCTCGGCCGCCGCAGGGGTGGGGGACCGGCTGCTGCGGCCGGTGCGGTCTCGTGCGTGCCAGTGTGGCGAGACCGGCGCATCCTGCTGCTGGGCTGCGTGATCCTGGCGCGCGCGATGGCCGAGGGAACGGCGAACGACTGGCCTTCGGCGTCGACCACGGCAACCATGACACCGGGGGCGTGCCGAGATGCTCATCGACCAGTGTTTCGATGCGTTCCCGTAGGTCGTGCTCATCCTCGCGGGGCACAGCCGTTGCGGCGACCGGGGATGAGAAGGCGAGTACGCCGGTGAACAGGATCGTGGTCACTGTGCGCAAACCGCGACGAGGAGTGAACGTGCTCATGGCCTCTTACTACAGGCGTCCTGGGCCGATTATCATCGGCTTGGGAACGTCTTGGATCTCTCCGTGGTTGAGTGGCGGGTGGTGTGCCAGGAGCGTGCCAAGGCGAGAACGGCTACGGCCAGGACGAGCACGAAGCCCGATGCCGGGGCCATGCTCACCCCGATTCCTGCTACGAGCAGTAGCGCGATACTGATCATCCATGGCAGTCGACCGGATAGCTCGATGAACGTGATCGCCAGTCCAGCGACAACGCCGACGGCTCCGGTCATCAAGAACCACAACACCTGGGCGTCCTCACCGGTGAACGCGCCAGACCAGCCTTCAGCAGCGGCATCGACCAGCATCGGTCCCGCATCGGCCACCCCGACGATGATATGCAGTACGCACACCGCGAGCAGGCCGGGGCCGACATACGCCCTGCTTCCGACTGGCGACGACGTGCTGTCTGATCTGCGTGCAGTCATGGTCCCTCCGTTCTTAACCGCAATCTCTGATCATGCGGGGCCGGTCGTATGTGCGCCTCCGTCCTGGAGAACGCAGATTCCTGTGGGCGCCGCGCGCTCCCGCTTGTCAGGCGTCGCGAGCATGGTGGCGGTCGCGCTGAGGGAGACGAGCAGCGCCACGACGCTATAGAGCGGTGTCTGGTAGCGCCACGTATTACAGAACGAACGGCATCGAGCAGATCACAGCGAACGCATACGGAACCAGCCGGTACTGGGCCTTGAGCACAAGGTAGACGAGAAACGACAGTCCGAGCAGCTGCGAGGTGCCGATCAGGATCGACAGAGCTGGGAATTCGGCCTGGACGGATCATCGCCGGACGGGGCACCATGTTCGACTGGTCAGGCCGTGCAGAAGCAGGGATAACGTGGACGTGCCGGTTCGATTCCGAGGGAGAGCGCGAGATGCCGATATCGGATTCCGACGGCCCGAGGCCTTCAACGAGATGCTCGCGGGATTTCTCAGCGAGGAGTGAGGAGAGTCCCACCTATGAGGAGGCAGCAGCGCATGTCTGAGTTCGTTGACGCGCAGGCACGCGAGCAGTATCTCGTCGCGTACGAGGCGATGCTCCGGGGCTGGCCGGAGTACGAGCGATTGGAGGTCACCGGACGCTACGGTCGCACTGTTGCCCTGGCCACCGGCTCACCAGATGCGCCCGTTCTGGTTCTGCTGCACGGACGATACACACCGAGTGCGACCTGGGCGCCCATCATCACAGAGCTGGCGAACCGATATCGGATTTGCGCCATCGATACCATCTGCGAGCCGGGCTTGAGCAGTAACGATGGCGCACCGTTGCGGAAGCGGTCTCATTACACGATCTGGCTCCGGGAGACATTGGACGCCCTGGGTATCGAGGCTGCTCATCTCTGCGGCCACTCCTTCGGCGGCTGGCTCGCGGCACGCTTCGCCACAGAGCACCCCGGTAGAGTCAGTTCCCTCACCCTGCTCGACCCCGCTCAGGTCTTCGCACCATTCACCGCGACATGGTTGCTGCGTTGCATCCCTCCGTTCCTGGCCCCGACCACGCGCAACATCAGTAGCCTCTTCCGCTGGCTGGGCAAGGAACGCCCCGCCCAACGCGATCTGGTCGACCTGGCTACCAAAGGGATGCTGACCTTCCGGCTCCGAGCACCAGAAGCCACGCGTCTCTCCGCACCTGAACTCCGGCGGCTATCGATGCCGACACAGCAACTCATTGCCGAGCAGACTGTCGTTCACAACCCGGCCCGAGCTCTGCGAACCGCGGAACGACTCAACCCGATAGTGAAGTCCACGCTGGTTCCAGACTGTTCGCACTTCATCGTCAATGATCAGCCAAGCCAGGTCCTCAACGCTCTCGATGCCCTCATCGAATGACCAGGTCAGAAAACCGTGATGCGAAGAAGAGACGCTTCTGTGCGCTGAGCAGCTTTCTGGGACGGAGTTGTGATCCTGCTTGGGACGAATGTGCTGTGCAGTTCCGGACCCAGGAGAGTATTACGCGTCACTACGATTGGTCGCGCTCCAGCAGGTCATCACACACCGGTGGGCCGGCTCGTTTACCGGCTCTTCGCAGATGAGGGTGTAGAGACAGGTCCCAGTGGTCTGGGCGTGGCGGTGTCTGGATAGAGGTCGAGGCCTTCCGACGATGGGAGTTACCACACAGCCCATCCGAAAGACCTCGACATGTCCCAGCCTACGTTCACCGCCCCGGATCTCGACACCTTCTGCATGGTCGACGCGCTCGGCCTGACCGTCACCGGCCAGCACCTCGAACCTGAGAGAGCAGTGCTTCAGTGCCGAGTCCGTGAGGATGATCCCTGGTGCCGCTCCTGCGGCGGCGAAGGCATCCCGAAGGGCACGGTGCTGCGGAAATT
>NZ_ATWL01000014.1 GCF_000421225.1 Ruania albidiflava DSM 18029 | reverse complement strand
GTGCCTTGTTCGCTGAGCAGGGGTGGCAGCAGGTCTGGGGGCGGTTGAGCAGCGGGTTGTCCGTGCTGGTGCCGAGACCGGCGAAGTCCTCGATCGTGCAGGCGATGCGGCGGGTGGGGCCCGGGCCGTTGCGTGAGTTGTTCACGCTGCTCGCTGGCTCCGCGGCCACCCACGCCGAGGATTCGGTGAGGTTCGCGGGCCGCCTGGTGGTAGCGATCGACGGCACCCAGATCCCGGTCGCGGACACCGAGGCGAATCAGGTGGCCTTCCCCAAACCCCGCGGCGGCCCGAACGGGGAAGCCGGCTACCCGTTCCTGCGCTTGGTCGCGTTGCTGGCCTGCGGGACCAGGACCGTCATCGAGGCCGTGTTCGGGTCCGACCGGGTCGGTGAGCTCGGCTATGCCCGGCAGCTGACCGGTGCATTGCGCCCTGGGATGCTGCTGCTCGGGGATCGGAACTTCGCCACCTACCAGGTCTTCAGCGACGTTCATGACGGCGCGGGCGCCGATTTCCTCATCCGGGCCAAGACCGGGAACGGGGCAATGGCTCTGGTGCCGCAGGAACGGCTTCCCGACGGCTCCTACCTCGCCCAAGCACGAGGCGTGAGCGTTCGAGTGATCAACGCCCAGATCGCCATCATCACCGAGTCCGGGACCCGCACTGGCAACTACCGGCTGATCACCACGCTGCTGGATCCCGAGCAAGCACCGGCACAGGCACTGCTCCGGCTCTATCACGAACGCTGGGAGATCGAGACGGCCTACTGCGAGCTGAAGTCCACGATCCTTGCCGGCCGGGTGCTGCGCGGCAAGCACCCGGCCGCCGTCACCCAAGAGGTCTGGGCACTGCTGGCCGCCTACCAGGTGCTGCGCATCGCGATCAGCGACACCGCTCTGGCCCGTCCAGACCTCGATCCTGACCGGCTCTCGTTCACCACCGCACTGCGGACAGCACGCGATCAGATCATCCAAGCCGCGGGCACCATCACCGGCACCACGATCGATCTCATCGGGCGCATCGGCGCCGCCCTCCTGGACGAGGTCATGCCAGCACGCCGGACCCGCACCCGGCAGCGAGTCATCAAACGCGCGATCTCGAAATACCGCGCCAAAGGCCGAGACACCATCGACCGACGAACCTATCCAGCGACACTCCACACGAAGATCTTGACGACCGGACCCGACGGCTAACCGAACGGCGTTGGAGCTAGTACCTCGGGACCTGCGCAACTTGCTGTACTGCTACGGGCGCGGCCCGACCAGGCTTGCCGGACGCTCGATCGAGCGCCTTTCCCCAGAGGTGTGGTCTCGCTCAGCATTCCTTGGTCGGATGCAGTATCTGCTCGCACCACCACTTCCGATCCCCAAGCTCACCGCCCTAGTGGTGGCAGCGTGGGCTCACGGTGTGGTCGTACTGGCGCAGGAAGACATGCGTCCGCACCTGGCTGATCGAGCGTTGTACCCAGCGGGCGAGCCTGACTCGTTGATCTGCCAGCTCCAGTCTGAGCCCGACCGCTGCCGCAAGATCCAAGACCGGGCCACCCGTTGGGTAGCAGCCCGTGCGACGTCCAAGTCCCTGGTGGCGTCGGTACGATCATTGCTTTCCTATGCCGCACGCTGAGCCGGCCGTCTCACCGAGGCCAGGTCAGAGGGCCGCCGGAGAGTCACCACAGCGAGTCGACGGCCGCCGCGATCCGTGCGCAGTTCTGGCGGTCGTCATAGGAGAAGATGCGGCTAACTCGCGAGTCGTAGCGCGCCTCACGGACAAAGCCGCCGGCAGCATAGCCTTCGAGCGCCTCGACGGCCTGCGAGATAGTGCTGACCACGGGTCCGAAACCATCCCGCTCTGCGTCGAACCAGGATGTGCCGCCGTGGCCGGCTTCGTACTCCTCCCGGTCGAACTGCGCGTAGACCACGGGTGCGCCCACATAGGCGACATCGAACTGTACGGAGGAGTAGTCCGTGAGCAGCAGTGCACAGCTGCGGAGCAGGTGCGGGATGTCGGCCGTGGTGCCGTCCAGGATCGTGATCCGGTCGCTGCCCAGGTCGTCGGGATGCAGGAGCCCGGCGAGGTTGTAGTGCGGGACGACCAGCATGGTCAGGTCGTGCCTCGTCAGCACGCGGGCCAGCTCACCGCTGGCCAGGAGCCCGTGCACGAAGCGCTGGTACGTCGAGCCCTGGTACCCCACCAGCACGGTGTCATCGCCGCCGAAGAGCTTCGGGACGAGGTAGCGGCGCCAGGTCGGCATGAACAGCACCGTGCGGCTCGGCCGCTCCGGTACCAGGTTGTCGTAGCGTGCCAGCCCGGTCTCGCGCAGCTGTGCGCTGGTGTAGCCGGAGGTGCGCGCGAGGGCGTCGGCTTCCTGCGCGCCCACGGTGGCGATCAGGTCGTAGCCTCCGTTGCCTCTCTTCACCGCGTCCGGGCTCAGGTGCACTCCGTGCTTGAGGTAGACCCGGCGCGCACCCACCCGCCAGGCGCACTGGTTCATGTACGCACCCGGCCGCCACCGGCTCGGCAGCATGTGCTTGATCGAGTAGGCGTTGGCGATCACCGAGGCGTGCAGCATGAGCAGCCGGTGCCGCCAGGAGGAGTGCCAGACCACGTGGCCGAGTGCCGCCACATCAGCAGCCGTCGGACTGTCCTTGGCGATCACGTAGTAGATCGGTTCCTCGGGCCGTTCCCGCCGCAGATGGGCGAAGAAGGCAAACCCGTTGTCGCGGGCAGTCTCTGGTCTCTCCCCGACGAGCCAGATCTGCCCACGCGGGACCAACGGACGCGTCAGGGCCCGTACTGGTCGCACCCACGTGAACCGACGTGAACGAGCGATGAATGCGAGCTCGCGCGCGGCATTGCGCGCTGCCCATCCGATGCGCGCTCCGCGCGTCCACGCGGAGATCCGCAACCAGGTAGCCGAGCGTCCGGCAGCAGGGAACACCTGAACCCGCCGCTCGCCCACCGGTTCCGGGCGAGAGCAAGCGAGGAGGCCGGGTGTTGTGGCTACCGGTACCCAGGACTCGTGCCGTTCGGGCGCGACCTCCAACCGCATCGCAGCGTTCGGTAGCTGCTTCGCGGGAACGGTGAACCGCAGCGCCGAGCACGTCCGTCTGCCCGCGTGGTCCACACGTTCAGCAATCGTCGCCGTCTCCGCCAGGACAACAGTGCCCCAGCGGGTACGGAGCCGGAGCCGAAACCGGGCGGTCGGTTCTTCGTCCGTGCCGAGGAGGCGAACAGCGATGACCAAGGCGTCTGTGGAGCGGTCGACGAACTCGCACACTGGTCTCAAGGTCATAGCGCACATACTTTACGAGAACCTGTCCGCGCGGTGTCGTCCCCGTGTCCTCAGGGAGAACAGCTAGGGTCAGTCAGGCAGCAGGTTCGACCTTGAACCAGGAAGGCATACCGGATGTCTGATCGCCCTGTGGTGATCTTGATGACCAGCAACGGTGTAGGAATGGGGCACTTGTCCCGCCAGCTCACCGTTGCGCTCAGTGGCGCCCACCGGTTCGACGCGGTCGTCTTCAGCCTCTCCCGCGCACTCCCGAGAGTCATCGCGGCGACGGCCAGCGGCGAGCTGCCGGGCGCCGCCGAACGTGGCATCCGGTTCGAGTACGCACCGAGCTGGGAGTCCGGATGGCCTCCAACCGGCTGGCGCGCCCCGATTCGCCGCCGCTACAGGTCCTACCGGTGGGCTCCGTACCTGCGGGATCGGATCCGCGCACTGGCAGTCGAGACCGGCGCCCAGGCGCTTGTTTTCGACGGCGTCGCCCCCTATCCCGGGTTGCTTGCTGCGCGCGAGCACCTGCCCAGCCTCCGGTTCGGCTGGGTACGTCGCGGTTTGTGGCGACCAGAAGCGCCAGCCTCCCGTCTCGACCTCTCCCGGTACTTCGACCTGACGATCGAACCGGGTGACGTCGCCAGAGCCTGGGACCACGGCCCCACGCGGGATCGCACTGACGTGGAACGGCTCGAAGGCGCGGTCAGCCTGACCAACGTGCTCGAGCCGCTCCCGAGAGCGCAGGCTCGCGCCAAGCTGGGGCTGCCGACCGATCGGCCGGTCCTGCTCCTCACACCGGGCTCGGGGGCGTTGGCCTCTGTGGACGCTACCGGCGCCGAGGTGCTCGACGCCATCCGTCGCTCGCACCCGGAATGGTTAGTCGCCGTGACACGCCAGTCCATCGCGCAGCACTCCATCGGTGGGGATACCGGCCGAGTCGTAGTTCTTGAGGACGTGTTCCCGCTGGTGCGATACCTCACCGCATTCGACGCGGCAGTGGGCGTGGGTGGTTACAACGGTGTGCACGAGCTGCTCAGCACCCAGATCCCGACGTTGCTGATCCCGAGCCTGCATCACGCCACCGACGATCAACCGGCACGCACCGAAGGCGCAAGAGAGCGGGGCGTGGCGCTCACCGTGCAGCACAGCATCGCCGCATCGATCGACCGGTTGCTGGACCCAGGAGTCCAGGACGAGCTGCGCGCGGCTATGGCCGCGCTGGAACCGGCCGACGCCGGGCGGGAGATCGCTGATCGCGTCACCGCGCTAGCGCTTGGTGGGACGCCAGCATCCACCTGGCCCGATGCCAGCCCGCGGCGTCCGTTGCTGGACCTGCGCACCCGGGCGCGCGTCGGCACGTCGACAGCACTGCGATGGACGCACGAGCCGGACCGCGCCATGCTCGCCGATGCCCGCCCCGTCGAACATGTGCTCGCCGGTTCCTCTCCGCACTACGCCGAGGTCCGGCGTCGGATCGCCACCTGGCTGTACCGGACGCGGTGACTACGTCTCAGCTCGCGTTCAGAAGGGGCCCCGGCGGGTGCGGCCGCGCCGTTGTCGCGCCAGCTGGCGGGCCCGACGTACGGCACCGGCGCGACCACGAAGCGCGGTGAGCACAGCCCGGAGCCACAGCTTGCCCCCCTCGGCCCGCGCCCATCTAGCAGGAGGAGCCGGCACAGTGGCCAGTGGGACGATGCCGAGATCGTCACCGCGAGTCCAGATCCGCACCCGTGGGTCGCCAGCGGGCATCCGTTCGCGGTCGAAGTCCAGGCCGAGCGCGAGCAGCCTGTCCGTTCCGACATGCTCGGTCTGCAACCACGCTTGTGACCACAGCGCTACGTCAGCTGGTCCCCCCTCGGGTAGCAGCACGCGCACCACAGCCGTGCTCTGGGTCCGCATCCGCAGCAAGCGGCGCACGGCACCGCGCGCGAACACCACCGGGGCCGTGACTACGAGCACGAACCCAGCGGGGGCATCAGGTGAGGCGCCGACTCTCGGAGGTGCAGCCGTCACAGCTCTGGATGGTGAGAGCACCTGGATGCGCCCGACCTGGCCGGCCAGCGAGCCACTGACCGCGCGCACCTGTTCCGGGCGCCAGCCGTGGGCGGCGACCAGGGCAAGCACATCGGAACTATGGCTGGAAGTCATAGCGGCATCGTATGTCTAGGAGCACGCCGCTCCATCAGGTCGAACAGTTGCGTCCCTATACTCGCCGGGTGGACATCCGCAGCGACAACCCCGTGGGCCGGGTGCCGGATACCCGCAGCACCCGTCGCGGCTTGCTCCGTCTCGCACCAGATGGGTGGCGACTCGGGCCGCACAGCGGCTCGTGGACCGGTTCCGGCCCTGACCGGCTCCTCGATCGTCTCGACGTGCTGCACAGCGTGCACTGCACCGGCACCCCGTTGCCCGGCGTCGCGCAGGTGTGCGCACAGACGCTACATCGCGCCGTTGCCCGCGGCACCTACATCAGCGGCATCCTGACCGCTGATGTCGCGGACCATGTCACAACGGAGCTGCTCACGACGATCAGACCGACGCCGCACCCTGGGGAGATCGGAGACCTGGACTGGGACGTGGCATGCGTCGAGCAGCGCCGCGCTGCGCTGCGCCCGCTGGTGCCGCGTCTTCCCGAGATGAGTGTCGTGCTGGTGAGTCGTCGACCCGACCTGGTGCCCGCGATGGTCCGCAGGCTCGCGCAGCAGCGCTACCCAGACCTGGAAATCGTCGTCGGCGTGCACGGGGCGCCGGTCCCACCTGGTCTCGGCGCAGCTGCTGGCGACAGACCTGTGGTGGCGCGCCAGCTCGACGCGAACCTTGTGTTCGGAGACGCGCTGAACGAAGCTTTCTCGCTGGCATCCGGCGAGCTGGTGAACAAGATGGATGACGACGACTACATCGGTGCCGACCACCTGTGGGACTTGGCGGCGGCGCACGCCTATTCCGGTGCCACGTTGGTCGGCAAGACCACCACTGTGGTCTATCTCGAGGCGCTCGACGCGACCGTACGACGCGTGTTCGGCGCCCGGGAGAGCTTCACCCACCGCGTAGCAGGAAGCACGATGACCCTCGCTCGTGAGGACCTGCGCTCTGTGGGCGGGTGGGCATCTGTGCCGCGCGGGGTGGACACCGAGCTGCTTGCCTCTGTGCACCGGCACGGCGGCACCACCTACCAGCCACACGACATCGGGTATCTCTATGTGCGCGGCAGCGATCCGCACACGCACACCTGGACCACCGACGTCGGACATTTCCTCCGCAATGTCCGCGAGCAGTGGATCGGGATGCTGCAGCATCCCGCATTCGGCACCGGCACCGACTCCGAGGGAGCCGCATGACACCATTTGATGAGACGACACTGATCCTGACCGTGGGCGGGCCCAGGCGTGCCACGCTTCGGTGGTTGGAGAAGTGGCAGGACGACGAACAGCTACGGGACGTGCCGCTGATCATCGCCCACCACCCGAACGCTGAGCCGATCATGGAGCAGGTTCGCGCACTGGCACCGGGGGCCCGCGAATTCCAGCTGCCGGTCGACGAGAGCTCCGAGCGCGTACTCACCGCCGACGCCTACGAGGCGATCTTTGCGACGGTGACCACGCGCTACGTAGCGTTGGCAGAGTCCCGTCGGAAGACCCGGGACCCCATAGGAGCTCTGCGCGAACAGCTGGTGCGCAGCCAGCAGCGGGTCGCTGCTGTTGGGCTGACGATGGACGTCACATGCCTGCTGTTCACCAAGCAGCAGCGCTCCACGCCCACCCGCGCCTACCTGCGCTGGATCCTCTCCCGGGGGGCAGTGGTGCAGCCCCTGACGGACTATCTCGGCTATCTGGCCCTGATGACCGGGACCAGCAGCCTAGAGGGCGTAGACCCGGTGTACGCCAACACCGCGATCGATCTACAGGCCAGGGTCGCCATCGGCAGGTTCAACTCGGCCGACCCGCCACCATGGCGCTACCGCGTCGTGGTCGGCGGTCGGCACGGTGTGGTCCACAGCGAGGACGTGGCTCAGGTATGTCAGCGGATCAGCAACCAGGGGGTTCGCCGTTGGGAGAACCTGCGTGCCCGGTTGTCGCTGACTGACGTGCCGGACGGAAACCATCTGATCATGGTGGGCCTGGAGACGGAACACGATGCTCTTCGCGTGCTACGTCCGCTCCGCCCGCGACCGGGGGTGCTTTCCTCTGCCCGCACCTACCTGTTGGACGAGCAGCGCAAGCAACAGCAGACCCGCTACTTGGTGCACGCCATCCGGCGAGCACCGCACACGTGGATCACAGTGCAGCACGGTGTAGGTGACGATGCCCGCCGGCGCTGGTACCGGACCCTCATTCGCAAGGATCTACGCGTGGCGTTGCGCGGCCGCAGCACCGGGAACCGGATGCGTCTGGCGCGTCTGGTCCGGCTGGTCACCGCACCTTTCATGCGCCAGCGGCAGGTATGGCTCGTTGGCGAGCGCGCGGACACCGCCCAGGACAACGGCTATCACCTGTTCCGGTACCTGCGGACCACCCAGCCCACCCGTCGGGTGTACTACGTGATCGACACCTCCAGTCCGCACTACGAGCGGGTTCGTGGTCTCGGCCAGGTGGTCAAGCACTCCTCACTCCGGCACCAGTTCCTCATGCTGCACGCCAGCGTCCTGGCGAATGCCTACTCGGTCCGGCACATGATTCCGAAGCAATGGACCCCCGTCGGCTACACCCGTCATCTTGCCTGGCGCGTCGGCGCAGTGCGCGTGTACCTCAAGCATGGGGTGAACGTATCGGCGAACTCCGTCAAGCGCGGCACCGGCGGGTACGACCTGTACCTGAGCGTCAACCCCAGAGAGAGCGCTGCGCTGCGGGAGAGCTCGGGCTACGACCGCCAGATCGTGGAGACCGGCATGCCACGATACGACGCGCTGGAACCGGGACCGAGCAGTCGCACGGTGCTGTTCATGCCCACCTGGCGGCGCTATCTCGTGCCGAAGCTGTTCAGCGGCATGGACTCCTCGCTGGTGCCGTTCGAAGGGTCGACGTATGAGACCTTCCTCCGCTCGTTCCTGTCGAGCCCGCGCCTGCACGAGATGCTCGAGCGGTATGACTACCGGCTGCAGTTCCTCCCCCACTACAACCTGCGCGAGCAGCTCTCGGCGTTCCAGATGAGCAGCCCACGGACCGTTCTGGCGGACACAGATCGCACGCCTTTCCAGGACCTGATCCGAGGCTGCGATGCCTTCGTCACCGACCACTCCTCGGTGCACTTCGATGTCGCCTACCTGGGTACACCCATCATCTACACCCACTTCGACAAGGACGAGTACGCGAGCGGTCATGCGTCGGTGTCCTGGTTCGAACATGTCCGAGACGGGTTCGGCCCCGTGGTGTACACGGTGGCCGAGACTCTGGATGCGCTCGAGGAGGTCCTTGCCCGAGGCTGCGCGCCCGATCCCTTCTACACCGCTCGGGTAGACGCCGCCTTCACCTACCGGGACCACGACAACTGCCGGCGCGTCGTCTCCGCGGTCGAAACCCTCCTGCAGGAGTCGTCGGTCAACCCCTGAGACGACGGTTCACCCCTTGTCGCCGAACTCCACCCCGAGCGCCCCTTCGGCTGTGAGGTCCGCGAGCAGCCGGGCGTAGGCATCCTCGTAGGCTCGCCCCAACCGTTCGTCCCACTCGGGCACCAGCGACGGCGGCCTACCGGGGTTCTGAGTGATCTCACCGAAGACGATGCCCCGGTCCGTCTCGTAGAAGTCGATGCGCTGGATCGGTCGCCGGATCGCCTGGGAGAGCACGCGTGCAGCCTGCACCACTCCCTCGAAGTCCTCCGGCGCGGTCACGTCCCGACCTGCGCTGATCAGGGCCCGTACGTGGGTCAGCTCGGTGCCGTCGGGGAGGAAGGTACGGAGCCGTTGCTCGGTCTCCCGCGCCCGGGACCAGTCACCAGTGCGCACCTCGATGAACGCGGGCTCACCGTAGAAGCAGAACACCTTGATGTCGTGCGGCATCTGGCCGGGCTCGCCACCCTTGGCCTGGAGGAACTCCTCGGCGATGTACACCGAAGCATCCTGGTGCTTCTTCCACAGCTTGGCGGTCACCTCCTGGATGGTCACCGGCTCGTCCACCATGCGGTCCACGAAGCCCTCATCTGTGCGCTCCAGCGGGAAG
Source organism: Ruania albidiflava DSM 18029 (assembly GCF_000421225.1). GTDB lineage: Bacteria > Actinomycetota > Actinomycetes > Actinomycetales > Beutenbergiaceae > Ruania > Ruania albidiflava. The sequence continues at coordinate 89,109 of NZ_ATWL01000014.1, read as the reverse complement.
ACGCTGATGCCGCCACCGCCCCTGCTGGACTTGAGCACGAATCGATCCGGCAGGCTGTCCCAGTCGACCGCGTCCGGATCAGGCCAGCGCCCGAGCTCGAGAGGGACAGCCACGCCGTGCGCGGCGGCAAAGGCTCGCCCAGCGGTCTTTGTGTACAGGTCGAGGATTGGTTCGCGGAGCCCTTCACGGATGTTCACGCCGGTGGTGTTCGCCCGTCGGTGCAGCCGTGCAGAGAGTGCATAGGAGGGCTTGCCCGGGTCGGTCTCCAGGTTGGCCGCCCCAGTCGCCTGCCGTTCTGCCGGCGACTTGGCCTCTTCGGTGAGCACGGCGATCTGCGCCCGCAGCTCGTGATTGCCGTCCTGACGCTTGGCCAGGCGCTCCTGGAGCGCAGCCAGGCGAGACCGGGCACGCTCGATGCGGACCTTGCGGGATGGTCGCTGAGCGGCGGAGGTGGGCTCGCTCGTCACACTGTCTCCTCGTAGCTGAAGGTTCCGCCGGGCACCCTGTTGTCCAACGCTCCTACCTTGTACGGCTGCATCAGCATCCGGGCGTGGCCACTGTCGAACGCCTTGCCGAGGCGCTCATCCCACTCTGGCGTCAACACAGGGATCCGCTGTGGGTTCACATCGATCCCGACGAGTACAGGAGTTCCGTCCCGCTTCTCGCACCATCTGATCTGGACATAGGGGCGCGGAACGTACGTCGACAACGTGCGGGATGCGCGTACGAGCCGGCGAAGCCGGGCCGGGGCGGGGATCTCGGGGTCATAGCGGACCCCGGGGCGGATGTCGCCCGGATCCTCTCCCCCCGGAGTGAGGTGGCGCACCTGACCTTCCGCCCAGAGCTCCAGCAGCGGCGTCCGGCCCTTGAAGGCATGGACGACGACAGTGGGCACTGCAGCGGGGTCCACCTCCGACCGCACGCCATGAGACCGCAGGAAGGCTGTGGTGCGCTCCGCGTCGGCGAACAGCGCACCAGCGCCGTCGATACCGGCGACAGGGTCGTCCGCCTTGCCGTGCACGCGCTGCATCATCCGGGCACCGGCGACGAGACTGGCCACGCCGTTGGTCTTCTCCACCTTGAGCCGTGGCAGCACGCGCTTCCCATGTTGGGCACCGAGGATCTCCTGCAGATGCAGACGCTCGGCCTTCAACGACTCACGTTCCTGGTCGGCAGCGGCCAGCTCTGCCTGCACCTGTGCGATCTGGGCACGAAGAGCACGCAACTCTTCGATGCTTCCAGGCCGGACCGGGACGGACGCCGTGCTGAGCTCCGACTCGTCGGCCCCTTCCGAACGGCGCTCAGCACCGACCGTCTCGACCTGAGCCGACTCCGCCTCCGCCGCCGGTGAAGGCTGCACGGCCCGCCGTACGCGGCGACCGATCCTCACGAGGAACCCGCTGCCCTTGTGGTCCTGCTGCATGCGGTGATCATTCCACACCAGCCTGTCGCTCTCACGATCTTCACCACCGCCGCGGCGTGATCCTGCAGTCCCGGTGCGCCCACGATCGCAGTGCGGGAACGTATGCTGTCCCTCGGCCCGTTCCATGAGCTGGCCGAAGGCGAGAGCACCTGGCCCCAGAGGGAGTACGGCAATGACAGTAGACGTAGTGGTCCTCGGATTGGGATACGTCGGATTGCCGCTCGCGCACGAAGCTGCGCGGACCGGCCTGACCGTGGTCGGATTCGACATCAACTCCAACGTCGTGGACGGATTGAACGCAGGCCACTCACACGTGGACGACCTTTCCGACGCCGACATCGCGGAGATGCGTGAGGCCGGCTTCCGGGCGACCAGCGACGAGAGTGAGCTGACAAGGGCGAGCACCATCGTCGTCTGCGTGCCCACACCGCTGGCCAGCGACGGATCTCCGGACCTTGAAGCGGTCACCGGCGCCATCCAGACCGTGGCGCGGCAGCTGCAGCCAGGGCAGGTCATCATCTTGGAGTCGACCACCTGGCCGGGGACGACCGAGGAGATCGTCCAACCGCTCCTCGAGGAGACCGGCTTCACGGCCGGAACAGACTTCCATCTGGCGTTCTCACCCGAACGAATCGACCCGGGCAACCCCACGTACGGCATCAAGAACACCCCAAAGGTCGTCGGCGGTGTGACCCCGACGTGCACCCAGCGCGCCGCTGACTTCTACCGTCAGTTCATCGACACCGTCGTGCCAGCCAAGGGCAGCCGCGAGGCGGAGACCGCCAAGCTGCTGGAGAACACCTACCGGCACATCAACATCGCTCTCGTCAACGAGATGGCTCGGTTCTGCCATGAGCTCGGCATCGACCTGTGGAACGTGATCGACCTGGCCGCTACCAAGCCGTTCGGCTTCCAGGCCTTCTACCCTGGGCCCGGTGTGGGCGGGCACTGCATCCCGATCGACCCGAACTACCTGAGCTACACGGTGCGCACGCGGCTCGGCTACCCATTCCGGTTCGTCGAGCTGGCCCAGGAAGTCAACTCCGGGATGCCCTTGTACGTCACCCGCCGCGCACAGGACATCCTCAACGAAGACGGCAAGGCACTCCGGGGTGCAAAGGTGCTGCTGCTGGGAGTGACCTACAAGCGCAACATCGCCGACCAGCGCGAATCACCCGCAGTCCCGTTGGCCGAAGACCTCCGGGCCGGTGGTGCGAACGTCTCCTATCACGACCCGGCGGTCGCCACCTGGAACCTGCCGGACGGTGACCTGGAGCGCGTCCCCGACCTGGAGAAGGCCGTCGCCGACGCCGACCTAGTGATCTTGGTGCAGAACCACACCGCCTACGACGTGGAGAAGCTGGCGACGTTGGCGCAGCAGTTCTTCGACACACGCGGTGTGACTACCTCATCCGGTGTGCACCGGCTGTGAGAGCGGCGTGATCACACCGCCCGCCCCGATCCTGGCCGACTACCCCGACAGCACCGCCGTGGCCGTCCTGGATCCAGGTGGTCAGCTGATCATCGACGAACGCGCCGACCAGGACTGCCTCCCCGGCTCCACGGTCAAGCTGATGACCGCGATGGTGGCGCTCACCCTGTTCGACGACCTCGAGCGGGAGCTCACGGTCGGGGCCGGTGACCTGCGCCGGGGCTCAGGGAAGAACCTCTTCGCCGGCGACACCCTGACGGTGTGGGACGCGCTGCACGACCTGCTGCTGCCCTCCTCGAACACGGCTGCTGCTGCCATCGCACGCCCCGCCGGGACCCAGCTCTCGGTGAAGCGTCCGATCACGGCGTTCATGGCCGCGATGAACTATGAGGGACGCCGGCTGGGCCTGCGCCGCACCCGGTTCAGCAACGCCACCGGACTGTACCGGAAGGGGATGTCGATCACCTCGACCGCCCGCGAGATCGCACACCTGGTCCGTGCGGTCAGCAAGGACCCGGTGATCGCTCAGGTGTGGTCGAAGAAGACCTACCAGATGAGCGTCGGCGGCCCACAGGCCCGCACGGTCGATCTCGTCTCGACAGTCCCGGAGCTCGGTCCCCGAGTGCTCGGCGCCAAGACCGGCAGCACTCCCACCGAAGGGGTCTATGCCGCCACGGCACTTCTGGACACCGGGCACAGCGTGGCCGTGGTCGGCACCAGCAAGGACGACCGGTGGGAGATCCTTGCCGACACGGTCGGGCGCCTGCCCACGCATGTGGCCACCGAGATCCCGCCGTCCAGCGCACTGAGGACGGTCGAGTGAGCACGTCGGGTGCGCGGCTGCAGCTGCACCGCCGCCGTGCCTACCGCTACCTGATGCCGTTGAAGCGTCCGTACGGCACGGCCCGCGCGCTGATCACCGAGAGCACCAACTTCATCGTCCACCTGTACGGCAGCCACAACGGTGCCGCCGTGGAAGGCGTGGGCGAGTCCCAGCCGCGGCACGAGCTGACCGGTGACGGTGCACCGGACAACCGCTCCGCCTGGGCATTTCTGCACTCCGCTCTGGTGGCCCTGGAAGGAGCGGAGCTCGACCTGACCACCCGGACCACCGCCGTCGACGGGGTGCGTACCGTGATGGCCGACCTGGACCGCCTGGCCCAGCGAGAGGCCGAGGAGGTGCACGGGCCCAAACCGTTCCGGGGCACCCTGCTGGGTGTCGAGGTGGCCCTGCTGGACCTGGCCGCCCGAGCGATGGGGCTGCGGATCTCCCAGCTGCTGACCGAACGGCGCAGCCGAGCACGGATCTCGATCGCAACGATCTCTACCACCGCCACCCTCTCCGAGATCGGCGACCGGGCCGCCCGGCAGAAGCGCTTCCCGATCACCCGGCTGAAGGGCGACGGCTCCCTCGAGCACAACCTCGCGCTGCTGCGGGCGGCCGCCACGGGGAACGCCGCCGCCGGCCGGCCCAAGCCGCTGTGGATCGACATCAACGAGGCGATGGACCTGGATGCCGCGAGCGAGTTCGTGCGCGCCGCAGCGGCACAGATGGCCGCCGGGGAACTACCAGCGGAGCTGATCGTCGAGGGCCCGCTGCCCCAGGAGGACGGTGTGCAGCACGCCGACCTGCAGCGGGTGGCCGACCAGGCTGTCGCGGACCTGGACGCAGAGCAGGACCTGCGTCTGCAGATCATGGCGGACGAGAACATCTGGGATGCCGGAGACCTGAGCGAGCTCCAGGCGCGCGGCGGATGCCGGGCGATCAACATCAAGGCCCCGAAAGCGGGCGGTCTGCTGCCGAGCCTCGACCTGGCCGAGGCCGCGGTCGCCGCCGACCCGCAGCTGCGGCTGTGCATCGGCGGCATGCTCGGCACCAGCGAGCTCACCGCCTGGGCGTTGCACAACCTCGGCAAGTCGATGCCGCGGATCGACTACATGACCACAGTGCCGCCTCGGAACGTAGCCGCGACGATCGCTGACCCGCCGTCGCGGTATTCCGCAGCGGGGAGCAACGTGATCGCCCTCCAGCACGAGCCAGGCCTCGGCACCCGGCTGCTCCCGGAGGTGCTGGCACCGTTCGTGCAGGACGAGCACGACCTCGACGATCCGGCGCACCATCCGGTCGGCAGCCCGGCGGCCACCGACGTGTCCGGGCTCGACCTCGCGACGCTTCCCGACCTCTTCGGCGGTCGATGGCTCACGGCGCCCCGGCCCGAGAGGCGAGCCGGTGGCGGCACGTTCCTGGTCAACGACATCGAGCCCGGTCAGGTGGTGTTCACCATGGAGACGGGCGGGTGGGCGGACTCGTTGCGGCGACGAGCCGGGCAGTCCCCGCTCACCACCGAGGAGGTCGCTGGACGTGCCGCAACCGCCGGTGCAGCAGCGGTAGTGACCAGCGCACCGACTCTTCGGGCGGACCTGCCCGTGCTCACGGTGGACGACCCTCGCCGGGCGTTGTGGGCCTTCGGTGCGCATGCCCGGCAGCAGTATCCCAACCCGGTGGTGGCCGTCACCGGAACGGCCGGCAAGAGCACCACCACCGACATGCTCCAGCATGTGCTCTCCGGTACCGACCGGGTGCACTCTCCGACCGGGAACTGGAACACGATCGACGGCGTCTCCCTGACTCTCGCTGGACTGCTGCAGCCCTCGGACATCGCCGTCCTGGAGATGGCGCACGTGGGCTTCGTAGGCTTCGGCAACTGGTCCACCCCCGAGATGGCCCGACCGGACATCGCGGTCGTCACCTCCATCGGCCAGGCGCACGCTGACCTGGATGCCACGTTGGAAGGCACCGCCCGGCTGAAGGCAAGGATCTTCCGTGGACTGCACGGGCAGGGCGTCGCCGTGCTGAACATGGACACACCACACTCGGACCTCCTGCTGGCTGAGGCCACCGCGCACGCCGGTCGCGTGATCAGCTACGGCCGGCACCCGGAGGCCACCCTCCGACTGGTCGGCTACGAGCCCGCCACCGGTCACGTCCGTGCTCGGCGCGGCACTGAGGAGATCGCCTTGCGCCTGGGCGTGCGCGGTGAGCACAACGCCCTGAACGCGCTGGCCGTGCTCGCTGTGCTGCACGCGCTGGGTCGCTCGGAGCAGGACTATCTGGAGCGGTTTGCCGAGATCCGACCGCTCAAAGGCCGCGGCCAAGTGAAGAAGACCCGTCTCGACGACCGGCGTCTGACGATCGTGGACCAGTCCTACAATGCCAACCCTGCCTCCATGCGGGCTACGTTGCGCGACTTCGGGGAGCGTTTCCAGCGTTCCCGGCGCGTCCTGGTCCTCGGCGACATGCTCGAGCTGGGAACCGACGCGGAACAGCTGCACACCGACCTGCTCGACGCAGTGCTCGGCGTGCGCCCGGACCGGGTCTACCTGGTCGGGGAACACTACTCCGGCCTCTGGGAACGCCTACCGACCCAGCTCCGTGGTGCCCGGGTTCCGGCCGCCGAAGACATGGACGTCCACCTGCGCCAGGACCTACGCAACGGTGATGTGCTGTTCGTCAAGTCCTCCCACGGAGTGGGCCTGCACCGGTTGGTCAAACGGCTGCAACGGGGAGAGCTGCACGTGCCCACGAGCACCGGAGACGCGACGTCGGCTGGTCAACGTCCCGCAGTCCGCCCCGCGGATGCAGCCGCCTCTGTCCCCTCTGACGAGGGTGGTGGCGCGGCACTCGGCTTCTGGAGTCGACTTCGAAGGCGCTGGACCGCCCACCGGCACGAGGGCTGACACAGCAACAGCAATGGCCGGCTCCGCGCCGTGCCAGGTGTAGGGTTCCCTGCGTGCCGAGCAGCATCATGATCGAGCGTGCGAGCATCTGCGAATACTTCACCGCCGGTCCGACACCTTTGGTCCGACAACGTCAAGCTCGCGCCAACCTCGCCATCCAGGTCGACGCCACCGTTGACGGCCAGGCCGTGACAGGAACAGGTGAATGCGTCCTGCGCGCGAACTCTGCCGAGGTACGCGCACAAGCGGTGCGCTACATCACGGAGGCCCTCGACCGCCTGGTCGGTTCCGGACACACGATCCCGGTCGCAGGCGACATAGCGGGCTCGCTCGCCACGCTCGTGGCCGCCGCCCGGCTGCCTGCTGGTGGGTCGCTGCCTCCAGGAGAACGTCGCCGCTGCATTCTTGGGCTTGAGTCGGCGCTCCTCGAGCTCGTTGTCGACCGCGGGCTTGCCGCCACCCGGCTGGAAGGGCGTGCGCAGGTCGCACACCAGCTCGACGGGGCCGCTGTTCCCGCACCGGACGGGTCCGGGCCGACGATCTACTACCTGCCGTCCACAGGCGATCTCGACGAGGACCTGAGACGGATGAAGCGCACCCGGCTGATGAGAGCGACGCACATCATCGCGGTCCCGGAATCAGCTCCCCACGACGCCCTCGCTAGGTACGTAGCCCGACTGGCGAAGCTGCTGAAGCGTAGGTCCGGCACTCGGCTCGTGCTGGACTGCTCAACCCGAGTCAAGGACCTCGAGCACGCTGAGAAGCTGCAGTCGCTTGCCGATGAGACTCTCAACGGCCCGTTCTCCCGCATGGCCGGTGAGGTTCTCATCATGGTGGGCTATGGGGTCCGCACCATCGAGCGGCTGGAGCAAGTGACCGCGCGCGGCCTCCGCGCCATCCACTTTCGCTCGGCACATGTAGGGTCTCTGCTCCGGTTGCACAAGTTCGCCGACCTGATTCGCAGCGACCACCCTGACTGGTTCGTCGCGGCAAGTCCGCCCCGTGGCGGCAGCCCTCTGAGCAGCGTGCCCTGTCAACGTGCTGCCATGCTCTCGAACGCCGTCGACGCATTCATCCCTGACCCGGCGCCGGTAACCGCTCACGTCACGGTAGACGTCGGCGGCTCGACAGGTTCCGACGTCGGTCAGCCGACGCCGGTTCGGCTCCGCTACGACGAGCTGATCCCGATGGCGGGCACCTATGTGCACCTCTCACAGAACGGCGACGACCATGTCGAGGAGCCGCACCTCTACCCGGATGAGGCTGATTCTCTCGGTCTGGCTCACGACGCGCTCCGCAGTAGTCTCGTGCAGCGCTCTGCCTTGGCGCACGGATTCCGCACCGTGCGCTACTCCGCAACGACGTTCACCGCGACCTCCCCCGGGCACCAGCCGCTGCTGTTCGGAGCCAGTGCCCGGTCCCCTATCTCGAGCCATCCTGCCTACGCGATCGCTGACGGGCACAAGGGTGCTGCCCAAGCCCTGCTGGAACGATCCGGTGCTCCGGTACCTGAAGGACGCATATTCGACATCGACGACGAAGAGGGCGCACTGGCCTATGCCCACGCTGCCGGGTATCCGCTGGTCACAAAACCGGCAAGCGGCACGGGGGGCACGGGGGTGACGCTGAACATCCGAGACGACGAGCAGCTGCTCGAAGCGTTCGCGACCATCCGCGACTACCCCCGGTACGCCAAGGGAGATGTCCTGGTCCAGCGGCACCTCCCCGGTGACATCTACCGCATCGTCGTCGGTGATGATCGGGTGCTCGCCGCCATCCGCCGGAGGCGCCCGCTCGTAGTGGGCGATGGCCGCCGATCCATCGCCGAGCTGATTGTCGCCGCGAACAGTCCGCGTCGTCTGAACCCACGACTTCGCAACGCGCCGATCACGGCCGAGGCCAGCGAACGCTTCTTGGGTCACCAAGGCTGGTCGCTGCGGGACGTCCCGTCGCTCGGCGAGCATGTCTATCTCGGGACAAACGCCGACGGCGCCATGTGGGGCGACTCCTTCGATGTCTCCGACGAGCTCCACCCCTCGATCGCGACCGCGATGGTCAGCGCCGTGGCCGCGATACCAGGGCTGAACTTCTGCGGGGTCGACGTCCTGATCGAAGACCATCGGATACCTCTGGCAGACCAGCAGGTTGGGATCTGCGAGCTCAACTCCTGTCCCGAGCTGACCACCCCGGAGTTCCCCGTCTACGGACCTGGTTGCGCCTCTGCGCACGTGTTGTTCCGCGGTTCTGCAGAACGCGACGGCATCGATATCGGCACATCTGGTCGCACGCTTCGCGTTCGTCTGCATGCTTCGGGCGTCTCCGATCCGCAGCGCTTCGTGACCTGGCTCGTCGAGCAGGCCGCTGCGCGTGGGGTCCACGCCGATGCTGTCGAGCGTGGTCCACAGACGGGCAGTGCGGATCTGTCCGGAGGCCTGGTTGCAGTGACCTCGTTGTGCAGCCTGGCGGTGAAGGGACCGAAGGGAGTGCGGGTCGGGCGAGTGGAGACCGAACCGATCGTCGCCACGGCACAGTCACCGGCGGAGACTGCATGAGCACCCCATACCGCCACAGCATCGCCCTTCTTAATCTCGCAGCGTTGCAGGCTCAGCTGAGCACGACCATGCTGCCCGGGGAGATCCTGCTGGCCTCAGGAACCCAGGCAGGGCCGACGGTGGCGTTCACCCGAGGAATCCCAGCAAGCACCACCCAGGGCGCGGCTGCCCTCCTCAGTGAACGCGACCTGACGCGTGCTCTGCTCCGCGACGCAGGTCACGACGTTGCCGACTTCGGAGTGTTCCTGCTCAGGTCCGACCGTCGCCCCGCACTGTCCTGGGCGGAGAACGCTGGCTACCCGGTGAGCGCCTCGCCCGTATGGACAGTCAAGGAGTCCCCGCATGTCACAGACTCGGACGAGCTGGTCATGCAGATCGAGGCTGTGGCACGGCTTGCCAGCAGACGATCGCCCGGGCCGACACATCCACGCGCACGCTACCTAGTACAGAAGATCGCTGGCGCGCGCAGGATCGAGCTCAGCATCGCCCACGGCGAGGTCATCGCTCGACTCATCGACAACGAACCAGCGACGGCCGACGATCTGCACCCAGACCTGGAAGAGCTCGGTCGTAGCGCCATCCACGACGTGCCCGGCCTGAGCGTCGGACGGGTCTGGTTCGCACTCGACGATCCGAGACACCCGTCCGCCGGCGAGTGCAAGGTGCTGGACGTGAATCCCCGCATCACGTTCACCAGGCTTCTACAACGAGACGAAGCCGCAGCCCACCATGCTGCGACACGCTTGCTACAGCTTGAGGCGGATGCTCAGGGATTGCACCTGCAGAGCAGGTCCACGTGCCCAGATGCCGTACTCACCATCGGCGGTGTGGCTCTGCCCGAGCGTGCCGCTGCGCAGGTCACGCAATTCTGCAGGGCGAACTTTCCCGCCCTGTCTGTGACGGCGGACTCCTCGTCTGAGATCCAGGTCTCTTCTACTGGCGACGCCGAGTCGCTGGGAACCCTGCAATGGTCCCTCATCCAGGGCCTGGTCCCGGGGGTCAGGCCGCTCCATGTCTCGATCGACTGGCTTCGCTGACGCCATCGCCTGTGCTCAGGTAGAGAGTGCAGTACCGGGAAACATCGCGGTGACGATGGCAGCCGCGACATCCACCTGTCTTCCCTCCCACGGAAAGTGGTGCATCGAGATCAGGGGGGGCACCGTTGAGCTCGATGATGCCCAGACCTCCGTCTTCCTCCTTGCGCGGCACGAGAGCATCGATGCCCAGGACGCCTGCGCCAGGCACGGCTTGTGCTACGCGTTCCATCACCTGCATCTCCTCGGCGGAGATCTCCGCCGCCGCTTCGACGGCATCGGCTCCGACGTGGAGGTTGAGCGTGTTGCGGAGGAAGACACGCAGCCCGGTGCCGGGGACGCTGGAAGCACGCATACGCTGTCTGGCTAGGACCTTGAGTTCTGGTTCGCCCAGCTTCAAGGGCTTGTGCACTGGGCCACGGTCTTGGTTCTTGGCTCGGACGAGTTCTTCCACGGTCGATCGACCGTCCCCGACCACGCTGGCAGGACGTCTGTGGATCACACCGACGATCCTCCCTCCAACGGCCAAGAATCGGAACTCCTTCCCGACCTGGTGCTGCTCGACCAGGACCGACCCATACTCTTCGGCCACGGACCGGAATGCTCGAACAAATGCAGATCGCGACCGCAGCGCGACGTGAACTCCGGCGCCGCGTTTGGCATTCCGCGGCTTCACCACTGCCGAGCCCAGCGGCTCCGCCCACCACCAGTGCCGCCGGTTGCCGCGGATCAACCGGACTCCACCGTTGGGGCCGAGCCGCTCGACCTCGATCCCACGGGCCAAGGCTTCTCGGACGATCACGCGGGTATTCCACCCGGTCACACTCAGCCGGAGGTCGCGCATCACGTGCGCTGACTCATCCGTTGCATCGTTCATGGCTGCTTCCGCTCAGCTCGGGCGGACCACCGCGAGCATCACCCGTTGCTCGTCGATCGAACCGTTGAGCATCTCGTTGACCAGGTGCGCAACGATACCGGCGTCGCCGGATAGCTTCGCGTAGACCGTTCCCGCAGTCTGGTCGACGTCGGTGACCTCGGCCTGCAGCCCCCGGGCAGTGGCGGCCTCGACGATAGCCTGGCCTCCCTCCGTGGCGTCGGGTAGCGCGTGTGCTTCCAGTGTCACGGAGACGGACGGCCGCGGCTCTGGAAGACTATGTCCCTCAGCCGTGGCGTACCGGCGGACCAGGTCCTCGGCGAGCTGCTCCGCCCACGTGGGATCCACCCGCGCCTGAACCCACAGCGCCGGACGTTCGGAGAGCTCCACGACACCAAGGTCCTGTTCATCGACCGGCCGAACCGGGTTCTCCACCACGAAGTCGATCGCCGCCAGACTCAGCCCGGGCAGCGCGGCCACCGCGCGCAACGCGAGCTCGTTGAGACTGGGATGGGTCTGCCCGAGGATCTCGGTGCCGCCGATGAAGCTCTCGTCAGTGGGCACGCCCTCGCACTGGATGATCGAGCGCACTTCGCCGTCACTGACCAGCACGCGCAGATAGGTACCTTCGAGCTGCTTCTCCACCATGAACATGTACCCGGGCGGCACGACGATCCGGCCGTTCTCCTCCCCGGGTTCCCGTAGCTCGGTGAGCCCGTAGGCAGCACGGCTGAATCCTGGGCGCTCGGACGGTGGGGTACGCAGATAGTCCAGCGCCGCGTCGATACCGCCGGAGCTTCGAATGTTGCGGAAGGTCTCGATGCCATTGTCACCGACGGCTGGTTTGACCAGGACCGGGTAGCCCACCTTCCGGGCGAATCGCTTGGCGCCACTGATACCTCGGCCCATGGTGAAGGTTGCGGACCGCGGGACGGGGACCCCGTGACGCTCCAACAGACCTCGCTGCATCCGCTTGTCCTGCGCATACGTCACCGGACCGAGCCCGCTGCTCCCAGGGATTCCGTGGACGAATGAGAGATCGACACCGTTCCTAGCCGGTGCGTAGACCACCTGGCGCGGATAGACCTCGACGTCCAGACCCGCTCGCAACAGTGCACGCAGTGCTAGGACGCCGTCGAACTCCTCGTGTGGTGCGATCTTCTGGGAGAGGGTTTCACTGGACACGGGCAAGCTCCTGGGGTGCGCGCTGGACGATGCTGAAGTCAGACGTCGCCGGACGTTGGACATGCTCGGTGGTCACCGAGGTCGGACGGGCTCGGGTCGGGCCCAGGACTGCCGCCGCGGCGAGCGCGCTGGCGGCCACCGTCTCGCCGGCGATGACCACCTCGACGCTGCGGCGGCCACGGTTGCGCACCCAGCCGGTGACACCGTAGGTCTTCGCATGCCGGCGCATCCACTCCCGATAGCCGACGCCGGTAACCCGTCCACGGACGACCAAGCGCAACGACAGCTGCTCGGCGGGCTTCTGCCAGACATCGAGGTCATAACGCTCGATGCAGGCATCCATGAACGTACGAGCGACTTCGCGCGGCTTGCCATAGGTGGGGTACTCGCAGTTGCCGATCGCCGCATGGGCGTTCAGCTCGCAGATCCCGGCCTCCTGCTCGGCGAGCGGCTTGCGATGGTCTTCCAGCAGGAAGTCCACGCCGCAGAACGCCAGACCTGGAATGGCCTTGACCGCTGCTACGCAGGCTTCGCGGACACTGGGGTGCAGCTCGTCCAGCACGTCCACGGAGTCGCCGCCTTGGGAGAGGCTGCACGAGTTCGACAGCAGGACTCGCTCGCCCGCGGGTGGGACCGACTCCAGGGTCAGGCCCTCTCGGGCGAGCTGGTAGCGAGCAGCCGGCCCGAACAGGATCGGCCGGCCCCACAGGTGCGGGTTCAACCGGCGGGTAGCGTTCTTGCGGATGATCAGCTCGGCCACATTGTGCACGCCGTCACCGACCACCGAGGCCGGGTCGCGGAGAATGGCAGCGATCACCTCGTCGCCCACCACCACGATCCGGTAGTCCTTCCCGGAGATGTGCTTCTCGACAATGAAGTCCTGCTCGCCGAGCTTGCTCTGCCGCAGCTGGTCGAAGGCGAGATCTAGCTCGCTGCGATCCTGGATGCCAGCAACGACTCCGATGCCGCGCACCCCCATCGCGGGCTTGACGACTACTGGATAGCCGAGGCTGTCGGCGAAGGCCCTGGCTGTCTCGAAGTCGCCGTTGCGGAACGTGCGGCCCCGAGGAACGGGGACCCCGGCGCGCCCCAGCCGCAACCGGGTCGCTTCCTTGTGCGTGCACAGGGCGAGCGCGGAGGCGCTGGACAGCGGAGACCTGCTCCACTTGAACAGCAATGGTTCATGCACACCGTCGTTGGCCACGAAGGCGCCCTTGGAGAACCGGATGGTGGACATGCCACGGGAGAGCGCCTGGCGCTCCATCATGTGTCCCTTGGTCCCGTTCGGACCGATCGGCTGCAGGAACGGCACCTCGCTGTAGGTGTTCGGCTGCCGATCACCAATCGCCTGCTCCGGAGGCACCACTGCCAGGTCGTTGACCGCGTCCACGATCGTCTCCCACGGCATCGCGATGTCGAGACCTTGCCCGTCCACGACATCCGGTTGCTCGCCGTGGTGGTCGTGCGTGATGACACCCTGCACACCAGGGAGCGCGGCCGCCAGGTGCTGGAGCGCCGCAGCTGCTATGGGGCCTCCCAGCTCGACGTCCGAGATGTACAGCCGCTGTGCCGGGGCGTACTTCAGGTCTCGGGCCATCCCTGCAGCGGCAACCAAACCACCAGCAGCCGCTGGCCGCACCACGACCACTCGTGTCCTGCGACGACGCATCAGCAGGCTGCTCAGCCGGCGCGCTACGCCGACAACATCGGTTGCGATGGTGACGCGGACCGGATGCGGTGCGCGTTCGACGATCTCGTCCACCGCACGAAGCAGTGCTGGGCGCCGACCAAGGTCTCTGAACCGAAGTGCGCGACGAATGACGATCTCGTTACCGATCTCGTGCCGCCCGGCAGCGCGGACGACCGCGCGTATGCGCCGCAGCGCACGGGAGTAGGACAGCTTCCGTTGGAAGTCCAACCAGACTGGCAGGTCGCCCGAATCGTCACCCGACCGCGCCTTGAGGTCATCGATCAGCTCGGCGGTCGTTGTGTTGCCCGCAGAAACAGGCTGGATCCGGGCGACCGGCGCCGGCTCGTCACCCAACAGGCTCGCCACTGAGATCCCCAGGCCGCGGGCAGCAACGTCCAGCAGCGCAGTCTCCACGCCGTACAGGGCCCCAGCCATCGGAACTGCGCCCTCGATGACTCCGGCGCGCTCGGCTGCCTGCTTCATCAGGCGACGCGCCGAGCGCTTGTCCAGGCCGATACGCGGACGCCACTCTTGATCCCGCGCACGCGCGCGGCGGGATAGTTCGGCCATCACGCTGGCGATGGACGCCAGAGCCGCCGGCTTGCTACGACAGTCGATCGTGCGCCCGTGGAGCAGCTCCAGGCACTCCGTCAGGAACTTCCACGAGTGCTCCGTGCGGTCGCCGGTCTCGCGCCCACGAAACTGTGCTTCGCCGAGGCCACGGATCATCGCCTCGTCTGGGCCAGACGCATCCACGACCACCAGAGCATTCGTGAATCGCCGACGCCGCCCACGCGGCGCATCGTTACCAGACCGATAGCTGATGGCCTGCAGCCGGTCCAACGTGACCGAATCAGCGTGCGCCATGGGTAACCTTCCTCGTTGCTGTGCCACCAACGTGGCGCTCGTTGCGGATGTAGTCGACAGCTGCGTCGGCCAGCGCCGTCGCGGAGTCCCACACCGGGACTGCGACGCCTGGCGGCGCTGGGCCGAGGACCGCGGAGATGTCGGTGCAGCCGTAGACGATGGCTTGTGCCCCTCGGTCCACCAACATGTTTGCTGCCTCGACCAGCACCGTCTGCGCTCGTTCCAGGCTCCCGGCCTTCACCAGTCGGATGCCTGCTGTCGTCGGATTGTCCTCGCCAAGATCGGTGAGGTTCATCAGCTCGTAGCCGTGGTCGACAAGGCGGTCGTAGACACCCGACCTTGCGGTACCGTCGGTCGACATCAAGCCGATCCGCGACACCCCACCTTCCCATGCCCTCACCTTGTCGGCTACGGCGTCGACGATGTGCAAGATGGGCACGTCGGCAGCATGTTGCATGTCGTTGAACCAGTAGTGCGCAGAGTTGCACGGGACGGCTATGGCACTGACGCCGGCGCTAGACAAGAACTCGACACCGTGCACCAGCGCTGGCAACGGATCGGCACCAGCGGCGACGATGGCGTCCGAGCGGTCCGGTGTCGTCGGGTCGGAGTAGACCAAGGTCGCAATGTGCTCCTGGTCTCGGCCAGCAGGAGTCCGTGCAGCCAGCTTGTCCAGGAAGTCTGCGGTCGCCGCAGGCCCCATCCCACCCAGCACGCCAAGGACCGGGCCCGCCGACGTAGGCATCACTCTCGTGGACACTCCGTTCACACCGGTTCCTCGATCGCGACGGGCGGCGGCTCGTCACTGAGCTCAGTGCGAACACCGCGCTGTGCATAGAAGGCGCGAACTCGTGGATCGGTGAACAGCGGCTGGTGGGACTGCAGCACGTTCACCCCCGTGTTGATGTTCGCCTCGAGCACGAGCGGACCGTCCGGGCCGATCACGATGTCCCAGCCGACGTACTCCATGAAGGAAAGTACGCGAGCCGAGTGCAGGATGAGCGCACGCGTCTCCTCCCAGTGCGGCAGCACCACACCGGCGATCTGGGCGCCTGTGTCCGGATGAGTCTCGAACCATTCCTTGACGTTGCTGTCGGGCAACCTGGTCGCTCGTGTCAGCCGACCAGTGTCCAGGTCGATACGCGCGCTGAGCCCTCCCCGGCTCCAGTTGTCCGACGGAGCTGATCGCCTGCAGCCAATCCGCTGCACTGCGAGCGCGATGAAGGGCTCGTTGTTGTTGTTCACATCGAGCATGGTGAGCGCTCGTACGGTGTTCACCGAGGACGGGAAGAGGGCGGAGACAGCTGCATGTTGCTCAAGGCCCCGTTCGATGATGAATGGCCGGTCCTGCCGGCGCAGAAGTCCGATGGCGTCCGCGATGGGCAGCACCTCGCCGTTGACGCGCATCGCATCCGCCGAGGTGCGTGTCAGTGCAAAGATGTTCTTTCCCTCGGCACCGGCCAGGACCTTGAAGAACACTGTCTCTCCGACCGGCAGAGACGTCAGGTATGTGCTCAGGTGGATCTGATCGTCTGCTGGGAACGGATGCACTGCCCCACGGGAGTACAGACCGAGGAGCTCTGGCGACCGTACGTCCATCGCGCGCAACAACAAGTGGGTCGTGAACTTATTGTTGATCACGTCCTGCAGACGCGGGTTGACCATTCGTTTCGTGCGAAACACCCGTTGCAGATCGGACACATACTTGCCGTGCTCATTATGGTCCAGGTCATAGAGCACCGAACTACGAGACAGGAACCCCTTCAGCCACCACCGCGGCCTACGCATGCGCAATGCGACGGGCCACTGCCGTTCTTTTCGAAGGAGCTTGCGCAGCTCGCGCAGCAGCATGCGACCAGCACGATACTTGCGCCGCATCCTGCCTAGGAACGATCGCACGCGACGGAGTCCCGCGGCCCCCGCCCGGCGCACGCCTGTGCCTGTGCCCACCATTCTCCTAGTCCAGATCACCGGACGCAGTCCGCTGCGTGCTCAGCTCCTCAGCAACGTCGAGCGCCTCCCCGAGGAGACTCGACGGATCGCCCGGCCCCCTTCGGATCGTCGTCGCAGAAGCAGGTTGGAACGCTTGCACGACTTCAGCGATACGACGACGCAGGTAACCAGACTGCGCCCGAGTATACGCCTGCGTTGTGAGCCTGCGGACCACAAACGTCTCCACTACGATGCCAAGCCTGTCCCCTTCTGTGAGCCATGTCGTCGGCGCAAGCACCACAGGCCGGAAGGCATTGCTGATCACAGCTCGCCGGCGTATGGCCAGCAACGTCTCACCTGCAGCGATCGAGGGATCTGTGACCACGAAGAGCGCTGTGGGTCGTCTGTTCGATATGGGAGAGGGAGGAGTGGGCAGCTTCGGGATCTCGGTCCGCTCGATCAGCAAGGCGCCGGACGGTGCGAGCCGATCGAGAGTCTGAGCGTGCAACGAACGCGCCGCGTGCTTCGACAGCAGACCGAGCCGGACAACGAGCCGTGGTGCACGTTGCCGCAACAGGTTGATGCCCCGTTGCGTGAGCTCAGAGACCGAACGCCCCGAATGGGCGACCACACCGTTCGACCGCTGCACCGGCTCACTGGTGCACCATCGCTGGTCTTCGCGTACTGCACGGTGCAAGGGCACTGCAGGAGGCACGGCCGACAGGACAGTATCAGCGTCCCCGAGCACCACCACTCGCCTGATGCGCGGATAGGTCTCCAGGATGCCCTGAACACGTGCACGGACGTACCGGTGACGTTCACGGGACGACACGTCGTCAACGACGTCGGGAATGGTCTCGATGTCGGCGATGGCTCTCAGCTCTTCGGTGACCGCGGCAGCCGGAACGAGCAGGAGCGCCGAGGCCACCCCGTCCGGGTCGCTGGCTCGATGAAGTTGCCGGACCTCGGCGACGCCGAGCGAAGCGCGCGGACGAAGGTCGACGATCAGCGTCTTCGTCTCGTCCGCAGGCAAGGCTTCCCATGCCCCATCGTCGTCCGCCCCACCGGCCGGCCGCGGCTCCGGTGGCCCGATGAGCGCAGCGAGACGGGCAGCGTGCGCGTCATAGCTGAAATGGGCCCGTACGTGCTCCACGGCGCGGCGGGACTGTGACGTGTAGGCGTCGTGGTCGATACTCATGCGGTCGATGATCCGGCGAACTTCGAGTGGTTCAGCGTAGACGCAGGCTGGCCCGAAAGTCGGCTCGAACAGGGGATCGACAATCGTGACGGCGCCGGACGCGGCACCTTCGAGCACTGTCCGTCCGAAGGCCTCGATCAGCGCCGGGTGATGGTAGTAGACGACGAAGTCTGTGCGACCGAGGAAGTCGGCTGCAGCGACAGAGTTGAACGGTAGGTCTATCCAGTTCTTCGGCAAGTAGCCGAGCACATCCCGTGGAGCCTCGGTACCGCCGAGCACCTGCACCGTGTATCGCTCATCAGCAGGATAGGCTGCGAGCAGGGTCTGCCGATCGGCCGGCCACTTGCTCCAGTGCCCTCGCGTGTGGCGACCGATCACAGGATGGTCCCCCGGAGCGTGGGAGCGAGGGGTGTACCAGGCGTCCGCGTCAACGATGTTCGTCCAGTCGTGGTCGAGCATCGGGATCCGGGGTTCGAAACGCGTGAGCGCCTTGCGCACCGCTGGCCCGATGGGTGCCCAGACAGGTTCCGTGTCCGTGAACCTGCGCGCAGCGCGGTGGTTCTCCATGACGTCGTAATAGGGCGCGTGCGCCCGCGGATCGACGGGAACCTGGTTGACGACGATCAGTACCTTGTCCGCCGTCACGTGCGGCAGCCAGGGGGGCATCGCCGTCAGGACGCTGGGGTGACGGATGACGAGGATCTTGGCATGCACCGGGCCATCGAGCACCAGGTCGGCCATACCGGACTCGAGCAGCGAGCGGATGCGGGGAGCGAAGGGGACGCCTGGACGCTGGATCGGCGAGGGGATGTGCAGCAGGGCCGTCCGGTATCCCGCGCGCGCTTGGGCGGTGACCTCCTCAACGATGCTGGCCGTTGTGCCACCAGGAAAGCGGAGATCGGTCGCCATGAGCACATCAACAACTCCTGGCGGCGCACTCATCCGTTCTTCCTCCCAGCGCATGGCACAAGCGTCAGCGTCTTCACGCTAACGGGTGTCGACCCTGAACTGTCGGAACCTGCCGAGCAGGTTGCCCCTGCCGCGCAGCCTCTCCCACAGTCGTCGATGCAGCGTACGAGACTCCGGCACGGGCAAGCCAGATACTGCTGCGACAACGGCTGTATCGCCGACGTCACTGACCGCGATCACCTGGGCCGCGCCCCATCGTGACCTAGCCAGGTCCAACGTCTGTGCATCGGCAGTCAGGACATGTCTGCAGATGGCTGCAACCGACGAGTCAAGATCGCTGGGCCGCACAGCGACGAGCACGATGTGCAGTCCACGGCGCTCGACATCGACCAGCACCTCCAGCAGGTCACCAGTCAACGCAGCTGGTCGGCCCAGCGAAGGACCGTGCAGCACGACCGCGTGGGCACGACCCGCACGCACGGGCCATATCGGGCTCTCCTCGGGCAAACGGACGATGCGGGAGGGCCACGCCTCGCTGGTGCTCATACGAGCTCCTGTACGTCCAGGTCACGCATCAGGTCTCCGTAGGCATCACACCACAGGCTGAGCACAGCCAGACCGCGGATCAGATGCTGGCCCGCGGTTGTCGCCAGCAGCCCTCGCCAGTACTTCGGCCCGGCCGTCATCAGCGAGGGCGCCAGCAGGTCGCGCACCGGCTCTCGAAGCAACAAGGCACGAAGGTGCCGAATGGCCTCCGTAGAACTGATACGTCTCGGGTGGGGTCGCGGCCACGGGACCTGCGCCTGGGCGGTGGCCAGCCTGCTGAGCGCCGGATCGATCGCACCGATGAGCAGCGGGTACAGCCTGTCCTTCGCATGCGCCTGCGGCCGCAGCCGTAGTGCGGCGGAAACCACGTCCGAGCGCAGAAACGGGGTGGCCACCGGACCGGTCCGGGCCATGAGGGCATGTGGTGCGAGACTGATTCCGGGAACGGTGCGGGTCAGGTATGCCGTCAGGGTGTGCCCATAGGGGTGCTCGAGGAACCGACGCACTGTCGGTTCTGCGTCTGCACGGATCCGGTCGGCGAGCGATCGACCGACACCCGGCCGAAACACTCGCTCGGCTGCACCCAGGTACCGGGTCACCCCAGCCATCCGGTTCTCCACGAGGGGCTGTCCTGCGTGATCGTCTGAGAATGAGCTACCGATGAACAACCCGCCACCGAGGCCGTCGAGGACTGTCGGACGCATCTGCTCAGGTCGAAGGCGCTGTGCGGCCAGGACCGCACGTGCGAGTGGCACCAACCAGATGTGGAAGGACGTCTGGTAGTCGGCGGCGGCCGCGAAGTCAGCCAGGTCTGCACCGAACTGGGACCGGTCGGGCATCACGATCTGATGAGGGACGCCAAGATGCTGTGCCACCTGGGCCGCGACGAGCTCCTCCATCACCGTCCCGGTGTCCGAGGAGGTGGTGTAGGCCTGGAGATCAGCATCAGCAGACCTATCGTTCGCGACGGCCAGGAGCAGCCGAGAGTCCCAGCCGCCGCTGAGCATCGAGAGCACAGAGCCGCTACCGACTAGCCTGCCCACGGAGCTGGTCACCGCCCCGGCGAGCTCCTCTGCCGAGCCGGCGCCGGGTTCGAGGTGCGGCCATTGCCACTCGAGTGTCCGCCGGAGCGGCTGGTGCGGATCGAGGACGAGACGCTCCCCCGGTCGGAGACGATCGATGCCCCTGATCACCGTGCGCCCGCCGAGCGGGCCGCTGCCCGCCACCATCTCGGCCACACCGTTCCAGTCGGGCGCTGCACCACCAGGTTTGGTGCGGACCAGTGCGTCCAAGACAGAACTGAAGGTGACCTGGTCATCCTCGACCTCGACGTACACCGGGACGGCACCGGACTGCGCACTCTGGATCAGCACCGTGTCCCGGTCACGATCGAGCAGAAAGGCATCCGAGATCCCTTCCTGGCCCTCCACGGCCGCCGGTGCGTGATCCCACAGGAGACGATCGCCGCCCCGCTGCAGCACAGCACCCCGACCATGAACGGTGAGCCCTGGTGTGGTCAGGACCGCAGGTACACCGCCCAGTAGCTGAGCCATCGCTCGGACACGGTCACCGCCGGCGTCCCCGACCGCACCAAGAAGCACGGGCCCGACGTGAGTGTGAGACAGGGCTGTGCTCCCCCGGTGATCTAGGATGCTTGACGAGCAGCATTCTACGCACGGCATCGCGCCGGCTGGGTGCCCGAAGGCTTTCGGTGCACCGACCTTGGATGAAGGCAGGCAAGGTGAGCAGCAGAACGCAGCCCCAGTCAGCACAGCGACCGTGTTCCGCCGTCAGCAACGAGGAACTGATCGCCTCCGCACTCGACGCCGTGGCGGACCTGCGGGCGCGGCACTACCGCCGAGAGCACGACGTGGAGAAGCGGGTCCTCGACGTGGTCCGTCTGGTGCAGGCTGGTGAACGTATCGGACTGTCCAGCATCGAGGTATCGCCGGAAGTCCGGGTGTTGCATGACGGTACGCGCGCGCTGCTGTTCTACAAGAACATGTCCTCCGCACTGCTGTACCTCGATAGGGCGGTGACGAACCGCAAGTCGATCACCCGACAAATCCTCAGTGCAGCGGGCCTTCCCGTCGCACGTGGTCGCGAGGCACACAGCGAGGACGAGGTTCGGGATGGCTTCGAGGCGCTCGGTGGCACAGCCGTCGTGAAACCGGTGCTCGGGAGCGGTGGCCGCGGGGTCACCACCGACGTCCAGACCGCAGCAGAAGCAGCCGCAGCCGCGGCACCGATCCTGCAGTCGGGCCGGTCCGTCCTCGTGGAGGAGATGGTACCGGCGATCGACCTGCGGGTATGTGTTGTGGCTGGCCGCGCAACAGGGGCAACGCTGCGGGTACCTGCGAACGTCATCGGCGATGGGACCTCCTCCATTGCGGAGCTGGTCGAGGAGAAGGACGCCCTGCGGGAGTCGAACGACTACGCACGACACCAACGTGTGCTCCTCACTCCGGAGAAGGAACAGTTTCTGGCCTCGCGCGGACTGAGCGCCAACACCGTGCCGGAGGTTGGACGGCGCGTCTTCTTGCACTATGTGGCCAACATCTCCGCCGGCGGGGACAGCTACGAGATCCTTGACCGGCTGCATCCGGAGATCGCGGACCTGGCCGAGCGGGCTGCGGCGTTGTTCCCGTCCGCATTGCATGCCGGCATCGACCTGCTCGTCGAACGGTTCGACGCACCGATCAGCTCCCAGCGGGCAGTCGTGTGTGAGGTGAACCTGAACAACGAGATTCCGCTCCACCTGTACCCGCTGTACGGCCCCTCCTCACCTGTGGACGACATCCAGGTCGCTGCGCACTGGGCCAAGGAGGCGCGCATACCGTTCAGCGTGTGGCAGAAGGACACAGCTCCTGCGCCGGTGCAGGTGGACCTAGCCCACCTCACCGATCTGATCATGGCCGCATCGGACGACACGACCACCCTCGGGATCTCTGCTGCAGCGGAGGACGAACACAGTGGCGGACCACGCAACCTGGATGAGGCATGCCTGAGGTCTGCCCTGGAGAGCGCCAGCGCGCCCCAGACCGTGTCTCTGGACGTTGACGGTCGGTTCGTGCACGTCAGCGAGGGGAGCGGGACGTTCTTGGCGGAGCGAACAGGGCGCACCCTCATCGGAGGTGCAGTGGGGGCCGATCCTGACGTGCTGCATCGAGTGGCACGCATCTCCGGGGTGCCAGTGATGGCACGCCACTGGATCCGCGCTACCCAGAAGAAGAAGGCTGTGGAGCTCGCCGAACGCCCCTGGCGCACGTGGACGCTGCGATATCCCGGCAAGGGCTCGACGATGCACAACGTGCGTGTTGCCGGCAGAGCCGATCTCGACACGGTCTGGGAACGGCTACCCAGGACCACACCATCTCGCCTCGTAGAAACACCGACCGATCCTGCGTGTGTTCTGCTCATGGCGGGGCACCAGCTCATCTGCGCGCAGCTGCTGGTCCCCCTGACCGTGACCGGTGACGGTCGTTCGACACTGGCCATGCTGCTCGACCGCGAGCGAAGCAGGCGCACTGCCCACCCGGTGCTCAAGCACTATGCAGGACGCTGGACCGTCGACGAGCTCCTTGTCGGCACCGATGCGCAGGAGGTTCTCAGCGAGGGTCACACGCTGCAGCTGGGGCGCTCGCCGCGGCTGGTCGACGGCGCCAGCACCATCGGTCTGAGCACTCTGCCGTGGCCAGGGCTCGAGAACCAGGCCGCCAGGCTGATGTCGGCGATCGGTAATCCAGGCATCGCTACGTTCGCCTTCGTTCCTCGTCGCCGCTCTGAGAGCGAAGCCACCTGGGCGCTCTGGCGCTTCCACAGCGACCCAGCTCTTGCTCTCTTTCGATACCCGTTGGGTGGGCCTGCGTACGACCCGTATCCCGCCGTGGCGCGACACATCCTGTCCGGAGAGTCGCGGCGGCTCTGAGCAGAACACACGTGGTGCGAGGCACATCACATCGCCACGCGGGCCCCTGTTCGATGCGGTGGGAGGCACCGCACAGCGTATGCTGTCTCGAGGTTTGGCCAGATGTCATCAGCCAGTAGAGGGACTGGAGCAGCAGTCATGG
The DNA here is from genome assembly GCF_000421225.1 of Ruania albidiflava DSM 18029. Lineage (GTDB taxonomy): Bacteria > Actinomycetota > Actinomycetes > Actinomycetales > Beutenbergiaceae > Ruania > Ruania albidiflava. The sequence goes on along the minus strand of NZ_ATWL01000014.1, from coordinate 65,659 downwards.
GGCACCCGTGTGCATGTCGCCGGTCGCGCTCGACGCATCCGGTGCCGCCCGGCGATCATGTTCGCAGGGGGCAGCGACCGACCGGCACCGGAGATGTCCTGTAGTGGCGCGACAGAACAAGGCAGCTGAGCCCTCCGCACTGGCTGTGCTCGCCCAGGAGCACGGGCTCGTCAAGATCGGCGAGCGGCCACCGCTGGGGCAGTACCTCAAAGACCTCTGGTCCCGGCGTGGCTTCCTCTGGACGATGTCCCATGCGAAGTCGTACTCGCAGAACCAGAACAACTACCTGGGTCAGCTGTGGACCATCTTGAGCCCACTGCTGCTCGCAGCGGTCTACTACCTCGTCTTCGGCAAGCTGCTGGGCACCACCCGTGGTATCGACAACTTCCCAGCGTTCTTGATCATCGGCATCTTCATCTTCATGTCGTTGTCCTCATCAGTGAACGCGGGCGCGAAGTCGATCATCAACAACATCGACCTGGTCCGCGCGATCAACTTTCCGCGCGCAGTGCTGCCCATCTCTGTGGCCCTCTCAGAGATGCTCACGCTCCTACCCGCCACGGGAGTGATGCTGGTCCTGGTGCTGGTGACCGGGGAGCCCCTCACCTGGAAGTGGCTCCTGGTTCCCGTCGTACTCCTGCTGATCCTGCTGTTCACCGCCGGGATGTGCATGATCGTGGCAAGGATCGTGGTGATCGCACGGGACCTGCGCAACCTGATTCCCGTGGCAACCCGCCTGCTGCGCTATGTCTCTGGCGTCTTCTTCTCCATCCAAGGGTATCTTTCTGGCGCACTCGGAATGATCCTTGAGCTGCAGCCGTTTGCGGTGTATCTGACCCTGATGCGTGCCTGTCTGATGCGTGAAGCCACGATGACTCTTCCGCTGTGGATCGCGGCAGTCGGATGGGCCGTTCTCTTCGCCGTCATCGGCTTGATCTTCTTCTGGGCGGCGGAGGACGAGTATGGCCGCGATTGATCCGGAGAACTTCGACGAACGCGACTTCGACGAGGTCGACCACGAGCCAGACGAGTCCGAGAACGGTGAGCCCGATGCTCCTCTCCCCGCTCGACGAATCGGAACACCCTCAGTCGTCGTCGACGATGTGCACGTCAAGTATCGCGTGTTCGGCGGCCGAAAGAAGTCGGTGGCGACCGAGACCAGCAAGGTCCGAGCGCTCTTCAACCGCAGTCGTCGGCACGTCGGAGCGATCAGTGAGGTACACGCTGTTCGCGGTGTCTCCTTCGTCGCCCATCATGGGGAGTCCATCGGCATCGTCGGCATGAACGGTGCCGGGAAGAGCACGCTGCTCCGTGCGGTGGCTGGACTCATGCCAGTCTCCTCCGGCGATGTGTATGTCTCCGGCACCTCGGCCCTGCTCGGCGTCAACGCAGCACTCATCAAGTCGCTGACCGGCGAGCGCAACATCATGATCGGCGGCCTCGCGCTCGGCCTGACCAAGGCCGAGGTGCAAGAGCGGTACGACGACATCGTCGAGTTCGCGGGTTTGCAGGACTTCATCCACCTGCCGATGAAAGCGTACAGCTCCGGCATGGCCGCCAGGCTACGGTTCGCGATCTCCACAGCCGCCGTGCCCGACATCCTGATGATCGACGAAGCGCTCGCTACTGGGGACGCATCCTTCCGGGCCCGGAGTCAGAAGCGCATCGAGCAGATCCGCGAACGGGCCGGCACGGTGTTCCTCGTCAGCCACTCCATCCGGGCCGTCAGGAACATGTGCGACCGTGCCATCTGGTTAGACCAGGGCAAGGTGGTCGACGATGGCCCGAGCGGCGAAGTCATGGACCGGTATGCCGCTGAGCTGCGAAGGCGCCGATGACGCTGGCGCCGGGACGCCCGCTGCGTATCCTCGTCGTGACGATCGTGCACGATCCGGAGGATGCGCGGATCCGACACCGCCAGATCCCCGCACTGCTCGATGCCGGGCACCAGGTGGTGTATGCCGCCCCCTTCGAGGCGTTCGGCCGCACCCCGCCAGACGGTGTCCACGGCCTCTCCCTTCCCCGCGCTGCGGGGCGGCGACGGTTGACAGCCGTCCGTATGGCGCGAGGCTTGGTCCGCCGGATCGGGCCGCACGCGGACGTGATCTTGCTGCACGACCCCGACCTGCTGCTTGCTGTCGCCGGTTTGGGTGCTCGTGTCGCACCGGTCGTCTGGGACGTGCACGAGGACACGGCAGCGGCCCTCTCGATGCGGTCGTGGGTACCGCGTGCGCTACGGCCTGTGCTTGCATGGGCTGTCCGGCTCGCGGAACGTCTCGCCGAGAACCGCTACCACCTGCTGCTGGCGGAGCACAGCTATGCGGCGCGGTTCCGGCGAGAACACCCCGTAGTCCCCAACTCGGTCCTGGTGCCTGGCAGACGCCCTCGACCTCCGGGGCAGGATCGCGTGGTCTACCTGGGCAAGATCTCCCGTGCCCGAGGCGCCGAGGAGATGATAGCTCTTGCCCAGGCCGTACCAGAGCTGACATTCCAGCTCATCGGACCAGCCGAGGCGTCACTGGAACCGCTGCTGCGCGCCGCGCACGACGCGGGCCACCTCACGTGGACCGGATTCGTTCCCAATGACCAGGCGATCACGATGCTCAGCGGTGCGTGCGCCGGGCTTGCGCTGCTGCACGACGAGCCGAACTACACGCGTTCACTGCCCACGAAGCTGGTCGAGTACCTGGCTCACGGTGTCCCGGTGGTCAGCACTCCTAACGAGGCCGCGGCAGACCTGGTGACCAGTTCTGGCGGTGGCGCCATCGTCCCGTTCGGAGACATCGATGCTGCCGCCCGAGCTCTGCGCAAGCTCGCGGCCGATGATTCCTACCGCACGACGTGCGCCACGAGCGGCTACGACTATGTCGCGGCGAACATGAACTGGTACCAGGATGCCGGCGCATTCGTCCGTGCCCTCGAGCACGCAACCGGATGACTCGTCAGCCAGTCACAGCCGACGTCGGCTGCAGCGCCTTCACGATGCTCGTCAGCTTCATCCCGTTGGACCCCTTGAGCAGCAGGACGTCGCCCGGCTGCAGGCCGGCCAGCAGGGTCGACCTCAACGCCTCGACACTCTGCCAGTGCCGTACACCAGGAAGTCGTCCCCGCACCACCCCGAAGAGTGCAGCCATGTTCTCCCCCACCAAGTGCACCTGTGCGTCTGCGAGCGGCTCGAGGGCCGGGGCCAGGTCACGGTGGATATCGGCGGAACCTGCGCCCAGCTCGAGCATGTCCGCGAGGACCACGATACGGCGACCGCCTGCCGCTGGTCTGTCCGCCAACGCCGCAAGTGCCGCCCTCATCGACGCTGGGTTGGCGTTGTAGGACTCGTCAACCAGGGTCAGCGTTCCTCCGGGTAGTGCCACCGACCTCGTCTCACCACGACCTGTCAACGCCCGGAAGGTGGCCAAGGACTCCAGTGCCCCCGGCCAGCCTGGGACCTCGAGCGCCCGCAGGGTGGCCAGGACGGCCAGACTGTTGATCGCCATATGCTTGCCGACGGCACCGACGGTGAACTCAGTCCGGGTACCGTCGGCTTCGACGACGACTCGCTTCGAGGCTGGGTCGTAGCTCACCAGCCTGATCATCGCCTCCGGTGTCTCCCCGAACGTGACCACCCGACAGCCCTGCTCCAGGGCGTGGGTGACCAGACGGTCGGCACAGGCGGTATCGAGATTGATCACTGCTGTGCCACCCGGCGGCGGACGGTCGAAGAGACGCGCCTTCCTTCGTGCTACTCCTTCGAGATCGTCCAGATAGTCAAGGTGGGCTTCGGAGATCGAGGTGACCATGCTGACGTCAGGGGACACGGCAAATGAATTCGTGTGGAACCGAAGAAACGCCGAACCGGCGACCTCCAGTACCGAGTAGTCGTAGTTGTCCATCCTGCTCAGCTGACAAGTAACGCTCGTGAATATGTTGTCCGTGCTCGGTGGGCTGTAGATCTCAGGCTGATCGGGCAGGCTGCGCAACACGTGGGTGATCATCGCTTTGGTGGTGGACTTGCCGGCAGACCCAGTCACCGCGACGGCCTTCTTCGCTGTGACTGCACGTACTGTCTCCACGAGCCGAAACGCGAAGTCGAGGGTGTTCTTCACGAAGAAGCAGTTCTTGCCTTCGAGGAAGGGCTCATCCCTGAGTCGCTCGTTCACGATGAACCCTGTCGCTCCGTGGTGGTGAGCATCGTTGACCACCTCCTCACGCGTGCGGTCGGGATAGCCGAACTTCTCCCGGGCACGCTTTCCCCAGTGGGAGTCGACGAGAACCACGAACTGACCACCAGCAAGCTTGCGGGTTGCGCGGAGCGCGATCCCCCGAAACTTGATGTTCGGCTCGCCGACATAGCTGTACGGCACACGAGCAGCAAGCGGTTCCAGCAGAGCTTCCAACGTCAGCATCGGGGGTCGTGCTCCTCAAGGTCGTCCTGGTTGTGTTTGTCCGAAGTCCAAGAGATCGGCAGGCGTAGAGGGCTGCACGGCGGTGCCTACCTACTCACTCCACCGTGGCCTGAGCCTCCGCCGCCTGTCCGCGCCGCAGGTCCGGTTCCAGGAAGATCACGGTGTCTATCGGGACGCTGGCTCGGATGCGCGCCTCAGCACCGTCGATGGCAGCAGCCACCTCCGCTGCCGTGGCCCCCTTCTCCACCGCCACCTTCGCTGCGACCAGCACCCGGTCGGGGCCCAGGTGCATGGTGCGCAGGTGGATCAGGGAGGGGATGCCCTGCCCCACCACGGCGGCCTCGATCGCGTCCTGGTGCTCCGGCAACGCAGCCTCACCCAGCAGCATGGAGTTCATCTCCACCGCGAGGAAGGAGGCGATCACCACCAGCAGGATGCCGATCGCTGCCGAACCGATCGCATCCCAGCGTCCGTCGTGGGTGGCCAGGGTCATCGACACCCCGAACAGCGCCAGGACCAGACCTACCAGGGCACCGATGTCCTCGAGCAGGATGACCGGCAGCTCCGGCGACCGGGACCGGCGCACGAACTTCAGCAGCGGGGTTCGGCCCCGGGCGTGGTTGGCCTCGAGCACTGCGGTACGCAGGGAGAAGCCTTCCAGCACGATGGCGACCACGAGCACCAGCACCGGTACCCACTGCCAGGAGGTGATCGGATGGGGGTCGGAGAACTTGTGCCACGCCTCGTAGAGCGCGAAGCAGCCGCCGAGGGTGAACAGGATGATCGAGACGATGAAGGCGTACACGTACCGGCTCCGGCCGTAGCCGAACTGGTGCACCTCGGAGGCGCGTCGTTGGCTCCTCTTCCCGCCGACCAGGAGCAGCACCTGGTTACCGGCATCGGCGAGGGAGTGCACCGACTCCGCAAGCATCGAGCTGGACTGGGTGAGCAGGTAGGCGACGAACTTGGTCACCGCGATGCCCGTGTTCGCGAGCAACGCCGCGATCACTGCTTTCGTGCCGCCGCCGGCTGCCATACGTCAGTCCTCTCCCAGGTCGGGTGCGAGCATCACGTGTTCAGCGGACCCGGCGGGCCTCGTGCTCAAGCAGCACCGGGACGCCGTCTCGCACTGGATAGGCGAGCACCTGCCCGGTTCCGGTGGAGTGCAGCTCCGGACTCCCGTCTGGTGCCGTGCCTGCGACCAGCTTCTCGCCGGTGACGGGGCAGCGCAGGATCTGCCGCAGCCACAGTTCGACGCCGTTGTCCGGGCTCGTCACTGTTCCACCTCCTGTCCCTCGCGCACCAGGGCGAGCACGCCGTCGCGGATCTTGGTCATGATGTCCTCGTCCTGCGCCTCCACGTTCAGGCGCAGCAGCGGTTCGGTGTTGGAGGAGCGTAGGTTGAACCACCACCGCGGTGAGCTGTCCCAGTGGCTGTAGGTGACGCCGTCGAACTCCTCGACCTGCACTGTGCCGGCCGCGATGTCGTCGGCGAAGGCCTGCTGCACCCGCTCCTGGGCGGCGGGTGCGTCGGCGACCCGGGAGTTGATCTCCCCGGAGGCGAAGTACGGGGTGTAGATCTCGGCGATCTCGGAGAGGCGGCTTGCTGACTCGCCGAGTGCTCGCAGCACGTGCAGGGCCGCGAGCATGCCGGTGTCCGCGAACCAGAAGTCGCGGAAGTAGTAGTGCGCACTGTGCTCGCCGCCGAAGACGGCTTCGTTCTCGGCCATCTGCGCCTTGATGAACGAGTGCCCCACCCGAGTCCGGACTGCGCGTCCGCCGGACCCTTCTACCAGCTCGGCCACGGCGCGGGAGGTGATGTGGTTGTGGATGATGGTCGCCTGGCGTCCGGCCTCCTGCTCCTTGAACAGCTCACGCAGGCCGACGAGGGCGGTCACGGCGGAGGGGCTGACCGGGACCCCCTTCTCGTCGACGACGAAGCACCGGTCGGCATCGCCGTCGAACGCCAGACCGAGGTCGGCCTCCTCGGCGATGACGGCGGTCTGCAGGTCCATCAGGTTCGCCGGATCGAGCGGGTTGGCCTCGTGGTTGGGGAACGTGCCGTCGAGCTCGAAATACAGCGGCACCAGCTCCAGGCCCACATCCGGCATCCCGGTCTCGGTACCGAGAACTGCTGGGACGGTCAGACCGGCCATCCCGTTGCCTGCGTCTACGACGACCTTCAGCGGACGGATGCCTTCGAGAGGCACTAGCCCCCGCAGGTGCGCGGCGTAGTCGGCCAGGAGGTCGGTCTCGGTGCGCGTGCCGGTGTCGCCGGCCGCGGGAATCCCTTCATCCAGGTACTGCGCGGCGAGCCGCTGCACGTCGGCGAGCCCGCTGTCCTGGCCGACTGGTCGGGCGCCGGCGTGGCACATCTTGATGCCGTTGTACTGGGCCGGGTTGTGGCTCGCGGTGAACATCGCCCCGGGCACGTCCAGCGAGCCGGAGGCGTAGTAGAGACCGTCGGTGGAGCACAGCCCGATCAGGGTGACGTCGACGCCACGCCAGCAGGCGCCTTCTGCGAACGCCTGCACGAGACCGGGTGAGGAGGCCCGCATGTCATGCCCGATGGCGATGCTGTTGGCACCGCCGGGTGTGGCGACGACATCCGCGAACGCACCACCAAGCGCACGGGCGACTTCCTCGCCCCATTCCTCGGGCACCACGCCTCGGATGTCGTACGCCTTCACGATGGCATCGAGATCAGACACAACGTGAGCCTATCGTCCCTCGGCCTGCTCCCATGGCAGGATCAGACCTGGTCGGCGGCAGGAGAGCTCGGTGCAGAAGGCAAAGACGTGGCTGCGGTCTCGGATCCCAGCAATCGCACGCCGGGATGCGATCATCCAGCGGCAACGGGAGCAGATCGACCGGCTCACCCGAAAGGTCGAATCCCGATCGGCCCAGATCAAGGCGCTGGACCGGAGGCTTCGTCAAGAACAGGCGCAGGCGCAGGAAACCCGGGAGCGGCTTCTGCGCAGCACGGGACGTCCTTCATTTCGTCGCGAGGTCCTCAGCCTCCGGAATGCTCAGCGCATCGTTCGCACGGTCGACGCTGAGTACCTCACCCCTTTTAGCCAGATACCGCACAAGCTCCGCAACTATCACCTGGCAGCCTCGCACGGCGTGCGTACGCCCGAGGTACTGGCGGTGTGGAGCTCTGTCGAGGAGATCGACCTGACTGCGATGCCTGGGGAGTTCGTACTCAAGGCCGACGGCGGGGCCGGCGGGGTCTCGGTCTTTCTGCTGCGCAGGGCGTCCAGTGGAGTCTTCGAGTCGCTGGATGGCTCGCAACGCCTCACGCTCGCGCAGATCAAGGCTCGGTTCGTCGAGCTCGGGCCGCGGCGGGCCCGTCCCCCGTTCTTCGCAGAAGAGGTGCTCGACGTTCACGCCTCTGCCGGTGCGATCCCTGAGGACGTGAAGATCTATACAGCCTATGGCGAGGTACTCCAGGTGATGCTGCGGCGGGTCGGCACGCACCGTGACCCCGCCTCGATCCGCTATCGGTATCTCACCGAGGATCGCGAAGACCTCGGGCAGGCGGACCGGTTCCGCACGATGGACCACGATCTGCCTGTCCCCCAGGGGTTCGACGACATGACAGGCATCGCCCGGCACCTTTCTCGAGCCGCGGGTGTGCCCTTCTGCCGGGTCGACCTGTACGACACACCTGGCGAGCCGACGCTCGGTGAGATCACCCGGGCTCCAGGCGGAGACCACTTCTACAGCAGGCGGCACGACAGGCAGATGGGGGCAGCCGTCGTGGCAGCCCAGATCCGCCTGGAGCAGGATCTCGTCCGAGGGCGGCCGTCGGGTGCGCTCTTCGGCACGATCGCGCAGCCCGACCCCTACGGTGCGGTCACCCTTCCGCCCGAGATCAGCAACCCCCGTGACTGGCCGGTGCACACGATCCCGTGCGGCCGGTGGTGCTGACGGGGATCAATCCCCTTCGCCGCGAATCACCCGCAGATGTCCGCGACGGCCCACCTCGGGGGCGGGCCGGTGGGCGGTCACCGGTGCTGGCGGGCCGGGGAACTCGCCTCGCGCGGCAGGCACCGCAGTGGGCGGAGGTGTGCGGGACGCCTCCCGCACCGCATCGGCCAGCGCGAGCAGGTCGTCTGGGCTCGGCGGGGCAGGCTCGAACTCGGTAGCCAGGCGCACCACGTCCCAGCCGCGCGGCACCGTGAGCCGTTCGGCGTGCGCCACGCACAGGTCGTAGGTGTGCGGCTCGGCGTGCGTCGCCAACGGACCCAGCACAGCGGTCTGGTCCGAGTAGACATAGGTGAGCGTCGCCACGGCGGGTTCCTGGCACGCAGATCGGGTGCACCCTCGAGTCGCTCTCACAGCACCTCACCGTACTCCGCCACACCACAGATGTGTGCCTACCACGCCGCATCTCTGGCAGGCTGGATCCGTGGCGCACCAGAAGACCCCGTTGTCGGCCCGGCGGCGTCGTCGCGACCGGCACGGTCGAGGACTGCGTGGCCCCCTGCTACCGCCGACGTTGCCCGGCTGGCGCACCCGCGCAGAGCGGTTCGACGAGCTGGTGCTCGCCGTGGTCGAGCGACTGGAGCGGCAGGTGGGCACCGAGCTGGACGGTGTGGAGTTCGCCGTGGAGGCGGTGCCGCCCTCCGACCCGGCGCCGTGGGAAGTGGGTGCAGTGCCACTGGCGCGCTACTTCCCGGCCGACGGGGCCGCGGGCCTGACGCACCGGATCGTGGTCTATCGCCACCCGGTGGCTGCGCGGGCGGACGGAGAGCTGGAGACTGCGCTGCTGCTGCGGGACGTGCTCGTCGAGCAGATCGCGCACCTGCTCCACCGGGATCCGCAGGACATCGACCCGGACTATCTGAGCTGACCCCGCCGAGCGATCAGTAGGGGCTGAGGCGAACAGCCACGCTCTCGTCCCGGTCGGCATCCGGCGTGAGCGGCAGCACACCGACGAGGTTGCCGTCACTGACGTGCCCGGCCAGCGTCAGGCTGGCCAGCACCGGACCGCCGGTGATCTCCACTGCGGCAGCGTCCGCCAGGTCGAGGTCGGCGTCGTCACCCACCGGGACCGTCGTCCCCGCAGGCACGGTGACCTCGGTGGGCTCTCCCGCCTGCCCGTCGGCACCGATCGGGCGCACGCTCAGCTGCACCTCGTCCTCGCCTGGGTTGGTCACCGACAGCGCCGCCCGGTCCACCAACGACCCCAGCCCGACGAGCGGCAGCAACCCGTGCTCTGCCGCACCGGTGGCCGGCAGCCAGGCGCGGTCCACCACCGGTTGGTCCGGGTCGAGCTCACCGGCCTGCCCGGTGCGGGAGACGAGCACAGCGCCGGTGACCGGCTGGTCGGAGTGCACCGCGATGCTGGAGTAGCCAGTGTCGATACCGTCCAGGCTGACGTCGGTGACCGTGTTCGGGTCGATCTCCAGGTCCTCGGCACCGGCCAGCGACGTGCTGCCCTGCGGGCCGAGCACCTCCAGCGCCACTGTGGCCACCTCGTCGGTGGGGTTGACCAACCGCACCGACGCGGTCCCACTGCTGTTGATCGGCACCGGACCGATCTGCAGCTCCTGCGCGGGCGGCAGGGTCGGGGTGACGGTGGCGGTCCCGGCCGGGACCAGCCCGTTGAGCACGGTGTCCTGGAGGCTGGCCGCCACCGCCCCGCCGTCCACGCGCACCTGCACGGCCAGGCGAGGCTCCATCGAGACCGACTCGAGCAGCACCTGCCGGGAGTCGTTCGCAGGGACCGGCACCGTGACCGGTTCCTCCAGTGCGCCGGTCGCACCCCACAGCTGTGCGGTCACCTCCACCGGCGTCGGACCGGGGTTGGCGAGGGTGAGCCGCGCGCTGGCACCTGGTTCGGTCTGCCCGCCCACGAGCCAGGCGGAGGGTGCCGGCGGTGTGCAGGAACCAGCGGCCAGACCGCGCAGGTCGCCGGCGTCGCTGCGGGCCAACGCCGCCCCGGCAGCGAGCGCAGTCTGCTCCCCGGACGGTTCGGCCGTCAGGCGCAGCGCTGAGCTCTCGGTGCTGTCGTACAGGCGCACGTCTCCGTGTGCCGGCACCGTCTCCGGGCTCGCCGAGCCGACCGGACCGGCGGTGGCCTCTCCGGCAGCCCCACCGCGGCCCACGACGACCAGTCGGTTGCTCACCTGGGCCTCGGTACCACCGGTGCCGAACTCCTCGTCGTAGTCGATGTCACCGCCCTCGCCGGTGGGCACCTCGGGCGTGGGTGGGCACACCAGGTCGAGCATGCTGGCGTCCACCTGCACGGCCGGAAGCTGCACTGTGCTGGACTCCGGTGCTTCCCAGAGCATGCCGGCGGCCACACCCGCACCAGCAAGGGCCAGCACCCCCACGCCGGTCACCGTGCTGCTGAGGACTCGCAGCAGGGTGCCGAGCCGTCCGGTCTTGGCCATCAGCCATCCTCCCCTCGGCGTCGCCGGGTCGGCAGGGCAAGCAGCACCGTGAGCACACCGACCACCACAGCGGCGATCCGCCACGGCCCGATCCACAGCGGTCGGTGGTGCAGCACGAGGTCTCCGGTCGCACCGTCCGGCACCTGGAACGTCTGACGCCACTCGTCCTCACCGGCGCGTAGCGGTGTACCGCCGAGCCAGGCGCGCCAGGCGGAGTCGGCGCGATCGGCCAGCACCACGGTGCGATCGCGCCCTTCGGCGGTGATCTGACCGCCGAGACGAGCTGGCGAGGCAGGCACGTTCTGGATGAGTGTGCCGTCCCCTGCTCGGAGCTGGATGCGGGCGATCGCCGAGTCAGCGCTCCCCTCCCCCAGGCTCACCCGCCAGAGGATGCCCGCACTGTTCTCGGTGACCCGGTCCAGTCCGGGGACCGCGTCCAGCTCGGCGATGATGGCGGCACGGGCAGCGGTGTCCACCGGTGCGGTCCCGGTCACGGCAGAGTCCTCACCCGGCACGATCACCACACCGACCGCGTGCTGGGCGAGCACCTCGGCAGCATCGTCGCCGGCACCGCTGACCAGACCTGCCACCAGGTCGGACAACGAGGTGTCGGCCGCATCGCGGGTCCCCGACTCGGCCGCAGCCCAACGCTGCACCTGCACGGTCGCAGCCGTGTCGGTCAGCTGCGGACCGTTCCCCCGCCACAGCTGGGCCGCCACCCCGTCGGTGGTGCCGGTGAGCATCAGCGCCCGCCCCTGCTGCTGGGAGCCCTGCAGCTCCAGGCCGAGGGCGGGCACCGGGCTGACCCCGCGGGCACCGATCCTCACCAGGTCGGGCGGCAGGCTGCCGGACCGCTCGGCGAGCACCTGTGCGGTGTGTCCGGCAGCGCTGACGGTCAGGGTGAGCAGCACCACCACAGTGGCCACGGCGGCGCTCACCTGCCGCCAGCCGAAGTTGGCGTGGCTGAGGGTGCCGCGCAGCCCGTCGGCAGCGGCCAGCACCGCCATCAGCAACCCGGCCAGCACCAGGGAGGTGCCCGGTCCGGCCCAGCCGTGCACCACCTGGTCGGTGCCATCGCTGCTGCGACCGACGCCGACCGCGACCCGTGTGCTGGTGAGGGCGGCGAGCAGGCCGACGACCGCCACCAGCCAACCGATCCGCACGCTCCGGGCGCGGCCAGCCCCTCGGAGGAGAGCTGCGACCGCGCCGAGCAGGATCACCGCCGTGCCGGCCAGCGGGGCCCAGGAGGCGACCGTGGCCGGGAGCAGCGTGCTGGCCGCCGGTTCCTCGGGCCAACCGAGCAGCTGCAACCATGCGCCGCCGGGGTCGCTGGGCAGTGGGGCGCCGGGGTCGGCGAACAGCACCCGCCACCCGTGGTCGGTACCGGCAGCGTGCACGAGCAGCGGGGTGAGCGCCACCACTGCGGGCAGCAGCACGAGCACGAGACGGGCCCGACCGGCGGGCAGGTGACGTCGGCGGCCGAGTGCCAGGGCGAGGAGGAGCACGGCGAGCAGGCTCGCGCCGAGGAGCACGGGAGCACCGCTGACCACCACGGCCAGTGCCAGCCCAGCGGCAGCGGCGGCGCCGAGGGAGCCGGCCCGGGAGACCTGGGAGACCACTGTGGCCCGAGGGCTGTCTGCATCCTCACCGGGCTCGTAGGGAGTGGCCGTGTTGGAGGGGATCGGAGTCATCCCGGTCCAGTCCATCCCCGACGACGCCGTCTTGCCCTTGGTCGTGTCCCTCACCTTGGCCGAGGTTGCGGTTGCGGACCGTTGGGCCGCCGTCGCCTCGCCCGCACCGGTGGCCTCCTGGTCCGCCTCCGTGGCAGCGGTCGGCGTCTCGCGTTCTGGTGCTGCTCCCGCCCCGGCGGTCTTCTCCTGCGAGTCTGTCGCTGAGGTGGTCTCCGGCTCGTCACCGGGCTCCGGCTCGGCTCCGGGATCGGTACGCACCCCCTCCTGCTTCTCGGGCTCGCGCCGGGCGACCCGGGCGAGTGCTGCCAGCCGCGCCCGCTTGACTTCTCGAGCGGACTTGCCCGCCCGGCGGGAGGTGCGCTGCGGCAGGCGCTGGGCGCCCACCATGCCGGAGACCACGACGTCCCGCCGGTCCAGGCCCAGGCTGCGCACGACGCCGAGCAGCACCAGCGGCAGCAGCACGTGCGCGACCACTGCACCGAGCCGGCCAGCACCGAGGCCGAGCAGCAGTGCCGGCCCCAGCGCCCAGGCGAGGGACGCCCAGGCCCGCAGCAGGACCGATCGAGTCGCGGCCCCGGCGGCGAACCAGGCGGTCAGTGCCGCCAGGGGCATCGCCACGCTGAGCAGGAGGGACACGGTCACACCTACGGGCACACCGAGCGGCCCGCCGGTCAGCCCGGAGAGTGCGGTGAGCACCAGCAGGAACGGGTCCGGCGGTCCGGCATACCCGTCCCCGGCGGTGATCCACGAGGAGGTGGCGGCGCGCCACAGTTCAGCGAAGCTGGCGTCGACCGGGAGCAAGGCACCACCGATGAGGTCCCCGGAGAAGGCGGTCGGGACCACGGTGAGCACGCTGAGCACGGCCGCGACGAGGAGCACGGCCCCCAGGGTGAGCCGGCGCCGGCGCGCGACTGCCGCACGTTCTGCCATCTCCAGCTCGCTCGGGGTGCGGGCCGCCCGGCGTGCCGCGGCCGCCTGCATCCGCCGGTCCCGGCGTAGCCGTGCCACTTCGCCCCAGCTGGCCTGCAACGGGCGGAGTCTGCGACGTGGCAGCTCTCGGGTGCGCCGGGCCCGGTTCCGGGAGCGGGCGATGGCACGTGGGTGGGACAGCACCACCAACGGTGCGACGAGCTCTGCCACGGCCAGGCCGAGCTCCTTGGTGCTCACCCGCCACAGAGCACGCACTGGTGCGGTGAGGAGAGCCAGCAACGCCAGGAACGGCACCACCACGGCGCGGGCCGAGGTGAGCCGCAGGTGCAGCACGGCCTCCCGACGAGCGCGGAAAGAACGACGCGTGTCGGACGGGGTGCCCGGTTCCTCACGCCAGCCGCGGTAGCCGGCGCGGGCGTGGCGGACCACCGCACGCGGCACGACCACGACCCGGTGGCCAGCCAGCCGGGCCCGCTCGCTCAGGTCCCGACCGTCCTCGAACGGACCGAGGACCGGGTCCGGCCCGCCCAGCCGGCGCCACAGGTCCAGCTCGACGAGCATCCCGGCCGTGCCGACAGCGAGCACGTCATCGGTGCCGTCATGCTGCCCCTGGTCGATCTCGCCGTCCTCGATACCGGTGAAGCGGCGGCCCCACCGGGTCGCCCGCACGCCCACCGAGATCAGGCGGTCTGGATCGTCCCACTCGACCTGCTTCGCACCGGCCACGGAGATCGAGTTGCTCACGTCCACGGCGGTCAGGAGGTGCTCGAGCGCATCGGGGGCAGGTGCTGAGTCATCGTGCAGCAACCACAGCCAGCGCCGGCCCGTGCCCTCGGCGGCGGAGTCTGCGCTGTCCTCGACGGTGCGCAGCACACGCCGTGCTGCCGCGCCGAACGTCGGTGCACCCGGCACAGGCACCAGGCGCACGCGGTCTGGGTCCAGACCTGCAGCGGCGACCAGCTCGTCCCATGCGGCGGTGCCCGCGTCCCTCTCCTGGCCGAGCGCCCCGAGCAGCACCTGGCCCACCGGGCGGGTCTGCTCGGCCAACGCCGCCAGGGTCTGCAGTAGGTACGGGGAGTCGACCCTGCCGACCACGAGCACCCGCAGATCGGCCTGGCGGGTGGTCATGACGTCATCTGCGCCTCGACGCTCCCCACAGCGTCAGTTCCGGCGATCACATGGCGCGGCGCTTGAGCTTGCGCCGCTCGCGTTCGGACAGGCCACCCCAGATGCCGAACCGTTCGTCGTGGGCGAGGGCGTACTCCAGGCACTCGGCGCGGACCTCGCAGGAGATGCAGACCTTCTTCGCCTCACGGGTGGAGCCGCCCTTCTCCGGGAAGAACGCCTCTGGGTCGGTCTGCGCGCACAAGGCACGCTCCTGCCAGGCCAGTGCACCGTCGTCCTCGAACACCTCTGCCAGCGGCAGGTTCGCCTCGGGCCGAGGCGCCGGTTGCGGGACTCCGTTGGTGAGAGGACCCTCTCCTAGGATGTTCCACACGGGCTTCCCCAATCGTCGGACGCTGCTGCCGAGCGACTCTGCTCGCTCCCTGTCTACGTAAATTACATGCGTGTCATCCCCACAAAGTCAAGCCCAGAAGTGATATCGGCGCACATTCATTGCACCGCATAGTCTGGTCAGGTGACCACTGCAACACCTCCAGTACTGACCGTTCTCGACACCTGGACGCATGGCCAGTCCGCCCCTGCGCTCACCTGGTACGGGCCCGACGACGAACGGGTCGAGCTGTCCGGCCCGGTGCTTGCCAACTGGGTGACGAAGGCGACAAACCTGCTCACCGACGAGGCCGATGTCACCACCGAGACCGTGGTGCGGCTCGACCTGCCGATGCACTGGCGCACTGCGGTGTGGGCGCTGGCGGTCTGGGCCTGTGGCGGCACGGTGGCCTTCCCCGGCGGCGAAGCTGCGGACGTGCTGGTCGGCACCACCCCGGACGTCGGTGCGGCACCGCTGGTGATCGCCGTGGCGCTCCCGGCACTGGCCCGAGCGGTCCCGGACCTGCCGGAGGGTGCGATCGACGGGGCAGCCGAGCTGATGGCACAACCGGACGTGCTGGTCAACCCACCCGACTGGGACCCTGCTGCGTGCGCCCTGGCCGAGACCAGCCATGGCGACCTGAGCGACCCGGCCCGGCTGGTGACGCTGCTCCCGCCGCCCGGCCGCTACCTGCTCACCGCAGGGGACCCTGCTACTGGTCTGCGCACCGCGCTGGCGCTCTGGCTGACCGGTGGGTCGGTCGTGCTGGTCGGCGACCCGGCTGCCGACCTGGACCGTATCGGCGCACAGGAGGGCGCACAGCCGCTGCCCGGGTGACCCTCGTTACCGTTGCACGTCCTGCGGTGGAAGGTGTACCACCGGAGCGGTGTGGCGGCCTTCCTGCAGGTACCAGTCCACCATCGTGGCGATCCCCTCTGGCAGCGTGACCGAGGGGGTGAAGCCCACCTGCCGGATCCGGTCGGCAGCGAACGCCGTCTCCGCCTCGGACAGCTTGTGCACCCGGGCGGAGGTGATCGGCAGGTCCTTGCCGGTGGCGCGGCCGACCAGGTCGAACGGCTTCGCCGCCAGCAGCACCGGTCCGAGCGGTAGCCGGGCCGGGGGCTCGCGGCGACCGAGGCCGCGATAGACCAGGGAGACGGTCTCCCGAGAGGTCAGGTCGGGCTTGTCGACATAGTTGTAGACCTCCGGTTCCCCCTGGCCGACCCGGGAGGGTGCGGTCCACAGGTAGCCGATCGCCTCGACCAGGTTGGTCACGTAGCACATGCTCTTCCGGTTGCTGCCGGGCCCCACGGGGAAGAATCGGCGCCGGTCGACCTGCCGGATCAGCTTGTACAGGTTGGCGAAGTTCCGGGGCCCGAACACGACCGCGGGGCGCATGATGAGCGCCCGCCGGTCACCACCAGCCTCCCACTCCCGGTAGACCGCTTCGGCGGCCAGCTTGGTGCGTCCGTAGTCGTTGACCGGCTCAGGTGGGGTGTGCTCGTCCGGAGGGGTGGGGTGCTCACCGTAGACGGCGACGGAGGAGTAGAAGCACAGGTTGGTGAGGCCGTGATGGTCCATGGCGGCACAGACGGCCCTCGCACCACCGACGTTGACGGACTCGAACGTGGCCGCGCCGATGCCGAAGTCATGGTGCGCGGCAGCCAGGTTGAGCACGGCCGTGCAGCCGGTCATGGCCCCGATCAGAGCATCCACGTCCCGCACGTCCCCGATCTGGGTGGGGTGCTCACCGCGCGGGTCCGGGTGCAGGTCGAAGCGGACCAGCTCCACTCCGAGCCGGTCGAACACCGGGGCGAGGTGGGAGCCCACGAATCCTGAGCTGCCCAGCACCAGCACCCGGTCCCCCCGGGCCAGAGTGTTCGTCACCAGCATCTCCTCCACGTCCGTGCCGCGTGCCGCCGGTGGTCACGGTACCGCTCTGCAGCGAGGGTACGGTGGAGCAGCCCCGCCGCGCCGGGGCCGGTCGTGTGAGGGAGGTCTGATGCCGCTGGTCTCGGTAGTGATGCCGGCCCACGATGCTGCGGGCACGCTGGCATCGTCGATCCGGTCTGTGCAGGCCCAGTCGCACCCCGACTGGGAGCTGCTGGTCACCGACGACGGCTCGACGGACGAGACGTGGGCGATGCTCACAGATGCGGCCCGGTTGGACTCGCGGATCCGTCCGGAGCGGAGCGACCGTCAGCTGGGTGCCGCCGGTGCCCGCAACGCGGCGATCAGACGTGCCCGAGGTGCGTACGTGGCCTTCCTGGACGCTGACGACCTGTGGCTGGCGGACAAGCTCACCAAGCAGCTGGCCTTCGCCACCGAGCAGCATGCGCCGGTGACGTTCACCAGCTACTACAAGGTGGCCGCCGACTTCACCGGTGATGCCCGCGACTTCGTGCCGAACGGTCGGGTGGTGCCGGCTCGCGCGGAGCTCACCTATGCCACCCTGCTGCGGCAGAACTACATCGGCTGCCTGACCGGGATGTACTCGGTGACCGCGCTCGGCAAGCGATTCATGCCGGACCTGCGCAAGCGCCAGGACTACGGGCTGTGGCTCTCCCTGCTGCGCGACGGCACAGTGGCCCGGGGCCTGGACGAACCGCTGGCGCTGTACCGGCAGCAACGAGCCGGGTCGCTGTCCGGATCGAGCCGACTCTCCCTGGTGAAGTACAACTGGGAGCTCTACCGGCGGGTCGAGCGCCTCTCGCTGCCCCGGTCGGTCTGGGCGCTCGGTCAGGCGACGGTGCGCTCCACCCTCAAGCGCCGTATCTGAGTCGGTCCCAGCCGATCAGCCCAGGTCCACCTGCCGCTGACGGTCCCGCAGGAGGTCGTCGATGGCCGCAACCACCCGGGCGCTGTTGCCTTGGTCTCGGTAGGTGAAGGCCTCGGCGACGCGCTGAGCGTAGACCTCCTCCACTGTGCAGTTCCGGCTGAGGATCTCTTCCAGCGCATCGAGCGTCTCGGTGATGGTGCGCACGACCGGTCCGTAGCCATCACGCTCGTAGTCGAACCAGGACCGGGAGGCATGCCCCGCCTCGTAGTCCGCTTCGTCGAACCGGGCGTAGATCACCGGGGTGCCCAGGTAGGCCACATCGAAGTGCACCGAGGAGTAGTCGGTGATGAACGCATCACAGCCGCGCAGCAGCTCTTGGAAGCTGGTCGCACCGGTGTCTGCGAGCGAGATCCGCTCGGCGGTGGGCACGTCGTCGAAGTAGGAGGCCATGTTGTAGTGCGGCACGAAGGTGAGCCGGTAGTCGTGCTGCTCGAGCATGTGGTGCAATCGAGGGCTGTGGAGGAGCCCGGTGATGAACTGCTCGTAGGCAGACTCCTCGAACGGGACCTGGCCCGGGTTGGGTTTGCCATCCAGCCGCGGCACCAGATACTGGCGCCAGGTCGGCATGAACAGCACGGTCCGGCTGGGCGGGGCTGGTGTCAGACCGTCGTAGCGGGGCATCCCGATCTCGCGGATCTGCCGGTCGTAGCCGGATCCTGCCCGCAAGGCCGCGCTCTCTGCAGGCATGACAGTGAGCAGCATGTCGTACCCGGACAGACCACGTTTGACGGCGGCCGCATTCAGGTGCACACCGTGCTTGAGGTAGATGCGCAGCGCCCCGGTCCGCCATGCGACGTGCTGGACGTAGTTCGTCTGTCCCCAGGAGCGCGGTGTGAGGTACCGGATCGAGTAGGCATTGGCCAGCACGGTCGCATGCAGCATCAACAGCTGGTGCCGCCATGATGAGTGGTCGACCACGTTGCCGAGCCCGTCCACCCGCTCTCGGTGTGTGCTCCTCGGGTCGATGATGTAGTACACCCGCCTTTCCGGGTGCTTCCGACGGAGGTGCTGGAACAGGTGGAGGCCATTGTCCTGGGCCGTGTCGGTCCGCTCACCGACCAGCCAGATGGGTCGTCGGAGGAAGAACGGCCTGGTCAGGAGCCGCACAGCCCGCAAGAGGGCCATCCGACGGCTGGACCGACGACGCAGCAGCGAACCGAGGTCCTTGCGCAGCAGGACGGCAGCCCAACGCACGCGCCCGCGCCAGCCTCGGCCGGTCATCATGGTGAGGATGGTCGCGCCTGTGCCCCCGGTGGTGTGCGGCAGGTAGCGCACGACCTCCCCCGGAGGTCCGGCCGAGGGCGTCATGGCGGTTCGCGCTGCTAGGAGCAGGCCCTTGGCGGGTCGGAGCCGTCGCCGCACGCGCAGCTCTTCCTCCTGCGTGTCGACCTCGAGCAGCAGGGTGAAGTTGCCGTCGTCCCGCTCGAGCGGGAGGGTGAACCTGAGGGCCTCCCACACGCGCTGGCCTCGAGTGTCCACACGTGCATCGAGCGCCTGGCCCACGGTGGCGGCCTGAGTACGTCCGGCGCGGGCGAGGACGAGTCGGTAACGCCAGCCCGGCTGCGGCATCGTCGGGGAGAACTTCGCCGCCAGCCACACCGACACGAGGAGCTCTCCAGCACCAGGGTCTATCGCTTCGACCCGCGGAACACCAGCGAGCAAGGCAAGCCCAGCCAGATAGTCCTGGAGCCGACCATCGTGCTCGTTCCGTGCCAGGACCAGCTCAAGGTAGGACGCCACCACCGGCAGAGGTGTGTGCCGGGTCCGCACGAGCAGCGGAAATGGTCCGTGCAGGTCCGCCGTCAAGACGCGTTCGCACTCCTGACGCAACCTTCGCGCCCAGGAGTGCACGTCGCGGACCTTGGGCAACGTGGCTACCGTCACGAGAGCCTCGTCAGCCTGCACCAGCTGCTCGCACGCAGCGATCGCAAGGATCGACCTGCTCTCCTCAGCGACCGATACGAAAGTCAGCCCTGGGTGATGGACCTGCGCCTCGTCGGCCAGGTCCTGGATGCAGTCGGAGTGCACCACCGTGACGCGAACACCAAGCAGCTGGGGCTCATCACGCATCCGCCTGAGGGTATCCAGCAGGCGTGGCGCGGCTGGCTCGGAAACGATCACGACCGCGCGTGGGGCGGGGGCGGGCACCCAGGGGCGCGGTCGATCCAGCGGCTGCGTCGAAGCCGCGAGCCGCCGTTCCGGTCCCGCCTGCGGCTGCGGTGGCCCCAGGAGGTCGGCGAGTGCGGTGGTGCCGTCCGGCCCCTCATCGTGCACCCGCTCGGGCGGTATCGCACCGACCAGCGTCGAACTCAGCGCAGCAGCGACCAACCACTGCGCCTCGACCCGGAACGTGGTCGTGACTGTCGCGTCGCACCAGGCAGGGTCGTAGCACGCGGCGCGGGGGTCGCTGCCATCCGGAGGACCGCCGGCCAGCACGACGACCTGGTGGACGGTCAAGGTGCTCGGCTGGGCCGGCGCGAACTGCAGCACGTCCGGCGACCCCACCACGAGCGTGGACACCGTTGAGACCTGATCGAGTGCGACAAAGTCCACGGTGCCCTCGTTGATGGCGTCCAGCACCTCTGGACGCAACGGGAGGCGGCGACGGGACATGTCGACGTAGGACTCCCGGTAGGCCAGACCGACGCGATACCCAGCTCCACCCAGTGCTGTCGCCTCCTCGAGCAGGCGTCGACGGCGTTCGGTCAAGAAGCGCCAGTCGCACAGCAGGACCAGGTCATAGTGCGGCGGGTGGAGAGAAAGGACGTCTTGGTCCACTTGGAAGCGTTGTGGCACCGCGAACCGCCGACGCTCCTGGAACCGTGGTAGATACGGGTCGGCGCCACCGGCGAGGTGGGCGTGCCATCGCTCGTAGGCGCCGCGGTAGACGTAGCGGGACACATGGTGCCAACCAGGGGTGAAGTCAGCGCGGGAGAGAGAACCCTGGGCCATCCGCACCATGGCCAACGGTGCACGGACGTCTCGGACCGCTGCACCGAACGCGATCTCCAGCCTTCGGCGGAACTCGGTGTCCGCACTCTTTCGTGCGCGGTCGAAGTATCCGATCGTGGTCAGCACCTGCTCGCGGCGGAACATCAGCGAGGAAGCGTTCTCCTGGCTCGTCTCGTAGCCCGGGCGTTGGAAGACAAGGTCTTCGCTCACCCGCAGGCAATAGCTGCGGGTTGCGGGCGTCCAGGGGCTCGCCAGCAGAGCTTTCGCCTGCAGCTCGATCCGTCTCGGGTGCGACCAGTCGTCAGCATCCTGGAAGGTGACCAGCTCACCGCGAGCGAGGTCGAGCGCGGCGTTTCGTGCCACGTAGGTGCCTTCGTTCCGGTCCATCCGATGCACCCGGACGCGCTCGTCCAGTCCGGCGCACGCGTCCAGCACGTCGACCGGGCCCGGTGAGGCGTCGTTGACGACCAGGATCTCCAGGTTGCGCCAGGTCTGGGCGCAGATCGAGCGGACCGCGGTGAGGAGTGCAGGACCTGGCCGGAAGACGGTGAGGATGACCGTGACCAGGGGTCCGTCCTCGATCGGATCGTCCTCGACCGCGCAGGTGAGCCCGTCGAACGCGGTCGGCTCGCTAGGGCGAACGCGGACAGCCTCTATCCCATGATCGGCGAAGATCTCGTCGACCAGGCTCTGCCACCTGTGCCCGACTGCGCGTCGTGGTGGCGTATCGGACGTCCGGAACGGGTTCATCAGGTCCGCTTGCAGGAAGCGTCGCTGTTCGGCTCTCAACCCGGGCAGCTGGGGCAGCCAGGAGCGGAGCCGCTGGTGCTCTCCGGCCTCCCACAGGCGAGCGACGATGGTCTCTTGGACCGACGTGCTGAGCAGTCGTCGACCATGCTGACGGCGTAGCTCCAGGAGCAGACTGACTGCGTCGTGGAGATCGTCCTCGTCGAGATTCTGCATACCGATGACCCGGACCAGGCTCATCGCCCACCTCGGGTCCAGCGGTGGTGCCGCGCGCGCGGTCCCACGCTGGGCGGCCCGGACGGCTGCCAGCAGCTCGGCACAGCTGAGGCCGCCCGGTGCCGCTGCGTACGCGAGCAGGTCCCGCGCCTGGCGCGAACGGGTACGCAGCGCCGTTCGCTCCACGACCGTCGGCCCACCGCACTCCTCGGCAGCGTCGAGGTATGCGGCAGCGACACTCGGAGCGAGACGCGCCGGGTTCCCCTCGTTGGCCATGGGCTGAGCACTCCTTTGTCTGTGGCGCAGCGAGCCCAGGGTATCCGAGCGGACAGCCTCCCGTGCAGAACGCCCCGTCCGGCTGTCCTGCACCTGGCGCGTGCACTTCCCGTACCCTGACCTCGGACAGGACGCACCACGGACTGTCGCGACCCTGGGTGAGGTGGACCGATGCTCCTGTCTGGAGGGACGACCCGTCAACGTGCCGCCGCAGGAGCGGTGCTCTTCCTGATGCTGGCGACCGGAGCGGCCGCGGTGCTGGGGTGGTCACGTGTCGCCGTTGTCGGTCTCAGCATGCTCACCGGCCTCGGTTCGCTGATGATCCTCGATGTTCGTGCTCGCCAGCACAGGCTTGCCCGACACGTGCGGTCGCTCGACCGCCGGCAGGCGGCGGCCGAGTCTGCCGCCTCGTCGGCGCCAGCGAACGATCGGCTGCGGCAGCGGATCGGTGAGCTGGAGACCAAGCTTGCCGCGGAACAGGCGGAGAATGCCCGCCTCGACGACCTGGAGCGGGCCTCGTACCGGCAGTCCCTGCGCCAGCACGTTCGCGTGTTCCGCGCTGAGCACCGGCTCGGGCTGACGACACGATCCGCTGCGCTCCAGCTCCCGTACAAGCTCCGAACCATGGAGCTTGCCGCGAGCCATGGAATCAGCACCCCAGAGGTCTATCGGGTCTGGCCAGACGTCGACTCGATCGACCTCTCCGGCCTGCCGGACACCTTCGTGCTCAAGGCGGACGGCGGTGCAGGGTCCGTCGCTGTCTTTCCCCTGCAGCGGAGCTCGGATGGCCGCTACGACGTAGTCGGCGGCAAGGGGACGTACAGCGAGCAGGAGATGCGCGACCGGATCCGCGCGCTGGGGCGAAGGGCCCGTGCACCCTACTTCGCCGAAGAGATGCTCCTGGACGCCGACGGCGGACCGATACCCAACGACGTCAAGTGCTACATGTTCTACGGCCAGGTCGGGCACATCCTGGTCCGTCACGTGGCACGGCACGGTGACGCGTCCACCATCCGGCTGAAGTTCGTCGACGAGCACGGCGCCGACTACGGAGAAGTCGCGGTCGGCCGCAAGCATGATCCGTCCATCCCCGTGCCGGCCTCGCTGCCGAGGATGGTCGACGTGGCCGAGCATCTCTCCCGGGCAGTCGGTCTGCCGTTCTGCCGCGTGGACCTGTACGACACCTCCCGGGGCATCGTCCTCGGCGAGATCACCCGGGCCCCCAGCGGCGGCAACGAGCGCTTCGTCCGGGCGCACGACGAGCTGCTCGGCGAGCGTTGGGTGGACGGTAGCGCCCGGCTCGCCGCCGACCTGAGCGCCGGACGACCAGCCGGACCGATCTTCGGGAACGTGTCCGAGGTGCACCTCTACCCGGCCACCGACGGTGGGCGATCTCCGGCACTCTTCGGCCATACCGTGGTCGATTGCGCCGAGTGGTGCCGTTGAGCACGACAGGTTCACCGTGGACGGAGAGACCTGGATGGTGCCGGGGACGGGCCTGGCCCGGCTGCGAGCTCCTCGGCACAGCCGAACCAGCCGTCAACGAACCTGCCGGAGACCTTCCCCCACCTGCTGGACGATGCTCGGGGCGATCTCCTCGATCGTGTCCAGGCAGCGGGTGAACCCGCTCGCGTCGCCGTACCAGGGGTCCGGCACGTCCTCGCCGCTGCCGTCCGGAGGATAGGAGCGGTAGAGGCGGATCCTGTCCTCCTCGACGCCCAGCCGGCGCAGGCCGCGGGCGTGCTGGGCGGTCATCGCCAGAAAGAGGTCGTAGCGGCGCGCGTCCTGGCTGGTCACCGGTCGGGCCCTGTGGTGGGGCACCGGATAGTCCCGGTCACGCAGCTCGCGCTGGGCGCGCGGGTCGATCGGGTTGCCGTGCTCCTCGTCGCTGATCCCGGCCGAGTCCACCCGCACCTGCGGGGTGAGGCCTTCCTCGTCGAAGCGTTCGGTGAGCACCACCTCCGCCATCGGCGAACGGCAGATGTTGCCGGTGCACACCACCAGCACGCGGTAGGGCTCGTCTGCGGGGCTCATCGCTCTCCCTTCGTGTCCGGCCGCCGGTTCACTCCGCTGCGGCAGTGAGCTTCAGCGTGCCTTCGGTGATCTCGGTGCAGGTCACCGACAGCTGGTCGATCATCACCGTCTCCCCCGGGCCGCACTCGTTGCGGGTGCCGTCCACGGAGAAGGTCGCGGCTCCCTCGTCGGCGCTCTCCAGCGTGAACAGGACGTCGCCGGAGGTGGACAGGCCCAGCGAGAGCGGATCGATCTCGGTGCTCGCCCCCTGCCCCGTGAGGGTGATCGAGCAGGAACCGTCCGAGCAGCTGTAGGTGGTGCTGGTGCAGCCGACCAGGCCCACCAGCACGGCGGTGAGCACTGCGGCAGCGGTCGACAGGCGGGCGGCGAGATGGCGCATGGGGCCCATCGTGGCACGCGCGGGCGGCTCCCCCGCTCCTGCCCGCCGGGCAGGACTACCCATGGTGAGCTAGGCGAACCGTTCGCTGCGTTCCACGACCCGGGTTCCGCCGTCGGGCACGGCCTCCTGCACCAGGCGACCGCTGATGACCACCTGCTCGGTGCGGGCGTCGATCTCCAGCGGGTCGCGGTCCCAGACCACCACGTCCCCATCCCGGCCCGCTTCCAGTGCGCCCACGCGCCCGGCCAGGCCAAGGATCTCCGCAGGGTTGGTGGTCAGTGCCTCGAGCGCCACCTGCCGCGGCAGCCCCTCCTTGACCGCCAGGGTGGCCTGATGCACGAGGAAGTTGATCGGCACCACCGGGTGGTCGGTAGTGATCGCGACCTTCACCCCAGCGGCGGAGATCTGGGCGAGGTTCCCGATGGCGCGGTCGCGCAGCTCCACCTTCGAGCGGGCGGTGAACATCGGGCCGAAGATCACCGGGATGTCCTTCTCCGCGAGCACATCGGCGATCTTGTGCCCTTCGGTGCCGTGGTTGACCACGAGCCGGTAGCCGAACTCCTCGGAGAGGCGGATCGCGGTGGCGATGTCGTCGTGCCGGTGGCAGTGCTGGTCCCACACCAGGTCGCCATCGAGCACCTCGGCCAGGGTCTCGTGGGTGAGGTTGCGGGCGAACGGCTCGCCCTTGGTCGATGCGTGCGCGCGGGCCTCGGCGTAGTTGCGGGCGGCGACGAACGCCTCGCGCAGCACGGCGGCCACCCCGAGCCGGGTGGAGGGTGTCTCCTTCTTCTCCCCGTAGACCCGCTTGGGGTTCTCCCCCAGCGCGGACTTGACCGACACGTCCGCGCTGATCACCTGCTCGTCCACGGTGCGTCCGCCCCAGGTCTTGATCGCCACAGTGCGACCACCGATCGGGTTGCCCGAGCCGGGTTTGACCACAGCGGTGGTCACCCCACCGGCGAGAGCGTCGCGGAAGCCCACCTCCTCGATGTCGATGCCGTCCAGGGCACGGAACCGGGCGCCGTTCGGGTCGGTCATCTCGTTGGTGTCCTCACCGGACCAGCCCTCGCCGTCCTCGGCCACGCCCAGGTGCGCGTGTGCTTCCACGAACCCGGGCAGCACCCACTTGCCGGTGGCGTCGATCACCTCGGCGCCGTCGGGGACCGGGGTGTGAGGACCGCCCACCTCGGTGATCACGCCGTCGGTGATGAGGACCGTGCCGCCGGGGATCTCCGGTGCGCTGACCGGCACCACGTTCCCGCCGGTGACTGCCAGGATGCGTTCGTTGCTCATAGATCCAGTGTGCAACAGAGGCAGGCCGCTGCTGGCGGGTTTCGTCTCAGCCGACGCCGATGCTCAGGTGGCGTACGCCTTCCCAGCGGGCGGGGTCGGTGAGGTGGCGGCCGTCCACCAGCACCTGGATGCCGGGCAGGTCATCCGGGCCGAGCTCGGTGTACTGGCGGTGGTCGGCCTGGATGATCGCAGCGTCGGCGCTCTCGCCCAGGTGGTAGGCCTGCAGGTCGTGGGCGGCCAGCTCGTCGTCGGTGAACAGCGGGTCGTGCACGAGGGCGCGGGCGCCGGCCTCGGCGAGCGCAGCCACGGTCGGGAACACCCCGGAGAACGCGGTCTCCTTCACCCCGCCGCGGTAGGAGGCGCCGAGGACGACGACGGTGCGCCCGGCAAGGTCGCCCAGTGCACCAGTGAGCAGACCCACGGTGTAGGAGGGCATGGCCATGTTCGCCTCCCGGGCGGTGCGCACCACGGTGGCGTCCGGGTCGGTCCACAGGTACAACCGCGGGTAGACCGGGATGCAGTGCCCACCCACGGCGATGCCGGGCCGGTGGATGTGGGAGTAGGGCTGGGAGTTGGCGGCGGCGATCACCTGGTGCACGTCGATGCCGTGGGCGGCGGCGAAGGTGCCGAACTGGTTCGCCAGGGCGATGTTCACGTCCCGGTAGGTGGTCTCGGCCAGCTTGGCCATCTCCGCAGCCTCGGCGCTGCCCAGGTCCCACACCCCGTTCGGGCGGTCTAGGTCCGGCCGGTCATCGAAGGTGAGGACCGCCTCGTAGAACTCCTTGGCGCGGTCCGCGCCCGCAGCCGAGAGCGCGCCGATGAGCTTGGGGTACTTGCGCAGGTCGGCGAACACCCGCCCGGTGAGCACCCGTTCTGGGGAGAACACCAGGTGGAAGTCCTCCCCCTCGGCCAGGCCGGAGATCTCCTCGATCATCGGCTTCCACCGGGTGCGGGTGGTGCCGACCGGGAGGGTGGTCTCGTAGGAGACCAGGGTGCCGGGGGTCAGGTGGCTGGCCAGGGACCGGGTGGCGGCGTCCATCCAACCGAAGTCGGGCTCCCAGGTGTCGTCGTTGACGAACAGGGGGACCACCACGACCACGGCGTCACTGCCCGGGACGGCGTCGGCATAGTCCGTGGTGGCCCGCAGCCGGCCGGCGGCGACCTCCTCGGCGAGCGTGACGTCCAGCTCGGCCTCCCCCGGGAACGGCTCGGTGCCGGCGTTCACCTGTTCGACCACGGTCTCGTTCACGTCCACACCGACCACCTCGTGCCCCCGGGAGGCGAACTGGACGGCCAGCGGGAGGCCGATCTTGCCCATCGCGACGACGGTGATCTTCAACGGGGCTCCTCGGCTGCTCGGCTGCTCGGCTGTGCGCAGCGTGGGCTGCGGGTCGCGGACGCTGCCAGGTCAGAACTCCGCGGCGCCCTCGCCGATCATACCGACGTCCTCGGCGAGGAGGGCGAGCTCCTCGGTGAGCAGCCCCAGGCCACCGAAGCCGTCCTCGGTGAGAGCGGCGCGGTCTGTCTCAGTGGTGGTGACCCACCGGGGCCGCCGCCCGAACGCCGCCTCTGCGGCATCGGCCACCTCCAGGTGGTCCAGCACCTCCTCTGCCGTGGCGGGCACCCGGATCAGGGCGAGCACAGCGTTGGTGTGCACCAGCGGTGCAGGGTGTCGCCGGGTGAGCAGCAGCTGCGGGTCCGGCACCACCACGGTCTGGGCGGCGACCGGCGTGGTCGGTGCGAGCAGCTCGCACCTGCCGCGGGCGGAACGTTCGAGCACCTCCGGCTCCAGGTCCGGCCGCTTCTCCCGGGCGCGCAGGGCATCCTCCTGGTGCACGATGCCGACGGTCAGCCCCACTGCACCGGCCTGGTCCAGGAGCGCGTCCAGCCCGACCAGGTCCACACCGCCGGCGGACAGGTCGGTCACCAGGAGCACATCCACCTCGACGGGCTCGCGCTCTGCAGGTGGGGTGAGGAACGGCGCCGGTGCCGGGAACGGTCGCGGCCCGTCGGCCGGCATACGCAGGTCCGCAGCCGTGCGGTGCCAGTGCCGGTAGGACTCCCGGTAGAGCAGGCGTTCGGGGTGCATCCAGCCGTACCGGAAGTCTGCCCGGGAGAGGGTGCCGGCACGCAGTCGGGTGATCGCCAGCGGCACCGGCACGTCCAGCACCGGTCCGGCGGCGTGCTGGATCCGTTCGTAGAACTCCGAGTCGGCGCTCTTGCGCACCCGGTCGAACGGTCCCACCTGGCTGAGCACCTCGCACCGGATCATCAGCGAGGAGGCGTTCCTGCGCACTGGCGGGTAGCCGAGCCACTGGTGCGTGAGGGAATCGGTCGCGCGGACCGCTTCGCTCACCGACCCGACCGCGTCGGTGTCCCTGACCAGGGCTCGCAGCTGCAGGCGCAACCGCTCCGGGTGCGACCAGTCGTCGCTGTCCTGGAAGGTGATGTACTCCCCCGCGGCCGCACGCAGGCCAGCGTTGCGCGCCGGGTAGGTACCGCCGTTGTGGTCCAGGGTGAGCACCTGCACCCGCGGGTCCAGCGACGCCGCCCGGTCGTACCAGTGCCGATAGCCGGGACCGGAGGCGTCGTCGACGATGATCAGCTCCAGGTGCGCGTGGCTCTGCCCGAGGATCGAGCGCACCGAGGTGAGCAGACCGGCGTCCGGCCGGTAGGAAGGCATGATCACGCTCACCAGCGGGCCGGCGGTGAATGCCGACGACGGCGCGCTCAGCCCGTCGAACAACGTCGCCTCCGCAGCGCTCACCGTGGGCGGCTGCAGTCCAGCGGCCAGGAACGGCTCACCGAGGAGCCGTTCCCAACGGTCGTGGTCTGCGGGCCGCACCGTGATCAGGTCCTCTCTGCGGTAGGGGTTGGCCAGGTCCACCTCCAGGTAGTGCCGGACCGTGGGACTGAGCCGTTGGCCGGTGGCAAGGACGGTGCGCACCAGGTCGTCACGGCCGGCGTGCAGCGACAGCTGGGCGAGCAGCAGCTGGGCCGTCTCACCGAGGACGGTCGCGCCGCGTGCCCGCTGCATCGCCGACCAGCCGGCCAGGGCGGCGTCACCGTGCCGGCCGTCGGTGGACAGTGCCGTGAGCAGGCAGACGAAGGCTGCGCGGCGGCGAGAGTCGAACCAGACGGTCGGCACGTCACCGTCGTGGAGGTACTCGAGCAGTCCGCCGAGCTCGTGCTCTCCACAGGTCACCGCACGGGCGAGCAGGTCCAGCACGGGACGTGACCCGCTGCGGAGGGCGGCACGGACGAAGCCCACCGGGCTGCGGCGCACCCGATCGTGGGAGATCCGAGCGATGGTTACCGAGTGTTCATCGGAGAGAAATCTGGCCGTCACGCTGCGATCCTTCGGCTCTGGTGTGGTCGGGGAAGTTCCGCTCCGTTCGACCGCACCCAAGGAGGCACCGTGATGATGAACACCGCGAGAGTAGCAGGAGGACGAGGCGCGTGAGATCCCGCAAGGTCGTGCTCGGCCTGGCTGCCCTGGCGTTGCCGGCACTGCTCGCCGTGGTGACGGCGGCGGGTGGCCACCCCTGGTTGCCGGAGGCTTGTCTGGCCGTGCTGCTCCTGCTCGTCGGGGCGCTCACCCTGGACACCAACAAGCGCGCCCGCGCCCGGTACGGGGCGCGGGCGGTGGTGACCACCACGAGCCGAACGCCGCCGTCCACCACGCACGAGGACCTGCTCGGCACGATCCGGCTGCTTCAAGCGCAGTACGTCGGCCGTCTGGACCGGGCCCAGGACAGCCTGGACGCCGCCACCGCTGCCCTGCTGGCCGCCAGCTCCGATCGTGCTCGCGCCGGGGTGCGGCAACCGTGACAGTGCGGGGCCTGAGCTCCGCGGCCGTGCACGCCGACCACGCCGCACGGGCGCAGAAGGACCCGCGAGCGCTGGCGGCCACATTGCTGCGCACACGCTCGGTGGCGGGTCGGGAGGTGCTCGCCCACCTGGCAGGGCTGGGCCGGCTCTCCTCGGCCGAGATCGCCGCGCTGCCCGGGCAAGGGCTGGACGCTCGCGCAGTGCGGAACCGGCTTGATCCCCGGTGGGCTGGCGACCTGGCCCGGGTGCTGGCCCTGCAGACCGGAGAGCTCGCGGACCAAGAGGCGGCGCTCGGCCTGTTCGACGCTCTCGCCGGAGCAGGTGGTCTGCGCGCGCTGGGTGATCATGCCACCTTGTACCTGCAGCTGCTGGTGCACCTGCGCAGGCACGAGGCTGCTCACCGGCTGCTGCCCGGTGCCGACCTGCCGGCACGGCAGCACCGCGGGATGGTCGCCGACCTGCTGAACCCGTTCCTCCCCGGTGGGCCCGAGGAGCTCGATCCATGGCTGGCCGAGCTCAACGGCGCCCTGTTGAAGCGCTCCTTCGCTCCGTTGGAGCTGCTGCCCGGGGCCGGCCCGACTCCGTTCGACCGGCTCGGTGCCGACCTGAGTGCACCGGTCACCGGCGGACCGTTGATCACCGTGATCATGGCTGCCCGCGACCCCGGGCCGGAGCTGCTCACCGCGATCCGGTCGGTCCGCGACCAGACTTGGCAGCAGTGGGAGCTGCTCGTGGTCGACGACGCGTCCACGGCCGCCGTCCCCGGCCTGTGGTCCGCTGCGGAAGCGGTGGACCCGCGGGTGCGGGTGATCCACCGGCGCGTGAACGGCGGTACCTACTGCGCCCGGAACGTGGCGCTCGCCCAGGCTCGTGGTGAGCTGGTCACGTTCCTCGATGCCGACGACTGGGCGCATCCGGCCTACCTCGCCACCGGGGCCGCTCCGTTGCTGGCCTCCGGGGGCGTGCTCGCCACCCGAGGATGGGGTGCCAGGGTCACCCCGGAGCTGGTGGTCACCCGGCCCGGCTACCATGTGGTGGTCCCCGCTGCCACCTCGTTGATGTTTCGGCGTCAACGGGTGATGGCCCGGGTCGGTTTCTACGACCCTGTGCGCAAGGCCGCTGACACCGAGTTCATGCGCCGGCTCGAGGCGGCGTTCGCCCGTCCTGTGGTGGTGACCACGAAAGTGGCACTGACGTTGCTGCGCGCCGACCCCGGCTCGTTGTCAGCCCCCGACTTCTCCGCCGGCTGGCGGCACACGGCCAGGAACGCCTACCAGCAGGCGCACCGGGACTGGCATGCGCAGATCGGTGCTGGGGCGCCGGCGTACCTGGACCCGTCCGGCGAACGGCCCTTCCCGGCACCGCGGCGTTGGGCAGCCCCGGCAGCCGCGACCACCGCCCTGGTGGCCGAGGCGGGCGAAGCAGACGGCACGGCCAGCGAGGCCGTGGGACACGCAGCGTACGACGTGGTGTTCGCCGGCGACTGGCGCCGGCACGGCGGGCCCCAGAACTCGATGCTCGCCGAGATCGCAGCCTGCCGCGGGGCCGGGCTGCGGGTGGGCATCATGCATCTGGAGGCGCTGCGGTTCATGACCCGCCGCGACGATGCCTTGTGCGTGCCGGTCCGGCAGCTGCTCGCCGCGGGTGAGGTGGACTGGGTGCACGTGGACGACCAGGCACGTATCGGCACCCTGCTGCTGCGCTACCCACCGATCCTGCAGTACCCGCCCCGCGTGCTCGGTGCGGTCCGACCAGACCGGGTGCTGATCGTCGCCAACCAGGCACCGTGCGAACCGGACGGTTCGGACCAGCGTTACCTGCCGGCGGACGTGACCGCGAACGCCACCGCGTTGTTCGGTGTGCCACCCACCTGGGTGCCGCAGGGGCCGACCGTGCGCCGCGCCCTGCAGCAGGCCGGCGGTGCTCCGCTGGCCCACTGGGACAACGTGGGTCTGATCGACGCCGATGCCTGGCACGTGCGCAAGGATCGTCCGGTGGGCAGCCCGGTGGTGGTCGGGCGCTACTCCCGAGACGACCGGATCAAGTTCCCTTCCTCCGCTGACGAGCTGCTCACCGGCTACGGGTTCGGGCCGCAGGTCAGGGTGCGGATGATGGGTGCCACCAGCACGGTGCCACGTCTGCTCCGCCAGTCGGGTCGCTCCACCCGGGTTCCGGGCAGCTGGGAGCTGTCGGCGCACAAGTCGCGGGACGTCCGCGACTTCCTCTCCGAGCTCGACTTCTTCGTCTACCTGGACAACCCTGGTGCGCACGAGGCTTTCGGCCGGGTGATCCTGAAGGCAGCCGCCAGCGGCGTGCTCACCATCGTCTCGCCGAAGCACCGAGACACCTTCGGTGACACCGTGCTCTATGCCGAGCCGGACGAGGTGGTCCCGTTGGTCGCTCAGCTGGCCGCAGACCCGGCCCGCTACCGGGCGCAGGTGGCGGTCTCGCTGCGACGAGTGCGCGAACGGTTCGGCTACCAGGGCTTCGCAGCCCGGATGCATGCGCTCGCCCACGCCGACGCCGGAGCCGGGCCCCAGCTGGCGGCGCCACCAGCAGCGTCAGGCTCGCAGACAGGCGGGGCGAGGGTCGGCACCTGGGGGCCCTAGGTTACGCTCAGGGCACCACCCGGCAAGAGGAGGCGCGGTGCCCAGACGTCAGCTGGTGATGATCGCCGTCGTGCTGGCGGCCGTCCTCGGTGCTGCCCTGCTCATCTGGCGCGGGGAGGGGTTGGCCGGGGGGTTCGCGCTGATTGCACTGGCCACGATCATCCTGTTGCAGATGGATGCACGGCGACGGCTGTCGGACCTGGCTGCGGACGTGCGCCGCAACCGGGCGGAGCTCCGCACCGCTGCCGCGCGGACGTCCACCCAGGAGAGTGAGCTCAAGGAGCTCGGTCGGCAGCTGAACGTCTCGGCCCGGGCAGCGGGGAAGGCGCGGGATCACTCCGAGGCCGTGCTGGACCGTCTCGACCAGGTAGAGGGACTGCTCGCGCAGCAGACAGAAGACGCCGTGAAGCACCGCCGCGCACTCCACCGGGATCGACGGATGCGGAGCCGGGACAACCTCACCCAGATCCAGGCCCTGCTTCAGTTGCACGAGCAGTTCTCACCCGATGCACCGCTACCCGAAGTGGCTGGTTGGGCGATGGAGCCCACCGCGCTGGTGGAGCTCGTGAACGTCGTCGCACGGCTGCGCCCACGGCTCGTGCTCGAGTGCGGCTCTGGCACCTCGACACTCTGGATCGCCTACGCACTCCGCCGCAACGGTTCCGGCCGCGTCGTGGCACTGGACCACGACACCGAGTATGCCGCCGCCACGGCGCAGGTGATCACTGAGCACGGTCTCGAACAGTGGGCGCACATCCGGCACGCACCACTGGCCCCCACCGACACTCCCCGTGGACCGATGCCCTGGTACTCCACCGATCTGACCGACCTGACCGGCATCGAGCTGCTCGTGGTCGACGGCCCACCGAAGGCCACCGGCGAGCTGGCGCGTTACCCCGCTCTGCCCGTGCTCGACGACCGCCTCGCCCCCGATGCACGCATCCTTTTCGACGATGCAGACCGCCCGGACGAGGTCGCAGTCCTGGACGCCTGGCGGGAGACCTACTCGCTGGAGGTCGAGCACGAGCTCGCCGGTCGCGCCGTCCTGCTGCGCCTGCGCACCGCCTGAGCAGCTACCCGGCACCGTCCTCGGTGACTTCTCCGTGGCGGAGGTGCTCAGCAGGTCGTTGCTCCGGGCTGGATGCCGTCAGCCCGACGGCATCCAGCATCCTTCCCACCACTGCAGCGATCTGTCTCACAGCGCTGATGCTAGGCCCCTCGACTGTCGTTCCGGCCGCTCCCGGCGGGGAGAACTGCCCACCGCCGGAGCTCAACGCGGCTGGGACTCCTCGTGGGCGCGGATGGCTGCCACCTTTTCCGCCGAGGCCGAGGTCTCGTCGAAGTGGTAGTCGAGCCACTCCGAGGCCAGACGTTTGGCGACCTCGAGCCCGATGACGCGTTGGCCGAAGGTGAGCACTTGCGCATCGTTGGACAGCACGGAGCGTTCCACCGAATAGCTGTCATGCGCGGTGACCGCCCGCACCCCCGGGACCTTGTTCGCCGTGATCGCCATACCCAGTCCTGTCCCACAGATCAGCAGGGCCCGGTCAGCCTCCCCGCGGGTGAGCCGGCCGGCGGCCTCGACGGCGACATCAGGATAGATGGTGTGCTCCTGCGACGTCACGCCGACGTCGGTCACCTCCGCCACCCGCGGGTCGGCCTCGAACAGCGCCTTGAGCGCCGTCTTGTACTCATAACCGGCGTCGTCACTTCCGACGACGATCCGCCACGTGCTGGACATCAGTGCTCAGCTCCTCCGCTGGAATGGGTCAACTTCCTGGTTCGTCATGGTCCCGGCGTGTCGGGGTCCTAGCGTCTCACCCGTGCTCGGTGTCGTCGCGTGACTCCGGTGGCACCGAGGACGAGTGCCAGCAGCGCGAGGACCGCCAGCCCGAGGAGTCCGGCTCCGGTGCTCGGCAGCCAGCCGTTGTCGGCGCTGGCCTCGGGGCCCTCCTGCGCCCCGGGCGTCGACGAGCCGTCCTCCGAGCCGTCCGGTGGTGGGTCTCCGGTCGGGTCCTCGGTCGGGTGCTCGGTCGGCGGCTCGGTGGGACTCTGGCCGTCATCGCTCGCGTCGATCAGGAGCGGGATCGAGGTCACCGTACGTCCGCTCGGGTCGGTCGCCGAGACCCACCAGATGCGCTCACTGGCCTGCGGGGCGGCCTGGGTCTGCGGCCAGAGGCTCTCGAACGTGCCCGAGCCCTCGATCTGCGTGGCACCGAGCTGCGTCGGCTCGGCGGCGACGCCGAGGAAGGAGGTGTGCACCGACTTCTCGTACTGCCACCGCATCGGCACGAGGAACTCGTCGTCCTCGCCGACGTACCGGCCCTGCACACCATCGGCGATGAGGTTCCAAGACCGTTCGTTGCTGCGCACCTCCGGCCCGTCCGCGACGTCGGTCACCGGGGAGGGGTAGTCGAAGTGCTGACCGTGGTGGACGTCCTCGGTCGGCGAGTAGGTGTTCACCGCCATCGCTTCACCGTTCAGGTCCACCTGGAGCAGGCGCAGCAACGCGGTGTCCCGTGCGCCGCGCTCGGTGTGGAATTGCTGGTAGTCGGCGACCATCTCCACCACGGTGTGCCCGGGGATCCCGCCGGCATCCTCGGTGACGATGGTGCCGACCCCGTTCCGGTGCCCGGATAGCACCATCGCGACGTTCGGGTTCGGCGCGATGATGGTGTCCCAGAGCACGTCCCCGCGAGAGAGCCACCGCCCGGCGTCGAAATCGGCCCGACGGGCCTCGATCGGCGGGTCGGTCGCCCGGCTCGCCGGCATCACATGCTCATGTGCCGCAATGATGACGTTGCTGTCCGGGTGAGCATCGATCACCTCCTGTGCCCAGTCGAGGTCCGCCTGGCTGTAGCCGTAGGCGAGCGAGATCACCACGAACTCGGCGCCGTCGTACTGGAACGTGGTGACGTTCGCGTCCGTGCGGTCCGGCTCCCGCGAGCCGAGGTACCACGGCTGGTCCGCATACCGGTCGGGGCCGAAGTACTCGTTGTACAGGTCGCTGTCCCGGCCGTTCTTGTTGTCGTGGTTGCCCGGGAGCACGCTGTTCGGCATCCCGGCGTCGTCGAGGAGGGAGTGGATCCGCGACCCCATCACGAACTCGTCCACGGCGCGGTCGGTATTGTGCTCCGCGCGCTGATAGTTCTGGATGATGTCGCCGGTGTTGACGATGAACTCGATCTGGCGTGCCTCCCGGTTCGCCAAGGTCCAGCTCATCATCGCGGTGTAGGCGGCAGGGTAGGACTCGACCAGGTACTGCGAGTCGGTCATGTGGACCAGCGAGAAGTCGAACTCGCCGGGGTCCTGGAACTCCTCGAACGTCTCGGTGAGGGTGGACTCGGTCCGCGGCCCGTTCTGGACGAGCACGTTGAGCTCCTCCGCCTCCAGGTCACCGGCCTGCAGACCCGCCGTGAGCGTGACCACCCCCTGCTCGGACGGCACTGCGGCATCGGCGAGGCGCCAGGCGGCAGCTGCGGGGTCCCAGAGGTAGAGCTGGAGCTCGTTGCGCCCGCTCGTGCTGCCCGACCAGACGATCTCGTCGCCGGGGGCAAGGGTGGTCTGAGCAGTGCCGGTTTCCAGGACGAAGCGCTGGTAGGGGTAGCCGTACCCGCTGTCGACGACCTCGGCACCGTCGGGGTTCTCCCCGGCGATCTCCTCCTCGTCGTCCCCGACCGGCCCGGCCAGTGGTGCCTGCTCGCTGACGCCGGTGTACGCCTGGGTGAGCAGGTCGGCCACCGGGATGCTCCGGCCACCACGGACGGTGACATCGAGCGTGTCGCCGTCCTGATCCTGCACGGTGGCGGTGAGCCGATCCCCCTCGTCCCCTCGGGTGCTCTCGCCCTCCGGAGTATCGCTGCGGTGGGACGTCGGCACACTCACCGGATCGGTGGCCCCCGCCGGCGGCACGGCCGGATCGACCGGATCGACCTCGTCGATCGAGCCTGGGGTCCCGGTTGCGGCGACGAAATCGGCGTAGTTGCTCCCGGTGAACTGGGACCGCAGATAGGTCTCGCCGGCCACCCGGTCGGGAAGGTAGGTCGTCAACGAGCGGCCCTGGGTGCAGGGGCTGTAGGGGTCGTTGACGCTGTCGCCGGCGTTCCGGGACAGCATGCTGACGTTGTCCACCAGTGCGCCGTCGGAGTCCTCGATCCAGAGTCCGGTCCCGACCAGGGACAGTGCTGAGTCGTAGCCGGCCTGCGCGCCCTCGGCCGCATCCGTGCCCGCGAGCGCGGCCAGGAACACCTCTCCGGGGGCGAGGGTGGTGCCCTCGGCCACGGTGAGCAGGACGTCGAGGGAGCGGGGCCCCTCGGGCTCGCAGGTCCGCACCGTCCAGTTCGAGAGGTCCACGGTCTCGGTGGAGTAGTTGCCGAGCTCGAAGTAGTTCTGCTGCACCACGCCGTCCGGTAGCTCGGCCGGATCGGTGGCGAGCTCACTCACCCGGACTCCCTCGCGGCCACGATCCTCGCGCGCCTCGGCGGCGATGCTGTCCTCGGCTGCCGCGTTGGCGCCGTTCGGGGTCCGCGGAGCGATCACCCAGTCCTCCTCGAGATCGCCGGAGGTGGCCACCCGCTGGAAGGACTCGTCCGCGCCGAGATCGGTCTGGTGCGCCAGCTTCGTCTCGCCGATCTGGCAGGCACCGTCGGTGTTGGTGGAACTGGCGAACACGCCGTCGACGAAGTCGCCGTTCTCGTCGGCGAGCGCACCGCCGAACGTGCCGGTGGAGGCATAGACCGATGCCAGCTCCGCCTGTGCCTGACCCTCCTCGTCACCGAAGCCTCCGCTGAACCGCAGCCGGTGCCCGGCGGTGAACATCTCACCGGGCGCCAGGACCGTCCCGTCAGCAATCGTGGTCTGCAGATAGTCCTCGAGGATGATGCCGGTCGTGGAGCACTTGTAGAGCTGCCAGCCGGAGATGTCGACCGATTCGTCACCGTAGTTGCGCAGCTCGATGAAGTCGTCCCCGGCATGGTGGGAGCTGCCGCTGGCGATCTCGTTGATGTAGATCTCGCCGCGGTGGCTGAACGAGGGCACCGTCTCGGTGGCATTGGTGGCGGTGGGGGTGCGGGGAGCCTTCACCCAGTCGGCGGCTGCCTCCCCGGTGGCGCTCACCCGCTGCCAGCTCTCGCCGGTGATGTAGTTCAGCGTGTTCGGAAGGTTCGCGCCGTCGCTGCAGTCGCTGGTGGTCTGCCACGGTTGGTTCGGATGGACGGCCATCGAGTCGATCCGGTTCCGGTACTCGTCCTCGATGTAGACCCCGAATCCCGCGTTCGATGCCGAGGTCTCGTACCGCGCATCCACCTCTGAGCCGGACAGTGCGCCCTGGCCGGCGGCCGTGTAGATCTCCCCGGGTTCAAGAACGGTGCCGTCCTCGACGACGACGGCGGGCTCCTTGAACCGGTTGCCCTTGCTCGAGCAGTGATAGAGGTTCCACTGGGAGATGTCGACCGGCTCGTCGCCGAAGTTCTGCAGCTCGAAGAAGTCGTCCGTGTCCCCTGCGGGTCCGCCGTTGGCCATCTCACTGACCAGCACCTGGTAGTCCGAGTCGGTCGGTCGCGGCACATCCCCGGCCGGCGGTGAGACCGCGCCGTAGGCGGAGGTGAGGCCGACACCGGTGACGAGCAGGGCTCCGGCCGCGAGGGCGCTGCAGTGCCGCCGCAGCGTGCGCTTCAGATCGATCCTGCCGCTGTTCCGTGGTGAACGTGGCATAGCCGTCGATACCTTTCCTGGAAGTTGACGATCGCCGCCGGCGAAGGGGGCGGCAGCACGAGCGAACGTCGCTCGTGAGAGTGTGGTGATCAGCGACGCCGCCTCGGTGCTGCGCGCTGACAGGCTAGGTGGGCACGATGAACGCCACGTGCCCGAGGCGTGAATACTGTCTTCCCCTCTCCTCCTGCGAAGACGCGGTCGGTCTGGTCCTTGCTCAGCCGGTGCTCCGCGCCATCGTGGAGCCTCGCACCTGCAGCGTCGGTGCGAACCGGCGATGGGTCGGCGGCGCCGGTGGGGCCCCGCGGATGCGTTCCATGATCCAGTCGACGGCGGCGGCGCCGATGTCCTGGACCGGCGAACGCACTGTGGTCAGCCCAGGGGTGAGGAACGCGGAGAAGGGGTGGTCGCCCTGCCCGCACACGCCGACATCCTCCGGGATGGACAGCCCGAGCTCGTAAGCAGCGCGATAGACGCCGAGGGCAAGGAAGTCGTTGCCCGCAATCACGCCGGTACCTCGGGGCGTGCCGGCCAGTCGGCGGTGCGCCTCCTCGTACGCGGACTGCGGCTGCCACGGCAGTGTGCTGTCGTTGTCCCGCAGGCTCTCGATCCGCACGATTGACACCTCCTCCGCCGCCCGCCCGCGAACACCCAACGCCCGGTGCACGCCGGCGATCCGGGAGTGCACCGTGCTGATCTCCAGGTCCTCCTCGAAGACCACGAGCGGCCAGTGGCCACTGTCCAGCAAATGCAGCGTGGCGTCGTACGCGCCCTGTTCGTAGTCGATCCCGACCAGCTCACAGTCCACCTCGAGCAGCGGTCGATTGACGCAGATCATCGGCACACCGTTGGCCATCAGGCGCTGCCAGGGCGCATCGGAACCCTGCGTGGCCACCACGATCGCACCGTCCACCCGCCACCGCAGCATCGCATCGACGGCGCTCTCCTCGTTCTGCAGATTCTCCTCCGTGGCGGACAGCTGCAGCAGGTACCCGTCCTTGCGGCTCCGCCGCTCGATCACGCTAAACAGCTCGGAGTAGAACGGGTTCGACGGGTTCGTCATGACCAGGCCCAGGCTGTTCGCCGAGCCCAGCACGAGTGCGCGGGCAGCAGCGTTGGGCACATAGCCGAGTCGGCGTGCTTCGGCGAGGATCTTGTCCCGGGTGGTCGGGCTGATGCTGCCCGAGCCGCGGAGCGCCCGCGAGACGGTGTTCGCGGTCATCCCCACGTTCTGCGCGATGGTCTTGATCGTCGGCGGTCGCGTCTCCTCCAAGGTCATGGCGCACACCCGGTGCGGCCGTACCCGTGCTCTGCCAGCATCGTGGCGCCTCCTCGATCAACCGACGTCCTCCTCACCCTACGAGCGGGGCTGCGCTGGGTCGGACGACTCATCCCGGTCAGCCCTTCACGGATCCACTCATGAGTCCGCTCACCAGGTGCCGGCCGAGAGCGAACAGGAGCACCAGGATCGGTACGACGGCGAGGATCGCGGCCGCGGTCAGCGGACCCCAGGCCCGGCCGAAGGCAGTGATGTAGGAGTAGATGGCCACCTGCACCGGTCGCAGGCTGGGGCTCTGCACGAGCACGCTCCCGGCCAGGAACTCACTCCACGCCCCGATGAAGACCAACATTCCGGCGGCGAAGAGGCCGGGCCGGCACAGGGGAATGATCACCCGGACGAGAATTCCCATGTTCGAGAGGCCGTCGATCTTGCCGGCTTGGTCCAGCTCGGTGGGCACGCCCTCGATGGCCCCCTTCATCACCCAGGTGGCGAGTGGCAGATTGAGGGCCAGATAGATCACCGGCAGGGTGTACCACTGGTTACTGACTCCCAGCGCGGTGAAGTAGATGTAAGTGGGGACCACCAGGATCGCCGCACCCATCGAGAGCGGAACACAGGCGACGATGATGTAGAACACCAGCTGCCTCAGCCGAAATCGGAGGCGGTCCAACGCATAGGCCGTCATCGACGCCAGGATGACGGCGACGCAGGTCGCGGCGATGCCGTACCCGAGGCTGGTCATGAATGCGGTGCCGAAACTACCGAAGATGACAGTCTCGTAGTGCTGGGTCGTGGCGCTGAATCCCCACAACTTTAGCTGCGGTGACAGGATCTCCTGGACTGGCTTGAGCGATGTGGCCATGCCCCACAGCACGGGAAGCAGGTTGACCACGGCGATGATGGCAACCCCGACCATCGCCGCGAGGCGACCGGCAAATGCTTTCTGCCGCTGGCGGTTCATTGGTCTGGCCTCCCGATCCTGCTCATCCTCGTATAGGCAAGAACAAGGAAGATGTTGATCACCATGGCCGCGCTCGCTAGTGCCGCGGCCCCGCCGAAGTCCAGATCGGTGAACGCCGTCTGATAGATCTGCAGTGCCAACGTCATGGTGGCGTCCCCGGGACCGCCACCGGTGACCACCAGTGGTACCTCGGCGTTGTTCAGGCTGCTCACCAGCAGGACGATGACGACGATGGTCAGCGACGTCCGCAACAGCGGAACCGTCAGCAGCCAGAAGCGTTGCAGCGTCGACGCGCCGTCGACCCTCCCGGCCTCGTAGATCTCCGCGTCGACCGACTTCAGCCCAGCCACGAGCAGCAGCACAGCGAAGCCGAGCGTGCGCCAGGTGGCCACCAGGATGAGGCTCACCATCGCACTTGCCGGTTCCAGCAGCGGGGTGATTCTCGAGCTGAAGAGAACGTCGGCCAGCCAGGACCCGATGCCCAGGCTCTCCAGCCAGGTCCACCGGAACAGCAGGGAGGCCACCACGGTGGAGAGCACCCACGGAACGATGACCACGACCTGCATCGCCAACGAGCGATTGCGGGTGAGTCGATCGAGCCAGGTGGCGATCGGGAGGGCGAGGGCCACGGTGAGCAAGACGGTGCCGGCCACGAAGACTGCGGTGCGGATCAGCAG
The DNA here is from genome assembly GCF_000421225.1 of Ruania albidiflava DSM 18029. Classification (GTDB taxonomy): domain Bacteria; phylum Actinomycetota; class Actinomycetes; order Actinomycetales; family Beutenbergiaceae; genus Ruania; species Ruania albidiflava. Next base: position 24,935 of record NZ_ATWL01000014.1, on the reverse strand, counting down.
GGGCACGGTCGAGGGCCTGAACACCGTCTTCTGCCAGTTCTCCAGACCTGCGAAGCCAGCGACGGTCGCCAGCCGGAGATCCAGCAGGCTGTACACGAACGCGAAGAGCGTGGGCAGGACCAGGACGATCAGCAACAGGATCGCGGTCGGTGCGAGGAGGAGAGCGGCGAGGCGCCGCTCCCCTCCCCGGATTGTTGGTGCAGCTGCCATCAGTCAGCGGCGAATTCTTCGGCAGCGTTCTGCAGTGCCGTTGCCGGATCCTGCCCGTTGGTCATCACATCGAGCACGATCTGGTTCATCACCGGGCGATAGTCTGGGCCGCTGCCGGCCGGCGGCAGCCAGCCGTCGTCGAATGCGGCATCAGCCACCTGGAGGAACTCCGGCAGCTCGAGCTCCTCGGCCGTGGACTGCCGCGCCGGCGACTGCCCAGCGGTCTCCACCCACAACCGGTCCGCCTCGGGACTGATCAGGTGGGCGGCGAGCTCAGCGGCAGCCTCCTGGTGCTCGCTCCCCGACCAGACCCCGACGGTCCAGCCGTTGATTGCATTCGACGTGCCCTCACCGGAGGGGAACAATGCGAAGCCGGTCTGGTCCTCACCTGCCTGTTCCTGGATCGTCGGCACCCGAGTGGCCGCGGCCATCGCAGCAACACAGTTGCCTGCCGAGAACTGCTCATAGGGGTCTTCGCTGCTCCAGGTGACCGAATCGGGCGGCGTGATGCCGTCCTCGACCAGACCCACCGTGTACTCGAGCGCCCCGACGGCCTCCGGGGTGTCCCACATCGGCGAACCGTCGTCGGCGAACAGGGTGCCCTGGTCGTGGATCATCCGGGCCGCGAGCGTCGTGACATCGGAGGTGGCTTCACTGAAGCCTTGGCAGAAGCCCCACTGGTCGTCGTCAGCGAGCTCGCTGACGGCGTCGGTGAACTTGTCCCAGGTGTCCAGGTCCTCCGGTGAGATACCGGCCTCCTCGAAGAGGTCCGCTCGGTAGAGGTACCCCATGGCGACGCGGGAGAGCACCGCGCCGTAGGTCTCCTCCCCTTCGGTCAGCCGCTCCCAGAAAGCGTCGTTCAGATCTTCTTTGTCCTCGTCTGAGAACGCACCGGAGATGTCGGAGAACAACTGATTCTCGAGCACCGGATCCAGGTCCAGGACGGTAACCCACGCGAGGTCAGGTGCATTGCCCGATGCTGCCGCAGCCATGAACTGCGGGGCGAGCATCGACCACTGCGAGGTCTGGACCTCCACGGTGACGCCTTCGTGTTCTTCTTCGAACGAGTCGATCAGCTCACGCAGTGCGACATCTCGTCCGGTCTGCCCGTTCGGGTCAAGGAACGTCGACATGGTAAGGGTGATGGGTTCGCCTTCACCGGGTTCGCCTGACCCACAGGCTGCAAGACTCAGGGCGGATACCATCGCGACACCGGCTAAGGCACCCTTGTGGTGCTTCTTCATCGTCTGTCCTCCTTTGGACTAGATTCCGAACTTCTGTGGTTCATCTCTGGAGTTCATGTCGCGGTCGGCCCAGGGGCCGGCCGGCCCCTGGGCCGACGGTTTCAGGCCTTGAGGACGAGGAAGACCGAGCCCTTCGCCTGTCCTGTTCCGGTCACCGCGCCACGGACACGCAGCCAGCCGCCGAAGTCGCGCACCGCCCAGGACGTCACGCGCTGATCGGCCACGTGGGTACTCACCCCCTCGAGCGGGCACCAGTCCAGCCCGTCCGGTGAGATCTCCGTGTCGAGGCGGAAGTCGAAGGCCTCCGGGGCCTCGTCCAGCACCACGAACCATCGAGCCTCGCGCGCCCAGGCGACCTCGTAGGGCTCCGTGACGAACTCCGCGTCAAACTCAGCGTTGCGTTCGATCAGGACAGTCAGCGATTCATTCACGGTAGTCACCAGTCAATCGAGATGAGAGCGGAGTCGATGTAGAGGAAGTTGCGCACGTCGGCATGGGTGCGCACCGAGAAGTAGAAGTTCAGCAGGCCGTTCAGCGAGCGGTACTTCTCGGTGTACAGCGGGACGTCCACGTGTGTGGTGTCGTAGGTGATGTCGTTGACCTGGAGCTCGACGTTCGTCCGCGTCTCGGTGTCGAACTGCCAGCGCAGGTAGTGCCAGTTGATCTTCGTCGGTACCTCGTTGTAGCAGAGGTCCTGCGGCTCGCTGAACGGCTTCCAGTCGTCCGGGTTCGGAGCGGTGAAGTCGTCGAGCTTGCTGTAGTTCACCTTGCCGTCGAAGCGCTCCTTGCCCGTCGGCTCCACCACGGTCGGGGCGTACCACCGCCGATCGGGGACATTGTCCATCGTGGTGTTCATGTACCGAGCGACCACGTGGTAGCGGGTGCCGTCGTCCATGTCGCTGCCGAGGGTGAACGCCCCGAACAGGTCCTCGGACGGGTGGTAGTTGCCGTCCCACTCCTTAGGCGGTGCGTTCTTCGGGTCCAGCGCCCTGGCCTCGGACTTGTAGGTGAAGTAGGCCTCCAGCTGGACCTTCCCGCGCACCGGCATGGTGAGCCGTCGGATCGCGGTCGCGGTGTGCCCCTTGACCGGCCGGGTCGCGAGCTTCATCGCGTACGTCCCGCTCACGGCACCGTGCGTGCCCACGTCATAGAAGTTGCACGAACTGATCTGCGGAGGGCGGAAGTCCGACATCTGCGGCTCCATGGTGTCCAGGTTGCCCGCGGCGTCGTAGTTGCCGGAGAGCTGGACCCAGCCGTGCAGGCCGGAGTTGAAGTCATCGTGAGCGATGATCCGCGAGAGCGGGTTGAACTTCGTCACCCCCGGGGCCGCTTCGGAGACTGCCCGCCTCATCGTGGCGTAGGTGGGCGTTGCTAGATCGGTCACGACAGTTCCTCCAACGTTGGTGGTGAATGGGTCTCGAACCGAGCCGCAGCATCCGTTGCTACGAGCGATACGTCGTCCTCGTACCCGTATCTCAACGTTTATATATTAACGTTGAGATTAATGCAAGGGTCTCGACCTGGCAGATCGGGACGGCCTCTGTCAGCGGAGGTCAGAAGCCACCGATGCCGGACCTGGACCGCACACGACTCCGGCTGCTCGGTCAGGTCAGGTCGAGATGTGGTCCTGCATGTGGTGGATCTTCTCCCGCAGCCGCGGGTAGGTGTCGATGTAGGCGTCAACGAAGTAGGCGTACTCGCGGTGCCGTTGGGGATCCGGCTCCACGGTCGTGGTCCGGTGCACCATCGCATCGGCGGCAGCCTGGACCGAGTCGAACAGCCCGGCCCCTGCCGCCGCGAGGATAGCCGAGCCGAGCACGGCCGCATCGCCGACCTGGGTGATCGCTATCGGCACACCAGTCACGTCGGCGTGCATCTGCATCCAGTCCCTCGAGTGCGTGGCACCCCCGCAGGCGACCATCTCCTGCAGGTGCAGCCCGGCAGCACGCATCGACCTGAGGATGTGCTCGGTGCCATAGCAGACCCCCTCCTGGATGGCGCGATAGAGGTGCTCGGGACCATGGTGCAGACTCAGCCCCCAGACGATGCCGCGCGCCCGCCCGTCGGTATAGGGCGTGCGGTTACCCTGGAAGTATTCGTTCACGACCAGCCCTTCGGCACCTGGTGGCAGATGCCTGGACCGTTCGTTAAGCAGGTCGTAGACATTCTGACCGCTGGCCGCGGCAGTGGCGGCGACGTCCTTGGCGAAGTTTTCTTTGAACCACTTCAGCACAGATCCTGTCGATACCTGCCCACCCTCGACGGTGTACTGCCCGGGCAGCACGCCGTCGGTGTATGCGCCGAAGAACCCGGGTCCGGACACCGGTGTGCCGCTCTGCCCGGAGAGTACGTGGGAGGATCCGGTGATCAGCGCCATGCGGCCCGGTTGGAGCACGTTCAGCCCGATCTGGCCGGCCCATGCGTCCGCGGCGCCCTGCGCAACAGGGGTACCCGGGACCAGGCCGAGCTCCTGGGCGGCGCGGGTGGTCAGGGCGCCGACGGGAACGCCAAGGTCCACGACCCGACCGGGCAGCTTGTCGAGTGTGTCGCCAGCGCCCAGGTGTTCATAGAAGTCCTCCGGCCAGCCGCCCTCGTCTCGGTTGTAGTACATGCGATGTGCCGCCGAGTTGATGTTGACGGTCCACTCCCCGGTGAGCCGGTGAGTCACCCAGTCCGGGGCGTCCAGGAGGTACTTCGTGGCGCGGTAGATCTCCAGCTCGTGCTCCTTCAGCCATGCGGCCTTGAACGGGTACCACTCCGGGCTGGCGGGCCCCGTGCCATCGCCGTTGTACCGCCGAGCCACCGACGAGCTGGAGTCCGCGCGGCCGGCCTGCTCCACTGCGCGCACGTCCATCCACATGATGGCGGGGTGCAGCTCGTTGCCGCGGGCATCCATCGCCACGACTGTCATCGTGGTGGCGTCGTAGGATATTCCCTCGATCTGCTCGGGCCGCACGTCCGCCTCGCGCAGGCACCTCGCTGTGGACGCCGTCAGCGCAGCCCACCAGGCGTCTGGGCTCTGCTCTGCCCAGCCCGGTCGCGGATGATGGGTGGGATATGGGGTCGCCGCGAAGGCGGACGGCGCGCCGGTGACGTCGATGACGGCGACCCGGCAGCTCTCGGTGCCGAAGTCGATGCCCAGCACGAAGGGACCCTCGGAGCGTGGTGGCGTCATCATGATCTCCCTCTTCTTCGAGTCGGTGCGGTCGATCATCCGGCATGACCTGGATGGTCCGATGCGGATGGTGCAGCGGGCAGCAGTGCTCTGCGACGAGGTTACCGGGCACTCGGGTCACTCGCTGTAGGCGCTCAACGGAGCGCTCGGTGACCGGTGCGGGCGGGGCTACACTCCGGACCAACACCCACAGGAAGGGCCCACCGCTGATGTCGACGCCGGACCACGACCTCCGCGATCCCCTCGCCCAGCTGCGGGAGGCGTTGCCGCAGGTGGAGGTGCTCAGCGCCGTCGAGGAGCTCCAGGCCCACCGGTGGGACCGTGCGCTGGACCCGGACGCCGGCACTCCCCTGGCGGTGCTGCGCCCGCGCAGCACGGAAGACGTGCAGGCGATCGTGCGCTACGCGGGCGAGCACGGCATCCCGCTGGTGCCCCGCGGGGCCGGCTCGGGACTGTCCGGGGGAGCCTCCGCCGTCGACGGCTGCCTGGTGGTCTCCATGGCGAGCATGACCGACTATGAGATCGACCCGGTGACCCGGATGGCGGTCGTGCAACCGGGGGTGATCAACGCCGACCTGAAGGCCGCGGCCGCAAAGGTGGGGCTCTGGTACCCGCCGGACCCGGCGAGCGTGGGGTTCTCCTCCATCGGCGGGAACGTGGCCACCAACGCCGGCGGGCTGTGCTGCGTGAAGTACGGGGTGACCACCGACTACGTGCTCGGGGTGACCGTGGTGCTCGCCGACGGCACCGCCGTGCAGCTGGGTGGGCCGCGGCTGAAGGAGGCCGCCGGGCTGAGCCTGACCAAGCTGTTCGTCGGCAGCGAGGGCACCCTGGGCATCATCACCGCCATCGTGCTGCGGCTCATCCCGCCACCACCGCCGGCGTGCACCGTGGTGGCCACGTTCGCCGACCTGGAGGCCTCCTGCCGGGCCGTGCTCGAGGTCGCCTCCACCGTGCGGGCCTCGATGCTGGAGTTCATGGACGGTGTGGCCATCAACGCCGTGGAGGATGTGCACGGCTACGGGCTGGACCGCACCGCCCGCGCGATGCTCATCGCCCAGTCTGACCAGCCCGGCGATTCCGGCACCCGCGAGGTGGAGGCGATCGCTGAGGTGTTCGGCCGCCACGGCGCCACCGAGGTGCTGCTGACCAGCGACCAGGCCACCGGGGAGACCTACACTGCCGCCCGCCGCGGAGCCATCCCGGCAGTGGATGCCAAGGGCCGGCTGCTGCTCGGGGACGTAGGCGTACCGCTACCGAAGCTCGCCGCCCTGGTCACCGGTATCGCCGACATCTCCGCCGAGCACCAGGTCCCGATCAGCGTGATCGCCCACGCCGGAGACGGCAACACCCACCCACTGGTGGTCGTGGACCCCGAGGACACCGACATGGCCACCCGCGCCGAGGTCGCCTACGGCCAGGTGATGGACCTGGCCATCGCCCTGGGCGGCACCATCACCGGAGAGCACGGCGTGGGCCGCACGAAGAAGGCCTGGCTACCGGACTACGTGGGCGAGGACGTCCTCGCGCTGAACCAGCGCATCAAGGACGCCCTCGACCCCCGGGGGCTGCTCAACCCCGGCGCCATCTTCTGAGTCCGCGGCCGCGCTGATCGACTCACTCACACCGGCCCCGCGGACCGCGATCAGACCTGCTGCCCCCGCGCCGCAGCCCGGATCTGGAACCGGCGCCCGGTGATCGTGGTCGGTTCGATGCGCACCACATGGGGTTTGGAGTTGCCCTCCCACGGGGTGACCGGCAGGTCCATCGCCTCCAGCACCTCGTGCAGGGAACGCACCTGCCGGGCCTTGCCGGTCACCACCACGCTCCAGGCGATCCCGGTCTGCAGGTCGTAGCCGTCAGCCTCGTAGGCGACCATCTGGCCAGTGGCCGCAGCGAGCTTCATCCCGGCCCCGGTGCGGAACACGACCGTGCCCCGGTCCACCACGTGGTTGACCGGGAAGATCGCCGGCTCACCGTCGATCACCACGGCCAGGCGCCCCACCGGGGCGGACCGCAGCAGCTGCAGCGACTGATGGACGGCCAGGTGCTCGGTCTCGTGCTGGTGCCCGGTCTGGTGCTCGTGCTCGGTAGCCATGGGACCAGCCTGGCGGCGCGCCCGCAGTGCGGTAAGGGTCTTAGGTCCCGGCACCGGGACCCCGCGCCCGGGCATCGCCGCCGACCGTTGCCCGGGCAGCAGCGAGCCCCAGCCTGGCCAGGATCGCCGAGACGTGGGCGCGCACCTCCTGCTCCGCCAGCGAGAGCCGCTCGGCGACCTGCGCGTTCGTCAGCCCGTGGGCCACGTGCTCCAGCACGCTGCGCTCGGCAGGGGTGAGCCGGGCCAGGGCGCGGTCCTGCGGGAACGGGTCGGTCCACGCCCGCTGGAGCCGCTGCACCCGGCCCGGGGGCAGCAGACCTGCGCCGGAGGCCACTGCATGCACCGCCTCGTTCAGGCCGATCGCTCGGATGTCCTTCAGCAGGTAGCCCGAGGCCCCAGCCAGCACAGCGGCCGTCAGCGCCTCCTCCTCGTCGACCGAGGTGAGGATCAGCGCCCGAGAGCCGGGACATGCCGATCGCAGCTCGCGGCAGACCTCGACCCCGGAGCCGTCCGGCAACCGCACATCGATCACCGCCACGTCCGGGCACAGGGCCGGCAGCAGGCGCCGGGCAGCCGTGGCCGTGCCGCACTCGCCCACCACGTGCAGCCTGCGGTCGGACTCGAGCAGCTCGCGCACCCCTCGGCGGACGATGTCGTGGTCGTCGAGCAGGAACACCCGGATAGTCATACCACCAGCATCCGCTGCCGGACCGGTACCACCAGGGACCTTCAGCCCACGGTGCCCGCACCGCTCACAACGGCACCCACCACACCAGGCGGGTGCCACCACCCGGCGCTCGCTCCAGGCTGAGCGCACCACCATGAGACTCTGCCCGCTCGTGCAGGTTCTGCAGGCCGCTGCGGCGCACCACCGCATGGTCGATGCCGTTGCCGTCGTCGCCCACGCTCACCTCGAGACGGTCCGCAGTGCACCTAACGGTCAGGTGTGCGCTGCTTGCGTCCGCGTGCCGGGCGATGTTCGCCAGGCTCTCCCGGGTGACGGCGAGCACGTCTGCAGCGACCTCAGCGTCCACAGTGTCCACACGCCCGATCAGCTGCAAGGTCGGGCGGAAACCGAGCGTCTCCGCTGCGGTGACGACGAGCATCTGCACCGCCCGGGAGAGCCCGTGCGGCCCGCTGACGCCGCGCAGCTCGAAGATGGTCCTGCGGATGTCCTTGATCGCCTCGTCGAGCTCGTCGACCGCTTCCTCCAGCCGCTGCCGCACCACCGGGTGGACCGCAAGCCGGGAGGCCGCCTGCAGGGACAGCCCGGTCGCGAACACCCGCTGGATCACGTGGTCGTGCATGTCCCGGGCGATCCGGTCCCGCTCCTCCAGCAGACCCAGCCGGGTGCGGTCCAACCGGGCACGGGAGGCCGACAGGGCGATCGCGGTCTGGTTCGCCAGCTCGGTGACCAGACCGGCCAGGTCCGCCTCGCCGGCATCCCTGCTGGACCGCCACCCCAGGGCCAGCACCCCCAGGTCGTCCGCTGCAGTCTGCAACGGTGCCAGGATGGCAGCGTCGCACGGCGGCCCAGGGACCAGCGCACACGCCTCACCCGCCAGCCCGGACTCTGCTGTGGAGTCCGACCACTCGGTGGTTCCCGAGCCGATCAGGTCCGACCAGCCGGCGCCGTGCAGCAGCTGGCCACGCCCGCCGCTGGGGTGGGAGGCGACCACCTCCAGGGCTCCGACCTCGTCGTAGAGTGCCACCAGCCCACCGGCGGCACGAGTGTGCCCGCAGGCCTTGGCGAGCAGGCGTCCGGTCGCCTGCGACTCCGGGGTGCCGTTCAACAGCTGCCGGGTCATCTCCCCCACGATCTGCGCGCAGGCACGTTGTCTGCGGGAGTGGTCGTAGGCGCGGGCATGCTCGATGGCGATGCCGGCGGCGACCGCCAACGCCACCAGGATCCGTTCGTCGTCCTCGGTGAACGCCTCCCCGGAGGACTTCTCGGCGAGGTAGAGGTTGCCGAAGACCACCTCACGCACCCGCACCGGGACCCCGATGAAGGTCCGCATCGCAGGATGCCCCTCCGGCACGCCGCACGAGTCCGGGTGCGCCGCCAGGTCGTCGATGCGCAACGGTCGCGGATCCCGCAGCAGCAGGCCGACCACACCCCGCCCGTGCGGCTCCTGACCGATCGCGGCCCACTGCTCGGTGCTGATGCCGTAGGTGATGAACTCCCCCAGCTGGCTGTCCCCCTGACCGAGCACCCCCATCGCCCCGTACTGCGCATGGACCAGCTCGCACGCCGATCGCACGATGCGGGACAGCACGTCGGACAGCTCCAGGTCCGCGGTCACGGCCAGCACCGCACCGAGCAGGGCCGAGATGCGGCGGGCGGCGTGCGAGGGAACACCGGTGCGTGCACAGAGCTCCCCGATCAGCTCATCCACATCCAGGACGGCTGTCTGTGCTGTTGGACGGCGCCCACCAAGTCGTTGGCCGGATTCCATGACCGCGCACCTCACGAGGAAACCCAAGGATCACCTGAGTGACCTGCCTCCATCCTAGGCGAACGCAGGCTACTCCGCCGCAGATCGGTGCGGTAGCACCGCGGACGGTCGTCAGCGGGTGAGCACCGAGGCGGCCATCATCCGCAGCGGCGCCTCCCGGGCCAGCAGGTGGAGCGGATCCCGGGTGAGCAGCGTGCCCGGCCGCCCGTGGTGACGCCTGGCCACGGCGAGGTCGACGAGCGCGGAGCCTGCGCCGTCGGCGGTACAGATCGCATCCAGCAGCGCCCGGTCCGCCAGCGACAGCACCGCCTCGCACCCGGGTGCGGCCTGCAGCAGCGCGCGGGCCACCTGGGCCAGGTCGGCGCGCTCGGCTGCTGTCCAGGTCTGCGGGTCGGGCCGGTGGTAGACCGCACCGAACAGGTGGATGCGCAGGTACTTCACCACTGCTGCGCGCCGCTGGGTCAGGTCCAGCCGGGTGAACCAGTGCTGGCGCAGCAGCCGGGTGAGGAACTTCAGCTCCTCGGCCACCGGGCGGGCGCTGTAGGTGATCCGGTCGGCGGCGTCCTCCCCGATCACGTAGGCGGGGCCGCGCCGGTCGAAGGCGACCGCAGCGTGGAACCACAGCCGGGTGACGAAGCCGACGTCGTCACCGGTGGCCACCGCCTCGTCCAGGCGCAACCCGAGCCGGGCGATCGTGGCGGTGGAGACCAGGCCGAGCGGGGCGGAGCGGTAGCAGAGCCGGTCCTTGACCCCGTCCAACCGGGTGCGCCGCCAGGGCCGGGTCGGTGGCGTAGGCACCGCGCGCCCGCCACGCTCCAGCCGGGCGATCACCGCCTCGGCGCCGGTGCGCTGGGCGAGCCAGTACCAGGAGGAGACCGCCCCGGGCTGCAGGGTGTCGTCCGAGCCCATGATGGCCACGTACTCGCCGGTGGCGGCTTCGATGCCGGCGTTGAACGGACCGGCGGGTCGGCGCTGCCCGTCGTGGTGCTCCAGCCAGCGCACCTGGTCACGGTGGGCAGGGTCGACAGCGGCCCGGATCTGCGCGGTGTCGATGTTGTGGCAGACGACGGTCAGCCGGGTGCCCTGGCCGTTGTGGTCCAGCACGGAGCGCACCGCACGGGCGATCGGCCGCTCGGGGGTGTGCACGGCGATCACCACGTCCACCCCGGGACGGTCCTGCTCCTCGGGGCCCTGGTCAGTCACAGCGGGTGGCGCGGGTGTAGACGTCCGCGTACTGGGCGGCCACCTGGTCCGCGGCGAACCGGTCCCCGATCGTGGCCGCCACGTCCGAGGCGTTCAGGTGCCGGGTGCGGTGCTCGACGGCGGAGATCGCCTCCGCGTACGCCTCTGGTTCCTGCTCGCTCACCAAGGCGCCCACGCGGGGGTCGATGTACTCCCCCTGGCCTCCGGTCGCCCCGACCACCACGGGCCGGCCGGCCACGAGCGCCTCGGCTGCAGAGACGCAGAAGTTCTCCCCCTTGGTGGGCAGGAAGAACAGGTCCGCGGCCGCGAGCGCGGCTCGCACGCCGGCGGCATCAGCACCTCCGGGCAGGCGGACCAGGTCGGCCACCTTCTTCTTCCTCGCCCGGCGGGCGACCTTCTCCCGCAGCGGCCCCTCCCCCACCCAGGTGAGCCGGGCGGGGGTGCCGCGGTCGGCCAGCTCGGCCACCGTGTCCACCGCCAGGAGTGGATCCTTGCGGTCCACCAGGCCGCCGACCGCCACCAGCCGGGTGGGGTTGCGGGGGCGGATCGGACGTTCATCGAGGTGCTCCGGTGGCGGCACGATGCACGGGATCACCACCGTGGGCGCGCTGCCGCGGCGGTTGCGGATCGGGCGGGCCAGGTAGTCGCACACGGCGGTGACCACATCCGGGCGGCGGAGCAGCGGCCACAGCAGCGGCAGGGCCAGGCGCCAGCTGAGCGGCACCGTGCTCGGGGTGGTCAGCGCGGACCAGTGCTCGGTGTGCACCCAGGGGGCTCTCGGGCGCCACCAGGCCATCGGCAGCAGGGTGGAGAACGCCATCGTGTGCACCACGTCGGCGCCACGCAGCTGCTGGCGCAGTGCCCGCCCGGCGCGGGCGATGCCCACCGGCGAGCGGGTGGACATCGGGATGCGCACCACGTCCAGGCCCTCGTGGGTCAGGTGGCGGGTGCCGTCGTCCTGGTGGGGTGGGACCAGGTGCACCACGCGGATGTCGCTGACCTCCTTGCGGGTGCGGATCGCCTGGATGTCGGCGTGGGTGAAGGTGCCGGAGGTAGGGGCGACCTTCGTGGGGAACCAGGTGGTGACGGCGACGACCTTCATCAGCACCCGCTCTCCAAGGAACGGCGGTCAGTGGTGGTGCGCACAGTTATGAGTATGGCCCACCTGGTGCCTGGGGCGCTGGTTGGGCGGCAAGGTCGGCCAGGGCGAGGAACCCTCCGGCGTCCCAGGCTGCCCGGCCGACGAACAGTCCGGACACCTGAGGCAGGTCGAGCAGGTCGCGAGCGTTGTCCAGCGAGACCGAACCGCCGTAGAGGACCGGGCGGGCGGGCCCAGCAACACGTGCGATAGCGGTGACCACGTCGCGGACCTGCTCGGGTGTGGCCGGGGTGCCGTGCTCGCCGATCGCCCACACCGGCTCGTAGGCGAGCAGCACCCGGGTGGTGGCCGGAACACCGGCGAGTGCTGCGCGCACCTGTGCAGTCACCGTGTCCAGCGCCGCGCCCGCCGCCCGCTGCTGCGCTGTCTCCCCCACGCAGACCAGCGGCAGCAGCCCGTGCCGGAGCGCGGCGTGCACCTTGAGGTTGACGCGCTCGTCGGTCTCGGCGAAGTGCGCGCGGCGTTCGGAGTGGCCGATCTCCAGCAGCCGGGCGCCCGCGTCCTTGACCTGCGGCACCGAGACCTCCCCGGTCCAGGCGCCCTCGTCCTCCCAGTGCGCATCCTGGGCGCCCACGAGCACAGCACCGCCCGGTGACAGCACCTCGGCCACAGTGGCGATCGCCGTCGCCGGTGGGATCACGAAGGGGCGTATCCCAGGTGCCCAATCACATCCGGCCAACACCCGAGCGTAGGCTCGCGCCTCGGCGAGCGTCTTGGTCATCTTCCAGCTGGTGCCGATCCAGGTGGTCTGCTCAGTCACAGCGTTGCTCGGCGGCCTCGGCCAGCAGGTCGCCGCTGTCATACCCCTCGATGGCGGCGACCTTCGGCCCGGAGCTGGAGCTCGGGTCGAAGGTGTAGGTGAGCCACTCCCGGGCCAGGCGCCGGGCGAGCTCGATGCCCACCACGCGCTGCCCGAAGCAGAGCACCTGGGCGTTGTTCGACAGCACCGACCGCTCCACGGAGAAGGAGTCATGGGCGGTGACCGCGCGGATGCCGTGCACCTTGTTCGCCGCGATCGCCACCCCCATCCCGGTGCCGCACACCAGCAGCGCCCGATCGGCCTTGCCCTCGACGACCCGCTGGGCGGCGGCCACGGCGATGTGCGGGTAGTCGGTGGCGCCACCCTCGTCCACACCCATGTCGGTCACCTCGTCGACCAGTTCGCTGGCCTCGAGGTCCGCCTTGAGCACTTCCTTGTAGTCGAATCCGGCGTTGTCCGCGCCGACGACGATCCGCAGTCCCATCTCATACCTCCTTGGTCACAGTGGCGCACACGAGCGCGAACGACGTCGCACCCGGGTCTGCATGGCCGACCGAGTGGTCGCCATGGGTCTTCGCGCGCCCCTTCTTCGCCTGCAGCGATGCGGTGCTGCTCGCTGCCTCGGTAGCCACCTGCACGGCGGCCGCCCAGGCGTCGGTGATCACGTCCCCGGCAGCCACCCGCTGCGCGAGCGTCTGGGCGAACGGGATCGCCGCGTCCATCATGGTCTTCTCACCCAGCTCTGCCTTGCCCATCGCCGTCATCGCGTCGACGGCGGAGGTCACCGCCTCGGCCACGTCACCGGGGGACGGGGCGTCGGTGTCGCCGAGCCGGTCACCGGCGGCGACCAGGGCCGCACCCCACAAGGCACCGGAGGTTCCCCCGGCGCTCTCCGCCCAGGCCTCACCCACCTCACGAAGGAACGTCCCGAGACCGACGCCGTCACCGATCGCCTCGTGGCCGCGCTCGGCGGCGCCGACCACACCGAGCACCATGCCCTGGCCGTGGTCGCCGTCACCGGCGACCGCGTCGAGCTCCCCGAGCTCGGCCTCGTGCTCCTTGAGCACCTCGACCACCTCATCGAGCAGGTGGAGTGCCGCCGCGGCTGCCCGCTGGGACGGCTCGGCACCGGCGCTGCGTTCGGCGACCACCTGCTGCGGCAACGTGGCGCGACGAGGGGGTGCCGCCGTCGCGCCGGAGAAGGAGCCACGCCGGAAGGCGGGAGTGTCCACCGGGGCGCGCCAGAGCTGTTCGAGCTCCTCATCCAGCAGCATCATGGTGACGGACAGGCCCGCCATGTCCAGGCTGGTGACGTGCTCGCCGACCTCGGGTCCCACCAGGGTGAAGCCCTCTGCCTCGAGCCGGTCGGCGACACGGGCGAACACGACGAACTGTTCCTCGTAGGTGGTCGAGCCCAAGCCGTTGACCAGGACGGCCACCCGGTCGCCACGGTCGGCGGGGAGGGCATCAAGCAGTCGGTCGACCAGGTCGTCGGCGACCTCGTCCGCAGTGCCCAGCGGCACCTCGCTCAGTCCTGGTTCACCGTGGATGCCCAGCCCGATCGCCAGCGAGCCGTCGGGCACGGTGAACAGCGGCGCCTCCGCCCCGGGCAATGTGCAGCCGGACATCGCCACCCCGATGGTGAAGGTGCGCTCGTTCGCGTGCTGGGTGACCCGTTCCACCTCGTCCAGGGACCAGCCCTGTGCAGCGGCGGCACCGGCGATCTTGAACACCGGTAGGTCACCGGCGATCCCGCGGCGCTCGGCATGGTCCTCGGCGGAGGCGATGTCGTCGGTGACGGTGAGGATTCGGGCCTCGATGCCCTCCTTGGCCAGCATCTCCACGGCACGGCTGAACTGCAGCACGTCACCGGCGTAGTTGCCGAACCCGAACAGCACGCCACCCCCGGCGTGGGCGGCGCGGGCCACGGAGACGGCCTGGGAGGCTGAGGGGGAGGCGAAGATGTTGCCGCAGACGGCGCCGTGGGCCATCCCTTCCCCGATCCAGCCGGCGAAGGCGGGATAGTGCCCGGACCCGCCGCCGAGGACCACGGCGACCTCACCCGGTGGTGTCTCGGTGGCGCGCACCGCGCCGCCGTGGGTGGCCATCACCCGGTCGGGGTGGGCGCGGACGAAACCGGCGAGCACGTCGGCTGCGAAGTGCTTCGGGTCGTTGACCAGGTGCGTCATGGTGTTGGAGCCTCCAGCTTGGCGTGCAGGATGCGGCGGATGTAGTCGCGGTTCGTGGCCGAGACGCTGAGCCCGTCTCCACCGTAGTGCTCCACGCACATCGGGCCACTGAAGCCAGCCTCCAGGGCCATGCCGATCGCGGTGCGGTAGTCGATGTAGCCGCTCTCCAGCGGCGCCGGGGCGGAGAAGTAGGCGCCGGTGGCCGGGTCGTAGTCCCGCAGGTAGTTCTTCAGCTGCCAGTAGTTGGTGTGCGGCAGCATCCGCTCCAGCATCACCTTCCAGTCCTCCACTGGTCGGTGCAGGCGGACGATGTTGCCGATGTCCGGGCACAGACCCACGTTGGCCAGGCCGATGTCGGTCTTCAGTCGGACCGAGCTCTCCGAGGTGCCCAGGTAGGTGCCCTCGTACATCTCCAGGGAGATCTGCACACCTGCGCGGGCCGCCTCCTCGCCGATCGTGCGGAACCCGTCGACTGCTGCCGCCCAGACCGCCGGGTCGTCCGGGTCTTCCTCGCCCTGGGCGAGCCAGAACCAGTGTGCCTCCTGCTGGGCCTGGGTCAGCGGCTGGTGCAACCCGAGGCACACCATCTCCACGCCCAGCTCACCGGCTGCCCGGACGGTGTCGATGGCGAACTGCAGGTTCGCGGCGGCACGGTCGGGGTCGGCGTCGATGATGCTACGCCGTGCCAGCGGCACGGCGCTGATCCGCAGCCCGTACTCCCCCAGGGTGCGCAGCAGGGACTGTCGACCTACGTCGTCGAGCTCGGAGATGCGGATGTGGGAGGTGAACAGGTCGATCTCGGTGAAGCCGGCGGCAGCGACCTCGTGGAACGCCGGCCGCCAGGCGGACGGGCCCGCAGTGGTGACGTCGCGACCGTCCGGGCTGGTGCCGGCAAGCTGGGGCAGGCCGACGCCGATCGGCCAGGTCTCGGCAGTGGGGCGGGACTGGTTCATGCGTGGCTCTCCTCGTGGGTGTCGTCGGGCGTCTGGGTGCCTGGTGTCTGGGTGCCTGGCATCGGGCCGAGGTCGGCGAGCAGGCGGCTCATCCCGGTGTAGGCCTTGGCGCGCCAGGCGTTGATCTCCTCCAGCGTCTCGGGCGGGTAGTCGCGGAACAGGCCGCGACCGTTCTTCATGCCGTGCCGGCCGTCGGCGACCGCCTCGGTGAGCACTTCTGGTGCCGAGAAGCGTTCGCCGAGCTCGTCCTGCAGCAGGCCGAAGCACTTCTCGTAGACGTCGAGCCCGGCCATGTCCAGCATCGCGATCGGGGGGATGAACGGCATCCGGAAGCCGAGCGTGGTGCGCAGCACCGTGTCCACGTCCGCAGCGGTGGCGTGCCCTTCGTCGACCAGCAGCAAGGCCTCGCGGACCAGGGCGTACTGCAGCCTGTTGAGCACGAAGCCCGGGGCATCGCCGACCACTGCACCGACCCAGTCGGCGCGGGCGAGCATCTCCTTGACCGCGGCGAGCAGGGCGTGGTCGGTGTGCTCGCCGACCACGAGCTCGACGCCGGGCACCAGGTGCGCCGGGTTGCTCCAGTGCACCACCAGGAACCGCTGCGGGCCCTCGACGGCGCCGGCCATCCGGTGTACCGGGATCGTCGAGGTGTTCGAGCCGATGATCGCCTCCGGCCGGGCGGCGGCGGAGATGCGCGCGAGCACGTCGTGCTTGATCTCGAGGACCTCGGGCACGACCTCCTCGATGAAGTCGGCGTCCCGGGCCGCCTCCTCGAGGGTGGGCGCTGCGGAGAGGTTCGCCGCCACAGCCTCGGTAGTTCCTGCTGGGAGCAGGCCCGCCTCGACGTCGCGGGCCACGTCCCGCAGCGCCCGGTCCCGGCCGGCCTCGGCCAGCTCGGGGGTCGCGTCGGTCACCGTGACCGTGACCCCGGCCGCTGCGAGCCGTTGTGCGATGCCGGTGCCCATGTAGCCGGCGCCGACGATGGCGACCCGCTCGATCCGCTCCATCATGCGTTGCGTTCTCCTCAAGCTGCGATGCTTACTCATCTGATGAGTCTGTCTCTACCGTAGTCGGGTTCTCGACCGGTGACCAGCCTTCCTCCGCCCTTTCCTTGAGCCTGGTGGCCCGAACTGATCAGCACAGTTCCCGTGCAGACCGGCGAACCTCTGGCAGCATGGACCTATGCCGACCACACCTGTGAAGTCCACGCGCGGCGCCACGCGCACTGCTTCGGACGGCGTGGTGGAGCATCTCGAGCACCTGATCTTCGATGGCGAGTTCCACCCGGGGGACTCACTGCCCTCGGAGAGCGAGCTCGCGGCGTCGCTGCAGGTGAGCCGGTTGACGGTGCGGGAAGGAGTGCGCTCGCTGGCCGCGCGCGGGCTGGTGGAGGTGAGCCACGGCCGCCGGCCGGTGGTCACTGCGCCGAACGCCAGCCAGCTGCGGGACTTCTTCTCCTCGACCGTGCGCCGCGACGCCAGCGGGCTGCTCGAGCTGCTGGAGGTGCGGCTGGCGATCGAGGTGCACGCCGCCGAGCTGGCTGCCAGGAATGCCACCGGACCGCAGGTCGACTCGCTCTATGCCGCGTTGCAGGCGATGGCCTCCTCCGACGATGATGCCGCGTTCACGGCCGCCGACCTGCGGTTCCACCACGCCATCACCGAAGCGAGCGGGAACCGCATGATCAGCCTGCTGGTGGAGGGGATGGTCGACCCGCTGAAGACCGGTCGGCTCCTCAGCCTGCGCGGCTACCTGCAAGGCACACCCGACCTGGACGCCCTGATCGCCGAGCACCGGGCCATCGTCGACCGGATCGCCGCCCACGACCCGAAGGGAGCGGCGCGGGCGATGCGGTCGCACCTGGCCACCACTCGTCGGGACCTGGTGCGCGGGCTCTCGGGCTAAGCAACAGCTCACTTCACGGCACCGAAGGTCAGCCCCTGCACCAGTCGGTCCTGCGCGGCGATGCCGACAGCGATCACCGGCAGGGAGACGGCCAGCGCTCCGGCCGAGACCGTGGCCAGGAACAGGCCCTGACTGGAGACGAAACCGGTGAGGAACACCGGCGCCGTCGTCGCTGCCGTCCCGGTGAGCACCCGGGCGAAGAGCAGGTCGTTCCAGCTGAAGATGAAGCAGATTAGGGCGGTGGCGGCGATCCCAGGCGTGGCGACGGGAAGGATGACCTTGCGAAGGATAGTCAGCAGGCTCGCCCCGTCCAGCTGTGCCGCCTCCATCAGCTCGACCGGGATCTCGGACAGGAAGGACTGCAGCATCCAGACCGCGATCGGCACGTTCATCACCGTGTAGAACACCGCGAGCAGGAAGATGTTGTCGAGTCCACCGATCGCCTTAGCGAACAGGTACAGCGGCAGCAGAGCAGCGACGATCGGCAGCATCTTCGTGGTGAGGAAGAAGAACATCACGTCGCGCCATTTCTGCACCGGTCGGATGGAGAGCGCGAAGGCAGCGGGAAACGCCAGCACGAGGACCAGGATCACCGATAGCAGTGACGCCGTCAGTGAGTTCAGCAGCGGCGGCCAGGGGCTGATCCCGGCGCCACCGAAGAACGCGCGGAAGCCGTCAAGGGTCAGCGGTGCGAACAGCGACGGCGGGTTGGTGGCGGCGTCAGTTTCCGAGTGCAGTGCGGTAAGTACCATCCACCCGATCGGCGCAACGGCGATCAGCGCGACGATCCAGGCGGAGATACCGACGAGCATCCGGCGCCGGGTGCTGCTGGTGCGGCGCTGCTGCAGACGAGAACGCGGCTGCAAGGTCAAGGTAGTCATGTCCGGCTCCAATCGGCCTATCGAGCGTTCTCTTTGAAGAGGGACAGCAGCACCCGCAGCGTGAACATCGCGATGATGATCGTCCCGATCACCACCACGACTCCGAGCGCGGAGGCCAGGCCGTAGTCGTTCGCCAGGTAGAAGGTCTTGTAGACGGCGTAGGGCAGGTTGGTGGTGTCGAGGCCACCGGCGGTGAGCATGAAGATGGCGTCGAACTCCTGGACCAGGTAGATGCTGCCGAACAGGCCGCCCAGCTCCAGGTAGCGGCGCATGTGTGGGAGCGTCATGTAGCGGAAGGAGTTCCAGGCGCCGGCGCCGTCCACGGCGGCGGCCTCCATCACCTCCTGGCGCCTGGACTGCAGGCCGGCCAGCAGGATGAGCATCATGAACGGGGTCCAGCGCCAGATCAGTGACAGCGCAATACCGACCAGCGGTGCCGTCGAGAGCAGATCCGGCTGCGGCGGTGAGCTGCTGCCGAACGCCGACCAGACCGCTGTGAGCGTGCCGTTGATCAGGCCATAGGACGGGTTCAGGATCGCGTGCTTCCAGAACAGCGCGCCAGCCACTGGCACTACCAGGAAGGGCAGCACCAAGAGACTGCGGACCACGCCGCGGCCGAAGAACTTCTCGTTCACCAGCAAGGCCACGGCGAAGCCGAGGACCATGCTGCAGACGACCACGATCGCGGTCAGCTGCACGGTGAAGGCGATGGTGTTGCGCAGCTCAGCATCGGCCAGCACCTGGGCGTAGTTGGAGAGCCCGATGAAACCGATGTCGTTCGGGAAGAGGCTGTTCCACTCCATGAAGGAGACGATCAGCGTGCCGATGAACGGTAGTTGTGTCAGCGCGATCGTGAAGATCAACGCCGGCAGCAGCGGAGCGCGCAGGCTCCACCGGCGGGTCGCACTGCCCCCCTGGTGCTTGGGCGCCCGCGGGGCGCGGCGAGAGGTTTCCGGCGCTAACCCGGACTCCGGCTCAACGCTGCGAATCGTGGTCACAGTCGATCCTTCGCTCACTGTGTCCTCCGCCCCCGGTGGGCTGCACGAGCAGGCCACCGGGGCGACGGAGCGGACGGCGGACTACTTGTACTTGTCGCCCACCTCTTGGGCAGCGATCTGGGCCGACTCCAGGGCGTCCCGGACGGTCACGTTGCCGGCGATGGCTGCCGCGATCTCTTCCGAGACGCTGGTGCCGAGCGAGATGAACTCGGGGATGCCGACGAACTGCACTCCCGTGTACGGCCGGGGCTGCACCCCGGGGTCGTTGGGGTCTGCAGCGAGGATCGCTTCCATCGCCGCAGCGTAGAACGGCGCCCCCTCCTGGAACTCCGGGTTGTCGAACGTCGACTGACGCTTGCCGTAGGGCACACGTGACCAGTCGTACTTCTCAGCGACGAGCTGCTCGTATTCCTGCGAGCTCGCCCAGGAGACGAACTCCCATGCGGCATCCTGCTTCTCGGAGGCCGCCTGGATGCCCCATGACCAGGTCCACAGCCAACCGGAGGCGTCGGTCAGCTTCACCGGTGACTGGGCGTAGCCGACGTCACCCGCGATGGGTGAGCTCTCCGCCTCGACCGGACCACCGGAGTTGGTGGCGTCGACCCAGATGGCAGAGTCGCCCTGGAGGAAGCGGTTCAGGCATTCGGCATACCCGGCCTGGGCCGCGCCCGGCTCACCGTGCTCCTGGATCAGCTCCACGTAGAACTCGACGGCCTCGACCGTCTCCGGGGAGGTCAGCTGGGCGTCCCAGTTCTCGTCGAACCAGGTGCCACCGAACGTGTTGATCACCGTGTTCAGCGGTGCAAGCTGCTGGCCCCAGCCAGGTAGGCCGCGCAGGCAGATGCCGTCCATGTCGGTCTGCTCGTCGATGGTCGCGGCCAGCTCGGCCACCTCGTCCCAGGTTGGGTTGTCCGGCATCGTCAGGCCGAGGTCGTCGAAGACGCTCTGCCGGTACATGGTGAAGGAGGACTGGCCCTCGAACGGCATCCCGTAGGTGCGCCCGTCCGAACCGGTCATCGAGTCCATCATCGACGGCAGCATGTCGTCCAGGTCGAAGTCGGTGTCCTCGGCCAGGTAGTCGTCGATCGGGGCCACCCAGCCGTTGTCGGCGTAGAACGGGATCTCGTAGTTGGACAGGCTGGCAACGTCGTAGACACCCGCCTGGGAGGAGAACTCCTGGGTGATCTTGGCGCGGACGTCGTTCTCGGGCAGGAGGGTGAAGTTGACGGTGATACCTGTCTCCGGCGTGAAGTGTTCCGCCGTCATCTCGACGAGGTCCTCCTGTGCCGGAAGGTTGACGGCGATCACATCGATCGTGGCACCGTCGGTGCTGTTGCTGTCGTCGGTTCCGGCTCCGAAACCGCCAGAGCCGCAGGCGGCGGTGAACATCGCCACTGCCACTCCGCTGCTGGCGAGCGCGATACGCCTTCTGGTCACCTTCATGGTGACTCTCCTTCCTCTGATGCAAGCATCAGATCTGCGCTGGTGCGATTGAGCACCTCATCCCGGGCTCGACCGCGGATGGTGGAGCGAGCCGTGCTGTCGGGAGAGATGTGTTCGTGCTACGCCATGCCCAGAGATCGGATGGGCTGGGCGGGCAGATAGAGCGGGACGCTGAGGCGCCCATGCTCATGCGTGGTCGGCCGGGTGGCGGCTGTGGTGGTCGGTGGCGCCTTGGAAGACCTCACCCAGGTGCAGCAACAGGCCCTCCTCATGACGGCGACCCACCAGCTGGGCACCCAGCGGGGTTCCGCGTTCGCCGAAGCCGGTGGGCAACGCCAGAGCGGGGTGCCCGGAGTAGTTCACCGGACAGGTCAGACGCATGATCTCGGTGTTCCACACGTCGTAGCTGCTGCGCATCCGGATGATGTCCGTGAGCGTCGGCGAGGGTGTGCCGATGGTGGGCAGGAGGATTGCGTCCACCTGGCGGAGGACGCGGTCAAGGTCATGCCGGTAGGTACGTGCGCGCTCACTGATCGCGTCGATGTCTGCAGCAGTCGCTTGTTCACCCTGGTCGAGCACGTACTGCACTTCCGGACCAAACTGGTCCGCCTGCTCAGGTGGGTAGAGCTCGGCGAGGTCGGTGAGGGCTTCGTAGCCGACGAACCGGACCCAGTCCGTCGCCAGCGGCGCACCGTCGGGCAGCGTGACCTCGAAGATCTCGACGTCGAGACTGCCGAAGGTCCGGACGGTTTCCTCGATCATGGCTCGGGTCGCGGCGGAGACGGTCTCCAGGAGCTGGGGTGCGACGCCGATACGCAGCGGCCGATCTGTGCCACTCATCAGCTCACCGTTGCCGCTCGACGGTCCGGCGACCGCCTCGAAGAGCAGTCGACAGTCGCGCGCCGATCTCGCGAACGGCCCCAGTGTGTCCAGCGAACGGGACAACGCCAGCGTCCCGTCGGCCGGGACAGCGCCTCGTGTGGGCTTCAGACCGGTGAGGCCTGCGGCCGTCGCGGGACCCCGGATAGATCCACCGGTGTCCGACCCGAGCGAGCCGAAGCAGAGCCCGGCCGCAGTAGCGGACGCACAACCGCTCGAGGACGTCCCCACCCAGGTCCCGCTGTCCCAGGGATTCACCGGAACCGGGAGATCGATGCCGTGATCGGTGAGTGCCGCCTCCGACATCCGCAGCTTGCCGGTGATCACCGCGCCGGCCTCGCGTAGGCGCGTCACTGCTTCTGCGTCGGGCAGCTGCAGATTGGACAAGTGCTTCGAGCCGAAGGTGGTCGGTGCCGCGCTGGTGCCGTAGAGGTCCTTGACGGCGATCGGCACGCCGTGCAGCAATCCGCGCCAGCGGCCATCGCGGATCTCCTCCGTTGCCACGTGGGCCTCTGCACGTGCGGTCTGGGCCATCACCGTGGAGTAGCTGCGCAGCACCGGGTCGATGCGGTCGATCCGCTCGAGGATCTCCTCGACCACCTCCACTGGTGAGACCTCACCGGAACGGATGGAACGCGAGATCTCATCGATGCTCGCGAAGTGCAGGCTCATCTTCCGCGTCCATGCGTCGGGAAACTGGCGCAGTCGTCTCTGATCACGTCGTATCTCCTCTTCGAAATCTACGACGCATGATCCTATAGGTTTCTATACCTGTCAAGCTGGCATCACTGCCTCAGTGTCCCCCATGAACGCGACCACTGCGCACCTTCTGCCGAAGCGGTCTACACTCTTGGTGAGCCGAATCCAATAGGATTTGCCCACGATGAGGAGAGATGACGTCCCCGACCACCTGCGCGGCTGCGTCGAACTCCGATCGTGCGGCATGTGCTGCTGTCATCCTGTCGAGGACCTGCAACACCACAGGGCTAGATGGTGGACGAACCAGCCTGCAGGTGAACGATCGTGTGATGAAAGCAGCAAAGGCCATACGGCATGACTCAGGATGAACAACTGCGGCGCGAGCGCCAGGCGATGCGGACGGAGATCCATCAGATTGTCTTCGACCGGTTGACGACGAACATGTGGGCACCGGGCGAACGCCTCAGCATCGACGGCCTGGCTCGCGAACTGAACGTCTCCCCGACTCCGGTCCGTGAAGCGCTGGTCTCCTTGGAGCTCTCGGGCTTGATCACCTACCGACCCCAGCGAGGTTACGTCGTTGCTCAGCCGCTCGATCAGGATCAGATCGACGAACTGATCGACGCTCGCCTCGTCGTCGAGCGTGCTGCGCTGAGTCGCGCCTTCCGCAAGAACTGGCAGGATCTCGGCGATCAGCTGGCCTCAGCGCATGACGCCCACGTGCGGACCGCAGAACGCATCCAGCGGTCGGACAGCCTCGACTACGACCTGGTGCGCGACTATTTCGATGCGGACACTGAGTTCCACCGGCAGTTCCTGACGCTGGCTGCCAATGAGTTCCTCAGCTCGATGCACCTGTCGTTGGCCGCGCACGCACACCGGATGCGTCACATCTGGGCCAACGGACGAGACCGTCTCGATCTCGAGGAGACGCTCGAGGAGCACAGCCAGATTGCGACACGGGTCAAGGAGCGGAACCACGATGGCGCTCTGGAGGCACTCCAAGCGCATCTGGAGAATGTCGGTCAGCGGTTCACTGGCTGACCAGACCGCATGTAGGCACCCTCACCACTCGGCGAGGCTGCCATCCACTCGGTTCCAGGTGGGTGTGCGCCACCGGTGCGGGGACTGTGCTGCCCGGCGCACCTCCGCCTCGTCGATCTGCACGCCGAGGCCCGGCCCGGTGGGGCGATGGATGTAGCCGTCGGCGAAGGTGAACACGCTGACATCGAGCAGGTAGTCGGTCAGCTCCGCGGATCCGGCGTTGTAGTGGATGCCCAGGGACTGTTCCTGGATGAGGAAGTTGGGGCTGGCGAAGTCCACCTGCAGGGCGGCGGCCAGGGCAAGCGGACCGAGCGGGCAGTGCGGGGCGATCGCCACGCCGTAGGTCTCGGCGAGCGTGGCGATCCGGCGGGTCTCGGAGATCCCGCCGGCGTGTGCCAGGTCGGGTTGGAGCACGCTGATCCCGGCGCGCAGCACCGGCATGGCGTCCCAGCGGGAGTAGAGCCGCTCCCCCGTGGCGATCGGGACCGCCGTGCTGGCCACCACCTGCTCCCACACCTCAAGGCCCATCTCGGGCACCACCGGTTCCTCCACGAACAGCGGGTGGAACTCCTCCAGCAGCGGCAGCAGGCGGCGGGCGTAGCCCGGTGAGATGCGGCCGTGGAAGTCGATGGCGAAGTCGCCACTCGCGCCGAGCACCTCCCGGGCGGCACCGGCCCGGTCCAGGATGGCCGTGGTCTCCGCCAGCGAACCGAGGTGCTCGGTGGCGCCGGAAGCGTTCATCTTCACCGCGGTCAGCCCGGTGGCCAGCTGGGTCTCGATGGCGGCGGCCACATCGCTCGGGTCATCGCCCCCGATCCAGCCATACACGCGCACCTTGTCCCGCACCGGGCCGCCGAGCAGCTCGTGCACCGGCACCCCGAGCACCTTGCCCTTCAGGTCCCACAGGGCGTGGTCGATCCCGGAGACTGCGGAGCCGAACACCGGACCGCCGCGGTAGAAACCGGCACGGGTCATCTGCTGCCAGAGGTGCTCGATCCGGGTCGCGTCCTGTCCCAGGAGCAGGTCGGTGTACCCGTCGATGGCGCCCTGCACGGATTCGGCGTGGCCCTCCAGGCTCGCCTCGCCCCAGCCGATGGCGCCGTCGTCAGTCTCGATCCGGACAAGCAGCCAGCGCGGGGCGACCTGGAAGGTCTCGATGCGGTCGATGATCACGGTCCAACCGTACCCAGCCCGGCGAAATTGCTCGTCGATCTGGCTACGGATCGTGACCGATTCGACGAGCGAGTTCGGCACCCAGGAATCTGCTCGTGGATTTGGCCACGCAGGGCAGCCAGATCGACGAGCAATTTCACCTAGGGACCTAGATGTACCCGGCCAGGACGTTGGTGACACTCGCGGTGGTTCGTTGACGTGAGGAGGACCTCCGGGTGAGGTGTGGCTTGTCGAAGAGTCACTACCAGATCCCGGAGGTCCTCGTGTCCCACCGTAATGCCCGTCTGACGTTCCAGGGTCGCCTGCTGCTGGTGCGTCGGGTACGCCAGGAAGGGTGGGCGGTGGCCCATGCCGCCAAGGCGATGGGCATCTCGCGCAAGTGCGCCCACTACTGGCTCAAGCGCTATGACCAGGAGGGCGAGGATGGCCTGCACGACCGCTCCAGCCGGCCCCGCCGCAGCCCCCG
>NZ_ATWL01000013.1 GCF_000421225.1 Ruania albidiflava DSM 18029 | reverse complement strand
CACGGGCTGCCAGGACCTTCTCCTCGACCTCGTAGCTGGTCCTGGTCGCCATCGTGTGCGGCCGCGAGGACCGCTCGTGCAACCCCCCTTCGCCCTCAGCCTGGTAGCGGTCGATCCAGGTCTTGACGCACTTGCGGGACACACCCATCGCGGCAGCGATGTGGGCCTGCTTCCAACCATCCCGGTGACGGTCGACGATCAGACGCCGACCATAGAAGGTCAGGCGGGCATTACGGTGTGACACGGAGCCTCCTTGTGGTGGTGCAGCCTTCGAACAGCCACACCCCACTCGGAGGCTCCTCCTAGGTCAACCAGACCCGCCGAGTGCTACCAACCTCCTGGCCGGGTACACCTAGGTGGGCTTCGGCCCGCTCCCGGCGCGCGGTGCTGTCCGGCCTCGACCGTGCAGGATGATTGTGCAGTACGTGCGGCTTCACTGTGATCGTCATGGGATGTGGCCATAGCTGGCCGTGACCGCCGGGTGGCGCCAAGACCGCAGCGAGCGGCTGTTCGCGGTAAAGGTCACGAAGTTCCCAGTAGGGTGCGCTCCATGTCAGAAGGCTCTTCTCGGGCACGGCACGTAGCCAATGACCGAGTGTCCCTGCTCGTTAAGATCGCTCGGATGTACCACGAGCAGGGCCTGTCACAGCCGGAGATCGCCAGGCGGCTACACATCTCCCAGTCCCGGGTGTCCCGATTCCTGAAGGACGCAAGTACGCTCGGGATCGTACGCACGGTGGTGGTCCCACCGCCGGGTACCTTCTCCGAGCTGGAAGATGCGGTGCAAGAGAAGTACGGGCTGACCGACGTGGTGGTCGCCGGCCCCTCCGGTGAGGACGAGGCGGCCGTGCTGGCAGCGATCGGGGGAGTGGGGGCTGCCTATCTGGAGACCACGCTGCTGGGCAGCGAACGGGTGGGCATCTCCTCCTGGTCGGCCTCTCTGCTGGCGGTCGTGGAGGCGATGGCGCCACGGGCCACCCGCAGCGCAGAGGTGGTGGTCCAACTGCTCGGTGGTGTGGGCGACCCGGAGGCGCAGGTGCGCGCCACCCGCCTAGCCGACCGGCTCTCCCAGGCCACCGGCGGTGCCGCGATGTACTTCCCCGCGCCGGGAGTGGTGGCCTCCGCCATGGTGCGTGACGCCCTGCTCGCCGACCCCTACATCGCCGACGTCGCCGCCGCCTGGTCTTCGCTCAGCGTCGTGCTGCTCGGGATCGGCTCGGTGCAGCCCTCTCCGTTGCTGGCAGCCTCCGGCAACGCACTGGCCGAGTCCGACCTGGACGCGTTGCGCCAGGCGGGGGCGGTCGGCGACGTGTGCCTGCAGTTCTTCGACGCTGACGGTCAGCTCGTCCCCACCGACCTGCACGAACGGGTGCTGGGCATCAGCGCCGAGATGTTACGCGCCATCCCGCGCAAGATCGGCGTGGCCGGCGGTCCGCGCAAGTTCGAGGCGATCCGGGCCGCGGCCCTGGGGCGCTGGATCGACGTGCTGATCACCGACAGCTACACAGCTCGACGGCTGGTGGACCAGTGAGCGCACCTATCAGCCGACTCTCCGGCGGACATTCAGCCAAGGCGAGAATCGTTCGTGGTCCGCGGGCGGGAGAGGAACACGATCGTCTGGTCGCGTACCCGCAGAATATGAGACTCCAGCGCCCGCTGTGCGGCGATGCCGTCGCCTGCCTTCAGCCTGTCGACAACCTGCTGGTGCTCATCGACGGGGGTCTGCATTCGATCGCGGTTCAACGGGGCCTCCATCCCCGCCTGGGTCACATGGATGCTGAAAAGCAGTTCGTCATACAGTGCGAGCATCCTGGGGAAGGCGGCCATTTCCACCAAGGTCCTGTGAAACTTGCGGTCGTTCTCGCGGAAAGCATTGTGCTGCGCAGCCTGATCCGCGGCAGCAGCGACCAGGTCACTAGCCTGCTCAATTGACTCGTCCAAGTGGTGCAGTGCAGGTGTTCTGTCCTGCTCGACGTACCGACGCACGCTGTGTGACTCGACCATCAAGCGTAGCTCGAACAGTTCGTACAGCGAACTGAGCGAAGGGATGGCCACAGTGAAGCCGGCCAGCGAGTCGTAAGCGAGGAGTCCGCGTTCGTGGAGCCGGCCGACGGCACTGCGCACAGGGGTCCGGCTCATCCCGAGCTTGCGGGCGAACTCCCGGATTGGCACGGCCTGCCCAGGCTGAGGATGCTCCTGCGTCAACCAAGACACGAGAGCATCGTGGGCTCGGACTTCTAGGGTCGGCTCGTCCACTGGCTCTCCATCCGCTCGCGTCTGCCTCCGCACGAGCCCACGGTATGCCAGTTCTGGTTCCTCTCAAGTGAAGGTTGGACGTGCCGCCCTCCCCTTCTGGCCGTGACTTCGGCGCTCGCAGGAGCCATCTCGCCCACCGAGCGGCGCGTGCACCTGTCGCAGATGCGGCAGGTGCGGATCGGTGGTGGCATGGAGGCCCCGACGGGGAGCACGGAGGCATGGCAGACCAGCGACCGACAGACGGCACCCGACCCGGCGTGAGCACGGGCAGTGCTGCGGGGGAGCGGCCCAGCCTGCGCTGCCGAGTGCTCGGACATGACTACGCCTTCAGCACCGAGGGCGCCACGCTGAGGTGGCAGTGCACCCGCGACTGCCACGCAGGCGGCAGCAAGACCTATCGGAGCGAAGCTGAGGCCGCCCGGTGTGCGGCAGCGTTCAACCGGCGCGACACCGACGACCTCGGTCGCCGGGCGCCGTTGGTCGGGCTGTTCCCGCTGCGGCTGTGGCGGAAGATGCGTCGGCGCTGAACGGCCTGACGTGACCGTGCGCCGGGAGGAGAGGTCACGCTGAGCAAAGAAGTCGAGCTCGGGACGATCACCACGAAGATCCCGGGCCGGTTGGACAACCTGCCGTGGTCGAAGTTCCACTGGCGCGTGGTGATCGGCCTCGGCGGTGTCTGGATCCTCGACGGTCTTGAGGTCACCATGGTTGGCAGCGTCGCCGCCCGGCTGACCGAGGACGGGTCCGGTCTGGACATCGGCCCGGCAGAGATCGGTCTGGCCGGCGCCATCTACATCGTCGGTGCCTGCCTGGGGGCGCTCTTCTTCGGCCAGCTCACCGACCGGCTCGGCCGGAAGAAGCTGTTCATCATCACCCTGGGTCTGTACCTGGTCGCCACGGTGGCGACGGCGTTCTCGTTCGCACCCTGGTACTTCTTCCTCGCCCGGTTCTTCACCGGAGCCGGTATCGGTGGTGAGTACGCGGCGATCAACTCCGCGATCGACGAGCTCATCCCGGCACGGGTGCGCGGCCGGGTAGACCTGGTCATCAACGGCACGTACTGGCTCGGCGCTGCACTCGGCGCTCTGGGAGCCGTGGTGCTGCTGAACACCGACCTGTTCGCTGCGGACCTCGGTTGGCGGATCGCCTTCGCCATCGGTGCCGTGCTCGGCCTGCTGGTCTTCTTCGTGCGGCGGCACGTGCCGGAGAGCCCGCGGTGGCTGTTCATCCACGGGCACGAGGACGAGGCCGAGCGGATCGTTGCCGAGATCGAGGAGTCGGTGCAGGACCAGCACGGCCAGGAGCTGGAGGAGCCGGATGACTCCCTGACGGTGCGGCAGCGGACCTCCATCCCGTTCCGGGAGATCGCGAAGGTCGGCTTCAGGCTGTACCCCAGGCGGTCCGTGCTCGGCCTGGCGCTGTTCGTCGGACAGGCGTTCCTGTACAACGGGGTGACCTTCGACCTGGCCACGCTGCTGTCCACGTTCTACGACGTGGCCTCCGGTGCGGCGCCGTACTTCATCGCCGTCTGGGCGTTCTCGAACTTCCTCGGCCCGGTGCTGCTGGGGCACCTGTTCGACTCTGTGGGTCGTCGCACGATGATCTCCGGCACCTACCTCTGCTCCGGGGCGCTCGCCGTGGTGCTCGCCCTGGTGCTGCTCTCCGGGTCGACGAGCGTGTGGCTGTTCATGCTGGTGCTGGTGGCGACCTTCTTCTTCGCCTCCGCCGGCGCCAGCTCGGCCTACCTGACCGTCAGCGAGATCTTCCCGATGGAGACCCGTGCGCTGGCGATCGCATTCTTCTACGCCATCGGCACTGCGGTGGGCGGGATCGCCGGGCCGACGCTGTTCGGGAACCTGGTCGCCACCGGTGACCGCGGGATGATGTCGATCGCCTTCTTCGTCGGTGCCGGCGTGATGGCCCTCGGTGGTGTGGTGGCCCTCTTCTTCGCGGTGAACGCGGAACGCACCAGCCTGGAGAAGGTGGCGCTGCCGCTGACCGCTGCGGAGGCCGAGGAAGGCGGCACCCAGCCGGCCTGATCCACCAGCTGCTCACTATCTGAGACACAACATCCGCTCGTTGAGCGTTCGGGCCAGTGCGCGGACGCTGGTCAGCACGTCCGACAGCCGTCTGGCGTCGCCGTCCCGGCGCTGTCCCGCTGGTCACCTGCCACCAGGTGAGCCAGCGGATCGACCTGAAGGAAACCCGATGAGGACCACTGCGCACCGCACCGCTGCCCGAGCCGCCGCGCTCGTCACTGCCGCCGCCCTGGCGCTGGCGGCCTGTGGTGGCGCCGGTGGGGCTGCGGACTCTGGCGGGTCGGGTGAACCGGTCACCGGGGGCACCCTGGTCTACCTGGACAAGGGCACATTCGACACGCTCTACCCACCCCAGGCGGGCTTCTACCCCAACGGCGGCCTGGTGAACAACGTCACCGACCGGCTCGTGCACCAGAACCCTGCGACCCTGGAGCTGGAGCCGTGGCTGGCCACCGACTGGGAGATCAACGAGGACGCCACGGAGTACACCTTCACCATCCGTGACGACGTCACCTTCTCCGACGGCGCCCCGCTGACCGCCGAGGTAGTCGCACAGAACTTCGACCTGTACGGGCTGGGCGACGAGGACCGTGCGCTGATCGTCTCCGAAGCCGTGAACAACTACGCCTCCAGCGAGGTGGTCGACGACACGCACGTGACGTTCCACTTCGACGCGCCCGCCCCCGGCTTCCTGCAGGCGACGGCCACGATCAACTCCGGCATCCTCGCCCCGAGCACGCTGGAAGGCGCCTTCGAGGACTTCGGCCCGGGCAACGCCGTCAATGTCATCGGCACGGGCCCGTTCGTGATCACCGACGAGGAGATCGGCACCTCGGTCACCCTGACCGCCCGGGAGGACTACGACTGGGCACCCGCCTCGGCAGACCACCAGGGCCGGGCGTACGTGGACGAGGTGCAGGTGCAGGTGACGCCGGAGGCGTCGGTCCGGGTGGGCGCACTGCTCTCCGGCCAGGCGGACCTCGCCCGGGAGGTGCCCGCCCAGGACGAGGAACGCGTCACTGGCGCCGGGCTGGACCTGTTCGCGCCGCAGACCCGTGGCGTGAACAACTCCCTGAGCCTGCGCATCGGCAACGACATCCTCGCCGACCTGCGGGTGCGGCAGGCGCTGGTCGCCGGTGTCGACCGGCAGGCGATCGTCGACACCCTGTTCACCGACAACTACCCGCTGGCCACCTCGATCCTGTCCAGCGAGGCCACCGGCTACATCGACACCAGCGAGCACTACGACTACGACCCGACGCGCGCCGAGCAGCTGCTGGACGAGGCCGGGTGGGAGGTCGGCCCGGACGGCATCCGGGTCAAGGACGGCCAGGTGCTCACTCTGACCGTGAACGAGGCGCTGCCCCAGCCGCGCTCCTTCGAGGTGGTCACCCAGATCAGCCAGCAGCTGCGGGAGATCGGGGTGGATCTGCAGATCCTGCGGGCGGACGCCGGCACCTACGCCGAGGCCATCCAGGACGCCGACCAGGTGCAGATCTACCACTCGATGGTCGGTCGGGCCGACATGGACGTGATCAAGAGCCAGTTCTACTCCACGAACCGCAACACGCTGCTGAACCGCGACCCGCAGACCGACCAGATCACCGATCCGGAGCTGGAGGGGCTGCTCGAGGCGGTGGCCTCCGAACCGGAGCACGAGGCGCGGATCGCTGCGTCCCAGGCGGTGCAGACCTACCTGGCGGAGAACGCCTACGTGATCCCGCTGTTCGAGGAACCGCAGGTGTTCGGTGCCCAGCCGGATATCCGCGGGGTGGCTGCCGAGTCGGTCGGCCGGCCCACGTTCTACGGGATGTGGCTTGACCGCTGACGCCCAGCTGCGCGGCGACGGGGCCGTTCCGCCGCCAGCGCCGCAGCAGCGGGCCGTCGACGGCGCCCGGTCGCCGGTGCGGCGGGTGCTCAGCTCGCGGGTCGCTCGCCGCCTGCTGCAGGCGGTCGGGGTGCTGCTGCTGGCGTTCACCGCTGCGTTCCTGCTGCTGCAGGCGATGCCCGGGGATGCGCTGCTGATCCGGTTCGAGAACCCCGAGCTCGGTCTGTCCCCGGAGCAGATCGCCGAGCTGCGGGAGGCCTACGGCGCCGACCGGCCGCTGGTCATCCAGTTCTTCGCCACGCTCGGTGCCTTCCTGGTGGGGGACTTCGGCTACTCCGTGCAGTCCGGCACCCCGGTGCGGATGCTCGTGGCCGATGCACTGCCGCAGACGGCGGTGCTCGCCCTGGTCAGCTTCGCCACCGCAGTGCTGGTCGCCTTCGGGATCGCCCTGGCCTCCACCTACCGCCGGCTCGCCTGGATCGGGGACCTGCTGCGCGCGGTGCCGTCGTTGTTCGTGGCGGTGCCGGTGTTCTGGTTGGGCATCATGCTCATCCAGGTGTTCTCCTTCCAGCTCGGCTGGGTGGCGGTGATCAACCCGGGGCCGGTGGAAGGCCTGGTCCTGCCGGTGCTGACCATCGCCGTACCGATCTCGGCGCCGTTGGCGCAGATCTTGGTGCGCAGCATCGACGAGGTGAGCACCTCCCCGTTCGTGGCAGTAGTGCGTGCCAAGGGCGCCTCCTGGTCCTGGGTGCTGTGGCGGAACGTCCTGCGGAACGCGATGCTGCCGGCCCTGACGATGGCCGGGATCCTGTTCGGTGAGCTGATCGGCGGGGCGGTGGTCACCGAGACCGTGTTCGGGCGGACCGGGGTCGGGCGGATCACCGAGCAGGCGGTCTCCAACCAGGACACCCCGGTGCTGCAGGCGGTGGTGCTGCTGGCGGCGCTGGTGTTCGTGGTGATCAACCTCGTGGTGGACCTGGTGTACCCGCTGCTCGACCCGCGGTTGCGCGAGCGGGCACACGGCTGACCTCAGTCGGCGCCGTGGTCCAGGCCGGCGAGGGTCGCGGTGAGGAACTCGTCCTCGGCCTGGTTGCCGGGAAGTTCCAGTGCCCGTCGGTAGGCCGCTGCGGCAGCCTCGTGCCGGTCGAGCTGTTCCAGGGTCACGGCCCGGGCAGTGTGGAACGGGCGGAACCGGGCCAGCGCCGGGTCGTCGGCCAGCTGGTCGAGGAACAGCAGCCCCACTGCAGCACCGCGTGCCCGGCCTAGGGCCACGGCCCGCCCGAGCCGCACCACCGGCGAGGGGTCGCGACCCTCCAGCAACCGGTAGAGCACCGCGATCTGGTCCCAGTCGGTCTCCTCGTAGCGCGCGGCCTCAGCGTGCACAGCGGCGATGGCTGCCTGGATCGCGAACGTGCCCGCCCCGGTCGCACCGGCCGCCCGCTCGGCCAGCCTGGTGCCCTCCTCGATCAGGGCCCGGTCCCACAGGCTGCGATCCTGCGCCGGCAGCGGCACCGGGCGGCCGCGCTCGTCGGTCCGCGCCGGCTGCCGCGCCTCGGTGAGCAGCAGCAGGGCGAGCAGACCGGTGACCTCCGCCGTCTGCGGCAGGAGCTGGTGCAGCACGCGCGCGAGCCGGACCGCTTCACCGGTGAGGTCCTCGCGCCGGTGCGCGGTCCCGGTGGAGCGTGCGAACCCTTCGGCATAGAGCAGGTAGACCACCCGCTGCACCCCGGCCAGGCGGTCGACCAGATCCTCTGGTCGCGGGACCTCGAACGGCACACCCAGGGTGCGGATGCGCTTCTTCGCCCGGATCAGGCGCTGCTGCATCGTGCTCACCGACACCAGCAGCGCGTGCGCCACCTCCGGTGTCTGCAGACCGGCGACGAACCGGAGTGTCAGTGCCACCCGGTCCTCAGCGCGAAGCACCGGGTGCGCGCAGGCGAAGAACAGCCCGAGCCGGTCGTCACCGGACGGGTCGAGCTGCCCCGGGTCGGCGACCTGGTCGGCCGGGTCGCCCAGGTCAGCAGAGCGAGGCTGGCGTTCCTCCTGCAGGTGCAGCCGGGCCAGCTTCTGCGCCAGCACGTCCTGCCGGCGCACCACGTCCAGTGCCTTGCGCCGGGCCGTGGTGTGCAACCAGGCCTCTGGCACCTTCGGCACGCCGGTGCGCGGCCAGGTGTGCAGCGCCTGGACAAAGGCCTCCTGCACCATGTCCTCGGCCAGGTCCAGGTCACCGAACCGGCGGGCGAGTGTGGCCAGCAGCCGACCGCGCGCGTCCTGGTCGAGCGCGGCCAGCGCCGCGCGCGCAGCGGCCGCCGGGTCCGCAGTGGGGCCGAGATGGTCCGCCCCGGCCCCACTGCCAGGCACCGGGTGCATGGCTCAGTACGGGGCGACCGGGCGGATCTCCACGTGCCCACCGGCAGCGGAGCCGGGGCTGCGCCGCGCCCAGGCGATCGCCTCGTCGATGTTGGCCACCTCGATGATGTAGCCGCCACCCACGAACTCCTGCACCTCGGCGAACGGGCCGGAGGAGACCACCCGTTCCCCGGTCTCGTCGGCGCCGACCGTCACCGCGTGCTCCGGCCCCTCGAGCGCGAAGGACGAGACGACCACACCGGCTGCGGTGATCTCCTGGTCGAAGGCGAAGAACTCCTCCGGGTTCGCCCCGCCCTCATCGCCACAGGCCGGGTCGTCGGTGTGCCCCATGAGCAGCAACGCGTACTTCATGACATCTCCTCAGGTCGCCCGAACCGGCAGTGCGTGCCGGGACGGGTGCGAGTGTCGGACCGGGCGGCCCGACACCATCCTGACGTACGGGCCTCTCCAGGATCGACACCCCTCGACGGGTCGTCCTGCCAAGAGTGCGCCAGAGCGCACTCTGAGCATGACGACCCGAGAGGAGGGGTGGGTGGTGCTCACCATGCGAGACGGGCCGGTCCGACTCCCCGCACCGACCACCTGCCCGCCACTCTGGGGACGTGACCGGAACACCTGTGCTCGAGGCCCTGCCCCAGGCGACCACCGCACCCGCCGCCACGGTGAGAGCGCCCCGCACGCTCCGCCGTCGGCCTGGCCTGAGGGCGCTGACCGTGCTGCCCTGGCTGGTGGTGGCCGCTGCCGTGGTGATGGCGCTGTTCCCCGGCCTGTTCGCCGCCTACGACCCGATCTCCGGTGACGCCGCCGCAGCCCTGTCCGCGCCGAGCGGCGAGCACTGGTTCGGCACCGACGCCACCGGCCGGGACGTCTTCTCCCGTGTGGCCTACGGCGCGATCCACTCCCTGTCCGCGGCACTGATCGCCGTCAGCGTGGGCCTGGCACTGGGCACCACCATCGGTGTGACCGCCGGCTCCGTGGGCGGGGCCGTGGAGGACATCCTGATGCGGATCGTGGACGTGCTGCTGGCGATCCCCACCCTGCTGCTCAGCCTGAGCGTGATCATCCTGCTCGGCTTCGGCACCACCCAGGCGGCGGTCGCCGTCGGGGCAGCGTCGGTGGCGGCGTTCGGCCGGCTGGCCCGCTCGGAGGTGGTGCGGGTGCGCCAATCGGACTTCGTGGAGGCGGCGTTCGGTTCTGGCGGCCGGCCTGTGGCGGTGATCGTCCGGCACGTGCTGCCCAACTCCCTGACCGCTGTGCTGGCGCTTGCCGCTCTGCACTTCGGCACCGCGATCCTGGCGATCGCCACCCTCGGGTTCCTCGGTTACGGCGCCCCGCCACCCACCCCTGAGTGGGGGCTGATGATCGCCGAGGGCCGCAACTACGTGGCCACCGCCTGGTGGTTGACCACTCTGCCCGGTCTGGTGGTGGTGGCGGTGGTGCTGGCCGCGAACCGGATCAGCGTGACCATCGGGAAGCCTTCATGAGCACGACGGCGGAGCCCACCGGGGCGGGCGCGGGTCACCGCGCGGAGGGCGCACCTGCGGTGCTGCAGGTGCGGGACCTGAGCGTGGCCTACACCAGCCGCCGCGGCCGGCGCCACCAGGTCACCCACGAGGTGTCGCTGAACCTCGGCGCTGGGGACGTGCTCACCCTGGTGGGGGAGTCCGGGTCCGGTAAGACCACCACGGCGCAGTCGATCATCGGGCTGCTGCCGCCGGCGGGTCAGGTGATCGGCGGTCAGGTACTGCTGTCCGGGACGGACATCACCGGCTGGTCGGACACCCGGATGGCCGCTGTCCGCGGCTCACGCATCGGCTGGATCCCGCAGGATCCGAACAACTCGCTGAACCCGGTGAAGCGGATCGGGGACTCCCTGGCCGAGGTGCTGCGGATCCACAAGTGGGGCGACAAGGCGGCGATCGAGGCGCGTGTGGTCGAGCTGCTCGAGCGGGTCGGCATCCCCGATCCGGCCGCCCGCGCCCGGCAGTACCCGCACGAGCTCTCCGGCGGGATGAAGCAACGGGTGCTGATCGCTTCGGCGATCGCGCTGAAGCCGTCGCTGATCATCGCCGACGAGGCCACCAGCGCCCTGGACGTCACTGTGCAGCGCACCATCCTCGACCTGCTGGACGACCTGCGGGCCGAGACCGGCGCAGCCATCCTGCTGGTCACCCATGACCTGGCCGTCGCCGCCGACCGGGCCACGCAGATGGTGGTGCTCGCCGGTGGCCGGGTGGTCGAGTCCGGACCCAAGGACCAGGTGCTGGCCGACCCGCGCTCGGACTACACCCGCCGCCTCCTGGCCGACGCCCCCGCGTTCGCCACCACCGCCCGGCACAGCGTGCATGAGGTGCGCCAGACGCTGGCCGCCACGGCTGAGGCGGAGCCGGCGATCGAGGTCACCGACCTGGTGCAAGACTTCAGCCTCGGCGCCCGGGCGCGGCTGCGTGCCGTGGACCACGTCTCCTTCACCGTGGCACCGGGCACCACACACGCTCTGGTGGGGGAGTCCGGGTCGGGCAAGACCACTACCGCTCGCGCCGTGATGGCCTTCACCCGGCCCAGCTCCGGGCAGGTGCGCATCGCCGGCACCAACATCCTCACTCTGGGCCCGAAGCAGCTGCGCGAGTTCCGCGCCCGGGTACAGATGGTCTACCAGAACCCGTTCTCCTCCCTGGACCCGCGGCAGAGCGTCGCCTCGATCATCGCCGAGCCGCTGCGTAACTTCAGGTTCGGTGGGGGTGGGCGCCGCGCCGGCGGCGGTAGGTCTGAGGACCGGAGTGCGGGAGGCGCCGATGGTGCCCGCGGTGCGGGAAGCGCCGGCCGCGGGCGGGCCGGGCGCCGGGAACGGGCCGCCCGGGTCGCCGAGCTGCTGGACGCGGTCGCCCTGCCCAGCGCTCTGGCCGAGCGCCGCCCGGCCGAGCTCTCCGGCGGGCAGCGGCAACGGGTCGCGATCGCCCGGGCACTGGCCCCGCAGCCGGACGTGCTCGTACTCGACGAAGCGGTCTCCGCACTGGATGTGAGCGTGCAGGCCCAGATATTGCATCTGCTCGCCGACCTGCAGGACGCCCTGGCCGTGAGCTACCTGTTCATCTCCCACGACCTGGCAGTGGTCCGCGACCTCGCGCACACCGTCACCGTGCTCAGCCAGGGCCGCGCAGTGGAGGCGGGCATCACCGAAGAGGTGTTCACCCACCCGAGCGAGCCCTACACCCAGGCGTTGCTGGCGGCGATCCCCGGCCGCAGCGCATCTCGCGACCCGGAGGTCCTCACGTGACCACCAGCGGTGCTCCGGCACGCCAGCTCGGCTTCTTCACCCGGCTGCTGGACGACGCCCCGCCCGCCGAGCGGTACCGGCTTGCCCTGGAGCAGATCGAGCGCGCAGAGGCCGCCGGATACGACGCGATCGCCGTGGCCCAGCACCACTTCGACGGCACGGAGGGTGGCCTGCCCGCCCCGCTACCGTTCCTCGCCCACGCGGCAGCGCGCACGTCCCGGGTGCAGCTGACCACCGGGGTGGTAACCCTCGCCCTGGAGAACGCCCTACGGGTGGCGGAGGACGCCGTCGTGCTGGACGCCCTCAGCGGCGGCCGGCTCCAGCTGGGCTTCGCCTCCGGCGGGTCCCCGACCGCGTTCGCCGCGCTCGGGCTGGACTTCGCCGCCCGCCGGGAGATCTTCGAGACCCACCTGGCCGCTGTGGAGCGTGCGCTGGCCGGCGGCCCGGTCACCGGCGAGGAGGGGGGTCCGCTGCTCTACCCGCCCGGCGGCACCCTCGGCCAGCGGATCTGGATCGCCACCTTCTCCCTGCCCTGGGCAATCGAGGCGGGCCGGCGCGGGCACGGGCTGATGCTCTCCCGCACCCAGCCGCGCCCCGCCGATGCCCCCGAGGCGAGCCTGGCTGAGCTGCAGAACCCGCTCATCGACGCCTATCTCGAGCACCTGCCCGCCGGTGTGCCCCCGCGCATCAGCGTGGCCCGGTCGGTGTTCGTGGCCGAGGACGGTGACCGGGCCCGTACGCTGGCCGCCGCTGGGCTGCGCCGAGCCCCGTTCGTGGCCAAGACCCTCGGCACCGACCCCGCCGACGCGCCGCTGGCGGCGCTGCTGTCCGCCACCGACGCCCACACCGGTGACCCCGAGGACGTGCGCGCCTCCCTCGCCGCCGACCCTGCCCTCGCCCGCGCCACCCACCTCTCCTTCCAGGTGCACTCCATGGACCCACCGCACCAGGACGTGCTGCGCTCCATCGACCTGATCGCCACCGACGTCGCCCCGCATCTGGGCTGGGCACCCACTGGAGGACCCCGATGACCACTGTGCACCCGGCACCCGCTGCCCCCGGACCCGGACCCGATGCTCCGGACCTGGTCGACGCTCTGCTGCACATCGCCCCCGGCGACCACCTGGACGCCCTGCGCCGCGCCCGACCCGCGCAGCGCGAGCACACCCAGAAGGCCTACCAGGCGCTGGTGTGGCCGGTGGACGAGGCGGAGGCCGGCCGAACCGAGCGGCTCGTGCTCGCCTGGTACGTGGCCGAGCTGCACCGGCACACCGGCCTGGCCGCGCACTACCGTTCGTTGCTGGCCGGTGCTGCCGATGACGGCGCAGCCCCCTCGGGTGCGTCCCTCACCCGGGCGGTGGCTGAGCTGGTCCGGGTCAGCGCGGGGTCCGGTCCGTACGGGCAGTACCGGGAGCCGGAGCTGGCGGGGGAGTCGACCGAGGGATTGCGGCTGCAGATTGCCGCTGACCTCGGCGGTGGGCCGGCGGAGCTGCTCGGGTCGCGGCTGACCGCAGCGCTGGAGCACGCGCACCTGCTCACGTTCCGCCCCCGGGAGTCATCGGCCGACGCGGTGCAGCGGCTGCTGGACGCCGGCTGGTCGGCGACCGGGATCGTGACCATCTCCCAGCTGGTGGCCTTCCTGAGCTACCAGGTGCGGGTGGTGCACGCCCTGGCGGTGCTCGCCGGGAACACCGACCAGCAGGCTGGTGCGGCCATCCCGGCGGAGCCGCCAGCGGTAGTGGGGACGGGGCACGATGCTCCCGCGGGAGCGCGCGCCGGTGCTGCCCCCGCGGGAGCGCCGGGTGGTGCCGCTGCGGGGGGAGCGCTGCGGGTGCGGACCTACCCGGACCTGGACCGGCCCACCGGCTTCACCCAGGAAGCGCTCGGCTGGGTGCCCTGGCTGGAGCCGCTCGCCGAGTCCGAGCTGACCGAGCGGCACTACGAGGGGCTGGCGCAGCGCGCCCGCGGCGCCAACCCGTACTTCGCGCTGCTCGCCCGCGACCCGGAGGTGCTCGGCGCGCGCACCCGCGCAGACCTGGACATCTTCACCAACACCGACGGCGGTCTGGGCCGCGCCGAACGGGAGCTCGCGGCCACCGCCACCTCCCGGGTGAACGGCTGCGTGTACTGCGCACATGTGCACGCCCGCGCCGCCACCCGCGAGTCCGGCCGTGCACAGGACGTGCAGCGCCTGCTCGACGGCGGGGTGGACGCACGGATCGATGCCACCTGGGACCCGGTCATCGACGCCTCCGCCGCGCTCGCGGTCACCCCGCCCGTACTGACCGCCGAGCATGTGGCGGCGCTGCGGCACACCGGCCTGGACGACCAGGCGGTCGCGGACGCGCTCAGCAGCGCCGCGTTCTTCAGCTGGGCCAACCGCCTGATGCTCTCCCTCGGCGAACCCCGGGTGCCCCGCCGCCGCTGACCCCCGCCAAACCCACCACCCCGCCCCTCCGCCAGCAACGTCAATAGGGACCGGGCACCGGTGCCCGAGTTCTAGTGACTTTGCCGTGCTGTGGCGACCCGGTCTGTTCGGATAATGAGACGCCAAGGGTCCGTAAAGCAAATACCAGGTAGACGTAGTTCGAGACATCTGTACCCAGCACCATCATGTGGAGGTGGTCGTGGACATGCGCAGCGAGAACGACTCGCTCGGCACGGTCGAGGTCCCAGAGGAGGTGTACTGGGGCGTACACACTGCCCGCGCCGTGGAGAACTTCCCGATCTCGGGGGCGACCGTGTCCCAGCACCCCGAGCTCATCCGTGGCTTCGCGATGGTCAAGCAGGCCGCTGCCCGCGCCAACCGGGACCTCGGTGTGCTGGACGCCGACCGCGCCGGGCTGATCGAGTCAGCATGCCAGCGCGTCATCGCCGGTGAGCACCACGACCAGTTCCCGATCGACGTGGTCCAAGGTGGTGCCGGTACCTCGACGAACATGAACGTCAACGAGGTGCTCACGAACATCGCCCTGGAGGAGGCGGGCCGGTCCAAGGGTGACTACACCTACCTCTCCCCGCTGGACCACACGAACAAGTCCCAGTCCACCAACGACACCTACCCCACCGCCGTCAAGATCGCCCTGATCCTGGCAGCGGGCCCGATGCTGGAGGAGCTGGCCGCACTGGGCACGGCATTCGAGGACAAGGCCCTCGAGTTCGGGGACGTGCTCAAGGTGGGCCGCACCCAGCTGCAGGACGCGGTGCCGATGACGCTCGGCCAGGAGTTCGCCGGCTTCGCCACCACGCTGCGTGGCGACCGGGACCGGATCCGGGAGGCGATCGCCCAGCTGCGCGAGGTGAATCTCGGCGGCACCGCGATCGGCACCGGCATCAACACCCCTGCCGGCTACACCACTGCAGTGCTGGAGCACCTGCGCGCCGTCTCCGACCTGGACCTGGTCGGTGCCGCCGACCTGGTCTCTGCCACCAGCGACACCGGACCGTTCCTCACCCTCTCCGCTGCGCTGAAGCGTGCCGCCGTCTCGTTGTCGAAGATCAGCAACGACCTGCGGCTGCTCAGCTCGGGGCCACAGGCCGGTGTGGGCGAGATCTCCCTGCCGGCGCGGCAGGCGGGCTCCAGCATCATGCCGGGCAAGGTGAACCCGGTCATCCCCGAGGTGGTCTCCCAGGTGGCCTACGCCGTGGCAGGTGCGGACACCACGGTCACGATGGCCGTGGAGTCAGGGCAGCTGCAGCTGAACCCCTTCGAACCGATCATCGCCCACTCGCTGCTGCAGGCCGCGACCTGGTTGCGGCAGGCGGCCTGGACGCTGCGGGTGCACTGCGTCACCGGTATCGCGGCGAACTCCTCACGGCTGGAGCGGATGGTAGCCGCCTCGGTCGGGGTGGTCACGGCGCTGATCCCGGACATCGGCTACTCGTCGGCGGCGACCATCGCCAAGACCGCGCTCGCCTCCGGTCGGGACGTGGCTGACCTGGTGGTGGAGAACGGGCTGCTCAGCCGGGAGCAGGTGGAGCGTCGGTTGGTCCCGGCGGCCCTCGCCGGCGGAGCCAGGCCCGAGAACGTCACGAAGGATCGGGCACCGGTGCCCGGTTCCTAGTGACATTGCCGGCTACCGCTCGGTCGTACACCCAGCGCAGGTGCTGCCGGCGCGCCACTGCAGCGGGCGACCTCGGCGGTCATCGAGGCCGGTGCGCAGGTGTGGACATGGTCACGATCCTCGCGGGCAGACGGGGCGGACAGTGCGCCAGCGGCCGCCGGATCGTATCCTGAGACGTCGGCGCGCCACTGTTCTCGCGGGTGCGGCGGGGTGCGGATGCTGGAGTCCCGCCTCGGCTCGGGAGAGAGCGCCGCCCCAGAACACCCGTCCACCAGCTCGAACCAGGAGAGGTATGTCGGTAGCGCACGAGCATCGTGTCGCGGCTCCGGAACCCGGTAGCGACCGGGCCGTGGTCGAGGCTGTGCGCGCCGGCCAGGTGGGGCAGTACGCGCTGCTGTACGAGCGTTATCGGGCGGAAGCGCTGCGGATCGCGCGTCGCCAGGTGGGGCCGGACGAGGCGCAGGACCTGGTGCAGGAGACGTTCGCGCGCGTGCTGCGGGCGATCCAGAACGGTGGCGGTCCCACCGAGGACGTGGCCGGGTACATCTTCCGCACGTTGCGGAACCTGCGGATCGACCGGGGCGGTCAGCGCGAGTTCGCCACCGAGGACGTGGAGAGCGCCGGACCGGCTGGGCTGTGGGTGGTGCCGGACACTTCCGAGGAGGTGCTCGACCGCGGCCTGGTGGCGGACGCGTTCGCCGAGCTGCCGCCGCGGTGGCGGGAGGTGCTCTGGCTCACCGAGGTGGAGGGGGTGGGCCCGAGCGAGCTGTCCGAGAAGATGGGGATCAAGGCGACGGCGGTCTCCACCTTGTCCTTGCGCGCGCGGGCGGGTTTTCGGTCGGCGTGGTTGCAGGCGCACGTGCGCGCCGGGTCGGCGCCGACCGAGTGCAGGTCGGTGGTCACCAAGCTCGGGGACTACCAGACCGGCCGGCTGTCCACCCGCCGCCGGGCGCAGGTGCAGGAGCACCTGGACCGGTGCGACCACTGTCCGGCGGTGGTGGCCGAGCTGGTGGCCGTCTCCGACCACATGGGAGTGCTGCTGCTGCCGGTGGTGGTGCTGGCCCC
Source organism: Ruania albidiflava DSM 18029 (assembly GCF_000421225.1). GTDB lineage: Bacteria > Actinomycetota > Actinomycetes > Actinomycetales > Beutenbergiaceae > Ruania > Ruania albidiflava. The sequence goes on along the minus strand of NZ_ATWL01000013.1, from coordinate 96,552 downwards.
GAAGGCGCTCTGGTGGCTGTTCGGCGGGTGGGGTGTCAAGGCCGGCTTCCTGCTCTGGGGCACGAAGTCGACGCTGAACCGGCTGCGTGAACCGAAGGTGGCGGTCGGCTCCGTGGGTGGGGCGGCGACCGTGGCCGTGGTGACGGCGGTGGCGATGGCGATGACCGCACCGGAGCCTCCGCCGCCGGCTGCTGACCCGACCCCGGCGGCGAGTGCACCCGCCCCGAGCCCGGCGGTGCCGAGCAGCCCGTCGAGCACCTCCTCGGCCGCGCCCGCCGACTCCAGCGACGATGCCGACGACCCTGCGCAGACGCCGACTCCGTCGGACTCACCTGCCTCTGTGCCGGTACCGCCCGCAGCTCCCACGAACCAGCCCAGCAGCCCGGGGACGCAGGCGGCCGAACCACAGTCGGCCGCGCCCCGACCTGCTGGCGATGACGCCGACCACTCTGCTGGGGACGACGCTGCCGGCGGCGACGAGGCCCCCGCCAGCGACGCGACCGAGGGTCCTGAGCCGGAGGATCCGTCGCCGGAACCGGAGGAACCGGCTGAGCCGGTCGCGAGCACGCCCGACCCGCCGGAGCCGAGCAGCAGCCAGAGCGCCGGGGGAGCCGTGTATGACGACACCCTGGAACTGACCGGGAACGGTGCCGTGCCCGGCGCGACGATCACGGCCCGCGACGACGACGGTGACGTGGCCGCCACCGACGAGGTCGCCGATGACGGTAGCTGGTCGGTGCAGATCGCCCGGCCGGACGCGGAGCCGCAGGGCGGGCCGAGCGCTGGTGGCACAGTGGGCCCGGCGGGCGGTTCGGCCACCATGGGGATCGCCGCCCGCGGATTGGCTCAGGTCTTCGCCGAACGCGACGACCACGACCGCGACCATGCTGACGACAGTGATGACCCCGACGACGGTGATGATGACGACGGCTCGGCAGAGGGCCACTACTTCACCCTGACCCAGACCGTGCCGGAGGGAGTCTCGGAGGCCTACGCCGGCGAGTCCGAGCCCTACCGGGTGGGGCCATACACCTGGGTGGAGCCGATCAGGATCGTGTACCCCACCGAAGGTGAGAGCGTGCGTCTGGGAGGGTGCTGGTCCGAAGGGTCCGACTGGCGCGACTGGCGCGACGGGGGCCGGGACGAGAGCATGCTCACCGGTACTCTCGTCGTCGGCTATGACGCCGACACGTCGCACGAGGTGGAGTTCCGCCTCGCCGGCGATCCCGTCGAGGTCCACGAATCGCGGCCATGGTGGTGCTGGCCGCACGGATACGGGAACGACGCCGAGCATGTGGTCTGGCTCCCTGACGTCGACGAGGGCGAGCACACGCTGTCGCTGCAGTACCTGGACGATTCTGGCCCAATCGACGAGACACGTGTGACGGTGAGCTTCGGCGCCAACCGCCATTGGCGCGGCGATGTGGTGTGCGGCGAAGTGGGCCGGTCCGGTCACGGCGATGGCAATGACGCTCCGCACGGTCGCGGCGATGAGTGCGAGAACCGCAGCGAGGGTCGCGGGTAGAACGCCAACAGCTCACAACTATGTGATCCAGATCACAGTAATAGTCGCGTGACGTTCGACGGTCCACTGGGTCGTACCTCATATCAAGCCACCTGGTGACTTGATGCAGTACGGCCGAGTGCCGTCGAAGGTCGCAGTGCCGCAGGGGGGTACTGGACCGGAGATGATGCTCAGGTCGAGACGTCGCCCAAGGTCGGTCCGTCAGGCACAGGCGGACCGGCCGGCGGGCGTCGGCCGGGGGCCGGCGCGGCGGCGGGGTGTGCACGGCCCCGCCGCCGCAGCCCTCCGTCCACTGGCGCTCGCTGCCCCGCCCACCCCGAGCTGTGGTGAGATGTGCTCCCCAAGGGGAGCTCCGCCGTCTGCAGCGCGTTGGGCCCGGAGTGACTTCTGCTCCCCGGGTGGGGGAGAGTGGGCCTGACACGCCCTGTCGGTACGGCGTGTAGAGAGGACGGAGATGAGTAGGCAGCCCCCTGCCCATGAACACTCTCGCGGTCACGACCACTCGGTGACCGCCACCGGTGCGAACCGGAACAAGCTCATCGCCGTGCTGTGCATCACTCTGTCGGTGATGCTGATCCAGGCGATCGGTGCGTGGATCTCCGGGTCGCTGTCGCTGCTCGCCGACGCCGGGCACATGCTCACCGACTCCGCTGGGGTGGCGATCGCGCTGCTCGCGGCCACCCTGGCCGCCCGGCCCGCCACCGACACCCGCACCTTCGGCTGGCAGCGGGCGGAGATCCTGGCCGCACTGGCCAACGCCACCGTGCTGTGCGCCGTGGGCGTGCTGGTGATCCGGGAGGCGTTCCTGCGCTGGGGCGCTGAACCCGAGGTGGAGTCCGGGATCATGCTCGGCGCCGCCGTTCTCGGCGCGCTCGCCAACCTGGTCTCGCTCGCCATCCTCGCCCGGGCGTGCGGAGAGAGCCTGAACATGCGCGGTGCCTACCTGGAGGTGTTCGGCGACCTGGTCGGCTCGGTGGCGGTGATCGTGGCTGCCGTGGTGATCATGACCACCGGCTGGGTGCGCGCGGACGCGCTCGCTTCCTTCGCGATCGGGCTCCTCATCCTGCCGCGCGCGATCTCGTTGCTCAAGGACGTGGCAGACGTGCTGCTGGAGTCCACGCCGAAGAACGTGGACCTGGCGCAGGTGCGCGAGCACATCATCGGTATCCCCGGCGTGGTGGAGGTGCACGACCTGCACGCCTGGACCATCACCTCCGGCGTGCCGGTGCTCTCTGCGCACGTGGTGGTCGACGGTGACAAGGTGGACTATGAGTACAGCTGCCAGATCCTCGATGCCCTCGATGCGTGCCTGGATGGTCACTTCGACGTGGCGCACTGCACCTTCCAGATCGAACCGGTCGGGCATGTGCGGCACGAACGCGCCGTGCACAACTGATCCATGGTGGGACCTGGCCCACAGGTGAGGGGCAGAGCGTGTCCCCGACCCGACCGCGCCGAATCATCGGCGACGTCGATGAATCGGTTTCTCGCCATCTGACCGTCGTGACTGCTACGCCGAACCGCGCATGATTGGCGCCATCACTGAGGTTCCAGGCCCGGGAGCATTTCTCTCGCCGCGCAACTATTGACGCGATCGCCGTGCATCGCTAGGGTCGTTGGAAACCGGTTACCGGGGTTGACCGGTCGCAGACCGCGGCAGTGGAGCCCGCTCGACGGGGAGAGCGGCGGGGGACTCCCTGCATGGGCCAACGGCCCGGACCCCAGAGAAGAGCACACAGCCGTGCCACATCCGTCTGCTGTCAGCGTTCCTGCCGGCTCTGCTGCGCTGAGCCCGCCGAGAACCCGCCGAGCGATCGGGCTCGCCCTGGCCGCCGCCCTGCTGGTGGGTGGCAGCGCAGGGAGTGCTGCTGCTACCGGCGAGCCCGCCGGCGGGCACAGTCCCGACCAGACCGACCGGCGCAGCGCCCACCGGGTGCTGGACCGAGAGGTCCTGCCCACCGGTGACGGCTGGGCCTCGCTCGGCACCGGGACCACCGGTGGTGCTGACGCCGAACCGGACCGGGTGATCGAGGTCAGCACCCGCGACGAGCTCGTCGCAGCCGTCGCGGGTGACGAGCCCACGATCGTGCGAGTGATGGCCGACATCGACGCCAACACCCGGCCGGACGGCACGCCGATCGCCTGCGAGGAGTACGCCCGCGACGGGTACACCCTCGAGGCCTACCTGGACGCGTTCGACCCGGCGCACTGGGAAGGACCGGCAGAAGGGCCGCTGGAGGATGCGCGCACCGCCTCCCGGGAGGCGCAGCGTGAGCAGATCAGTGCCAACGTCGGTTCGAACACCACGATCGTCGGCGTCGGGGACGTCACGCTCACTGGTTTCACCCTGAGCATCTCCGAGGTGGACAACGTGATCCTGCGCAACCTCACCGTCTCGGACGCCTACGACTGCTTCCCCGGCTGGAACGGGGACACCTGGAAGACCGAGTGGGACAACGTCGTGGTCTCCGGCTCCACTCATGTGTGGATCAACCACGTCACCCTGGACGACGGCGACACCCACGATGCCGAGCAGCCGGAGTACTTCGGTGAGCAGTTCCTCCGGCACGACGGGCTGCTGGACGTGGTGCGCCAGGCGGACCTGGTGACCATCTCCTGGAGCCGGTTCATGGACCATGACAAGTCGCTGCTGTGGGGGAACGGCGACGACGCCGTGGGGGACCGGGGCAGGTTGCGCGTCACCATGCACCACAACGAGTTCATCGACACCCTGCAGCGGTCCCCGCGGGTGCGCTTCGGGCAGGTGAACGTCTACAACAACGTCTACCGGGTGCTCGACACCGAGCGCTACCACTACTCCGTGGGCGTGGGCGTGGAGTCCAGCATCTACGCCACGGGCAACTGGTTCGAGCTCGCCGACGGCGCGGCTGCGGGCCAGATCATCCGCAACTGGGGTGGCACCGGCATCAGCGCCGAGGGCAACTGGGTGAACGGCCACCCCACCGACATCCTCGCCGCTCACAACGCCGCCCATCCGGACGCGGTGCTCAGCGACGAGGTCGAGGGCGCCAGGGGTCCCCACCTGCAGACCCAGAGCGCTCCCCGGGCGAGTGCCGTGGTCACCCTCGCGGCCGGCCCAGGCGCGGTGCACCGATGGTTCGACTGAGCCACCCCAACTATGGAAGGACACGCATGAGAGGCACAGCACGACGCATTCTGCTCGGTGCGGCCGTCGCGGTGAGCACACTGCTCGCCGGGACGACGGCCGCCACGGCGGACGACCAGCGGCCGGCGGACGAGGCCGAGGTGCACGCCGAAGGTGAGGCACTGCTGGACCGGATGCAGGTTCCCGGACTCACCACCGCGGACGGTCCGATCTGGTCCCCGGTCGCGACCGGTTTTGCCGCCGAGCCCACCGCAGACCTGCCGCACGGGACCACCGGAGGTGCCGGTGGGCCGATCGTGGTCGCATGGGACTCCGAGTCCCTCGCTCGGTACGCGGCGAGGTCGGGACCGGTGACGATCCTGGTGCTCGGCAGCATCCAGGTGGACCCGTTCGGTTCGATGATCGACGTCTCCTCGGACACCACGATCGTCGGAGTCGGTCGCAGCGGCGAGCTGGTCGGTGGCGGCCTGCGCCTGGACACCGTGGAGAACGTGATCGTCCGGAACCTGACCTTCCGGGACTCCTACATCCCCGGCGACTGGGACGGAAAGAGCGAAGAGAACGACAACGACGGGATCCGCGTCGACACCTCGACCCACGTGTGGATCGACCACAACGAGTTCGCCCGGTTGGGCGACGGGCTGGTGGACGTGCGCAAGGACTCCACCAACGTCACGCTCTCCTGGAACATCTTCCGGGACCACAACAAGGCGATCGGAGTGGGCTGGACCGACAACGTCCTCACCACGATCACGATGCACCACAACTGGGTCACGAACACCTACCAACGGAACGGAAGCATCGACAACGTCGCCGCCGGCCACCTGTACAACAATCTCTTCGACGGCGTCGGCCAGTACGGCACGATGGCGCGCGGCGGATCACAGCTGCTGGTGGAGTCCAGCGTCTACCGCAACGCCGAGGACCCGTTGGTGGAGAAGGGCCCGGACTCGCGGATCGAGGCCCGGGACAACCAGTTCGAGAACGTGCGCGGACGGCGGGACGCGAGTGGCAGCACTGTCGAGCCTCTCGAGCACTACCAGTACACGGCCGACCCGGTGGAACAGGTGGAGCGCCTGGTCACCCGCAGCGCGGGCCCGCTGCTGCGCACCGAGCACGTTCCGGGCACCGTGCGCGTCGCCCTGGACGGCACCGGTGACTACGGGAGCATCTCCGCAGCAGTAGGCGCCGCAAGCCGGGCCGACCATCCGGTCACGATCGTCGTGGCCCCTGGGACCTACCGCGAGGTGGTCCGGGTCTGGCCCGGTGCGGACAACCTGACCATCCGCGGGGAGAGCGGCGACGCCGAGGACGTCGTGCTCACCTACGACCTCGCCGCAGGCCAGGAGAAGTTCTACGGCGGCACGTTCGGTCACACCGGGTCGCCGGTGCTGTCGTTGCTCGCCGATGACATCACCCTGGCCGACCTGACGGTGGAGAACGCCTACGACGAGGAGGAGTCCGGCCCGTCCCAGGCGCTCGCGCTGCGCACCGCCGGCGACCGGATCGTCCTGGACGACGTCCGCCTGCTCGGCAACCAGGACACCTACCTGGTCGACTCCTCCGACGACGCCGCCTCCCGGGTCTACCTGCGGGACAGCTTCGTGGCCGGGGACGTCGACTTCATCTACGGCCCGGGCACGCTGGTGGCCGAGGGCTCCGAGATCCACTCCCTGGACCGGCAGGCTGAGGTGAACGGGTACGTCACGGCCGCGGCCACACCCAAGGACTCGGCTGGGTTCCTGTTCCTGGACTGCCGGTTCACCTCCGAGGCGGAGGCCGGCACCGTCTACCTCGGCCGCCCCTGGCACCCGAGCAGTGCTCCGGACACCGACCCAGCCGTGGTGGTCCGCGACTCCTGGCTCGGTGCGCACATCGCCACCCCGGCCTGGACCGACATGAGCGGGTGGCCCTGGGAGGACGCGGAGTTCTACGAGTACGCCAACACCGGACCGGGAGCAGAGTCCGGCGAGGGTCGTCCGCAGCTGAGCGAGGAGGAGGCCGAGCAGGTCACCCGGGAGGCCTACCTGGCCGGGTCGGACGGCTGGGCCCCGTGGCGCTGACTGCTCCACCGGGGCCTACAGCTCTTCGGCCTCCAGGCCGTGCGCCTGCGCCACGGCGGCGTTCACCAGCCGCCCACCGGTGACGTTCACCCCTCGGGCCAGCGCCACGTCCTGCGCCGCCGCCTGCTGCCAGCCGGCGTCGGCGATCGCCAGCGCGTAGGGCAGGGTGGCGTTGGTCAGCGCCACTGTCGCGGTCACCGGCACCGCCCCGGGCATGTTCGTCACGCAGTAGTACAGGCTCGGGCCCACCTGGAAGACCGGTTCGTCGTGGGTGGTCGGACGGGAGCAGGCGAAGCAGCCGCCCTGGTCGATCGCGATGTCCACCAGCACCGATCCCGGCCGCATCGCCGCGGACATCTCCTCGGTGACCAGCCGCGGGGTCTGCGCGCCCGGGATGAGCACGGCGCCGATCACCAGGTCCGCCTCCCGCACCTGCTCTGCCACCACGTACGGGCTGGACCGGGCCGTGGCCACCCGGTTGCCGAACCGCTCGTCCAGCATCCGCAGCCGCGGCAGCGACACGTCCAGGATGGTCACGTTCGCCTGCATCCCCACCGCCACCCGTGCCGCCTGCTCCCCGGCCACTCCGCCGCCGAGCACGAGCACGTTCCCGCGCGGTGCGCCGGGCACCCCGCCGAGCAGCTGGCCGCGGCCATGGTGCGGCCTCATCAGGTGGTAGGCGCCCACCTGCACCGCCAGGCGCCCAGCGATCTCGCTCATCGGTGCCAGCAGCGGCAGCCCGCCGCCCTCCGGCTGCACCGTCTCGTAGGCGATCGCGGTCACCCCAGAGTCCAGCAGCGCACGGGTGAGGCCGGCGTCGGCCGCCAGGTGCAGGTAGGTCAGCAGCACCAGGTCCGGGCGCAGGAAGGAGTACTCCTCGGGCTCGGGCTCCTTGACCTTGAGCACCAGCTCGGCCCACGGCCACACCTCCTCGGCCGTGGCGACCACCTCGGCGCCGGCGTCGGCGTAGACGGCGTCGGTGAAGGCGGACCCGGCCCCGGCGCCGGCCTGCACCCGCACCTGGTGGCCGCTGGTGACCAGCTCGTGCACTCCCGCGGGGGTCGCCGCCACCCGGTACTCGTTGTTCTTCACCTCGGTGGGGATCCCGACGCGCACTGGTTCTCCTTCACGTTCATCGGCCGGCCGGTGGCCGACGGCTCAGTGTGGCACGCGCACCCGGCTGCGCGCGGGCCCAGCCGTTGCCTCCATACCCGGCAGGGGTATACAGTAGGCGCGCCGATATACCCCCATGAGGTATATGGTGTGAGCGTGGGTCAGCGCGAGAGGCGCCGGCCCGCAGCAGGAGGAACGAAGGGATCGAGATGGTCGAGGTATCCACCGGGACGACGGCTGAGGACCAGCAGCGCATCGACCTCGCCGTCGGCGGGATGACCTGTGCTTCCTGCGCTGCGCGGGTGGAGAAGAAGCTGAACAGGCTCGACGGGGCGGTGGCCACCGTCAACTACGCCACCGAGAAGGCGCGGGTGCTGGTCCCGCAGTCGGTGACCGTCGCCGAGCTGGTCACCGCCGTGGAGCAGGCCGGGTACACCGCCCAGCCGCTCACCCCGGCCGAGCCCGACGGCGCAGCTCGCGGTGGCGAGCAGGACCTCACCCCGGCGGCAGACGCCGCCGATGCGGCCCGGGCTGCCGAGCTCGACCTGCTCCGGCGCCGTACCCTGGTCTCGGCGGTGCTGTCGGTGCCGGTGATCCTGCTGGCCATGGTCCCCCCGCTGCAGTTCACCTACTGGCAGTGGCTGTCCCTGACCCTGGCCGCTCCGGTGGTGGTCTGGGGTGCGTGGCCGTTCCACCGCGCCGCCTGGACCAACCTGCGCCACGGGGCCGCCACGATGGACACGCTGATCTCCATCGGCACCCTCGCCGCCCTCGGCTGGTCGCTGTACGCCCTGTTCCTCGGCACGGCGGGGATGCCCGGGATGCGGCACGAGTTCACCTTCACCATCGCCCGCGGGGACGCCGCTGCGAACATCTACCTCGAGGTCGCCGCCGGGGTGACCACGTTCATCCTGCTCGGCCGGTACTTCGAGCTGCGTGCCCGGCGGCGCGCCGGGGACGCACTGCGCGCGCTGCTCGACCTGGGCGCCAAGGACGTCACCCTGCTGCACGGCACGGTGGAGGTGCGCCGCCCGGCCAGCGAGCTGGTGGTGGGCGACGAGTTCGTGGTCCGCCCGGGGGAGAAGATCGCCACGGACGGGATCGTGACCAGCGGAGCCTCCGCCGTCGATGAGTCCATGCTCACCGGCGAGTCGGTGCCGGTGGAGGTGGCCGAGGGCGACCGGGTGGTGGGCGCCTCGCTGAACCAGGGCGGGCGGATCGTGGTGCGTGCCACCCAGGTGGGCGGGGACACCCAGCTCGCGCAGATGGCCGCCCTGGTGGAGGAGGCGCAGAACGGCAAGGCGCAGGTGCAGCGGCTCGCCGACCGGATCTCTGGCATCTTCGTGCCGGTCGTGCTGCTGGTCGCGCTCGGCACCCTCGGCTTCTGGCTCGGCACCGGGCACCCCGCCGCTGAGGGGTTCACCGCGGCAGTGGCGGTGCTGATCATCGCCTGCCCGTGCGCGCTCGGCCTGGCCACCCCCACCGCCCTGCTGGTGGGTACCGGCCGCGGCGCGCAGATGGGTGTGCTCATCCGCGGGCCGGAGGTGCTGGAGTCCACCCGCCGGATCGACACGGTGGTGCTGGACAAGACCGGCACCGTGACCACCGGCACGATGACCACCCACGGGGTGCACCCCGCCGAGCACACCACCGCCGCGGAGGTGCTGGGCCGGGCTGGGGCCGTGGAGCACGCTTCTGAGCACCCGATCGGCGCCGCGATCGCCGCCGCTGCCGCCGAGCAGGGCGAGCTGGCCCAGGTCACCGAGTTCGAGAACCTCGCCGGCCGCGGTGTGCGCGGCACCGTGGACGGCGCCCAGGTGCTCGTCGGCCGGCCGGCACTGTTCGCCGAGCACACCCAGGACGCGGCGATCCGCCGCGCCCAGGCCGAGGCGGACGAGCGCGGGCTGACCGTGGTCGCCGTCGGCTGGGACGGCGCCGTGCAGGGGCTGATCGAGGTCGGCGACACGGTCAAGGACACCTCCGCCGCGGCGATCGCCCGGCTCCGCGAGCTCGGCCTGTCGCCGGTGCTGCTCACCGGCGACAACCGTGCCACCGCCGAGCGGGTCGCCGCCGAGGTGGGCATCGAGGAGGTCATCGCCGAGGTGCTGCCGGAGCAGAAGGTGGACGTGGTGCGCGACCTGCAGACCCGGGGCAAGGTGGTGGCGATGGTCGGTGACGGCGTGAACGACGCCGCCGCCCTGGCCACCGCCGACCTCGGCCTGGCGATGGGCACCGGCACGGACGCGGCGATCCAGGCCGGGGACATCACCCTGGTGCGCGGGGACCTGCGCGCTGCAGTGGACGCTGTGCGACTGTCCCGCCGCACGCTGGGCACGATCAAGGGCAACCTGTTCTGGGCGTTCGCCTACAACGTGGCCGCCATCCCGGTGGCCGCCGCCGGGCTGCTCAACCCGATGCTCGCCGGGGCCGCGATGGCGTTCTCCTCGGTGTTCGTGGTGACCAACAGCCTGCGGCTGCGCCGGTTCCGCTCCGAGGTGCCGCAGGTGCGCTGACCAGCAACCGAGCGAGACCGGTCCGCCCCGGCCTGCTCGGGACTCAGCTGCGCTGGGCGAGCAGCTGCTGGGCCAGGCTCACCGAGCAGACCTCGTTCACCTGCTCCACGTGCGCGCGCCACGGTTCGACCATGGCCGCCCGGCCCCGCACCGCACCGGCCATCGCGGTGGCCAGTGCCCCGATGCGGGAGGTCTCCCCGCCCAGGTTCGCCGCCAGCACGCAGGCCCGGCTGGGGTCGGCCTCGGCGCGCACCAGCAGGCCCACTGCGGCAGGCACGGACTCCGCGGCCGCCTTGGAGACCCCGACCACGTCGTAGAGGCGGGTGAGGAACGTCTGGTCGTCGGGTGCCCGTACAGCGATCTCCCGGGCGAGCAGGGAGCGCTCCAGCACCGACGGTGCCACGTCCGGTGCTCCGCGGTCACCGATCGCCTCCGCCGCACGCATCCCCATCTCCAGGTGCGCAGCCAGGAACACCGGGTCGGTCGAGCCCTCCGGCGCGTCCACGGCGGAGGAGATCATCCCCGCCACCATCGCGGCACCGGACAGGGCGGTGGCGGTGGCCCGGGAGCCGGCCAGACGAACGATGCTCGCGGCGATCGCCTCGTCCTCCCGGCAGGGGATGCCGACCGGGAGCAGCCGGTGCGCGGTCAGGCTGGTGCCGTCCGCGCGGGCGGGCCGGGCTGGGACCCGGGGCCGGAGCTGCTGCGGCCATCGCGCCGCCAGCTGGAACGCTGCCCGGGTGGCACTGCCCATCGTGCCGACCGGACCGTCCCCGGGCCGCGGCACTGGAGCAGCGGCCAGGTCGGTGATCCAGCCGAAGTGCCCTCGGATGCGTTGCTGCGGCCAGCCACGACCCGGCCGGCCCATGGCGTCGCCGAGCGCCAGACCGCACAGCGCGCCAGCGGCGCGGTCCAACGTGTGCTCGGTGGACTGGCTGAGCAAGGCCACGCAAGGTCCTCCCGGTCGTGGAGTCCGAAGTGGGTGTGCTGCGGCCGACTCAGCTACCTGGCCGCGTGTGATGTCCCACGTCGGTTCTCATCGTAGGACGCTCTGGTCGTCTCGGGTAGCGAATTGGTGAACTTCGCTGCCCGGCACCCGTCACGGGGTGCGTACCCGCAGGCTGCCGTGGCTGACCTGAGCACGCACGGCGACGGCCCGGCCGATGTACTCCCCGTCCAGCTGGAAGTCTTCTGGCCGGCGCAGCTGCAGGCGCACCTCCCGGGCCCCGAAGAGCTGCACGGACGGGCCGGTGCGCAACGGGCGCCGCTTGCCGTTCCGGCGCCGGATCCGGCGCACCAGGCCGTTCTCCTGGATGAACCAGGAGCCGACGTCCCGCCAACCACGGACGTTGTCCGGGCGCAGCAGCAGCACGTCCAGCAGGCCGTCGTCCACGCGGGCGTCCGGCAACAGCACCAGGCCCGCCGGCAGCAGGCCGCCGTTGCCGATCGCCAGGGTGAGCAGCCGGGCATCCTGCGGCTGGCTGCCGTCCAGGGAGTAGGTCACGTCGAACCGGTCCGGGCGGGAGATGCCCTTGCGCACCCCGTGGAGGTAGGCGAGCCAGCCGAACTGCCGTTTCGCCTCGTCCGAGGTGTGCACCACCATCTGGGCGTCCACGCCGAACCCGGCCAGCACCAGGCTGGTGCGCCGGGTGCGGGTGCCGTCCGCGAGCACTGCGGTGATCCCCACGGTGTCCACCATCCGCTCGTGGTCCCCGAGACCGGCGCGCAGCGAGGCCGCCGGGTCCAGCGTGGGCAGCTCGAGGTTGCGGGCGAACAGGTTGGTCGAACCCACCGGCCAGATGCCCAGCGACTGGCCGGTGAGCATCGCCGCCTCGGCCACCAGCTGTACGGTGCCGTCCCCGCCGGCGGCGATCAGCACGTCCGCCTCCAGTGCTCCCGCCGCCCGCAGCCGTTCCCGCAGGGTGGCGGCGTCGTCGTCGGCGCGGGTGGGCACCCACAGGCTCTCCGGACGCCCGGTGCGCTGCTCCTCGCGCCGGAGCATGCGCCTCCACCGCGGGGAGGCCAGCTTCATCGGGTGGTAGACGACGGCGGCGCGCACCTTCCGCACGTACCTCACCTCCCCTCGTCCTGTTTCGGTCACAGTATCCCGCCACCAGGCTCCTACCCCGAACGCCCGCCTTCGCGGCAGGAAAGCGCTTCCGTGCCGCGAAGGCGAGCGTTCGCGGGGGAGGAGGGGTGGGGGGCCGGTCAGTGGAGCCAGTCGGGCTCGGCGTGCACGGGGTAGGGGTGGCGCTCGAAGTCCCGCCACCAGGTGTGCGCCCCAGGGGGCAGCAGGGCAGGATCAGCGGCGTCCACCAGGGAGCGCAACCGGTGCTTGAGCTCCGCGATCTCGGTTAGTGCCCGGCTGTCCACCGGGGCGGTGGCGCTACTAGCACCGGAGCTGTTCCGACCGGTGTCCGACCGGCCGGGACCAGCCCGGATCACGTCCGCGCGGCCGGTGTCGGCATGCTCGGCATCGGACCGGCCAGCGTCCCCCTCAGCTGTGCGCGGTCGCAGTGCCAGGTCCTCAGCGGACCAGAGCAGCCGCCGCACCTCGTACACGTCCCGCACCCGCGCCCGGGCAGTGGCCGAGGCGCCGGTGCATGCCTCGGCCGCCCGGCTCCAGCCGTAGTCCATCGCGATCGCGGTCAGCCCAGGGTCGATGGTCAGGATGTCGTGGATGTCCAGCTCCGGCTGGATGATCGTGGCACCGTTCTCGCCGGCCCGGCGCACCTCGTCGGTGAGGATCTCGTCGGGCATGATCCCGAAGCCCGCCCGCATCACGATCTCCAGCATGTCCTTCTCGCCGAAGTCGGCCGAATGGGCGAGGCCGGTGGGAGAGGCGACCACGGCATAGCAGTGCCGCGCCCCCAGCGCAGTCATGGCCACCTCGACGGGCAAGGACTCCCGGGCCCCGCCGTCGACATAGTGCTCTGAACCCAGCCGCACTGGCGGGAACACTGCCGGGATCGCGCAGGAGGCCCGGATCGCGGCCACCAGGTCCACCCGCGGCTCACCGACGACCGGCTCGTCCTGACGGTCCCGGATCTCACCGGACTCGGTGACGTAGCGCAGCTCGCCCGACTCCAGTGCGACCGTGGCGATCCGCAGCGTGATGCCGGACGCAGCGACCGCAGCCGCGTCGAACAGGTCCGGATCGGTGAGCCGCTCGACGATCGGGCCCGGGGTGAACGCGGCTCGTTCGTGTTGGGCACCGGAGAGGATCAGCTCCAGGTCCGTGCTGGTGCGGCCCGCTTCCCACAGGGTGGACAGCGTGTCCAGCACGTTCGTCACCGACCACGCCAGCCCGTGCTCGCTGTCCTCCTGCTCAGCGCTCGCGCGCGTCTCGGTCTCGGTGACCGTGTCGGCCTCGGCGCGGTGCTCCGCAGCAGGTGGGGTGTGCCGGCCCCGGGTGGGTTCGGCGTGCCCGGCCGCAGCGCCCTGCTCGGTCCGGCTACGGATCGCCCGGGGCAGCACCGCCCCGAGCCTGCCGGTGCGGGCCCGGTGCGTGGACCTGTTCCGCAGCGCCATCACCTTGCGCCAGGTGGGCATGTGCTCGTTCAGCTTGGTGAACCAGGGCAGCTCGGTGAACATGTCCGAGGAATCGCGCATGTCCAGCCACAGGTGGCGCAGCTCGGCCACCGCCCGCCGCTGACCGGCCGGGTCGGGGTGCTGGGCGATCACCGCAGCGAGGATCGAGCCGGCGGAGGTGCCGGTGATGATGCGGGGCGCGATCCGCTCTCGTTCGTAGAGATACTGCAGCGCGCCGAGCTCGAAGCTGGACCGCGCTCCACCCCCGGAGATGACCAGCGCTGTGGCACCGGGACCCTGGTGCTGAGGTACCTGTCCGCCGAGTGCGCGGATGAGACGGTGGCGCAGACCGGTGACCGGACCAGGAGCGGACATGGGGACAGCCTAGGAGATCGCACTCGGCGGTGCGGTGTTCCCGGTCAGCGTTCGGCCGAGTGCGGGCTCGTGGCCAGCGCCGCGTTCAGGGCCGCCCCGACGAGCACCGCGATCGAGACCACGTAGATCCACAGCAGCAGGGCGATGGGTGCGGCCAGCGGACCATAGATGGTCGAGCCGCCGATGCTCAGGCTCAGGGCATAGCGAAGTGCCCAGCTGCCCCCGACCCAGATCAGCAGGGCGAGCGCGGCACCGGGGGCGGCGGACCAGAGCCGGTAGCCGCGCGGGATGGAGAGCGAGTAGAGGGCGGCCAGGAAGCCGGCTGACCCGCACAGCGCGACCGGCCAGTACAGCCGGTTCAGCCAGGTCAGCTCTGCCGGAACGAGCCGTGCGACCAGATCCGGTCCGGTCAGCACCACGGAGATCAGCACCGCCGCGAGCAGCAGGAAGACCACGCACAGCGCGAACGACAGGGCGATGGTCACCAGTGGCCGCCGGTGACCGGCATGACCGTACAGGAGGGAGATGCTCTCGATGAAGACGTAGAGCGCCCGTGAGCCGGACCACAGCGCGATCAGGAAACCGAGCAGCAGCACGTCCGCGCGGCCCTCGGCGAGCACCCCCGCCAGCGTGGGCCGGACGAGAGACTCCACAGCAGCGGGCGTCAACGCCTGGGCAGCCAGCTGCAGCATCTGAGCCTGGAACTGTTCGAGGACGGTGGGATCGATCCGTGCCGCGATGAATCCGATGGACCCGGCCAGCGCGAACAGCAGCGGCGGGACGGAGAGGATGGTGAAGAACGCGGCCTCCGCAGCCAGCCCGAGGACTCGATAGTGCAGGCACGCCGAGATCGTCTCCGCGATCGTGCGGGTGAACCGCCCGGACGCACGGCGGCGGAACCCTCGGCGCAGCCAGCCGGCGCTCATGGCAGCAGGCTATGGGATCGCGCTGGACCTGCACCTGCTGGCATGCTCAGGCGGGGAGCCCTGCTCCGTGCGGAGACCAGGACCGACGGCCTGCCGAGATCAGGTGTCGTCGTCGTGGTCCCCGCGGACCCACTCCACGTACCGCCGCGCCGAGCGCTGCACCGCCGCAGCGGCACCGGACTCGATCGCGTTGCCGAAATTGCCCACCACCCGGTCGAACTCCAGGCTGTCCAGGCGGGCCGCGATCCGCTCCACCACCGCCGCCGAGAGTGGGATCTTGTTCGGATAGCTGCGCAGGAAACCCACGGACGACCGGTCCGGGTTCGGGAACACGGTGTCGCCGCTGAGCAGCACGCCCCGGCCGCCGGCGCCACCGGCCCACAGAGCCACGGCGGCGCCCGGAAAGTGGCCGCCGACCCGGTGCAGGCTCAGTCCCGGGGCCAGCTCGTGGTCGCCGTCCCACAGCTGCACGCGGTCTGAGGTGCGGCCGAGCCACCGGGCGTCCGGCTCGCAGACCAGCACCGGTGCCTGCAGCGCCTCGCCCCACTCGGTCTGCACCCCGAACATGTGCGGGTGGCTGGCCGCCACCGCGAGCACCGGACCGAGTGTGCGCACCCGCGCCACCGTGCCGGCGTCGATGTACCCGGGTGGGTCCCAGAGCAACGACCCAGCTGGGGTGTGCACCAGCTGGGCGGTCTGCCCGATACCGACCTTCGGCTCGGCGGTGATCTCCACCCGGCCCGGTTCTGCCTCCGCCCAGACCAGGTGCTGCCCGGCGGCACGGAGGGCGTCCAGGTCCTGCCAGTGCTGCCCGTCGGCAGGTACCCACTGCCGCTCGTCCGCACAGATCGGGCACACCTGCGGCAGTGCGTCGCCGTCGTACTCCACGGCACAGGTTGCGCAGATCATGACCATCCCCTTCATCGGTGGGAGTACCAGCCTGCCACCGCCGCGGCACTCGGGCAGCCGAGACCGGCCGGGCCCGCTGGTGGCCGTGGATCGCTGCGGTCGCACCGGCAGCGGGCGGGCACAGCAGCGCACTACGGTGTGAGCAGGCAGATCACGCTCCTGGTGGCCACCGGGAGGTCCACGAGGTGATGTTCCGACCTCAGGCGGTGCTCGTCTACGTCGCGGGTGTGCTGGTGCTGCAACGCGACGCCTGACGCGCTGCGCCTGGATCAGGCGTCTCGGTCAGCGCCGCGCGAGCTCGAGCACGTCGTCGATCTGTCCGGTGGCGACCTGTGGGTCCGGTGCGGGGACCAGCGCGACGCCAGTGGCACCGGCTCGTTCCAGCGCGTCGATGTGCGCTGCCGCATCCTCTAGCGTGCCGATCGCACCCAGCTCTGCCCACCACTCCGGCGGCACAGTTGCCAGCGCCTCGTCCCCGCCGCGGGTGTGCAGGTCCACCAGCTCTCCGTAGAACGCTGCCCCGGTGAGGCTCGGGGTGGGACTGGCGAGCTGGCCCGCGAGCCAGCCGGCGGCGAGTCGGTAGGCCTCGGCCCGTGTGGGAGCGGTGATCAACGGCGCGAACACGGTCACGGCAAAGTCCTGACCCCGACCGGCCTGCTCCCGCGCGGTCGGGATGAAGCTGGGGCCGACCGCGTCAGCGAGCACCACCCCGTCCGCGCTGCGGCCCGCCAGGGCCATCGACTTCGGCCCCCGGACACCCGCCAGCACCGGCACCGGCTGCGCCGGTGGCTGGTCCAGCTGCACCTCGTCGAGCGTGACGTACCGCCCGTCGAACGAGACCTGCTCGCCGGCGAGCAGCCGGCGTACCGTGGTGAGCACCTCGTCCAGCGCGGTCAGCGGGGAGGCGGGCCGCACCCCCATCTGACCCATCCAGGACTGCACCCCGTGACCGATGCCGCCGACTACCCGGCCCGGGCCGAGCCCGGCGAGCGTCGCGATCTCCATCGCGGTGATCGCCGCCGTGCGGGCCCGTGCCGGCAGGATGCCCAGTCCGATCCGGAGCTCCTCGGTGACCGCCAACGCCGCTGCCGCCAGGGGTGGGGCCGTGGTGTAGAAGCAGTCCTCGATCAGCCACAGCTCGTCTACCTTCCCGTCCAGGGACCGGGCGAAGTGGCGGACCAGCGCCGGGTCGAAGGTGCGGTCGAACGCCATGCCGAGAGCAGCTCTGGTGGTCATGCCCTCGACCGTACCGATCCCGCCCGCCCCGGTTCGCGAACGCTCCCCTTCGCGGCGACACGCCGGGCGGAGGTCGCGAACCGGGGCGTTCGCGTGGAAGAGGTGGGCGGTTGCGTGTCGGCAGGAAGCCTGTGACGGTAGAAGGTGCCCGAGGCGCACGCGTGTAGTGAGCCAACTGCTCGTCAAGCGTCATTGCCGAAGGAAATGAGGGAGCAGACATGCTCACCCTGACCGAGAACGCCCAGACCGCGATCAAGACCCTCACCAGCGAAGCAGGACTCCCGGAGGACGGTGGCGTGCGTATCGCCATGGCCGACGGCGGCTCCGAGCTGCAGATGGCCCTCTCCCCGGAGCCGGCCGCCGGCGACCAGGTGATCGACACCGACGGCGCCCGCGTGTTCGTCGCCGAGGAGACCGCTCCGATGCTGGACGCCCAGGAGCTGGACGCCACCGAGACCGAGCAGGGCACCGGCTTCAGCCTGCGCAAGCAGGTCTGAGCCCGCCCGGTACACACCACCCGCACACCCGGCTCTACCCCTGACCCGGCTCCGCCGCGAGGGTGTGGTTGTGGTCGTCAAGAGGGCGGATCGCGACCACAACCGCACCCTCGTGGCCCCAGGTCAGGAGGATGTGGGTTCCGGTGTCGGTTCCTCCTCGTAGGCCACCAGCCGGCCAGGGTGGGCGACGATCGTCACGGTCCCGCGCTGCACACCGGCGGCTCGGACTGCGGCCACCGACGGCGGACCGTCGATCTCGGTCCCGTCTGCCGTGCACACCGAGTAGAGGCTGCCCCCCGGACCAGGTGTCCTCCTCCGGCTCCTCGATGTCCCAGTGCACGCTGTGCTCGATGGCGGCGGTCTCGCCGCACAGGAACGTCCAGTCGGCTGGTACCGGCATGGTGTGCCCGCTGTCCGGGTCCAGCAGCACGGTGTCCTCGGCGGTGGTCAGCACCAGCCGGTCACCCGGCACGCTCGGTCCGGCGCCGGCGAGCGGACCCGGCGCATCACCCAGCGGCAGCGTCCAGGTGGTCGTGCCGTCCTCGGTGAACCCTTCGAGCGTCACGTCGAGGTCCGAGTAGCTGGCGGCTTCCGCGCTGCTGTTGTGCTGGACCCCGGTGGCGCTGCAGCGCACGCCGGCGTTGAGGTAGGTGTTCGGGCAGTCCAGTGCGTAGCCCTCGCCGGACCAGATCAGCTCACCACTGTCTCGGTCGAGCAGGACGAGCGCCTGATCGTCCAGCCGCACGTCGTCCTCGGCGACCCCGGATCCGGAGACGTCGTGCAGTCCGATCGCCAACCAGTCGACATCGTGCTCAGGCACCGAGACTGCGATGTCGGTGAGCTCGGATCCTCCGGGCAGGTCCTCGACCTCCCGGGCCCAGAGGGTGCCCTCGTCTGTGAACCGCACCAGCTCGTAGGCACCGGAGCCGTCGATGTGCTGCACACCGCTCTGGCCGGCGTGGCCCTGGAACTGATACGGGTGGATGCGCAGCTCCATGGACTCGACGTCCAGGAAGGTGCGGTCGGTGCCGCCGCTGTGGGTGACCCACACGCACACGGATGCCCGGTCTGCGCACAACTCAGGGGAGGAGATGAACCGGAGAACGTCAGTCTCTCCGATGGTCTCTCCGGTCTCCAGGTCGGCGAGCACCAGCTGGTTGAGCGAGAGGGACGTACTGCTGTGCGGAGTGTCCGGGTCCAGGTAGGCGACCAGTGGCCGGTCGTCCCGGACGAACGCTGTCGGCGTGATCTCCGACAACGACGGGCGCACTGCGCCACGGCCGGCAGGGTGCTCCCAGAGCGTGCTCCCGTCCACGGTGCTCACGCCGACCAGGGTGAGCGCGCCGTCGTCGTCGGCGGTGTAGACCACCGCGACGTCATCGGTGACCGCCGGGTTGCCCACGACTGGTAGGTCACGTTCCCAGACCACCTCGGCCGGGATCTCGGCTGCTTGTGGGACGTGGTCCACCGCCTGTGGCATCGTGCAGGCGGCAGCGAGTGTCATGACGCCCGCTGGTGCCGCCACCAGAGGAATCCGACGGCGCCGTAGCCGGCCTGGCCCGAGGGGTGGGGAAACAGGGGAGCGGTCCGGACCGGCGCACCGGCGGCGGGCGGCTGCTCGGATGCGCTGGAGTCGGCGGCTGGGTGCGGGTGCTTGTCGGCTGTGGGCGTCGTCGATCACCCCTGAAGTCAATCCCGGTGGTCGTCACCTGTGGGGGCCTGCGTCAATCTGTGGAAAACTGCTCCACCATAAGCATGCACATGCACATGCACATGCACATGTGCTAGCCCTGCTCAGCGGAGCGCGTCGCGCAGCGCCGCCACCGACGTCACCGGCAGGTCGCAGACGAAACCGCGGCACACGTACGCCGCCGACCCGCCGTCCACCAGCGGCCGGTCAGCCAGCAGCGGGTGCGGCGTGCCGTCGCCGGCCAGCGTGCCGTCGCCCGGACCTGCGGCCAGCACCAGCCCGGGACTGGTCGACTCCCACACCACCTGCACCATCTCGTCGGCCACCGCGTCCGTCCCGACCACCGCCACCTGCACCGGGCCGGCCGGGCTCGCCTCAGCCGCCGCCAGCGTCCAGCCAGCGAACCGCGGGTCGATCCGGGCCACGGTCATCCCGGCTCCGATCGCCGCATCTGCGGCCTCCCGGTGTTCCCCGGTCAGCGCTGCGTAGGTCCCCAGTGCCTCGGCCAGCGCCGAGGTGCCGCACGGTTCGGCATTGTCCGAGGTGCTACGCATCCGCACCACCAGCTGCTCCCCGTCGGCGGGCGTGTCGTAGAACGCGCCGTCGCCGGTGGCGAACTGCGCCAGCGCCACCTCCAGCAGCGCCCCGGCCCGCACCAGCCACACCCCTTCTCCGGTGGCCTGGTGCAGCGCGAGCAGCCCACCGGCGAGGTTGCCGTAGTCGTCGGCGACCCCTGCCGCCTCGCCCGCTGTACCGCTACGGGAGGAGCGGCGCAGACGCACCCCGGCTGCGCCGTCGTCGACATGGAGCTCCCAGAGCAGCTCGGCGGCCGAGCGCGCCGCGGCCACCCACTCCGGCTGCCCGAGCAGCGCCCCCGCCTCCGCCAGCGCTCCGATGGCCAACCCGTTCCAGGAGGTGACCACCTTGTCGTCCAGCGCAGGTTGCACCCGCCCGCCGCGGGCCGCCAGCAGCGCAGATCGCCACGCCGGCCACTCCGGAGGGGGAGCAGCGAGCATCCGCAACGTGGAGGCGCCGCCCTCGAACGTCCCCTCGGGCGTCACGCCGAGGAGCTCGGCAGCCTGCGCCCCGTCCGCAGGCCCCAGCACCTCGGCGAGCTGGTCCGGGGTCCACACGTACGTGCTGCCCTCCACCCCGTCGGCATCGGCGTCCAAGGAGGAGGCGAACCCGCCCTCAGGAGTGCGCAGGTCCCCCAGCAGGAACTCCACGGTCTCGACCACCACCCGCCGTGCCAGGGCCGACCCGGTCGTGCGGAACCAGTGGGTGTAGGCGCGCAGCAGCAGGGCGTTGTCGTAGAGCATCTTCTCGAAGTGCGGCACCACCCAGTCGCCGTCCACGCTGTACCGAGCGAACCCGCCGGCGAGCTGGTCGTAGATGCCGCCCCGGGCCATCGCCGTGCACGTGCGCTCGACCATCTCCAGCGCCGCGGGGCTGCCGGTGCGGCCATGGTGGCGCAGCAGGAACTCGGCCACCATCGACGGCGGAAACTTCGGCGCATCCCCGAACCCACCGCGGCGGGCGTCGAAACCCTCGGCGAGGGTGTCCACCGCCGCGGCGAGCGTGCTCACGTCCGCCGGCGCCCCGGCGGTCAGGTGCTGCGCACTGCGCAACCGGGCAGTGATCTGCTCCGCGCTGCCGGACACCTGCTCCCGTTCGGTGCGCCACACCCGCTGCACCGACTCGAGCAGCTGCAGGAACTGCGGCTTGGGGTAGTAGGTGCCGCAGAAGAACGGGTCGCCTGCCGGGGTGAGGAAGCAGGTCATCGGCCACCCGCCCTGCCCGGTCAGCGCCTGGGTGGCCTGCATGTAGACGGCGTCCACGTCCGGACGCTCCTCCCGGTCCACCTTGACCGCCACGAACGCGGCGTTCACCGCTTCTGCGACCTGCTCGTCGGAGAACGACTCGTGGGCCATCACGTGGCACCAGTGGCAGGCCGCATACCCCACCGACAGCAGGATCGGCACGTCCCGCTCGCGGGCCTCGGCGAACGCAGCCGGCCCCCACTCCTGCCAGTGCACCGGGTTCTCGGCGTGCTGCAGCAGGTAGGGGGAGGTGGCGTGGGCGAGGCGGTTGGTCACCTCTCCACCGTAGGCCGCGTTCGACGGCGGGTCTCGCCGGGGCAGCACGTCTCGCCCGGGCGGTGCGGACGGGTGTCAGACCCCGGTGGACTCCCGGGTGACGAGCTCGGGCTGCACCAGGATCGGCTCGGCCGGGGCGGCAGCCTCGCCCCGGATGCGGCCCAGCAGCAGGTCCACGGCAGTGTTGCCGACCTTCGCGGCGGGGAGGCGCACAGTGGACAGCGGCGGGGCGAGGAACTCCGCGAACGGGTAGTCACCGAAACCGACGACGAAGGTGTCCTCGGGGCACCGCAGCCCCCGTTCGCGCAGCGCGCGGTACAGGCCGAGGGCGAAGTAGTCGTTGCCGACCACGAACGCGTCCGGGCGGTGCCCCCGGGCGAGCAGGTCGACGGTCAGCCGGTAGGCGTCTCCGGCCTGCCAGGGCAGGGCTACCCGGTCGTTGCGGCGGGTGGGCACCATGAGCACTGCACCCTCCTCGCAGGGCAGAGCGGCTGCGGCCAGCGCATCCTGGAAGCCCTGGATCCGCTGGTCGATCGTGGTGATCGGCAGATCCTCCTCCAGCATCACGATCGACCGTGCTCCCTGGTCGATGACGTGCGCGGTGGCCGCCCGAGCCCCCGCGTAGTTGTCCGTGGCGACCGTGTCGACCTCGAGGTCGTCAAGGCGCCGGTTCACCACGACCAGCGGTACCCCGGCGCGGGTGACGCGGTGCCAGGGATTTGTCGGCCCCTGCACCGGCACGACGATCACCCCGTCCAGCCCCGACTGGATGACGTTCTCCGCGGCGGCGAGCTCGCGGGTGGGCGACTCCTCGCTCAGGAACAGGACGATGTGGTAGCCCTCTTCGGCCGCACGTAGCTCGATGGCGCTGATCAGCTCGGCATAGAACGGGTTGGAGACGTTCGTGATCACCAACCCGATCGTGCGGTGGCTGCCCAGCACGAGCGAGCGGGCATGGACGTTCGGTACGTATCCGAGCTGCTCGGCGGCACGCCGGATCCGCTCCCGGGTGGGTTCGCTGACACCGGACTGACCGCGCAGCGCCCGGGAGACGGTGTTCGCAGACAGCCCCACCTCGTTCGCGACGTCCTGCAAGGTGCGACGTCTGCGTGGTGCCCCCTCCACCATCTGGACTCCGTCCTGGATCGACTGTGGCCTGGCCGGTCGGTGCTTGGCCGGTTCGCGGGATCGAGCACGTGCCCCATCGAATGCGGCGACACCGGGCACGCCCACGATATCGACTGGACGCAGCCCGGTGTGCTCGTCGGGCGGTCAGCTCTTCAGTGCAAGGTAGATCCGCACCTTCACCGACCCGGGGTCCACTGTTCCGCGGATCCGCAGCCAGTGGCCGAACTCCTGCACGGACCAGCTCGTCAGCTCACCGCTGACGTGGTGGGGTTCGTCCAGGTCGACCCAGGTGAGCCCGTCGGGGGAGACCTGGGTGGTGAGCTGGACGTCCGGGTCACCGTCGGTGGAGAGCACCTGGACGAACCAGCGGGCCTCGCGTGCCCACCCGGTCTCGAAGGGCTCGGTGGCGAAGTCGCCGGAGAAGGTGGTGTTCCGCTCGAGGATCGCGGTCTGGGACTGCAGCATCTTTAGATCACCAATCGGCCGAGATGACGACGGAGTCGAGGTAGAGGAAGTTCCGCACGCCTGACAGCGTCCGGACGGAGAAGTAGAAGTTCAGCAGGTTGTCGAGCGACTCGTACGGCTCGGCGTAGGCAGGTACGGGCACCTCGCGCATGTCGATGAGCCGGTCGTTGAGCTGGAACTCGACGTTCGTGCGGGTCTCGGTGTCGATGAGCCAGCGCAGGTAGTGCCAGTTGACCTTGGTCGGTACCTCGTTGAAGCACATCTCGATCGGCTCGCCGAGATAACGCCAGTCGTCCGGGTCTGGTGCGGTGAAGTCCGCGGCGTACGGCAGGGCGAACTTCCCTTCGAGGTGTTCCTTCGGGGTCGGCTCGGTGACCAGCGGATAGCTGAGCCGGCGCACCAGCTTTCCGTCCTGGTCGGTGTTCTGGAACCGGGCGACCGTGTGGTAGCGGACCCCACCGTCCCCGCACAGGTCGGTGGCCACGGTGAATGCCCCGAACTGCGCCTCGGACGGGTGCAGGTTGCCGTCCCAGGCCACCTCGCCATACCGGTCCTCGGACTCGTCGCCACCTAGCTGAGCCTCGGCCTTGTAGGTGAGGTACGCCTCGATCTGCAGCAACCCGCGGTTTGCCATCGTCAACCGCCGGATCGCCGTGGAGGTGTGCCCCGGATAGGGGCGCGTGGCGAGCTTGAGCGAGTACGTGCCGGTCATCGCACCGTGGGTGCCGGTGTCGAAGAAGGTCGCGTTGGACAGCTGAGGTGGCCGGAAGTCACGCATGTGCGCATCGACCGTGTCCAGGTCGCCGCGACCGTTGAAGTTGCCGATCAGCTCCGTCCAACCGTTCGTGCCCTCGTTGAAGTCGTCGAGGGTGAGGATGCGTGGCAACGGGTTGTACTTGGACAGGCGGACGTCGGAGGCGCGGATTGCGCTGCGCATCGCCGAGGTCAGTGCAGCGGTATCGACCGAGGTCACCTTTGAACACTCCTTCTTGCCCGCAGGGGCATCGGTTCTCATCGTCGGCGGCAGCCGCGATGCACTGACATTAGCGCTAATGTGCTGATGGGCGCAAGTGGGTCCCGGGTCGCTCTGCTCGCGCGGGTTCGCCCGTGCATCCGACGCCCTGAGATGCGCAAAAGTGCAGGTCAACAGCGATAATCGGGCCCAAGTGTTGACCGACGTCGCCTCCGATGTCAGACTGCATGAACGCTAACGCCGATGGGAAGGTGTTCGAGGAAGAACATGACGAGCATGCCGATGTGTCCAGTCGAGGAGGGCTGATGGGCGCGTACCTCACCCGACGGCTGGTGTTCTCTGTCTTCATCCTCTGGGGAGCGGTCTCGATCATCTTCGTCGTGCTCCGGTTGATCCCCTCGGACCCGGCCCGGCTCATCCTCGGCTCTGATGCCACCGAGGCGGAGGTGGAGGTGCTGCGCGAGCAGATGGGCCTGAACGAGTCGCTGCCGTCGCAGTACCTGAGCTATCTGGGCGATCTCACCCGGCTCGACTTCGGGGACTCCTACCGACAGCAGCGGGACGCCTTCGAGCTGGTCCTGGAGAAGCTGCCGGCCACGTTGGAGCTGGCGATCGTCGCCCTGGTCATCGCCCTGGTGGTGGGCATCCTGCTCGGTGTCCTCGCAGCGCTGCGGGTGAACCGGATCGCCGACCGGATCGTCTCCGTGGCCTCGCTGCTGGCGCAGTCGCTGCCGTCCTTCTGGATCGGCATCGTGTTCATCTTGGTCTTCGCCCGAGGGTTGCACGTGCTCCCGAGCGGCGGTACCGGCACACCGGCGCACATGGTCCTGCCCGCCATCACCCTGGCGATGCCGATGCTGGCGATCCTGATCCGGATGACCCGCAGCGGCCTGCTGGAGGTCATCCACGAGGGCTACATCCAGACGGCGCGGGCCAAGGGGCTCTCCGAACGTGTGGTGATCTTCCCGCATGCGATCCGAAATGCGTTGATACCGATCGTGACGATCGTCGGTCTGCAGTTCGGTGGACTGCTCGCCGGCTCGGTGATCGTCGAGATGGTGTTCAGCTGGCCCGGTATCGGACGCCTGCTGATCGAGTCGATCGGTCAACGTGACTACAACGTGGTCCAGGCCTCGATCCTGGTCATCTCCGCCGGTTTCGTCTTCGCGAACCTGCTGGTCGATGTCCTCTACGGCTATCTGGACCCGCGAGTGAGGTTGGTGACCCGATGACCACAGAGACCGCCGGTGTCGATCGAGAGGTGACCGCCGCCTTCGACACGGTCAAGCGGCGCAGCGCCAATGCTGCCGGTCGACGGCGCATCGTGACCTGCCTGGTGATCGTTGCCTGTTACGTGCTGGTGGCACTCTTCGGTCCGATGCTGCGCAAGTACGACCCGGTGCAGACCTTCACCCAGGACCGGCTGATGCCTCCGGGCAGCACCACCTCCCAGGGCCTGGCGCTGCTCGGCACCGACCAGGTGGGCCAGGACATCCTCAGCCAGATGATGCTCGGCGCCCGAGTCTCGATCACCGTGGGCGCCGGGACGCTGCTGCTGGCCGGCCTGATCGGCGTCACGGTCGGCCTGGTCGCTGGCTACCGAGGCGGCTGGGTGGACGCCGCCCTGATGCGGCTGGCGGACATCCAGCTCTCCTTCCCCTCGATCCTGCTGGCGATCCTGATCGCAGCAGTAGTCGGTCCCAGCGTGGTCAACGTCATCGTCGTCCTGGCGATCACCAACTGGGTGACCTTCGCCCGCGTGACCCGCGGTCAGGTGCTGACGGTGAAGAACCGTGAGTACGTGGACGCCGCCCGGACCCTGGGCGCCGGCCACCTGCACCTGGCGCTGCGGACGATCTTCCCCTCCTGCGTCGCGCCCATCCTGGTGGTTGCCACGGTCGAGCTGGGGCACGTCATCCTGGCCGAGGCCTCGCTGTCCTTCCTCGGCCTCGGGGTGCCCACCGATGTGCCCAGCTGGGGCTCCACCATCGCGAACGGTCGCGACTACCTCGGTGACGCGTGGTGGATCTCCACCCTGCCCGGCATCGCCCTCGCTGCCCTCGTGCTCACCTGTGGGCTGCTCGGCGACGCGATGCGCGACCGGTACGACCCGAAGCTGAGGAGTCTGTGATGCCCGACGCCCTGCTCTCGATCGAGGACCTCCAGGTCGAGTTCTCCACCCGGGACGGTCTGGTCCGCCCGCTCGACGGCGTCACCCTCGAGGTCGGCCATGGCGAGACCCTTGCGCTGCTCGGCGAGTCGGGCAGCGGCAAGTCGGTGACCGCCCAAGCGGTCATGGGACTGCTGCCCCAGCCCGCCGGGAAGATCGTCGGTGGACGGATCCGCTTCGACGACCAGGAGCTGACGGCGCTGCCACCGCAGCAGGTCAGGGCACTGTGCGGCACCCGGATCGGGATGATCTTCCAGGATCCGTTGAGCTCGCTCAACCCGGTCTTCCGCGTGGGTGATCAGGTGGCCGAACCGCTACGGCGACGGCTCGGTCTGCGTCGTCGCGAGGCGAACGCACGGGCGCTCGAGCTGCTGCACCGGGTCGGTATTCCGGACGTCGAGCACCGGATGCATCACTACCCGCACCAGTTCTCCGGCGGCCAGCGGCAACGGATCATGATCGCGATGGCACTCAGCCTCGGCCCCGACCTGCTGATCGCTGACGAGCCGACCACCGCGCTGGACGTCACCGTGCAGGCGCAGATCATGAACCTGCTGCGCGACCTGCAGCAGGAACGAGACATGGCCATCCTGCTGATCACCCACGACCTGGGCGTCGTGGCGGACGTCGCATCCCGCGCAGTGGTGCTCTACGCGGGCCGGGTGGCAGAGCAAGGGCGGATCCGGGACGTCTACGACCACTCGGCGCACCCGTACACCGAAGGCCTCCTTGCCTCTATCCCGCAGCAGGAGGAGGGCGGGGCGCGGCTCACCCCGATCGCGGGGGCGCCACCCAACCCGTTGGCCTTCCCGCAGGGGTGCCGCTTCCACCCGCGGTGCCCCTACGCCCAGGAGCGGTGCCGTGACGAGCTGCCCGAGCTGCGCCGCCCGGTCGGCTGGGCACCGGACCAGGCAGCATCCTGCCACTTCACCGAGGAGGTGCTCAGCCGTGGCTGAACCGCTGCTGCGGGTCCGTGACCTGGTCACCACCTATCCGATCCGGTCGGCGCTGCTGCGGCGGAAGATCGGCGAGGTCCGGGCGGTCGACGGGGTGAGCTTCGACATCGCCCGCGGCCAGACTGTCGGTCTGGTGGGGGAGTCCGGGTCCGGCAAGTCCACCCTCGCCCGGACCGTGATCGGTCTGGAACAGGCCGAGGCGGGTTCGATCGAGTTTCAGGGCACCGAGCTGGTGGGGCTGTCCGCGCGGCAGATGCGCCCGGTGCGCCGGGACATCCAGATGGTCTTCCAGGATCCCTACACCGCCCTGAACCCGAGGCTGACCGTGCGGCAGATCCTGTCCGAGGCCTGGCGCATCCACCCGGACCTGCTGCCCGCGCAGGACTGGGACGAGGAGGTGCGGCGGCTCCTGGACGTCGTCGGTCTGGATCCGCAGTACGCCGACCGCTACCCGCACCAGTTCTCCGGTGGTCAACGCCAGCGGGTGGGCATCGCGCGGGCGCTGGCGGTACGCCCGAAGCTGATCGTCTGCGACGAGGCGGTCTCCGCGCTCGACGTATCGGTGCAGGCGCAGGTGCTCAACCTGCTCGATGACCTGCAGGCCGAGCTCGGCCTGACCTACCTGTTCATCGCCCACGACCTCTCCGTCGTACGGCACATCAGCGACGAGGTGATCGTCATGAACCGCGGTCAGGTGGTCGAGCACGCACCGACCGACCAGCTGTTCGCCGACCCTCAGCACGAGTACACCCAGACGCTGCTGGCTGCTGTCCCGGTGGTGCGTCCATGGAACCAGGAGAGTGCAGCATGACGACCACCATCCACCTCGTGCGGCACGGCGAGGCGGTCTGGAACGCCGAGGGCAAGTACCAGGGGCAGGCGGACTCGGGGCTGACCGCGGCGGGCCGGGAGCAGGCGGCACGGGCAGCCTTGTGGTTGCAGACCCTGCCGCGCGTCGATGCTGTGGTGTGCAGCGACCTGCCGCGGGTGCGGGACACGGCGGCGCCGTACCTTGATGCGACCGGGCAGGAGGCCCGGGTCGACCCCAGGCTGCGGGAGATCGACGTCGGCAGCTGGGCCGGGCGCACCTTCGAGGACGTAGCACGCGCCGAACCGGACGTCGTGGCCGCCGTGGCTCGCGGTGAGGACCTGCGCCGCGGGGGTGGCGAGACCTTCGCCGAGACCCGTCACCGGGTGGTGGCCGCGCTCGAGGACCTGGCGGCTGCGCACGAGGACGGGGCGGTGGTCGTGGTCTTCGCGCACGGCGGGCCGATCCGGCTCGCAGCCGCCGCCGCGCTGGCCCTGCCCAGTCCTGGCCACCACCGGATCGGCTCACCGGACAACTGCTCGGTCACCAGCCTCACCTGGGGGCCAGCCGGCCTGCTCGCCTACAACCGCCCGACCGACCTCACCACCGCTGCAGGCTGCGGTGACCGATAGGAGACCCATGGCGCTGACCACCACGACCTTCGTCGCCCAGACCCACAACCTGTGGGGCGACCATGCCGCCGACCAGCGGCGGGAGCCGCTCGAAGCCCTCTACCGCAAACGGCAGCCCGACCTGCTCGCCACCCAGGAGCAGCGACCCTGGTCCCGGGACCTGATCGATGCCGCCCTCGTGGACCACGAGCGCGTCCAGGACGACTTCACCGGCTGGTCCACGCAGAGCTGCCTGTGGTGGCGCAGGGACATGTTCGAGCATGTCGAGCACGGTGCTGACGACGTCGGGATCCTCTCGCCGGACGCTCGGCTGTTCTGGGTGCGGTTGGCCAGCGCGGCAGGACCGGTGCTGTTCAGCACGGCGCACCTGACCTGGCCCGGCCACCGCCAGGAGCAGGACAGCGGCATCAACCAGCGGACCCCGCAGGCGCGCGCGATCGTCGAGCGGCTGACCGAGCTGGCAGGTGATGGTGCCTGTCTGTTCACCGTGGACATCAACGACATCGGCCCGCCGAGCTGGGCGCTGGGCAACGGCGGCTTCATCGACTCCTTCACCGCCCTCGGGCGGCACTCGCCGGTGACGCACCCGGTGGTGCCCAGCGGTTTCGCCGAGGACGTCGGCACCCACCTGTCCCCGCTCGCCTCGCCGCGGAAGGCGATCGACTGGATCTTCCTGCGCGGACCGGTCCGGGTACGTGCCAGCGAAGTCGTCGAGTTCTTCTACCGCGGCATCGCCCCGAGCGACCACTACCCGGTGGCCGCGACCCTCACCCTCACCCAGGACTGAGCCTGCGCTCTGCGCCCCACGAATCAAAGGAGATGATCATGAGACTCACCAGAAGACACGGAGGAGTGGCTGCTGCGATGATGGCAGCCGCCCTTGCCGTGACCGGGTGCACCACCACCAGCCAGGGTGGCGGCGACGGCGAAGGCGTCCCACAGGAGCTCACCTACGTCCCGGCCTTCTTCCCGGTCTCCCTGGACCCGCACAGCTTCCCGGCCGAGGAAGGCACGCAGGTCGCTGCCCAGCAGACCCTGGAGACCCTGGTCACCTACAACGACGGGGAAGCAGCGCCGCTGCTGGCGGAGTCGTGGGAGTACTCCGACGACGAGCTGACGCTGACCTTCGACCTGCGCGAGGACGTCACGTTCAGCGACGGCTCCCCGTTCACCGCCGAGGACGTCAAGGCTTCGCTGGACCGGCTGATCGAGCTGGACAAGGCGCTCGCTCCGCTGTTCGACCAGGTCACCGAGACGCGTGCCGACGACGACCACACGTTCTCCATCGTCACCAGCGAACCGCTCGGCACCCTGCTGGCCTCGATGTCCCTGGTGTTCATCGGCCAGGCCGACGAGATGGACGACGACGCCTACTGGTCGGCACCCATCGGCACCGGCCCGTTCGTCGTCGAGGACTACGTCGCAGACGACCACGTGACCTATTCGAAGAACGAGGACTACTGGGGTGACCCGGCCACGCTGGACACCCTCGAGATGGTCAACATGCCGGAGGTCGCCGGGCGGATCACCGCACTGGAGACCGGTGAGGTGGACGTCGTCTCCTCCATCCCGCCGGACCAGGTGTCTGGCATCGAGGGGCAGGACGGTGTGGAGTTCATCCGGGACCCCGGCTACCTCTACTACTTCATCTGGTTCAACAACAACGAGGAGCCGTTCGACGACGTGCGGGTGCGTCAGGCGATGTGGCACGCCGTCGACATCGAGGGCATCGTCTCTGACCTCTACGGTGACGGCGCTGTTCCCGCGACCGCGCCCATCCCGCAGGCTGCGTTCGGCGCTACCGACAACGGCGCCTACGAGTACGACCCAGACCGGGCCCGCGAGCTGCTCGAAGAGGCGGGCTACGCCGACGGGTTCCAGACGTCGATGCAGTGGCCGCGCGAGGGTGGTCCGAACATCCGCTCGCTCGGTCAGGCGCTCATCTCGGCCTGGGCTGAGGTGGGCATCGAGGTCGAGCCGCTGGAGAAGGAGCGGGCCGCCTGGCTGGAGGACTTTGGGTCGATGAACTGGGACCTGAACCTGCAGACGAACGCGACCGCGACCGGCGATGCGGACTTCACGCTGAACCGTCTGTACACCTGCGAGGCGGACCGGCTCGGCTACTGCAACGAGGAGGTGGACGACCTGCTCGGTCAGGCACGGAACTCGCTCGACCCGGACGAACGGCTCGAGCTGTACGGGCAGGCGAACGAGATCCTCTGGGAGGAGGCACCTGGTATCTTCCCGGCCGACCTGATGAACAACGTGGCCTACGGCTCCCAGGTCCAGGGTCTCGAGCTGCCGCCCACCAACCGGCCGTACTTCTCCACGGTCTCGATCGGCGAGTGACCAGGCACCGAGCACTCCCGCAGCACCAGGAGGCCGGCCGGCCCGGGTGACCGTTCGCCCGGGCCGGCTCGGCCGTTGCGTTCGTGCGCAGCCTGGCGGCTGGCGCGCTAGGGTGCCAGCACCTGAGTGAGGAGGTCACGATGTCGTCACCAGCCGAGCCCGCAGCGCACCGGGACGAGGTGCCCATGCTCGAGGAGGACGAGACCGTCCCGCCCCGGCCGGAGGAAGAGGTCGCCGACCTGCTCCGCGCCAAGCCGGACGAGCACTGACCACCGGCCGAGATCTCGCGAACGCCCGGTTTCTCGGCCGAACGGCCAGGTTTCGCCGCGAAGGACAGCGTTCGCGATGGCGGGGCGCTCTGCGAGACTGAGCCCATGGCTGTTCCGCCGGGCAGCGAACCGGGGTCGGTGCGCCGGACCTACCCCGACCCCAGCCAGCCCATCCCGCCCCCGGCGCCCGGACCGAGCTCACCGCTGTCGGCGATCTTCGCCCGCTCGCTGCTGTTCCCGATGATGGGCGCCACCGTGGTCTGGGCGGTGCTGCTCGCGGCGGGCGAGGTGCTCGGCACGCAGGTGCTGCCGGCCACCGACCTCCCGTACAGCGCTGACTGGCAGCCGCCGGTGGTGGCGCTGGTCGGGTGCGGCCTCGGGCTGGCAGTCTGGGTGGTCGGTCTGGCGACCTGCTGGTGCCGCCCCGTGCTCTGGGCGTGGGTAGTGGCCGGTGCGGTGGTGGTGGCGACGGGCACTGTGGCCTACCTGGTGCTGCTGCTCGGCTGAGCAGCGAGCACCAGACCCCGCAAGGTCACGAGAACTCGGGCACCGGTGCCCGATCCCTCTTGACTTTGCGGGGCGGTGCGCCGGCGCTGGGACTCAGCGCTTGCGCGCCACCAGACTCAGCGCCAGGGGCACCCGCTCCCGCCAGGGCGCGGGCAGCACGTAACCGCCGTCCTCCTCGACCATCATCGGCAGCGCCTGCCACGGCAGCCGGTCGTGCTCGCCGAGGGCCACCAGCTCCAGCCCGGCGCCCAGCAGCGCCTGCAGGATCTCGGCCAGCGGGTGCGGCCACTCGTAGTTGCGCCGGGCGCGGATCTGCGCGGTGTCGCCGTCGGTGTAGGTGATCCCGTCCGCATACGTCCAGGCCTGGCCGGGCGGCATCGCGAAGTACCGGTACCCCGGCACGACGGCGTCGCTCACCGTGTCATCGAGGCTCGCCAGGATCGGGTGCTGGTCACGGAAGAAGAACGTCCCGCCCGGGCGTAGCAGGTCCGCCACCGTGCGCGCCCAGGCGGACAGGTCCTGGACCCAGCAGATCGTGCCGATCGAGGTGTGCACATGGTCGAACGTGGCACCCACCACCGGGGCAGCCGCGGTCACCTCCGCCTCCACGTACCGGATATCCACCCCCGCGCGGGCGGCCACGTCGCGGGCGATGGCCAGCGACTGCGGGGACAGGTCCACGCCGGTCAGGTGGCCGCCGAGCCGGGCCAGGGAGAGGGTGTCGGTACCGATGTGGCACTGCAGGTGGCACACGTCCAGACCGGCCAGCGGGAGGTCAGGGTCCGCGGCGGTCGGCCGGTGCGGGCGGAGCAGCTCGAGGTCCTCGGCGATCACCGGCGAGATGCGGCTCGGGTCGGACACCAGCCCGTCGAGGTCGTAGGCGCGGCTGGCGGCGTGCACCCGGGCACGGTCGTCCCAGTTCGCCCGGTTGGCGGCGTAGGCGTCCGCGGGGGAGATCGTCGCCTCGGTGAGCGGGTCGAGCTCGGTCATGGAGCGAACGTAGACCGCGGGTGGCGGTGGCGGCCAGCAGATTTGTGGCTGCGGGTGCGAGACCACGCAGGAGGTGTGAGGCTGGAGGCTCGCTGCCGCGCGAACCCTGCCCGGCGGCAGCACGCCAGGAAGGAGCACCCCATGCCCGGCAAGAAGTCACCTGGACCGAGCGTCAAGGACAAGAAGCTCTACGAAGACCTGCGCAAGGAGGGCAACTCCAAGGAGAAGTCCGCCCGGATCGCCAACCAGGCCGCCAAGTCGTCCCGCTCCAACGTCGGGAAGAAGGGCGGGAAGGCCGGCTCGTACGAGGACTGGACCGTGGACCAGCTGCGCAAGCGCGCCGCGGAGATCGGCGTCGAAGGCCGGTCGACGATGCGGAAGAACGAGCTGGTCTCCGCGCTGCGGAACTCCTGAACGGTCAGCCCGCCGCCGGCAGCAGCGGAAGGATCTCCGCCCAGACCGCGCGGAGCAGGTCGTTCGCCACGCCCTCGTTGTGCGCGGTGATGGTGACGACCGCCCGATGGGCGGGCAGCACCACGGAGAACTGCCCGTACTTGCCGTCGGCGCGCCAGGCACCCGCCTGCGTGCACCGCCACACCTGGTAGCCGTAACCGGCGGCCGACTCCGGGTCGGCCATGGTGTGCGCGGTGGGTACCACGTCGGTGTGCATCGCGTCCACGTACTCGGCGGGCACCAGCTGCGTGCCGCACCAGCGTCCGCGTTGCAGCAGCAGGCGGCCGAGGCGGGCGAACTCGCCGGTGGTCAGGTGCAGCCCCTTGGCGGCCTCGCTGAAGCCGAGCGGGCAGCGCAGCCACTGCGGGTTGACGATGCCCAGCGGGTCGAACAGCCGCGGCAGCAGGTAGTCGCGCACGTCGTTGCCAGAGACCGCGTGCACCACCCGGCCGAGCACATAGGTGGCGGCGTTCGAGTACTCGAAGGCCTCCCCGGGCGGGAGCACCGGCTCGGTCACCAGCCAGGTGGCCAGCACGTCCTGCGGTGCCTGGTCGGACGGTTCGAACCAGGTGACCGGGTTGCCTGAGGTCATCTGCAGCAGGTGCCGCACGTGCACGGACTCCAGCCCGTCGGCGTGCGGGAGGTCGGGGAAGAAACCCACCACCGGCTCGTCCACGTGCAGCAGCCCCTCGTCGGCTGCGATACCGATGGCCAGCGCGGTGAACGTCTTCGACCCGGAGTAGATGTTCACCCGGTCGTCGGACCGGAACCTGTGCTCCAGGTCCTCGTGGCCCTCGCGGTAGACGTGGATGCCATAGGCGCGCAGGTGCTGTTCGTGGTTGCGCAGCCGGAAACCGGTCAGGAGAGAAGCATCGTCGGTCACGGCACACCATCCTGGCACGGAGCGGATTAGGCTCAGCGGACATGAGGATCACCAAACGCGGGCACGCCTGCCTGGACCTGGACGTGCGCGGCACCCGGGTGGTGATCGACCCGGGTGCCTACTCTCGGGTCCCGGAGACCACCGGGGTGGATGCGCTGGTGCTCACCCATGCCCACGCCGACCATGCGGACCCCGTGCTGGTGCGCCAGATCCTCCTCGACAGTCCTGCCGCCGTGCTGTTCGCGCTGGACGGGACGGTGGCGGCGCTCTCGGAGGTGGTCTCCGCCACCGGAGCGGAGGTGGACACGGTCAAGCCCGGGGACGCCGCAGCCCTCGGCGCCACAGTGCTCGCGTTCACGGGTGGACGCCACGCTCCGGTGCACCGGGACATCGACTCCGGCAGCAACGTTGGTGTGCTCGTGGACGGCACGCTCTACCACCCCGGTGACTCCTTCACCCTGCCGGACCGCCGGGTGCCGGTGCTGGCGACGCCGGTCGGCGGACCCTGGCTGAAGCTCGGCGAGGTGCTCGACTTCGTCGCCGAGGTCCAGCCCGGCCGGGTGCTGCCGATCCACGACGCCTTCCTCAGCGATGTAGGCATGCGGTCCACCTCGGCGCGCCTGGAGCAGGTAGCCAGCGAGCACGGTGGGCGCCTGCTCGCGCTGGTGGACGGGGAGAGCGTGGAGGTCTGAGCCGCCTGGGTTCAGCCGCCGAGCGCCCCGGAGACCACCTCGCGTGCGGCCGCCTGCACGCGTGCCAGGTGGTCGGCGGAGACGAACGACTCGGCGTAGATCTTGTACACGTCCTCGGTGCCCGAGGGTCGTGCGGCGAACCACGCATCAGCAGTGGTGACCTTCAGCCCGCCGATCGGCTCCCCGTTGCCGGGGGCGTCGACCAGCGCCGCGGTGATCGGCTGCCCGGCCAGCTCGGTGGCGGTCACGTCTGAGGGTGCGAGCTTGGCGAGCGCGGCCTTCTGCTCCCGGGTGGCCGGGGCGTCCACCCGGGCGTACCAGCTCTGGCCGTGCTCGGCCACCTGCTCCTCGTGCAGCTGGCTGGGGGAGCGGCCGGTGACCGCGATGATCTCTGCCCCGAGCAGGGCGAGCAGGATGCCGTCCTTGTCCGTGGTCCACACCGTGCCGTCGGTGCGCAGGAAAGAAGCCCCGGCCGACTCCTCCCCACCGAAGGCCACCGAGGAGTCCAGCAGGCCGGGCACGAAGTACTTGAACCCCACCGGCACCTCCACCAGGCGCCGGCCCATCGCCGCCACGACCCGGTCGATCAGCGCCGAGGAGACCAGCGTCTTGCCGACCGCGGCCTCGGTGGCCCAGCGCGGCCGGTGGGTGAACAGGTAACCGATCGCCACGGCGAGGTAGTGGTTCGGGTTCATCAGCCCACCGTCCGGGGTGACGATGCCGTGCCGGTCGGAGTCGGCGTCGTTCCCGGTGGCGATGTCGAACGGTGCGGGACCCTCGCCACGCATCCGGTCCACCAGCGAGGCCATCGCCGACGGGGAGGAGCAGTCCATCCGGATCTTGCCGTCCCAGTCCAGCGTCATGAACGACCAGCGCGGGTCCACCTGCGGGTTCACCACGGTCAGGTCCAGGTTGTGCCGCTCGGCGATCTCCGCCCAGTACTCCACGGACGCCCCGCCCAGCGGGTCAGCGCCGATGCGTACCCCGGAGGAGCGGATCGCGTCCAGGTCCAGCACGTTGTCCAGGTCGTCGACATAGGTGAGCAGGTAGTCGTGCTTGTGCACGGTCTCCGCCGCGGCGGCACGTTCGTAGGGGATCCGGGCGACCTTGTCCACCCCGGAGCGGAGCAGCTCGTTCGCCCGGGCAGCGATCGCCGCAGTGGCCCGGGACCCGGCGGGCCCACCGTGCGGCGGGTTGTACTTGAAGCCGCCGTCCCGGGGCGGGTTGTGCGAGGGGGTCACCACGATCCCGTCGGCCACCCCCGGCCCTTCGGTGCGCACCCCTTCGTGGGAGCCCGCCCCGTTGTGCCGCAGGATCGAGTGGGACAGCGCCGGTGTGGGCGTCCAGGAGTTGCGAGCGTCCACCCGCACCTCCACCCCGGCGGCGGCGAGCACCTCCAGGGCAGTGCGCTGCGCTGGCTCGGACAGGGCGTGGGTGTCCCGGCCGATGTACAGCGGGCCGTCGACCCCGGCTGCGGCGCGGTACTCCACGATCGCCTGGGTGATCGCCACGATGTGGTCCTCGTTGAAGCCGCCGTCCAGGCTGGACCCGCGGTGGCCGGAGGTGCCGAAGGCTACCTGCTGGGCCGGGTCGTCCAGCTCCGGGGAACGGTCGTAGTAAGCACCGACCACGGCGTCTGGGTCGATGAGGTCCTCGGGGCGGGCCACCTGCCCTGCGCGCTCGTGCATAAGCGCCATCGTGCCACCCCGCGCCGGTCCGGTCGATCGGAACGCTGCCACCAGTCGACCGGAGCACCGGCCCGACGACCGCCCGCGGCTGCCGAGATGCCCTCCACCGGTCGTCACCGCCGCCCCGACCAGTCCCGTCCCGTCGCCTCGGCGAGCGCCCCACCCGCGCCGACGCGGCCAGGTGCACAGGCGAACTGCTCAGCGGTCGATAGGCTGGTTGACATGGCGAGACGGAAGAAGAAGGGCCCGGTCAACGAGAAGGTGGCGGCCCGCCGGGCGGCACGCAAGGCGGCTGCCGCGCGGGCAGCCAACCCCGCCCCGCGGCGCTCCTTCGAGGGCCTGCCCGGGGAGGCGGACTGGGTGGCGATGCGCGAGGTCGTGCCCGCGGCCACCGCCCAGGTGCACACCACCGCCGAGCACGGCGACCGGGACGTGGTGATCGCCACAGTGCTGCCGGGGATGATCCCGGCGATGCACCGCGACGACGGCGTGATCCTCCTTGCCCTGCAGACCATGACCAGCAGCGGCGACCCGAGCCGCGACCTGGCCTTCGCCCTGGAGCAGATGCTCGAATCCGAGCCCGGCACCAGCCTCACCCACCTGGACCTGCCCGGCGAGGGACCACGGCTGCAGGACATGCTGAACACGGACCGGGCGTTCGAGGTCACCGTGCACGACTCCTTCGACTTCGTCATCCCGGAGGGAACCGAGGCCACCCCGGAGCTGACCGCGGCGCTGGAGGAGTTCTCCGGGGCGATCGTGCCCACGGTCAAGCTGGAGTCGGTGCCCAGCGCGTACTGGTGCCGGATGGGCGCCCGGGAGTTCCTGCGCTGGGCCCGCACCGAGGAGGAGGAGAACCTGCTCGACGCGCTCGCCCGCCTGCGCGCGGCCGGCACCTCCGCTCTGGGCGACGGCTCGAAGTTCATCGGCGCCTTCCGCTCCTGCGGGCTGGTGATCCCGGTCTGGGAGCTCGCACCGGGCACGGAGGCCGAAGAGCTGGAGGCACCTGCCCCGGACTTCGAGGAACGTCTCGCCGAGGCGCTCGCGGTCACCGAGGCGTTGACCGCCGACGAACGACGCGCCCGCGCCGGCATCGTGTCCCGGCAGGTCACGCTGCGTTGAGACGATAGGCTGCAGTCGTGAGCCGGGAGCAGGGCGACGGAGGGCGGAACCCGCTGCGCGTGATCCGGCGTCGCACGCCCGACACCGGGCCGATGCCGGTGCCGCGACATGACCCGGCCATGATGCGGGTCGCCGCGGTGATCCCGGCCAAGGACGAGGAAGAGCGGATCGCCGCGACCGTGCGCGCAGTGCGCGCCATCCCGCACGTGGACCTGGTGCTCGTGGTCGATGACGGCAGCGAGGACGACACCCAACACCTGGCCCGCCGCGCCGGGGCGGTGGTGGTGCGCCACTCGGTGAACCGGGGCAAGGCCTCTGCGATGGAGACCGGTGCCTCGGTGGTGGCGATGCGGGACGCCGAGGACTTGCCCGACCGGCTGCTGCTGTTCATCGACGCCGACCTGGGCGCCACTGCCGTGAACGCCGCCCCGCTGGTGCCGCCGGTGCTCTACGGCAAGGCGGACCTGTCCATCGCGGTGCTGCCCAAGCAGTCCGGTGCCGGCGGCCGCGGCCTGGTCACCGGCCTGGCCCGCCGGTCGATCCACCGCGCCACCGGGTGGGCGCCGACCCAGCCGTTGTCCGGGCAACGGTGCATGACCCGTGCCGCCTTCGACGCCGCCACCCCGCTCGCGCACGGCTGGGGCGTGGAGACCGGGATGACCATGGACGTGCTGCAGCAGGGGTTCGCCGTGGTGGAGGTCCCGTGCGACCTGAGCCACCGGGCCAGCGGCAGCGACATCGCCGGTCAGCTGCACCGCGCCGCCCAGTACCGGGACGTGATGATGGCTGTGGCCGCCCGCCGGTTCCGCCACTACAAGCACAAGATCGCTCGGGACGTGGAGGTCGCTGACGACGGCGCCGCCCCGCCGGGGTCGTCCCCGCACCCAGGAGGGGGCTCACCCGGGTCGCCGGACGGCGTCGCTCGCCCGGAACAGGCCCGTCCCGGTGGCCAGCAGGCCGCCCCGGGTGGTGAGCAGGCCCCGCCCGGGGACTCGCAGGCCCCACCCCGGTCCGACCGGGACTCGGCTGGCTCCGGGTCGGACTGATCGCGCCCGACCGGCGCCAGGTGCTCAGTCCCGTGCTGGGTGGCCGGCGTCTCGTGCTGGGTGGTGAACCGCTTCCGCCGGCAGCTCGCGCAGGTGGAGCATCCAGGTGGTGGTGGCTGCGATCAGCAACGGCACCCCGAGGGAGACACCGATCGCGGCGATCGCGATACCGGAGTCGTTGATCGCCATGCCCACGCCGAGCGCCACCGCGATCGCCACCAGACCAGGTTTGAGCATCGGGGCGTCCCGGCCCATCAGCGAGATCGGGTTGCCTGCCGACAACCAGGCGAACTCCCCGCCGCCCGGTGAGGTCAGAGCAGCACGGATCGGGCGGGCGAGGACGTACACCACGGTGAGCACCCCGCAGATCGCCAGGATGGTCAGCGGCCGGTTGCCGAACACGATGGAGATGTTCTGGTCCAGCTTGCGCCAGATCACCTCCCACAGCCCGCCGTCCAGGACGGTCTGGAAGAACCGGCCCAGGTGGGTGCGGTCGTCCGGGGGACGCAACCAGTCTACGAAGGCAAGCGCCACCGATGCGAGACCGGCTGCCACCACCACTGCCAGCACCCGCAGCCAGGTCAGCCGCACACCGAGCGCGAGCAAGGCCATCACACCGAAAGCGGCCAACAGCGCCGGTGGTCCGCCGAAGTCCGCGCCGAGTCCTGGGGCGCCGTCGATCGCGGAGACCACCACACCGGTCCCGAGCACCACAGCAGCGGCGAGCCTGCGGCGACCGGCCAGGACCAGCGGGTTCGTGGCGACGATGGTGACCATCAGCGTGGCGACCGTGAACAGTGCGAACGAGGTGTTGTTCATCCCGTAGAACCGGGCACCGACGAGCGCCGAGATGCCCATCACCGCGGAGACCTGCATCGTCGCACCGGTGACCACGTCCACCGCCAGCACCACGGCGGTCACACCAGCGACGAATGCCGCCGGCCCGAACGTGTGCCGGCGCCACGGGCCGAGCAGCGCGATCGCCACGATCAGCGCATCTACCGCCAGGATCAGCACCGCCAGGGAGAGCACCGGTGGATGTACCCGCCACCACGGCAGCAGGTTCGCCAGGAACGAGGAGATCGGCAACGCACCGATGCCCAGTGCCACCGTGCGCAGCGTGCGCAACGCCGGCACCGCCCGGTTCAACCGCTGCCGCAGCCACTCCACACCGCGCCGCTTGCCGAAGCGGCGGGAGAGCGCCGCGCCGATCCGGTTGGCGGTAGAACGCTTCAGCACCAGGGTGACCGTCGCGAACAGCGCCAGGTTCACCAGCACCAGCAACAAGAAGTAGACCGGCACGATGGGGCTGACTGCTTGAGCGTGCAGGTCGGCGTCGACGACCTGCTCCAGGCGAGCTGCGCCGTCATCGGCAGGACCGGGCTGGACCCGGACGGGTGCGCCCATCGTCGCCCCGGGGGGAACACCGTCGGAGAGGTCGAAGTGCTCCACCACCGTGGTGAACAGGTCGGTGGCCATCACATAGCCCGGTTGCCGGGTGGAGCTGGAGCTGAGCAGCCCGGCCGGGGTGTTCGGGCCGGTGATCGCCAGCACGCGCAGCCCAGACTCACCGGAGTCGGCCAGCCCGGCCAGGATCACCGTGGGCAGGTCCCCCTCGGGACCTGCCGCCTGCAGCCCGTCGAGGATCGCGGCGAGCCGGTCGTCCACCAGACGCACCTGGTCGGCCCTCGGCAGCGCCTCGGGGAGGGTCACGTCATCGGCGTCCTCGGCCTCCGGCACCGTCTCCGGATCCACGATCCGACCGGCATCGACCACCAGCAGGTCGTTCTCGCCCGCGGCCTGCCCGATCTGCTCGGCTAGCTGCCGCTGGGCCAGCGGGTGGTAGTCGGAGACGTTGCCCTGGGAGTCGGCCAGGGCAACAGCAGCGCCCGGACCGATCGCGGTCGCGGACACCTGCCCCGTGTCCAGCACGGAGCTGAGCAGGCCCAGACGGGCGTCATAGCTCTGGTCGGACACCTCGCTGCTGAGGTCGTCCCAGTCCGGGAGTGCTCCGGAGACCGGTTCGGCCACGTCCCGGCAGTCCCCCCGCTCGCCGGCTGCGCGGCTGCCGCTGGACAGTGCCAGCCAGCCGTCGACCGGGCAGGTGACCGGGTGCGCGCTGCGCACCACCAGAGAACCGATCGCGTCGTCGGCCAGGGACGCCAACGCCGGGGTGTCCTCGCCCAGGTCGGACCAGGACAGCCCGGACACACCGATGACCACCAGCGGGGCACCGGGGTCGGTGCCGACCGCACGTTCGGCCGGTGCTGGCCCACCGGTGGTGGCGGATCGGCCGGTGGCTGGTGCAGCCTCCCCGGCGGTCGTGCTCAGCAGCACGAGCAGCAGGGTGAGCACAGCCACGGTCGCGGCCGGGAGCACGAAGGGCGCGCGGGGGCGGGAGATCGGGGACGCTGGCATCTGCACCAGCGTATGGGGCCGGTCGTGGAGAAGCAGTGTGCTACCCGGTGGTGTTCGGTGACAGGACGACCGAGGACCGCGTCACGCTACCGGGTACGTACCCGCAGCCCGCTGTGCTGGACCCGTGCGGTGAGCTGGGTCGCCTGGCCGATCAGGTCACCGTCCACCTGCACCTGCTCCGGCTGGGAGCAGCTCACG
This sequence comes from Ruania albidiflava DSM 18029, assembly GCF_000421225.1. GTDB lineage: Bacteria > Actinomycetota > Actinomycetes > Actinomycetales > Beutenbergiaceae > Ruania > Ruania albidiflava. Next base: position 55,204 of record NZ_ATWL01000013.1, on the reverse strand, counting down.
TGCACCTCCCGGCCGCGCCAGAACTCGATCGAGCTCGGGGCGGGCAGCTGGCGGCGGAAACCCAGACCTTGCAGCACCACCTTGCCGAACAACGACGCCCATCCCACCAGCCCACCGCGGGTGTCCAGCGCTGCCACGTCCAGCCAGCCGTCGTCCAGCTCGGCATCCGGCAGCAGCACGATCCCACCGGGTAGCCGCCCGCAGTTGGCGAACAGCAGGCTGCGCACCTTCAGCGGCCGCACCTCCCCTTCGCCGACCCGCATCTTCAGCCGGGTCTTGCGGCCGTGCAGGTGCCGGGCGCCGGCGAGGAAGTAGGCGAACCAGCCCATCCGTGCCTTCAGCTCGTCGTCGGCGCCGGCCACCATCTGCGCATCGAACCCGATGCCGGCCATCACCAGGAACAGGTGCTCCGCAGGTGCGGGTGCAGGGTCGGCGGCCTCAGCAGGACCAGCGGCCCCGCCGTCGTCGACCGGGGTCGTGGCGACCTGCAACCAGCCGAGGTCGATCGGGTGGTCGGTGCCGCCGAGGGCGGTGTGGATGAGCAGCTCGGTGCTCTCCAGCGGTAGGTCCAGGTTCCGGGCGAGCAGGTTCCCGGTGCCCAGCGGCAGCAGCGCCATCGGCACCCGGGTGCCGGCGAGCACCTCGGCCACAGTGCGCACGGTGCCGTCGCCGCCGGCGGCCACGACCACCGACGCCCCGGCCTCGAGGGCTGCCTGCGTCTGCCCGGCCCCTGGGTCCTCCGCGGTGGTCTCGAACCACAGCGGCGCGGGCAGGCCGAGGTCGGCGGCGATCTCCGCAGCCCGGCGGCGCAGCGCCGCACCGTCGGCGACCTTGACCGGGTTCACCACGAACGCTGCCGGGCCGGCCGGGTCGGGCAGCTCGCCCGCATCCTCCTCCCGGGCGGTCAGCGGCGACACCCGCGCCCCGCGTGCGCGAATCTTGCCCAGGATCACGATCCCCACCACCAGCGCTGCCAGTGCGACCACCAGCGCCAGCACGCTCACCGCCTGCTCCCACGTCATGGCGCAAAGGTAGCGGCCGGCCACCTCTCCCGCACCACCCACCAGCCCCGCCCCGCCGCCACCCCAGCCCCGCCGCCTGTGCCGCTGCCCGGTCGTCTGAGGCATCGATGGGACACCGAGGTGCTCTTTTTCTGCCTCCGTGCCCCAAGAGGACCTCAGTGCAGCGGACAAGGGCGGTGACCCGGTGGGGCGAGCACCCAGATACCCTCGGAGGTGTGATTGATCTGAAGAGCCTGCGTGAGGACCCCGACGTCGCCCGCGCGAGCCAGCGTGCCCGCGGCGCCGACCCCGAGCTGGTGGACCAGGTGCTGGCCGCCGACGAGCAGCGCCGCGCCCTGCTCAGCGCGTTCGAGAACCAGCGCGCCGAGCAGAAGCAGGTCTCCAAGTCGGTGGGCAAGGCCTCCCCGGAAGAGCGCCCGGCGGTGCTCGCCCACGCCAAGGCCCTGGCCGAGCAGGTGAAGGCCGCTGAGGCGGACGCGAACGAGGCGCAGGCCGAGCTGGACCGACTGCTGACCCAGCTGCCCAACCTCGTGCTCGACGGTGTACCCGCCGGCGGGGAGGACGACTACGTGGTGCTGCGCACGGTGGGCACCCCCCGGGACTTCACCGCTGAGGGGTTCACCCCGGCCGACCACCTGGACCTGGGCCAGCGGCTGGGCGCCATCGACACCGACCGCGGTGCCAAGGTCTCCGGTGCCCGGTTCTACTACCTCACCGGCATCGGCGCACGCCTCGAGCTCGCCCTGCTGAACGCGGCGATGGACAAGGCGCTCGCCGCCGGCTTCACCCCGGTGATCACCCCCACCCTGGTGAAGCCGGAGATCATGGCCGGCACCGGCTTCCTCGGCGAGCACGCCGAAGAGGTCTACCACCTGCCCACTGACGACCTGTACCTGGTGGGCACCAGCGAGGTGGCCCTGGCCGGCTACCACGCCAAGGAGATCCTCGACCTGTCCGACGGCCCGAAGCGGTACGCCGGCTGGTCCGCCTGCTACCGGCGCGAGGCCGGCTCCTACGGCAAGGACACCCGCGGCATCATCCGGGTGCACCAGTTCCACAAGGTGGAGATGTTCTCCTACGTGCGCCCCGAGGACGCCACCGCCGAGCACGAGCGGCTGCTGGGCTGGGAGGAGGCGATGCTCGCCCTGGTCGACCTGCCCTACCGGGTGATCGACACCGCTGCCGGTGACCTCGGCACCAGCGCCGCCCGCAAGTTCGACTGCGAGGCCTGGCTCCCCACCCAGGAGCGCTACCTGGAGCTCACCTCCACCTCCAACTGCACCACCTTCCAGGCACGCCGGCTGGGCATCCGGGAGCGCACCGAGGCCGGGAACCGGCCCGTCGCCACGCTGAACGGCACCCTGGCCACCACCCGGTGGATCGTCGCGATCCTGGAGAACCACCAGCTCGCCGACGGGTCGGTGCACGTACCCGAAGGGCTGCGCGGCTATCTCGGCGGGCTGGAGACCCTGGAACCGGTGCGCCCATGAGCATCAGCTTCGAGCCGGTCGCGCTCACAGACATCACCGCGGGTCCCACTTCCCTGGTGGCCCTGGACATCGACGGCACGATCCTGCACCACGACGGCACCATGTCCGAGGCGGTGCGCACGGCGGTGCAGGAGGTGGCCGCCACCGGCACGCACGTGGTGCTCTCCACCGGGCGGTCCACGCACGCCTGCCTCCCGGTGCTCGCCGAGCTCGGCCTGGACAGCGGCTGGGCGGTCTGCTCCAACGGGGCTGTGGTCGCCCGGCTGGACCCGACCATCGAGGGCGGGTACGAGTTCACCGACATCGTCACCTTCGACCCCGGACCCACGTTGCGGCTGCTGCGGGAGCACCTGCCGGAGGGCATCTTCGCCGTGGAGGACCTGGGCCGCGGCTACGCGGTCACCAGCGAGTTCCCGGCTGGCGAGCTCAGCGGTGCGGTGCGGGTGATCGACTTCGAGCAGATGTGCGCCGAACCGGCGGTCCGGGTGACCGTCCGGGCACCCGGGCTGGGCTCGGCGGACTTCCACGACCTCGTCAACCGATCTGGTCTGCACGGGGTGAGCTACGCCGTCGGCTGGACCGCCTGGCTGGACATCGCCCCGGACGGGGTGTCCAAGGCCAGTGCGCTGGAGCTGGTGCGCCAGCGTCTGGACGTGCCACCGGAGGCGACCCTGGCCGCCGGTGACGGGCAGAACGACATCGAGATGCTCGGCTGGGCCGGGGTGAGCGTGGCGATGGGCGGTGCGGACGAGGTCACCCGTGCCGCCGCCCGGTGGCACACCGGCCCGGTGGAGGCCGAGGGCCTCGTCCCAGTCCTCGACGCGGTCCTGCGCTCCCGCCGCGAGTAGGGCACACTGCCTGCCGTGAACGCTGCCATCGACGACGTGGCACGGGCCGCCGGGGTATCCACGGCGACCGTCTCCCGTGCGCTGCGCCACCTACCCGGGGTGAGCGAGGCGACCCGTGCCCGAGTGCTGGAGGCTGCTCGCGGGCTCGGCTACGCCCCGAGCGCATCGGCATCCTCGCTGGCCAGCGGCCGCACGCACACCATCGGCGTGCTCACTCCCTGGATCCGGCGCTGGTTCCACGGCAGCGTGACCGAAGGGATCGAGCGCGCGTTGCGGGCCGAGGGGTTCGATGCGCTGCTGTACTCCTTCGAACGTGCCGACGGTGCCGGGCGCAACCGGCTCGACCCGTTCGTGCTGCGCCGCCGCGTGGACGGTGTGCTCGTGGTTGGTATGCCCCTGGACACCGACGAGCAGGAGGTGCTGGACGGGCTCGGGGTGCCGGTGGTGTTCATCGGTACCGGTCCGCCGGGGCGGGTCACCGTGACCATCGATGACGACGGCGCAGCCCGCCTGGCCATGGCGCACCTCCTTGGTCTGGGGCACCGCAGGATCGCCCTGGTCACCGCGACCGGTGAGGACCAGCCGGACTGGGCCCCGCCGGCGCTGCGCCAGCGCGGGTACGAGGCGGCGCTCGCCGAGGCCGGGGTGGCGTTCGACCCCACGCTGGTCATCCCTGGGGACTACGCCCGTGCCGGCGCCCGGGAGCGGATGGCCGAGCTGCTCCGCACCCGCCCGGAGGTCACCGCGGTGTTCGCGATCTCCGACGACATGGCCTTCGGGGTGCTGCAGGCCGCAAGGGACGCCGGCCGTCGGGTGCCGGAGGACCTGAGCGTGATCGGCATCGACGGGCACGACATGTCCGACCTGGTGAACCTGACCACTGTGGGCCAGGATGCGGCTGAGCAGGGCGCTGCGGCAGCCGCACTGATGCTGGAGATGCTGACCGGTGGGCCGGTGGCCGAGGAGGCGGTGTACCCGGTCGAGCTGCTCGTCCGCGGCACCACCGGACCACCACCCCGTTCCTGACCGCCCCCTCTGCTCGCGAACGCCCGGTTTCGCGGCGCGAGCACGCTCGCGCGCCGCGAAACCGGGCGTTCGGCACTCGGTCTTTTGACGACAACGGCGCAAAAGTAGGATCGGCGTCGTCGTAAGTGTGACCAGATTGTTATCTCGAAGCGCATCGATGCTCTTGCCAAGAGCGAACGTAAGCGCTTGCATAGAGGTCTGGCGTCAGTGGCGACCCATCTGACGCTCGCCCGGCGGAGAGTGAGCGAACGCGAACCGCCTGGACCCACCGACAGCTCAGGAGGACGTCCCAGTGATCTCAACAACTATGCGACGCAGCGGCGTCGCGGCAGCGGGCGGGGTGGCCATCGCTCTCGCGCTGACCGCGTGCGCCGGCGACGATCTCGGCGGTGGTGGCAGCGGAGGCGGCGGCGGAGGCGACACCGACGCCGCGTGCGCCGACTACGAGCAGTACGGCACCTTCGACGGCGAGACCGTGACGATGTCCTCCACCATCTCCGACCAGGAAGCCGACCAGCTCGAGGAGTCGTGGGCGGACTTCGAGGACTGCACCGGCATCACCATCGAGCACAACGGCACCAACGAGTTCGAGTCCCAGATCTTCGTGCAGGTGGAGGGCGGCAACGCCCCCGACCTGGCCGACTTCCCCCAGCCAGGTCTGCTGGAGCGGATGCACGAGGGTGGCTATCTGGTGCCTGCCAGCGATGCGGTGATGGGGGAGGCCAGCGCCAACTACACCGAGGACTGGCTCTCCTACGGCAACATCGACGGTGAGCAGTACGGCATCCCGATCATGGGCTCGGTGAAGTCGTTCGTCTGGTACTCCCCGAGCACGTTCGAGGAGAACGGTTACGAGATCCCGGAGACCTGGGACGACATGATGACCCTCACCGACCAGATCGTCACCGACCACGGCAGCGACGCCGTCAAGCCGTGGTGCTTCGGCATCGAGTCCGGTGGTGCCACGGGCTGGCCAGCAACCGACTTCCTGGAAGACATGGTGCTGCGCGAGGCGGGACCGGACGTCTACGACCAGTGGGTGGACCACGAGATCCCGTTCGACGACCCGCAGATCGTCTCCGCGCTGGAGCGGGCCGGCAGCATCTTGCAGAACCCGGACTACGTCAACGGCGGCATCGGTGACCCCCGCTCGATCGCGACCACCGCATGGTCGGACGCCGGTCTGCAGATCCTCGAGGACAACTGCTTCATGTTCCGGGCGGCCTCGTTCTTCGAGGCGCAGCTGCCCGAGGGCACCGACGTGGGCCCGGACGGCGATATCTACGCCTTCTACCTGCCGGCGGACAGTGCCGACGAGCAGCCGCTGCTGGTCGCCGGTGACTACCTGGCTGCGTTCAACGACAACGACGCGACCATGGCCGTGATGCAGTACATGTCCTCCCCGCAGTGGGCGAACTCCCGGGTGTCCATCGGTGGTGTGGTCAGCCCGAACCAGGGGGTGGACCCGGCGAACGCCTCCTCGGACGTGCTGCGACTCACCCTCGAGCTGATGCAGGACGACTCGGCCGTCGCCCGGTTCGACGCCTCGGACATGATGCCTTCGTCTGTGGGTGCCGGCAGCTTCTGGACCGAGATGACCAAGTGGACCGACGGTCAGGTGGACAGCGAGCAGGCGCTCACCAACGTGGAGAACAGCTGGCCGGACAGCTGAGCCGGAGCCAGGTCGGGACGCTGAGACGGCGTCCCGACCTTGGCCGCTGCCGTCCACGATCCTGACCACTCCGGAGGCGCTGATGGGGTTCTTCCTCTATTCCAAGAACGGCCAGCTGGTCCTCGCCGTCCTGGCGTTCGTCGCCCTGATGGCCGTGCTGCTGCTGGTCGCCCGGCTGGTTGACCGGGCCAAGGGCCGGGGCAACACCCCGGTGATGGTCGCCGTCTTCGGCGGACCGGCGTTGTTGCTGCTCGCCGTGGGCCTCATCTACCCGGCGCTGCGCACCTTCTGGATGTCGGTGATGGACAAGCGCAGCGAGAACTTCGTCGGCATCCAGAACTACGCCTACCTGTGGGAGAACCCGGCCGGGCTGGTGGCGCTGCGCAACACGCTGCTGTGGGTGCTGCTGGTGCCGCTGCTGTCCACCGGGATCGGGCTGGTCTACGCGGTGCTGATCGACAAGTCCCGCCTCGAGAAGGTCGCCAAGTCGCTGCTCTTCCTGCCGATGGCGATCTCCTTCGTGGGCGCCGGCATCATCTGGAAGTTCGTCTACGAGTACCGCGGAGCGGCCCAGGACCAGATCGGGCTGCTGAACGCGATCATCACCGGGCTCGGCTTCGAACCGGTGCGGTTCCTGCAGGACGCGCCGATGAACACGATCTTCCTCATCCTGGTGCTGGTCTGGATCCAGGCCGGATTCTCCATGGTGGTGCTCTCTGCAGCGATCAAGGCGGTGCCGGAGGACATCATCGAAGCGGCCCGGCTGGATGGGGTGAACGGCTGGCAGATGTTCTGGCGGATCACCGTGCCGAGCATCCGCCCCTCGTTGGTGGTGGTGCTGACCACGATCTCGATCGCGACGCTGAAGATCTTCGACATCACCAGGACGATGACCGGCGCAGAGTTCAACACCCAGGTGCTGGCGAACGAGATGTACGACTGGTCCTTCACCTTCGGCGACAACGGGGTCGGTTCGGCGATGGCCGTGGTCATCTTCCTGCTGGTGATCCCGCTGGTGGCCTACAACGTGCGACAGATGGCGAAGAACAGGGCGGTGCGCTGATGGCTGCAGAGACGATCGCTGCGACCGAGAAGGCGGTAGCCAGTGCGCCGCCGCGCACCAGCGCCGGCTCGTTCAAGCGCCTGGTATCGAACCGCATCGGCAGCGCGGCGGCGCTGGTGATCGCGGTGCTGTGGACGGTTCCGACGTTCGGGCTGTTCATCTCCTCGTTGCGCCCGGAGTCGGCGATCAAGTCCTCCGGCTGGTGGACGATCCTGTCCGACCCGCAGTTCACCCTGGACAACTACGAGCGCATCCTGGCCGGGGCCACCTCCACGAACCTGGCGGTCTACTTCCAGAACTCTGTGGTGATCGCGATCCCGGCCACCGTGGCGCCGCTGGTGCTGGCGATCATGGCCTCCTACGCGTTCTCCGTGCTGGAGTGGCGCGGCCGGGACTGGGTGTTCGTGGGCGTGTTCACGTTGCAGATCGTGCCGCTGCAGATGGCGCTGATCCCGCTCCTGCGGATCTTCTCCGGCACCGAGATCTCCAACGTCTTCCCGTTCCTGTCGCTGTGGGTGGCGCACACGATCTTCGGTCTGCCGCTGGCGATCTTCCTGTTGCACAACTTCATGTCCGAGGTGCCTCGCGACCTGATCGAGGCGGCCCGCATCGACGGCGCCGGGCACGTGACCGTGTTCGGGAGGGTGATGCTGCCGCTGATGCTGCCGGCGATCGCCAGCTACGCGATCTTCCAGTTCCTCTGGGTCTGGAACGACCTGCTCGTCGGGCTGACCTTCTCCGGCGGGTCGCGCACGGTGCAGCCGCTGACTGCGGCACTGGCGGCGATGACCGGGGACCGCGGACAGGACTGGCACCTGCTCACCGCGGGCGCGTTCATCTCCATCCTGCTGCCGCTGGTGGTGTTCTTCGCGCTGCAGCGCTACTTCGTGCGCGGGCTGCTCGCCGGGTCGGTGAAGGGCTGACCCGACCTCCCGCCCAGCCCCCACCCACACCGCACCCCCTGCCGCTGAAACGATTCAGGTGATACTTGCTGCGCGGGGTCGTGCTCTGCGGTATCGCCCTGGTGCAGGAGGTATCGCCGGGGTCGCTGGCCGGTTACAGGTACTGGCCCGTGCCGTGGTCCCCGCGCTCGCCCTGCTGGCCCGGCATCCCCATCGGTGGCATGGCCTGCTGCGGGGCGGCCCCCGGCGGCAGTGCCCGGCGCATCTGCACCAGCTGGTTCTGGGCAGCCATCTGCTGGGCCACCAGTGCCGTCTGGATGCCGTGGAACAGGCCCTCGAGCCAGCCGACCAGCTGTGCCTGGGCGATCCGCAGCTCCGCGTCGGAGGGGGAGCGGTCGTCGGTGAACGGCAGCGTGATCCGGTGCAGCTCGTCGATGAGGTCCTCGTTCAGCCCGTCCTCGAGCTCGTGCAGCGACCGCTCGTGGATCTCGGCCAGTCGCTCCCGGGCGGCGTCGTCCAGCGGCGCTGAGCGCACCTCGTCGAGCAGCTGCTTGATCATCGTGCCGATCCGCATCACCTTCGCCGGCTCCTCGACCATGGCCGACGGGTCGGAACCCTCGTCGTCGGCGGCGATGCCGAGCCCGGCGGCCGAGGAGACCACGACCTTGGGCCGCGGGGTGTCCGCGCCCTGCTTCTGCTCGCCGTGCTTCGCGTCGGTCTCCGGTTCCTCGCCGCTGCGCTGGCTCTCGTTCTCGCTCGGAGTGCTCATAGTTCCATCATGCCAAGGTGAGGCCAGATGTGCGGCTGGGCTCCGCCGTCACCGGCGAGGAGGCACTAGCCTTCCGGTATGAACTGGTTGACCAACCCGGCCCATGCCCGCTGGCTCGAGCGAGAGGCTGACGCCCTGCTTGCCTTCGCCGCCGGCTCGTACGTGGAGGAAGGCTTCGGCTACCTCGGCTCGGACGGCCTGGTGCTCCCGGAGCAGGGTTCGCACCTGTGGGTCACCGCCCGGATGGTGCACTCTTTCGCCCTGGGCACGCTGCTCGGCCGGCCCGGTTCGGCGACGATGGTCGACCATGGGCTGCGTGCACTGGGCACCAGCTTCCGCGATCCCGCGAACGGCGGCTGGTACGCCCAGGTGGGGCCGCACGGGCCGATCGACGACAGCAAGGCCGCCTACGCGCACGCGTTCGTGATCCTGGCCGCCTCTTCCGCGGCGGCGGCTGGGCGGCCCGGCGGCAAGGAGCTGCTCGAGGAAGCGCTGACCGTCTCCCTGCAGCGGTTCTGGAGCGAGGACGACGGCATGGTGGTGGAGTCCTGGAACGCAGACTTCACCGTGCTGGAGGACTACCGTGGCGTGAACGCGAACATGCACACGGTGGAGGCCTACCTGGCGGCTGCCGACGTCACCGGGGACGACTCCTGGTTGGAGCGCGCCACCCGGATCACCCGGCGCGTGGTGGACGATTTCGCGCGGTCGCACTCCTGGCGCATCCCGGAGCACTTCAACGCCGCCTGGGAGCCGTTGCTGGAGTACAACATGGAGGCCCCGGCGGACCAGTTCCGCCCGGCCGGGGCGACGATCGGGCACTGGTTCGAGTGGGCCCGGTTGGCGCTGCACGTGCGCGCTGCCTGGGCTGCCCGCGGGGTGGCTGCCGAGGACTGGATGCTCGAGGGCGCCCAGGCGCTGTTCGACATGGGGGTGGCCGAGGGCTGGGACACCGACGGCGCGGACGGCTTCGTCTACACCGTGGACTTCTCCGGCACACCGCTGGTCCGCGAGCGGATGCACTGGGTGGTCACCGAGGCGCTCGGGGCTGCGGCGGCGCTGTTCCGGGTGACCGGGGATGCGAACCTGGCCGCCTGGTACCAGCTGTGGTGGGAGTACGCCGCAGTGCACCTGATCGACGAGGAGCACGGCTCCTGGTTCCACGAGCTGGCCGCCGACAACGGCCCGAGCGCCACGGTGTGGGCGGGCAAGCCGGACATCTACCACGCGCTGCAGGCCACGCTCGTCCCGCGGCTGCCGCTCTCCCCGGTGCTCGCCCCGGCGCTCGCTCAGGGTCTGCTGGACTCCTGAGGACCAGCTCGACGGCGGAGCCGCCGGGGCAGCACAGGCTCGCCCTGGGCAGGGCGAGCCTGCCGTAGGGCGGGTGCGCTGCGCCGTCCGTGCGCGTAGTGGTACACCACGGCGCTGACCACCGTCAGGCCGGCGAGCACGGCGTACATGGTCGCGAAGTCGGTGGCGCCGGCGAGCAGGCCGAGCACGATCGGGCCCAGCCCCACGGCCGTGTCGAGCAGCACGAAGTAGGTGGCGATCACCTTGCCGACGTTCTGGATCGGAGCGCTGGCCACGGCGATGGCCTGACCGGCGGAGAGCACCGTGCCCCAACCCAGGCCGAGCAGCCCGGCGGCGAGCAGCAGCATCGCCGGGGTGCGGGCCACCGCCAGCAGCGCCAGGCTGGCGGCCAGGGCCGCGATCGCGGGGTAGAGCACCGGGTTGTCGCCACGGGAGTCCTGGAACCGTCCGATCGGCAGCCGCAGCGCCAGCACCACCACGCCGTAGACGGCGAAGAACACGGCTGCTGCGGCGCTCAGGTCGAGCTCCTCGGCGTAGGAGTTGAGATACGCCAGCACGCCGGAGTAGGCGATGCCGGTGGTCGCCGCGAACAACGAGATCGGCACCGCACGCGGTTCGAGCAGCGCAGCCAGGTGCAGGGACCTGCGGCGGGCGGTGGCACGCTGGGTCGGCGGTTCCGGCTGCTGCCTGCTGCCGAGCACCAGCGCCCCGAGCAGGGCGAGCAGGCCCCCGGCCACGGCGGTGACGAACAGGCCCGGTCCGCCGTGGTCGCTGAGCAGCAGCACGGCGATGAACGGGCCCACAGCGGTGGCCAGCGTGCTGCTCGCACCGAAGTAGCCGGTGCCCTCTGCACGCCTGCTGGCCGGGATCAGCGACTGGGCGATGGCGCTGATCGAGGTGTGCGCCGTGCCGAAGGACATCCCGTGCACCACCCGCACCGCGATCAACGTGCCCAGGCTGTCGGCTGCGAAGTAGGCGACCGCGGCCAGGGTGAACACCACCAGCGCGATCCGCAGCACCCGGCGCCTACCGAACCGGTCCGAGGCGGCACCGGCCACCAGCCGGGCACCCACCGCGCCGATCACGAACGCCGACGAGGCCAGACCGGCTGCGGCGTCACCTGCGTCGAACTCCTGGGCCGCGTACAGCGCCATGATGGTGATCAGCATGTAGAACACGCAGGAGATGCAGAACCCGACGGCCACAGCCACCAGGAATCCTCTGCTCCACAGCTTCTCCCGCACGACGACCGAACCTCTCCGCCGCGCGGGTGGGCACAGGGCGCCGGACGCTCCGATCGTATCGACCGGTCGCCGGCCAGCCCTCGGGCCGTCAGGTCAGGGCAGCAGCAGCACCTTCCCGAACGCCACCCCGTCGGCGAGCAGTCGGTGGGCGGCCATCGCCTCGGTGAGCGGGAGGCGTTCGTGCACCACCGCCTGCACGGTGCCACGGGTGACCAGCGGCCAGGCGCGGCGGCGGACATCGGCCATGATTGCGGCCTTCTCCGGCTGGGGCCGGGCCCGCAGGGCGGTGCCGTGCAGGCTGAGCCAGCGGTAGAGCATCGGCGCGAGGTTCAGCGTGCCCTTCGTGCCCTTCTGCATGCCGATCACCACCAGGTGGCCGTGGGCGGCGAGCACCGAGATGTTCTTCTCCAGGTAGGCGGCGCCGATCGGGTCGAGCACCACATCCACGCCGCGGCCGTCGGTCAGTTCGCGGACCCGTTCGACGAAGTCCTCGCTGCGGTGGTCGATCGCTGCGACCGCGCCGAGGTCCAGGCACCGGGCGGTGCGCTCCGGCCCGCCGGCGGTGGTCAGCACCCGGGCCCCCAGGGTGGTGCAGAGCTGGATCGCGATCGACCCCACCCCCCCGGAGCCGCCGTGCACCAGGATGGTCCGGCCGGTGGCTGGTGGTTCCTCGCCGGCTGCGCCGATGAGTGCTGCCGGACCGTCCAGGTCCGGGACCGCCGCCAGGTTGGACCAGAGCGTACCGAGCGCCTCCGGGAACGCCGCTGCCTCCACCAGGTCCAGCGCCTCGGGCACCGGCAATAGGTTCTCCGCGCGGGCGAGGGCGAGCTCGGCGTAGCCGCCGCCGTCCAGCAGCGCGGTGACCCGGTCTCCGACCGACCAGCCGGAGACCCCCGGCCCGAGGGAACGGATCGTGCCGGAGGCTTCCAGGCCCGGCCAGGTCGCCGCACCCTCCGGCGGCGGGTGCAGACCCTTGAGCTGGAGCAGGTCGGCGCGGTTCACACCAGCGGCGGCGACCTCGATGAGCACCTCCCCAGCACCGGGGACCGGCTCGGGCAGGTCGTCAGGGGTGAGTGTGCCGTCCTCGGTGATCACCATTGCGCGCATCTGTCCAGGATACGAAGTGCACCCCGGACCGCGCCCAGCGGGCTGGCGCCGGCGGCCCTGGTTCGAGTGAGTTTGGGACCGGTGCTGGCGATAGGGAAGAATGACGGCGCACAGGAGGGTTGACAGAGCGGCCGAATGTGGCGGTCTTGAAAACCGTTGTGCGAAAGCACCAAGGGTTCGAATCCCTTACCCTCCGCCACTGGTGGCCTGGGTCCGGGCGCGGTTCCGGACCACGCCGGGTCAAGACTTCAGGTGGTCCGCGCGGAGGTGGACCCGAAGCCGAGCCAGGTGTGCCGGTTGCGCCACCAGCACCAACCGACCTTCGGGGCGTCCCGGCGCTCGCGGCCGTCTCGACCGGTCCCGTTGCTGATCCAGACGGCGGGAGTGCGGGCGTCGTAGCGCCCGTTCGGCTTGCGCAGCCGGGAACCGATGGTCATGAAGCACCGGTTGCGTTCCAGCGCAGCCGGTTGCTGCAGCACCCAGTGCAGCCCTTCGGTGACCAGCAGGGGTGAGCGTCCGGCCCCGGTGAGCTCAGGGAGGGCTTCCTCCGGGCTCCAGCTGGCCAGGTGATCACCACGGTCGAGGTCGTGCACCAGGTAGAGCGGAGCATCCGGGACATCAGGCACCTGTGGCGTGAACTGGTCCACGTCCGGCATGTCCTCGACCACGAAGCCGGGCTTGTCGCTGCGGCGGAGGAACGGGGTGAGGACCGACGCGGGAGCGTGATCGTGATGGATGACCAGCAGCACGTCCTGTCGGTCGTTGCCGGACTGCGCGGCGAAGCTGCGCAGGGTCGTGGGTGAGAGGCCGGCGGATGCGGCGACGCCGAGGACGACCAGGTTCTCGGCCTGCGCCTGGAGCGGTGGTAGGTCGAGCGGGGACACGGTGGACGGAGTGCGGGGCACAGTTCTCCCGAGGTGGACGATGACCGGGTTAAACTTACAAGGACAGTAAGTTTGCTGTCACGGTATTTATTCCGGAGGGAGCGCAGATGCCAGAGGGGCGAAGGCCGGGGCTGCGGGAGGCCAAGAAGCAGGCGACCCGGCAGCAGATCTCCGACGAGGCGACGCGGCTGTTCCTCGAGCAGGGGTTCGAGCGGACAACGATCGCCGAGATCGCTGCTGCAGCCGGTGTGGCCGCGAAGACGGTGACGAACTACTTCCCGTACAAGGAAGATCTCGCGTTCGACCGGCAGGAGGAGTTCGTGGGCTCGCTGGCTGCGGCTGTGGCCTCCCGGTCCAACGGCGAGACGCCGTTGGCTGCGCTACGGTCCGCCTTCGACGCTGCGATCCAGAACCAGGATCCGGTCCTGGGCTTCTCGGGCCCAGACTTTGCACGGATGATCGTAGAGAGCTCGACACTGACGGCCCAGCTCCGTCGCCTGCACGACCAGCGCGAGCTGGTACTGGCGGAGGCCCTGGCAGAGGCAGGCGGTGGCGACCGAGCAGAGATCGAGGTGCGAACCGCTGCCGCGATGCTCAGCGCCGTGCACCGGGTGCTGTTCCACCGGATCCAGGAGCTCACCCTCGACGGCGTGAGCGGGGACGAGACCGCCCGGATCGTAGGCGCGGAGGCCGAGCAGGCGTTCGGCATGCTTGAACCGGTCCTGGGACAGGTCGCCGTCGCGCCATGACCGGTGCTGCTTGCCCGATCGCCGGCGGTCGAGGCCAGTGGTTCGCATCTGCTCGATCGGGCCGCTATCCTAGAGGCCGTCTAGGAGACGTCGCATAGTCTGGTCTAGTGCGCATCCCTGCTAAGGATGTGAAGGGGCAACCCTTCCGTGGGTTCAAATCCCACCGTCTCCGCCACCAGCCCCGGTTCCGCTCGGAACCGGGGTTTTTCGTTGAAGTCATGCTGTTCGTGAACGGTCTGATCATGCGCCGTCAGGGGGAAGCCGGGGGCTCTCGAGATCGAAGCGGTGCGGGATGACGTCGCCGCCCTGCCGGTAGGGCACGAATCCCATGGCCGAGTAATAGGCCAGAGCGGGCGCGTTGTCAGCTGCGATGCTCGCGTCGATGTGTCGTAGCCCGGCGGCCTTCGCTGCTGACAGCGAGCGGGCAATGAGGCGGCGTCCTATCCCTTGCCGCCCGGCGCTGGGATGGATGTGCGTGCCGATGACGCCCCACCCTTCGGGCACCTCGTATGGGTAGTCGGGCCGTGGACGTATGAGCGACTGGAAACCCAGCACCTGGCCCTCCTCCTCGGCGACGGTGCACGCGACCCGGTAGGTCGCATCGAGGTAACGCTCAAGGACCAGCGCGTCGTCGACGGGGCTGGCTCGAAGCCCGGCCCGGTAGATCGCATTCTGCACCTCGACCATGGCCGGAGCGTCAGTCTGGCGGGCGGGTCGAAGCTCGATCACGCACCGAGCCTCTCACACGACCCGCTGCCGGTGACCGGTGAAGATGGACGGGGCAGCATGGACGTAGGTGTCGCTCGTCAGCGTGTCCAGCATGAATGCTGCGACGTCCGCGCGGGTCACCTGCGGCACGACGCCGGCCGCGGTGATGTCTTCACCGCTCCGGTACCCTCTCGCCGGGCCGTTGGACAACCGGGGTGGCCGCACGATGGTCCAGTCGAGACCGCTTTCGATGAGGAGCTTCTCCTTGGCTTCGTGGTCTGCCACGACTTTGCGGAGCAGCACGGGCGCGATTACCCAGCGGCCGAGCCAGCTCAGGTGCGCGCGCGAGGCGTGCACGCCGGCGAAGGAGAGGTAGACCAGTCGTTGGACACCCAGCCGCTCCATTGCAGAGACGAGCACTCCGACGCCCTCCACCAGCGCAGGGTCGCGTCGCAGCGGGGTCGCGGCGCCGAGTGCGCAGAGCACGGCGTCGCTGCCGGAGAGGGCCTCCTCGAGCCGGTCGACCTCGGTCATGCTCCCACCGATCACGCGGTCGGCTGTCTCCGGCGCAGCAGAGGGTCGTCGGGCGAACGCTGTGACGTGGTGGCCCCGCTGGCTGGCTCCGGACGTCAGCAGGCGGCCCGTGACCCCCGTCGCCCCGAGGACCGCCACGCGAAGCTGATCATTAGAGCCGCCTGCCGGTCTGTGCTCACCCATGCCTTCATGGTGGCGCCGGAGTGGTGCGTTGTCGCCTGGATAATTGCGCCACCGGGCCCCTCACGAGTGCCTCAGCGCTGCCGAGCGCTACGCATCGCCCCGTCATCCACGCAGGAACCCCGGAGCAGTTCTGCTTCCTCGCGACTGACCTACGCTGACGACATGACCAGCTCGCCTGATGTGCCTGCCACGATGCGGGCTGCCTTCCTCGACGGGCCCCAGCACCTGGAGCTGCGCGAGACCGAGACCCCGATGCCCGGCCCCTTCGACGTACTCGTGCGCACCGCCTCGGTCGGGCTGTGCGGTTCGGACGTGCACTTCTGGGAGCACGGCCGGGTCGGTGACCTGGTGGTGCGGGAGCCGCTGATCCTGGGCCACGAGGTGGCCGGAGTGATCGCCGCGGTCGGGGAGGGGGTCGATCCCAGCCGGATCGGCACCCGGGTGGCCGTCGATCCCCAACGCCCCTGCCGACGCTGCGCCTTCTGTCTGGGCGGCCAGTACAACCTGTGCCGGGACGTCGAGTTCCCCTCGGCGCCGCCGGTGCACGGTGCTTTCGCCGAGTACATCGCCGCACCCGCCGACTTCGCCTTCCCGATCCCGCCAGGCATCTCCGACGACGAGGCCGCCCTGCTCGAACCGCTCGGCGTGGGCATCGCCGCCGTGCGAAAAGCCGCAGTCACCGCCGGTTCCTCGGTGCTGGTCGCCGGCGCCGGCCCGATCGGTGTGCTCACCGCGGCCGCGGCCAGCGCCTTCGGTGCCACCACTGTGGTGGTGACCGACCCGCTGCCTACCCGGCGGGAGGCCGCTCTCGCGCACGGAGCCACTACGGCCCTAGATCCCGCGGTCGAGCAACCCGACAAGGAGGCGTTCGACGCGTTCATCGACGCCTCGGGGGTGCAGGCGGCGATCGATGGGGGACTGCGGGCGCTGCGCGCCGGAGGTACCGCCGTGATGGTCGGCATGGCCAGCGAGCGCATCGACCTCGACCTGTTCCTGCTGCAGAGCCGCGAGCTCCACCTCGAGGGCCTGTTCCGCTACACCAACACCTGGCCCACCGCGATCGACCTGGTCGCCACCGGTCGCGTCCGCCTCGATTCCTTGGTCAGCGCGGTCACCGACCTGGAACACCTCGACGAGGCGATGCGCCGCAACGGGGCCGCCGACGTGATGAAGATCGTCGTCCACCCCTGAAGCTCGCCGGTGTGCCGGGCCGCAGCTGACGGCCCATCAGCCGGCCCTCGGGAATGACGCGATCGCGGTCAGCTTGGTCGGGGCTGATGTGGGAACTGCCATCCGGTCACGACCGCACGCACCGCGCTGGCGAACTGCTCGTGGAAGGAAGGAGCCCAACCACGCTGCACGAGCAGGCCCAGGTGCGGTAGCTCAGTCAGGTCTGTGGCCTCTTGCAGGTCGCCCGCGTCCTCGCTGCCACCCGCCGGCGGAGTGTGCTCGCCCAACGCCGAGGCCACGGTGAGCATCACCAGGGTGTTCACCAGATGGCCGAGCTCAGGATGGACCGGTGCACCAGCGTCGATCAGCCGGCCCACGGCCTCGTCTGCGACCGAGAGCGCAGCTGGTGAGGTCATCGGATGGGTGGCGATCACCGGGATCAGGTGCGGATGGCCGGAGAGCCGCTCCCGCACGTCGTTCATCAGGATGACGGCGCAATCTCGCCAGTCTGCTGAACCGTCCAGTGGCGGGAGCACCCAGGTGGCCCAGAATCGGTCCGCCAGCGCTGCCGTGACCGCGCCCTTGGCAGCAAAGTGCCGATAGATGGCCATCGGGTCGACAGACAGGGCGGCACCCAACGACCGCATCGTCAGCCGTTCCAGGCCGCCGTCGTCGATGATGCCCAGCGCAGCCTTCAGCACGTCCTCCCGGGAGATCTTCGCGGGTCGCGGTGACATCAGACCCCCTGGTGGCGTCGACGGAACGCCAGGGCCGCGAGGCTGAGGAACAACGCCACGAATCCGCCCAGCACCCCCGCTGGGGCGAGCACATCCCGGAGTCCCGCGCTGTCCAGACTGAGCGCGGTCACCGCGTCCAGAGCCCAGTAGGCCGGTGACGCTGGAGCCACGGTCTGCATCCAGTCTGGCAGCGCCGCCACCGGTCCGAAGGTGCCGCCGAACCCGGCCATCGCCATCGCCACGATGTTCGACAGGGTCAGCGCCTGGTTCTCGGTGCGGCACACGGCGAAGAGGAACATCCCGAAGCAGACCATAGTGGTGGAGAACAGCACGGCGATCACGAGCAGACCAGGCACCGACCCGTTCGGTCGGTATCCGAACAGCAGGCCACCACCCACCAGGACGACCACGAGCTGTAAGAACTGGGCTGCCAGCGCAGTGAGCGACTTGCCGACCAGCAGCCCGGCGAAGGACACCGGCGCGATCCGCAACCGATGCCACGTGCCCCAGTCGCTCTCCCGGAAGAAGCCGGTGATCACCTGCTGGGCGTTCAGCAGGGAGAAGAGGATCGCCAGGCCAGGCACCGCGTACTCCGCTCCGGTCGCGTGCGGGTGACCCAGGTCGAGCAGCTGAGCGCGGGCCCCTGGCATCAGGAATGGTACGAACAGCAGCGGTACCACGATCATCACCAGCACCGGTGCGGGGTCCCGCCCGACGATGTGTGCGTCCAGCGCCGCCACGGCCAGGCTATTGCGTAGCATCGGCACGCTCCTTCTCGACTGGCACCTGCGCTCCTTGGCCTCCAGGATCCGCAGGTAGGCCTCTTCCAGCGGTGGTCGTTCCACCTGCAGGCCCGTTCGTGCCTGGCCGCTGGCCCGCATCACGTCGCCCGGCGGTAGGTGGCCGCCTCCCCAGGTGTCCAAGACCTCCGTGACGCTGCCGTAGGTGTCGATACGCCCACCGGCGAGCACAGCGACCTGCGCGCCAAGGTCCTCAAGCTCCTGCACGTGGTGCGTGGTGTACAGCACGGCAGCTCCCGCATCAGCCAGCCCGCGGACATGCCGCACGATCTCGTCCCGGGAGGCGATGTCTGCGCCCACAGTGGGCTCGTCCAGGAAGGCCACCGCCGGCTCGTGCACGAGTGCCATCGCGGTGTGCAGCCGCCGGCACTGCCCACCGCTGAGATGTTCCGCCCGGGTACGGGCATGCTCCGCGAGCCCCAACGCATCGATGACCTCAGCGCCACGGGTCCGTGCACGCCGGCTGGACAGGCCCTGCACCCTGCCCATCCCGACCACGTTCTCCCGCACGGAGAGCATCGGGTAGACGCCCAGCTCCTGAGGGGCTGTGCCCAGGTGCAGCGCCGCGGTCCGGCGGTCGCGGGCCATGTCGATGCCCCGGACGAGCACCTGTCCACCATCTGCTGGCAGCGCCCCGGTCGCGATGGCGATGAACGTCGACTTTCCGGCGCCGTTCGCCCCCAGCAGCCCGACGATCTCGCCGGCAGCCACACTTAGGCTCGCTCCGCGAAGCACCTCATGGTCACCGAAGGCCTTGTAGACCCCGGCCGCGATCAGCGGCGCGCCGGTGTCCTCGCCCGGGTCATCTCCAATAGCCATAACTCTACACCGTAGATATATGCGGGTGTTTCAGCAACCTGCTCGAGGAGGTGTCCGATGCGTCCGGTGTGCACGCGGCGATCGATTCAGGACTGCGGGCACTGCGTGCCGGAGGTGCCACGGACCTCGAGCACCGCGGATGCCAGCAGTAGAGAAACCTGACTGACCAGGTGGTGACAGCACCCTGAGCGCCTCCCTCGCGTGATTCCACCGCTCGCTGGTCCGCACCCCCGACCTGCCCAGCCCGTAGGCCTCCGGGAACCCCCTGAGCTGCGGGCACAACGGCGTCCGCCAACAGGATGAGACCGCTCACTCATCGGTCGAACAACGGCTGGCCGCACTTCAGTCGACCGACCGATTCGGCGCGAGGGCGCCCACTCCTAGCGTGGAGACCAGGACCAGCCAGCCCCGCGAGCACAGCGACCAGAAGGATCGACATGATCGAGGCAACGAACCTGACCAAGCGCTACGGCGACAAGACCGCCGTGGACTCCATCAGCTTCACCATCCGTCCCGGCACCGTCACCGGCTTCCTCGGCCCGAACGGTGCCGGCAAGTCCACCACGATGCGGATGATCTTGGGCCTCGACCAGCCCACGTCCGGCACGGTCACGGTCAACGGCAAGCCCTACGCCGAGCACGCGACTCCGCTGCGCGAGGTGGGCGCCCTGCTGGAGGCCAAGGCCGTGCACCCGGGCCGCTCCGCGAAGGCGCACCTGGGCACCATGGCCGCGACCCACCACATCAGGGCGAAGCGGGTGGACGAGGTGATCGAGCTGACCGGTCTAGCCGCCGTTGCGAACAAGCGGGTCGGCGGGTTCTCCCTCGGCATGGGCCAGCGGCTCGGGATCGCCTCCGCCCTGCTCGCCGACCCGGACACGCTCATCCTGGACGAACCTGTCAACGGTCTGGACCCGGACGGTGTGCAGTGGGTGCGCACCCTCGTGCGCGACCTGGCGGCAGAGGGTCGCACAGTGTTCCTCTCCTCCCACCTGATGAGCGAGATGGCCCAGACCGCAGACCAGCTGCTCGTCATCGGGAAGGGCCGGATCATCACCACCGGCCCGGTGCAGGAGGTGATCGACAGCGTCCTGGCCTCCACTGTGCGGGTGCGCTCCCCGCACGCCACCGACCTCGCCTCGCTGCTGGAGGCCGCCGGCGCCACGGTCACCTCGCCCGAGCCCGGCACCCTGGACGTGCGCGGACTCACCGGCGAGACCATCGGCGACACCGCCTATACCCATCACCTCGCCCTGCACGAGTTGGCCACGCAGCAGGCCTCCCTCGAAGCCGCCTACATGGCACTCACCCAGGATGCCGTCGAGTACCGATCCGAGACCACCACACCTGAGCCGATCCCCGCTGGAGCCCCCCGATGACCACCACCGCACCACAGCCCGTCAGCCCGACCACCTCGCCGACCGCCGCGGGGTCCCGGATCCGGCCCGTGATCCCTGCCAAGCTCGACTTCGCCGGCGTGCTCGGTGCCGAGTGGCGCAAGCTCTTCTCGCTCCGCTCCACCTGGTGGACCCTCGGTCTGACGGTCGTGCTGATGACCTTGATGGCCCTCGGCCAGGCAGCAGGTGTCACCGACAGTCTGGACACCCCCGAGGGTGCCGCAACGTTCGTCGGCCTGCACGGGGCCGAGCTCGTCACCGGCGGCTACCAGTTCGGCATGCTCACCATCGCCGTCCTCGGTGCGTTGCTGATCACCGGTGAGTACTCCACCGGCATGATCCGCTCCACGTTCGCCGCCGTGCCCACCCGGCTGCCGGTGCTGGCTGCGAAGGGCATCGTCCTCGCCGCCGTCACCGTGGTCATCACCGCCATCGCCTTCGTGACCAGCTATGCGGCCACGGCGCCCATCCTCACCGACCACGACCTGGTACCCAGCCTCACCGACCCCACCACCTGGCAGATCGCCGGCGGCGTGACGGCGTTCCTCGTCGCGGCGGCGATGTTCGCCCTCGGCATCGGCACGCTCCTTCGCTCCACTGCCGGTTCGGTCACCGTGGTGATCACCACCCTGCTCCTGCTCCCGGGCATCCTGCAGTTCATCACCGTGGACTGGGTACAGGACGCGATGGAGTACCTCCCGCTGCCGGCCGCCACCGCTTTCGTCACGGTCAGCGACGCGTTCGGTGGAGCCGGAGACCTCACCGCGTGGCAGGGGGCCGCAATCGTCGCCGCCTGGGCCATCGTGCCGATCATCGCCGCCGCGATCATGCTCGGGCGCCGGGACGCCTGACCCGCACGACCCGTACCTCCGGCCGGGCGCCCGCGACCCACGCGGGTGCCCGGTCGGTCTGGGTGCCGTCCCTCGAGCCCGTCCCTGACAAGATGATCGAGTGTCCGAGCCCAGATCTCGACGGCGCCGCTTCCGTCTCGTAGCACTCGTCACCGTCGTTGCGGTGCTCCTGGCCGCCGGTGCGGTCACCTGGGCGCGCATCCCGCGCGACGACCTCACCATGCTCGCCTCCGGCGGCCTGCAGGTGGCCGCCGATGTCACCGGAACCACCACTGCCGGCGACCTCACCGTCACCGTCAGCACCGACCCGGCCCCACAGGTCACCGTCGAGACCGCCGACGGCCCGGTCTGGGCCAGCCCGGCCGGGCACGCCTTCCTCGGCGCCGGCCGCGGCGAGCTGCAGACCGAGGAGCACCGCGGCTACTTCTGGTTGCAGACCAGCCACAACCAGACCTGGACCGCGCAACGGATCGACTCCGTGACCACGGTGAGTGACGCCGTCGTACTCGAGGGCAGTCTCCTGGACGAGAACGGCGAGGAGGGCCCCACCTGGCGGGCCGAGCTGACTGCCACCGACCACGGTGCCGTGCTGGACGCCACCCTCGGCGCCGCCGGGGACCCCACCTCGCTGGGCTTCTTCAGCGGCCGCAGCGACCACGCCGGGGTGCACGGCTTCGGCGAGCAGTTCACCGACTTCGACCTGGACGGCCGCCTGGTGCCGATCATCGTCCGGGAGCAGGGCGTGGGCCGCGGGGAGCAACCGCTCACCCTGTTAGCTGACGTGACCAACCACGGCGCCGGCGGCACCGAGGCGATGACCTATGCCGCCTGGGCGTCCTGGGTGACCGAGGACCTGCGCGGTGTGCGCCTGGACCCTGACCTGCCCGAGTCGCACGCGCTCGCCGTCGCCGATACCCGCACCGCCGACCAGGTCGGGCTGGAGATCCAGGCCACCCGGCTGCGCGCCGAGCTGGTCGCCGCCGACACCCCGGCCGAGCTGGTCACCCGCCAGCAGGCCGACACCGGCCGGCCCGAGCTCGCAGCCTGGACCGGGCAGGGCACGATCGTCGGCATCCAGGGCGGCACCGAGGAGGTCCGCTCCACCGTCACCGAGCTGCAGCAGGCCGGCACCCAGGTCGCCGGCGTCTGGCTGCAGGACTGGACCGGCCAGCGCACCACCTCCTTCGGCGACCGGCTGTGGTGGACCTGGCAGCTGGACACCGAGCGCTACCCGGACTGGGCCCACCTGGTCGCCGACCTGGACGCCGAGGGCATCACCGTCACCACCTACGTGAACCCGTTCCTGGTGGACCCCGCCGATAAGGACCACCCACCGGAGCGCAACCTGTACGCCGAGGCCGCCGAGCACGGCTACCTGGTCACCGACACCACCGGCCGGCCCTACCCCCTGGACCAGGGCGGCTTCGACGCCTACCTCGTGGACCTCACCAACGATGCCGCCCGGGACTGGTTCGCCGACGTGATCGCCACCGAGGTACTCGCCCACGGGGTGCGCGGCTTCATGGCCGACTTCGCCGAAGGGCTGCCGTTGGATGCAGTGCTCGCCGACGGCGACCCCCAACTGCTGCACAACCGCTGGCCCGGCCTGTGGGCCGAGACGGTCCACGAGGCGTGCGAGCGCGCCGACCAGCCGGACTGCGTCACCTGGTTCCGCTCCGGGTCCCTCGGCATGGCCGAGAGCAGCCCGCTGTTCTGGACCGGTGACCAACTGGTCACCTTCGGTGCGGAGGACGGGCTGGCCTCCGCGCTGCTCGGCACGTTCTCCGCCGGCGTGGCCGGGTGGCCGCTGGTGCACTCTGACGTCGGGGGCTACACCTCGATCGACGCCAAGATCAAGGACTACACCCGCTCGGCGGAGCTGCTGGCGCGCTGGGCAGAGCTGTCCGCGTTCGGGGTGGTGATGCGCGGCCACGAGGGCAACCGGCCCGCGGAGAACACTCAGGTGGCCGACACCGCCGAAACCCGCACTGCGTTCGCCCGCGCCACCCAGATCTTCGCCGCGCTCTCCGACTACCGCAGCGAGGTGGTCGCGACCGCCACCGAGACCGGCGTCCCAGCGATCCGGCACGGCTGGTTGGTCGCGCCCGGGACGGCTGCCGCCGAGGTGGACACGCAGTTCTTCTTCGGCCCGTCGGTGCTGGTCGCCCCGGTGCTCACCGAGGGCGCGACCGCGGTGGAGGTCACCTTCCCGCCGGGTCGGTGGCGGCACCTGCTCACGGGGGAGGAGTACGACGGCGGAGCTCGCCAGACCGTACCGGCTCCTGTGGGCACCCCGGCCGCCTTCGTGCGGGTCTCCGACCCGTGGGCGGACCGGCTCACCGAGGCGCTCGCCGACCTCTAGCAGGCGCGCTGGTGGTCGACGCCACCGGAGGCGGTGCGTACCATCACCCGATGGATACGACGATGACCTGCGCACGCTGTGGCTCCGTCGGACTCGAAGAGGGGTTCATCGACGATGGAGCCTATGGCCGGGTGGCCTGGTTCCAGGGGGAACGCAAGGTGGGAATGTTCGGTACGCCGAAGCGGTCCGGGCCGCAGCGGCCGGTGCTTGCCTACCAGTGCCCCCAGTGCTCGCACCTGGAGCTGTTCACCGGCCCGTCGGACTGGTTGGACGAGCACTGACCCAGCCAGCCACGGTCAGCGCCGGACGGGATCGCGGTAGTAGATGGTGCACAGCCGGTCCGCGTCAGCGCTCTCGTGCGCGCTGGTGGCGAACCCGGCGTAGAGCCGCACCTGCGGGCGTCCCCGGCCGTGCCCGCGCTCGGTGACTGCCACGTGCAACCCTTCCGGCTCCCGCCGGTGGTGGTCCACGCCAGTGGTGTCCAGCACGTGTTTCTCCACCTCTCCGGTCTGCCACCGCACCCGCGTCAGGTGCGCGTTCCCGGTGCCCTCGGGCGGGGGCGGGTTGTCCTCGTTGTACTTGGTGCCGTCCCACAGGTACAGGTAGTCCCCGAGCGAGGCGTACCCCTGGAACACGTTGCTCGCCATCACCTCGGGAGTGCCGATGTCGTAGATGGGCTCATAGCTGGACTTCTCCTGCTTGACCTCGTCCAGGTGGTACAGGGCGAAGCGGAACTCGTCCCCGGTCCAGTAGCGCAGGGTCAGCAGGTCGTTCACCGGGTCGATGTTGCAGGTGTTCTGCGTGGACCCGGGGATCAGCTCCCGGCGCCACAGGCCCTCGTCGTGCTCAGCATCCAGCAGAGCGCCGTCCTCGAACTGGAACCGGGTCAGCCGGGAGCCACGACCCTGACCGTCGGACTCCTTGGGGACGGAGTCGATCTCCGTCCAGAACCACAGGTCGTCGCCGTCGCGCTCCAGGCCCATCGAGACCCCGTGCCCGAAGAACTTCAGGATCATCTTGCCCAGGCGGTTGCCGTTCAGGTCCATCTTGGTCAGGGTCAGGTCCCCGCGGACCACCCGCCGGGTGTAGCTCTCGTCGCCCTCCTCGTCCCCGGGCAACGGGGTGCCCGCCTGCACGATCTGGAGCACGTAGATGTGGTCCTTGCGGGTGTCGATCACGAACGACTGCATCGCCGTGCGCACCCAGGTGAGGTACTTATTGGCCAGCAGCTCCCGACCCTGCTGTGCCGGGTCGAAGACGGGCTCGTGCCGTCCCGGTCGACGCGACGGCGCCGCGCCGGCCCCCGCCTGGCCCACCCCCAGTGCTGCCACTGAGAGCGGTACGGCGCTGCCTGCCTGCAGGAACCGCCTGCGGCTCACGCTCCCTGGTCGTCGACTGCCACTCATCACTGCTCCTCGTCGTCGCGGATAGCTGTCGCAGCACCCTATCGTGACCGAATCGTCATCTTCCGACGTCAGTGGGTCCCGGCGTGGTGCTGCCAGCCGCTGGTCCCGGACGACGGCGGAGGAGGTCTTCGATGATCGTTCCCTCGGCGTCCGGCAGGTCGATGCCCAGCACGGCCGCGAACGTGGGGGCCTCGTCCAGCATGCTGCGCCGGCCCAGGTCCAGGCCCGGCGTGAACGAGGGGCCGGTGGCGATGAGCACCGGCTGCCCGCCGTGCCGTGGGGCGTGCCCGTGCGCACCCACCGGGCCGGGGTAGTCGGCATCCCCGCGCAGCACCACCGGTCGGCGCCCGGTGACCATGCCGACGACCACGCCGGGCTCGGACTCCACCACCCACTCGAACGGCCCGTCCAGACCATAGACACGGCGGGCCTCGGCGGCGGGCCAGATCTTCTCGATCCGGTAGACCGGGTCCGCCTCCAGCTCCGCAAGCAGTGCTTCCACCTGCGTGCGCCGCTCGGGGCTGATGCCCTCGGCGAGGAACAGCTGTCCGGACAGGCCCGCACCCAGGCAGAGCACGTCCCAGTCCACCAGCCCGCCCTCCTCGTCCAGCCGGAGGAACCCGCGCTCGGCGAAGATCGTGTTCAGGTTGGTGTGCTGCTCGGTGTCCACGTGCCCGTGGTCGGAGACCACCGCGATGTTCGTGCGATCCAGGTCCCCGGTGGCGGCGAGCGCCTCCAGGTAGCTGCCCAGGGTGGCGTCCACCTCGCGCAGCGCCTGGTGCACGTGCTCGCCACAGGCACCGTAGGCGTGCCGGGCAGTGTCCACCTCCACCAGGTGCACGAACATCACGTCTGGCCGCTCGGCGCGCAGGATCTCCGCGGACACGTGGTTCACGAAGTCGAAGTACCTGCCCTTGCGCCGGTCGCTGTGCACCAGGTGCAGGTTCGGCAGGATGTACCGGTGCAGGGTCGCGGCGTCCGTGGTCTGCCGGTACTGGTCCTCCAGGCCGTCGAACACCTGCGGGCTGGCGATCTCCGGAACCAGGTGGTCCACGTGCTGCTCGTTCGCAGTTACCGGCCACTGCACCGCCGCGGTGCTCAGCCCAGCGGCCTTGGCAGCGGCGAAGATCGTCGGCACTCGGATCGCGCGGGCGTCCCAGAACCACTCCGAGGTATCACCTCGCCCGGGCTGGAACTGCAGGTTGTTGAAGATACCGCTGGTCGCCGGCGGGCAGCCGGTGGTCTGCGCAGTGTGGTTCGGGTACGTCACCGACGGGTACACGCCCTCGATCTCCGCGACCGAGGCACGCTGGAGGATCTGGGCGAACGCCGGCAGCGTGCGGGCGAACGGGATGTCGTCGGTGTGCATCGCGTCGACGGACACCACGAGCAGCTTCACCGGAGCGCTCATGAGATCCCCAGCGCCTCGAGGTCGTCCCGGTTGTCGGCGATCACGTCCTCGTACTCCCCGCGGAGGGTGTCGATCGCAGCCTGGACGTCACCATCGTCACCGGTGATGGCCGAGAGCGCCTGCTCCAGCGCACTGACCCCGGACTGGAACCAGTTCACCGGTGCCACTGTGCGGGCGTTCTCCAGCTGCTCGATCGCCACGGTGAAGTTCGGGTCCTCCTCGTGCAGCGCCACCACCTCCGGCTCCTCCCGGGCGGCCTCGACGATCGGCACGTACCCGGAGTGGATGTGCCACCAGCCGGACATCTCCGGACTGCCGAGGAACTTCAGCAGCTCGGCGGTGGCGTCCTGACGTTCCTGCGACTCCGTGCGCACCAGGGAGAACCCGGACCCACCGGTGGGCACCAGCGGCGGCTGGTTCACCTCCCCGGGCATGTAGGCGGCACCGAGCTCGAAGTCCACCGCCTCGGTCAGCCCGCGCATCGAGGCGGTCGACCCGTGCACCGCTGCGACCAGCCCGGTCTGGAAGTCGGTGTGCGCGGCCTGGGCCATGTACGCCGTGCCGTCCACGTGCACCCACTCGTTGGCGAACGTCATCAGCTCGTGGATCGGCGCCTCGTCCGGCATCACCGTGAGCCCGTCGGACCACTCACCGTCGAACGCCCACAGCCAGGATGAGGCGTACCAGCCGTCCGCGCCGGAGTAGGCGAACGTCTTCACCGGCTGCCCGGAGGACTGCACCGTGGCGATCTCGCTGCCCAGCTCGCGCAGCTGCGACCAGGTGTACTGGGTGTCCACCGGCAGGCCCAGGTCGGAGAACAAGGTCTTGTTGTAGTAGAACAGCGGCGTGGACCGGGCGAACGGCACCACGTAGGTCTCCTCACCGGCCTTGCCCTCACCCACGTAGTTCTGCAGGTAGGCGTCCAGGTTCCAGTCGTCGTCGAAGTGCTCATCCAGCGGGGTGAGCGCCCCGGCGAAGTAGAACTGCAGCCACTGCAGCTCTGGGAAGCAGACGAGGTCCGGCACGGTCTTCGCCTGCAGCGCCGCGGTGAACGCCGTGTTCAGGTCGGCGTAGCCACCGACGGACTCGATGGCGGCGTAGATGTCGGACTGCGAGTCGTTGAACATGGTGAACAGCTCGGACACCGCCTCGAAGAGGCCACCCGTCCACGGTGCCCAGAACAGGATGTTGGTGCGATCTGCGTACTTGCTCGGGATGTCCCCGAGCGCAGCCTGGCGCATCTCCGGGCGCAGGTTGGAGGTGCTGTCGGCCGCGTTCTGGTCGGCGGACACCGGCCCGGTGCAGGCGGCCAGGGCGGCGCCCCCGGCGCCCAGCCCGAGGGCGGAGAGCAGGTGGCGGCGGGTCAGGGAAAGGTCGTGCACGACGGCGCTCCTTCAGTTTCTCTGTGGTGTTGCGGTGGTCAGGGGTCGAGGTGGGCGGAGGCGCCCACCGGTGCCTCAGCCCTTCAGCGCCCCGGCGGTCAGACCGCCGATGATGCGCCGCTGGGCGAGGAAGAAGACGGCCAGCATCGGCAGGGCGACGATCACCGTGCCGGCCATCACCGGGCCCCAGGAGTCGTAGCCCTCCTGGCTGCGCAGGAACATCAGCCCGATCGGCAGGGTGCGCATGTCCGCAGTGGAGGTGACGATCAGCGGCCACACGAAGTCGTTCCACTTGGCGATCAGCACGATCAGGGTGGCGGTGAGGATCATCGGCCTGCAGATGGGCAGGACCACGGTGACCATCCGGCGCAGGTGACCTGCGCCGTCGACCATCGCCGCATCCACCAGCTCGGTCGGGACCTGCCGCATCTGCTGGTACAGCAGGAACATGGCGAACGCCGAGCCGATCCCGGGCAGGATGAGCCCCTGGTAGGTGTTCAGCCAGCCCAGGTTGGACACGGTGATGTAGTTGACCAGCAGGGTGATGTGCCCGGGCAGCATCAGCGAGCCGACCATCACCGCGAACACCAGCATCTTGCCGCGGAACTTCACGAACGCGAACGCATACGCGGACAGGATCGCCACCCCGATCTCCAGGGCGGTTCCGACGGCAGTGGTGATCACCGAGTTCTTCAGGAACGCGCCGAACGGGGCAGAGGTCCAGGCATCGGTGAAGTTCGACCAGGCCAGCTCGCTGGGCACCCAGGTGAGCGGGAACGTGTAGATCTCCTGCTCCGGCTTCACCGCCGAGCTGAACAGCCAGTACACCGGCACTGCGAACACGGCGAAGGTGAACGCCACGAGCACGTACAGCGCGATCGTGGCCGGCAGCGGTCGGCGCGGGCCGGTGCTCCGTCGCCGGGAGCGGCCGGACCTGCTCCGTGGTGCTCCGGTGCCGGGGCTGGTGGGCGCGGGCCGGTCGGCGCGGGGCGCAGCGGGGGTCGCGGGCCTGGGGGTGGTGAGCGTCATGAGTAGTGCACCTGCTTGTTCGCGAGCCTTGTCTGGACGAGGGTGACGATGAGGAGCAGCACGAACATCACCGTGGCGGTGGCGGCGGAGGTGCCGATGTTGAAGTCGACGAACGCCTGGTCGTAGATCATCCACGGCAGCGTGGTGCTCGAGGTGCCCGGGCCGCCGCCGGTCAGGGTGGCGATGATGTCGAAGGTCTGTGCTGCGGCGATGATGCCGGTGACCACGAGGAAGAACGTCACCGGGGACAGCAGCGGCACGGTGAGGTACCGGAACAGCTGCCAGCCGCGGGCGCCGTCCAGGGCGGCGGCCTCGTACACGTCCTTCGGCAGGTCCAGGATCGCGGTGTAGTAGATGATCGCCACGAACCCGAGCCGCTGCCAGGCGTAGGCGATGATGATCGCCCACAGGGAGAAGTCCGAGGTGGTGGTCCAGTGCGGGGAGTCCATCCCGAGCAGGCCGAACAGCCAGCGGCTGAGCCCGTAGTTCGGGTCGAACATGAACAGCCAGAGCACACCGATCGCTGCACCGGGGAGCATGTGCGGGGCGAACGCCATGGTGCGCACCAGGCCGGTGAAAGGCAGCCGCTGTGCGAGCAGCATGCCGATCGCCAGGCCGCCCACCAGGGTGCCGACCACTGCCACCAGCACGAACAGAGCGGTGTTGCTCAGCGCTTCCATCAGCATGGACCCGGGCTGGAACAGCTCGAGGTAGTTCTCCAGGCCCACGAGCACCGGTGCCGGCTGCACGAAGTCCCACTCGGTGAAGCTGAGCACGAAGTTGTACAGCGTGGGGTAGTAGCCGAACACCACGATCGCGGTCAGGTTCGGGGCGATCAACGCCCAGAACAACAGTCCTTCGCGCAGAGTGCGCCGGGTGCGCTGGGCGGACCGGCGCCGGGGGACCTTGCCGGCAGTGGCCCGGGTGGTGGCCCGTGGTCGGCGCACCGCCGGGAGGAGCACGGCCATGAGACCTCGCTTCTGTCGGTTCGGGGCGGGAACCCTGCCAGGCGGGGCGGGTTCTTCGTGCGATCTGGCCCGGCCCGGAGGATGGGTCCCTCGTTCGTCACCCAGTGAAGCGGGGCCGGGTGAGCCGTCTGCGAGCGAGGCGTGACCGGACGGCGACCGGGCGGTGAACGTTGACCACCGCCGCGCCCATTACCCTGGCGGGATGCTCCAGAAGGTGCGCCGGGTGGGCCGGCGATGAGGCGGGTGCGCACCTGGTTCGACCCGTTCGTGGTGCTGATCCTGCTGGCGCTGGTGCTCGGTCTGGTGCTGCCGCTGCCGGCGCCGGCGATCGACGGTGTGCAGACCGTCGGCGATGTGGCGATCTTCCTGCTGTTCTTGGTCTACGGGTTGCGGCTGTCCACCCGGGAGGTGCTCGGCGGGCTGCGCAACTGGCGGCTGCAGGGCAGCATCTTCGCCGCCACCTACGTGCTCTTCCCGCTGCTCGGGCTGCTCATCGCTGCCGTGGCCCAGCCGCTGCTCGGTGCGGCACTGGCCGCCGGCATGCTCTACCTGACGTTGCTGCCCTCCACGGTGCAGTCCTCGGTGGCGTTCGTGTCCGTGGCCCGCGGCAACGTGGCCGGCGCGATCTGCGCGGCGACCCTCTCCAACGTGGTGGGCATGGTGCTCACGCCGCTGCTGGTGCTGTGGCTGATGGGCGCCACCGGCGGTCAGGGGATGGGTGGCATCCAGGCGGTGCTGGTGCACCTGCTGCTGCCGTTCGTCATCGGCCAGCTGCTGCAACCGTTCCTGGGCGACTGGGTGCGGGCGCACCGGCCGATCACCAAGGTGCTCGACCAGGGCACAGTGGTGCTGCTGGTGCTCGGTGCCGTGCTGTCCGCGACCGCTGACGGGGTCTGGCAGCAGGTCTCCGCCTGGATGCTGGTGGCGTTGCTGGTGCTCTGCGGGGTGCTGCTGGCGGCGATGCTGCTGGTGACCTGGTATGGCGGGCGAGGTCTGGGTCTGGACCGTGGGGACCGGATCGCGCTGCTGATGTGCGGGTCGAAGAAGTCCCTGGCCACCGGCCTGCCGATGGCGTTGGTGATCTTCACCCCCGCTACGGCGGCCACGATCGCGGTGCCGGTGATCGTGTTCCACCAGCTGCAGCTCGTGGTCTGTGCGGCGCTGGCCCGCCGCCTCGCCCGCAGCTGACCCAACCGTCTCGCGAACGCAACGTTGCGCGGCACACGGGCCGTGGCGGGCCGCGCAACGTTGCGTTCGCGAGGGGGGTGGTGGACGGTGCTAGGCGAGCACCATCCGCACCACCCTGCGGGAGGCGACCGAGCCGAGCAGCACCAGGGCGCAGGCGCCGAGCACACTGAGCGCGAACTGCCCGAGCACCGCCGGTGAGGTGACTACCGTCATCCCGAGGGCCGGCAGCAGGAACACCAGCGCACCCCCGGTCGCGAGCGCTACCGCCGCCACCAACGGCACCGCGGTCTCCCGCAGCCGGGCCCGGTCCAGCACCCGCAGGTCGGTACCGGCCAGGTGCAGCGCCCGGTACTCGGTGCGCCGGTCGATCACCCCACCGGCCTGCATCACCCCGGTGGACACGGCAGCCACCACCCCGGCGATCGCCAGGGTGAGGAGCCCGCCGGTGGCCATGTCACCGAACAGCTGCTCCTGCTCCGCATCGCCCGTGGCCGTGCTGAACAGCGCGACGGCGGAGGTCATCCCGGCGATGAACGTCGCCAGCGCCACCCCGCCCACTGAGCGCCAGGCGGTCTTCGGGGCGTCCAGGATCCGCCGGGCGGCCACCAGCTGGGCGGCGGTGCGGGCCCGCTTCGCGGCCATCCGACCCACCAGGGACATCACCAGCGGCCCGATCGCGTTCAGCATCGCGAACCCACCGGCCACCACGAGTGCGAGCGTGAGGAGACCGGCCATACCGGTGTTCCACAGCACGGCGAACAGCGCCGCGAACGCGACGATCGGCACCACACGGGACCAGTGCAGCGGGTTCGGGCTGGTGCGAGCGGCCACTCCCAGCGGGGTGATGGCCACCTTGCGCAGGCTGGCGCCGGCCGAGACCAGCGCGATCGCCGTCACGGCACCGATGGTGGCCAGGTACACCCACCACGGTGGCAGCAGCTCGCCGTAGCTGAACGCCCGGTCCTGGAACTCGATCGGCAGCACCAGCGGCACCAGCGCGAACATCCCGGCCGCACCGATCACCGCCCCGGTGAGCGCCTGCACGGTCGCATCCAGGATGGTGATGGCCGAGACTTGGGCAGTGGTGGCCCCGGCCAGCCGCAGGGCAGCGAGCCGAGCATCCCGGCGGGCCACCGCGAGCCGGGCGGCCGCACCACCGAGGGTGACCAGCGGGACGAGCAGCAGCAGCGAGGCGGTGCCGGCGAACAGCACGTACATGCCGTCGTCCGGGGCAGCGCCAGGGGCGGCAGCTCGCGCGGTGAAGGCGAGGTAGCCACCGATCACCACCAGCACCACAGCGGTGGTGACCGCGAACGCCAGGACCGCCAGTGTGCCGGTGAGTCGGTGCGGGTCAGCGGACGAGGTCGTGCGTCGCCGCAGCAGCAGCCACAGGTCCAGGGCCGCCTTCATCGGGGCACCACCGGGGTGTGCATCGGCGCGGTCCAGGACGGCGTGGCCTGGGCAGGCCAGCTGCCCTCGCCCTGGGTGGGCCCTCCCGCGGGAGCGTTCGACGGCGGTTCCTGGGGTGGCGTAGACACCCCGCCTGGGTGCGGAACACCCGGGGGAGCGGCCAGACCGGCCGGTGCTGCGCCGTCGGCGGTATCAGCGACGACCCGACCATCGCGCATGTGCACTGTGCGCGAGCACCACGCGGCCACCTGCGGATCGTGGGTGACGATCACCAGTGCCGCACCGGTGGCCCGCGTGGCCTCGGTCAGTACCTGCAGCACCTCATAACCGGTCTGCTGGTCCAGTGCGCCAGTGGGCTCGTCGGCGAACACCACCCCAGGGGAACCGACCAGGGCGCGCGCGATCGCCACCCGCTGGGCCTGCCCACCGGAGAGCTCGCCGGGGCGGCGGCCCTCCATCCCGGCCAGGCCCAGGTAGGCGAGCCAGCGGCGGGCGATGTCGGTGGCCTCGGCGCGACCCACCCCGGCCAGCATCAGCGGCAGGGCGGCGTTCTCGTCGGCGGGCAGCTCCGGCAGCAGCTGACCGGACTGGAACACGAAGCCGAAGTCGGTGCGGCGCAGCCCGGTGCGGGCCGTCTCGGAGAGGGCGGTGAGGTCCTGCCCGGCCCAGAGCACCTGCCCGCTGATGGGCGCGAGCACCCCGGCCAGGCAGTGCAGCAACGTGGTCTTGCCGGAGCCGGAGGGGCCCATCACAGCGAGTGACCCGCCGGGCCCGACGGTGAGGCTGACGCCGGCCAGGGCGGGGGTGAGCACTCCGGCGGTGCCGTAGGTCTTCACCAGGTTGTGGGCGGTGAGCGCGGATCGTGTGGTCATGGCACCCAGCCTGCTCGGCGGCGCTGCGGGCGTCGTCGTGCCACGGACTGGACCTGGTCGCCAGCGGCTCCGCCGACGGGCGGGGGTGGGGTCCACCTGTGGTCGTAGCGGCGGCCGCTGCTCGGTGCGATCCGGCCCACACTTGTCGGTCCCGGAGCCTTCTGATTGGTCAGCGCCACCCGGGAGCGGGTACAGTGGTCCGCGGTCCAACACCGGCGCCCGTAGCTTAATGGATAGAGCATCTGACTACGGATCAGAAGGTTGGGGGTTCGAGTCCCTCCGGGCGCGCCAGCTGTGAAAGGGTCGGAATCGTCGAGGTTCCGGCCCTTTCCTCGTTCTCAGCGCAGGCCCCACCGGCCAGGGCGCGTCAGTGCCGACTACTGGCCACCGCGGGTGGGGGAGCACCCTCAGTCGAGCGGGTCGGCCTCCCGCTCCAGCCGTTCCCGGTCCAGCACAGCGGTCCAGCGGCGGCCGGTGTGCACCAGGCCCTCCTTCTTCCACCGGCTCATCACCCGGGAGACCGACTCCGGGGTGGAACGGGCCAGGCCGGCCAGGTCGGCGCGGGAGAGGGGCACCTCGAGCATGATGCCCTCGCGGCCACGGTCCTCACCGAGCTTGTCCGCCAGCCGCAGCAGGGCCCGGGCGACGCGCTGGGAAACCGTCTGCGTGGCCTGACCGCCGATGTCCGTCTGCGCCCGGGCCAGGCGAGCGGCAACATCATCGAGCACCCGCAACGCCACCTGCGGCTGCTCGGTCAGCACCTGCCGGAACTGCTGCTGGTCGATCCGCAGCGCGCAGCTGCCGACCAGCGCTGAGGCGGACTGCAGGTGGTAGGGCTCACCCAGGGCTCCCATCGCACCGAACAGCTCACCGGGCACCAGCACATCGGTCACTGTCTGCGTGCCGTCAGCGGTGACCTGGCTGAGCTTCACCCGCCCCTCGGCCACCACGTACAGCGCATCTGCAGGGGCCCCGGCGTGGTAGATGTGCTCCCCGGCCGCGAACGCACGGGTCCGCATCCGGGCGTCGATCCCAGCAAGGGCATCCTCGCTCAGACCAGCGAAGTACGGCGCCCGGGCCAGCACGTACATCCGCACCGGCGGTGGGCACTC
Source organism: Ruania albidiflava DSM 18029 (assembly GCF_000421225.1). Lineage (GTDB taxonomy): Bacteria > Actinomycetota > Actinomycetes > Actinomycetales > Beutenbergiaceae > Ruania > Ruania albidiflava. The sequence goes on along the minus strand of NZ_ATWL01000013.1, from coordinate 20,778 downwards.
GTGCGGCAGCGTGATCTCCCGCAACGGGATCGTGCGGCGCGCCCCCGGCGACGGTGGCTCGAGCAGGTCCGTGCTCTGGGACCCCATGCGCTCCTCCGATCCGGCTCGGGAGGCGAAGCCGCTCCCCACAGGCAGGAACCAGCCCGCCACGCCCGATATTCCAGCGGTCATGCAGCACCGCGCGAGGTGGTGCGCGGTTGATTGACGGCCGTCATGTGACCGGCGGACGAACGCTCCTACGGTCAGAGCACATCGAGGCCAGAGCCCCGAGAACCAGCACGAGAGAAAGGTCTGTCATGACCGTCCAACCCAGCGCCGTCACCCGCTCCGTCTTCCGCGCGGAGGGCTTCAGCTGCCCATCCTGCGTCGGCAAGATCGAGAAGCAGGTCGGCCGCCTGCCCGGGGTGCAGCACGTCACGGTGAAGTTCGCCTCCGGCCGCGTCGAGGTCAGCTACGACAGCGGGCTCACCTCCACGGACGAGATCGTCGCCGCGATCGCCAAGGCGGGATACACCGCCACCCTCTCCGCCTTCTGATCCCCAACGTCGGGCGGCCGCCGAGGCCGCCCGACGTGACCACCTGCGCGTTCCCACCACACCCGAAAGGCACGATCACCATGAGTTCCCTGACCCGCCGGTGGCGCGGTCCCTGGGCCATCCCGGCTGTCTCCGGCCTGCTCATCGTCGCCGCGGCCGCCCTCGCGCTGGCCGTCGGCGTGAACCCCTTCGCCGGCGGACACAGCACCGCCGGTGCGGCCAGCACTCCGCTGCTGCTGCCCGAGCTGGCCATGGTCGCCGCAGCAGTGGTCGCCGGCGTGCCGATCCTGCTGGCCGCGGTGCGAGCGCTCCGCGTGCGGACGGTCGGCATCGACCTCCTGGTGACCATCGCAGCCGCCGGTGCGCTGATCATCGGCGAGTACTGGGAGGCAGCGGCGGTCACGTTCCTGTTCGCCGTCGGTCACGCCCTCGAGGCGGGCACGATGAACCGGACCCGTTCCGCCCTGGCCGAGCTGGTTGCCGTGGCACCCGAGGTCGCCGTGGTGCTCCGCGGCGGCGGTCAGGTCGAGATCCCAGCCACTGAGGTGCAGATGGACGAGACGGTGCTGGTGAAGAACGGTGCCAAGGTCCCGGTCGACGGTGTGGTCATCGGCGGCAGCGGTGTCGTGGACGAAGCGTCGATCACCGGCGAGTCGATCCCGGTGGAGAAGACGCTGGAGGATGCCGTGTTCGCCGGAACGATCTCGGTGGGCGGGTTCCTCCAGGTGCGCGCCACCGGCATCGGTGCCGACACCACCCTGGCCCGGATCATCCACCGCGTCGAGGAGGCCCAGGACGCCAAGGCCCGCACCCAGACGTTCCTGGAGCGGTTCTCCGCCTGGTACACCCCCGGCATCATCGTGCTGGCCCTGGTTGCTGGCCTGGTCACCGGCGACGTCGTCCTCGCGCTCACCCTGCTGGTGATCGGGTGCCCCGGTGCCCTGGTCATCTCCATCCCGGTCGCGATCGTCGCCGGCATCGGCCGTGGCGCCAGGCGGGGCATCCTCATCAAGGGTGGCGAGTACCTGGAGACCAGCGCCCGGATCGATGCCGTCGCGCTGGACAAGACCGGCACCCTCACCGAGGGCCGCCCCCAGCTGACGGACGTGACCGCACTGGACGCTGCCTTCGACAGCACCGAGGTGCTCCGCTGGGCCGCCCGAGCAGAAGCCGGCTCGGAGCACCCGCTGGCGCGGCCGATCCTCGAGGCCGCCGCAGCCGCGGACCTTCTGACCGACGGTCTGCCGGAGCACACCGAACCGGTCCCCGGGAAGGGGATCATCGCCACGGTGCAGGGCCGACGGGTGGTCGTCGGCAACCTGCCGTTGCTGAACAGCGAGGGCGTGCCGGCCAGCACAGCAGCAGAAGCAGAGGTGCACCGGCTCGCCGGGCTGGGCCGCACGCCGATGGTCGTGGCTCTCGACAGCCTGGTCATCGGTGTCCTCGGGGTCGCCGACCAGTTGCGCCCCGAAGCACAGGCCATGGTCGCCGACCTGCACCGCACCGGCGTGCAGCGCGTCGTCATGCTCACCGGTGACGCCCGGGGTGTCGCCGCGGCGATCGCTGCCGAGGTCGGGGTGGACGAGGTTCGCGCCCAGCTGCTGCCCGAGGACAAGCTAGCCGCCGTGCAGCAGCTGCAGGCGGAGGGCTACACAGTGGCGATGGTCGGTGACGGGGTGAACGACGCCCCCGCCCTGGCGATCGCCGACATCGGCGTGGCCATGGGTGTGGCCGGGACCGGCGTCGCTGTGGAGACCGCCGACATCGCGCTGATGACCGACGACCTGCCCAGGCTGCCGGAGGCCATCGCGCTCGCCCGCCGGACGGTGGCCATCATGCGGCAGAACATCTGGATCGCCCTGGTCACTGTGGCCGCGCTGCTGGCCGGGGTGTTCGCCGGTGGCGTCACCATGGCGATCGGGATGCTGGTGCACGAGCTGTCCGTGCTGCTGGTGATCGTCAACGCGATGAGACTGCTGCGCCGGCCTCGCCGGCGCCAGGACGGAGGGGGAGCCGGTCGTAGGCCGCGGCCACGGAGCCGCCGCACCGGGAAGCAGCCCGCATTTCCCTGAAATGTGACTGAATTCACTCTAGATTGGCGTCATGATCACGAACCTGACCGGTCGTACAGAGTGTGGCAGATGTGGAATATGTACGCACCGCCGATGACGCGGTCCAGCTGAGCGACCTGCTCTGCTCCGGCACCGACGGACGGTCCGTCGTGGTCGCGAGCGTCGCACGAGCGACCGGACGGGCCTACGTCGACGAGGTCCGGCTCGAGCGCGCCCTCGGTGAGGCCGTGGACGTCTACGTGGTCAGCCCCGAGGCCGGGCGGGTGCTGCGCCGGAACGTTCCGGCGACCCGGCACGTGTTCGGCGGCGCAGCCCAGGCCTATGCGCCGGTGTGTGGCGGGCGACCGGTGGTCAGCGGTCCGCTCCGGGTCGCCTTCGGCGTCGCCGACGTGGACCGGATGACCACTGAGCTCATCCGCGACGTGACCACCCTGGTCGCGGGCCCCACGGCCAGCCCGGACGAGTCGGTCGGGGTGCCTGCCCGAGGCTCGGTCGCACAGTTCGAGGACGAGCTCGAGGACGAGGTCGACGACTAGGCAGGCGTAGGGTACGAGTGGCCGCAGGTCAGTGCGATGAGTTGACCATCCGCTGCGGCCAGCCCCGCCCGTACGACCAGCGATGAACGAGGACCCGTATGCCCGGAGCAGCCAGCTCCGGACCAGTCAACCGAAACGTCGTCCTGGCCGTCCTGCTGTCCGGCGGCTTCATCGCGATCCTGAACCAGACGCTCCTGGCCACGGCCCTGCCGGCGTTCATGCGGGACCTGGACATCACTGCGAACACCGCGCAGTGGCTGACCACCATCTTCATGCTCGTCAACGGGGTGATGATCCCGGTGACAGCGTTCCTGATCCAGAAGTTCACCACCAGGTCGCTGTTCCTGACCGCGATGGGCCTGTTCACCGCCGGCACGGTCATCTGCATGCTCGCGCCGACGTTCCCGGTGCTGCTGGTTGGCCGCATCGTCCAGGCCTCCGGCGCCGGCATCATCATGCCGCTGATGCAGACGATCCTGTTCGCCATCTACCCGGTGCACAAGCGGGGCACGGTGATGGGCACCTTGGGTCTGGTGATCGCCTTCGCTCCGGCGATCGGTCCCAGCCTGTCCGGTTGGATCGTGGACCACTACCCGTGGCCCACCCTGTTCCAGATGATCCTGCCGTTCGCCATCGCCGACATGATCGTGGCCTACTTCATCCTGCGGAACGTCACCGAACGCACCTTCCCGAAGCTCGACATCGCCTCGATCATCATGTCCTCGTTCGGCTTCGGCGGACTCCTCTACGGGTTCAGCATCGCCGGCAGTGCGGGCTGGTCGGACCCCGCAGTGCTGGCCTCCCTCCTTGGTGGGGCGCTCGTGCTCGTGCTGTTCATCCGGCGCCAGCTCCGGTTGAAGCAGCCGATCCTGGAGTTCCGGGTGTTCCGCTACACCATGTTCAGCCTGAACACTGCGATCGGGATGGTCGTGTTCATCGTGATGATCGGCGGCACCACCGTGCTGCCGCTGTACATGCAGAACATGCGCGGGCTGCCAGCGGTCGAGTCCGGGCTTGTGCTGCTGCCCGGCGCCGTCGTGATGGGCCTCAGCTCACCGGTCACTGGCCGGGTCTTCGACGCCTTCGGTGCGAAGTGGCTCGCCCTGATCGGCACCACGATCGTGGTGGTGACCACGTTCATGTATGCCCGCCTGACCGTGGACACCTCGTTCGCCTACCTCGCCATCGTCAACGCGGTGCGCATGTTCGGCACCGCGATGGTGATGATGCCGGTGACCACCGCTGCCCTCAACGAACTCCCGCGCTCCCTCATCCCGCACGGCACGGCGATGAACAACACGATGCGCCAGATCGCCGCCTCGATCGGCACCGCCGTGCTGGTGACCGTAATGACCTCCGCCGCGATCGACACCGACGGGCCCGAGGGGCTGGTGCACGGGGCCAACGTCGCCTTCATCGTTGCCGGTTGCGTCGGGGCACTCGGTGTGCTGCTCTCCCTGTTCATCCGCAAGCTTGACGAGGCGCCGAGCGAGCCGGCCTGACCGTCGAAACGCTCGAAGTACCCCCTACGCACCGCAACGATCGAAACGATTCGTGCGCTCCGCCGTCGAGATCGATACAGTGAACAGGCACGGCACCCGACCACTCGCTGAGGAGCTTCATTCATGACCGGAGCCGAGATCTCCGTCCAGCTGTACTCCATCCGAGACGCGATCGCCGAGGACCTGTCCGGCGCGGTCCGCCGCATCGCCGACCTGGGCTACACCAACGTCGAGCCGTGGGGGTTCGTCGACAAGGTCGAAGCCTTCGGCCAGGCCCTGACGCAGAACTCGCTGAGCGCACCGTCCGCCCATGCCGGGCTGGTCGCGGCCACCGATGTGCGGCCGGTGTTCGAGGCCGCCCGCGTGCTGGGCGTGCAGACCCTGATCGACCCGATGGTGCCCGCCGAGCGGTGGACCAGCCGCGCCGAGGTGCAGGCCACTGCCGACCGGCTCGCCGGGATCGCCACCGAGGCCGCCGACCACGGGCTGACCATCGGCTACCACAACCACTGGTGGGAGCTCGCCCAGCAGATCGAGGGCCGCCCGGCGCTGGAGGTCTTCGCCGACCTGCTCGACGAGCGGATCGTGCTCGAGGTGGACACCTACTGGGCCGCGGTCGGTGGGGTGGATGCCCCCGACCTGCTCCGGCGCCTGGGGGAGCGGGTGAAGTTCCTGCACGTCAAGGACGGGCCGGTGACCGAGGACCCGAAGGCCCAGCTGCCCGCCGGCGAAGGCGCGATGGACATACCGGCCGTGCTCGCCGCAGCACCGACCGCGCTGCGCGTCGTGGAGTTCGATGCCTACGCCGGTGACGTGTTCGACGGCCTGGCCGCCAGCCTCGCCTACCTGGAGGGTCAGTCTTGAGCGGGAAGGTCGGCGTCGGCATCATCGGCGCCGGGGTGATCAGCAGCCAGTACCTGACCAACCTCACCACGTTCGCCGACGTCAAGGTGCTGTTCATCGCCGACCTGGACACCGAACGCGCCCGGGAGCGGGCCGAGGAGTTCGGCATACCCGGGCACGGCACGGTGGAGCAGCTGCTCGCGACGGCGGAGGTCGAGATCGTCGTCAACCTCACCGTGCCCTCAGCGCACGTGGCGGTGGGAGAGACTATCATCTCCGCAGGCAAGCACGTGTGGAGCGAGAAGCCGCTCGCGCTCGACCGGTCCGGTGGGCAGGCGCTGCTCGAGGCCGCCGAGTCCGCGGGGGTGCGGGTGGCGTGCGCACCGGACACGATGCTCGGGGCCTCGTTCCAGACTGCGCTGCGCACGGTGCGCGCCGGGCGGATCGGGGACGTGCTGAACGGGCTTGTGCTGCTGCAGAGCCCCGGCCCGGAGTCCTGGCACCCCAGCCCGGAGTTCCTCTTCGACGTCGGTGGCGGGCCGCTGCTGGACATCGGCCCGTACTACCTGACGGCGCTGGTGCACCTGCTCGGCCCGGTCACCCGGGTCAGCGCCACCTCCTCGATTGCCCGTCCCACCCGCGTGATCGGGTCGGGGCCGAAGGCGGGTACATCCTTCCCGGTGAACGTGCCCACCCACCACGGTGCGCTGATCGAGTTCGCCGGCGGGGCGGCGGTGCAGGCGGTGTTCAGCTTCGAGTCCGCGATCCGGCGCACCCTGCTGGAGCTCACCGGTACGGCCGGGTCGATGGCGGTGCCGGACCCGAACGGTTTCGACAAGCCGACCGAGGTCTGGGAGCTGGATGCGCAGGAGCCGGCAGTGATCGACGCGGTCGGGTCGACCGCCACCCGCGGTGTGGGTGTGGTCGAGCTGGCTCGGGCGATCCGGGCCGGTGAGCCCGAGCGGGCCTCCGGCGAGCTGGCCTACCACGTGCTGGACGTGATGATCTCGATCGCCGAGGCTGCCGAGTCCGGTGAAGCAGTCCAGATCGCCAGCACGGCCACAGTGCCCCCGCTGCTCCCCGAGGACTGGGACCCGGCCGCCGCCACCCTCTGACCGGCGGCCCCATCCCCACACACCGCGAGGGTGACCTTATGGTTGCAAAATGGCCGAATCGCAACCATAAGGTCACCCGCGTACAGCCATCAGTGCACCCTTGTGAGTACGGGACCGCCGGGCGTCGTCCAGATGGTGGACGTTCTCGGGTGGTCGCGGCGAAGGGACCCTGGAACGGGCCAGCATTGACGACGCCCATGGCCGCTGCCCGCACCTAGGTGCGGTGGCCGACCCGCGTCAGAAAGGCCCACCGTGTCCACCGACACGCCCACCAAGCGCAAGCTGCGCTTCCCGTCATTCAGCGTGCAGATCGTCCTCGGCCTGGTGCTCGGCGTCGCGCTCGGCTACGTGGCGCTCCGCATCGGCAAGGTCGATGCCGAGACCGAGAACGCCCTGACCGTCACCCTGGACACCATCGGCTCCTCGTTCGTCGGCCTGCTCAAGGCGATCGTGCCGCCGTTGGTGTTCACCGCGATCGTCGCCTCCATCGCGAACCTGCGCAAGGTCACCAATGCTGCCCGGCTCGCCGGCCAGACACTGCTCTGGTTCGCGATCACCGCGGCCATCGCCGTGGCCATCGGTATCGGTCTGGGGCTGATCACCAAACCGGGGCTGAACACCTCGATCAGTGCCGAGCACGCTGAAGCGCCCGGCCGGTCCGGCAGCTGGGTGGACTTCCTCACCGGACTGCTGCCCGCGAACTTCCTCGGGATCGAGGCCTCCGCGCGCGGAGACAGCGTGTCGCTGGGCTTCAACGTGTTGCAGATCGTGGTCATCTCGCTGGTGATCGGCATCGCCGCACTCAAGGCAGGCCGCTCCGCGGAGCCGTTCCTCGCCTTCAACGCCTCCGCGCTGTCGATCATCCAGAAGGTGCTGTGGTGGGTCATCCGGCTGGCCCCGATCGGCACCCTGGGTCTGATCGGCAACGCCGTGGCCAGCTACGGCTCGGAGCTGTTCGCACCCCTGGCGACCTACGCCGTCGCGATCTACATCGGGCTGGTGCTCGTGCTGTTCGTGGTCTACCCGATCCTGCTGCGCACCCACGGGTTGTCCGTGCGGCAGTACTTCCGTGGCGCGTGGCCGGCGATCCAGCTCGGGTTCGTCTCCCGCTCCTCGATCGGCACCCTGCCGGTGACCGAGCGGGTGGCCGAGCGCAACCTGGGCGTGCCTCGGGGCTACGCGTCGTTCGCCGTACCGTTGGGCGCCACCACCAAGATGGACGGCTGCGCTGCGATCTACCCGGCGATCTCCGCGATCTTCGTGGCTCAGTTCTTCGGTATCGACCTGCAGATCACCGACTACCTGCTGATCGCGTTCGTCTCCGTGGTCGGTTCGGCCGCGACGGCGGGGATGACCGGTGCCGTGGTGATGCTCACCCTGACTCTCTCCACGCTGGGTCTGCCCCTGGAAGGTGTCGGTCTGCTGCTGGCGATCGACCCGATCCTGGACATGGGCCGCACTGCGGTGAACGTCGCCGGGCAGGCACTCGTCCCCACGATCGTGGCCAAGCGGGAGGGCATCCTGGACCTCGAACGCTACGACTCCGGCAACGCCGAGCACCTGTTCGACGATACCGAGGCCACCGGCACGGACGAGGCCGGCGCACCTGCCGATCCAGGGCTGGCGGCAGCCCGCTGACCTGCCAGCCGTTCCGAGGGGTCTCGATGTCCAGCCCACGCCAGATCTCGGCAGCGAGGCCACCCTCGTGTCGTCAGGGGGTGAGGCTACTGGCAGCCGCGGGGAACTTTTTCGGGGCCCGTGGCGTTGGGCAGGGTGTGAGCATGATCGACGAAGACCTGGCAGAAAAGTACGCCGTCGTCTCAGCAGGGGCGCACCGCTTCGACGGTGCAGACGTGCGCGATGCCGTACCCACCACCGCTGTGGGGGAGATCCTCGCGCTCGCCGACGAGCTCACCCGGATCGGCTCCGCGGGTACCGAGCTCGCCCGCCGGATCGAGTCCGTGACCGGGCTGCGCGCCGGAGAGGTGCAGGTGCTCGCCGCCGTGGACGCAGGCTCGGTGCACCCGCGGGGGATCGCCGAGGTGATCGGACAGGTGGTCGAGGCCGCGGAGGCCACGGTCGGCGCCCTGGTGGAACGTGGGCTGCTCGGTCGGCACGCGCACGCCTCGGACCCGGCCGGAGAGCTCGCGCTGGTGCACCTGACCCCGCCGGGACGGGCAGTCCTGGAGCAGGTCGAGGCTGTGCAGATCCGGCTCGCCGACGCACTGGCCAGCACGCTCGGTGCCGAGCGGACCCGTTCCCTGCGCAGCACGCTGGCCACCCTCGCGGACGTGCTGGACCGTCCCGCGCTGCCCACGGACTGAGAGCACACGCCGCGGCGGTAGTGCGCGACCGCTGCGCAGGCAGACCGGTCGACCTGGCGCGCAGGTCGCCGTGCTAGCGACCGCAGCCCTGGCGTTCGTTACTCTGAATCCATTCAGAATGCCCCTGCATGGGGCATGGGACACGGACGTAGGAGAGTACGGAGCTGATGACGATACACCTGGCCGGAGACTCCACTGTGGCCCCCGGACCGCTGGACGGTTCCGGTGTGATCGGGTGGGGTGGCGTGTTCCACGAGTTCGTCTCCGACGAGGTGGCGAACCGGGCGATCGGTGGCGCCACCACCGACTCGTTCGTGGCCGAGGGCCGCTGGCAGGCCACCCTGGATGCGATCGCGCCGGGGGAGCATGTGCTCATCCAGTTCGGGCACAACGACCAGAAGCGGGATGAGCTGGCCGCCGACGGCCGGTACACCGAGAACCTCGCCACCTTCGTGGCGCAGGTGCGCGAGCGCGGTGGGCAGCCGGTGCTGGCCACCTCCGTGGAGCGCAGGTTGTTCGCCGACGACGGCGCGCTGCGGGTCTCGCACGGACCGTACCCTCGCGCTGTGCGCAGGTTGGGCCACCGGCTGGACGTGCCGGTCATCGACCTCACCGCGTTCACGCGGTGGTTGTACGTGTGGCTCGGCGAGGAGGCCTCCGCCGACCTGTTCCCGCACGCCAAACCAGACCAGGAGCTCCCCGAGGGTCGCGACAACACCCACTTCGGGCTGGCCGGGGCGCGGGCCGTGGCAGGGTTCGTGGCGCAGAGCCTGCGCGCGATCCGGGGCCAGGACGACGACCACGAGCCGCTTGGGGCCTGGGTGGTCCAGCCCTGACCCGAGGAGGGTGGGGTGTGGCAGACTGGCTGGGTCGAACTGAAGTTCGCGCACTCCGGGGTCGGTGCAATTCCGAACCGGCGGTAACAGTCCGCGACCCGACCGCAGCCAGCGGCCGGTTGACCAGGTGGAACTCCTGGACCGACGGTGAAAGTCCGGATGGGAGGTAGTGCGCGCACGGCGGTCGTCGCCCGGGTGGCAGGTCTGCTGCGGGCGTGCGGGTCGTCGTCGCCGACCCCGGGACTGCGCCCGAGCGCAAGGAGTACCCGGTGGCGATTCCGGACGGCGGAGCAGCTGTTGCTCCTGCCCGTGATCTGGCTCAGGTGGTCGCGGCGCTGCGCCGTGCCCTGGCGCTGAGCCGGCGCGGACTGGGCCGGGTCAGCCCGAACCCGGCGGTCGGGTGTGTGCTGCTGGACCGTGCCGGCACCGTCGCGGGGGAGGGGTGGCACGTCCGCGCGGGCGGAGCGCATGCGGAGGTGCTCGCACTGCAGGACGCTGCGGCACGGGCTGCCGGCCGACCGGCAGCCGGCTCGGGACCGACCCATGCGTCAGCCGGGGCCGGCGTGCTCGGCGGTACAGCGGTCGTCACCCTGGAACCCTGCGCGCACACCGGCCGAACGGGTCCCTGCACCACAGCGCTGCTGGCCGCGGGAATCAGCCGGGTGGTCTACGCCGCCGCGGACCCGGTGCACTGCGGCGGTGCAGAGGCGCTGCGCCGCGCGGGGGTGCGGGTGCACGGCCCGGGCAGTCTCCTGGTGCCCGAACATCTCGCCGCGGAGGCTGCCGCCGTGAACGAGGCGTGGAGCACGGCGCAGCGGACCGGTCGTCCGCACCTCACGTGGAAGTTCGCCGCCACGCTGGACGGCCGCTCGGCGGCCGCGGACGGCACCAGCCGCTGGATCACCGGCAGTGCGGCACGTGCGGACGCGCACCAGTGGCGGGACCGGGCCGATGCCGTGCTGGTGGGGGCCGGCACGCAGCGTGCGGACGACCCGGCGCTGACCGTGCGCCCGGCGCCCGCTGATGGCCGTCAACCACTGCGGGTGGTGCTCGACCCACGCGGTCGCACACGGCCCGGTGCCCGCGTGCTCGACCAGCGCGCACCGACGATGCTGGTGCTCGCTGATGGGGTGCGCGCCCCGGAGCTCCCTGCGCACGTGCAGGTCGCCCGCGTCCGGCTGGATCCGGGACAGGCGGGCCCGCCGCCGAACGGCGGGCCGCACGACCGGGCGACCTTGCTCGACCCGGCCGCCGTTCTCGAGCTGCTGTACCGGCGCGGCCTGCGTTCCGTGCTGCTCGAGGGTGGCCCCAGGCTGGCCGGCTCCTTCCTGGCCGCGGGGCTGGTGGACCGCGTGATCGGCTACCTGGCCCCCGCGTTGCTCGGTGCCGGCCCGGCCGCGCTGGACGACGCTGGTGTGCTGAGCATCGCCGGGACGCACCGGCTCGGACCACCGGAGGTGCGCATGCTCGGCACGGACCTGCGGCTGACCGCCCGCGTGCTGCCCAGAGCCCAGGAGACCGCGACGAGAGGGCACGACTGATGGACCAGGTGAGCCAGGCGATCGCGGAGATCGCGGCCGGGCGGATGGTGATCGTCACCGACGACCCCCGCCGGGAGGACGAGGGCGACCTGGTCGCCGCCGCCGACGCAGTCGCACCCGAGACGGTGGCGTTCATGGCCACCCACGGCCGCGGCCTGGTGTGCGCGCCGATCAGCTCCGAGCGCGCCACCCGGCTGGACCTGCCGCCGATGACCGCGCAGAACACCGAGTCGCACGGCACCGCGTTCACCGTCTCGGTGGATGCGGCGACGGGCATCACCACCGGGATCAGCGCCGCCGACCGGGCCCGCACGGTCCGGCTGCTCACCGACCCCGAGGCCGGGCCGGACGATCTCGCGCGCCCCGGGCACGTGTTTCCGCTGGTGGCCCATCCCGCTGGGGTGCTCGGCCGGGCCGGGCACACCGAGGCGGGCGTCGACCTGGCCCGGCTCGCCGGGCGCACCCCGGCCGCCGTGATCTGCGAGATGCTCACGCCCGACGGCGTCCCGTACCGGGGCGAGCAGCTCCGCGCCCTGGCCAGGATGCACGGTCTGGTCAGGGTCAGCATCGCCGAGCTGATCCAGTACCGGAAGGTGAGCGCCGGGGAGAGAGGTGTTCCGCCGTCGAGCACTGCCCGGACCGCGCAGGTGCTGGCCAGGGCCGCACGGGTGCGGCGTGGAGCAGCCGCCACGCTGCCCACCACCACCGGGCTGTTCCGCGTGCTCCCCTTCACCGACGAGGACGGCACCGAGCACCTCGCGCTGTGCACCGGGCTGGGCGCGGACGAGCGGTTCGCCGGCGAGCAGGACGTGCTGGTGCGGGTGCACTCGGAGTGCCTCACCGGCGACGTGCTCGGTTCGCAGCGGTGCGACTGCGGCCAGCAGCTGACCGGCGCGCAGGCCGCCGTGGCCGAGCACGGGCGCGGAGTGGTGCTGTACCTGCGCGGGCACGAGGGCCGGGGCATCGGTCTGGCCGCCAAGATCCACGCCTACGCGCTCCAGGAGCAGGGCCGGGACACTGTGCAGGCGAACCTGGACCAGGGGCTTCCCGTCGATGCCCGGGAGTACGACACTGCCGCTGCGATCCTGCACGACCTCGGTGCCGACCGGGTCCGCTTGATCTCGAACAATCCCGCCAAGGCGCACGCCCTCACCAGCGCCGGCCTGACCGTACAAGCACTGGTTCCGGCGCCGGCTCCGGTCGGCCCGGAGAACCTGGCCTACCTGCGTACCAAGGCCGACCGGTTGGGGCACCTGCTGCCCTGGCTGCCGGCACCATCCGCACCACCCGTCCCGGAGGAGGGGCCCCGATGAGCACCGATCCGACAACCAACCAGCCGCCGCACACCGGCCCAGGACTCGCAGCGCCGTACCTGCCGCTCGTGCGCGTGGCCGTCGTGGCCGCCCGCTGGCACGAGGAGATCACCACCGGTCTGCTCCACGGAGCGTTGCGGGCGCTCGCGGACGCGGGTATCGAGGAGCCCCAGGTGGTGCGCGTGCCCGGGAGCTTCGAGCTGCCGGTCGCCGCGGCCCGGCTCGCCCGCGGCGGGTTCGACGCCGTCGTTGCCCTCGGCATGGTGCTGCAGGGCACCACTGCACACTTCGAGTACGTCTGCCAGGGTGTGACCACCGGGCTCACCCAGGTGGCCACCAGCACCGGTGTGCCGGTCGGCTTCGGTGTGCTCACCTGCTCCGACCTGGCCCAGGCGCGGGACCGTGCGGGTCTGCCCGGGGCGCGGCAGGACACCGGGTACGAGGCGACCGTGGCCGCGCTGACCACCGCTGCAGCCCTGGCCGCCGCCCGCGTCTGACCCCACCCCTCCCACTGCCCGGGTGGTCATGCTGGGCGTGCGCTGTGGTGCACGCCTGGCAGGACGACCCGGGCAGTGGGGTCAGGGTTGGGCGGCGAGCCAGCCGCGCAGACGGTCGGGACGGTCGGTGATGATCCCGTCCACACCGGCGGCCACGAGTGCCGCCCAGTCCGCAGGTTCGTTCGCGGTCCAGGGGAACGTCTGCAGACCTGCCTGGTGGATCCGGTGCACGGAGGCCGGGTCTTCGATCACGCTGCGGTAGTGCGGGTTGCAGGCCATCAGACCCAGGTCGGTGCAGATCGCGATCGTCTCCGCATCACCGGACCGGGCCAGCCCCGCACACCGGACGGTGGGGGCCAGGGCACGCAGCACGCGGACCGTGTCGATGTCGAAGCTCTGCACGATGGTGCGGTCGGCCACGTCGGAAGCGGTCAGCGCGTCCATCAGGTCGGTGGCGGGGCCCTCGGCCCAGGTGCCCTTGAACTCCAGCAGCAGCCCGAGGTCCGGGAACCGGCCGAGCACCTCGAGCACCTGGGCGAACATCGGCACCACCGCGCCCGAGTAGGCCGGATCCTTCCAGGAGCCGGCATCCAGGCGCGCCACTTCGGCAGTGTCCAGCACGTTCACCGGGCCGGAGGCGTCCGTGGTGCGGTCCACCGAGTCGTCGTGGATCACCACACCGGCACCGTCACGGCCCACCTGCACGTCGATCTCGATCAGGTCCGCACCCGCGAACCCGGCCGACGCCAGCGCAGGCAGGGTGTTCTCCGGCGCCACCGAAGAGTTCCCGCGGTGGGCGATCACGAGCGTCATCTGTCTCGACCCTTCATCTGGAGTACGTGCTCCAGGCTAGCCCGCCCGGTCCGGAGGGACACCGTCGCTCTCGGGTAGGCACACAGCGTTCAGCCACTGTTCACCGCAGCCGGCAGGTGCTGGAGGGGTTCAGGCGCTCTTCCGGCGCCGTGGCAGGATTCGGCGGAACGAGGGCCGGGGCGGCTTCCACCCGATCCCGGCCGGCAGCACCCAGTCCCGGTAGCGGGCGAGCAGGCAGAACCCGGCGCCCACCGCCGTCCCAGCGAAGCTGCCGATCGTGGTCAGCCCGAGGACGGTGAACAGCACCGCCACCCCGGCCGCCGCCAGCGCGCAGGTGGCGTACGGCGTGCTGCCGCCGAGGATCGTCGGCACCCGGCGTACCACCATGTCCCGCACGAAACCGCCACCCACCGCGGTCGCCAGGCCCAGGATGATCGCCGCGATCGGGCCTAGCCCCACCCCGAGCGTCTTCTGCGCGCCGACCACTGCCCACACGCCCAGGGCGAGGGCGTCGATCGGCGGGAACGCCCGGTCCCACACCCGGCCCTCCAGGCGGATGGCGACCGCGACGGCAGCACCCACCAGGGCCATGAGCACATAGCTGTTGTCCACCAGCGCGACCTGCGGCCCGGCCTGCAGCAGCGTGTCCCGGATGATGCCGTCGGCAAGAAGCCCCCGACCAGCCGAACAGACCAGACCAAGCCGAGGACCGCCGTCGTGGCGACGTGCTCAGCGCAGCTGGGCGAACCGGTCCATCACGCCGTTCCACCTCTGCACGTAGGCTTCCACCTCGTCGCGGCGCAGCACTTCGTGGGTCACGGTGACGTGCACACCGTCCTCACGCCGGACCAACCGCACCTCGACCAGGTCGTCATCACCCTCGGCGTCCTCGACCCCCCAGCGCCAGGACATCCGCAGCAGCTGCGGTCGTTCGAGGGCCAGCAGCGTGCCACGTACCGCGATCTGCGCCGAGGGGCAGCTGATCGCGTACCGGCCACCTACCCGGGGCTCCACGTGGTAGGTGGTGTCGCTCAGGTGCGGCCACCACCAGCGGCGCAACCCGTCCGGTGAGGTCCAGCAGTCCCAGGCGTAGTCCAGCGACACTGGTACCCAGCAGCTGAGCGAGATCGTCGTGCTCATGGTCTCCCACGTGACCTGTGCCCCTGCCGGACCGGCCCTCGGCCCTGGATCCGAGTATCGATCGGGGCCCGATCCTTGGCAACACGGCCCGGGAAGAGCACGCTAGGTGAGATGAGCACCGACGCCATGATCGGCTCCTACCGGATCGTGCCGGCCAACCTCGCGCCCTGGCGGGACCTGTCGGAGCTGCTGGGCACCTGTGCCGCCGCCTCCCGCTGCCAGTGCCAGCGGTACAAGCTCGCCCGCGGGGAGTCCTTCGCCCGGCTCGGCGGCGAGGAGCTCGCGCACCGGCTGCGCACCCAGACCGAGCCAGAACATCCCGACGCGCAGTCCACCACCGGTCTGCTCGCCTACTCCGGGGCCCGACCGGTGGGGTGGTGCGCGGTCCAGCCCCGCACCGCCTACGCCGGGCTGCTGCGGGTCGCGAAGGTCCCGTGGCAGGGCCGTTCGCAAGACAAGGCCGACGACGGCGTGTGGGCGGTGACCTGTTTCGTCACCCGGGCAGGATTCCGCCGACGCGGGGTGGCCACCGCTCTCGCCCGAGCGGCGGTCGGGCACGCCCGCCACGCCGGCGCCCACGCCATCGAGGCCTATCCGATCACCACATCCGCTGCGATCAGCGAGGAATGGCACGTGGGAATGGTCGGAATGTTCGAGAACGCCGGATTTCGTCAGGTGAGCGCACCCACGTCCCGGCGGGTGGTGATGCGCCTCGACTTCGCCGAAGAATGATCGGTGGTGAGAGCTGAATTGCACCACCAGCGGGAACTTTCAATCCATGCTGCCCGCTGGTGGAGCAGCGAATGCCGCAGCACCTCAGCTGTCGCAGGTTGTCACCTGCTGCAGAGCGTCAGTTCCCGGCGGCACGATACTCGTCGATGATCCGGTCCGGGATACGGCCCCGGGCCGGCACGTGCACGCCGTTCACCCGCGCCCACTCCCGCACCGCTCGCGCATCGACGGGGGTCTCGGCACCGACAGAGACGGACCCGGCGCCGCGCACGCGTCGCGCGGCGGCGGCGAACGGTGCCATCGCGGCCACCAGCTTGTCGCGATTCGTCGAGTTGAGGTCGATCTCGTACACCGAGTCCTCGAGTGCGAATCGAACGGTGTGCTGAGCCGGACCGCCATCGAGATCATCGCGAAGCTCGACAATTGTCTTGGTTGCCAACGGGGCTCCCTCATCGTTGTTCGGTGGATCTATTCTAGGCAGAGGTCGGCCCATTGGTCGTATCGGGTGAGTACGCTGCTGCAACGATGACAGCCTGTGCCGGAGGAACGCAGTGACGAGCAGTCCCGCACCAGCCCTCGCCAGCGGTGTGCGTGCGGCAGCGTGGGCCCTGGTGCGCACGTGGCCCCGGCGGGTGGCGCTCTCCGTGCTGGTGCTCGTCCCGGCACTGGTGGCCGGACTCGGCGGGTTCCGCACCGTGGAGCTGCCCCCACCGCCGCAGGTCCCGGCCGGGGAGCCGTTCGACCTGGGACCCGCGGCGGTGCGGGTGGAGTCCTTCTTCGTCTCCGACCAGGTGCTCACCGGCATGCTGCCCGAGGACGCCCAGGGCTGGGTGGGGGTGCTGGTGGAGCTGAGCGTGCACGCGGACGACGAGTGGTCCCTGCCCGACGAGGTGGTCGCGGTCCCCGACCTGCCCGGTGGTGAGGAGGTCGCCTACGGGGTGATCACCCAGGACGACTCGATCCTCACCCGGCTGGGACCGGACCTGCCGCAACGGGTGGCGTTGCTGTACCCGGTGGCGGACCTGGGCGCGGTCGGCGGCCAGCTGCAGGTGGACCTGCGCACCCTGACCGAGGAACGGTCGTTCTTCGAGGGCACGATGCGCTGGTACCCCGGCGAGGTGGGCGCGACCGTACAGGTGTCCCGCACCGAGCAGATCCCACCGGCGATGATCGACGAGCAGTGACCATGCCCACGCCCCGCTACCCCGACCCGCATGAGCTGCACACCGGGTCGGTGGCCGTCGCCGACCTGCCGGTGGAGCAGCCGACGGCCACACCGCGCCGCCCCCGGTCGGGCTCGTGGCTGGCGGCGGCGATGCTCGCCGTGCTGCTCGCCGTGGGTGTGGTGGTGGACAGCGTTACCGCGGAGAACAACCCGCACCCCGGTGCCGCGGTGTCGTTCGCGGTCGGGGAGGACGTCACGCTGCAGAACTTCCGGGTGCACGTCAACGGCGCCCGGGTGGCCGAGACGATCCTGGACGGCGAGCGGCAGCTGGAGACCGCCGGTCTCTGGCTCCTGGTGGATCTCTCCTACGCCAACGTCCGCCGGCCGGACCTGCTCAACGACCTGGGCGTGCGTGACCACCAGGGCCGTACCTACAGCGTGACCGATCGGCACTCCCGCGGCACCTGGAGGGCCGCTCCGGACACCTGGTTCCGCGGAGAGGTGGTCTTCGAGGTGCCCGCCTCAGCGCTCGCCGAAGGTGAGGTCGAGCTTCTGGTCTGGCCCTCCGGCAGGTCGCAGGCCGAGATGGTTCCGATGCGCTACGGCAGCACCCGGCTACCGGTGGACCCGGCGGCGGTGGCGACCGAGCCGGTCGAGGTGGCCGCGGTCGAGCTGCTGCCGGCGGGGCAGCGATGAGCGGGCGGCTCGGCACTGCGGCGCTGCTGGTCGCCGGGGTCCTCGCGTTGGCGGCGTTGGGCTGGCAGACCTCGGAGTATGCCCGCCAGTCGTGGTGGTCCAGCCAGCCGCACGCAGCCCTGGAGGCCGGGGCGGACCTGCAGGGGATCACCGCGACCAGCGCCGAGGTGGCCCGGCTGGACGCGGTGCAGACCTGGGAGGGACAGTGGCGGGCGCCGGAGGGCTTTCAGCTGTGGTCGGTAAGCCTGGCGGTGCAGACCCAGCAGTCGGAGATCTATGCGGTGGACGTGTACCTGGAGGACACCCAGGGCAGGGTGTTCGAGGCTGCTTCGAACGTCCCGTGGAGCGTGGACGGGTACGAGGACCGGCTCCAGGTGGCCGTGCCCGAGGCCGGGGAGGACCCGCTGCCGCCGGTGCAGCAGCTGCTCGTGCTCACCCCCGCGGACGCGGAGCCGGAGGCGGTGCGGATCGAGGGCGGCTACCTGCTGAACCCGGAGTTCCTCCGGATCGCGGTGCAGGGCTGACCCTCTGGCGGACCAGCCGTAGCCCCGGAGGTGCGCCGAACCGTTGCAGCAGCCGGTCTGCGGCCGCCGCCAGCAACGTCGAGCTCAGCAGCAGGGTGCCCACCTCCGCGAGCGATTCGATCGTGTCCCCCCAGGACTGCCACGCGGCCAGGTCGAACATCGGCAGCAACGCTCGGGCCACCGCCCACACCAGGTAGGGCACCAGTGTGATCAGCACGTACAGCAGGCAGTACACGCTGATCAGCGCCCACCCGGCCCGGGTCAGCATCCCCACCGCCCCGACCAGCACACCGAACCGTCCCTTCGGCTCGCTGATCCGCCGCCAGGACCGCTGGATCCGCGGATCTGCGGTCTGTGCCGCGAAACCGGCGACGATGCGTCTCCGGGAGGAGGTCAGCTGGTCCAGGGAGATCACCTCGCTCACCCGGATGCCGTAGACCAGCACCCCGACCAGCAACCAGGCGAGGGGGACGAGCAGCACCGTACCGGCGGCGGCGACGAGCGCCTCCACCCCGCCGACCAGCCAGTCCACGGCGCCGGTGAACGACGGCAGCTCCCCGGACAGGTCGGACCACCAGGTTCCCACCGCGTGCACCACTGCGCGGGTGCGCCACCATCCGGCGAGGCTGCCCAGTGCGTAGGTGACCACGAAGGCACCGAGCACGATCCAGACCAGCTCGCAGTAGCCCGCGAGGATCCGCAACGTCACTCGCCGCGCATCTTCCTCGTCCCGCCACAACCGGTCGTTCTCCGCCACCCGTTCGGTCACCGCACGGGCCAGGACCGCGACCGTCACGATGCCCAGCACCGTCAGCGACGTGGCCTCCGGGATCCGCGGGGTGCCGGCGACCCCCTCCAACCCGAGGCGGTTCAGGTCGTCGAAGAAGCCGTTGCGCATGTGGTGGCGCATGTCATCGGTCAGCCGGCCGCCGCTCTGGTAGACCACCAGGAACGGCAGCAGCACCGCCCCGATCGCGGCGACCAGGTCCCGGGCCACGGTGCGCGAGCCCACCCGCCGGCGCAGCACCAGCAACATGCCGACCAGGGCAAGCAGCGTGGAGAACGGCACCAGCGCCAGTGCGAGCAGACCTGGTACCGCGCCCAGCCGGCCGAGCACGATCGCCAGCTGGCGCAGGTAGCCGTGCGCGGCGACCCCGGCGATCGCGATCACCAGCAGCGGCAGCCAGTGCACCTGCAGCAGCCGGACCATGGTGGTCAGCAGGCTGCGCAGCTCCTGCCACAGCGTGGAGAGCCTCACCGGCCGGTCCTCACTGGTCCCAGCCGCCGCCGCAGCCAGCCGAAGATCGCGTCCTCGTAAGCACCTCGCGCCTGAGGTGAGGACAGCGCGAGATCGTGCCGACCGCCGTCGATCGTGACCATCGTGACATCGGCACCGAGCAGCGGTCCGCGAGCGTGCATGTGCGCCACGTCCAGCACGCAGTCCGCCGCGGCGAGGTCCCGCTCGGTCGGCCGGTCCGGGTGCCCGGAACGGCCCGAGGTGCACACCAGCACCGGAACGAGCAGGTCCAGACCGCGGGCGACGCGGGCGTGCCCGCGGCGGATCGCGCGCAACCACGCCGCGTACACCGGCACGTCATAGATCGGCTTCCACGCCAGGTCGTAGTCCCAGTCGCCGCCGGTGGAGGTGTGCAGGCTGCGGCCGTAGCCCTCCCCGAGGGTGCTCACCCGCAGCCGCGGTACGCGCAGCGCCACAGCGTCCAGCACCCGGGTGGTGATCACCCGGTTCACCCAGCCCGAGTTCAGGTCCAGCCACGGGCTGTTCAGCACCAGCGCGTCCGCTGCGCCCGGGTGACGGTCCAGGTACAGCGGCGTGATCAGCCCGCCGGTGGAGTGGGCGAGCAGCACCACCTGGTCGTAGTGGTGCTCCCGGACGGCGGTCAGGGCAGCGTCCAGGTCCTGGTCGTAGGTGGCCAGGTCGGTCACCCAGCCGGGGGTGCGGCCCGGGCGGATCGAGCGGCCGTAGTCTCGCAGGTCGACGGCGTAGAAGTCGTAGCCCTCGGCCGTCCAGCGCCGAGCATGCTCGGTCTGGAAGAAGTAGTCGGTGAACCCGTGCACGTACAGTACGGCGCGTCTGCCGGCGCCCGCGTCGGTGCGGTGCACGAGTGTGGCCACCGGGTCCGGGGCGTCGGCGGTGGTGCGGGCGTGCATGGGTCCGACACCGTCGGGGGGCAACGGCAGGGTGCGGGCGACCCAGTCCGGCCCGAGCACATCCTCGGTCATGCCCCGAACCTTAGAGATCGCGCGGGTAGGTGTGGGGTGTGGCGTTGCGGGGGTGCAGGCACGAGGGCTGTTAAACACGGTTTCGATCAAGATTCCGATGTTTGCCAGGAGTCCTCGTGCCTGCCGTGCCATCATCCATCATCGAGCCCTTGTGGGCCCAGTTCAGCGTCCTTATCCCGCCCGTGGTCGATACTCACCCGTTGGGCTGCCACCGGCCCCGGGTCGCTGACCGGATCGTCTTCGACAAGCTCATCGGGGTTCTGGTGCTGGGTGCCTCCTACGCCAAGATCGCCGACGGGACGTGCTCGGCTACCACGATCCGCACCCGCCGCGATGAGTGGATCAGCGCTGG
>NZ_ATWL01000012.1 GCF_000421225.1 Ruania albidiflava DSM 18029 | reverse complement strand
CGACCTCGTAGCTGGTCCTGGTCGCCATCGTGTGCGGCCGCGAGGACCGCTCGTGCAACCCCCCTTCGCCCTCAGCCTGGTAGCGGTCGATCCAGGTCTTGACGCACTTGCGGGACACACCCATCGCGGCAGCGATGTGGGCCTGCTTCCAACCATCCCGGTGACGGTCGACGATCAGACGCCGACCATAGAAGGTCAGGCGGGCATTACGGTGTGACACGGAGCCTCCTTGTGGTGGTGCAGCCTTCGAACAGCCACACCCCACTCGGAGGCTCCTCCTAGGTCAACCAGA
The DNA here is from genome assembly GCF_000421225.1 of Ruania albidiflava DSM 18029. Lineage (GTDB taxonomy): Bacteria > Actinomycetota > Actinomycetes > Actinomycetales > Beutenbergiaceae > Ruania > Ruania albidiflava. The sequence goes on along the minus strand of NZ_ATWL01000012.1, from coordinate 126,136 downwards.
CCCGCCGAGTGCTACCAACCTCCTGGCCGGGTACATCTAGACGCACGCCACAACAGCGCCCGCGGCCGAACGTAACGCCAGGCGATCCACCGAGCCGCGCACCACCAGCTTCGCATCCACCACTTCGTGGCACGTCTCGCCCGGGCAACGAGCGCCGCCCGCCGAACCATCGCCATCCGACCCGTCGGTTGCACACTCCCGAGTTGGCTCATTTCGTTAGTGCGTGAGGTTGATGTCGAAGGGGAGCATCCCGACTTCGCTGTGAGAAAGTCGGAATCTGTTGTGATGCCGCGGTTGACGCCGCTGAGGTGACGGTCCGCATCTGTAGCCGGCCGGAGACGCTGCGCAGACAGCAACTCTCCAGGTGCACGAGGGCGGGCAACTGGGCTCCGCCACGCCGACCGCGGTGTTTGACATGCACGGTTGCGCCGCGCCCGACAGCCTCCAGTCTCGGCTGGATTGAAACACGGTGCTATTGACGGTCGCTGCTTGCAGCGCATCCGATGGTCGTGGCGGCAGCTCAGGATCGATATTGGAGGCCTCGTTAGTGCGTGAATCTGCACCGACGCCGAGGCATCGTCGCTGGTCAGCCCATCCTGGTCGGCCCGAGCAAGTACGCGTGAGCCAAGTCAGGCCGAACCATCGCCATCCGACCCGTCGGTTGCACGCTCGTTCGGTGCGAGCCTGCCGCTCACTGGTAATGACCACGCCCACGCCGAGCTCCTGAATCGCCCCTGCGGGCAGTGTGCCCGAGCTGCGGTACCGCGTCCCCTGGTGGTTGTACTCATAGTGCAGGGCGCCCTCGTACACGTACAGGACGTGTCCGCCGTTCACGTCCCCAGAGCCAGGAGCACGCCGCTGCCCAACGAGGTGGCCTCGACCCGGGCGCGCAGACCGTAGGAGCGGTCGTAGATCGGCGGAGTCACCTCGCCGGGGACCAGACTCATCCCGCGGTACAGCCGGTAGGAGCGGACCCGCCGGGGAGAGGCTGGCGAGTAGTACTTCGCGGCCCGCTTGGCGAAGTTGCGATCGTCCAGTGGAAACACGCCGTAACGCTCGGCCTGCGCCAGGTCGTGGCAATCGGAGGAGTCTTCCTCCAGGTGATACAGCTCCTAGACGTCGTCCTCATAGCGACTGTGCCGCTCGTGGTCGGCCACCGCCTTCCAGCCGTCGTGCTGTCCACAGGTCACTGCCGTGCGGAACGCCGGAGCGTAGACTTCTGTCATGTCGATGGACGCATCGGAGTTCTACGAGGCGGGACTAGCCCTGCCTCCTTCTGTGCGCAAAGACGTGGCGCTGCGCTTGCTTGACTCGGTAGAAGGGCCCGCCGCGGTCGATGCTGCATGGAACGCGGAGATCAGCTCGAGGGTCGAGGACATCCTCGACGGCAAAATCCAGACGATTCCAGGTGAGCATGTCTTCGCTGAGTTGGCGGAGCTACGCGCCAGCCGACACGGCGCACAGCACACGTGACCCTTGAGCTCCGTTTCCATCCGGAAGCCCGAGCGGAGTTGCTCGCAGACGTCAAATGGTATGACGACCGCGAGTTCGGTCTCGGTGGACGCTTCGGACTTGCCGTACGTTCTGCGGTTGACGCCGCGGCACAGTCTCCTGACTCATGGGCGCTCTGGCCCGGCTGGGACCGCGAACCGGTCGTGCGGTCCAAAGGAGTCGGTGACTTCCCGTACCGCGTCGTCTACGTGGTACGAAACGAGTCCCTGATAGTGGTCGCCGTTGCCCACACAAAGCGCCGGCCCGGCTACTGGCGTGAACGAGTACCCGCAGCCTGATCGGCCGGGGCAACCTTCGGCACGGCCAGGCATCCCACGATCTCCGCGCCCTCACCCACCCTCGTGGATCAGCACCAATCGTTCATGAGCCCCACCGCCGAGCCACCGCCCCCCGCACCACCAGCTCCGGTTCCACCACCTGGTGCCGTGCCTCTCCCCCAGCCATCAGCTCCGCCAGCTGGTCCATGGCCAGGCGGCCCATCTGCGGGCGCGGCTGGTCCACGCTGGTCAGCGCCGGCCGCAGCGCCTGGGCAAGCGCAGTGTTGTCATAACCGATCACGCTGAGGTCCTCCGGTACCCGCAGGCCACGATCCAGCGCCGCAGCCACCACCGCCGCAGCGCCGCGGTCGTTGGAGGCGAACACCGCCGTCGGCCCGTCCTGCTCCCCCGCCGCGGCCACCAGCTGGTCCACACCACCGTCCCACTCCGGCGCCACCTGCACGAACGCACCCAGACCCGCACCCACCATCGACTCCTCGTACGCACGCCGCCGCGCCCTGGCCGCCGCCCGCTGGGACATCGTCAGGTGCGCGATCCGCCGGTGCCCGAGGCCCACCAGGTGCTGCACCGCCAGCTGTGCGCCGGCCTCGTCGTGGTTGGCCACCGACCCGATCCCCGGTGGCAGACCCTCCACCCGGCCGACCACCACCATCGGCTGCCGCGTCGCGGCACGCGCCAGCACCGCCGGACCCAGCATCGCCGACAGCACCACCACACCGTCCACGCCCAGGTCGCCCAGCTGGGTCAACCTCCGCTGCAGCACCGCCGGATCGCGCCGGCCGTGGCTGAGCAGCACCTCCAGCCCCACCTGCTCCGCAGCGTCCTCGATGCCGTGCACGATCTCGGTCTGGTAGTCGCTGCTCAGGTCTGTCAGCAGCACCCCGACCAACCCGGTCCGGCCCTGCACCAGGCTGCGCGCCCACCGGTTCTGCCGATACCCCAGCCGCTGCGCCTCGGCCACGATCGCCGCCCGCGTCCGCTTGCCCAGTCCCGGATCGCCCCGCAGCGCCAGCGACACTGCGGACTTGGACACTCCCGCCGCGCGGGCCACGTCCAGGATGGTGACCTTCCGGCCGTTCGAGCTGCTCACTCTCTCGTTGTAGCAGCCGGAGGCAGCGCACACCGACCCGGTTCTGGAACGTTCCAGCCCCGTTCATCTTCCGGAGGCCCGGCCGACACCCGGCCTGCCTAACGTCGCACCCGGTGGGACCAGAGCGGTCCCGCTGAGAGGAACGACGATGAGCAGCACCACCCCTTGGCCCGCACCGGAGGCCCTTCTCCTGGACTTCGGTGGGGTCATCATGCTCACGACCAAGCCCGACGGCGGTCGCCAGGCCGCCGTAGCCAGAGTCGCCGAGCGTCTCGCCCGCTCCGGGCACCACCTCCCGACCGAGGAGCTCGCCCAGTCGCTGCAGGCGGGCCGTACCGCACTGAAGCTCTGGAAGAACGCCGCGAGCCGTCGGCGGGCACCGCGTGAGCTCAGCCCGGCGGAGATCGTCGGCGACTTCCTCGCCGCGGACCTGCCCGACGGCGCCCGCGAGCTGCTGCTCAGCGAGTCCGCCTGGTTGCTGGACGTGCTCACCACCACGATCTCCGCGCACACCGTGCGCCCCGGCATCCGAGAGCTGCTCACCGCCGCCGAGGAGCGGCAGATCCCGGTCGGTGTGGTCTCCAACGCCCATTCCGGTGCCAGCCACCGGCGCCTGCTCACCAGCCACGGCCTGGCCGAACAGATCGCGGTGCAGATCTACTCCGACGAGGTGGGCGTGCGCAAACCGAACCCGGCGATCCTGCACCTGGCCGCGGACGCGCTCGGCACCCGGCCGGCGGACTGCTAGTACGTGGGCGACACGCTGGACCGGGACGTGGTCGCCGCCCGCCGGGCCAAGGTCGGCACGGTGCTGCTCACCCGCAGCCAGCACACCGACGACCCACCCTTTCCCGTGCGCGCGGAGCCCGATGCCACCTACCCCGATCCGCGCGGCCTGCTCGAAGCGTTCCAGGCTGCCACCACCGCTGCGCCGCAGCCCGTCCCGAGCACCACTGCCGCTACTTCCGGCACACCAGTCACCGGCCGTGCGGCGCTGCTCATCGACCACGGCGGGGTGATCTCCACCAGCCGGCCGGATCCCGCCGCAGTACGAGAGCTTGCCGCCGACCTGGCCGCCCTGCTCTCCTCCCCGGCGGCACCGATGAGCCCCCGCACCGCGCTCCGGCTGATCACCGCCGCGCGCACGCAGGCGAAACGGCTGAAGTCCGAGCGCCGCCGGGAGGTCTCGCCCGCCGAGTTCTGGGTGGAGCTGGTGGGTGAACAGCTGACGGTGCGCCAACGTGCCCTGCTGCGCGCCGAGGCCGGTGAGCTCACCTACCGGCTCGGGCTGCTGAAGAGCCGGCGCACCCTGCGCGAGGGGGTGCTGGAGCTGCTCACCACCTGCCGGGAGAACAGCATGCCGGTGGCGGTGGTCTCCAACACCGTCAGCGGGCGCGCGGTCCGGGCCATCTGCACCGCCCACGGGCTCGATGAGCTGATCGGCGCCTACCTGTGCTCGGACGAGTTCGGCATCCGCAAACCCGCTGCCGCCATCGTCCAGGCCGCCCTGGACGCGGTCGCGGCCGACCCGGGCAAGAGCTGGTTCCTCGGCGACAAACCCGCCAAGGACGCCGCCGCCGCCAGGGCTGCCGGCATCGCCCACCGTGTGCTGGTCCGGGGCGGTAGCACCCCCGACACCGACCTCCAGGCGGCGGTGCAGACCGGCCTGGCCACCGCCGTCGTCGACACCCCGGGCGACCTGCGCGACCTGATCCTGACCGAGAAGACCCTCCTTCCCGTCTGACCCGATCTCGAAAGGCTTGTGATGACCATCCCATCCGCCCCGGAGGACGTCCGGACCGGCACGCTGCGCACTGTCGGCAGCGGGGCTGCACCGGAGCTGTCCTCCGCGCAGAAGCTGATGATCTTCGTGCTGTCGATGTCCCTGTTCGGGCTGTCCAACGTGATCTTGGAGATCATCCCGGACGTGTCCGTCGGCCCGGTCGAGGTGGACGTGTCCTACTTCGTGTTCGTGCCGCTGACCATGGTGGCGCTGTTCAGCCCGTTCTGGGCGGCGCTGGGCGCCCCGCTCGGTGAGATCGTGTTCACCGACCTGCTGATGGGCGACTTCTCCGGCCTGGCGGAGGTGGAGGGCTTCATCCAGATGTTCCTCGCCCTGTACGTCGCCGGCTCGCTGATCCGCAACCCCCGCAACCGCGGTCAGCTCACGTTCGCCGCGATCATGGTGGTGACGATCGACAAGGTGCTCTCCGCGGCCGTGGACCTGACGAAGGTGTTCATCGGGGTGGAGGATGCCGAGCTGGTCGAGGGGTTGCCGCAGTCGGTGCTGCTGCTGGAGGGCATCGGCTTCGGGGTGGACGTGATCATCAGCGGCATCATCTTCGGCGCCCTCCCGGCGATCTGGCTGGTGCCGGCGTTGCACGGCAAGATCGAGCCGCTGCTGGGGATGCGTCCGCGGGTGCCCGGTGAGCCGATCCCCGGTTCGGCGCCACGGCAGGGCTGGTTCGTGCTCGTGGCCGCGGCGCTGACGGTGGCGTCCTTCTTCTTCGCCTTCCTGGAGGCCTGGGACGTGGAGGTCGGCGCGGTGGACTCCGACTTCCGGGACACCTACGGCGACGGTTTCCTCTGGGTGAGCGTGGCCGCCCTGGTGCTGCTGCTGGCCGTGGCCCTGGCGATCGCCCGCCGGAAGGGGAAGCAGCGGTGACCGGGGCGACCGTGCAGGTCCCGGCGACCTCCGCCGTCGAGGACGCTCACGGGCCGATCATCACGGTGCGGGACCTGAGCTTCCGGTACCCGGGCGCGGCGCGGGACACGCTGCGCAACGTGACCCTGGACATCCCCCGGGGCGGCTTCGTCGCCGTGGTCGGGGACAACGGGTCCGGGAAGACCACCCTGTGCAAGACGTTCAACGGGCTGGTGCCGCACTACTGGGCCGGGGAGTTCGCCGGGGAGGTGCGGGTGGCCGGTGTGGACACCTTCACCTCCTGCGTCGCCGAGCTCTCTGCCACCGTGGGATACGTCTACCAGGACTTCCAGAACCAGCTGGTGCGCCCCACCGTGCTGGACGAGGTGAGCTTCGCTCCGGTGAACTTCGGCCTGGCCGACCACCGGGAGCGGGCCACCGAAGCACTGGAGACGCTGGGGTTGATGGACCTGGCGGAGAAGTTCGTCTGGCAGCTCTCCGGTGGGCAGGCGCACCTGGTGGCCCTGGCCGCCGTGCTGGCGATGCGCCCGCAGGTGCTGGTGGTGGACGAACCGGTGGCGGAGCTGGACCCGGCGCGGGCGGAGATGATCTACCAGCGGCTGGCCGCGCTGAACACCGAGCACGGCATCACCGTGGTCACCATCGAGCACCATGCGGAGTTCATCGCGCGCTATGCGCGCTCCGTGCTGCTGATGGACGACGGCGCCCCCACCTGGCACCTGCCCGTCGCCGAGGCCTTCGCTCGTTCGCAGGAGCTGGAGGCCCACGGCATCCCCGCACCGCAGACGGTACAGGCGGTGCGGGCGCTGGGGCTGGGCGGGGCACCGCGTACGGTCGCAGCGGCCGCGGAGGAGCTGCGCCGGTTGGTGCCGGCCGGTTCGGCCCCGGTCGGCTGTGCCCCGGCGGTGGCGGAGACCGGCGCTCGCCCGGGTACCCCGGGTGAGCCGTGTGCTGGTGACGGACGCGGAGAGGTGGGCACCGCCGTCGTCCGCGCGCGGGGCGTGGCACACGCCTATCGGAGCGTCTCCGGGCAGCTGGAACCGGTGCTGCGCGGCATCGACCTGGTGCTGGCCGCCGGGGAGCGGATCGCACTGGTCGGCTCCAACGGGTCGGGCAAGACCACGTTGCTGCGGATGCTGGCCGGCCTGGCCGTGCCTCGGGAGGGGCGGATCGTCGTCGACGGTCTGGACACCCGTTCGGCCTCACCGGCGGTGCTGGCCGACCACGTGGCCTACCTGCTGCAGCACCCGCAGCAGATGTTCCTCACCGACTCGGTGCGCTCCGACGTCGCACTGTTCCCCAGCCAGCGCAAGCGACCCGGGACCACCGAGCTGGTGGCGCAGGTGCTGGACCGGGTGCGGCTGACCGGGCTGGCCGACCGGGACGGGCGCACCCTCTCCGGTGGGCAGCAGCGCCGCGGCACCCTGGCGATCGGCCTGGCGATGCGGCCCCGGCTGTTGCTGCTCGATGAGCCCACCTCCAGCCTGGACAGCGCCAGCCGTGACGATGTGATCGGGATGCTGGCGGACCTGCGCGCGCACATCGAGTGTGCGGTGATCGCCACCCATGACATGCACCTGGTGGCCGAGTGGGCCACCCGGGTGCTCGTGCTGGACCGCGGGCGGGTGCTCGCCGACGGCACGCCCCGGCAGATCCTCTCCGAGGCCGGGGTGCTGGCACGGGCACGGCTGCGGCCCCCGCAGGTGACCCAGATCGGGCAGGCGCTGGGCCTGGAGCCGGTGCCGCTGAGCGTGGCCGAGCTGGCGGCGCTGGTGCGAGGCGAGGAGGCGTGATGGCGCGCAAGCATCGCGATGTGCTCACCGTGGAGTGGGTCAAGCTGGAGCTGATCCGCACCGCCTATGCTTCCCGCGGCGGGCTGTTCGCCCGGATGGATCCGCGGGTGGTGGTCCTCTGGTACCTGGTGCTGGCGATCGTGCCGTGGCTGACGCACAACATCACCGTGCTGGCGCTGCTGTTCGCCCTCGGGGTGGTCTCGGTGGTGCTGGCTCGGGTGGGACCGCTGGTGCTGGGCCTGTTCGTGATCGGGCTCGGGTTCGACATCGTGTACACGGCGGTGGCGTCGTTGTTCTTCGGTGGTGGCTGGGAGACGCTCGCCGCGCTCGGGATGCTGAACCTGAAGCTGGGCGCGGTCTCGATGTTCTCCATGGCCGCGTTCGTCTCCCTGGACCCGGAGAAGCTCTCCGATGCGCTGCTGGCGTTCCGGGCGCCGAAGCTGCTCGCCTTCGGGGTGAGCTACGGGTACCGGATGCTGCCGATCCTGATGGAGGAGTTCATCACGGTCTTCGACGGGCACCGGCTGCGGTCGGCGCCGGTGGAACGCCCCGGCCTGTTCGGCTGGCGGGTGGTGGTGCGCGTCGCCAAGACGGCGGTGCGCTGCTTCTACCCGATCTTCCTCAACACGGCCGTGAACGTGCGCACCACGATCGAGGCGCTGGAGACCAAGGGCTTCACCTACGGCGCGCCCGATGCTCGCGCGCTGCGGCTGGGCACCCTGCGCGTGGCGGGCATCGACTGGGCAGTGTGTGCCGCGACCGCCGTGCTGCTGACGGGCGCGGTGCTGGCCGGGCAGGCGTGGCCGATGTTTCGGTGAGGCGGGCCCGCCACGCCTCTGCCCGGTCGCTGTGGCCGGGGTGGTGTTCATTCCGTGGCTGCTGACGAGGCCGTCGTGATCTTCGATCGCGAGAACGACAAGTCTCGAGTCAGTGCTGGTAGACCTCGAGCTCGATGATCCGCGAGTACTTGTGGTCATTGGAGTCGTGAACGACCACTCGGACCTGGTCCGCGAGCACGTGCGGGAAGGTGATGCTGACGTGTCCTTCTTCGTTGTCGTGCACGGACGCCGTCGTGTGCCAGCCCTCCGGGGTGCGCACCTCGACATCGAAGTCGCGGATGCCCATCTCTGCCGCGGGGTAGGTCGCGGAGTCGAGCGTGTAGACCTCTACCCTGCTGATCTCGTATGCGTCAGACAGTTCGACGCCGAAGACGTCGGGGAACTCTTCCGGCGTACGGTCGTGGATGCCGCTCGCCGCCCACTGCTCGGAGTCACGGTTCCCGTCGACGCCTCCGCACAGGGTCGTGTTCGGATGGGTCGTCGAAGCGAACGCTTGTCGGTAGAGTGCGAGGTTCGCATCCGGACCGTCCCCTGGAGGCTCTTCGATCGTGACGGGGATGGACAGTGTCTGCTCGGCAGCCGCCATCTGTAGCTCGTACTCGCCGGGGGTCGTTGCCTCAGCTGCGGTGACGGTGACGGGTGCACTGACAGCCTGTGTCGGATCTGCTGGCGGCAGGTAGGTGGACCAGAGCTCTCGAGACAGTTCAAGGCCGGGGGAAGCGGTCAACAGTGCGTCGACGAACTCGCCCTCGCTCCCCGTGTTGGTCATGCTCAGCGCGACCTCGCCTCGCCGGTCACATGGCAGGGGCGCGATGGTGACTGCGCCGGGATCGGCGTCAAGAAGGATCGAGGCTCGCGACGGGCCGGGGCCGACTCCCTGCGCAGTGCTCGTGGCCAGCAGCATCGTGGTCAGGGCTCCCATGCCTGCTGCGATGAGAAGATGGCGTCGCTTGCTCATGCTGGAAGCACCCCCGGGTCTCCGGCTTCTGTGACGAACTCCGCGCGGCTGGTGACCGTGCCTGTGTTGGTGGAGACGCGTTCGGCGACACGGTAGTCGGCGAACCACTGCTCCGGCGTGACGAGACAACTGATGTAGCCGCGCTGGTCGTTGTGGAACTTCAGGTGCGGGCACTCGCCAAGGATGGTCTGGCCCCACTGTGTCTCGTCCTGACCATCCCCCTTCGAACTGATCGAGGTGGTGATGAACTCAGCTCCGATCACCGGTGAGTCTGGATCGTAGAAGTCGCGTTTCAGGTCGCTCGCGAAGTTCTGGTGGATGTCGCCGGTGAGCACCACCAGGTTGTCGACGTCGCGATCGGTGAGCCCGCCGAGCACCCTGTCGCGAGATGCGGAGTAACCGTCCCAGGTGGACATCGGCGAGAGCTCACCGGGCCCGGCCAGCTTGTCCAGGTGCGCCATCACCACCTGTTGGACCAACACCGTCCACACGGGATTCGAACGGCCCGCACGGTCCAGGAGCCATTGCTCCTGTGCATCGCCGGTGATCGTGCGGCCGGGGTCGGCCGACTCCTCATTCGGCGCAACCCAGTCGCCGTCTGCGACGATCGGTGACCTGTGCTGACGAGTGTCCAGCACCAAGAAGTTAGCCAGCTGGCCGTATCGCACCTGGCGATAGAGAGGCATCTCCGGCCCTCTCGGGAGCTGTGCCGTGCGCAGTGGCATGTGTTCCCAATATGCCCGTAGCGCATTGGCGCGGCGCACCATGAACTCTGGAGTCTCCAACTTCTGTGAATGCCTGGATGCCCAGTTGTCCTCGACTTCGTGATCGTCCAGGGTCACCACCCATGCCGCGGAAGCATGGGCAGCCTGCAGGTCGGGGTCCATCTTGTGCACGGTGTAGCGGAACCGGTACTCGTCCAAGGTCATCGGTTCACGGTCCACCACATCGGGGCGGGCACCTCCTCGAACCCCACCCTCCGGCTTGATGTGGGACTCATAGATGTAGTCGCCGACGAAGAACACAAGGTCGTGATCTCGCTCTGCGATGTCGCGATGGGCCAGGTAGAAGCCGTCATCCCACTTCTGACAGGACGCAACCGCAAGCCGGATCGCGTCCGGTCGCTGCACCCCGCGGGGCGCCGTGCGAGTCCTCCCGGTGGGGCTGACTTGCGAACCGACACGGAACCGATAGAAGTAGTGTCGCCACGGACGCAAACCCTGCACGTCGACATGCACGCTGTGGGCGTACTCGGGCCGCGCCATCGCTTCCCCGCTGCGGACGATGCGACGGAACTGTTCGTCCTCGGACACCTGCCACTGGACGGGTACGTTGACCGGGTCCAGGCCGCCGTATGGCTCGAACGGTTGGGGCGCCAACCGGGTCCAGATCACGACGGCGTGCGGTAGCGGGTCACCGGAGGCCACGCCCAGGGTGAAGAGGTTGTCCGACGTCGAGGGCGTGCGGGCCTCGGCCGACGACGTGTGCAGGCCGGACAGCGCACCGGTCAGAGCCAGACCAGCGGACGCGCCGGTGCCCGTCAGGAATCGCCGGCGCGTGGCCGTCGCGGCCTGGAGCTCGTCGCGGCGAGAGAGACTTCCTCGAGTCGTTGACTTCATACTTCCTCACCCTTCTCGATCCTGTATCAGCGCCTCGTGTTCGTGCGTCATCTGGTGCGCACCTGGCACCGCATCCCGGCAGCAGCTGGTCTCACGAGGTCGAACCTCCGCGCGATGACCGGCCCTCCCCCACGTGGTTTGTCGAGGGTTCCCTTCCTCACCTTCAGAGCGCGGTGACGAGACGCCCGGAGTCAGACCTGGCTTCATCTGGTCATGTCAGACGGGCTGTACTCCTCGCCGGCTCTGGAGCAACGCGTGCGACCTCCTCGGCCGGTCGCCAACATGTTCCGCATCAGAACATCGCGCGGCCGAGAAGTTGCCGATCACTTCCGTAGTGGCACAGTTTTCGTCCTACGAGCGTCGGGAATCGCCGGCACCGGTTCCGCGACATGGACACTCTTGCCGCTACTGAGGAACCAACTGGGGGTCGGTTCCGCACTGGCCTCTGCGTCATTGCTGGTCTCCTCCGTCTGGTCCTTGGAGAGGCAGCGTCGGTTATGCCGACACCACAACAGTAGCCAACAACGACCGAATCTCTAGCCGCTCCGGTCCAACAGAGTGATACTCTCTGGAGCGCAGTCGGCACCTAGCGGAAAGATTCGACTAGAAGGCAACGGCAAAGCACCAGGACAGCGGATCCAGTCCAACTGAACCCTTCTAGTACTGACCTGAATCCTGCTCTTCCGACCGATGATTGCCGCCCGTCGGACCGACATGAGGTGCCTTCACCTTCGGGCGCCGTTCCCGGGCGCCATGCGCCGCGACACGGCCACGTCGACCCGCCCGACCATCTCATTCTGGCCGCTCTGACCATACGGACATCCCCGGTCCAGACGCACTCGACTGCGCCCGCCTTCGTCCGGAAGAATCGCTGCCCGTACGTGCAGGCACGCAAGTGACGGACTCTGTTCGACCATGAAACGATCGCGGTGGCTGGTCACCATTCCGTTCGGTACGGCATGATCTCGTTCGATTGTCGATCAGCAGACACCCTGGCCCGATACTCACTCGGCGTGATGCCGTGGGTCGCTCGAAACTGACGATTGAAGTTTGACAGGTTGGTGAAGCCGACCTCCTCAGCGATCGTGGCTACTGGCGTACTGCTCAGCGAGAGCAGACGACAAGCGAGCTCGAGGCGATACCGCTTCACCATCTGGCTAAAGGTGGTCCCCGCAGCCCGTCTGAAGTACTTCGAGAAGGCCGACTCCGACATTCCCGCAAGCTTGGCCGCGGTGGAGAGGCGCACCGAACCAGTCAGGTTGTCAAAGATGTACTCCATCGCGCGATTGACAACTTCAGCCTCTCTGGTCTCTTGCACAGGCGGCGTCAGACCATCAGATAGGAGCCGTCGCTCATGTTGCGGCGCGTCACACAGCAAGCGCAAGAGACTTACTACGTGACTTAAGCGCGCAATGCCGTCAGTTGTTCCGATCTGTAGCAACTCATTCTTTGCCCTCATCGCAGTTGCGCCAAGGAACTGTGTCCCTGGATGACTCTCTGCAAGGAGCTCCTGCACATCTCGCGCCTCCGGCGCAATGAGCTCCAGCTCCTCTACCCACTCTGGAGCGAACCTGAACACCACGTCCCGATCGGCAATTCTCTCCCCGTGCTGCACAGAGCTAATCCATCCGTGCGGCACGTTCGAACCAACCAGCACCAGCTGCCCAGCCTCGAACGCGCCGACATAACCACCCACAGCGAACCGACCAGATCCTCGCTGGACCAGGTGGATCTCGTACTCGGGATGCACGTTCCACTGCCCCGCACGGTTGGGGTAGTCCTGACTGCGCCAGTGACCGGAGCACGACGGATCCCGGGGAACGACCTCACGTCCAGGGCGCTGACCGAGCAGCCGATAGGCCTCTCGCGTCACATCCTGATACTTTTCCATACCGCTCTTCTCACTTCTTGCCTCACTGCACGGACAGCGATCCAAAGAGTATCAGCGCAGCGGGCTCTACTGCCTAGATCTGGACAGGCACGCGGCTACGTTGGTGTCTGTCGCTACGACGTCCATCGGTCGTCTGGGACCCCACCTCGTCGGCCGCATCAAGAAGGAGACCAGCAATGACGCAACTAGACCTCTCCATGGTCAGCAGCCGCAGAACCGTGCTCGGCGGGCTCAGCCTGCTTGGCCTGGGCGCCGGCCTCGGCACGGCTCTTGCCGGGTGCGGCAGCCCCAACGCGGCACCTGAAGATGCTGGCGCAACAACTCGTGAAGGCTTCTCCCAGGCCGCGCTGCCCAGTATCCCGGAAAAGTATCAAGGCCGTACCAACGTTCTCGCGTGGTTCCCATGGACTGGCGGCAGCTTCGAGGCGGCCGAACGCCTCCTGACCAAGTTCAACGACTCCCAGGACGAGATCTTCGCCGTGGCTGAGTCGCAGGGCGGTTTTGTCCCGACGAACCAGAAGCTCACAGCTGCCTTGCAAGCACAGGCAGTGCCGGACATCGTTGCCTTCTCAGACGTGAAGTGGTTGCAATTCTATTTTGCCGGAGCACTCAGCGAGCTCGATCGATTCTTCGACGACGAGTGGTCATTGGACGTATACGTCCAGAACTTTGTGAAGGAAGGCGTCGCTGCGGGCAAGACGTACGTCGTGCCTTTTGCGAGATCAACACCCCTCTTCTACTACAACAAGAGCCGATACACCGAGCTAGGCCTCCCCGAAGAGGGCCCGACTACGTGGGACGACCTCGCCGAGTTTGCACCTGAGCTTCAGACGATCGATGTATCCGGCAAGCCGTTGATGTCGTTTGCCTTCGGACCGGTCGACAACTGGTTTGGGCAGGCCGAGGCGTGGGCATGGGGAGGTGCCTTCTCTGAGGGTCTGGACGTGACCATCAATGAAGATCCCATCCATGACTGGCTGAACTGGCAGGCCAAGTTCATCCACGACGACAACTTCGCCTACATGGCCCAAGAGCCTGGAACGGACTTCCAGGCAGGAGTCACAGCCGGCTGCCACGGGTCCACCGGCTCCCTCATGGGATTCGAGTCATCGGTCGACTTCGACCTCGGCGCCGCGTTCCTCCTGGGGAAGGTCGAGGATACGACCAAGGTGCCCACCGGCGGCGGCGGCCTTGCGATCGTGAAGTCCGAGTCAGAGGAACGCCAGAACGCGGCGGCGGAACTCATGCGGTTCCTCGCCGAGCCGGAGAATGCTGCCACCTGGCACGTGGAGACTGGATATCTGCCCATCGTGAACGAAGCGCTGGAGTCAGAGGAGGTGCTCGCCCTCCGGGAAGAGAAGCCGAACTTCGGCGTCGCAGTCGACCAGCTGGCGAATGCCCAGACCGCCGACGAAGCCGGTTGGTATGACACCTCGACAGTGGCGGTCGCCGAGGCGTTGGCACGGGTATACGGCGACAACGCGGATGTCGCCGAGGTCCTCGACGAGCTGGAGACCATCATGGTCGAGGTCGTGGAGGACCACCGCGACGAACTCGAAGAGGTCCTGTCATCCTAACCCTTGCCGCTCGCACGATGATCGAGGGGTCGCATCATGTCGACTGTTGATCTGTCGTCTCCCCCGAAGGTGCGCCGTTCCGGCCAGTGGCGCGAACCCCTGCTGTTCGTGCTGCTGGTCTTGCCGAACGTCGCCGTGATCGTGATCTTCGCCTACTACCCTGCGATCTACAACTTCATCCTCAGCTTCAGCAACTGGGACTTTCTCACGCCGCGGCCGGAGTGGGTGGGCCTGAGGAACTACATCAACGTTTTCAACAGCCAACAGTTCTACGGCGTCCTATGGAACACGATCATCTTTGTGGGTGTCGCGCTGGTGGCAACCCTCGTTGGCGGACTGGCGATCGGGACGCTCCTGTCTCAACGGCTTCGGTTCAGTGGGTTCACGCGCACCATGGCGTTTGCCCCGCACATGCTGCCGGGCGCTGCGGTGGGAATTCTGTGGCTCTTCATGTTCGATCCCCGATACGGTCTGAGTCGCTGGCTCTTCTCACTGGTCGGTCTGGATTCTCCACAGTGGACGACGACTTCCGACTGGTCGATTTGGGCGATCACTATCGCCTACGCGTGGCAACGGCTCGGTTTCGTCGCCATCATCTACTACTCGGCGATACAGGAGCTACCTACGGAGGTGCTGGAAGCAGCCAAGATGGATGGGGCGACAGGGCTGCGCCTCGCGCGTTCCGTAGCCCTGCCCCTGCTGTCCCCCGTGACGTTCTTTCTCATCATCACCGGCATCGTGAGCTCGGCGCAGGCCTTCGACATCATCGCGACGCTCACCAACGGAGGGCCGGGCACGTCAAGTTCTACCTTGACCTGGATGGTGTACCGAGAGGCGTTCATCGACTTCGATGTCGGTAGGTCTGCGACGACAGCGACAGTGCTCTTCCTCCTCCTGGCGGGAGTCACGCTCATCCAGGCCCGCACTACCGGCAAGAAGGTGCACTACTCATGACCGCCAGCGCAACCTCGATGTCCAGCCGGCGCCGTGACGCCGTTCGGAGCGCCGAGCCCACGCAGATCCACCGGCGCCGCAAACGTCGATCCCCGCTTCGCGCGGTGCTCTACCTGTTCCAAGCGGCGGCAGTCGCAGTATTCGTCATACCGATCTACTGGCTGTTCTCGTCTGCTGTGAAGCCAGACTCCGACATCTATACCTACCCTTTGCAGTGGATTCCGACCTCGCTCCATCTGGAGAACTTTCTTGAGGCATGGCGGGTAGCTCCGTTCGGTCGCTTCTTCATGAACTCCATCATCACGACCGGGGTGGGTACAGCCCTCGAGATCACGCTGGCACTCCTCAGCGCCTATGCGTTCGCCATGGTCCGGTTCCGCTGGAAGACACCGGTGCTGCTACTCATCATCGGGTCCATGATGCTGCCGGGCCATGTGACACTGCTGGTCAACTACATCACCATCGGAAACTTGGGATGGCTGAACACGTATCAAGGACTCATTCTCCCGAGCATCGGGAGTGCATTCGCCATGTTCTTGATCTACCAGCAGATGCGGATGCTACCCAAAGACGTGATTGATGCAGCGCGGATCGATGGTGCAGGGCACGTTCGGCGTCTCGTGAGCGTCGTGCTTCCGATGTCCCGGGCGATGATCGTGACCGCCACACTGATCACGATGACGAGCAAGTGGAACGACTTCATCTGGCCGCTGATCTCGACAAGTACCACTGAGATGCGCACCCTTCCGATCGGGCTCCTGTTCCTGCAGGACCAGGAAGGCGGCGGAGACTGGGGCGCAGTCATGGCAGGTGCGGTAACCGTCGTAGCGCCGATGTTGATCCTGTTCTTCATCGCACAGAAGAGGATCGTCGGAGGTCTAGCGGGCGCTGTGAAGGGCTGACCGCAGAGGACGAAGCACGATCCCCCCCCCCCCCGCTCAAGGTGAAGCGAATCCGGAGGGACCGGTCTTGACGACCGGTCCCGCGCTAGTGAGGAGATGACGTTGGCAGCCAGTTGGAACCTAGACGACCCGGCAGTACCGGACGGCTCAGTTCGGGTAGGTGTCGTCTTCGTCCGCCATGGTGAGTCGGAATGGAACGCGCAGTCACGTATTCAAGGGCACCAGGGCGGGGGGCTCACCAGCACCGGGAAGGCTCAGGCTCAAGCTGCCGCGGAATACCTCTGCCGCGCGTATCCAGCACCCAGCTTGGTGTTCACCAGCGATCTGCACCGATCTGTGCAGACAGCTCAGATCTACATGCAGCATCACGGCCCGGCCAACGAGCTTCGGCTCGATGACCGGCTCCGCGAAGTCGACAACGGAGGCTGGAGCGGGCGGCTTGCCGCCGATGTCGCAGCTGCCGAGGCGAGCTATATCCTCCGGATCCGCAACGGTGAAGACCTCCGCCGCGGCGGCGGCGAGTCCCTCAGCGAGGCGCAAGCCCGAATCGGCGACTTCTGTACCGAGATCACTGCAGAGCTCGCACGTGAGGACCCCGCGGACCGGTGGGCGATCGCATTCGGTCATGGTGGCCCCATCCGCCTGGCTGCGCTAGCGGCGCTGGGTCTACCGGGCACCGCGGTAAGACTCCTCGGCCACTCCACCAACACGGCCATCACCGAGATCGAGTACTGGGTCCCCCCGGATGGCACCGTTCCAATCGCCCGTCTCCTGGGGTACAACTCCGCTCAACACTTGGCTGTCGGCCTTGGGGGCGCCAGCGCCCTCCATGCCAGGCCAGTTCCGGTGAACTAGGAGAAGCAAGAACGATGGCACACACCTTCACGTCGATGACACTCAACCTATGGGGCGACTGGGACTTCGCACGTCGACGCGACTCCCTGGCACGGATGATGAGTCTGCGTGAACCCGACCTGCTCGGCGTCCAGGAGCTCTGCCCGCAGTCTGCGGAGGTCATCGACGCAGCGCTGCCCCATCACGAGCGAGTGCACAGCGATGGAGGCTGGCTCGAAGAAGGAAACCTCTGGTGGAACACCGACCTGTTCGAGGCCATAGAGCACGGATTCGTCGATATCGGTCATCAAGAACGCTACCGGGGACTCTTCTGGGTCAAGCTCAAGCACCGCCATCACGCCACCCTGGCACCACTCGTGCTTGCGACTGCACACCTGACTTTCCCCGGTAATCCAGATGAACTTCGTACCGAGCGCAGTCCCCGAACGGACCAAGCCCGCGCTGCAGCGACGGCGCTGCAGGAGATCGCCAGCGACGGCACCGCCATCTTGTGCCTAGATGCTAACGACTATGCCCGCCCGCTCTGGGCAATGTATGACGCCGGATTCCGCGACCCGTTCGGCACGCTCGGACGCACCTGTCCCTTCACGTTCCCCGTCACACCGCGCTTTGATCGTCCGATGCGGTGGGAGGGAGTCCACGTCGTAGAGAAAGTCCTCGACTGGCATCTCTTCATCGGAGAACTTCGCCCACGCTGTGCTGAGGTGGTCGACTTCTTCCTCGACAATGTGGCACCCAGCGATCACAAACCAGTCGTGACGACATTCACTCAGCATTCTTGACCCCAACTGCCACAGGCAGTAACACCCACTGAAATCACCTGGAGATTACTATGAGCTCGTCGAAGCTGCGCCATCATGAGAAGACCTACGACGTGGTCGTGGTCGGCGGCGGCCCCGGCGGACTACCAGCCGCCATCGCGGCCGCTCGCGGCGGCGCGCGAACCCTGCTTGTCGAAGCCACGGCCGCTCTCGGCGGCGCTGCCGCCTCGGGCCTCGGCGTGCTTGGTTTCCTCGACCGGCAAGGCAACCGAGCGCTCGGTGGCTTCGCACAGGAGTTCATGGACCGGCTCGCTGCTGTCGGCGGCGCGATCGGCCATTTCCCCTGTCCGGTGCACAACTCCATCTCACCCGTCTCACCAGACATGGTGAAGATCGTGGCCGTCCAGATGTGTCGCGAGGCAGGCGTCGACATCCTCTTCAACAACAGCATGATGGATGCCGAGGTTGTTGACGGAACTGTTCAGGCCATCACCGTGTTCGGCAAACTCACCACTACCCGGATCCAGGCACGAACGTTCATCGACGGAACGGGCGATGGTGATCTCGCATTTGCTGCTGGCGCACGTTTCGAGAGCGGCCAGGAGGGGACCGGAGAGATGCAGCCAAGCACTCTCATGTTCACAGTGACCGGTCACGACCTCGATAAGTTCTTCACCTACCTGGATGACAATCCGGCAGCAATGGGCATCAAGGAGGACTACGCCGCGGGTTACAACGTAGACTTCTTGCGCAAGCACCGTGGCCACTGTTTCATCGGACTCACCGATCTGGTTGCGCAGGCTCAGGCGGACGGCGATTTCACCATTCCACGCAATCAGTTCATCACGATCAGCACGCCGTCTGACCGTCACCTTGCCATCAACACCTCGCGCCTGACACGCATCGACTCCTCGGACCCGATTGAGCTCTCGGACGGTCTGGAACGGGGATACTTGCAGGTGCTCGAGCTGTTGCAGTTCATGCGCACCTACGTCCCCGGCTTTGAGAGTGCCGAACTCTCCCAGATCGCACCCGCGCTAGGAGTACGAGAGACACGCCACTTCGTCGGGGACTACCGCCTCACCTTCGAAGATGTGGACACCAAGGCAGCCGAGCACGACGCAGTAGCGCTGTCCGGCTACAACATCGACATCCACTCCGGCACCGGTGACGGCATCGAGCTCGAGGTGGTGGACGAGGCCTTTGGCATTCCGTACGGATGCCTCGTTCCCCAAGGCGTGGACGGGCTGCTGCTCTCCGGACGCACCATCTCGGTCGACTCGCGGGTCTTCGCCTCCGCGCGGGTGATGGGTACGTGCATGGCGATCGGGGAGGCCGCGGGGACGGCCGCCGCACTAGCGTTGAGGCACAACACCTCAGTCCGCGAAGTGGATGTGCCGACACTGCAAGCGCAGCTTGTTGAACGCGGTGCCATCCTGCCCCAGTCGGCGCTGCAGACGGCATGAGGTCCGGCGGAGGTGGGCGACCGAGGGTCAGCTCACCTCCGCCTCCGGAGTCAAGCACGCAGGAATAGAGATGAGACACCCAGAGACAGACCTGTTCCGATCGCAGGACCACAGCAGCGTCCCCCGATACGTGAGCCACCGGGGCTACACGCCGATGGCGCCCGAGAACTCCCTACCAGGCTTTGCCTATGCCGGCCTCCTAGGACAGTGGGCTATCGAGACAGATGTACACCTCACCCGAGATGGTGTCCTTGTCTGTTGCCACGACGAGACCGTCGATGCGATGTACGACGGCACGGGCGCTATCGCCGATATGACCTGGGCGGAACTCTCTCGCCTCCGGCTACGCCGCGGCAGTCGGCTCGACTGCTTTGCCGAAGAGGAGCTTCGGATGCCCCTCTTCTCGGACTATCTGCAGATCTGCCGTGCGTTCGGTTCGGTGCCCTTCATCGAGCTGAAGGTCCCTGTGGGAGAACGGGTCATGGATGCAGTGCGCCAGAGTGGTTTCGCTGAGAGCCAGGTCATCGTGAGTACATTTCACCTGTCCTGGTTGACCCAGACCAGAGATGCTGCGCCGGAAGTCTTCCTGCACCACATATTCTCCGACGAACCCTCGATGCATCGGCTCGCCGAGCTCGGCAACGCCGGCATCTCATGGAATATTCGTGACCCGGCCGATCTGACACTGGCACAGGTTGCCGACGTACACGAGATGGGCTTGCGGATGTGCCTTCGGGCTGCAGACAGCTGGGGAACTGTCACGCAGATGCAGCATCTCGGGCTCGATTACGTGCCCACCAACACGATGCACGCTGCGAACCCGCTCTCCAGCTCGAGGGCAACGACTGGATGAACGCGACTGGGAACCAGTGGGCGTTCGGTAGTCCCACATGGGTGGAGTCCTAGACAGCCCACGCCGTCGACACCCATTGACCTCCACGCCCACATTGCCTACTGTCGGGGGCTCGTCACATCGAGCCGTCACAGCAGACTGGCGGTGGAGGGGGATACTCCGATGAAGATCAGCAGGCGGTCCGCGCTGGTACTGGCCGCAGGGGTGGGACTCTTCGCGGTTCCGGCCACCAGTGCGCAGGCAGCGTATTACAACCAGTACGAGACGGTTGCGGGCATCCCGTCCGCACACGAGTGCACGGCAGCCCAGGGGTTCGCTGCCGGAAGCACCTACCTGTACTCAGTCAAGATCGGCTTGGACGACACCCGATCGTTGATCTACCGCACCAACAAGAACACCGGCTCCACGGTGATCATGACCAACGGCACCGATGACCTGCCGTACAACTCCTGGCTCGGGCACGCCAACGACATGACGCTGGTCACGATCGACGGCGAGTACCACCTGTTCGTGGTCACCATGACGACCGAGGGCGCCCAGCTGGTCAAGCTCCGATACTCCGGCGCCACCTATTACAAGGTCGGTTCGTACAACATCCATCTCGACGGCGCTCCCAAGGCCGTCTCAGGCGTCAGCAAGATCTCCCAGACCGACAGCACGTTGCACTTCTTCTTCAAGAGCGGGCGCAACGTCTATCGCGGCAGCATGGGGCTGCGGGACGAGTCCGGCACGATCACGCTCACCGACGCCTTCGACCTGAAGGTCGCCGGCGCGCCGGTCAACGGCGAACCCGTCCCCGACCTGGAGGACTTCACCAACCAGGGATTCCTCTACCACCCCGCTACGAAGGACCTGTTCTACCCGTTGACGAAGAAGAACCGCAGCATCGTGCTGGTCTACCGGAACATCACCATGGACACCTCCGGCACCGTCAGCTCCGACCCGGACATCTCCTTCCGCATCACGTCATCGGCCTACCCGGACCTGTTCGAGATCGAGAGCCTCGGCATCAGCGCTGGCACCTTGTACTTCAACACCAACCGCGCCAAGTCCAGCTCGGACGGCAACCACGACGGCGTGCACGCCTTCAAGGACTTCACCGCAGACTGAGGCCCGCTGGCTCTCGCCGTCGATGACTCGGCGGGGCGCCAGCACACCGCAGCCCTCCCCTCGAGCGACCGCCGCCACGTGCGATATAAGCTCTGATATCATGATTGTGTGAATGTGCGGCAGATGCGTCATCGAGCGGGACTCTCGCAGCGGGAGCTAGCCGCTCGCACTGGGATCGCACAACCGAACATCTCGGCCTACGAATCCGGGCGCCTGAGCCCTAGTGCCACGACGCTGGCGCGCATCGATGCTGCGACCAGGAGCCGCCCGTCGGAACTCGCCGCCACGATGCGTCGCGAGATCGCCGCAGTAGCTGCCCGACACAAAGCCAGCCATGTACGTGTGTTTGGCTCCGCTGCCATCGGGGCCGACACCACAAGCTCCGATCTTGATCTGCTCGTCCACTTCAGCGACGACGCGAGTCTCTATGACCAAGTGGGTCTGACGCACGACCTAGAGGAGCTCCTCGGAGTCCGTGTCGATGTGATCTCCGACGGCGCCGCGGGAATCGACCGACTCCAGGACGTCGTCGCCCTGTGAGTGACGCGGACCGCACGCAACGGGCCCTGGTCGACATGGTTCGGTTCGGCGTGGAGATCGAGCAGTACGTGACCGCTCTCGGCGAGCAGAACTTCTACGCCGACCGTCCGACGCAGCTGGTGGCCGAAGCACTGCTGCACCGGATGGGCGAGGCGGTCTCAAGGCTCGATCGCGACTCCCCCGCCTTTGTCCGGGCGCATCCCGAGATCGAGTGGAGGAAGATCAAGGCCATGCGAAACATCGTCGCGCACGAGTACGGCTTCATCGACTACCGGATCGTCTGGCGGACACTATCTGTCACTCTCCCAAAGGACTTGGCAGCCATCCGCCGACTGATGACATGACTGCCCCCGGGCTACGTGGATGGCACAACCGGGGCCGGTGAGGTTCCCCCGCTCCTGTGCTGCTCAGTCCTCGCCTTCGAAGAGGCCGCCGTCGAGGAGCCAGTGGTAGCGCAGCCGCAGCGCGCGCTCGGTGCTCGCCAGGACGGTCGTGACCAGGAGGCCGATGTTCAGCCAGGACGGCAGGGCGATCGGCGACTCGAACGTCCCTACCCGTTCGGCAACCGGAGGGATGGAGGTGATCTGCTCAGCGAGCTGCGGCAGTCCCAGGAGCAGGGCCACGACGAGCACCACGACCGACGTGATACCCAGCGCGCGACCGAGGCGTGGCCTGGTCCGCTCCAGCCGCAACCGCCAGCCCTCGGCGGACGCCGGGTCCGGCCGCAGCTGACGCTCCCGGCCCGTGTCGGTCACGAAGTGGCAGCGGCGCAGCCCGAACGTGCTGGTTGCCACCTCGACCGTGCCGCCCGGCACCAGGAACGCTGCCGGCAGCGTGGAGACGGCGTGCTGGTGCCCGTCCCGGTAGAGCTGTGCACGTACCTCACCGTCGGAGTCGCCCCACAGCCGCACGTCCACCGACCAGGTGCGCTGCTCGCCGTCGTCGTCCGGGAGCCGGAGGTGGAACAGGGTGCGGGTGAAGGGCTGCCACCAGCGATACCGCTGCAGCCGGCGCCCGTCGCCTGGTTTGACCCGCCGCGCCGCGCGGTTGCGCTTCCAGCTCTGCCACACGGCAGTGAGGCTAGCAAGCGGGGCCGGCGTGGCGGTCCGCGTCAGGCTTCCAGGCCCACCACCCCTCGGACCACACCGGTCACGTCCGCGCTCACCAGGACCGGCGAGTCAGCATCGGTGAGCACCGCCGTGGAGGTGCTGTAGGCCGTGGCCACCTGCAGCACCGGCGTCACGCTGGGCCCGGTGAGATCGAGGCGGACCAACCGCCCGGTGTGCGAGGGGAACCACCAGTGGTCCGGGTCGCTGGTGGGGATGGGCGATGAGCCCCAGCTCGTGGGCAGAGTGTCGTCGATCCACAGGTCGGCACCGGTGGCGAGATCGATCTGGTGGATGGTCCCGAACTTCCCGTGCACCACCCACACTCCACGCTCGGTCACGATCGGAGCGGTCGCTCCCACCCGCGCGAAGTCGTCCCGCGACCACCGCACCGCGCCGGAGGCCTGCTCGATGACCAACAGGTCGGTATGACAGGGCACGAGCACTCCACCGTCGTCGAGCACGGCCAGCTTGGCCTGCTGCGGGCCGTAGATCGTGCGGTGGTACGTCGAGGTGGAATCGGTGCACGAGGTGGACCACAGCTCCTCCCCGGAGTCGA
This sequence comes from Ruania albidiflava DSM 18029, assembly GCF_000421225.1. GTDB lineage: Bacteria > Actinomycetota > Actinomycetes > Actinomycetales > Beutenbergiaceae > Ruania > Ruania albidiflava. The sequence continues at coordinate 102,808 of NZ_ATWL01000012.1, read as the reverse complement.
GATCGTAGGCGTGCAGGTCGCCGTCGCTGCTGCCGGCGAACACCCGGTCATCGACCACGGCAGCCCGGCCGATGAACGTGCCGTTCAGGTCTGAGCGCCACTGCACGGCCCCGGCGAGGTCGAAGCACCACAGGCTCGTCCCGGCCGCGGCAAGGATGCGGGCGCCGTCGCCGTCTCCAGTGATGGTCACCTCGGACATGACCGGCGCCTGGAGGTCCTGCTGCCACCTGGTGGCGCCATGCCTGGTCCAGTCCAGTGCGGTGAGCTGGTGGTCGGCCGAGCCGACGACGGCGAGCTGACCGTCGGGTGCCAGCACCGGTCCGCGGTAGAGGTCGCCGAGGCGCTTGGTCCAGCGGCGGCGGGCCCCGCGGGCGGTGACCTCCAGCGCAGTGAGCGTCCCGGTCATGGTGGCCACCAGCACCGTGGAGCCATCGCAGGCGAGGTCGCCGACGACGGGTTCACCCAGCGCGTGCGTCCAGCCGATGCTGGGTCCGGTGGCGGGCACCTCGATCTCGTGCATACCTTCCCAGACGATCTCCTCACCGGTGTCCACCCGGACCTGGATCCGGTGCGGGCCGGGCGTGAACTCCCCGCTCTGGAGGTTGCCGGACCAGTGCGTGCCCTGCGGGCTCAGGTCGTTCCAGGGCACGTCCGCTTCTGGTGTGCCCTGCGGGTGACGGCGGGCACGCACCTCGATGTTGGTTGCGCTCAGTTGGGTGGTCACCTCCACGGCGACGCTGCCCTCCTCCGGTGTCGCAGAGATGGCCAGCGGTGGCAGGTCTGCGCCCGGGCCGTGCTCGTCCAAAGGTGCGCGGGCGATGAGCTGCTCGGTAGCAGGACCGTCCTCAGGCACCCGGACCTCCGTGATCGCGAGCAGGTCCCCGTCATCGCCGGTCTCGCGCTCGGCCCAGTAGTAGAGCGGCAGGTCTTTGGCCGGGCGTCCGACCAGCTGGGTGATCCCGTTGTAGGTCCACAGCTTCAAGCCGTGGGTGTGCCCCGCGAAGGCGACCCGCACCCGGTAGGGCTCCACCACGTCCCAGAAGTCGTCCCGGTTGTTCACGAACGGGTAGCCGGCATTCAGTGGGAAGTGGTTGAACACCACGATCGGCACCTCGGGCGGCACCGCGGCCAGGTCCTCGCGGAGGAAGTCGAGGAGCTCGTCGGTGAAGGCCCAGGGTTCCCACTGCTGCGGCCACAACGGGTCCATCCCGACCAGGTGCAGTCCGGCCGCATCGAAGCTGTGCCGGGTGGGGCCGAAGTGCGTGCGGTAGGCCTCCCAGGCGTCGGCATTCCACTGGGTCTCGTGATTGCCGGGCACGTGGTGCACCCGGTCGGTCAGGGCTGCGGGGATGGTGGAGCGGTAGGTGGCGAAGTCCTCGTCCACGCCGTAGTCGGTGATGTCCCCGCAGTTGAGGACGAAGTGCGGGTCGCGAGCTGCGATGTGGTCCATCACCCGTGCCAGCATGTCGACGCGTTCGGGGATGTCGGCGTTCTGGTGCGTATCGGTCAGCACCGCGAACCGTGCCGGCGCCTCGGCGAGCGGTTCCGATGCAGCGTGCCTGGGCCGGGTGCTGGGGCCGAGGAGACCAGAGGCGCCACCTCCTGCTACCGCTAGTCCGGACGTGGCCAGGAACTCTCGACGACTCGGCACCATTGCTCCTCACGGTGGGCATGTCATTGCGCTCGTGCTGCTGGAGCGAGCGCAGGCGACCCTCGCGGGCGACCTGCCCTCGCTGCGGCACCGTTGAGTGTGTCGAGCCGGTCGCGACCGGACAACCCGATCGACCGGTCCTGAGCAAACGTGCACCGCCGCGCCGGGGCAATCTGGCCCGGCCCGCAGGCCCGTGGGCATCTGTGCAGGCGCAGGGCGCACCCGCCCACGCAGCTACGCCCGGTGCGCGCACGCACCCCTGGTGAGCTCCGCCGTCGGGCAGGAGAACTCGCCAACGCGAGCGGGCGTACTGTGTGGAGACTCTGGCTCCCTCACCGCATCGGGTGGTCGGCAGCGAAGCGGCGCTGCCGTGCGAACGTCTCCCGTAGCGCCGGGTACAGCCCCGCCTGGATCTCGCCGAGCTCACGGTAGAGCTCGTGTGTGGTCGGGTCCGGTTCGGTCGAGGTGCCGAGGTGGGCCATCGCCCGGGCCGCGGCTGCGATCGAGGGGTGCGCGCCCGCAGCGGTCATGGCCAGCACGGCGGCGCCCATCGCGGAGACCTCCTCCTGTGGCGACTCCGTGAGCGGCAGACCCACGGCGTCGGTCATGATCTGGCGCCACAGCACCGACCGCTGCCCGCCGCCGACCACCCGTATCGACCTCAGCGGGACCCCGGTGGCGGCCTGCAGGCCGGCGAGGTTGCCGGCCATCTCGATGCTGAGGCCTTCGAGCACCGAGCGGTACATCTCCGGGCGCCCGTAGGCGCCGGCCAGGCCGACGACGGCTCCCAGGGCGGTGGGATCCCAGTGCGGGCTCTGCACGGCGTTCCAGTAGGGCAACGTCACCAGTCCCCCGCATCCGGGAGTCACCTGGGCGGCGGCTTCCTCCAGCTGCGGGTCGGGGCGTCCGGCGAGCCGTGGGTCGCCCAGCTCGGTGCGGAACCAGCCGGCGAGGTAGGCGCCGGAGTTCTGCACGATCTCCAGGACGTACTGGCCCGGGATGCCCGCCGCATCGGTGCGGAAAGCGCCGGCGTACCGGTACTGCGGGGAGTGCACTCCGGCCACCAGTGCGGTGCCCAGGTTCAGGTAGGCCTCGTCGATCTCGATGGCGCCGACGCCGAGTGCCGCGGCCTGTCCGTCACCACAGGCTGCCACGAGCTCGACCGGGCCCGGCAGGCCCCAGGTCTGGGTGATCTCGGGGCGCACGGTGTCGATGACCGACCCGGCGGGGACCAGCTCGGCCAGCTGTGAGGCCTGGAGACCGGCCAGGGCGACCAGGTGGTCGGAGTAGGTGTTCGCGGCCATGTCCAGCAGACCGAGGCTGTCGGCGGTGGCCACGGAGTCGGTCCAGCGGCCGGTCAGCTCGTGCACCAGGTAGCCGTGCACGCCCACGACCTTGTCCGCGCGGTGGAGCGTCTCGGGTTCGTGGTCGGCGAGCCAGGCAAGCTTGTACAGCGAGGGCGTGACGTCCGGCTGGAACCCGGACAGGGCGTGGATCTCCTCGGTGCCGAGGCGCCGGACCTGCTCCTCGGCGCGCCCGTCCAGCCAGAGGATTCCTGGCCGCAGCGGCTCGCCGGAATCGGTGACCAGGGCGAAGGACTGCCGCTGCACGGTCGCGCACAGATGGCTCACCCGCGCCCGGTCCGCGCTGGAGAGCGCGGCTACTGCCCCGGCTACTGCACGGTCGGTGCTGTGCCACCAGTCTCTGGGGTCCTGCTCGTAGCAGTGCACCTGCGGGGTGTGCATCGCCAGGTCGCAGCGGTGCTGGGCCAGCACCCGGCCGGCGGCATCGACGATGATCGCCTTCGTGCTGGTCGTCGAGGAGTCGACCGCGATGACGAGCGGTGAGCTGGGCATGGGAACCTCGCTGGACGGAGCCGGATTCGCGCCCGTCCCCCGCGGGCGCGGCGCTGTGAACGGCCAGGCTATCGGCGGCGGGTCAGCCTGCGCACCTTCCCAGGCACCTTCGCCGACCCTGCGCGCCCGTGCGACGCCGGACACAATGGTGGGCACACCAGATCGGCAGGAGGACCACGATGAGCACGAAATTCTCGGTCGGAGACCACGTGACCTGGAACTCCGAGGCAGGCCACGTCTCCGGCACGATCATCAAGGTGCACACCAGCGACTTCGAGTACAAGGGGCACACCCGGCGGGCGAACACGGAGGAGCCCCAGTACGAGATCCGCAGCGACAAGACCGACCATGTCGCAGCGCACAAGGGGTCTGCCCTGCGCAAGACTGACTAGGACCACCTGCAGCCTGCTTCAGGAGAGCATGTGCGCCAGCACGACGCACCCACCGCCCGAGCATCCGACCGCCGACCCTCGACCCCGCCCTGGTGGGCGGACGCGGTCATCTACGAGGTCTACATCCGGTCCTTCGCCGACTCCGATGGCGACGGGACCGGCGACCTGCAGGGCATCATCGACCGCCTGGACCACATCCAGGGGCTTGGTGTGGACGCTGTTTGGATCACCCCGTTCTTCCCCTCGCCTGGCCATGATCACGGCTATGACGTCAGCGACTTCCGCGGCATCGATCCCGCCTTCGGGGACACCGGCACCTTCCAGCGCCTGGTCGATGAGCTGCACCAGCGCGGTATCCGGCTGCTGGTCGATGTGGTGCCGAACCACACCTCGCACGAGCACCCGTGGTTCCAAGCAGCGCTGGCCGAGGGGCGGGAGGGCAGCCACTACCGCGACTACTACCTGTGGGCCGATCCTGCGGACGACGGCGGCCCGCCGAACAACTGGGTCGCCAACTTCGGTGGCTCGGCGTGGGAGTGGGAGCCGCACTCGCAGCAGTATTACCACCACTCCTACCTGCCGGAGCAGCCGGACCTGAACTGGCGCAACCCGCACGTGCTCGATGAGTGGGTGGACATCCTCAGCCACTGGCTCGACCTGGGTGCGGACGGGTTCCGCATCGATGTGGCGCACAACCTGCTCAAGCACCCGGACCTGCCGGACAACCCTGTACTCGAGGCCGCCGCCCGACAAGATGTCCCGGCCGGCCGAGTACGGTCCGCCCGGGGTCTCGCCCGGATCTATGACATGGACCAGGACGACGTGGTCGACCTCTATGCCCATCTGCGTGCGCGGCTCCCTCGCACCCGCTCCGGCGAGGAACCGTTCCTGCTCGGCGAGACGGTGCTGGACAACCCGGACCGGGTGGAGCGCTACATCCAGACTGGCCGCCTGGATGCGGCGATGTGGTTCGGCACCGACCGGGTCCCCTTCGACGCTGCCGAGGTCGCACGCGTGCTGCGCACCCCAAGCAGCGGCACGAGCGGACGGTTCGGATGGTTCCTGTCCAACCACGACCGTGCCCGACCGGCCTCGCGACTGGGCAGCGCCGACCGCGCGCTGGCGATCGCGGCCGCAGTGCTGGCCATGCCCGGCCCGTACCTCCTCTACCAGGGCGAAGAGCTCGGCATGATCGACCTGGAGATCGACCCGGACACCGCCCGCGACCCGATCGCCCGCCGTGCCGGTGAGCTGGACGTCAGCCGGGACCGGGCCCGCTCCCCCATCCCGTGGACCGACCAGCCCGACCGCGGCTGGCCCAGCACCGAGCCGTGGCTCGCCCACGGCCCGCTGCCCGAGCACGGCTCAGCCACCACCCAGCACCACGACCCGGAGAGCCAGCTGAACCGGTGGCGCGCCCTGCTGAACACCTGGGCCGGGCTCCGTGACGCACTCCCGCCGAGCTGCGCCGTCGTATCGGAGGGCAACCTGCTCATCCTCCGCCGTGGTGACCTGACCGTGCAGACCAACGCCGGCCCCGGCCCACTCCCGCTGCACCTCCCGGAAGGCACCGAGATCCTCTGGCGCTCCCGACCGCACGGCTCACCGCAGACACTCCGCGCCGAGGAGACGATCTGGTCTCGTCCGCCCGCGCCAGCACGGTAGACCCCGTCCTCGAACCAGCGCCGCACTCCCCGGCAAGTATCGCTTTTCTTCAACCACAGGGGAATGACCCACGGCCTGTTTCATCCGCCCGCTGATCCGCGACTCCAGCACGGGGATCTGCCTACTCTCGGGCCAACGCCGTTGACCGTCGGAGGTGCCCGCTGTGCCTGATCACCGCCCGAACATCCTGTTCATCCTCAGCGATGACCACGCTGCGCATGCAATGAGCTGCTACGGCAGCACGATCAACCGGACCCCGCACCTGGACCGGATCGCCACCGAGGGCGTCCGGTTCGACCAGGCGGACTGCACCAACGCGCTGTGTGCCCCGAGCCGCGCGGCCATCCTCACCGGCGCGCACAGCCACCGCAACGGCATGATGACGCTGACCACCAGCTTCGACTCCGCCCAGCCCACGTTCCCGGCGCTGCTGCAGGCCTCCGGGTACCGCACCGCGCTGTTCGGCAAGTGGCACCTGGGCCACGGCGACGGGCACGACCCGGTCGGGTTCGACGAGTGGCAGGTGCTCGACGGGCAGGGCGACTACGACGACCCCGAGCTCATCGGTCCCGACGGCCGCACACAGCACACCGGATACGTCACCGACATCCTCACCGACCTCGCGCTGGACTGGCTCGCCGAGCAACCCGACGACCAACCCTGGCTGCTGCTGCTCTGGCACAAGGCCCCGCACCGGCGCTGGTTCCCCGGCCCGCAGGAGCAGCACCTCTACGAAGGGGCGACGTTCCCCGAGCCGGAGACGCTGTTCGACGACTACGCCCACCGCTCGTCGGCCGCCGCGGAGGCCGCGATCCGGGTGGGCCGCGACCTGGACGAGCTGGACGTGAAGACGACGATCCCGCAGTTCGACAGCCCGGAGGAGCGCACCTCCTGGTTCTACCAGCGCTACATCACCGACTACCTGCGTTGCGTGGCCGGGATCGACCGCACCACCGGCCGCCTGCTGGACCACCTGGACCAGACCGGGCAGACCGAGCACACGCTGGTCACCTATGCCAGCGACCAGGGCTTCTTCCTCGGTGACCACGGCTACTTCGACAAGCGGTTCATGTACACCGACTCGTTGCGTATCCCGCTGGTGATGCGCTACCCGACCGAGATCCCCGCCGGCACGGTCACCGATGACCTTGCGCTGAACCTGGACCTGGCGCAGACGTTCCTGGACTACGCCGGAGTTCCGGCGCCGGAGCGGATGCAGGGGGCCAGCCTGCGCCCGCTCGCCCGCGGCGAGTCGCCACAAGGCTGGCGGGAGCACATCTACTACCGGTACTGGGAGCACCTCAAGGCCGGCGTCGGGGCGCACGTGGGGGTACGCACCCACCGCTACAAGCTCATCCACTACTACGGACAAGCGCTCGGGGTCACCGGCGCGATCGACGACCCGCGCACCCCGGAGTGGGAGCTGTTCGACCTGGAGTCCGACCCGCTGGAGCTGCACTCGGTGCACGACGATCCCGCCTATACCCAGGTCCGCGCGGAGCTCACCACGCTGCTGCTGTCGGCTATCGAGGACGCCGACGACGTACCTCCCCCGTCTCTGGACCCGCTCGCGTCCTAGCGGGTCACCCCAGCAACGTCCCGAACCACGATGCAAAGGAGCAGAACGATGCAAGTGAACCGACGGATCACCTCCGCAGTGGGCCTCACGCTCACCGCCGCCCTGGCCCTGGCTGCCTGCTCAGGTGGCGGCGACGACGGGGACGGAGGCGAGGCCTCCGGCCCGATCACCTTCTGGACCCCGCACGTGCAGCCGGAGCGGATGGCCGCCCAGCAGGACATCGCCGATGAGTTCACCGAGGAGACCGGGATCGAGGTGGAGGTGGTCGCCATGGCCGGGGCGGACCAGGACCAGGCCCTGGTCACCGGTGCCGCGTCCGGGGACGTTCCCGACGTGGTCCTGCACGCCCCGGACCTGTCCGCCTGGCAGACCCAGGGCCTGGTCGACTCCGATGCGGCCACGGCCGTCATCGAGAACCTCGGTGCGGACACGTTCAACGCCCAGGCGCTGGACATCATCAACATCGACGGCGCCTACCAGGCGATCCCGTCCGACGGGTGGGTGCACCTGATCGTCTACCGCACCGACCTGCTGGAGGAGGCCGGGCTGGAGGTGCCCACCTCGCTGGACGAGCTCGCCGATGCGGCCGAGACCATCCGCCAGGAGGAGGGCATCACCGGGATGGCGATGGGCACCCAGGTGGGCACGCCGTCGGCCACCGAGGCGGTGGAGTCGATCTTCCAGCAGACCGGCTGCCAGCTGGTCACCGACGGCACAGTGCAGATCGACTCAGCCGAGTGCGCGCAGGCGGCCGGAGACTTCGCCACCCTGGCCGACTCCTCCGCCGCCGGACAGTTCGACGTGGACAGCGCCCGCTCCACCTACCTGGACGGCAAGGCCGCGTTCTTCCTGTTCTCCACCCACGTCTTGGACGAGCTCGCCGGCCTGGACGACGACAACCCGCTCACCTGTGCGGAGTGCGGCGACAACGAGGACTTCTTCGTGGAGAACTCCGACTTCATCACCGTGCTGGACGAGAACAACCCCGCCCAGTACGGCACCACGCTGAACTACGTGATCCCGACCGGGGCCAACACCGAAGCGGCCCAGCAGTTCGTGGAGTACATGCTCTCCGACGGGTACGCCACCATGCTCGGCACCGCCCCGGAGGGCCGCATCCCGCTGCGTCCGGGCAACGCGGACGACCCGACCCAGTACCTGGACGAGTGGGGCACGCTGCCGATGGGTGGCTCGGACCAGTCCGTGGGTGACCTCTACGGCGAGGATCTGGTGACCTCGCTCGGTGAGGGGATGAACGCCGTCTCCCGGTGGGGCTTCGGCACCGACGATGCGGTCCTGGCGGGTGAGACGTTCGCGCAGAACGTCCTCGCCGAGCACCTGGACGCCCTCTACTCCGGCACCGACCCGCAGCAGGTGGTCTCGGACATGGCAGCAGACGTCCAGTCCCTGCAGGACGACCTCGGCTAGTAGATGACAGAGGCATCGATGACGAGGGCGGCGCGCGGGTCCCGGCTCAGCCGGGGCCAGCGCGCCAACCTGCACGGATACCTGCTCTCCGCACCGTCCTACCTGGCGGTCACGCTGGTCATCCTCATCCCGTTCTGTGCGGTGGTGATCTTCGCGTTCGCCGACTTCCGGCTGATCGACATCCAGCAGATGACCCTGGGCACCATCGACTGGTCGTTGGCGAACTTCGCCAAGGCGCTGAGCTCTGGGACCTTCTGGGGTGCGCTGGGCACCACGGTCGCCTACGCCGTGTTCACCACCATCGGGGTGATCGGCGGCGGGGTGGTCGTCGCGCTGGCGATGCGCCGCCCCTTCCCCGGGCAGACTGTGGTGCGGGCGCTGTTCCTGGTGCCGTACGTGCTCCCGGTGATCGCCGGCACCACGATCTGGCGCACCATGCTCAACCCGCAGTACGGGTTCCTCAACGCGTTCGGCACCCAGGTGCTCGGTTGGGAGACACCGATCGCGTTCCTGACCACCAAGACGTTCCAGGTGGGCAGCGTGGGGATCCCGATGGCGTTGACCGTGGTGATCCTGTTCGAGATCTGGAAGTCGGCGCCGTTCACGTTCCTGTTCGTCACCGCCCGGCTGCAGAACGTGCCGGCCGAGCTAGAGGATGCCGCCGCGATCGACGGGGCGAACGCCCGGCAGCGGCTCACCCACATCGTGCTGCCGCAGCTGCGCACGGTGGTGATGGTGCTGTTGCTGCTGCGGTTCATCTGGTCGTTCCAGAACTTCAACGACATCTACCTGCTCACCCAGGGTGCCGGCGGCACCGAGGTGATGGCAGTGAAGGTGTTCAAGGAGCTGACCGTGCGCGCGGACGTGGGCAGCGCCGCTGCCTACGGATTGTGCATGACCGTGATCCTGCTGGTCTTCGGGATCGGCTGGGCACTGGTGAACCGGCGCAAGGAGGCGATGTGAGCAGCCTGCGGGAGTCGAACGGGGTGAAGGCGCTGCGCGCGGTGATCATCGTGATCACCATGGTGCTGGCGATCGGGCCCGTGCTCTATGGGGTCCTGCTGTCGCTGCGCCCCTTCGCTGCGGTGCTGAACGACCCGCTGGACATCGTCCCCGCGATCGGTGAGATCAGCTTCGAGGCCTACTCCCAGGCGATGCGTTCCGCGGCTGACGGCGGATATGGGCTGGGCGGGTTCTTGGTGAACTCGCTCATCCTGGCAGTAGGCACGGTGCTCGCCTCGATCTTGGTGTCCATCCTGGGGGCGTATGCCACCGCCCGTATCCGGTTCTCCGGACGGTCCGTGGGCAACGCGATCATCGTGGCGGTCTACATGTTCCCCGGGGTGGTGCTGGCCGTCCCGTTGTTCGTGCTGCTCTCCCGGGCCGGGCTCACCGGAACGCTGGTGGGGCTGGTGATCGTGTACGTGGCGCTGACCGTGCCGGTGTCGCTGTACATGCTGCGCAACTACTTCATCGCGCTGCCGAGCTCGATCGAGGACGCGGCCCTGATCGACGGCTGTTCCCTGATGGGAGTGATCTGGCGCATCGTGCTGCCGATCGCGCTGCCCGGGATCGCGGCCACAGCGATGTACATGTTCATGATCGCGTGGAACGAGTACCTGTACGCCCTGCTGTTCCTGGTGCAGGAGCGGTCGCTGTGGACGGCACCGTTGGGGATCGCGCAGCTGACCGAGTTCGACACGCCGGTGACGATCCTGCTTGCCGGCTCGGTTGTGGTCACCGTGCCGGTCGTGCTGCTGTTCATGTTCGCCCAGCGGCTGCTGATCAGCGGGCTGGCGACCGGAGCCGAGAAGTGAGGATCGGATGAGTGAACCGTCGACAGAGGACCGCAACCCGGCAACCGTGGACATCGACACGTGGCCCACGCAGCGGGCGATCGAGGCGATCCTCGCTGAGGATGCCCACGGTGTGCAGGCTGCCGTGCAGGTGGCCGACCGACTTGCCGACCTGGTGGAGGCCGCCCATGAGCGGCTGCAGGCCGGTGGCCGGATCCACTATTTCGGTGCCGGTGCCTCCGGGCGGTTGGCGTTCCTGGACGCGACCGAGTCCCGACCTACGTTCGGCAACCCGCCGGACCTGTTCACCGCGCACTTTCCCGGCGGAGAGGCAGCGCTGCTGGACTCGACCATCGACGCCGAGGACGCCGGTACCGCAGGTGGTCTCGACGCCGCCGCCGTGGCACCCGACGACGTGGCGATCGGGGTGACCGCCTCAGGGTCCACCGGCTATGTACGCGGCGCCCTGGCCGAGGCCCGCCGGCGCGGGGCGTTCACCGCGTTGATCACCAACCAGTCCGGTGCCGCGCTGAGCAGCGAGGTGGACCTGCCGATCGAGGCTGCCACCGGTGCGGAAGCGCTCACCGGATCGACGCGGCTGAAGGCCGGCACGGCCACCAAGGTACTGATCAACGCCTTCTCCACCGCGCTGATGATCCGCGCGGGGCGCACCTGGTCCAACCTGATGACCCACCTGGTCGCCACCAACACCAAGCTCGACGAACGTGCCGTCCGCGTGCTGGTGATGGCCACCGATGCGTCGGAGGAGGAGTGCCGCGCCGCGCTCAGCGCCGCCGACGTCGACCTCCCGGTGGCGCTGACCGCGATGCTCACCGGCGCGGGGGCCTCCGCAGCCCGGGACGCGCTGGCCGCCACCGGGAGCATCCGCGCCGCGGTCGGGACATTGAGCGGCTGACGGCCGTCCATCGAGCAGCCGGGCAACCGCGATATAAGCGCTGATCTCATGTTCGTCTGGATCTGCGGCGCATGCGTCAACGTGCCGGGATCTCGCAACGAGAGCTGGCCGCGCGTACCGGGATCGCCCAGCCGAACATCTCTGCCTACGAGTCGGGGCGCCTGACACCGAGTGCTGCCACACTCGCGCGCGTCGAAGCGGCCACCCGGGTCCGCCCGTCGGAGCTGGTCGCCACCATGCGGAGCGATATCGCTGCCGTGGTCGCCCGACACAAGGCCAGCACCGTCCGCGTGTTCGGCTCCGCCGCCACCGCCACGGACAGTACCGACTCGGGCCTCGATCTGCTCGTCCGCTTCAGCGACGACGCGAGCCTCTACGACCAGGTAGGTCTCACACAGGAGCTTGAGGAGCTTCTCGGCATCGCCGTCGACGTGATCTCCGACGGTGCCCCGGGAGTCGACCGGATCCAGGACGTAGCGACCCTGTGAGTCACAGCGGCCGCACGCAGCGGGCCCTCGCTGACATGCTATGGTTCGCCGCCGAGATCGAGGAGTACGTCACCGCGCGCGGCGAGCAGAACTTCTACACCGATCGGCCCACGCAGCTGGTGGCCGAGGCGCTGCTGCACCGCCTGGGTGAGGCGGTGTCACGACTGGACCGCGACTCGCCCACCTTCATCCAGGACCATCCCGAGATTGAGTGGGCAAAGATCAAGGCGATGCCGAACATCGTCGCTCACGAGTACGGGTTCATCGACCATCGGATCTTCTGGCGGGCTCTCTCCGTCTCTCTACCGCAGGACGTCGCAGCCATTCGCCGCCTCGTGCCCTGAGCACGGCGCATCGATGCGTCTGCGCCGGGGTCGTTGCCGGTTGAGCGAGTCTTGACCATAGGCAATAATGGCCACATATACCTGTCGCGAAAGCGCCACATATGGAGGGCGGTCATGAACCTCGGCGTCCGGGAACTACGGGACAACCTCAGCAAGCAGCTCGCCCGCGTGAAGGAGGGGCACACGGTCGTCGTCACCGACCATGGCAAGGTCATCGCCAGGATCGTGCCGGCCGGAGCGCCCACAGTGCTCGAGCAGCTCATCGCCGACGGCAAGGTCACCCCGGCACGCCGCAGGAAGGGCAAGCTCCCCAGTCCGGTCGACGCTGGTGCCGTGGTGAGCGACCTGGTCGCCGAGCAGCGGCGGTGATCATCTATCTCGATACCTCTGCCGTGGTTCCGCTCCTGGTCCAGGAACCATCGAGTGCCACGTGCACCGAGGTGTGGGAGAAGGCCAACCGGGTTCTTGGCACTCGCCTGGTCTATGTGGAGGCCACAGCCGCGCTCGCCATGGCGGTTCGCACCGGGCGGATCGATGCGAACTCGAGGCTGGCGGCGCAGGACGTCCTGGAGCAGCTGTGGCAGTCGATCGACGTTCTCGAGGTTGACGAATCCCTCATGAAGCATGCGGCGTGGGCGGCGGGACACTACGACCTCCGAGGCTACGACGCGGTGCACTACGCTGCGGCGTACTCGGCCCGGGACGACGATCTCGTCGCAGTGTCCGCAGACCAACGGCTGATCGCAGCCTGGATGGACTCAGGGCTCGCCACACTCGACACCACACCCTGACCTGGCGCGCCACCAGGCGGACCACCGTCAGTCGAGCGGCTCCCGGTACCGGTCCAGCAGCTCGGTGGCGATCGCGACGAGGTCGCCACGTGGTTCGGTCTCCCCGAGGCTCGGCTCGTCTACCCAATCCTCCTCGAGCTGCACGACGGCGGAGCGGAACTGGCCAGGGTCGGTGTCGGCCCCGTGGGTGGCCACCTGGGCCAGGTAGTCGATCCACAGCTGCCAGCGCGGCGTGTAGAAGTCGGCGAGCAGTCCGGACCAGTGCCTGCCGGAGTAGTCGTGCAGGCCGGAGTCCTGGCGGGCCCAGACCGTCAGCAGCCGGCGGGCATCGCGCACGAGCGTGGCCCGCTCGCTCTCGTCGCGGCCCCAACGGGCTGCCTGGGTGAGCCAGGTGCCCAGCAACCGGTCGCGCTGGGTGGCAGCCAGTCGGTCCAAATCAGCCACGGCCCGGGCGAGGATCTCGCCCTGGTGAGCAACGCCGTCGACCTCTCCTGCCTGAGCGGCGGCGGAGGCGGCGCGGATCACCGCGCGGCTGCGCTGGGCCATGAGATGGGTGAGCAGGTCCACGAGGTCGTGGGCAACCTCTGGGCCCGGTCGGGCGCGGGCGGCCTCGAGCAGGTGCGTGGCGGCGTCGGCGATGGCGGGCAGGTCGCCCTCCACGCGCGGGTCGGACTCGGCGTCGATGTTGGCGGAGATGATCACCGGCGCGTCCGGGTCCAGGAACTCCCCGGCGCTACGCTGGCGGGCGAACGGCGGGGCCACCTCCCACGGCCGGGCGATCAGCGGAGAGGGGGTGGAGCGACTCGCTCCCGGTCGGTACAGCGTGGTCAGCAACAGCTCCCAGGCGCGGGTCGCGGCACCGATGGTCGACGGCGCAGCCTGGCTCAGGCCGTAGCGTTGCCGGACGTAGTCGTGCACCCAGGCCTCCAGGTCCGGGGTCCGCCAGGTCAGGTCGGTGGCCAGCTCGTAGAACACCGGGTTGTTCTCGATCGCTTCCATGGCCAGCCCGGTGCCGACCAGTCGGCCCACTCCGTCGCCAGGCGCATCCGCGGTCCCCGCGGCTCGGGCAGTGTCCAGCACCCCGCCCAGGTCGCGGGTCAGGCCGTGCAGGTCTCCGTGCACGGAGAACCGGCCACCGAAGTTGTGCACCACCGACCACAACCAGGGCGTGCTCGTGATACCGCGCCCGTCGTCCCACACGGGCGCATGCTCGGCCCACAGGTCGAGCAGCAGCAGCCGGCCGTCGGGCACAGCACTGGTGACGGCCGCGATCCGTTCGGTGGTCCAGAACTGACGGTGGTAGTGGAACGGCCAGGCCTGCATCACCCACACGGCGTCCGGGTCAGCAGCGGTCATACCGGCGTAGACGGTGCGGCTGTGCTCGGCCAGGTCGGCCAGGTCACCGCTGGGCGGGATCGACTCGATGAACGGGTCGGCGCTGTAGAGGTGGTCAGTACCGAGCAGCTCAGCCTGGACGGTCGCCACCGACTCGGCGATCTGCCCGAACCGGGGCTCCTGCGGATCCAGCAAGGCGGTGGAAAATCCCTGCCAGGTGGTGCGGTCGGTGTCCGGGCTGGCGATGGCGTCGGGCACGTGGCCGCCGAACGCGGGCAGCACCGCACGCATCCCGAGCTCGCGCATCCGCCTGAGGATCTTCCCGGCGAGGTCGAGACGATCCTCGAACCAGTCCTCCGGCAGCGGGCCACCGAAGCTGTTCGTGCAGCCCATCAGCGTCCAGGGCAGGTGCGCGGCGGAACCGAGCCAGGTGCGCACCTGGGCCGGGTCCGCACCGTGGTCGGTGAACGCGCGGGCGAGGATGGCCTCGTGGCCGACCATCATCAGCGGGGTGGTGATGCCGTGCAGCGCCATCCAGTCGATCTCCCGCGCCCACCGTTGCCAGTCCCAGTACGGAGCGGAGTAGCCGGTGGCCACCACGTTCAGGTAGTAGCGGTGCTCGGCCGGGGTGCTGCGCCGCACCGGATCCGCGACCGGCCAGGGCGTGCTCGGCCGCAGCGGCAGCGCCGTGTCCCAGCTGACCTGCGCGCCGAGGACGTCCTTGACGTAGGCGTACAGGCCGGCGCAGGCGGCGACCGTGTCGGTGGCCAGCACCCGGAGCACTCCCCCGGCTGCGCTGTACTGATACGCCGGGAGGGTGGGCTGGGCAGGCGAGGTGTCGCCGTCGAACGCTGCGATTTCGATCTGCTCGGCCTGGCCGAGCACACGTTCAGCAAGCCGGAGCACCGCCGCACCGTCGGGCCCGCTCACCGGGTCAGCCCCACGGTCTGGCCGGAGTGCCGGGAGCGTTCGGCGGCGAAGGCGATCCGGTGGCTGCGCTCAGCGTCGCGGAGCTCGGTGGGCAGTGCCGCTCCCCGGCCGGCCTTCCACTGCTGCACCTGCTCGACGAACTCGTGCATCAATCCGTCGTCGCCGCCGGCGTGCCCGTCGCTCTCCCTGCCGGTCGCCGCCTCGTCCGGGTCGGTGCCCGGGCCGGCGGAGATGGTCCACGTCTCGTCGTCGGGCATACCGGAGCGGCCGAGGGCGTCCCGGTCCCAGCGAGGCCAGTCCTGCACCCCGCTTCCGGCGGCGGGCAGGAAGCGCCGCACCTCGATCTCGCCGGTGTCCAAGCGGCCGCTGATCTCCCCGTGCGAGCCGAGCAGGCGGATGGTCCGGGTGTTCGAGCCGGTGAACGCCCCGATGCGCAGGGTGGCGATCACACCGCCGGGGAAGTTGATGGTGACCACCTGGTGATCCGGCTGGGTGTTGTCGCAGTGGTACACGCACCGACCGTACGGGCCCTCCTGCAGCGCCCGCAGCCGAGCCTCCGGACTGGTGTCCCGGGTGACGGCGGTGACCGGCCAGATCGGGTGGTTCTTCATCCGGTCCAGGTACAGGCGGGGGGCGAAGAACGGGCAGCTCTCGGCCGCGGGGCACCCGTCGGTGCAGCGCGCCGGTGCTCCCGCGGGAGCGTGCTGGCGGGTGAAGTGGGTCAGGCTGCCGGCGGAGGAGACCGAGGTGGCCGGTTCGTCGATGAGCCAGGTCAGCAGGTCCAGGTCGTGGCAGGACTTGGCCAGCAGCATCGGGGTGGTCTCGTCCTGCCGGCGCCAGTTGCCACGCACGTAGCTGTGTGCGAAGTGCCAGTAGCCGATGTCCTCGGTCTGGTCGATGTGGATGAGGCGGCCCACTGTGCCCTGATCGATCAGGTCCTTCACGGTGCGGTAGAACGGGGTGTATCGGAGCACGTGCGCCACGCCCACGAACGCACCGCTGTCAGTGATGGCTGCGGACATCGCATCGAGCTGGTCCTCGGTGGGAGCGAACGGCTTCTCCACCAGGAGCGCATACCCCTTCCGGGCGCCGGTGACCACCGGTCCGTCGCGGAGCTGGTCCGGGGTGGCCACCACCAGGGCGTCGGAGAGGCGCGGCTGGGCAAGCAGGTCCTCCCAGGTGCGGAACTGGCCCTCGGGCGGGATGCGGTGGGCGTCCACGAACTGCTGCATCCGCACCGGGTCGGGTTCGGCGACTGCGACCACCCGGGCGCGCTCAGGGAAGCGCAGGCAGTAGTCGCCGTAGGACTCCGCGCCCCGGTGCCCGGCACCCACCAGGCTCAACGTCACTGCACTCATGAAGCCACCCTCGGATCCGCCAGTCGGTCTCTCTGGCTGCATGCTTGATCTGTCCCGAGAGTGAATGCAAGAGAACCGAGCTGCGTGAACGATAGTGCTAGTGTTCATGCTCATCATGAAGGAAACACCTGCACTCGAACCGCTGGACAGGAGGGTTGTCGCGGCGCTGCTGGCGCACCCACGCTGCCGGGTCAGTGCCTTGGCCGCGGCAGTGGGGACCAGCGCACCGACCGTCTCCCGGCGGCTGTCCGCACTGTTCGAGCAGCAGCGGATCCGGGTGGTCTCTGTGATCGACCAGCAGCGCGCCGGGTACGGGTTCGCCGTGTTCCTGCGGTTGCGCTGCGTGCCGGGGGCAAGCGGGGACGTGGCGCGGGCAGTGGCGCAGTGGCCAGAGTCGGGTTACGTCTCTGTGGTGGGCGGTGATCTGGACTGCACCGCCCAGCTCCACGTGGGTTCCACGAAGCACCTGATGTCGTTGCTGAACGACCGGTTGACGACAGTGCGCGGGGTGATTAGCAGCTCGACGTCGAAGATCATCCGGCGCTACTCCACTCCGCACGGCTGGTACGGCGGCCTGGTCCCGGACGGCGCGCTGGCCTCCCTCCGGTCGGAACGACTGGACCACTGGACCGAGGACGGTCAGGTGCAGCAGCGCGGGCTGGACGAGCTGGACCAGGCACTGGTGGACCTGCTCGCCCACGACGGGCGGCGCACCTGGCGGGACCTCGGTGCGCGGCTGGGAATCCAGCCAGCGACCGCCCGGCGACGCGTGGAGACACTGATGACTTCCGGTCTGCTGCGGCTGCGCACCGTGGTCCAGCCGGCGGTGATCGGGCAGCCGGTGGTGGCCTCGTTGTGGCTGCGGGTGACCCCGGCCCGCCTGGAGGCGGTCGGCCGCACCCTCGCCGCGCACCCGAACGTGCTGAACATCGCCGCTACCACCGGGCTGACCAACCTCAGCGGCGAGATCGCCGTGCCCGACGACGACGCGCTCTACTCCTTCCTCACCGACGAGGTCGGCCGGCTACCCGGTGTCGCTGCGGTGGACGTCTCCGACGGGCTGCAGGTGATCAAACGGGCGTCCCTGATCTTCGATACGGAGCATCCCGAACGCATCGGCGACGAGGTGCGGGCCGGGTAGGTCGCTCTCTCCGATCACGCCTCCGCCGGTCGAGCTCAGAACCCACCTCGGTGACATCCAGCTGGTCCCGGAGGATGTGCGACCAGCGGTCACGTGCCTGGGTGTAGGAGGCAAAGTGCCGAGGACCACGGTTCGACGCCATACACTCATGATCTCTACCGCCGCTCACGTACGTCAAGTACGTTCCGTACGTAATCCTGGCAGCCGCCGCTCGCACCGGCGTTCTGCACCGGCGTTCTTCCTCCTGAACGGCGCCAAGCCTCTTTCCGCCCTACCGTGGACAGATGAGTACCGGGAGCACACCACACATCGTCGTGGTGGGCGGCGGCTTCGCCGGGATGAGCGTGCTCAAGGCACTGCGCACGACCCGCGCGCGGATCACACTGGTCGACCGGCACGCCTACAGCACCTTCCAGCCGCTGCTCTACCAGGTCGCCACCGCCACGTTGAACCCTGGCGACATCACCTACTTCCTGCGTTCGGTGCGCACCCGGCGCCCACAGGTGCGGTTCGTCAACGGCACCGTCACGGCGATGGACCACGACGCCCGCACCGTCACCCTGGCCAGCGGCCGCGAGCTGTCCTACGACTACCTGGTCATCGCCACCGGCGTCACCGCGAACTACTTCGGCATCGAGGGCGCTGCCGAGCACGCGATGCCGCTGTACACCCGCAACCAGGCGATCGCGCTACGTGATGCGATCTTCACCCGGTTGGAGCAGGTCGCCAGCGCCGGGCAGAGCGGGGACCTGCGCGTGGTGGTGGTCGGCGGCGGGGCCACCGGGGTGGAGACCGCCGGCGCCCTGGCCGAGCTGCGCAACACCGACATGCCGGTCACCTACCCCGAGCTGGACGCCAGCCGCACCCACATCACCCTGGTGGAGATGATGCCCGCCGTGCTCGGCCCGTTCCGGGACGACATCCAGGCCTACGCCAAGCACGCCCTGGAGAGGCGAGGCGTCGACCTGCGCCTGGGCACCGCCGTCAAGCAGGTACGCCCCGACGGTGTGGTGGTCGGCGACAAGGAGGAGGAGCTCATCCCGGCCGGGGTGATCATCTGGGCCTCCGGCGTGCGGCCGCACGACGTGGTGGCCCAGTGGGGCCTGCCGCAGGGCCGGGGGCACCGCATCAGCGTGGACGACCACCTGCAGGTCCAGGGCCTGGACCGGGTGTGGGCGGTCGGGGACGTGGCCGTGGAGAACGGCGACCGCGCCCTGCCGCAGCTCGCCCAGCCCGCGATGCAGACCGGCAGGTACGTGGGCAGCCTGCTCGCTGCGAAGATCGACGGCGGAGCTGACGTGGGCCGGTTCTCCTACCGTGATCTGGGCACGATGGCCACGATCGGCCGCACGGCTGCCGTGGCGCAGATCCCGCACCTGCCGTCGGTCACCGGCCTGCCCGCCTGGTTGGTCTGGATGGCGGTGCACCTCTCCCAGCTGCTCGGCAACCGCAACCGGATCGCCTCCATGATCAACCTCGGCGCCAAGTACCTGTTCTGGGGAGGCAACCACAACGCCATCGTCGGTGAGACCCGGCACCGGGTGCGGGTCCCCGAGGAGTAGCCCCCGGCCCCGGCCGGCGCGCCGGTCTCAGGCGCTGGCTGCTGGTGAGTGCACCACCTCGAGGAGCTCCACCAGCCGGGTGGTCTCCAGCAGGAAGCACACCGCCTCCGGCGGGCTGAACAGGCGCACCTGGTGCCGGTAGGCCAGGTGCGCGAGCAGCGCCAGCACGGCCGAGTCCATGAACGTGACCGTCGAGGCGTCCACGTCCACCGGCCCGCCGCGCACGTCGATCTCCCGCACCAGCTCGGCGAGATCACCGGACAGGCTCACGTCCACCGACCCGGACACCTCCAGCCGGCTCGGTGGGTAGCCCGGAAGAAGACGCACGGTTCCGATGGGGTCAGGGTCGAGCGGTGTCACAGTGTCCCCCGATGGACGTCGTGGTGATGGGTTCCCCTGCATGCCGGCACAGCGTGCCGCATCCCTTCCCGACTGTAGAACTTTCTTGCC
This sequence comes from Ruania albidiflava DSM 18029, assembly GCF_000421225.1. Classification (GTDB taxonomy): domain Bacteria; phylum Actinomycetota; class Actinomycetes; order Actinomycetales; family Beutenbergiaceae; genus Ruania; species Ruania albidiflava. The sequence goes on along the minus strand of NZ_ATWL01000012.1, from coordinate 83,126 downwards.
GGTACGCAAGCGGAACGCAAAGAAACGACCATGTGGCCGGCGGCGGTCGCGCGGTTGCGGGTTTCGGCGGGCAGACAGACGATGGACCAATGACCCCACCGTCGGCCCACGTCGTCGAGCGTGGGGAGGATCCGGACCTGACGTGGACCACCTCCCAGCACGGGCAGGTGGGCATCCTCACCCTGGCCGGGTGCCTCGACGACAGCGGCGCCGCCCGGGTGCGCGCACACGTCGAGACCTGGGTGCAGGAGCGGCCGGGCCAGGAGGGTGCGATCGTCCTGGACCTGCGCCAGGTGTACGACCTGACCGTGTCCGCGCTGGCGATCCTGATCTCCCCCAGCCAGCCCGATCGGCTCGACCTGCGGCTGGTCGCTGCCCCGCACGCTGCCTTCACAGTGCTGCAGGCCCACCACAGCACCGCGCCGCTCCCCCTGTTCCACACCCCCGAGGCGGCATTGGCCCCGGAGCTGACCGAGGTGCAACGGCTGCGCAGCGAGCTCGACCAACGGCGCGAGCAGCTCGCCGGGCAGCCGGCCATCGAGCAGGCCAAGGGGATCCTCATGCACAACTTCGGCCTCACCCCCGACGAAGCCTTCGCGCTGCTCCGCCGGGTCTCCCAGGACACGAACCTGAAGGTCCGGGCCATCGCCGAGCAGCTGGTCGGCGCCCTGACCGGCTACGTCACCCCACGAGCCGCCGAACGGGTCGCCACGGTGATCGAGGACCTGCGCCAGCAGGCGCGCGCTGCGCACTAGGGCGAGCACGCCGCGCGCAGCGCACCCAGACCGACCGGTTCGGCTGGCCGGTGGGGCCACGAGGGCGCACAGTGTTCACCAGGGCGCACCATCCGCAGCCGACCCAGGAGGACCAGTGTTCACCAGCCGCCTGGCGGACCGGTGGCGCTCCCGCGACCTGCTCACCGACCTGGTGCAGGTCCTCAAGAGCGTGCTCGCAGCGACCCTGGCCTGGTGGATCTCGGTGTGGGTGCTGCACTCCGAGCTACCCTTCCTCGCCCCGTGGATCGCGCTGCTGACCGTCCAGGTCACGGTGTACCGGTCGGTGCGTAGCGGGGTGCAGATCTGGGTGGCCAGTGCGCTCGGGGGGGGTGTGGCATACCTGGTCGGCACCTTCCTCGGGGTGAACCTGTGGACCTTCGCCCTCGCCGTCTTCGTCGGCCTGCTGGGGGCGCGCATCCCCCGGCTGCGGACCGAGGGAGTGGCGATCGCGACCACGGCGATCTTCGTGCTCGGCAGCGGGTTCGGCACCCAGGAGCCGTTGCTGAACAACCGGCTGCTGGAGGCTGCGCTCGGTGTTGCGGTCGCGCTGGCTGTGAACCTGCTGATCGCACCGCCGCTGCGCAAACGGCAGGCCGCCCGGCACGTGGACGGGGTGAACCGGCGGATGGGCGAGATCCTCATCGAGATGGCCGACGAGCTGGAGAGCTCCTGGGACACCGACCGTGCCGAGGTGTGGGTGCAGGAGACCGAGGCGCTCAGCAGGAGGTTGTCCTCGGTGGGACAGGCGGTCCAGGTGGCTCGGGAGAGTGCACGGCTGAATCCTCGGGACAGCACCCATTGGCCGCATCTGACCTCGGAGCGGGCACAGCAGAGCCGACAGGTGGCCAACGCGGGCCCGGTGGACTACGAGGAGATCTTCGCTCGTCTCGGGGAAGGGATCGCCACGCTGCGCAACCTGGCGCTGACGGTCCGGGAGTCCACCCATGCCGAGGGCCGGTGGGACGAGTACTTCCGGGACCAGTGGGTCGGGATCCTGCGTGATGCCGGGCGCTCCATCCATGACCCGCATGCGGAGGTGGAACCGGTGCAGGACCGCCTGGACGGCCTCGCCGGGCGCATGTCCCAGTCCGGCGGGCTGCCGCCTGGGGTGGACTGGCCGGTCTACCGTGCGCTGATCACCGAGCTGCACCGCATCGCTGCGATCGTCGACGACGTCGCTTCCGCGCAGGGGGCGCGTGATCCGTCCCAGCCCAATCCGCAGGCGTAACAGCTGGCTCACGGCATCGCCCTGCTCCCGCCCCACCACGACGTGTGCCTGACCGGCGTGACGGCGCGGCACCCGCAGAAACCGTCGAAGGCTCATTAAGGTGTGCGCAGGCAGAGCCCGATCGAGCCGCTGCGGTACCGACGTCCACCGGTCGCAGCGGGATGGAGGAGCGATGAGCCCGGCTAGCGAGACACAGCGCACCGAGGAAGACCTCGGGTACGAGCACGAGGAGTACATGCTCGAGCCGGTCCCCCGCTCGGCCCGGCGGAAGACGATCGGCATCGCCGCGATCTGGGTCGGGTTCGGGTTCGTCGTCACCGGCCTGATCGTGGGCGGGCAGCTCGCGGGCCAAGGCGACCAGCCGGGCATGACCCTCGGCGGCGCGGTCGGGACCATCGCCATCGGCGAGCTGGTGCTGTTCAGCCTGACCGTGCTGCTCGGCATCCCGGCGATGCGCACCGGTTTCAACCTCGCGCTGCTGTCCAAGGTCTCCTACGGCGACCGCGGCTTCATCCTGCCGATGGTCTTCATGGCGCTGCTCACCCTCGGCTGGTTCGCCTCGATCCTGGGGATGATCGGCGAGATCTGGGGTGTTCTGCTCGGCAATCCCACCGGCATCACCGTGATCGACCCGGCTGCCTTCGGACGCCCGGACGTCGCACCGGTCTCCCTGGAGGTGGTGCTCACCTGTGTCGCCTTCGGCGCCCTGTTCACCTGGACCGCCTACCGCGGGATCTCCGCGATCGAGAAGGTGGCGCTACCGATCGCCCCGCTGCTGCTCGTGGTGGCGCTGTACGCAGGTGTGGGCATGCTCAACGACAACGGCGGCTGGGACGCGATGGTCCAGGAGGCCTCGACCCGCGGCGGTCTGCCGATCGGCACCGGCATCACCATCGTGGTCGGCGCCTGGATCGCCGGCGCGGTGATGGGCGCCGACATCATGCGGTTCGCGAAGAACACCCGCGCGGTGGTCATCGGTGCGGCAGCCGCGTTCATCCTCACCAACCCGCTGCTGAACGTGGTCGGCTACATCGGCTCGATCGCCACCGGGGACTCCAACTTCGTCAACTGGATGTACACCAAGGGCCTCGTGCTCACGATCATCGGCGTGATCGTCTGGACCACCTCGCTGTGGACGACGGAGAACTCCGAGCTCTACTCCAACTCGCTGTACACCGGGCCGGTGCTGCACGGCTTCGGTGTCGGCGTGAAGCGCAAGAGCCTGGTGCTGATCGTGGGCGTGGTCGGCACGATCCTCGGCTCGCTTGCGTTCTACCAGCTGTTCTTCAACGACTTCATCACTGTGCTCGGCGCCGCGTTCGTGCCCCTCGTCTCCCCGATCATCGCTGACTACTTCCTGCTCCGCCGGGGCGCGTTCACGCCCACCAGCTACCGCGAGCAGCCACCGGTGCGCTGGTTCGCGGTCGTCTCCTTCATCGTCGGAGCTGGCTGCGGCCTGCTGTTCCAGTACGTGTGGCCGTTGCCCGGAGACTTCTCCGCCAGTCTCGCGGCGCTGGTCATCGCCTTTGTCGTGCACGTGGTGCTGCACCTGCTCGCCGGCACCCGCAGCCAGACAACCACCGAACCGGTCAACAACTAGGAGGAGCTGCACCGATGCCCAAGGAGATCAAGGTCTGCATCGGCGTCCACGTGGACGCCGTGGCGGGATGGTTGGGTTCGTACGGTGGTCAGGACTCACCGAACGACATCCAGCGGGGAATGTTCGCCGGCGAGGTCGGAGTGCCCCGGCTGCGGCGGCTGTTCGAGCGCCGCGGGCTGCCTGCCACGTGGTTCGTGCCCGGGCACTCGATCGAGACCTTCCCGGAGCAGATCGGTGAAGTGGCCAGCGCCGGCTTCGAGATCGGTTGCCACGGCTACAGCCACGAGAACCCGGTGGCGATGTCGGCCGAGCAGGAGTCGGACGTGCTGGCCAAGAGCGTGGAGCTCGTCACAGACCTCACCGGTAGTGCGCCACGAGGGTTCGTCGCCCCGTGGTGGGAGATGAGCGAACGGACCGCCCAGCTACTGCTCCAGCACGGCTTCACCTATGACAACTCCCAGTCCTACGACGACTTCACCCCCTTCTACGCCCGGGTCGGCGACACCTGGACGAACATCGACTACAGCAAGCGGGCCGAGGAGTGGATGAAGCCGCTCGTGCGCGGGCACCAGGTGGATCTGGTGGAGATCGCGGCCAACTGGTACGTCGACGACCTGCCGCCGATGATGTTCATCAAGGCGAACGCGAACTCGCACGGGTTCGTCTCCCCGCAGGTGGTCGAACAGCTCTGGAAGGACCAGTTCGACTGGGTCTACCGGGAGATGGACTACGGCGTGTTCCCGTTCACCATCCACCCGGACGTGTCCGGTCGCCCCCAGGTGCTGCTGATGCTCGAGCGCATCTTCGACTACATCGGCAGCCACGAGGGCGTCGAGTGGATGACCTTCGAGCAGGTGGCCGACGACTTCCGCACGCGGGTGCCGTTCCCCGGCTGACAGCTCAAGCCGGTTCCCATCGGGCGGGAGCCCAGCTCTGCCGTCCCAGATTGCTCGGGTGTGGCCTGTCCCACACCGAAATGAGATTCGGCCCGCGCCGCCCTCGCGGGTATCGTTTCCGCCAGGCCGCGCGCTCCCCTGCGGGTTGCACATCTCCCCCGACCCGCCGCCCCGAGCTGGACCTGTGCACCCACCAGCCGGGCCCCCGACCCTGCCGCGGCCAGCGAAGGAGTGAGCGTGTCCGAGACAGCCGGGCCGACCAGCGACCACACCGGCCGCCGGACCGCGATGCCGTCCAGCCCGGGACTGATCATCGGCGTGATGGTGGTCGCGGCGTTCGTGATGATCCTGAACGAGACCATCGTCTCCATCGCCTTGCCGCACCTGGCGCGGGAGATGGACGTGGACACCACCACCGTGCAGTGGCTGATCAGCGGCTTCCTGGTGACGATGGCCGTGGTCATCCCCACCACCGGGTTCCTGCTCGAGCGGTTCACCCCACGGCAAGTCTTCCTGGTCGCGATCTCCTCGTTCGCCGCCGGCACGCTGCTGGCCGCTGTGTCCATGGGGTTCCCGGCGCTGCTCATCGGGCGGATGGTGCAGGCCTGCGGCACCGCGGTGATGATCCCGCTGGTGATGACCTCGGTGATGAAGCTCATCCCGGCCGACCGGCGCGGGGCGATGATGGGCACCATCTCGATCGTGATCGGCGTGGCGCCGGCGATCGGGCCGACCGTCGGCGGTGCGGTGCTCGCGCTGCTGGGCTGGCGGTGGATGTTCTGGCTGGTGCTCGTCCTCGCGGTGGCACTGCTGGGCTTCGGCATCGCGCGGCTGCACGTACCGACGACGACGCGCAAGACCCCGCTCGACCTGCTCTCCGTGGGTCTGTCCGCGGTCGGCTTTGCCGGTTTCGTCTACGGCCTGTCCTCGATCGGGCAGGGTGGCGGCATCCTGCCCCCGTGGGCCTCGATCGCGATCGGCGTGGCCAGCCTGTGCGTGTTCGTCTGGCGCCAGCGCCGTCTGCAGGCCGAGAACCGGCCGCTGCTGGACCTGCGCACGCTGAACCAGGCCCGGTACCGGCTGGCGCTGATCCTCTCCCTGCTGGTGTTCATGGCGCTCCTGGGTGCGGGTGCGATCCTGCTGCCGATCTATCTGCAGAACGTGCTCGGCCACGGCACCCTGGCGGCCGGGCTGGCCCTGTTGCCAGGCGGGCTGACGATGGCCGCGATCGCCCGGCCGGTGGGCATGCTCTACGACCGGATCGGCGCCCGGCCGCTGGTGATCCCGGGGGCGGTGGGGATGACCGGCGCGCTCACGCTGCTCGCGGTCCTCGGTGCCAGTGCGCCGCTGGGGGCGGTGATCGCCACGCACGTGCTGCTGATGTCCTCCCTCGGGATGATGATGACGCCGCTGATGACCGACGCGCTCGGCTCACTCTCCGACGACCTGTACTCCCACGGTTCGGCGCTGCTGGCCACGCTGCAGCAGGTGGCCGGCGCGCTGGGCGGTGCCGTGTTCGTCTCCGTGGCCGCGCTGGCCAGCCTGCACCCGGCCGGCACGCCGGACGCGGCCGGGCTGCGGGTGGCGTTCTTCGTGGCGGCCGGTATCGGCGCGCTGGGGATCGTGGTCTCGTTGCTGTTCAAGCGGCCCGGGGTGCGGCCGGTCGAGCCGGCGCCGGTGGTCGACGGCGGTCGCGAGGGCTGATCAGGTCGGCTCCCCGGGCGTCCGGTCCCCCGGGGCGCGGGGGTTCAGCGGCCCGGTGCGGTCGGCCCCCGGGGGCGCCGCGGCTCAACGGCACCGCGCGCTCGCGCGGATGGCCCTCACCGGCGCCGCGCCAGCACCTCGGGATGGTGAACCAGGTACTCCTCGAACGCCTCGGCCGAGGTGCGGGCCGGGGTGTAACCGAACTCCTCGGTGAGCCTCGCGCTGGCCAGCACCGGCCGGTAGCGCAGGAAGTTCACCTGCGCCGGACCGTGCTCGGTCAGGTGCAGCCGGTGGCCGGCCCAGAGCAGTGCCCGCAGCACCCAGGCCGGCAGGGTGAGCAGCGGTTTGCCCAGCCTCCGGGCGATCTGCGGCACGGTGAGGCTGCCCTGGCCGGCCACGTTGAAGATGCCCGCCGGGCCGCCCGCCGCCGCCCGCGCGAGCACCTCGGCAACGTCGTCCACCCACACGAACACGAACGGTGAGTCCGACCCGGCGATCCGCAGGATCCGCCGCCCGTCCCAGAGCGCGGTGATCTGGTTCGCCACCGCCGGGCCGAGGATCGTGCCGATCCGCAGCACCGTCTGGGTCAGCTCCGGATGCTCCCGGCGATAGGCGGCGAGCATCTCCTCCACCAGGCGCTTGTGCCGGGAGTAGGAGAACTCCTCGTTGCCGCGCAGCGGGTGCTCCTCGGTGATCCAGGCCGGGTTGTCCCGGTGGTACCCGTAGGCCGCCCCCGAGCTGGACACCACGATCCGCCGCACCCTGGCCGCCACGCACGCGGCGAGCACGTTCGCCGTGCCCTGCACGTCCACCCGGTACTCCGCGGCCACGTCCCGCCCTGGCGAGACGATCGCGGCCAGGTGCACCACCGTGTCCACCCGGTGCGCGCGCAAGATCGGTTCCAGCGCCCCGGGATCGCTCACGTCGCAGCGGGTGAACTCCACGCCGGCGGGCAGCTCGCCCGGTGGGTGCAGGTCGGTGCACACCACGGCCGGCACGTCCTCCCGCGTGGCCAGGTTCGCCACCACCGCGCTGCCGAGGAAGCCTGCTCCCCCGGTCACCAGCACCCGGGCCACCTACTCCACCCCTGCCGTGCGGGTGCCCCCGGCAAGGTCGGCCGGTGCCGCAGTCGGCAGGCTTCGCCCGGTGGGGTCGCCCTTGCTGGTGCCGCTGCGCCGCTTGGTGTGCCGGGCCCACAGGCTGGCCAGGACCAGTCCGGCGATGAGGTCCCACACTCCCCACCAGCCGGCCACGATCGCCATCCCGCCGAGGCCGCCGAAGAACGCGAACACCAGCCCTAGCCCGAGCCCGGCGTTGCGGATGCCCACCTCGAAGGTCATCGCCTTGCGCTCCGGGGTGCCGAGCCGGCCGACCACGGCGGTGCTGTACCCGATCGCCAACGACACGGCGTCGTGCACCGCCACCACCAGCACGATCAGGCCGAGGTAGGTCACGAACACCGACCAGTTCCCGGCCAGCGCCCCCACGATGAAGCCGAGCAGCGCGATCAGGCTGAACCACTTCACCACCGGCTGCACACGCTGCGCGAACGTGTGGGCCTGCGCCCGCAGGCTCAGCCCGACCAGGAACGGCAGCCCGATGATGAGGAAGATCTGCAGCAGCATCTCCCACGGGTCCAGCGCCACGTCCCGCAGCAGCACGCTCGCCGTCGGGTGCAGCGACCCCCAGAACGCGAGGCTCAGCGGCATCACGAGCAGATAGAGCAGGTTGCCCACGGCGGTCATCGACACCGACAGCGCCACGTTCCCCCCGGCCCGGTGGGTGAGCACCTGGGAGATGTTCCCCGGCGGGCAGCAGGCCACCAGGATCAGCCCGAGCGCCATCGACGGCCCGATCGGCAGCAGGAACGTCAGCCCGAAGGTCACCGCGGGCAGCACCACCAGCTGGGCGGCGATCGCCACCAGGAACGGGCGAGGGTGCTTGGCCACCTGCTTGAAGTCGCGCGGCGCCACGTCCAGGGCGATCCCGAACATGATCATCGCCAGCACCACGTTCAGGATCATCAGGGTGCCCGGGGTGAAGTTCAGCACCACCTCGTCAACGTCCATCACGGCTCCCGACGGCGGAGCTCGCCCTGGTCGAGCCATCGCGCCCGGGCGGGCGGGCATCGAGGGGGCGCTGTAGCGCTTCCAGCTCCCGGCGCAGGGCGGTGCGGTAGGTGTGCTTGTCCACGTAGTAGGACATCCGGTCCAGGCCCAGGTAGCGGTACCCACCGGTCAGGTCCGGCCAGGGCTCCGCGGCGATGCGGGCGCGCATTCGCTCGGCTCGCCCGGGATCGTCCCGTTCGGCGGCCAGGTAGGCGGCCACCAGCTCGGCCTGCTCGTAGCGGCCCTGCCAGCCGAGGCCGGAGGCTTCCACCATGCCCACCACGAACAGGCCGTTGACCTGGGGCGGCACCATGTTCAGGAACAGCTCGGGGGCCGCACTGTGCCAGTTCAGCTCGGCCCGGTCCACGAACGGGTAGTCGAGCCGGTAGCCGGTGGCCAGCAGCACCAGGTCGTAGTCGCCAGTGCTGCCGTCGGTGAAGTGCACCGTGGAGCCGTCGAAGTGGTCGATGTCCGGTCGCACCTGCAGGTCCCCCTGACCAAGGTGGGAGAGCACCGTGGTGTTCACCACCGGGTGCGACTCGTAGATCCGATACTGCGGTTCCGGGAAGCCGAACCGGGCCGGGTTCCCGGTGAACGCGCGCAGCACCCACTTGTCCACGAGCTGCTTGATCGGCCGCGGCAGGCCCTTGCCGCGGTTCAGCGTGTCGCTGGGCCGACCGAACAGGTACCGGGGCACGAAGTAGTAGCCGCGCCGCACGCTCAGGTCCACGGCGGTGGCGTGGTGCACCGCGTCCACGGCGATGTCGCAGCCGGAGTTGCCGGCACCGACGATCAGCACCCGCTTGCCGGCGAGCTCGCTCGCGTGCTTGTACCGGCTGGTGTGCCGCAGCTCGCCGCTGAAGTCGCCCGGGAAGGTGGGGATGTTCGGTTCGGCGAGCGTGCCGTTGGCGATCACCACGTGGTCGTAGTGCCGGGTGACCGGCTCCGCGGCTGTGTCCGGGGCGGCGGCTTCGCGTGCGGGCACCTCTCGGGCTTGCTGGCCGGCCGGCGCAGGCCGGGCTGTCAGTTCCCACCCGCCACCGGTGGCCGGGTGCAGCCGGGTCACCTCGGTGCGGAACCGGAACAGCTCGGTCAGGGCGAACTCCGCGGCGTAGTCGGCGAAGTACTGCCGCATCGCCGCGTGTCCCGGGTAGTCGACCCCGGAGCGCATCGGGAACTCGCTGAACTGGGTGGTGGTGCGCGAGGAGATCAGGTGCGCCGAGGAATACATCGTGCTGCGCGGGTTGCTGATGTCCCACAGCCCGCCCACGCCGTGACCGGCCTCGTAGCCGTCCGCGCGGATCCCCACGCGCTGCAGGGCCCTGGCCGCGGCCAGCCCGCTCGGTCCGGCACCGATGATCGCCACTGTCAACTGCGAGCCTCCTCACTCCGCGGTCCGCGCCGAGTCTAGCGGCGTCAACTCCTGCCGCCGGACGTTCGGGCCTCACTTCTGCGAGCCGGCCAGCAGCGCCTGCACGAAGTAGCGCTGGAACGCGAAGAACACGATCAGGGGCACGATCATGGAGAAGAACGCGCCGGAGGAGAGCACGTCGATGTTCGCCCCGAACTGGCGCAGCTGGCTCTGGATCGCCACGGTCAGCGGCTGGGACTGGGAGTCGGTGAAGATCAGCGCCACCAGCATGTCGTTCCAGGTCCACAGGAACTGGAAGATCGCCAGCGAGGCGATCGCCGGCCCGCCCAGCGGCATGATCACGGTGGCGAAGATGCGCAGCTCCCCTGCGCCGTCGATCCGGGCGGCCTCGAGCAGCTCGCCGGGGATCTGGGTGAAGAAGGTGCGCAGCAGGAAGATCGCGAACGGCAGCCCGAACCCGGTGTGGAACAGCACCACGCGGAACACGGTGCCGAAGATGCCCAGGTCGCCGAACAGCCGCGCCAGCGGGATCAGCGCCACCTGGATCGGCACCGCCAGCAGCACGATCACCACCACCAGCAGCCAGTCCCGGCCGGGGAAGGTCAACCAGGCGAACGCGTACCCGGCCAGGGCGCCGATCACCACTACCGCGGCCGTGGCCGGTACCGCGATCATCACCGTGTTCCACAGCGATCCGGTGATCGTGGGGTTGGCGAGCAGGTTCTGGTAGTTCTCCAGGGTGAGCTGGGCGGGCCTGGTGAACACCGTCCACCAGCCGCTGGCGGCATTGTCGCCGGAGCTGCGCAGGGAGAGGAGCAGCAGCCCGAGCGACGGTATCAACCAGAACAGCGCCACCACGATGAGCACCAGGTGCACGATGCCCGAGGTGAAGAAGCCGACCACGCGTGAGGCGGCGCTAGGCCGGGTGCGCACTCCCGTGGCGCCCTCGCGAGCCTCGGTGCTGGCGGCGCTCATCGTTGCCGGTCTGCTCGGAAGCGACGGATGTTCAGGATCATCGAGGGCAGCACGAGCACAAGCAGCAAGATCGCCAGCGCACTGCCCAGACCTTGGTCGTTGCCGCCGCCGAAGGAGACCCGCCACATCTCCACGGCGATCACGTTCGCCGCGGGCTTGGCGTTGCCGGGTGGGATCACGTAGACCAGGTCGAAGGTCTTCAGCACGTTCACGATCAGGGTCACGAACACCACCAGCAGCACCGGCATCAGCAAGGGTGCGGTGATCCGGGTGAACACCTGCCACTCGCTGGCGCCGTCGATGCGCGCGGCTTCCTGCAGCGAGCGGTCCATGGCGGAGAGGCCCGAGGCGATCATCACCATCGCGAAACCTGCCCAGATCCACACGAAGGAAAGGATCACCACCGCGGTGATGAACGAGGGGCCGAGCCAGTTGATGCCGGTGAAGCCGGTCTCGAAGTTGGTGGCCGGCAGCACCACGGAGTACTGGCCAGGGTCCAGGCCGCTGAGGGTGTATCGGCCGGTGTCGTCGGTCGTGGTGCTGGCCACCACCTGGCCGCCCGGGCCGACCGCCTGCACACGTACGCCCGGCAGACCGGGCTTGCCCGGGTCGATCTGGCCGTTCGTGCCGCCGCCGCCGCGGACCACGTCCAACCACACGGTGCCGGTGATCTGGTCCGGGCCTGGGGCGGGCGCCGTCTCGGCCTGTGCGGCGCCGGAGGGCACCTCGTCGGCGCGCACACCGACCAGCGGGAAGTCCTGCACCGTGCCCACCTGCACGGCCTGGTCGGCGCTGATTGCGCCGCCGTCGGAGGCGGAGAGACCCACCTCCTGGCGTGGCCCGGCACCCGGGAGCGAGGCCTGCGGTCCGCCGAACGCGTCGGTGACGGCCACGATCGCCGCGTTCACCACCCCGTGGTCGGGGTCCTGCTGGAACATACCGCGGAAGATCACCCCGGCGGCGAGCATGGAGATCGCCATCGGCATGAACACGATCAGCTTGAACGCGGTCGCCCAGCTGATCTTCTCCATCAGCACCGCGAACACCAGCCCGAGGGCGGTACAGGAGAACGGGGCGACCACGACCCAGATCACGTTGTTGCGGATCGCGGTGAACGTCGAGTCGCTGGTGAACATGGCCAGGTAGTTCGACCAGCCTACGAACTGATCGCCCGAGGCGCTGTAGAAGGACCTGATCACCGTGTAGACCACGGGGTAGACCAGGATCGCGCCAAGGAACACCAGGGCGGGCGCCAGGAACGCCAGCGCCACCAGGACGGACCGGCGCCGGCGGTGGCCGGTTCCGCGCCGGGGCGTGCCGGCTCGGGGCCGTGCCCCGGTCGTTGCGGTACTCACGGGTCTCCACTCACGGCTGGCCCGGGCACCCGGCCGGCCCGCGCAGGCCCGGCCGGGTGCTCGGTGCTCGCCGGGCTACTTGTACGCGGCCTGGGCGGCATCCTCCAGCGCCTGCTGGGTGCCCTGGATGTCGCTCGGGTCCTCGAGGAACTGGATCATGATCTGCCACTCGCCCTGGCCCTCGGTGCCGCCGAAGGCGCTCGGGGTCAGGTCGGACATGTCGAACCGGAACGTCTCGGCGTTCACCAGTGCCTCGGCGATCTGCCGGGAGGTGTCGTCCGGGTAGACCGAGGTGTCCACGGCCTGGTTCGGTGAGGTGAGCCCGCCGTTCGGGATCCAGATCTCGGCAGCCTGCGGGGAGGCGAGGTACTGCATCAGCGCATCGGTGGCCGGGTCGTCGTTGAACGCCACAGCCACGTCACCGCCACCGACCACCGCCGGAGCGGAGCCGTCGATGGACGGGAAGTCGTAGAACAGGGCGTTCTGCCCGACCGTCGAGTTGCCGTCGTCGGTGATGTTCCCGGCGACGAAGTCACCCTCGTACACGGTCCCCGCATTCGGGTCCGCACCGAACATCTCGGTGACCGACTCGGGGAACGTGCGCTGAGCGGCACCGGGCTCCACCACGTCACTGCTGAACAGCTGCGCCAGCACCTGCAGAGCCTTGGTCACCGACGGGTCGGTCCACGGGATCTTGTGCTGGGTGAGCTCGTCGTACTTCTGCGCACCGGCGGTGCGCAGGTAGACGTTCTCGAACCAGTCCGTGATCGGCCAGCCCACGTCCGCGCCAATGGAGATCCCGGAGTACCCGGAGTCCTGGATCAGCTGCAGCTGCTGCATGAACTCGTCCCAGGTCTTCGGCACGGTGGCACCGGCCTGGTCGTAGATGTCCTTGTTGTACCAGACGGTGGACTTGTTCGAGGCCTTGAACCAGACCCCGTACTCCTTGCCGTCCACCGTGGCCAGGTCGATCCAGCTCTGCCCGTAGTTCTGCGCCACCTCCGACTGGGCCGCGTCCGAGAGCGGCACGATGTCACCGGAGGAGGCGAACTGTTGCAGCAGCGCCGGCTGCGGCAGCAGGGCCACGTCCGGTGGGTTGCCACCCTCGATCTGGGTGCCCAGGATCGTGGAGGCGTTGTCCCCGAAGCTGGTGTAGTTCACGGTGGCGCCGGTGTCCTGGGCGAACTTGTCCAGCACGGCCTCGAAGTTCTTCTGCTCGGCGCCGGACCAGGAGGCCGAGACGTCCAGGGTGACGCCGCTGAAGTCCTCGCTGGTGGGGCTCGAGCCGCCCCCGGCGCTGGTGGCTTCTCCCCCGCTGCCTCCCGCTCCGCCGCTGCATCCGGCGAGTGCCAGACCCAGGGTGGTGATGGTCGCGACCGAGATGAGTGTGCGGTTGCGCCTGACATTGACCATGGCTACCTCCTCGAAGTGACGGAGGCGGCGGCGACTTCGCCGGGGCCTTCGGCGGCAGGTTACGCCCGTGCTGGCCGCCCGGCAGGTCGAGCGCGCAGCCCGCCGGGGGGGTGCAGCGCGCCACTGGAGCCCGCCCGGGCTGCGCCGCACCGGCACTCCGGCGCACAATGGAACCAGCCCCACCAGAGAAGCCCGAGGACCACGATGACCACCGACGACGCGCAGCCGCTAGCCGACCAGACCTGTGAGAACCCTTCGATCGGTCACGACGAGGCACGCGACCGCACCGTGGGCGAGGTGATGGTCAAGCGACCCAAGACGCTGCCGCTGAACGCCAGCGTGGCCGAGGCGCGGGAGTTCTTCACCAACCCCAAGGTGCTCACCGCAGTGCTGGTGGAGGGCGAGGAGTTCGCCGGGCTGCTGGACCGGGACACGCTGCCCGACTGGGAGCCGGGCGCGGACTCCGTGGCGGTCTACGCACGTACCGCCGTACCCACGATCACCCCCGATCGCCCGGTGAGCGACGCCGTCGAGCTGATGAAGGGTGAGGACCTGCTCCGGCTGGTGGTGCTGGACCAGGACGGGCGCACGCTGCGCGGACTGCTGTGCATCGACCACGACCGGACCGGGTTCTGTCAGGGCAGCTGAGCCCACCCTCCCCTCCCAGTCGCGAACGCTCTGGTGTGCGGCAGATCCGCGCCGATCTGCCGCACAAGCCAGCGTTCGCGCCACCTGCGGGTCAGGTCAGGGTGCGGCGCATCACCAGCCGCGGCAGCCGTCCGGCGACCGCATCGGTGCTGCCGACCACGTCGAACCCCGACCTTCTCGAACATCGACCGGGTACCGACGAACGCCATGGTCAGGTCCATCCGCCCCTGGGGGTCCACGGGGTAGGCCTCCACCGCGGGTGCGCCGTGGGCGGCATAGTCCACCGCGTCGGACAGCATCCGGGTGGTGACGCCCTGCCGTCGGTGGCCCGGGCGCACCACCACGCAGATGATGCTCCACACCGGCACGTCATCGATCGGCCGGATGAGCCTGGACCGGGACAGCAGCGTGATCTCCTTGCGTGGGCCGATGCTGCACCAGCCGACCGGTTCCCCGTCCCGGTAGGTCACCACGCCTGGCGGATGCTCCTGCTCGCACAGCCGCCGCATCGCCTGCTCCCGGCTCCCGTCGCCGAGCTCGGCGATCTCCGCGGCCGGCAGCCGGTGGGACAGGCACCAGCAGTGTCTGTCCCGGCGGTTCCGGTTGACGATGTCGGCGAAGTCCTCGAACCGGTCCGGCGTGACCGGATGGGTCTGCCAGCTCATCGGCTCATTCCATCACGCCACCCCGGCGGGCACCAGGGGTCCCCACCCCGTCGCGAACGCCCCCGTGTGCGGCAGATCGGCGCGGATCGGCCGCGAACCAGGGCGTTCGCGACTGGTAGTCAGGTGCTCGCCCGCACCACCAGCCTGGCCGGCAAGATCACCGACTTGATCTCGCCACCGGCCACCGTCTCCAGCAGCAGCGCGACCATCTCGGCGCTGATCCGGTCGAACGGTTGGTGCATCGTGGTCAGCGGCGGGTCCAGGTTGACCGCCAGCGGGGAGTCGTCGAACCCGCCCACCGCCACGTCGTCGGGCACCCGCAGCCCGGCGCGGCGCAGCGTGGCCATCGCGCCGGCGGCCATCGCGTCCGAGGCGGCGAACACCGCGTCGATGTCCCCGGCGCGCGCCAGCAGCTCGGTCATCGCCGCGCTGCCGGACTCCCGGCCCCAGTCCCCGTGGGCCACCAGCGCCTCGTCGAAGTCGGCGCCGAGCTCCTCACGGTAGCCCTGCAGCCGGTACCGCCCACCGGGCTGGTCCAGCGGACCGGTGATCATCGCGATCCGCCGTCGCCCGCGCGAACGCAGGTGCGCCACCATCGCCCGAGCGCCGCCGGCCTCGTCCACCGACACCGACGCCACCGTGTCCGTGCGGCCCAGCGGCAGGCCGCAGGAGACCACCGGGATGCCGTGGGAGAGCAGCAGGTCCAGCAGCGGGTCGTTTTCGTGCGAGGAGATCAGCATGGCGCCGTCCACGTGCCCGCCGGCCATGTAGGCGACCACATTCTCCCGCTCTTCCGGGGTGGAGGCGACCAGCAGGTTCAACGTCATCTGCCGCCGAGTGAGCGCCTCGGCCGCACCGCGCAGCAGGGGGGTGTAGGTGGGGTCGGCGAACAGCCGGTCCTGCGGCTCGGCGAGCAGGAACGCCAGCGCGTTCGCCCGCCCGGTGACCAGCGAGCGGGCATGCTGGTTGGCCCGGTACCCGGTGCGCCGGATCGCCCGGTGGATGGCCTCCTGCGCGTCCGGGGAGACCCACTTGCCGCCGTTCAGGTACCGGGACACGGTGCCGCGAGACACGCCGGCAGCCTCGGCGACGTCGTTGATCGTCGGGCGCCGCTTGGGCGCCTCAGTGGTCCCGGAGCCCGGCGTGCCGGGCGTGGCGTTCATGGTCACGGATCTTAAGCCTCGCTTCCCTGGCCGTGGGCCGGATCGGGCTGGGCCGGCTCGCACGCCGGACCAGGACGCCGATCAGACCCTGCCATCAACCCACTATTGTGCACGATCACAGAAGGGTAAACACCAGCTGGCTCGCCAAGTTGTCGACGTTCTTGACAACCCCGACTGTGTACGTTCACAGTAGGCAGAGACGGTGTGCACGCGGCGGTGCCGCCGGCGTTCGTGTCCCCCTGTTCCACGGAGTGAGATTGTCCAGCGAGATGTGGCCCCTGCCCGGTGCGATCGCTTACGGCGGTGACTACAACCCGGAGCAGTGGCCCCGCGCCGTCTGGGACGAGGACGTGGCGCTGATGCGCCAGGCCGGGGTGAACCTGGTCAGCGTCGGGATCTTCTCCTGGGCGATGCTCGAGGTCAGCGAAGGCGTCTTCGACTTCACCTGGCTGGACGACCTGCTCGATCTGCTGCACGCAAACGGGATCGCGGTGGACCTGGCCACCCCGAGCGTGTCCCCGCCGGCCTGGTTCTTCCACGCCTACCCCCACGCCCGCGCGGTGGACGCCGACGGCCACGTGATGGGCTTCGGCTCCCGCGGCATGGCCGGCCACTCTGCCCCGGAGTACCGGGAGGCGATCGTGCGGGTCGCCAGCGCGCTGGCCGAGCGCTACGGCGACCACCCGGCGGTGGTGCTCTGGCACGTGCACAACGAGTACGGCGTGCCCGTGGGCGAGGACTTCTCCGCCAGCTCCGTGGCCTCCTGGCGCCGCTGGCTGCAGCAGCACTACGGCAGCATCGAGGCGCTGAACGCGGCCTGGGGCACGGCGTTCTGGGGGCAGACCTACCGTGCGTGGGAGCACGTGGTGGCCCCCGCGCGCACCCCCACCACCGTGAACCCGGCGATGAAGCTGGACTGGGCCCGGTTCACCGACGACATGCTCCGCGAGTGCTTCCGCCTGGAGCGAGACGCGATCCGGGCCCACTCCGACCGCCCGGTGACCACGAACTTCATGGCGCACCAGTCCTGGAACACCGACCTGTGGAAGTGGGCCCGGGAGGTGGACGTGGTCTCCGACGACCACTACCTGTGGTCCCCGGACCCGGATGCGCACGTGGCCCTGGCCCTGTCCGCAGACCTGACCCGCTCGGTGGCTGGCGGCAAGCCGTGGATCCTGATGGAGCACTCCACCTCCGCGGTGAACTGGCAGGGCCGCAACATCGCCAAACGCCCGGGCGAGATGAGCCGCAACGCGCTCACCCACCTGGGCCGCGGGGCGGACGCGATCATGTTCTTCCAGTGGCGGGCCTCCCGGCGCGGGGCGGAGAAGTTCCACTCCGCGATGGTGCCGCACGCCGGGACCTCGAGCCGGGTGTTCCGGGAGGTCACCGACCTCGGCCAGCAGCTGCGCCAGCTCGGGGAGGTGCAGGGTTCCCAGGTCCGTGCCGAGGTGGCGGTGCTGTACGACTGGGAGTCGCTGTGGGCGCAGGACCTGGACTGGCGGCCCAGCGACGACCTGGCGTTCCGGGAGCGGATGCGCAGCTACTACGAGCGGCTCTGGCGCGACAGCGTGCCGGTCGACTTCGCCCACCCCGAGGCGGACCTGTCCGGCTACTCCCTGGTCGTGGCTCCGGCCTCCTACCTGCTCACCACCATCGCTGCGGACAACCTCACCGCCTTCGTGCGCGCTGGCGGCACGCTGCTGGTCTCCTGCTTCGCGGCCGCGGTCGACGAGCACGACGCGGTGCACGAGGGCGGCTTCGGCGCCCCGCTGGCCGAGGCGCTGGGGGTCACGGTCGAGGAGTACCTGCCGCTGCGCGCCGGAGACACCTGCACCGTGGACTTCGGCGGGCAGCGCCTGGCCGCGGACGTGTGGACCGAGGACCTGGTGCTCACCGGTGCCCAGGTGCGCGGCCGCTACCTGGGCGGCCCGGCCGACGGCGCTCCGGCGATCACCCGGCACGAGCTCGGCTCCGGGGTCGGCTGGTACGTGAGCACCCGGCTGGACACCGACTCCCTCGCCCCGGTGCTCGCTGCCGCGTATGCGGACGCGGGCATCACCCCGCCGGCCCTCCCCGAGCACCTCGAGCTCATGGTGCGTCACGGGGAGAGCGCGGACTACGCCGTCGCCGTGAACCATCACGACGACGCAGCCCACGTTGCGCTCAGCGGTACCGAGATCTTCTCTGGTCAGGAGATCGACGGCGAGCTCACCGTGCCCGGCGGAGGCGTCGCCGTGGTACGCACCGCACCCACACCCGATCGCGACGACGTGATCACCCCGGCACACGCTGTGCCCCAACAGGTAAGGAACACCTATGCGTAAGTACCTCGGTCTCGGGGTCAGCCTCCTCGCCTCGGTCGCCCTGGTGGCGGCCTGCGGTGGCGGGTCCGGCTCCGACGAGACAAGCGAACCCACGGCCCAGACCAACGAGGACGCCGGCAGTGGTGCCGCCGCCGGTGCCGAGCTGGTGGTCTGGTCCGACGCCGAGCGCGCCGAGGCCATCGAGAACGCGGCCGCCCAGTTCGAGGAGGACACCGGCGCCACCGTGACCGTGGTGCAGAAGAACTTCGAGGACCTGCGCGCCGACTTCCTCGCCCAGGTACCCACCGGCGAGGGCCCGGACCTGACCGTGGGCGCGCACGACTGGCTCGGGGAGTTCGTGGAGTCCGGGGTGGTGAACACCGTGGACCTGGGCGAGCGGGCCGCAGACTTCGAGGAGGTCACCCTCGATGCGTTCACCTACGACGGCCAGCTCTACGCCCTGCCCTACGCGCAGGAGGCGGTGGCGCTGATCCAGAACACCGAGCTGGTGGGCGAGGAGACCCCGGCCACCTGGGACGAGCTGGTCCAGATGGCCGAGGACGCGGGCTTCGAGGACCGCCCGTTCATCCTCTACACCAACGGGTCCGAGGGGGACATGTACACCTCCTACGGGTTCCAGACCTCGTTCGGGGCACCGATCTTCGAACAGGCCGACGACGGTTCCTACACCACCGAGGTGGGCCTGAGCGACGAGGGCGGCCAGGAGTTCGCGCAGTGGCTGTACGACAACGGCTCGGCGGGCACCGGCTACTTCACCGACACGATCGACTACGACATCGGCAACGAGCTGTTCGCCGACGGGGAGTCCCCGTTCATCGTGCAGGGCCCGTGGACCATCCCGACCTACACCGACGCCGGCATCGACGTGGCCGTGGGTCCGATCCCCGCCGCCGGTGACGAGACTGCGGCCCCGTTCGTGGGTGTGCAGGGCTTCTACCTGTCCGCCCAGTCCGACAACGCGCTCCTGGCGAACGAGTTCCTCACCGGCTACATGGCCACCGACGAGGCGCAGCAGGCGCTGTACGACGCCGACCCGCGCATCCCGGCGCTGACCGCTGTGGCCGAGTCCGTGGCCGACGACCCGATCCAGGCCGGCTTCCTGGCCTCGGCGCAGAACGGTGTGCCGATGCCGAACATCCCGGAGATGGGTGCGGTGTGGGACTTCTGGAACCCGGTACAGATCGCACTGATCAACGGTGAGGACCCGGAGACGGTCTGGCCGGAGATGGTCAGCAACATCGAGTCCGCGATCGCCGAGTAGACCGCTCGTCCCCGTCGGCGGGCACCGAACCGCCGGCGGGGGCCTGCCCATCACCGAGGAGACCTGATGTCCGCCAGCCGGCCGTCTGAGACCGACCCGCACAGCTCTGCCACGCCGGACGCCGCTGCCACACCCGATGCTGCTGTGGCGACGGGCGGCGCGCGACCCGCGCGTGGTGGACCCGCCCGCAGTGGGCGCCCGCGTGGCTCAGGCGGCCCGGGTGAGAGCCACGCCAGGGCGTGGACCGGCCCCGGGTGGGGCTTCGTCGTCAAGCTGCTGATCATGATGGTCATCAACGCGATCGGCGTGATGGCGATCATGTCCGCCTACGCCGCCGGCTCCTGGGTGGTGCTCACCGTGCTGGTGGTGCTGCTGGCGCTGGCGGACTGGATCTACTTCTCCCGCCGGACGCTGCCGCTGAAGTACCTGTACCCGGGCCTGGTGTTCCTGGCGGTGTTCCAGCTGTTCACCCTCGCCTACACCGGGTACGTGGCGTTCACGAACTATGGCACCGGCCACCTCGGCTCGATGCAACAAGCTGTGGACGCCGCCCTGATCCAGGCCGAGCAGCGGGTGGAGGACTCCCCCAGCTACCCGCTGGCCGTGGTGCGCGAGGACGGCGAGATCGGCTTCGCGATCAACAACGACGGCGTGGTGCAGGTGGGCACCGAAGAGGAACCGCTCGAGGCGGTCGCTGGGGCCGTCGTCGACACGGCCGGCACCCCGATCGAGGTGCCCGGCTGGGACGTGGTGCCCCGGGCCGAGCTGTTCGCCGACACTGCGCTGCAGGAGCAGGTGGTCGAGCTGCGGGTGCCGGTCTCGGACGAGGCCGCCGACGGCTCCATCCGCACCCGGGAGGGGTCCACCGGCGCCGTCTACTCCTCCAGCCTCACCTGGGACCCGGCAGCGAGGACCCTCACCGACGCCGAGACCGGCACGGTCTACTCCCCCGACGACCGCGGGAACTTCGTCAGCTCCGACGGCCAGCGGCTGGCGGCCGGCTGGTACGTGCCGGTCGGGTTCGACAACTTCGTGCGCGCCTTCACCGACACCGCCTACGCCGGGCCGCTGCTGCAGGTGACGGCCTGGACGTTCGGCTTCGGCATCCTGACCGTGCTCACCAGCTTCGGCCTGGGCCTGGTGCTGGCGATGATCTACAACGACCAGAGGGTGCGCGGGCAGAAGGTGCTGCGCACCATCTTCATCCTCCCGTACGCGTTCCCGGCGTTCATGTCCGCGCTGCTGTGGCGCGGGATGCTGAACTCCGAGTTCGGGGTGATCAACGAGTGGTTCTTCTTCGGCGCGAACGTGGACTGGCTGGGCGACCCCTGGCTGGCGAAGTTCGTGATCCTGTGGGTGAACCTGTGGCTGAGCTACCCGTACTGGTTCCTGGTCTCCACCGGGGCGCTGCAGGCGCTGCCCACGGACGTGATGGAGGCGGCCCGGATCGACGGTGCCGGCCGGTTGCGGCAGTTCACCTCGATCAGCCTGCCGTTGCTGATGGTCTCCACAGCACCGTTGGCGATCGCCTCGTTCGCGTTCAACTTCAACAACTTCACCATCATCTTCATGCTCACCAACGGAGGCCCGGCCTTCCCGGGCGCCTCGGTGCCGCTGGGTGCCACGGACATCCTGATCTCGGCGATCTACCAGATCTCCGGGGTCTCCGGCGGGCGGGCCGACTACGGCCTGGCCAGCGCGCTGTCGATCATCGTCTTCATCGTCATCGGAATCATCTCGGCGCTGGCGTTCCGCCAGACCCGCAAGCTTGAGGAGATCTAGCATGACCACGCTGCCCAGTCCCACCCGCGCCCGCACCGCGAGCCGGCGCCGTCGGTGGCTCGCCGAGGTCGGGTGGAAGTACCCGGTCGCGCTGGTCGTGGTGTTCTACGCGGCCTTCCCGCTGGTCTACGCCCTGTCTGCGGCGCTGGACGAACGAGGGTCGCTGTCCGGGTCCGAGGTGCTGTTCCGCACCGTCAGCCTGAACAACTTCAGCGCTCTCGGGGACACGCTGTTCTGGACCTGGGTGGGCAACACGCTGCTGGTGGGAGGTGCGGCGGCCCTCGGGGCGGTGCTGATGGGCGCCGCCGCGGCCTACGCCTTCTCCCGGTTCCGGTTCCGGGGGCGGCGTGCCTCGCTGACCACGCTGCTGATCGTGCAGATGTTCCCGCAGACAGTGGCGTTCGTGGCGGTGTTCCTGCTGCTGATCACCCTCGGTGAGGCGGTGCCGCTGCTGGGCATCAACTCCAAGCTGGCGCTGATCTGCGTGTACCTGGGTGGGGCGCTCGGGGCGAACACGTTCTTGATGTACGGGTTCTTCAACACGATCCCGATCGAGATCGACGAGGCCGCCCGGATCGACGGCGCCTCGCACGCACAGATCTACTGGCGCCTGGTGATGCCGCTGGTGGTGCCGATCCTGGCCGTGGTGGGGCTGCTGGCGTTCATCGCTGCCTTCGGCGACTTCATCCTCGCGAAGATCGTGCTCACCGGGCAGTCCAACTGGACCCTGGCGGTGGGCATGTACCAGTGGGTGTCCAACCAGCTCACCTCCAACTGGGGGCTGTTCGCGGCGGGGGCGATGATCGCCTCGCTGCCGGTGCTGGCCCTGTTCCTGTCCCTGCAGCGCTACATCGTGGGCGGCCTGGCCTCCGGTTCCGTGAAGGGCTGAGCATCGAGCTCCCGCGACTGCAGCGTGCCCGGCGCCCACGCCCCGCACCTCGGCGTTCTCGTTTCCCGACGGCGGAGCTCATCAGGCCCGGCCCGGCTCACCGTGCGTAGCACCCCCGTGTCCGTATCGATGACGATCGTCAGGAGAGGATGATCATGACTGCACGCCGGCGTTCCGCCACCGCCCTGGCCCTGGCTACCGCACTCCTGGGAGGAGCGATGACCACCACCCCGGCCGCGGCCGCCGACCCCGAGCCGGTCGAGGCCGGGATCACCGTGCCCCGGGTGGAGGGTATGGGCGAGGACTGGATCCATGGGGTGGACGTCTCCACGGTGCTGTCCCTGGAGGAGTCCGGCGTGGTGTTCCGCGACTTCGACGGCCAGCCAGCGGACCTGTTCGAGGTGCTCGCCGAGTCCGGGGTGAACTGGGTGCGGGTGCGGGTGTGGAACGAGCCCTACTCCTCCGCCGACCCCAGCCACGGGTACGGCGGCGGCAACGTGGACGCCGAGCGGGCCACCGAGATCGGCCGGCGCGCCACCGAGGCCGGTATGCAGGTGCTGGTGGACTTCCACTACTCCGACTTCTGGGCCCACCCCGGCCAGCAGCTCTCCCCCCGCGCCTGGCGCGGTATGGACGTGACCGAGCGCGCGCAGGCGTTGCACGACTACACCGCCGAGACGCTGACGATGATGGACCAGGCGGGTGTCGCCGTCGGCATGGTGCAGGTCGGCAACGAGACCACCGGCGGCGAGATCGCCGGGGTGAGCGGCTGGGACGATACCGCGCAGCTGTTCCAGGCAGGCTCGGCGGCGGTGCGGGAGACCCTCGGTACCGATGTGCAGGTCGCCGTGCACTTCACCAACCCCGAGCGCGCCGGACAGTATGCGTCGGTGGCGCGGGAGCTGGACACCCGCGGGGTGGACTACGACGTGTTCCTCTCCTCCTACTACCCGTACTGGCACGGGTCGCTGGAGAACCTCACCGCAGTGCTGGACGAGGTGGCCACCACCTACGACAAGGACGTGGCGGTGGCCGAGACCTCGTGGGCGTACACCCTGGAGGACGGCGACGGGTTCGAGAACTCGGTGGACAGCGCACAGGAGAAGTACTCGGTCTCCGTGCAGGGGCAGGCCCTGGCCGTCCGGGACGTGATGCAGGCGGTGGCGGACGTCTCCGAGGGTCATGGGCTGGGCACGTTCTACTGGGAGCCGGCCTGGCTGCCGGTGGGACCGCCGGAGCAGGCGGAGGCGAACTGGGACCTGTGGCAGCAGCACGGCTCCGGTTGGGCGAGCACCTACTCGCAGGAGTTCTACGACCCGGACGGGTCCCTCGGTGAGGACTGGGCGGACGAGTACGGCGGCTCCGCCTGGGACAACCAGGCACTGTTCGCCTTCGACGGCACCCCGCTGGAGTCGCTGCGGGTCTATGAGTACGCCGAGACCGGGGCCGTCGGCCCGCGGGAGGTGGACCAGGTGGCCAGCCCGTCGGTGACCGTGGCTGACGGTGAGCCGATCGAGCTGCCCGGGCAGGTGCAGGTGTCCTACACCGACGGCACCAGCGAGGACCAGGACGTGACCTGGTCGGACTCGGTGGACTGGATCCTCGCGCCGGGCACCTACACCGTGCGCGGTCGCACGGCTGCCGGTCTGGACGCGACCGCGACGGTGACCGTGCTGGGCGAGGTGGACTCCGACCAGAACTATGTGGTCAACCCGGGCTTCGAGGACGGTGTGGAGCCGTGGACCGGAACCGGCAGCGGGTACACGATCAGCTCGGCCGAGGACCCCTACGCCGGGGAGCGGTCCCTGCACTTCTGGTCCGAGGAGGACTACTCGTTCGCGATCGAGCAGCGCCTCACCGGGGTGCCGGCCGGGCAGTACCGGCTCTCGGTGCAGGTGCAGGGCGGCGACGCCGGGGCTGCGGATGAGATGCAGATCTCCGCGGCGTCCGGGATCTCCACCATGACCGCGGACTTCACGCTGGCGGGCTACGGGAACTGGCAGCACCCGCAGACCCCGGAGCTGACCGTGGCGGCAGACGGGGTGGTGACCGTGCGGGCGGAGCTGACGCTCAGCGCCGGTGCGTGGGGCACGTTGGACGAGGTGCAGCTGGTGCCGGTGGCCGCCTCGTCGGAGGTCTCCACCGACGAGCTGGCGGCCCTGGTGGACCGGGCCGAAGGCCTGGACCGGGCGGTGTACACCGACTCCTCGCTGGCGGCCGTGGACGCGGCGCTGGTGCGCGCCCAGTTCGTGCTTGGGTCGCCGGAGCCGGGGCAGGCCAGCGTGGACGCGGCGGTCGAGGAGCTGGATGCGGCGCTGGCTGCGCTGGTGGAGCAGCCGACGCCTACGCCTACTGCTGAGCCCACGCCAACGCCGGAGCCGACCGACGGGGCCGCGCCGACGGACACACCGAGCACAGCAGCGGCGGGCGCCGGGGCCGATGAGACCACGAGCACCGGCGAGCCCGCAGACGACCCGGCCGGTGCGGCCGAGCTCAGCCGCACCGGTGCAACGTTGCCGCCTGCCCGGCTACTGGTGGCCGGCGGGCTGCTGGCGGCTGGTGCCATCCTCCTGCTCCTCCGACGCCGCACCACCCCCTGACCCCCCCCTTCTCCGGGTCGTCCTGCCAGGGGTGCGCTCTAGCGCACGCCCAGCAGGACGACCCGGAGAAGGGGGGTGGTGGGTCGCGTAGGCTGTACGAGTCCGGGTGACGCAGCAACGAAGGAGTGCGCATGCGCAGCATCGGCCGCCGAACCGTCCTCACCGCAGCAGGGGTGACTGCTGTGGCCGCGGCACTGCCTCGGCCACAGATCGCCTCCGCCGCCAGCGCCGGCACGCACACCGCCGGCCGGGAGCCCTCCGACAGCGCCGACGCCCTGCTCGCCACCATCGTCGGCAGCCTGGCCGGAACGGAGCAGACCAACGCAGCCCCCGCCGTCCAGGACAAGCTGAGCGACCTGTACGAACAGGCCACCAAGAACCTCGCCGACCTGATCGCCGACCCCACCACTGAGCTGTTCCCGGGCCGGCCGTTGGGCAGCAGCGATAGCAACTTGGAGACGACCTACAAGAAGCTCTACGAGATCGCCGTCGCCACCGTCATGCCGCTGCCCGCCGGGGCCACGGTCCCCACGGACCTGAGCGGCAACACCGAAGTGCAGGAGCAGGTGATCGACGCGCTGCGCTGGGTGCATGAGCACTACTTCGCCGACCAGGAGTCCGGCTACTACGGCAACTGGTACAACTGGGAGATCGGCATCCCTACGCACGTCAGCCGCACTCTGGCGCTGCTGCGCGACGCAGTGGCCGAGGCCGACCCGGACCTGGCCGAGCAGTACGTGCAGTCCATGGACGCCTACCTGCGCGAGGGCAAGGACGGCGACGTGGACCTGGACTCCCGGTTCCACACCGGCGCGAACCTCGCCGACATCACCACCAACCGGATCGTGCAGGGCGCCGTGCTCGGCGACACCGACCGGATCACCAAGGCCATCTCCGACCAGCTCACCGTCTACCAGATCATCGACCCCTACCACCTGCAGCACGGTGTCACCGATGGCTTCTACGCCGACGGGTCGTTCATCATGCACTCCTCGGTGCCCTACACCGGCAGCTACGGCATCGGCCTGCTGGAGCGGGTCACCACCACGATCGCCATGCTGGCCGGCACCGAGCATGCGACCGACCCGGAGCTGACCGACCAGATCAACACCTGGCTGGCCACCACGTTCGCTCCGGTGATCGTCGAGGGCTGGATGATGGAGATCGTCAAGGGCCGCGCCGTCTCTCGCACCGCCACCGGGTACACGAACGCCACCAGCGTGGTGGAGTCGGTGGTCGCAATGACGGCGCACACCACCCCGGAGTCGGCCGCAGGCCTGGAGGCCTACGTCGCCTACCTGCACGGCATCGAGCAGATGGACATCTCGCCGGCCTCGTTCGCCGACCCGGCGAACATCGTCCGCTACGACGAGATCATCGCCAGCCCGGACATCACCCCGGCGGACCTGGTGCCCTCGGCCGCCACCTTCGCCTACAACGCCATGGACCGGCACGTGCACCACCGTGCCGAGTACACCTTCGCCCTGGCCCGCAGCTCGGAGCGAGTGAGCAAGTACGAGTACATGAACGGGGAGAACCTGCGGCCCTGGTTCCAGGGCGACGGTGCGCACTACCTGTACCTGGCCGGCGATGACCAGACGGACGCGTTCGGGGTCGACTACTTCACCGCCGTCGACGCCAACCGGCTCGCCGGGGTGAGCGCACCCGACGAGGAGCGCCAGACCATCCCCGAGCTGTACGGCCAGCCGTACTACGAGAACCCGGACGCGGGTTTCACCTCCTCCTCGGTCAAGCAGAACCTGTACGTGTACTTCCCGCTGGGCACGAACAGCTACTCCGGCGGGACCACGCTGGGCACCTATGCGGTCGCGGGGATGCAGCAGTCCGACGACGCCGCGTACGTGGCGCAGCAGGCCGGTGAGCTGCCAGAGGATTTCGTGGCGTACCCGAACTGCCGCTCCTCGAAGTCGTGGTTCATGTTCGACGACGAGATCGTGGTGCTCGCCTCCGGTATCCGGGACGAGCACGACCGCGCGGTGATCAGCACGATCGACGCCCGCACCTGCGACCCGGGCGACACCGTGCAGGTGACCGGTCAGAACCGCTATGGCCGGGCGGTTACGGAGACCGGCACCGTGCACGACCCAGCGTGGGTGCACTACGAGAACAGCACCCGTGGCACCTCGATCGGGTACGTCTTCTACACCGAGGGCGACATCGACGTGCGGTTGGACCGGGTGGAGCGAGCGCCTAGCTACGTGCGCACCTCGAACAGTGACACCCCGATCACCCAGCAGGTCTTCGACGTGTCACACACGCACCCGACCGGTAACGGCAGCGGGTCGCTCGCCTATGCCATCGTCCCCGGCGCCACCAGCCGCGCCCTGGCCGGCTACCGCCGTTCCGGGCCGGAGGTACTCGAGCACGGCGACGAGGTGCATGCGGTCCGGCATGCCGGGCTCGGACTGCTCGGCGCGAACTCCTTCACCGACGGCGAGCACCGGATCGGCAACCTCACCGTGCACGGCCGGGCCTCAGTGCTGGTGCAGGACGCTGACCGCGGGCGCACAGTGCTCGCCGTATCCGACCCGACGTTCTCCCGAGAGACGGTGACCATCACCATCCGCGGACGCCGCCCGGTGCTTCAGACCGACGACGGTGTGACCGTGCGACGGGTGCGCGGGGGCACCCGGCTGGAGTTCCCCACCCACGAGGCATACGGCAAGACGTTCACCGCCACGATCCGGGGGCACGGCATCGCCTGACCGGGCGACGCACTGAGGCACCCACCACCCACCTCGCGCACTCTCCGCAGCACCCACCACCCGTCTCGCGCACTCTCCGCCGACTGAGGCACTTTTCGGCATTCGAGGTGAGTTTTGCTGCCTCACAGTTCGAAAAGTGCCTCATTGGCGCTGCGTTCCGGCGCCGCCGCCCGGCCCTACTCGCAGCAGCATCGGTGCAATTAACCGGTCGGTCGGTCAGTCAGTTTCATACTGGGAAGTGACCCCCGATTCGGGAGCCATCTGATGAGAAGGAGGATGAGTTCGATGAAGAGGTGGACACGCTGGCAGGACTGGGTAGCAGTAGCTGCCGGACTGTACGCAGCGCTGGCGAGCATCTGGACGATCCCACGCACGGGCGCGACGATCTCCCTGCTCATCGTGCTCGGTGTGCTGATGACTGCTGCGGGGGTGTGGAGCCTGGCGGCACCGGGCCTGGTGTCGATGACGTGGATCCTCGCGGTGCTCTCTGCGCTGCTGTTCATCAGCCCCTGGGTGTTCGGCTTCGCCGGCGACCCGGGCCCCGCCTGGACCTCATGGGTCTGCGGTGGCCTCGGCATCATCATGGGCCTCTGGGCCATCGCACCGGCAGAGAAGGTGCACCACATGACCCATGGCGGCGGGCAGCTTGCCCACGCGTGAGGCACACCGGGTGATCGGTGCGCGGGCGACGGCCGGCCGCCGGCCGCGCACCGGCCGCAGAGCAGGCCCCTGGTCACTCACCAGTCCGCTCACTGAGCAACCACCGACCACGAACACCGGAGGAGAGCATGCGGGGCAAGGCCGATCTGCCCGAGGCTCGGGGCAAGATCCTCGATGCCGCGGTCACCCTGTTCGCCCGGCACGGGTTCGACGGCACCTCGACCGCGCGCATCGCGCACACGGCAGGCGTCCCGAAGGGGCTGCTCTTCTACTACTTCTCCACCAAGGCCACGATCCTCACCGCCCTGCTCGATGAGCGGCTCGTGGTGGCACCCTTCGACTCCGCGACGCTAGCGGTGCGCGGCGACACCGAGCAGACCTTGATGAACGTGGGCGAGCGGATCCTGGCCGACCATGCCGAGTCCGAGGTGCTCCGGGAGATCGTCTGGCACGAAGCACACACCCGACCCGAGGTCCTCACCGTCCTCACCCGCTACCGTCAGGCCCTGCACGACTCGATCGAGCGCGTGCTGCGTGCCAGCCTGGTCGAGTGGGCCGGAGCGGATGCGATCCGTGCCGCTGCCGCAGCCTGGGCCGCAGTGACCACGGCGCGGCCCCTGCCCCGCGACGAGGACGGCACCGCGGCGGAGCACGCCGGGGCGGACCTGCGCGCAGTGGCTCGTCTGCTCGCCGGGGTCTGCGGGCCGCGACGCCACTGCCGGGCGGGGTCAATCCCTGACTGCGCCCCGCCCGGCACCGCTCGCCGCTCCGTCGCCCCCACGGAGGCACATGTGCGCGATCGGGGTCGCTGCCAGTTCGCTCGCACGGCAGCGACCTGCAGTAGCAGCGCGTTGGTGCGCGACCAGTGCGCATCGAACACTCGGTACGCGCCAGCGGCGAGTTCCACCTCCCCGGCGAACGCCTCCACGCCGGCCGGGTCGCGGGTCAGGGCCCGCAGCACGTCCAGGGCGATCACGTTCCCGGAGCCCTCGGCGCCGGGCCGACCCACGAGCACCTGTGCGGAGGCACTTTTGTGACACCGAGGTATTCGTTGTGTGCCTCAGTGTCACAGGAGTGCCTCCGCCCACCAGGGCCAGGCAGAAGGGCGCGGCAGGCAGTCATGCGCCCAGGAGCTCGGCGCTGTCTTCCTCCCAGCTGTCGTAGGCCTCCTTCTCGGCCTCGTCCCTCGGCGTCCGAAGTACCTGAGAGTCACCTGGAACGCCGCAAAGTGCCTCCGCGGCAGGGGTGGGTGGATTCCAACCAGGCGAGTATCTCAGGGCTGCAGCAGGTGCAGGTCCTCGGGGGTATCCACATCGGCGGCCGAGCCCAGGTCGGAAGCGTCCACCAGGTGCAGCAGTTCCGGGTGCCGGCGCAGGTAGGCCCGGGCACCCCGGTCGCCCTCGGCCAGCTCCGCGGCGGCCCGGGCGAGGTCGGCGTCGAAAACCATCGGGTGCCGAGCCCCGCCGTCGCCGTACTCGGCTGCGATCACCGTTCCCGGGCGATGCTCAGCCAGCAGGCGCGCGACCACATCGGCGCTCACGCCCGGCTGGTCGACCAGCAGCACCACCACACGGTCAGCCCCGGCAGGCACCGCCCCCACACCGGCCCGGAACGAAGAGGCCAGCCCGATCGCCCAGTCGGAGTTGACCACCGCCTGCGCCCCGGCACCAGCCACCAGCGGCGACACCTCCTCGGCCTGCGCCCCCACCACTACCAGTACCGGCTCGCACCCACCCGAACGGAGCACCCCGACGGCTCGTTCCACCAGCGTCGCTCCCCCGCTGCGCAGCAACGCCTTGGCGCCGAGCCCGAGCCGGCGGCCTTCCCCACCCGCCAGCACCAGCCCGACCACCGTCTCCATGCCTGCAGAGCGTAGGCGCCGCCAACCGCCCAGCACCAACGACCCCGCACACCCCGCGTGGCTGGCCTATCGTGGCGACATGACTGCGACGTCGGGTCTGGCCTCGAGCGAAGCGGTGAGCGAGCTGCTGGAGTCCACCGGCTACCTCACCGACGAGGGCCTGGCGACGATCACCTACCTCGCGCTGGCGATGGGCCGCCCGCTGCTGCTCGAGGGCGAGCCGGGCACCGGGAAGACGTCGCTGGCCGAAGCCCTCGCCCAGGGGCTGGGCCGCCCGCTGATCCGGTTGCAGTGCTACGAGGGCATCGATGCCTCGCAAGCCCTCTACGACTGGGACTTCACCAAGCAGATCCTGCACCTGCGCGCTCTGGAGACCGCGGCGGTCACCCAGGGCGCCCGGGACGCCACCATCGGCAACGGGCTGTCCACCGAGGCGATCGAGAAGTCCCTGTTCGATGAGCGGTTCCTGCTCGACCGACCGCTGCTCAGGGCACTGCGCGGCGGTCCGTCGGTGCTGCTCATCGACGAGATCGACCGCGCGGACGACGAGTTCGAGGCGTTCCTGCTGGAGATCCTCTCCGCCGGGCAGGTCACCATCCCCGAGCTGGGCACGATCCGCGCCACCTGTCCGCCCATCGTGGTGCTCACCTCCAACCGCACCCGCGAGCTGCACGATGCCCTCAAGCGCCGCTGCCTCTACCACTGGATCGACCACCCGAGCCTGGCCCGGGAGGTGGCGATCGTGCGCACCCGCCTGCCGCAGGTCTCCGAGCGCCTGGCCGAGCAGCTGGTCACCGTGGTGCAGCAGCTGCGCCGGGACGAGCACCTGATCAAACCGCCCGGCGTGGCCGAGTCCCTGGACTGGGCCCAGGCGCTGGTCGAGCTGGGCGCAAGCGAGCTGGACCTGGCCACCGCCGCAGCCACGACCGGTGCGTTGTGCAAGCACCGGGAGGACCTGGACCGAGTGCGCGCCAGCCTCGAGAAGATCCTGGCGGGCTGACATGCCCAGCCAGCCTCCGCCGTCGTCGGCAACACACTCCCCTGAGGCCCTGCTGGTGGGCTTCGGCAACGCTCTGCGCGCTGCCGGGCTGCCGGTGACCACCGACCGCACCCGCTCCTTCGTGGCCGCGATCGCCCACCTGGACCTGGGCCGCCGCAGCGACGTGTACTGGGCCGGGCGGGCCACGTTCTGCACCCGCGCCGCCGACCTGCCCGGCTACGACCGGGTGTTCACTGCCTGGTTCGAGCGCGGCCAGAGCCGGACGGCGCAGCCGCACCCGGAACAGTCCGGTCACCAGGCCGCTGTGGGTCCCGGCGACATCGAGGACGGCGCAACTTCCTTGGTCTCCACGCTCGCCTCCTCCGCCGAGCAGCTGCGGCACCGGGACGTGGCCGAGCTGTCCGCCGCTGAGCGGGCCTGGCTGAACCAGGCGATCCAGGCGCTGCCCCTGCCCCGTCCCCTGCGGCGCACACGCCGCACCGAGCCTTACCACCACGGCCGGGTGGACCGGGTACGCACGCTGCGCGCCGAGCTGCGCCGCGCCGGGGAGCCCGGACCGCTGCACCACGCCCGGGTGCGGCGGCGACCACGGCGGCTCGTGCTGCTCATCGACGTCTCCGGCTCGATGCGCCCCTATGCCGACACGCTGCTGCGGCTCGCCCACCGGGTGGCCCGCGGCACCGAGGCGGAGGTGTTCACCCTGGGCACCCGGCTGACCCGGATCACCGCAGCACTGACGCACCCGGACGTGGACACGGCGCTGCTGCGCGCTGGAGAGACGATCCCGGACTGGTCCGGCGGCACCCGCCTGGCCGACACCCTCGGTGCCTTCATCAGCAGGTGGGGTCGGCGCGGCCTGGCCCGCGGAGCGGTGGTGCTGATCGCCAGCGACGGCTGGGAGCGCGGGGATCCGCACCTGCTCGGCGAGCAGCTTTCCCGGCTGGCCCGGTTGGCCTACCGGGTGGTGTGGTCCAACCCGCACGCCGGGAGGGCCGGCTACCAGCCGGTGCAGGGCGGGATCGTGGCGGCCCTTCCGCACCTGGACGCACTGGTGGCCGGGCACTCCTTGGCAGCGTTCGAGCAGGTGCTTCTCGAGCTGTCCGCCGGTCGGGGCGGGGCCGCACAGAAGGTGAGGGAGATCGATGCGTGAGGTGCTGGCGGATCTGATGGCTGCCTGGCAAGCGGGTCAGGACGCCGGCCTGGCCACGGTGGTGCACGCGTTCAAGTCCGCGCCCCGGCTGCCGGGGGCGGCGATGCTGGTGGCCGCCGACGGCACGGTCAGCGGGTCGGTCTCCGGCGGCTGCGTGGAGGGGGACGTGTACGAGACCGCCCGCCGGGTGCTGGACTCCGGGCAGGCGGAGCTGCACCGGTACGGCTTCTCCGACGACGACGCGTTCGCCGTCGGGCTGACCTGCGGCGGGATCATCGATGTGTTCGTAGAGCCGGTCTCCCCCGCCCGCTATCCCGAGCTGGGCGAGGTGGCCGAGGCGATCGAGTCGGGCACCCCGGTCGCAGTGGCGGTGGTGGTGGAGCACACCGACCCCGCGCGGGTGGGCCGGCACCTGGTGGTCTTCGCCGACCACACTGCCGGGACGCTCGGTTCGGAGCGCACCGACCAGGCGGTCACCGACGACGCCCGCGGACTGCTGGCCACCGGGAGGAACCGGATGCTCACCTATGGCCTGGACGGGCAACGGATGGAGGAGGGCATGCAGGTGTTCGTCTCCTGCTTCGCCCCACCGCCGCGGATGCTGGTGTTCGGCGCGATCGACTTCGCCGCTGCGCTGGCCCGCCAGGGGCACATGCTCGGCTACCGGGTGACAGTGTGCGATGCCCGCGGGGTGTTCGCCACGCCGGCTCGGTTCCCGGAGGCCGACGAGGTGGTGGTGGACTGGCCGCACCGGTACCTGCAGGCCGAGGTGGAGGCAGGCAACGTGGATGCCCGCACGGTGATCGCAGTGCTCACCCACGACCCGAAGTTCGACGTACCGGTGCTGCAGGTGGCCCTGCCGTTGGACGTGGCCTACGTCGGGGCGATGGGCTCCCGGCTCACCCACGACGACCGGCTCGACCGACTCCGCTCAGCCGGGGTGGACGAGGAGCTGCTGTCCCGGCTGCACAGCCCGATCGGGCTGGACCTGGGGGCACGCACCCCAGAGGAGACCGCCGTCTCCATCGCCGCGGAGATCATCGCCGTGCAGTGGGGTGGCGGCAAGGCGCCGCTGCGGGAGACCACCGGGCGGATCCACCACGACGACCTGGTCGGCTGACGCCGTTACACCATTCCTGTGCGCTATGTCACATTCGCCGGTAGAGTGCCCACCATCTGAGATGTCACAGCGCGAAGGAGCAACAGATGGCGTCGCGAACGATCACGCTCACCGTCGACGGGGTCAGCTACACCGATGACGTCGAGCCCCGGCTCTTGCTGGTGCAGTACCTGCGCGAGGTGCTCGGCAAGACCGGCACGCTCGTCGGCTGCGACACCACCAACTGTGGCGCCTGCACGGTGCTGGTCGATGGGGAGAGCATCAAGTCCTGCACGATGCTCGCCGTGGAGGCCGACGGTCACGAGGTGACCACGATCGAGGGGCTGGCCACCGACGGCCAGCTGCACCCCCTGCAGAAGGCGTTCAACGAGTGCCACGCGTTGCAGTGCGGGTTCTGCACCTCCGGGATGATCATGCAGTCGGTCTCCCTGCTGGCGGAGAACTCCCGGCCCACCGACCAAGAGGTGCGGGAAGGGTTGGAGGGCAACCTGTGCCGCTGCACCGGGTACCAGAACATCGTCGCTGCTGTGCAGCAGGCCGCCGGTGAGGGGGCAGCGCGATGACCGTCACCGAGGAGCACGCACCGGAGATCGGCAAGGCCCGGGCCCGCAAGGAAGACGCCCGGCTGATCACCGGCCGCAGCAGGTACACCGACAACATGGTGCTGCCAGGGATGCTGCACCTGGCGATGGTGCGCAGCCCGCTCGCGCGCGCCCGCATCACCAGCATCGACACCTCCGCAGCGCGCAGCGCCCCCGGGGTGGTCCGGGTGCTCACCGGGAAGGACCTGACCGGGGAGCAGGGCTCGATGCCGAACGCCTGGCCGGTCACCGAGGACCAGAAGGCTCCGCCACACCCGGCGGTGGCCGAGGAGACGGTGAACTTCGCCGGAGAGATCGTCGCGGTGGTGATCGCCCGCTCCCCCGCCGCAGCCCGCGACGCCGTGGAGCTGGTGGACGTGGACTACGAGCCGCTCACCCCGGTGGTGGACCTGGCCACCGCCGCCCGGGACGAGGAGCTGATCTACCCGGAGCTGGGCACCAACCACTCAGCGACCTGGGTGTTCGACTCCGCCGAGGCCGGCACCGGCGGGGACATCAAGGAGGCGATCAGCGCCGCGGAGATCGTGGTCGAGCGCACCTTCCGGCAGCAGCGGCTGATCCCGGCGTTCATGGAACCCCGGTCCACCGTGGTGGATCCGACCGGGGAACAGCTCACCGTCTGGTCGGCCACGCAGATCCCGCACATCCTGCGGGTGATGCTCGCCCTGACCCTGGGCATCCCGGAGTCGAAGCTGAGAGTGATCGCCCCGGACGTCGGCGGCGGGTTCGGAGGCAAGCTGCAGGTGACCCCGGAGGAGGTCATCACCGTGCTGGCCGCCCGGCACACGGGCAAACCGTGCAAGTACACCGAGACCCGCTCGGAGACGATGGTCGGCGCCCACCACGGGCGGGACCAGATCCAGACGTTGCGCATCTCGGCGAAGGCGGATGGCACCGTGACCGGGCTGGACGTGCACCTGGTGGCGAACATGGGTGCCTACCTGGGCCTGATCACCTCCGGCATCCCGATCCTGGGTGCGTTCATGTACAACGGCATCTACAAGTTCCCCGCCTACCGGTTCGAGTGCACCAACGTGTTCACCAACCAGGTGTGGACCGATGCCTACCGAGGTGCCGGCCGGCCGGAGGCCACGTTCGCGATCGAGCGGATGATGGACGAGCTGGCCACCGAGCTCGGCATGGACCCGATCGAGGTGCGGGAGAAGAACTGGATCCAGCATGACGAGTTCCCCTTCGCCACAGTGTCCTCGCTGGAGTACGACTCCGGCAACTACGAGGCGGCCACGGCGAAGGCGCTGGAGCTCTTCGGCTACGACGAGCTGCGCGCCGAGCAGACCCGGCGGCGGGAGTCCGGTGATGTGGTGCAGCTGGGGATTGGGGTCTCCACGTTCACCGAGATGTGCGGACTCGCCCCGTCCCGGGTGCTCGGCGCGCTCTCCTACGCCGCCGGCGGGTGGGAGCACGCGCAGGTGCGGGTGCTGCCCACCGGGAAGGTTGAGGTGGTCACCGGTGTCAGCCCGCACGGGCAGGGGCACGTGACCTCCTGGAGCCAGATCGTGGCCGACCGGCTGGGGGTGGCGTTCGAGGACGTGGAGGTGCTGCACGGGGACACCCAGGTCTCCCAGCGCGGGCTGGACACCTACGGGTCGCGTTCCCTGGCCGTGGGCGGGATGGCGGTGGTCGCCGCCGCGGACAAAGTGATCGAGAAGGCGAAGGTGGTCGCCGCGCACC
The DNA here is from genome assembly GCF_000421225.1 of Ruania albidiflava DSM 18029. Classification (GTDB taxonomy): domain Bacteria; phylum Actinomycetota; class Actinomycetes; order Actinomycetales; family Beutenbergiaceae; genus Ruania; species Ruania albidiflava. The sequence goes on along the minus strand of NZ_ATWL01000012.1, from coordinate 47,553 downwards.
TGCTGGAGGCGGCCACGGACGACATCGAGTTCTCCGGTGGTCAGTTCACCGTGCGCGGCACCGACCAGGGCGTGGGCTTCGGGGACGTGGCCTTCGCCGTGTTTGCCGCCCATGATCTGCCGGACGGGTTCGAACCGAGCCTGGACTCCGACGCCACCTACGACCCGGAGAACTTCTCCTTCCCGCACGGCACCCACCTGGCTGCCATGGAGGTGGACACCGAGACCGGGCAGGTGCGGGTGCGCAAGTACGTGTGCGTGGACGACGTCGGGAACGTGATCAACCCGATGATCGTGGACGGGCAGGTGCACGGTGGGCTCGCTCAGGGCATCGCCCAGGCCTTGTTCGAGGAGGCTGTCTACGACGACTCGGGCACGCTGTTGACCGGGTCGTTCACCGAGTACCTGGTGCCCTCCGCACCGGACCTGCCGAGCTTCACCACCGACCGCACGGTCACCCCTTCGACCACGAACGCACTCGGTGTGAAGGGGGTGGGCGAGGCGGGCACGATCGCCTCCACCCCTGCGATCGTCAACGGTGTGCTGGATGCGATCCGCCAGTTCGGGGTGAGCGATGTGGAGATGCCCTGCTCCCCCTCGCGGGTGTGGCACGCGATCCAGGCGGCACGCGTTGGTTCCGGTGCTGGCACGGGCCATACCGGCACCGGTGGAGAGGAGGCCCGGCGATGATCCCGAGCGCGTTCGACTACGAGGCCCCCGCGACCGTGGCCGAGGCACTCACGCTGCTGGCCGACGACTCCCGCGAGGTGAAGGTGCTCGCCGGCGGACAGTCCCTGCTGCCGGTGCTCAAGCTCCGGATGGCCGACCCAGAGCTGGTGGTCTCGCTGCAGCAGATCGACGAGCTGCGCGGTGTGCGGATGGAGGACCAAACCCTGGTGATCGGGGCGATGACCCGGCACGCGGACGTGGCCCGCGAACCGCTGATCGGTGCGCACGCGCCGCTGCTAGCCCGCGCCGCCGCGGAGATCGCCGACCCGCAGGTACGCCATCGTGGCACGATCGGCGGTGCGGTGGTGCACGCCGACCCGGCCAGTGACATGCCGGCCACACTGTGCGCCCTTGAGGCGCAGATGCAGGTCGTGGGCCCGTCCGGGCAGCGCACGGTGCCGGCGGCGGAGTTCTTCGAGGACTTCTTCACCACTGTGGTGGAGGAGGACGAGCTGCTCACCGCGATCCGGGTGCCCAGCTACGACGACTGGGGCATCGGGTACGAGAAGTTCACCCGGGTGGCGCAGCAGTGGCCGATCGTGTCGGTCGCAGCGATGGTGCGTCTGGAGGGTGGCAGCATCGCCGAGGCGCGGGTGGCGCTGGGGAACATGGACACCGTCCCGGTGCGGGCTGCTGGCGTGGAGGCGGCGCTGTCGGGTGCCGCACCCACGCAGGAGGCTGTCGCAGCTGCGTGCGCCTCCGCCGCCGAGGGCACGAATCCCACCGAGGACCTGAACGGTGATGCCACCTACCGGCGTCACCTGGCGACGGTGCTGGCCCGCCGGGCGGTGCTCGCAGCTGTTGCCGACGCCGGCGCCTGACCATCCCGCCAGGCCGAGCCTGCCGGCAGCTCGCCAGCACCCGACGATCGGAAAGGAGCCAGGAGTGCAGCTGGAACACCATTTCGAGGTACCCGCCTCCCGGGCCGAGACCTGGGCGCGGTTCAACGACCTGGAGCAGGTGGTGCCCTGCTTCCCCGGCGCCAGCCTCACCGAGGTGGACGGTGATGAGTTCACCGGGTCGGTGAAGGTGAAGCTCGGACCGATCTCGCTGCAGTACAACGGCTCCGGCCGGTACGTGGAGCGGGACGAGGCCGCCGGGCGGATCGTCATCGAGGCCTCCGGCAAGGACCGCCGCGGCAACGGCAACGCCGGGGCCACAGTGACGGCGGTGCTCACCGAGGCCGGTGAAGGTACCGCGGTGGAGGTGGTCACCGAGATGGACATCGGCGGCAAACCGGCCCAGTTCGGCCGCGGGATGATCCAGAGCATTTCGAACAAAATGTTGGACAAGTTCCTGGCCTGCATCCGGGAGAAGATGACCGACAGCGCCTGACGCCACCCGGGGTCAGCCGTAGAAGACGTCCTCCATCACCCTGCGCGCCCGGCGGGCGGCGCGCAGCCAGTCCTGCTCCAGGTCGTCGGCGTGCCCGGCCCGGTAGCCGAGCAGCCGAGAGACGCGCACCAGCACGGACCGCTCCCCCGGCAGCTGGTCGATCCGGGCGCCACTGGTGCGCCCGGTGGCGAGCACGTTCGCGTTCCGCAGCCGGGTCGCCAGCTCCCACGCCTCGGACAGGGCACCGGCCTGCCGGGCGCTGAGCAGCCCGGCCTGCACCGCCGCCGCCAGGGCGGCCAGCGTGCCCGTGACCTGCAGCTCCGGGTGCGCGTCGGCATGCTGCAGCTGGAGCAGCTGGGCGGTCCACTCCACGTCCGCGAGCCCGCCGCGGCCGAGCTTGAGGTGGTGGGTGGCCGGCACCCCGCGGGGCATCCGCTCGGCCTCCACCCGTGCCTTGATCCGCCGCAGCTCGCGCAGCTCGCGTGCATCCACCCCGCCCTCGGGGTAGCGCAACGGGTCGATGAGCTCGCGGAACTGCTCGCCCAGGTGCACGTCCCCGCCGATCGCACGCGCGCGCAGCAGTGCCTGCCGTTCCCACCCCTGCGCCCACCGGGCGTAGTACTCGGCATAGGAGGCCAGCGTGCGCACCAGCGGCCCCTGCCGACCCTCCGGTCGCAGGTCGGCGTCCACGGCCAGCGGCGGCTCGCTGCCCGTGGAGCCGAGCAGCGCCGGCACTGTGGTGGCCACCTCCAGGGCCCACCGCTGCGCCACGTCCTCGTCGGCGCCGGGCAGCGGGTCGTGCACGAACATCACGTCGGCGTCGGAGCCATAACCGATCTCGGCGCCACCCAGCCGCCCCATGGCGACGACGAGGAACCGTGACGGCACCTCGTCCAGGGCGAGCTTCGCCGTCGCCGACCGTTGTGCGATTCCCAGCGCGCCGACCACAGCGACCTCCGCGGCCGGGGAGATGGCTTGCGCGCAGGTGGCCACCGGCACCCCGGTGAGCACATCGGCGATCGCCGCACGCGTGAGCTCGCGGCGCCGCACGAACCGCACGGCCAGCTCCGGTCGCTGCCCGGCCTGGCGGCGCCGGGCGACCATCGCCGACATGCTCGACTCGATCGCCTCCCGGGGGCGCGGGGCCAGGTCGGCATCGTCGTCCAGCCAGGTGACCGCCTCGGTCAGGCGGGCGATGCGCTCCGCGGCGAAGGTGCTGCCGGACAGGATGTGCGCGAGCCGTTCCGCGGCGGCCCCGGAGTCCCGCAGCAGCTTCAGGTACCAGTGCGTGGTGCCCAACGAGTCGGAGATCTTCCGGAACGCCAGCAGCGCGCCGTCCGGGTCCGAACCTTCGGCGAACCAGCCCAGCAGCACCGGCAGCAGCTGACGCTGGATCGCCGCACGCCGGGAGACGCCCTCGGTCAGGGAGCTGATATGCCGGATCGCCCCGGCAGGGTCGCGGTAGCCGATACCGCGCAGCCGCTGCTTGGCGCGGTCCGGGTCCAGCGTCACGTCGCTCGCGGACAGCCGGGCCACCTGCGGCAGCAGCGGCCGGTAGAACAGGTCCTCGTGCAGTGTGCGCACCTGCCGGCGCACCGACCGCCACCGGGCCAGCAGTGCGTCCGCCTCACCACCGTCCACACAGGCAGCGCGGGCGAGCACGGTCAGCTCGTGACGGTCGGTGGGCAGCAGGTGGGTGCGGCGCATCCGGGCCAGCTGCACCCGATGCTCGAGCACCCGCAGGAACCGGTAGCAGGAACCGAGCTGCTCGGCGTGGTCGCGGCCCACGTAGCCGGCGTCGGTGAGGGCAGCCAGCGCTGCGAGCGTGTTCGCCTGCCGGATGCTCTCGTCCACGCGGCCGTGCACCAGCTGCAGCAGCTGCACGGTGAACTCCACGTCCCGCAGCCCGCCGCGGCCCAGCTTGATCTGCCGGTCGGCCTCGACGGGGGGCACGTGCTCCTCCACCCGTCGACGCATCGCCTGGGAGTCCTCCACGAAGTGCTCCCGCTCGACGGCGGTCCACACCATGGGCTGCAGAGCGTCCAGGTAGTCCTGGCTCAAGCGGGCGTCCCCGGCCACGTGCCGGGCCTTGAGCAGCGCCTGGAACTCCCAGGTCTTCGCCCACCGGCGGTAGTAGGCCAGGTGGGAGTCCAGGGTGCGCACCAGAGGTCCGTTCTTCCCCTCCGGGCGCAGCGCGGCGTCCACCTCCCACAGCGGCGCCTCCCGGGAGGGCATCGTGCACATCCGGGCCAGGGTGGCGGCCAGCTTGGTGGCCACCGGCAGCGCCTCCTCCTCCGAGGTGCCCTCGACCGGTTCGGCCACGTAGACCACGTCCACGTCGGAGATGTAGTTCAGCTCCATCCCGCCGGTCTTGCCCATGCCGAGCACCGCCAGGCGGACCCCGGCGCCGTGGTCGGCCAGCTCGGCGCGGGCCAGGGCGAGCGCGCCGTCCAGGGCGGCGGCGGCGAGGTTGGCCAGGGCGCCGCCGACCCGGGGCAGCAGCGCCTGCGGGTCCGGGCTGGCCAGGTCCGCGGCGGCAACGGCCAGCAGCTGGTGCCGGTAGGCGCGGCGCAGCTCGTCCACCCCGCCGTCAGCGGCCCGGACGGCGGCCACCGGCACGGGCGCGTGCGGGTCGGCACCCACGGAGGTGAGCAGCGCCGTGCGCAGCTGTGCGGCATCGGCCGGGCCCGGGCCGGGGGCCGGGGCCGCCTCGTCGAGCACCACGGCCACCTGGTCCGGGTGGGCGACGAGGTAGTCGCCCCAGAACGAGGAGGCACCGAGCAGGGCCAGCAACCGGGCCGGGCCGGAGGTGCGGGGGGACGGGTCGGACTCGGTGTCGGAGGCACCGCCCCCGGCCGGCGAGGTGCCCCCGCCCGCCACAGCACCGCCGTCGGCAGGTGAGGTGACCTCGCCCCCGCCGCCACCGCCGTCGGCAGGTGAGAGGGCCGCACCACCGGTAGCACCGCCGTCGGCCAACAGCGTGCCCAGCTCGGCCTCGGTCTCGGCCAGACGCACCAGGGCCAACAGCGCCCGGTCCGGGTCGGCCACGGCACCGAGCGCGCCGATCAGCCGGGTGGCAGCGCCGTCGTCCGCCCCCTGCAACGCGGGGTCGGCGAGCAGCTCGGCAGCACGAGCGGTGTCGGCGAACCCCGCCCGTGCGAGCGCCCCGGTCAAGGTCTGCGGCCGCACCACGACACTCAGATCAGGGTGATGCGGGACAGCTCGTACGGGGTGACCTGCGCCCGGTAGTCGCGCCACTCCTGCTTCTTGTTCGCCAGGAAGTGGCTGAACACCTGCTCCCCGAGGGTGTCGGCGACCAGCTCTGAGGACTCCATCGCCGTCACCGCCTGCTCCAGGCTGCCCGGCAGGGGCTGGATGCCCAGTGCGCGGCGCTCGTTCTCGGAGAGCTCCCACACGTTGTCCTCCGCCTCCTCGGGCAGCTCGTACCCTTCTTCGACCCCCTTCAGCCCGGCCCGCAGCAGCACCGCCAGCGCCAGGTAGGGGTTCGCCGAGGCGTCCAGCGCGCGGTACTCCACCCGCACCGACTGCCCCTTGGTCGGCTTGTACATCGGTACCCGCACCAGCGCAGACCGGTTGTTGTGCCCCCAGCAGCGGTAGTTCGGGGCCTCCTGCCCGCCCCAGAGCCGCTTGTAGGAGTTCACGAACTGGTTGGTGACGGCGGTGATCTCGTCGGCATGCACCAGCAGCCCGGCCATGAACGCCCGCGCGGTGGGTGAGAGCTGGTAGCGGGCGCCCGGCTCGTGGAACGCGTTCGTGTCCCCCTCGAACAGGGACAGGTGGGTGTGCATCCCCGACCCGGGCTGCCCGGGCAGCGGTTTGGGCAGGAACGAGGCGGTGAACCCCTGCTGGATGGACACCTCCTTGACCACCGACCGGAACGTCATGATGTTGTCCGCGGTGCTCAGCGCGTCGGCGTAGCGCAGGTCGATCTCGTTCTGCCCCGGGCCGGCCTCGTGGTGGGAGAACTCCACCGAGATGCCCATCGACTCCAGCAGTGTGATCGCCGCGCGGCGGAAGTCGTGACCCTGCCCACGGGCGACGTGGTCGAAGTAGCCGGCGTTGTCCACCGGCACCAGCGGGTCGTCCTCGGACTCCAGCGCCTGGAACAGGTAGAACTCCACCTCCGGGTGGGTGTAGAAGGTGAACCCGGCGTCGGCCGCCTTCGCCAGCGCCCGCTTGAGCACGTTCCTGGGGTCGGCGGCAGCGGGTTGCCCGTCCGGGGTGAGGATGTCGCAGAACATCCGGGCGGTGCCGTGGTGGCCGCCGCGCCAGGGCAGGATCTGGAATGTGGACGGGTCCGGCTGGGCGATCAGGTCGGACTCGCTCACCCGGGACAGGCCCTCGATCGAGGAGCCGTCGAAGCCGATGCCCTCGGTGAAGGCGCCCTCCAGCTCGGCCGGGGCGATCGCCACCGACTTCAGCACCCCGAGCACGTCGGTGAACCAGAGCCGGATGAACCGCACGTCCCGCTCCTCGATGGCCCGCAGTACGTACTCCTGCTGCTTGTCCATGCTGCTGTGCTCCCTGATCTGCTCCGGTGCTGCCGCTGCTCCGACGGGACCCATCATGTCAGCCCTGCGACCGGGGTAGCCGCTGCTGCACGCACGTCTGAGGCACTTTTCGCCGTTGGAGGTAGCTCCCAGTGGCCTCCGACGGCAAAAACTGCCTCAGACACTCGGACAGGCGGCGGGCGCCGGGTGGAGGTGGGTGGGCGCGTCACTCCTCCGGCCAGCTGGTGGGCACCCGGTCCAGGTCCGCCAACCACGCGGCCGCGCCCACGTCCGAGGGTGCCCGCCACTCCCCGCGCGGGGACAGCGCCCCACCACGGGCCACCTTCGGTCCGTTCGGGATCGCGGTGCGCTTGAACTGGTTGGCGAAGAACCGGCGGCAGAACACCTCCAGCCAGTGCCGCACCTGCGCCAGGTCGTAGGCCGGTCGGTCGCCCTCCGGGTACCCCGGTGGCCAGGAACCCGCCTGCGCATCGTGCCAGGCGTGGTGGGCGAGGAAGGCGATGGTCCGCGGCGCGAGCCCCTGCCGGAGCACGTGGAAGAGGGTGAAGTCGTGCAGTGCGTACGGGCCGATCTGCGCCTCGGTGGACTGCGCCGCACCGTCCGCACCGGTGGGCACCAGCTCGGGGCTGATCGTGGTGTCCAGCACGGCGGCGAGCACCTCGGCGGTGCCGGCATCGACCTCCTCGGCGGAGACCACCCAGCGGATCAGGTGCTGGATGAGGGTCTTCGGCACGCCGGCGTTCACCGCATAGTGGCTCATCTGGTCGCCCACCCCGTAGGTGCACCAACCCAGCGCCAGCTCGCTCAGGTCCCCGGTGCCGACCACGATCCCGCCCTCGGCGTTGGCGATCCGGAACAGGTAGTCGGTGCGCAGCCCGGCCTGCACGTTCTCGAAGGTGACGTCGTAGACCGGCTCCCCCGCGGCGAACGGGTGGCCGATGTCGGTGAGCATCTGCCGGGCCGCGCCGGTGATGTCGATCTCGGCGAACGTGACCCCGAGCGCTTCCCCGAGCGCCCAGGCGTTGGACCGGGTGCCCTCGCTGGTGGCGAACCCGGGCAGAGTATAGCCGAGGATGTCGGTACGGGGCCGGCCGAGGCGGTCCATCGCCCGGGCGGCCACCAGCAGCGCGTGCGTGGAGTCCAGGCCGCCGGAGACACCGATCACCAGCTTCGGCGACCCGATCGCGCGCATCCGCCGCACCAGGGCGGAGACCTGGATGTTGAACGCCTCGTAGCAGTCCTGGGCGAGCCGGTCGGGCTCGTTCGGCACGTACGGGAACCGGTCCAGCCTGCGGCGCAGGCCCAGGTCGCCGGTGGGCGGGTGCAGCTCGAAGCCGACGGTGCGGTAGTCCGGCAGACCGGTGGCATTGTCGTCGAAGGTGCCCTGGTGCAGACGTTCGTTGCGCAGCCGGGACAGGTGCACGTCGGCCACCGCCATGCGCGTCTCCGGGTCGAACCGCGGGGTGGCGGCGAGCAGGTCGCCGGCTTCGTAGACCATCGCCTGCCCGTCCCAGGACAGGTCGTTGCTGGACTCCCCCGCCCCGGCCGCGGCGTAGGCGTAGGCCGCCTTGTAGCGCACCGAGGCGGACCGGCACAGCAGCTGGCGCTCCTCGGCGCGGCCGACCGTGACCGGGGAGCCGGAGAGGTTGGCCAGCACGGTGGCACCGGCCAGCGCCGCCTTCGCCGCCGGCGGCACCGGCACCCACATGTCCTCGCAGATCTCCACCCCGAGCACCAGGTCCGGGTAGTCCGTGGCGGCGAACAGCAGGTCGGTGCCGAACGGGACCTGCCGTCCGGCGACGGTGATCTGCGCACCACTGATACCGGCGCCAGAGGCGAAGTGCCGGCCCTCGTAGAACTCCCGGTAGGTGGGCACCAGCGACTTGGGCACGACGCCGAGCACCCGGCCCCGGTGCAGCACCACGGCGCAGTTGTACATCCGGTGCCGCCAGCGCAGCGGGGCACCGACCACCAGCACCGGGAGCAGGTCCCGGGTCTCCTCGGTCAGGGTGGTCAGGGCGTTCTCGACGGCGTCGCTCACCGGGGTCTGCAGCAGCAGGTCCTCGATGCTGTAGCCGGTCAGGGTCAGCTCGGGGAAGATGAGCAGCGCCACCCCGTCGTCGTGCGCCTGCTGGGCCGCGGCGCCGATCTGTGCGGCGTTGCTGACCGGGTCGGCCAGGGCCACAGGGACGGTGCCGGCAGCCACCCGGACGAAGTTGTGGCTGTAGATGCTGGTGAACGTGCTGGTGGGACCGGCGGCCGGCGAGTTCATCCCCCCAGTCTGTCAGCCGGAGGGCCGCCGGGGCACCTCCTCGCCGATACCTCGGCACGCGGCTGGTCATGGGTGCCGGGTCGAGCGAGGGACAGACCCGGCGCAAGCAGCCACTCGCGTCGAGATGGCCCGGTGTGGCGGCGGGGTGACTCGCGCCGGCGGGCGGAGCACTAGGGTGGTGGCATGTCACAGCAGACCCCGGACGCCCCTGCAGGGTCGGTCCTGCCCCCCGTTGGTTCCGGCAAGCGGGTGCGGGTGCACCACCTGGCCGCTGCGAAGGCCGCCGGTGAACGGCTGACGATGCTCACCGCCTACGACGCGCCGACCGCGCGCCTCTTCGACGAGGCCGGGATCGACCTGCTGCTGGTCGGCGACTCGATCGGCGACAACATGCTCGCGCACGAGAACACCCTGCCGGTCACGTTGGAGGAGATGCTCCCGCCGGCGCGGGCAGTGGCCCGGTCCGCCAAGCGGGCGATGGTGGTGGTCGACCTGCCGTTCGGCAGCTATGAGGGCGGTGCACAGCAGGCCTATTCCGCCGCGGTGCGGGTGATGAAGGAGACCGGTGCGCACGCGGTGAAGTTCGAGGGTGGTGCCCGGGTGGCCGAGCAGGTCCGGGTGATCACCGACGCCGGCATCCCCGTGGTCGGGCACCTGGGGTTCACCCCGCAGTCGGAGAACATCCTCGGCGGCAAGCGGGTGCAGGGCCGGGGAGACGACGCCGCCGAGCGTCTCTGTGAGGATGCCGTGGCGCTCCAGGAGGCCGGGGTGGCGGCGGTGGTTCTGGAGATGGTGCCCGCCCCGGTGGCCGCGCGGGTGACCGAGATCCTCACTGTGCCCACGATCGGCATCGGTGCCGGGCCCTCCTGCGACGGGCAGGTCCTGGTGTGGCTGGACATGGCCGGGATGGGCGACTGGTCACCACGGTTCGCCAAGCAGTTCGGTCAGGTGGGTGCTGCGCTGCGGCAGGCGGCCCAGGCCTATGCGGCGGAGGTGCGCACCGGCGCGTTCCCCGCTCCGGAGCAGTCCTACCAGCAGTGACCCGGGCGGCCCGGCGCAGCCGGGCCGCCGGTGCTGCACGCACCCGCCCGCGCAGGACGCCCGGCTGACCCGGTCCGGCACGCGGACACCCGCGTGGGACGCCCGGCCCGCACGGGATGCCCGGCCGGCCAGGTGAGAGACGTCCGCACGGCGAGCTGCGCCGTCGAGGGCGTGCTGCAACGCCCGGTGCTGGTGCTCAGTGGTGGTCGTGCGCCCAGGCGATCACGCCATCGGTGAGCGCCTCGACGTAGCGCTGCTGGCCCTCCTCGCTGCGCATCATCTCGGCCTCGTCCGGGTTGCGCAGCTGGCCGAGCTCGAGCAGCACCGTGGGTCGCCGGGAGAAGTTCAGCGTGGCGTCGTCAGAACGCTCCACCACCGGCTCGTCCACGTCCTGGTTCGCCGTGAAGCCGGCGTCCTCGAGCCCCTGCACCAGGCTCTCGGCCAGCTCGTGGCTCGGCTCGCCCTGCGACTCGGACAGCGGCGGGCCGGCGACCACGGCCACAAAGCCCGGGGTGTCCTCGTCCTCGATGCTGGAGGCGTGGATGGAGACCATCAGGTCCACGTCGTTGTCCTCGGCGAACGTGCCGCGGCGGTCCACGCACGGGCCGATGCCCTCGTCGTCGCTGCGGGTCATCCAGACCTGGGCGCCGAGGCCGTCCAGGTGGGTGGCGAGCTGTTCGCTGACCTCGAAGGCGAACTCGTGCTCGCTGTAGCCGTCCACGCTCGCCGTGCCGGTGGTGTTGCAGGCCACCCGGTCGCCGCGGCCGTCGGGCACCGGGTGGTTCGCGGCCTCCGGGTCCTGCGTGCGGCCGCCGTTGTGACCGGGGTCCACGGCGATGCGCACGCCCACCAACGGTTGCGCCGCCACCGGCAGCCCGGGCCCCTTGCCCTCCGGGACGAACGGCGGATCCGCCGATGCGGCAGGTGCCAGCGCGAGAGACGAGGCGAGCGCCAGAGCAGCTGCGCCAGCCAGTCGACGCATGCCCTGCTTCATTGCGCGCTCCTCGTGTCAGTCTTCGTCGTCGCCGTCCCACTCCCGGTCCTGGCGCTCCCACTCCTCGTTGCGCGCCTGTGCGCGCTGCAGAGCGTTGGCAGCCTCGGCCTCGGTGGCATACGGGCCCATCCGTTCGATCCAGTCGCTGACCAGACCGCGCTCTACCCTACCAGTTGCCAGGTTGTAGTAGTACGCCTGACCAGGATCGAGCTTGTCCTTCTTCGCCACGGTCTCACCTGTCCCTCTCTTCGGCCGGCGCCGCCACCGGCTGCTGGGAAAAACTCTAGACTGCTGCCTGCCCCGAGTCCTGCCGTGGCTTGTGTGGGTACTCTCCTGGCACGATGAAGGGAACGCACAGATGAGCAAGGACAAGGACGCTGCCAAGGTGGCGGAGGTCGCGGCCGAACAGGTCGGCTTCGGCATCGACATCGGCGGCTCCGGCATCAAGGGGGCACCGGTCCACCTGCGCACCGGTGAGCTGCTCACCAAGAAGTTCCGCCTGCCCACGCCGGCGGAGTCCAGCCCGGACGCGGTCGGGGCCGTGCTGGCCGATGTGGTGGCCCACTTCGAGCTGCCCTCGATCGCCCACATCGGGGTGACGTTCCCCGGGATCATCAAGAACGGTGTCTCGCACTCGGCCGCCAACGTGGACAAGCGCTGGATCGACACCGACGTGGCCGCAGTGACCCGCCGCTGGACCGGGCACACCGCCTACGTGGCCAACGACGCCGACGCCGCTGGCTACGCGGAGGTCGCCTACGGCGCCGCGAAGGGCAAGAAGGGGACCGTGCTGGTGATCACCCTGGGTACCGGCATCGGATCGGCGATGATCCATGACGGGCACCTGATCCCGAACTTCGAGCTGGGCCACCTGGAGATCGACGGCTATGACGCGGAGACTCGCGCTGCGTCGTCGGTGAAGGAGGAGGAAGGGCTCAGCTACGAGCAGTGGGCGGTGCGGCTGCAGCGGTACTTCTCGCACGTGGAGTTCCTGTTCTCCCCCGACCTGTTCGTGGTCGGCGGCGGGGTGTCGAAGGACCACGAGAAGTTCCTGCCGTTGCTGGACCTGAAGACGCCGATCGTCCCGGCGAAGCTGCGGAACAAGGCCGGCATCGTGGGGGCGGCAGCGCTGGCTGCGGAGAACGCCTGACCCGCGCGCACCTCTGCACTCCCGGGCACACACCCGCACTCCCCCGGCCGGCGCCCGCACTCCCCACCCGGGCACTCCCCACCCGGCGCCCGCACCCCGCGCCCCGCGCGCATTCGAACACCCTTAGCGCGTTGGAGCACGGTTGCAGCCTGGTTCGAATGCGCTAAGGGTGTTCCAATCGGAGCGAGTGGGCGCGGGCCCGGGGCGCGGCGTGGGCGGCGCGGGCGCGGGGCGCCCGGTGATGGGCGGATGAGTCGGCCGGTACGCCGGGTTCTGTCCCGAACCGCACGCGGTCCGGTGGCGGCCATCCATCTACGACGTACGTTGCCGCACGCCTCCAGCGACCTACCCGGAAGCTCGGGCGGGCAGCCCTCGAACACTTCCTGTCTGGTCTTGCTCCGGGTGGGGTTTACCTAGCCGCACCGGTCACCCGGTGCGCTGGTGGTCTCTTACACCACCGTTTCACCCTTACCGCCCGGCGGACCGGGTGGCGGTCTGATCTCTGTGGCACTGTCCCGCGGGTCACCCCGGGTGGGTGTTACCCACCACCCTGCCCTGTGGAGCCCGGACGTTCCTCGGCGCGGGTCGCCCCGCGACGCGGCCGCCTGGCCGACTCATCCACCCTCAGTCTACCGGCCGGCGAGCCGTCGTAGAGTAGTTGCCCGTGCTCATCCTGCTGCCGCCCTCGGAAGGCAAGACCGCTCCCGCTCGTGGCCGCCCGGTCGACCTGACCGCCCTGACACGCCCGGACCTCGCCGACGCCCGCACGCAGGTGCTACAGGCGCTGCAGCGAGCCAGCAGCCGCCGGGACGCTGCCGCGCTGCTGGGCGTGGGCGCCTCGCTGCGGGAGGAGGTCGCCCGGAACACCAACCTGACCGAGGCGCCCACAGCCCCGGCAGACCAGGTCTACACCGGGGTGCTCTACGCCGCCGCCGGGCTGGCTGACCTGACCGGTGCGGCGCGGCGGCGGGCGAACGCGTCGGTGCGGATCGTCTCCGCCCTGTGGGGTGTGCTGGCTCCCGGTGACCGGATCCCCGCCTACCGGCAGTCGATGGGCACCACCCTGCCCGGCGTCGGCCCGCTCGCCCGGCACTGGAGCAGCGCACTGGGCACCGGTCTTCGCCAGGCCGCGGGCCCGCAGGAGAACGCCCCAGGTGCGCAGGAGGGCCATCCGGGTGCCGGTCAGGACGTGATCATCGACTGCCGCTCGGCCGCCTACCTCGCCGCCTGGAAGCCACCGGCCAGCACCCCGTGGCTGACGGTGCGGGTGGTGGCCGAGAACGCCGGCGTCCGCACTGTGGTCTCCCACCACGCCAAGCACACCCGCGGGGTGCTCACCCACCACCTGCTCACCCGGCCGGGCCGCCCGCCGCGCACTGTGTCCGCGGCCGTGGCTGCCGCCAGCGAACTGGTCGGCTCGGTGCTGCGAGAGGTGAACCACCTGCCGGCGGCGAAGGGCCCGGACACCCTGGAGCTCGTGCTCGCCTGACCGGCGGGGGTCAGCGCGCGAACGGTGGGCCGCGGCGCACCTGCCGGCCGCTGACCGCCCGCTCCAGCAGCCAGTACAGGGTGTAGATCGCTGCGATCGCCAGGGTCACGTGCACCAGGAACGCCAGCGCCACCCCGGTGATGATGCCGGCCGGGGCGAACCGCCCCCAGCTGAGCGCCAGCACCGCCGGGACCACCACAGCGCCCACCGCCCCACCCACGAGCTCGGCACCCAGCGACCGCCGGCCCATCCATGGCAGGTGGTTCCACACGTCGAACAGGTCCAGGGTGGCCAGGATGCCGAGCACGGTCACCACACCGATCAGGCCGATGACGGCGCCACGCCAGTACCAGCGCGGCCGTCCGGTGTCCCACATGGTCGCCATGGTCACGGCCGCCCACATCAGCCAGGACCGGATCCGGCCGGTGCCCAGGTCGGCCATCGCCACCCGGAACAGCCGGTCCGCCTCCGGCCGGGGGATCGACGGGCCCAGGTAGGCACCGGGAACCACGAGAGCATCGTGCAGCACCGCAGCGGGCAGGAACCGTCCGCTGCGCGGCACCAGCCAGGTGAACACCCACGGCACGGAGGCCATGTCGGTGCGGAACGTCTCCAGGTGCGCGGGCACCACGAACGGTTCGGCGTACCCGGTCGCGGCGTAGGCGATCGGGCGGAGCAGGGCGAAGGAGCGCCCGTCGATGCTGCGCAGCTCCAGCCGGAGCGGTCCGCCGTCCAGGGCGTCGTAGAAGCGCCCCATCTCAGGCGTCGCTCGGCAGCCCTGCCACATGCACCTTCGCGAGCCCGTCGGTGTAGACCTGCAGCACGCTGATCGAGGCTGCCTCCAGCCGCAGCCGCCACCAGGCCCCCGGCGGCGCAGCCAGGCACTGACCGACCATCGAGCGGATGGTCACCGCGTGCGCGGCGATCGCCACGGTGCTCCCGGCGTGCGCAGCGAGCAGGTCGGCAATCAGCTCACCGCTGCGCTCACCGACCTCGGCGATCGACTCCCCGCCGGGTGGACGACTGGTGCCGGTGACGTGCCAGGAGTCCAGCTCCCCGGGCCAGCGGGCGTCGATGTCCGCCTCAGTGAGCCCCTCCCACTGCCCGAAGTGGCACTCCCGGGCCCGCTCGTCGGTGCGGACCGGCAGGTCGTCGAGCTCTTCGGCGAGGATCTGCGCGGTCTCCTGGGCGCGCACCATCGGGGAGGTGATCAGCACCGAGGGCCGGGGCAGGTCGTCGAAGAGCACGCCCCCGACCCGGGCCAGCATCCGCCCGGCTGCGGCGGCCTGCGCCCGGCCGTAGGCGGTCAGCGGCGGGCCGGGCACTCCGGAGCCGGAGTAGGCCCCGGTGGGGGTCAGCGGGGTCTCGCCGTGGCGCACCAGGGCGAGGGCGACCCAGTCACCGGTGCCCGTGCCGGCGGTGGTCACGACACCCGGACCAGGATGTAGCCGTAGTCCTCGCTGCGGATCACCTCGTCCGGGCCGGCGCTGGCGATCGCGTCCTGCTCGGTGAGGCTGAGCGGCACCTGCACCCCTTCGGTGGCCGTCCCGCGCAGGGCGACGGCGGCCAGTCCCCCGGTCTGGGTCCGGATCCGTTCGTAGAGGGCGAGCAGGCCGGAGTCGATGCCCTCGGCGGCCGCGTCCCGCTTGGTCTGGGTCTCGGCGATCTCCGCGTCCAGACCGGCGAGCGCCTCGTCCCGCTCGGCCTCGGTGCGGGCCACGTCCGCCTGCAGCGCCTCGAGCTGGTCGGTCACTGCTGCTGCTTCTTTCTCCGCGCGCTCCATCCGCTCCATCACCTCCAGCTCGACCTCCTCCAGGTCGGACTGGCGCTTGGCCAGGGACTCCAGCTCGTGCCCGAGGGCCTGCAGGTCCTTGGGGCTGCCGGCGCCGGCGTCCAGGCGTTGCTGGTTGCGGGCGGCGCGGGTGGTGACCTGCTCGACGTCGGTCTCTGCCTTGGTCAGCTCCCGCCGGGTGTCGGAGACGAGCACCTCGGCCGCCGTCTTCGCCCGGGTGAGGTCCTCAGCCCGGGCGGTGAGCTCGGCCAGGGCGGTGAGGGTGGGGTGGGTCTTGCGCTGGTGGGCGAGCTTGGCCAGGTGCGTGTCGAGCGCCTGCACGTCCAGCAGTCGCACCTGGTCGGCAGCGGGTGCTGTGGTCACGGGGTACCTCCGGTCTCGGCTGCGCCCAGCCTAATGGTCCACGGGTCGGTGACCCGCGTGGAGACGATGGTCTCCAGCCGCCCGCCTGCGTCGGTGTCCAGCGCGCGGGCGGCCACCGGCAGCCAGGGCCACTCGGTGGCCCAGTGCGCGGCGTCGATCAGGGCCGGGGCACCGGACTCGGCGCGGGCCTCCTCGGCTCGGTGGTGGCGCAGGTCGGCGGTCAGGTACACGTCCGCCCCGGAGCGGTGCGCGGCATCCAGGTAGGCGTCCCCGGAGCCGCCGCAGACCGCCACGGTGGAGACCACCTGGTCCAGGTCGCCGCTGACCCGGATGCCCTGGGCGGTGGCCGGCAGCGCGGTGGCCACCTGCTCGGCGAGCTCGCGCAGGGTGATCTCGTACGGCAGGTACCCGACCCGGCCCGAGCCCACGGCGCTGGCCGGAGCCGCAGTGGTGAGGAAGGAGAAGGCGGGCTCCTCGTACGGGTGGGCCTCCCGCAGTGCCGCCACCACCTGCTCCCGCCGCTGCGGGGGCACCACCATCTCGATGCGCCGTTCGGCCACGCGCTCGTGCCGGCCCACCTGCCCGATCGTCGGGTCGGCGCCGTCGTGCGGGGTGAACTCTCCGGTGCCGGACACCGACCAGGCGCAGCCGGTGTAGTCCCCCACGGCACCGGCTCCGGCTGCGGCGAGCGTGCCGCGCAGCTGTTCGGCGTCCTCTTCTGGTACGTACACCACGAGCACGTCCAGGGCCTGACCGGGGGCGGGCACCAGGGGGCGGGTGCCGCTCAGGTCGAGGGTGGCGGCGAGTGCCTCGTTCACCCCGCCGGCGGCGATGTCGGCGTTGGTGTGGGCCACGTACAGGGCCACACCGGCAGAGATGAGGCTGTGCACCACCCGCCCTTTGGCACTGGTGGCGGCCACCGAGTGCACCGGTTTGAGCAGCAGCGGGTGGTGGGTCACGAGCAGGTCGGCGCCGGCGGCGGCAGCCTCGGCGACCACCTCCTCGGTGGGGTCGATGGCGAACAGCACGCGTTCGACCGGCGCCACCGGGTCGCCGACCACCAGGCCGACGGCGTCCCAGGGTTCGGCGGTGGCGGGCGGGTAGCGCCGCTCCAGGAAGTCGATCACGTCATGCAGGTGCAGCGGTGCGTCCATACCTCGAATGTATCTGTCCGCACGGGCTGGGGCCATGCCCACCGGGCAGCGGCGGCCGGTACCGCCACCCCTGGGACTGATGCTATGGTGCTAGCATGCGAGAGCCCAAGGTGCAGTTCAACGTGTATCTGCCCGGCGACCTGGTCCGCCGGATCAAGCATCGCGCGATCGACGAGGAAGAGTCGCTGTCCGCCCTCGTCGAACGGGTGATGACCGACTACCTCGAGGAGGACGCGCCGTGACCATCGTGCACACCATCCACCACACCAACGATGTCTCCTGGTGGCAGCGGGTGCTGCCGGTGCTCGGCTTCGGCGCCACCGACCGCCCCGGCACCTGGGCCGGCAGCGGGCTGCTGACCATCCGCCAGGCCGGTGCGGCCGACCAGGACGGTGCCACCGAGCTGGAGGTCCTGGTCCCCGACCCGGCCGCGACTCTCGCGGCCGCCGGGAACGTGGCCCGCACCACCGGACCAGCCGTGCAGGCCACGGACGGGACCACGATCACGGTGAGCTCCGCCGTCGACGATCTGCGCACTCCGACCCTGGCCTCCGGCCAGAGGCAGGTGGCAGTGATGCCGATCTGGTACTCCCCCGACCCGCAGCAGCCCCTCGAGGTGCTGTCCGCGCTCGGGCTCGCGCCGCGCCTCGCCTCCGATGCGGGCAGCTGGCGCGACTTCACTGCCGACGGCGGAGGTCAGGTGGCCTGGCACGGCTCACCCTCCGTAGCGCTCGAGCTGAGCCTGGAGCACTCCGGCGACCTGGACGCGCTGGTGCCGGCGCTGGCCGAGGTGGGCGCCAGCGCGACCGTGGTGGACGAGGCCTACAACCGCACGCTGCTCATCGATGCCCCGCACGGGGCGAAGCTGTGGGTGAACGGCACCCAGCGCGACCTGTACGGCTACACCCGCGCCGACCAGGACTGAGCACCACCGGAGGTCGCGGAGCGGTCGGTCCGGTCCAGCATCCGACCCCCGCTTGTTCTATGTAATCTACATGCGTACTGTGCATGGGTGCCTTCATCCACACCTGCGCCAGTCGAGGAGGAGACACGCCCCACGAACGTGGGTCTGCTGTTCGCCGCACTGATGGTCACGATGCTGCTGGCGTCGTTGAACCAGACCGTGCTCGCCACTGCGCTGCCGACGATGGTCGGCGAGCTGCACGGCGTGGACCAGATGACCTGGGTGATCAGCGGCTACATCCTTGCCTCGACGATCATGATGCCCATCTACGGCCGGATCAGCGACCAGCTCGGCCGCAAACCGGTGCTGATCTCCGCGATCGCCGTGTTCATGATCGGCTCGATCCTCGGGGCGCTGGCCGAGGACATGAGCCTGCTGATCGTGGCCCGGGTGGTGCAGGGCCTGGGCGCCGGCGGGCTGATGATCCTCTCCCAGGCCGCGATCGCCGACGTGGTCCCGGCCCGGGAGCGCGGCCGGTACATGGGGGCGATGGGCGCAGTGTTCGCGGTCTCCTCGGTGGCCGGACCGCTGCTCGGGGGCTGGTTCACCGAGGGACCGGGCTGGCGCTGGGCGTTCTGGATCAACCTGCCGCTGGGCGCCCTGGCGATCACCGCGGTGAGCATCTTCCTGCACCTGCCCGCGCGGCGCACCGGCACCCGCCCCCGGCTGGACTACCTGGGCATGGCGCTGCTGGCCGGGGCCACCACCGCACTGGTGCTGGCCAGCACCTGGGGCGGCAGCACCTACGACTGGGCCTCCCCGCAGATCCTCGGCCTGATCGCCGCGTTCGTGGTGCTCGGGGCGGTGTTCGTGTGGGCGGAGTCGCGCGCGAGCAGCCCGGTGATCCCGCTCACCCTGTTCCGGGAGCGCAACTTCGTGCTGACCGCCACCGCCAGCCTGGCCGTCGGGGTGATGATGTTCGGCACCATCGGGTACATGCCGACCTACCTGCAGATGGTCACCGGAGTGGACGCCACTGAGGCCGGTCTGCTGATGATCCCGATGATGGGCGGGCTGCTGGTCGCCTCGGTGGTCTCCGGGCAGATGGTCTCCCGCTCCGGGCGGTACAAGGCGTTCCCGCTCACCGGGTCGGTGGTGATGGCGATCGGGCTGGTGCTGATCTCCACGCTCACGGTCGAGACCTCGCTGGTGGTGCTGTGCGCCTACATCTGCCTGTTCGGCCTCGGGATCGGGATGAGCATGCAGATCCTCACCCTGATCGTGCAGAACACGTTCCCGAACGCGATCGTGGGCACAGCGACGGCGGCGAACAACTACTTCCGTCAGGTCGGGGCCACGCTGGGGTCGGCCGTGGTCGGGTCGGTGTTCGCCTCCCGGCTGACCAGCGAGCTGGTGGCGCAGTTCACCGCGGCCGGCGGGGTGCCGGCCGGCACGAGCATCGACTCGCTCACCCCGGCCGGGGTGAACGCCCTGCCGGAGGAGGTGCGCACGGTGATCGTGCACGCCTACAACCATGCGTTGATGCCGATCTTCGCGTTCCTCGTGCCGCTGGCGGTGGTGGCGCTGGTGGCCCTGATCTTCCTCAAGGAGGTGCCGCTGGCCACCAGCGTGAGCGCCCACGAGCCGGTGGCAAAGCCGGCAGACTGAGCCGGTCAGTCCACCGTGACCACCATCGGACAGCCGCGGGTCGGATGATCGGTGACCAGCACCCGCTGCCGGTAGACCGCACCGATCCGTTCGGCGGTGAGCACCTGCTCCGCTGGCCCGTCGGCGACGATCGCACCGTGCTGCAGCATCACCACCCGGTCGGAGTAGGCCGCGGCGAGGTTCAGGTCATGGATCACCACCACCACACAGGCTCCTTCGTCACGCAGACGGCGGGCATGGCGGAGCACCACCTCCTGGTGGCGCAGGTCGAGTGCGGCGGTGGGTTCGTCCAGCAGCACCACCGGGGTGGTCTGCGCCAGCGTGCGGGCGAAGGCGGTGCGCGCCATCTCACCGCCGGAGAGGGTCTGCACGTCCCGGCGACGCATCCCGGCCATCTCGGCGGCGGCCAGGCTGTCGGCCACGATCTGCGCATCGCGGTCCGGATCCGGTGCGTGGGAGAGCCGGGCGAGCTGCACGATCTCCTCCACCGAGTAGGAGAAGCGGACCAGGTGGTCCTGCGGCAGCACGGACCGCAGCAGAGCGAGCTGCTTGGGCCGGTAGCTACGTACCTCGCGGCCCTGCAGCAGCACGTGTCCGCTGCTCGGTTCCAGGTCGCCGGACAGTGCCGCGAACAGGGTGGACTTGCCGGCACCGTTGGGGCCGATGAGCGTGGTCAGGCGGCCGGCATGAACGTCCAGGTCGACATTCTTGAGCACGTGGTTGGTGCCGAGCACCACGTTCAGGCCCTCGGCCTGCAGCACGGGGGTCATGCGCGCATCTCCGTACGTCGGCGGAACAGCAGCCAGAGGAAGAACGGACCACCGACGAGCCCGGTGAACAGCCCGATCGGCACCTCTGACGGTGGGTTCAGGGTGCGCGCGCCGATGTCGGCGACCACCAGCATCAACGCCCCTCCCACCGCGGACAGCGGCAGCAACCACCGGTGCCCAGGGCCGATCAGCAGGCGCACGATGTGCGGGACGACCAGTCCGACGAACCCGATCGAGCCGGCCAGGGCCACGGCGGCGCCGACCACCAGCGCACTGGCCACGATCAGCAGGATGCGGGTGCGGCGCACGTTCCGCCCGACGTGGTGGGCCTGCCGCTCGCCGAGGGCGAGCACGTCCAACGGCTTGGCGAGGCTCAGCACGGCCACCACACCGGCCACGTAGAACGGCAGACCGGCCGCCAACGTGGTCCAGGAGGCACGGTTCAGCGAGCCCATCGACCAGTAGGTGATGGACTCCAGCTCGGTGGTGTCGGCGATGTAGGTGAAGAAGCCGTTCACCGAACCGGTCACCGCGGTGATGGCGATACCGACGAGCAGCAGCTGCACAGTGCCGCCCTTGCGCCCCGGGCGTGCCAGAGCGTAGATGAGCCCGGTGGTGATCAGCCCGAAGATGAAGGCCATCCCGGGCACGGTCCAGCTGCCGAGCACGGTCAGGCCGAGGACGATGGCGGTGATCGCGCCCAGGGAGGCACCGGCGGTCACGCCGATGACACCGGGGTCGGCCAGGGAGTTGCCGAACAAGCCTTGCAGTGCCGCTCCGGAGACGGCTAGAGCCGAGCCCACCAGCGCGGCGAGCAGCACCCGGGGCAGGCGGATGTCCCAGACCACACTGACCTCGGCCGCAGTGTAGCCAGTGGCCTCGCCGACACCGAGCTTGGCGGCGATGATGTCCAGCACCGCACCGGGCGCCAGCCGCAGCGGCCCGATCGCCACACCGGCCACCAGCGCGACGACCAGCAGGGCGAGGAAGACTCCGAGGATGACCGGGCCGTACGGGCGGCGGACGGTCCCCTCGGTGTCCTCGACCGTGCGTGCCGAAGAGACGCCGGTGGCTGTCATGCGTCCGGGTGCAGCTGGGCCTGCAGAGCCAGGATGCCCAGGCCGGCGCTGACCGCACCACCCTTGAGCTGCATGTCGTCCATCACCACCAGCGAGCCGGTGGCCGCCGCCGGGGTGCCGCTGAGCCCGTCGACCTGCTCCCAGATCCCGTCCTCGCCACCGAGGTCGTCGATCTCCGAGGCGGCGACCACGATCACCTCCGGTGCTGCGGCGACCAGACCTTCGGCGGTGATCGACTGGTACCGGTCCAGCCCGGACTCCGCGCCAGTGTTCAGCCCGCCGGCGTTGACGATGATCTGGTGCGCCGGGGTCTCCTCCCCAGCAGCGGTGGTGTTGCCGCTGTCGCCGGCGCCGCTGGAGGACAGGATCATCACCCGCGGGCGCGCCTCGACACCCTCCAGGGCGGCATCGGCCTGATCGAACTGCTCCTGCACCTGGGCAGCCAGCTCCTCCCCGGACTCCGGCACTCCCAGCAGCTCGGCGGTCTTGCGGATCTTGTCCGGCGCCTCCTGGCTGGAGTCGATCAGTGTGGCCGGGATGTCGGCGGCCTGGAGCCCGGAGATCACGTCCGCATGCCGGCGCATGCTGGTACCGATCACCAGGGTGGGCTCGAGGGCGACCACTCCCTCGACCGTCAGGCTGCCCCGCCCGGCGGTGGTGATCCGCTCCTCGGCCTGGGCGGCGACGTCCTCGATGAGGGAGGTGTCGGGGGCGATGCCGATCAGCTCGTCATGCCCGAGCGCCTGCATGATCTCCATCGTCGGGTCGTCCAGGACAAGCACC
Source organism: Ruania albidiflava DSM 18029 (assembly GCF_000421225.1). Lineage (GTDB taxonomy): Bacteria > Actinomycetota > Actinomycetes > Actinomycetales > Beutenbergiaceae > Ruania > Ruania albidiflava. The sequence continues at coordinate 25,499 of NZ_ATWL01000012.1, read as the reverse complement.
CGGTCCAGGCTGACCACCTCGATGTCGACGCCGTCATCACCGGTGAACGTGACCGGCAGCTGCGGCTCGGCCGCCTCGACGGAGGGGACCTGCCCGTCCGCCTCGGCCGTGGTGGGGGCACCTTCGCTGCCGCCCTGGTCAGCACTGCCCTGTGCGTCCTGCTCCCCGGCCGCCTCTGGGCTGCTGCTCTGACCCGAGCCGCAACCGGTCAGTGCGAGAGCGGCCGCCAGGGCCAGGGACACGAACAGGGGACGTCGCGTTGATCGAGACACGTTCTCTCCAGATGAACGAGGACAAGGACAGGTCGGCACAGATCCGCCTCGGTAAATACCTCGGTAACCGAGCCATCGAGATATTAGGTTAGGTAAACCTCATTAGGCAAACCTTAGTCGAATTGTGGACGGCGATCCGGCCGGGTGCGGCACCGCAGGATGCCGCACGGCCTGGGCGAGACGCTACGGCCCAGGTGTGCGCTGGGGCCGGGCGGATCGGGCACGATAGGGGTCGTGTCTGCACCGGACCCGCACCGTCTGGCTGCGCTGATCGTGGAGCTGCGCCGGAGCCTGCGGCGCAGCTCTGGAGCGCCGGTCGCCGACGCCGCGACGCGGCCGTCGGGCCGCCCCTCCGCGGGGCCCGGCGGTGGGTCCGCCGACGGCTCAGAGGAGACAGCACCCCGGCTGACGCCCGCGGAGGAGGAGATCCTCCGGTACGTCGCCGCCCATCCGGGGCGCGGCACCTCGAGGATCGCGACCGCGTTGCGCCTGCGTGCGAACACCGTCTCTGGGCTGTGCAGCGCGCTGACCCGCAGCGGCTTGCTGGTACGCCAGGCCGATCCCGCGGACGGCCGCGCCGCCCAGTTCTTCCTCTCCCCCGGCGCCACCGCACGCCGGGCGGTGAAGATGGAGCGCCGTTCGGACCGGCTCTCCCGTGCCCTGGGAAGGCTCGGAGCCGAGGACCAGGAACGGATCGCAGCGGCACTGCCCGCGCTGGAGTCCCTCGCTGACCTGTTGCACGCCGAGCCTGACCGGTGAGACCGTCCAGCTCGGCGAGCAGCGCTACCTGCTGCGCCGGCTGGCGGGGTCTTCGACGACGGCGGCATCCGACTGACCAGATGCCCTGCGCCGCAGCGTAGCCCCCACCAGGACGATGGCCACCCCCGGGACGGTGTGCATCCCCGCCAGCAGCACCCCGGTGAGCGGGTCGTGCGCACCGAGCGGTGGCACTGCACCGGTGCCCAGAGCGACCACCGCACCGAGCACGGTGACCGCGGTCAACCAACGGGTGGAACGTCGTCGAGCGAGCAGCAGCACCAGCACCCCGGCAGCGAGCGGGACGACCGTCTTCCAGGCCACGTCCGGTGCGGTGATCTGGTGGTTGGCCGGCCCGACGGCAGGGTCCAGCCGGAGCGTGGCGCCAGCGAAGCGGCCGATCGCATAGAGGCCGAGGTTGACGGCGGTGGCGGTCAGCACCACAGTGACCGCGAGACGCAGCTGTCGACGTCTGCCGGGTGCGAGAGCTTCGGTGCCGGTGGTGTGCGTGGTCATCGTGCCTCCCGGGTGAGTGGGACCATGTCCACCCCTGGGACAACCCGGCTCCTGCGGCCGTGACATCACCACTGCGGCCGACGGGACGCCGGCAGCGTCCTCCGCGCCATCAGCGGTGCCCGCGGCGGGCCTCGCGGTAGTCGCGGGCGAGCTGCCAGGGGTCGGCCACCGGTCCGAGATGGGTGAGCTTGTCCGGGTTGCTCACCGACCGGATCGTATGGATCCGGCCCTCGGCGATCTCCAGGGTGATCGCCTGCACCACGTGACCGTCCCGGTCCCGGGCCAGAGCCCCCGGCTCCCCGTTGATCTGCTGCGGCTGCAGAGTCAGCCCCACCCGGCCGAGCTGCGGCAGCACCGAGCCGAGCACCCGGACGGTGTTCTCCACACCCACGATCGGCCGCGGCGGGGCCGGGGCGTTGCCGCCGGTGTCGGTGACCAGCTGCACGTCGGCGGCAAGCAAAGTGCGCAGGCTGTCCACGTCGCCGGTGCGGATGGCCTCGAAGAACCGCGTCGCGAGCTGCTGCTGCTCCTGCCGGTCGACCCGGAACCGTGGCCGACCGGCGCGCACGTGCCGCCGGGCCCGGACCACCAGCTGCCGGCAGGCCGCCTCGCTCCGGCCGAGCGCCGCCGCGATGTCGGTGTAGTCGAAGCCGAACACGTCCCGCAGCACGAAGGCGGCACGTTCCAGCGGGCTGAGCCGCTCCAGCAGCACCAGCGCTGCCATCGAGACCGAGTCGGCCAGCTCTGCCGAATGTTGCGGGTCCTGGTACGGGTCCTCGAGCAACGGTTCGGGAAACCACTCGCCCACGTACTCCTCCCGGCGCACCCGGGCCGACTTGAGCACGTTCACCGCCAGGCGGGTGACGATCGTGGACAGGTACGCCTTCGCTGACTCCGGACGGACGTCGGCGGCGTCGTAGCGCAGCCAGGTGTCCTGGACCACGTCCTCCGACTCGGTGACGCTGCCCAGGATCCGGTAGGCGATCGCAAACAGCAGCGGCTGCAGCGCCACGAACTCCTCGGCCCGTGCGGTCGGCTCCTCCTTCCCCACACCCTGACCGGCCATCCTCATCCCTCCTCGAGCCGTACCTGCCCTGTCACCGTCAGGACAACGCAGCCGCGACGGAGGTGACATCGGGCTCCGGTACGAGCCGCACGATCAGCTGTTCTGCCGAGACCCGGCCGGGCGCACGTCGGCGAGCAGCACGCGCTCGCGCGGGAGCGTCGGGGCGCGGTTCAACGGCACGCTCAGGTCCTGGGCGGGCACCCGGTAACGGATCGTGCGGGTGAGCTGGCGCACCGCCTCGGCCATCAGCGCGATGGTCATCGGTTCGCCCGGGCAACGGTGGTCGGTGGCCCGGTCACCACCACCCTGCGGGATGAGGGTGTGCGGGTCGCCGGACCAGTCGCGGAACCGCTCCGGACGGAACTGCTCCGGCTGCTGCCACAGCGCAGGATGGTGGTTGGTGCCGTACAGGTCGAGCACCACCAGCGCTCCAGCGTTCAGCTCAGCACCGGCGAACGTGACCGGCTGGGTGGGCCGGCCCGGCACTGCTGGGAAGAACGGGTAGTAGCGGCGGACCTCGTGCACGAAGGAGCTCAGGTCGGTCTCCTCGCCGCTGGCGAACGTCTCCTGCCAGTGCGGGTAGGTGATCAACGCGGCGGCAGCGAAGGTGATGAAGTAGCTGACCGCCACGATCGGGCGGAGCACGTTGATCAGCTCCACCGCAGCCACCTGCTCGTCGAGCAGCTCAGCGCCGGTGTCCCGGAACTGCGAGATCACCGCCAACGCACTGCCGGACGGTGCCGCCAGCTCACCCGTGCGCACCGCCCGCACCAGACCGACCGCCCACGCCTCGGTCCGCCGACGCAACGCGCGCGCCGCCCAGTTCCCCGGCCCGAGCAGGCCGATCCAGTCCACCATCGCCGACAGCTCCCGCGCCCGGTGCCGCACACTGGTGCCGACCAGAGGCACCCCGGCCCAGCGCAGCGCGGTGCGGGTGAGCAGCAGCTCGGCCTGGTCGTGCAGCACGACCTGGTCCTGACCGGCCCAGTACGTGCTGGCCCGGGCGAAATCCTCGGCGAAGAGATCCACGATCGTGCCCGCGTCGCAGGAGGTGAGCAGAGCGCGAAACATCGCTTTGCGGTGCTGGTGCGCTGCGCCGTCGAGCCCTTGGACGGACCCTTCGTCCTGCAGCAGGTGCTGCATGAACGTGGGTACGGCACCGGACCGGGTGAAGCGGCCCTGGCCGCCGTAGAACAGGCCGGAGGCCTCGGCGCCGCGCAGGAATGTCACCTCCCGGCCGGCCACGCTGGTGCGGAAGGCATCGGTGCCGAGCTCGTCGCAGGTGCGGGAGACGAATGCGTACCCCTGGCTGAGCAGAGCGGACAGTCGGCGGAGCGGAACCTGCGGGATCATCTCTCGACCGTCGCACTCCCTGCCCTCCCGCGCTAGGCGAACCGGTCAACCATCCTTGTCCTGCGACCCCCGCCTGCCCCCCGGTGAGCGGCGCGAGCCCCCAGAGGAGGAAGAAGAACAGCAACGTGGCCCCGGCGGCTATCGTCCCGACGATCGTGGACTCCACCACGGCGAAGGCGATCCACACCACACCGCAGATGGTCAGCGCCAGCGTGGCCAGACCGGCCCGGGAGGTGCGGTTCGCCGCGGCCAGCAACCAGGGCCGCTCACCCAGGTAGAAGACGCTGCGGTGGAAGGCGACCGGCGCGATGAGGAACGCGGTGGCGACCACAGCACCGGCGAGGACGCACAGGTAGACGGTGCGCATCGTCTGGTCCAGGTCCCCGAACCGGGCGGAGAACGGGATGGTGAGCAAGAACCCGGTGAGGATCTGCACCCCGGTCTGCGCGACCCGCAGCTCCTGCAGCAGCTCGTTCCACTTCCGGTCCAGCCGCTGGCTCTGCCCGCGCCCAGCGGGGTCGGCGGACGCTGCAGTGTCTGGGTCAGGACGCATCATCGGTCTCTCCCGCCGGTCGTGGGCCTCGCCTGGTCGACAGTACGCGTGGAACGCCGCCACAGCGCGACGGCGCCCAGCCCGATCAGCAGCGGGCCGGCCACGGTGAACACCCGCCAGATGATCAGGGCCGCGAGCGCCGGCTCCTGGACCGGGTCACCGCCGGAGGCCACCAGGGACGCCAGCGCGACCATGTCCACGATGCCCAGCCCGGACATCGCGAAGGCGGTCAGCGGGTAGGCGAACAGGAACGCCACCGCCACGTCCAGCACGGAGAGCTGCTCCGCGCCGAGGCCCACGAACCGTAAGGCTGCGAGCATGATCGACAGGTCGGCGAGCAGCATCACCAGCAACGCGGCCACCGCCCGGGGGAAGGCGTAGCCGAACCGGGCCGCGATCTCGCCGCGGAACCGGATGCACGCGGCCGCCCATCCCTCTGGGTCCACGGCCGGGCGGACCCGGTGCACGAGCCGGCCGCCGGTGCGCCCCAGCCAGGCCGCCCAGGCATCGGTGCGCAGCAGCAGCACCAAACCGGTCCCCAGCGCGGCGGCGATCACCAGGCTGATCAGGTCCAGCCAGCGCAGCCCGAGCGACCGCCCACTGACCAGCACGATCACGAACCCGAGCAGCGGGGCGGAGAACCGCACGATGAAGAAGCTGAGCGCGTTCATCAGCGTGCCGGCCACCGCGCGGCCCGCAGGTACCTGCCAGGACTTGAACATCGCCACCCGGAGCACCATGTCGCCCGGCGGTGGGGCGAAGGCGGCCATCGTGGCGGCGCCCAGGTCGTTGACGGTGGCCCGGTACAGGCTCACCCCGGGGATGTAGAACGCCAGCGGGGCCGCGTTCGCCACCTGCCGCACCACCAGCAGGGCCAGCAGCACGAACGGCTGCCACCAGCTGAGGCGGCCCATCGCCTGCCACACCGCCGCCCACTCGATGCGGCCGATCAGCCGGGCGACCCCGATCGTGACCACGACGACGATGACCCACAGCAGCAACCGGCGCACCCGGCTACGGCCACGTCCGCTCGGGACCGGCAGCTCCCCGAATCCTGGTGCGTCCGCGGGAACGGGCGGCTCCTCCCCCGGCGCGGTCATGTCCGACCACCGGTCACCGGCTGGCGCAGGATGGTGCGCAACCGGTGCGGCGCGGTGCGGCGCACGTCGGAGAGGTAGATCTCGTGGTGCTTGCCAGCCAGGGTGAACCCGTGGGCGGGGATGACCTCCTGGTGCAGCTGGGCGAGCACGTCGGTCTCAGCGTCGAAGGGGCCGATGTGCAGGGTCTGCACGCAGCGTCCCTCGGTGAGCTCCTCGAGCCGCACGTCGGCCAGCCGGGGCGGTACCTTGGTGCGATCCACCTGCTCGATCGCCGCCTCAACCATCGCGGGCGAAACCCAGTCGGGCACGAGCAGCAGCAGGGTCCAGTCCCAGGCGGACTTGTCCCGCGCGGTGGTGAAGGTGCTCATGTCCTCGGCCCACCACAGTCCCTCCAGCGGTGGCACCACGTAGTCCCGGCCGAGCTCGTGCTTCGAGGCGAACTTCAGCGTGTAGGCCACCGGGTAGAGGCTCTCGACGGCGGTGGTGAAGGTGGCGCTGTTCGGGTCACCGTGGCCGTCGATCATCAGGTAGCGGCGGGTGGGCAGGTCGAGCACCCGGAACTCACCGCGGCGGGCACGGTAGGAGTCGAGCTCTTTCGTCAGGTCCACCCTCTCGGCCACCGACGCCCTCCTTGGTCGCTTGTGCCGAGCGTACCCACCCCACGTCGCGGGTGCTCTTGTGGTTGTAGCACCGCGGTTTTACGACCACAAGGGCACCCGCGTGGACCGAGGGCAGCGGTGCAGCGCCTCGAGCCCGAGCGCGCACTCGCGGAGCACGGTCACCTCTCGTGGTGGTCTGGCCGTGCCACCCTATCGGCGTCGGTGGCCAGGTCCACGCGCTGCAGGGGGTGGATCTGCTCGGCCGGCGGGAAGCCGGTGCTCTCCCGGAAGTCGGCACCGAAGCTGCGGACCTGGCCCTCCCAGTGCTGCGCGCCGGTGACCACCACCTCCCGGTAGCGGGACGAGAGCAGCCCGCGGGAGACGTCGTCGGGCCGGGTGAACTCGGCCCGGCCGAGGAACGCGAGCACCTCTGCCTCCGGGTGGGGCCAGCCCGGGTAGGGCTCGACGGCGATCTGCTGGGGTGCGTAGCGCCGCTCGCGGGCGCGCAGCGCGTCCAGGTCATCAGCGTCCACGGGGATGCACACACCGTTCACCCGTGCCGTGGGGCTGGGGCGCAGGTTGCACAGCAGCACCCGGGACGGGCGGGACCCGCCGGTGTCGTAGTAGGCCTTGTCCTGCTGGCTGCCGTCGTTGGGGAACGCGACGTCGAAGCAGCGCAGCAGGCCGGCCGCCCGCGCCGGGATGCAGGCGTCCAGGTCCACCTCCGGCAGGGTGCGGCGCAGCGAGTCCGGATGCAGCAGAGAACCGTAGCCGAACACGTACGCGACCACCGGGCGCCGTGCCCTCATACCGGCACCCGGGTGAGCTTGTCCGGGTTGGCGATCTGCCGCACGCCGCGCACCTGGCCAGCGGGGTCGAGGTCGAGGGCGACCAGGTCGCGCCGGTCGAGGGTGCGCACGTCCAGCCCGGGCTCGCCGTTGATGTGCACGAGCCTGGCCCGCACCGCGTCCGGGCGCTGGGTGATCGCGGCGGTGAAGACCCCGGTGTAGAACCGGATGATGCGGTCCGCCCCGTAGATCGGGTTGCGGGCCGCCCTGGTCTTCCCGCCGCCGTCGGTCCAGAGCACGGCGTCCTCGGCCAGCAGGTGCACCAGGGTGGCCACCTCGCCGCGTTCGATCGCGGTGACCATCGCCGAGAGCGTCTGGGCGGCAGCCGCTGAGCGCACTGGCGGGGCGTCGTCGATCTGCAGCCTGCGCTCGGCCCGGGAGACCAGCTGGCGCACCGCGGCCGGGCTGCGCTCCAGCACTGTGCCGATCTCCGCGGAGGTCATCCGGAACCCCCGGTGCAGCACGAGGGCAGCGCGTGCGTGCGGGCTGAGCTGTTCGGCCAGGTGCAGCAGGCCGATGCTGAGCAGCTCCCGGTCGGCGACCACGTCCTCAGGCAACCGGTCGGTGGCCACCGGTTCGGGCAGCCACGGCCCCGGGTAGAACTCCCGCTCGGCGGCGAGCTCGCGGAGCTGGTCGACGGAACGCCGGACGCACACCGTGGTCAACCACGCCGGCCAGGACCGTACCTCCGCCCCGCCGGTGCGCTCGGCGCGGACGGCCGCCAGGGCCACCTCGGAGACCACGTCCTCGGCCAGCCCGTAGTCGCCGAGCATCCGGTAGGCGATCCCGGTCAGCCGGTGCTGCTCAGCACGCCAGGCCTCGGCGGCCGGGGAGGCGGCAGTCATACCTCCACCGTACCGACGGCACCGACCAGGGTGGCTGACCGCCCGGTCGGCGTCGTCGATCACTCCACCGGGTGCTTGGCGTCCACCGGCGGGGCCATCTCGGTGCTGATCGCGATCCGGTTCCACACGTTGATGGTGGCGATGGCCAGCACCAGGGCGCCGAGCTCACCGTCGTCGAAGTGCGCCGCGGCGGCCGCCCAGATCTCGTCGGTGACAGTGTCCGGTCCGAGCCGGGTGACGGCGTCGGTCAGGGCGAGCACGGCCCGCTCCCGGTCGTCGAACAGTGTGGGCGAGTGCTCCCAGGCGGCCACGGCGAACAGCTTGCGCACCGGGATGCCACGCTTGCGCCCGGCGGTGGCGTGCATGTCCACGCAGTATCCGCACCCGTTCAGCACCGATGCACGCAGCTTGATCAGCTCGTACAGCACCGGGTCCACGGACTTGCGCGCGTACCCTTCCAGTCCGATCACGGCGGCGTAGCCGAGCTTGTTGGTGCGGCCCATCTCGATCCGGGGCATGGTTTCCCTCCAGGGTTGGCAGGCGCCGGTTGGCGTCACCTGGTGTGTCGGAACGAGGTGGCGAAGTGTGACAGGCGGGGCCCTGGTACACCTGCCCGTACGCGCCCATCTGGATCACCAAGGCGGTGCGCCGCCACGGTGAGCGTGGCTACTCCGGCCGGGCTGCGCCGTCGGCTATCGCGTGCTCGAACAGCTCGAAGAGCACGGTGAGCGTGCCGGCCATGTCCAGCTCCGGGTCGCGCAGCCAGCGCAGCTGCAGACCGTCGGTGGCCGCCAGCAGGAGGAGGGCCATCGTCTTGGCCGAGGCAGGCAGCCGCCCACTGTCGGCGGTGGCGCGTTCGATGGTGCGCGCCACCCGCTCCCCCAGGTCGCGGTCGCGGCGTGAGAAGAACTCGTGCGCCGGGTGCTCCGGGTCGGCGGCCTCGATCGACAGCCGGGTGAACAGCTCCACCAGCCCGGGGATGTCCGCGTTGCGCTGCACGATGCGCACGTAGGCGCTCTCCAGGTCGGCGAGCTGGGCGCTCAGCTCATCCAGTCCAGGGTCGTCCACCTCGTCCCGTTTGCGCAGGATCTCGGTGAACAGCTGCTCCTTGGAGTCGAAGTGGTGCAGCAGACCGGTCTTGCTCAACCCTGCGGCCGAGGCGATGCGGTGCACCGAGGCGCCGGAGTAGCCCTCGGCCGCGATCACCTCCAGACCCCGGGCGACGATCTCCTCCCGCCGGGCAAGTCCCTTCGCGTACGGTCCTCGCTTGCCCATGCCGTCCAGTAAACCGGACTCTTGGCAAATTGAAAACCGACTGGCAGACTGTTTTCACTCCCGGTGCATGGTGCAGAGAGGACCGGTATGCCGACGACGCGCACGTCCGCCTCCCAGGAGCACCTGCTCGACGGCTCCTACGAGGGTCCGGTCACCGTGCGCGGACCGCTGCGCCGGCTGCTGCTCTGGCTCGCGCCCACCTACCTGGTGCTGTTCGCGGTCTGGGGTGCAGTGCCCGGCATCCTGCTCGCACTGCAGGTGGAACGGCTCGACCCGGCCCAGAAGGTGGCCAACCTCGCCCTGGTGACCACGGCCGGCGCGCTGGTCTCGATGCTCACCCAGCCGGTGGCCGGGCTGATCTCCGACCGCACCCGCTCCCGGCACGGGCGCCGTGCCCCGTGGATGGTGGTCGGCACCGCGGCAGGGGCGGTGCTGATGGTGGTGCTCGGCATGCAGCACTCTCTGCTCGGGCTGCTGCTCGGCTGGGTGGGCGTCTCGATCGCCTACAACCTGGCCCAGGCGCCGCTGACGGCGATCCTGCCGGACCGGATCCCGCGGCTGGCCCGGGGCAGCTTCTCCGCGGTGACCGGGATGGGCACGCTGGTGGGGATGCTCGCCGGTCAGCTCCTCGCCTCCAGCCTGTCCGACGTGGTGCTGCTGGCGTACCTGGTGCTGGCGGCCGCGTGCCTGGTGATGCTCACCGTGTTCACCTGGCGCAACCCGGACCGCTCCAGCGCCGCGGACCCGCGGGAGCCGTTCTCGCTGCGCACGTTCGCCCGCACCTACTGGGTGAGTCCGCGCCAGCACCCGGACTTCGCCTGGGGGTTCGCGGGCCGGATGCTGCTGAACCTGGCCTACTACGTGGTGGCCGGCGGCTACCTGCTGTACGTGCTCGCGGACTACATCGACCTGGGCAGCGACCGGGCGGCAGCGACCATCCCGCTGCTCACCCTGGCCGGTGCCCCCGGGGCGGTGCTGGCCACGGCCGTGGCTGGCCCGCTCTCGGACCGGCTGGACCGGCGGAAGATCTTCATCGGCGTGGCCGCAGTGCTGTTCGCCGGTGCGATGGTCGCACCGCTGGTCAGCCCCACAGTGGCGGGGATGGTGGTGGCCTATGCGATCGGTGCGTTCGGCTACGGGGTGTTCCAGTCGGTGGACTCGGTGCTGATGTCCGAGGTGCTGCCGGACCAGCAGACCTTCGGCAAGGACCTGGGCATCGTGAACATGGCGATCACCCTGCCGCAGACCCTCGCCCCGGCTCTGGCCGGGGGCATCGTGCTGGTGGCCGGGTACGCCTGGTTGTTCCCGACGGCGATCGTGCTGGCACTGCTCGGTGCGGCCGCCGTGGTCCCGATCAAGTCCGTACGGTGAGAGAGCCGACGTCCGAAGGAGAGTCCCATGTCCGATCCGACGACCAGTGGTTCCCAGCCCGCAGCCGGCGCGGCCAGCGCGCCGGGTGCGGCTGGCGGCGATACCGTCCCGGTCACGCCCGCGGACCTGACCGTGGCGGAGAAGGCCGGGCTCACCAGCGGAGCCGACGCCTGGCACACCAAGGCGATCGACCGCCTCGGCGTGCCGGCGATCATGGTCACCGATGGGCCGCACGGGCTGCGCAAGGAGGCAGGTTCCGGTCCCGGGCTGGGCCCGAGCGTGCCGGCCACCTGCTTCCCACCGGCGGTGGCGCTGGGCGCCAGCTTCGACCCTGTCCTGGCGGAGCGGGTGGGAGAGGCGATCGGCACCGAGGCGGCGATCGAGGACGTCGCGGTGGTGCTCGGCCCGGGGATCAACATCAAGCGCTCCCCGCTGTGCGGACGCAACTTCGAGTACTTCTCCGAGGACCCGCTGCTCTCCGGGCTGATGGGGGCCGGCCTGGTGCGTGGCATCCAGTCGAGGGGCGTGGGCGCATGCGTGAAGCACTTCGCGGCGAACAACCAGGAGACCGACCGGATGCGCGTCTCCGTGGACGTCGATGCGCGCACGCTGCGGGAGATCTACCTGCGCGGTTTCGAGATCGCGGTGCGTGAGGGCCGGCCGTGGACGCTGATGTGCTCCTACAACCGGATCGAGGGCGTGTACTCCGCGCAGAACCGGTGGCTGCTCACCGAGGTGCTGCGCGAGGAGTGGGGCTTCGACGGCCTGGTGGTCTCCGACTGGGGTGCGGTGGCCGACCGGGTGGCGTCCATAGCAGCGGGGCTAGACCTGGAGATGCCCGCCACCGGTGGCTACACCGACGGCCAGGTGGTGCGCGCCGTGGCGGCAGGTGACCTGGCCGAGGCGGACCTGGACACTGCCGCCGGGCGGGTGCTGGAGCTGGTCCGCCGTGCCGGGCAGCGTCCGCCCGCGCCGGCACAGCTGAACGTGGACGCCCACCACGACCTGGCCCGGGAGGTGGCCGGCCGGTGCGTGGTGCTGCTGCAGAACACCGACGAGCTCCTGCCGTTGGCGACCGACGCACGGCTGGCGGTGATCGGCGCGTTTGCGCAGCAGCCCCGGTACCAGGGGGCGGGCTCCTCCCGCATCGATCCCACCCGGTTGGAGGATGCGCTGACCGAGATCCGGGCGCTCGGCACCGGTGAGGTGACCTACGCGCCGGGGTTCACCCTGGACGGTGCCGGGGACGTGACGGCGCTGCGTGCTGAGGCGGTGCGCGTGGCGGCCGGGGCCGAGGTCGCGGTGCTGTTCCTCGGTCTGCCGCCGGAGGCGGAGTCGGAGGGCTTCGACCGGGAGCACCTGGACCTGCCGGCCGAGCAGGTGGCGTTGCTGGCCGAGGTGCTGGCGGCCACCGAGAACGTGGTGCTGGTGCTCTCCCACGGCGGGGTGGTGCACGTCCCGCAGGCGGAGCAGGTGCCGGCGATCGTGGACGCCTCGCTGCTCGGGCAGGCGGGCGGCGGGGCCACCGCGGATGTGCTGTTCGGGCGGGTGAACCCCTCGGCGCGGCTGTCCGAGACGGTGCCGCTGCGGCTGGCAGACACCCCGGCGTTCGGGAACTTCCCGGGCGAGAACGGCCAGGTGCGCTACGGCGAGGGCCAGCTGGTCGGGTACCGCTGGTACGACGCACGCACCATGCCGGTGGCGTTTCCGTTCGGCCACGGTCTGTCCTACACCACGTTCTCCTACGGGCAGGCCAGCGTGGTCACGGCCGACGACGGCGGCTGGCAGGTGCGCGTGCCCGTCACCAACACCGGGGGTCGGCTGGGGCGGGAGGTCGTGCAGGTGTACGTGTCGTTGTCCGGCTCGGCGGTCTCTCGCCCACCCCGGGAGCTCAAGGGGTTCGCCTCGGTGGAGATCCCACCCGGGCAGACCGCGGAGGTAGAGGTGGCCGTGCCACGAAGCGCACTGGCGGTCTGGGACGTGCGCACCGGCTCCTGGTGGGTGGAGGGCGGGCAGTACCTGGTGCAGGTGGGTGCCTCCAGCCGGGACCTGCGCACCAGCGCGACCGTGGAGCTGCCCGGGGACGGGCTGCAGGCGCCGTTGACCCGGGAGTCCTCGCTGGCGGAGGTGCTCGCTGACCGGCATGCGGCGCCGCTGGTCGCGCAGGCTGTGCAGCAGCTGGCCGACCAGGTGCCCGCAGCGGCCGGGCTGCTGCAGGACGAGGAGATGATGACGCTGATGTCCTCCTTCCCGGTCGGGCGGCTCCCCGGCTACGGCGGTCTTCCGATCACCGAGCAGCTGGTCGACGACCTGCTCAGCGCCGCGAACGCTGCCCGGGGCACACCGGAGGTCGGCTGATGCGCCGCCGAGGACTGCCGCTGGCGGGTCAGCAGGTGCTGATCACCGGTGGCGGCAGCGGTCTGGGGCGGCGGATGGCGCTGCTGGCAGCCGACCGCGGCGCCCGGGTGGCCGTGTGGGACCTGGACCTGGCCGCCGCCGAGGCCACCTGCACGCAGATCACCACCCGGGGCGGGGCTGCCAGGGCGGCGGGGGTGGACGTCTCCGACGAGCAGGCGGTGCAGGCGGCGGCCGAGCAGGCCGGCCCGGTGGATGTGCTGGTGAACAATGCCGGCATCGTCAGTGGCGGGGCGCTGCTGGAGAACTCCAGTGCGCAGGTCCGGCGCACGTTCGAGGTGAACGTGCTCGCCCTGTACTGGACCACGCGTGCGTTGCTGCCCGGGATGCTGGACCGGGACAGGGGCACTGTGGTGAACCTGGCCAGTGCCGCTGGGCTGGCGGGCGTGGCGCGGCAGACGGACTACTCGGCGAGCAAGCACGCCGTGGTGGGCTTCACCGAGTCGCTGCGCGCAGAGCTGCGCACCGCGGGTGTGACGGGAGTGCGCACTCTGCTGGTGTGCCCGTACTACGTGGACACCGGCATGTTCACCGGGGTGCGCACGAAGTTTCCGCGGCTGCTGCCGATCCTGAGCGAGGAGAAGGTGGCCCGGGCGATCCTGGATGCGGTCGAAGCCGGTCGGCAGCAGTACATCGCCCCGCTGCTGGCGCGGCTGGTGCCGATCGGGCGGGTGCTCCCGGTGCGGGCGTTCGACGCGATGATGGACTTCTTCGGCATCAACCAGACGATGGACCACTTCGTCGGCCAGGCCGGGCGCCAGCCCACCGAGCCGGACGTACGCCGCTGATGGACGCTGAGCGGGTGGACCCGCAGGTGCGGGCCGCCCGGCGGATGCCGGACCTCCCGGTGTACCGGCTGTGGGGACGCCTGCTGGTGCGGGCCGGGGTGCACCTGCTCCCCCGCGACCGCCGCCCGGGTGTGCGGGTCCGGCGGGTGCGCCGCCCACGGCTGCGGGTCTACCAGCCGGTCCGGTCCGGCGGCGGGGCGGGACCAGCGCTGCTGTGGTTCCACGGTGGCGGGCTGGTGATCGGTGCGGCGGTGATGGACGACCGGTTGTGCGCCACCGTGGCCGAGGAGCTGGGCATCACAGTGGTCTCGGCGGACTACCGGCTCGCCCCACGGCACCCGTTCCCGGCGGCGCACCAGGACGCGCTCATCGCCTGGCAGTGGCTGCAGGACCACGCCGAGCAGCTCGGGGTGGACCCGGACCGGGTGGCCCTCGGTGGTGGGAGCGCAGGCGGGAACCTGGCGGCGGGTCTGGTGCTGCACCTGGTGGACATGGGCGGAGTGCAGCCGGTGGCGCAGTGGCTGTTCGCACCGATGCTCGATGACCGCACCGCCACCCGTCGGGAGCTGGACGCAATCAAGCACTGGGTGTGGGACAACCGGTCGAACCACTTCGGCTGGTCGGCCTGTCTGGGCACCGAGCCAGGCGGCCCGGACGTGAGCGACCATGCCGCCCCGGCCCGGCGGACCGATCTGTCCGGGCTGCCGCCGACCTGGGTGAGCGTCGGGGACCTGGACCTCTTCCTGGCGGAAGACGTGGCCTACGCCGAGCGGCTGACCGGTGCCGGGGTGCCGGTCACGCTCGAGGTGGTGCCGGACGTGCCGCACGGGTTCGAGGGCTGGGCGCCGGAGGCGGAGGTCTCACGGGCGGTGGAGCAACGCGCCCGGGACTGGCTCGCCACAGCGCTGGGTTGACGCACCCGCCACCTGGTACTAGGACCCGTCCCGGGTGATGCCCAGCGTCGCCACCAGGTCCTCGTGCAGCTCGAACCAGACCCGGTGGCAGGAGTCGACGTCGGACCGGTCCACCCAGTCCCGCTCCCCCGCCTGGGCGCGCTGCAGCGCCGTCTGGAACCGGTCGTCGTAGCCGGCGAACCTCGGCAGCACGGCAGCAAGCCTGGTCACCAGGTGCGTCAGGTCGTGGCTGAGCGCCCCGAGCTCGCCCAGGACGCGACGGTCCCAGACCGGGTCGTCGTGGTCGTTGACGGCGAGGGGCTCCTGCGGCGTCGGCCGGATCTGCCAGTCCGTGCAGGCACGCAGCAGCCGCGTGTTCAGCGGCAAGAACGCGGCGTAGATGGCATCCAGCCCGCCGTCCCCATCGGCCCGCTGCCGCTCCAGAGCAAGGATGCGCTCCCCCTCGGTGCGGCCGGCGTCGGTGAGGGACCAGCCGTACAGGTCGGCGAACCCGGTGTGCTGCAACCAGCCGCGGGCCTCGGCGTCGGCCAGTGCGGTGGCCGCCTCCTGCACCGGCAGCCGCGCACGGATCGCCACCTCGGGAGTGTCGGCGAAGCCGAGCAGCCGGACGGCATGCAGCACGGGCACCTGGGTGCTGCTCACTTCGCGTCCGCGGTTCGGGCGGCGAGCCGGGTGAAGTGCTGCTGGCAGGCCTGCGGGGAGCGGAAGCCCATCGCGTCCGCGATCTGTGCCCAGGTGAGACCTGCGCTCCGGGCGAGGAACAACAGACCCGACTCCACGCCGTCGACCTCCGCACGAGCGGCCGGCAGCAGGGCGAGCGCCGCACGCAGGTCCTCCTCGTCGAGCTCACCGCCGCGCCAGAGCGCGTGCTGGGTGAGGTCCACAGCGGTCGGCGGCACCGGCGGTGGGCGCCATGGGCGAGGCTCGAGCTGGTCTGCACCGCGATCGAGGAGACGCTGGACGGCCGCCTGCTCCTGCCTCGCCCGCGTCTGGTCTGCGCTGGCGTCGGCTTCCTGCTCCTGCTTGCGTTCCATGACGCCACCATGCAGAATCAACGAACCATTGTCAATGTTTCATTGATTGGGGTCCGGTGCTCATTCCGCTCAGCGCAGCCCGGTCTGCCACCTGCGGCGGCAAGGCCGCAGCCCTGGGAACGCTGCTGCGTGCTGGGCTGCCGGTGCCAGACGGCGTCGTGGTCCCCTTCGACGCGCAGCAGGGTGGGGTGGAGACCTGCGGGGCGCCGCCCGCTGGTCTGAGCAGCACGCTGCAGGGCGAGCTGGCCCAGGCGCTGACCGCGTGGGGCGATCCGCATGTGGCAGTGCGCTCGTCGGCTGCGACCGAGGACACCGCCGAGGCATCGGGGGCCGGGCAGTACGAGAGCCTGCTCGGTGTGCACGGTGCGGTGGCGGTCGGCCAGGCGGTCCAGCAGTGCTGGGCGGCCGCCGGCGCCGTCCACGCGGCCGACTACTGGGCCCACCTGACCGGTGCGGCGTCCCTCGAGCGCCCGGCGATGGCGGTGATCGTGCAGCAGCTGGTCGATGCCACCGCCTCCGGGGTGATGTTCACCCGAGGTCCGGACGCGAGCACCAGGATCGAGGCGTCCTGGGGGCTGGGTCTGGCAGTGGTCGGCGGCACGGTCACACCGGACAGCTGGCAGCTGCGTCCCGGGCAGCCGGCCGAGGTCCACCTGGGTCGCAAGGCGACTCGGGCCGACCGGCGCGAGCGCGGCACCGGCCTGGCCACCACGCCGGTACCGCGGGCACTGCAGGACGTCCCGGCGATCAGCGAGAGCACTGCCCGCACCCTGGCGGCCCTGGGCGAGGACGTGGCGGCGGTCCTCGGCCGGCCGCAGGACATCGAGTGGGCGGTAGCAGGCGAGCAGGTCTGGTTGCTGCAGTCCCGCCCGGTGACCGCGGCCCCTCCCCCGCCGCCAGCCCAGCTGGCCCGCCAACCCGGCCGCGCCCTGACCGGCACCCCCGGCGCCCAGGGCACCGCGCGGGGGCCCTCCCGTGTGCTGCGCAGCATCGCCGAGGCGGGGCGGGTGGTGCGTGGGGACATCGTGGTCTGCCGGCACACCGATCCGGCGTGGACGCCGCTGTTCCGGGTCGCCGGCGGCATCGTCACCGAGACCGGTGGCGTGCTCTCCCATGCGGCGATCGTCGCCCGGGAGCACCGCATCCCGGCTGTGCTCGGAGTGCCAGAGGCCACCAGCGCCATCCCGGACGGGAGCACGATCGCCATCGACGGCACCGCCGGGTCCGTCACGCTCTCGTCCACCTGACCAGGAAGGAGGCGGGAGCGCTCGGGCTCCCCGGCTGAACCAGCTTCCCCCCGGAGCTGCGCTGGACCGGGTTCCCGCACGCGGCGCGACCGTGATCGCTGCGGCGTGGCTGCCACCGCCGCCGCACGGGCGGGACCGCCGGCTCAGTCCCGCAGCGGCTCCACCAGCTCGGCCACAGTGCTCCCGGCCTTCAGCCCGGACCCACTGAGCACGACGACGGTGCTCTCCTCTGGCCGGATCGTCCCGGCTGCTCGCAGCATCGAGCAGGCAGCCGCCGCAGTGGCGCTGGTCGGCTCCACGAACAGGCCCCGCCGGCAGAGCCGTTCCAGTGCGGCGACGATCCGGTCCTCGGGGACTGCGATGGTGCCGCCGCCGGTGCTGCGCACTGCGGCCACCATCTGCGCCAGCCGCAGCGGCCGGGCGATGGCGGTGCCCTCGGCGACGGTCGGTCGCACCGGCCGGTCCACGGGTGTGCCCACCCCGGCGGTCACACTGGCATCCAGCGGGGAGCAGTGCAGCGGCTGGGCGGCGAACAGTCGCGGCATCCGGCGGATCTGCCCGGCGGTGAGCAGCTCGGAGAAGGCCAGGGAGCAGCCGAGCAGGCTGCTGCCGGCACCGACCGGCAGGATCACGTTGTCCGGTGCCCGGAAGCCGAGGTCCTCCCACAGCTCGTAGCCGAGCGTCTTGGTGCCCTGCAGGAAGAACGCCTGCCAGTTGTGGCTGGCGTAGAACGCTTCGCCGGACTCGGCGATGCCGATCGCTGCCTGCTGGGAGGCCTCCCTCGGGCCGGGCACCAGCTCGACGTCGGCGCCGTAGGCACGCACCTGGGCGATCTTCGCCGCCGAGGTGCTCTCCGGTGCCACGATCGTCACCTGCAAACCACCGGCAGCGCCATAGCCGGCCACCGAGGATCCGCCGTTGCCGGAGCTGTCCTCGACCACAGCGGCCACACCGCGCTCGCGCAGGTAGGAAAGCATCACGCTGCTGCCGCGGTCCTTGAAGCTCCCGGTGGGGTTCAACCACTCGGCCTTCACCAGCACCCGGCCCGCCTCTCCCCAGTCCTGCTCCAGCAGCGGTGTGCACCCCTCGCCGAGGGTGATCGGTGCGGTCAGGTCCACAGGCAGGGCCGCCCGGTAGCGCCACGACGAGCGCTGGGTGCTATCGATCTCGTCCCGTCCGATCCCGGGCCCAGGGTCGATCCACAGCGGCCGGCCGTCCGCCGAGCACCAGCGCGGCTCGTCCAACGGATAGGTGCTGCCGTCGAAGGGGTCCAGGTAGTGGGTCACCCGGCCGAATCTACCGACCCTGCCTTTGGTACCGCTCCCCGCGGCCCTGCAGTGACGACATGCACCTCCGGGCCGTACCCTCAGAGCATGGCCGACTCGGTGCGCGTGGACTCCTGGCTCTGGGCGGTGCGGGTGTTCAAGACCCGCACCCAGGCGCAGGCGGCCTGCCGTGGCGGGCACGTGAAGATCGACGGCGAAAGCGTCAAACCAGCGACGCTCGTGGGCCCCGGGACCCGGATCATGGTCACGGCACCGGACCGGGAGCGCACAGTGGTGGTGCGTGAGCCGTTGCGCAAGCGGGTGGGCGCACCGCGGGCCGCACAGGCGATGATCGACGAGACACCACCGCCCCCGCCGAAGGTGGAGCAGCCGGCCGTCCCTCGCCGCGAGCGTGGATCGGGGCGGCCGACCAAGCGGGAACGCCGGCAGATCACCCGGCTGCGCGGGTACTGAGGGGAGGGCGCTGGCCCTCCCGGTCTGCGTTCCTGCACCGTGGCCCCCGCTCCAGCACGACGGCGGAGCTCACCTGCCCTTGGCCCTCGCCCGTTGACGCTTGCGGTACTCCTTGTAGAACCGGGGGCCCCACAGGAACGGCAACACCATGCCGATCATGCCGCCCAGGGCGCCGATGACGATGAACAGGTACGAGAGCCCCACCAGTCCCTCGGGCAGCGCCCGATAGAGTCCGACGCCGAACACCACGACCCCCGCGCCCGGGAAGACACCCATGGCCATGCTGTCGCTGCCGTAGATGTCCTGGTACCACCACCGGGCCACGTGAGACCGTCCCCGCCAGCTCCACACGAACAGCCAGAGCAGCAGTCCGCTGCCGACGAAGAACCCGATGGTGAGCAGCACGTCCTTCATCATCAATCCCTTGGTAGGCCATCCTAGAGGCCGGCGCGCAGCTCTGCTAAGACCTCAGCGGTCTCCGCATAGCGGGTCAGGCCGGCTCCTTGCCCCACCCACAGCGACTGCAGGGTGCCGATTCCCTCTCGGTTGGCGACTGCGCGGAACTGGCCCGTGAGCCAGTTCTGCGCCGGGAACGGCGCGATCTGTCTGGCCTCGGAGAGCACCTCGACCGCACGGTTGGGCACGCCCCGGGAGAGCCGGCCGCTCATTGCCGTGGTGAGGATCGTGCCGGTGTCACCGGCGGCAGCGATCGCCTGCCGGTGCGCCTGGCTGGCAGCGGACTGCCGTGTGCGCAGGAAAGCGGTGCCGACCAGCACGCCGTCGGCCCCGAGCGCGAGCGCGGCGGCGACCCCGCGCCGGTCGGCGATGCCGCCTGCAGCCACCACTGGCACCTCGACAGCGTCGACCACCTGCGGCACCAGCGCGAACGCGCCCACCAGGGAGTCTTCTGCGGGGCGGAGGAAGGAGACGCGGTGGCCGCCGGCCTCACTGCCGGTGGCGATGATGGCGTCCGCGCCGTGCTCGGCGAGGTGCACCGCCTCCGCCACCGTCGTCGCAGTGCCCAACACCCGGATGCCGACCGTCTTCAGCCGGTCCATCACGCTTGGGTCGGGCAGGCCGAAGACGAAGCTGACTACAGGCGGGGCCGCCTCGAGAATGGCCTCGATCTGGGTGTCGAAGTCCGGGAGGAACTTCTCCGGCGCGTCCGGGAGCGGCAGACCGACCTCGTCGAACAGCAGCTTGGCCGCGGCCCGGGCTGGGGCGAGGTCGACGTTGCTGGGGTGTACCTCGTCTCCGGTGGGCACCCACAGGTTCACCGCGAACGGTGCGGAGGTCGCCGCCCGCAGCGACGTGATGGTCTCGGTGATGCGGTCGGCGTCGTAGCCGTACAGGCCGTAGGACCCCAGCCCACCGAGGTCGCTGACCGTGGCGGTCAGCTCCACCGAGGACACCCCGCCGAAGGCGCCGAGCAGGATCGGTTCGGGGACTCCGAGCAGGTGGGTGAGACGGTTGGTGGCCATCGCTCCTCCGAGCGCCCGGAATCAGGTACAGCCGTCAGGATACGGCGAACCGCGAACTGCCCGGATATACGCC
Organism: Ruania albidiflava DSM 18029; assembly: GCF_000421225.1. Taxonomy (GTDB): domain Bacteria; phylum Actinomycetota; class Actinomycetes; order Actinomycetales; family Beutenbergiaceae; genus Ruania; species Ruania albidiflava. Next base: position 5,254 of record NZ_ATWL01000012.1, on the reverse strand, counting down.
GCCCTCCACGCCCTGACCGAGGCACTCGAGGAGCTGCCCTCTAAACAGCATTGACACTCCATTCTAACACCGTTAGGTTGTCCCAGCATTGTGAGAGAGGAGCTTCCGATGAGTCCGGCTCAGCGGATCGACAGGACCGCCGTGGTGGCTGCGACCTTCGAACTGATCGATCACGCAGGTCTCGCAGGACTCACGATGCGCGCACTCGCTACCAGGCTGGGCGTCCAAGCGGCTTCGCTCTATCACCATGTCGCGGGCCGAGACGAACTGTTGCGTCTCGTTGCAGACAGCGTCGCTCAGACAGCTCTCGCACGGGTGTCGGCTACACCTGATTGGCGGGCGCTTGCGCGCGGACTGGCTGATGGGATGCGCTCCGTCCTTCGAGAGCATCCGGGTGCAGCGCAGATCGTCGCCGTCCAAGAGGTCTCACCAGCAGTGTTCGATCCGGTCATGCCGCTTGTCAACGACGCATTTCTCCCCGCTCTCGATATCGATGACGAGACTGCACTGCACCTGCTTCAGGGCCTGATTGTGCTCGTGGTGGGGCTCGCGTCGGCCGAGTGCGGCAATGTGCCGAACCCACCGGCCGCGCCCGCCGTCTATTACGACACCTGGTACGAGGTAGCAGTCGAAACGTTTCTCGACGGCGTCCAGTTCCGCTACCGCCCCCAGGCTCCCCGCGCCTGAACGGAGAACCATTGCATGTTCATTACCGCTCTCGTCCTACTAGCATTCGCATTGGTCTACTTTCTTGTGACAACCATCGTCGATCTCTTCCCTTTCAATAACGCACGTGTTGCGACACACGCGGAACGCCGCGCAGAAATTGCCACCAATGCGCCAATCTTGACCGTCCCGATCATTTTGGTCGCCTTTGCCGCCGCACGGCACCTGCCCGCACTCGCGTATGTCGGTGGCGCCATTGAATTGGTCGTCGCCGCAGGCGGTGTCGTCTTGTGGTGGCTTCCATACCTCGTGGGGATCAGCGTGCCTTGGGCCACCGCAGGCACCGACCAGTCCTGGAGCGAGCTACATACCCGCACCTACGCGCATACGGTCACCGTGCTGCCAGCCATCGGGGACAGACCTCGTCCGAATCTTGAGCACATGATCCTGCACTCGCTCCTCATCGCAGGTGGCGTAGTGGCCATCCTCGCTGGCACCACCATCTGAGGTGACGGCACTCGAGCACGGCCCAGCCGCACGGCAGGGACAATCCGGACGGTGCGACCGCGATCAGACCCCGTCCGAATCTAGATGTTCTATGCCGCGAGGTTGGTGACAGTGTTTGGGGTGCAGCGGCCCTCGCAGGCGACATGCACGCCATCTACATGAGCATCGACGACTCACTACGCCGGATCGCCAACCAAGCCTTCTTCGACATGCTCATCGTCCACGACGACACCATCCACAGCGAACCCAGAGTCCCGTTCAACGCGTTCTTCCCGGACGTGCAGACTCTCGCCCTCCGCCACCGCCAAGGACGGAAGGCGGAGTCTGGAACTCAAACCGGTGATGTCGCTGGTTTGTGAACAACGACCTTCTGGTGGAGGTAGCGCGACAGTGCTCTAACCTTGCCCCGGCTCTACAGTTGGCGGTCTCGTCGCATCGGGCGATCCGGCGTCGCCGTAGGTCGGCAGGGTCAGGCCCGGCCTTCTCGCGGCCCTTGCCGCGACCAGTTCCGCAGTTGACGGCGGCGATGCTGGATGAGGCAGAGCGCCGCTACAAGGACGGCGAGATCCTGCGCGTGATCGCGGGTGATCTGGGGATGAGCCGTCAGCGTCTCGCTGAGCGGTTGCGGGCGCGAGGTGTGCGGTTGCGCCGTGAGAAGCCGTCATCTGAGCAGGTGCGCGAGATGTGCCTGCGTTACGAGCAGGGCGAGTCCTTGGCGAGGGTCGGCGAGAGGCTCGGCTTCAATCCAAGTTCTGTTCGGGTGTACCTGCTCCGCGCGGGGATGGCGCTCCGCGATCCCCACGGCCGCGAACGTTAGGTGGAACGGGCCTCGCCGTTGCCGCCGGTCAGCCTTCGATCACGAGGGTGTCAGTGGTCTCCGCGCCGTCGACGACAGGCAGGAAGCCGTACCTTCCCACGTCGATGTATTTCGTAAAGCGGATATCGCGCGCATCGGGTCCGAGAGGATCCAGCGGATCAGTGTTCTCCATGACGATAATCTGGCCGTCAAAGTTGGCCTGGATGTCACGGTAAAAGGCCCGGATAACGCCCTCCGGTGGCTCGCCGTCGGCGTCTATTGATTGATCGGGTGGCCGGTAGGTGACGAGGGGCGAGTCGAGCACGACGAATTCAGGGTGCGGCAGCTCCCGGTCAAAGCAATACTGGGCGAGGGCGAGCGTAAAGGCGGCGTGGAGAACTGCGCGTACTCCCTTGCCGTGCGCCGAGCGCCGTTGGTCGCCCGCGATAATGTCGAGTTCGTTTCGGTCATAACGAACAGATGCTGCGGACGGGTAGTCCCATTCGGCGAGGCGCTTGGAAATCTCCGCCGAGAACTCCCGTACGGCGGTGAGGCTCAATCCCGCAACCGCTGTTGCCACCTCCGCTTCAGTCTCGTCAGCGATCCGTCGAATCATGTCCTCGAAGGTTTTGACTTGCCCATAGAGGCCGAGGTGTTTCTCGATCTCGCTACGCTTCGCGAGAAGTTCCCGGAGGTTCCCCTCCTCTGGGTTCATCCTCGCGTCCAGATTCTCGATGCGCTTCTGTAACGAAAAGGCTTCTCGACGAGTCGTCTTGATCGATGTGCGAAGCACCTCGGTTCGCGCATCGAGGCTCTCGATGGTCACGCGAAGATCATCCAGAAGGCCCTGGGTTTTCCGAGTCTCGGATTCGACGGCGGCGCCGAAGCTGGTCGCATCTCCCTCACAATCCAAATTGAGATGCTGACTGGCCGGTTCTGCACCGCAGAAGACACAGGTCCCGCGCCTAAAGTACCCAAGCAGGTTCCCGGCCTCTGCGATCATTTCGAGGCGTGCCAGATCACTCTCGTACTGCTTCTGCAAGAGAGTGAACCGCTGGCGGAGCGCCGCCGCATCTGAATACTCCGACCGCTGGGCGTTGTCGGCGGACTGAAGTTTGCTGTGCGCAACGAGGAGCTGGCCACGCTGTTCCGTGAGGCTACCGATCATCGTGCTGTGCTCGTCAATTGTGCTGTTCAGCTTGCCGAGCTGCGTCGTAAGTTCTGTCGGCTCAGCAACGTCTTGGAGCTGCGACTCAAGTTGGCTGAGCATCCTCTCGACAACTTCCTGCCGAGCGCCGCGCAGCCGCTTCTGCTCTTGTGCCGAGGGAACCGCAGTCAACGCAGAGTCGTCTTCTCCCGTAAGAAGGAGCTTGAGAGCCGAGACTTCCTTGGTCTTGTTGACTGGGTTGCCGCTGAGGCCAGGGGCTTCTTCGGCCTGCATCTCTCTCTCACCGATGAGGCACAGGCGGGTCAAGTCGCGGAAGCTGAGCATGTGAGTCTCGTTCCGCGCGTTCTTCCGCACCTGCTTCTCGTCGAGACCAACCTGGTCGAGGAGGAACCGGGAGATGTTCTTCGTGCTCGTTGCGCTGTGCTTCGCCGCGAGCGTCTCATCCGCGGGGGTCGAGGGCTCGACGCGGATGTCGGATCGGTAGAGGGAGACACTGCCGCCGTCCACCGACCGTGCGAGCGTGATGCGTTCACCGGTGGGGAGTTCCAGCCCGAGCAGGACGCGACTGTACCCTTCCCGCTCCGGGATCTCCTTGAGCTCCTTGGCGCCGAGGACGAAATCGATCGCATCGACGATGAATGACTTGCCGGTGTCCGAGGGCCCATGGATGACGGTGACGTGCGGGCTGAAGTCGACCGAGGCCGGGGCGGCATTTGTGCCGGTGAATGTCAAGTGCGAAAGCGCGAGCCGTCCCATCAGATGTCGTTCCCGCTCTCGTGTTGCATGACTTCGAACTCTTCGGCCCAATGCGAAGAGATCTCCCTCATGCGCTCTCGCAGGCGCGCGTCATCAACGGCGCCGAGTTCTTCAACAACCCAGTGCGCACGGTCGTGGAGTGCGCGCGCGTACTCAGATTCAAGGAGCTTCAGGAAGCTCTCGGAGCTCTCGCTAGCCCAGAACTCGATACCACTGTCCTCCGGTGACATCTCGGCGAGTCCAGCTCGGATCATGACATGGAGGCCATCTTCGATGTGCTGTCGTTTCACCCCGAGCTCACCGACTCGTACGGGGATAGGAGGGTGGAGGCTCTCGGGGCCGTTGAGGTCCGCGCTGTGTAGTAAGCCGTGGTCGAGGAGGACAAGGCGGTTGATATCCAGATGAGCAGGAAAAGCTTCGACGAGGATCATCAGGACACGCATCCCCACTTCAAGAGGACTGTTGAGGGGATTACTCATCGACTTCCACCCACGTCAGCTTGTCGGCGTTGGCTAGCTGGTGGCAGATACCTTGACGGTCCTTGAGGTTCGACATCGAGATAAGCGTGTGGGCGCCAAGGTCGAGTTGGCCAGACTGTGTAAGCAGAGCTCGGAGTCGGGAAAGGCCACTGGAGTGATTCGCTTCTGCGGTATCGATTACGCCGATGTAGACGTCGTCTTGGAGCAGTTCATACGTACCGTCGGGCACCGAGTCCCTCGCGTACAGGCGAAGCGCTTCGGCGGAATAGAAGGCCTCTCGCTGCCTCTGGAGGTGCGGACCGTGCTTGGCATGCGCAGCGACCGATTCGACATCGGAGCAGGATGCGGGGTCCTGCTCGTTATAGACGTCTACAAGCTTCCTTACATAGATCGCTTCGCTTGGCGCAGGAACTTCCGGGGCCTGTTCGACCGGAGGTCGAGCAGGAAGCGCAGTCCCAAACCTTGCGGCGAAGTACTGCGTCTTCCGATGTATGTCGAGCATCTCGTTAAGTTCGAGCGACTGGAAGATCGAGAAGTCAGTGGATTCGGCGAGTTCACGAATTGATGGCTCTTCCGGATTCAGAGTGCGTTGATGCGGGCGGCGAGCTGGCCAGAGTGTAGGAGGCAGCGCAGGACGTAGTGGGTGAAGTTCCGAAAGCCGAGGGCGATCCCGCGCAGGTGCTCCAGTCGTCCGTTGATCGCCTCGACAGGCCCATTCGAGGCTCCCTCGTGGTCGAAGAACGCCAAGATCTGGTCTCGTTTGCGCCACAAGGTGCGCCCGAGCTGGGCGATCTCCTCCAGCCCGTCGGGCAGCCCACGGCGGAGCTTGTCGATGAGGGTGGCCATGAGCTTCTTGCCGGTGCGCCGGTCAGGGTGCTGATA
>NZ_ATWL01000011.1 GCF_000421225.1 Ruania albidiflava DSM 18029 | reverse complement strand
CGCGAGGACCGCTCGTGCAACCCCCCTTCGCCCTCAGCCTGGTAGCGGTCGATCCAGGTCTTGACGCACTTGCGGGACACACCCATCGCGGCAGCGATGTGGGCCTGCTTCCAACCATCCCGGTGACGGTCGACGATCAGACGCCGACCATAGAAGGTCAGGCGGGCATTATGGTGTGACACGGAGCCTCCTTGTGGTGGTGCAGCCTTCGAACAGCCACACCCCACTCGGAGGCTCCTCCTAGGTCAACCAGACCCGCCGAGTGCTACCAACCTCCTGGCCGGGTACAGCTAGGCGCTGAGCCGGGCCAGACGGGCGACCGCCTCGGCGATCGTCTGCTCGGACTTGACGAACGTGAACCGCAGCCAGGTGGCCAGGGCGAGGTCCGCCGTCGAACCGGGTGAGGTGAATGCGGTGGCGGGTACGGCTACCACCCCGGCCAGCTCAGGCAGCGCCCGGCACAGCTCGGCCCCGGTGCCGATCCCAGCACCAGCCAGCGGGCCGGTGAGCAACGGTGCAGCATCGGCCATCACGAAGTACGCCCCCTGCGGGGTGGCGGTGGTCATGCCCGCCGCTTGCAGCCCCGCACTGAGCAGGTCGCGACGGTGGGCCAAGGAGACAGCCTGGTCGGTCAGCCAGGAAGCATCCGGCCCGGTCCCGCTCTCCAGGTCCAGCCCGAGGGCCACTGCCGGCTGGAACGGAGCCCCCGTGGTGTAGGTGAGGAACTGCTTGACGCTGCGCACCGCTGTGACCAGCTCGGCCGGCCCGCAGACCCAGCCGATCTTCCAGCCGGTGACGGCGAAGGACTTCCCGGCCGACGAGATCGTCAACGTGCGCTCGGCCATACCAGGCAACGTGGCGATCGGCAGGTGAGCGGCGCCGTCGTAGGTGAGGTGCTCGTACACCTCGTCGGTGACCACGATCGCATCCCGCTCCGCCGCCACCGCGGCCACTGCGGCGAGCTCGTCCGCACTGAGCACGGCACCGGTCGGGTTGTGCGGGGAGTTCAGCAGGATCACCCGGGTGCGTTCGGTGGCCGCCTGCTGCAGCGCCCCCGCACCCAGCCGGAAGCCGTCTGGGGTGGGCTGCAGGCTCGCCGTGGTGTGCGTGGCGCCGGACAGCCCGATGATTGCGGCGTAGGAGTCGTAGAACGGCTCCAGGGTGAGCACCTCGTCACCGGGCCCGGCCAGGGCCAGGACGGCTGCGGCGATCGCCTCGGTGGCCCCGGTCGTGACCAGCACCTCGGTGTCGGGGTCCACGTCCAGCTCGTAGTGCCGCTGCTGGTGCGCGGCGATCGCTCGGCGCAGGTTCGGGTCGCCGGATCCAGGTGGGTACTGGTTCACCCCGTCGGCGATGGCCTGCTGGGCGGCGGCCAGGACGCTCGGTGGCCCGTCGCCGTCCGGGAAGCCCTGCCCCAGGTTCAGTGCCCCGGTCTGCTGGGCCAGCGCGGTCATCTCGGCAAAGATCGTGGGTCGCACCTGTGCGGCGCGCAGCAGTCCTGCGCCGCGTGCGGCGCGCTGCCAGGGCCCGTCCGGCAGGGTGGGAGAGGTCGGCATCTGTGCTCCTGGGTCGGTCGTGGTGATGCTACCGGCGCCCGCCCGCTGGGGTGTGGGCGGGTCGGGCCTCGGGTGTGGGTGGTGCGGCTTAGACTCGTGGGCATGGCCGCCGACTTCGTCCACCTGCACGTGCACACCGAGTACTCGATGCTGGACGGTGCGGCCCGGTTGGACGACCTGTTCGCGGAGGCCCAGCGGCTCGGCCAGACCGCGCTGGCCACCACTGACCACGGCTACCTGTTCGGTGCCTACGACTTCTGGTCCAAGGCCCGCAAGTACGGCATCAAGCCGATCATCGGGGTGGAAGCGTACATCACCCCGGGCACCAGCCGGTTCGACAAGACCCGCGTGCGCTGGGGCGAGGAGAGCCAGGCCGGCGACGACGTCTCTGCCCGCGGTGCGTACACGCACATGACCATCCTGTCGAAGAACAACACCGGGATGCACAACCTGTTCCGGATGAGCTCGCTGGCCTCCCTGGAGGGGCAGCTGGGCAAGTGGCCGCGGATGGACCGAGAGCTGCTGTCCACCTACTCCGAGGGGCTGATCGCCACCAGCGGCTGCCCGTCCGGGGAGATCCAGGTCCGGCTCCGGCTCGGGCAGTGGGAGGAGGCGGTCCGCGCCGCAGCCGACATGCAGGACATCTTCGGCAAGGAGAACTACTACATCGAGCTGATGGACCACGGCCTGGACATCGAGCGCCGGGTCACCAAGCAGCTGCTCGAGCTCGCCCGGCACATCGACGCCCCGCTGCTGGCCACCAACGACCTGCACTACACCACCCGGGAGGATGCGCACGCGCACGAGGCGCTGCTGTGCGTGCAGTCCGGCTCCACGCTGGAGGAACCCACCTACGACCAGGGTGGCAAGCGGTTCGCGTTCTCGGGGAGCGGCTACTACCTGAAGTCGGCTGCGGAGATGCGCGAGCTGTTCGCCGAGCTCCCGGAGGCCTGCGACAACACCCTCCGGGTCGCGGAGCAGTGCGAGGTGTCCTACACCGAGGAGGTCGGCCGGTACATGCCGCACTTCCCGGTGCCCGAGGGCGAGGACGAGGTCTCCACCTTCGTGCAGGCGGTGGAGTCGGGACTGCAGCGGCGCTACCCGACCGGAGTGCCGGACGAGGTGCGCAAGCAGGCCGAGTACGAGATCGACGTGATCACCGGCAAGGGCTACGCCGGCTACTACCTGGTGGTCGCCGACTTCATCAACTGGGCCAAGGACCACGGCATCCGGGTGGGACCCGGGCGCGGTTCCGGTGCCGGGTCGATGGCCGCCTACGCGATGAGCATCACCGAGCTGGACCCGCTGGAGCACGGGCTGATCTTCGAGCGGTTCCTCAACCCGGAGCGGACGTCGATGCCGGACTTCGACATCGACTTCGACGAGCGCCGCCGCGGAGAGGTGATCAAGTACGTCAGCGAGAAGTACGGTGAGGAGAACGTCTCCTACATCGTCACCTACGGCTCGATCAAGGCCAAGCAGGCGCTCAAGGACGCCTCCCGCGTGCTCGGCTACCCGTTCGCGATGGGGGAGAAGCTCACCAAGGCGATGCCGCCGGCGGTGATGGGCAAGGACATCACTCTCACTGGCATGTTCGACCCAGAGGACAAGCGGTACGCCGAGGCGGACGAGTTCCGTCAGCTCATCGCCACCGACCCGGACGCCAAGCGGGTGCTGGAGACCGCACGTGGCCTGGAGGGACTGAAGCGGCAGTGGGGCGTGCACGCTGCCGGGGTGATCATCGCCAGCGAGCCGCTGCTGGACATCATCCCGATCATGCGCCGCGAGCAGGACGGTGCGGTGATCACCCAGGTCGACTTCCCTGCCGGGGAGGACCTCGGCCTGGTGAAGATGGACTTCCTCGGGCTGCGCAACCTGACCATCCTCGACGACGCGCTGGACAACATCGTCATCAACGGCAAGGACCCGGTGAAGGTCGAGGAGCTGCCGCTGGACGACGCGGAGACCTATGCGCTGCTCGGTCGTGGGGACACTCTGGGGCTGTTCCAGCTCGACGGTGGTGGGATGCGGTCGCTGCTGCGGCTGATGCGCCCGGACAACTTCGAGGACATCTCCGCCGTCGGCGCCCTGTACCGGCCGGGCCCGATGGGCGCCAACTCGCACACCAACTACGCGCTGCGGAAGAACGGACAGCAGCCGATCACCCCGATCCACCCCGAGCTGGCCGAGCCCCTGGAGGAGGTGCTCGGCACCACCTACGGCCTGATCGTCTACCAGGAGCAGGTGATGGCGATCGCGCAGACCCTGGCGGGGTACACGCTCGGACAAGCAGACCTGCTGCGGCGCGCGATGGGCAAGAAGAAGAAGGAGGTGCTGGACAAGGAGTTCGAGCCGTTCAGCGCCGGCATGCGCGAGCGCGGCTACTCCGACGCCGCGATCAAGACCTTGTGGGACGTGCTCGTCCCGTTCTCCGACTATGCCTTCAACAAGGCGCACTCGGCCGCCTACGGGCTGGTCTCCTACTGGACCGCCTACCTCAAGGCGCACTACGCGTGCGAGTACATGGCGGCACTGCTCACCTCCACCCGGGACGACAAGGACAAGTCGGCGCTCTACCTGAACGAGTGCCGCCGCATGGGCATCACGGTGCTGCCACCGGACGTGAACGCCTCGGCGGCCACGTTCACCCCGGTGGGCGAGGACATCCGGTTCGGGCTCGCGTCGGTGCGCAACGTGGGCCACAACGTGGTCGCCGCGATCGCGCAGGCCAGGGAGGAGAAGGGGGAGTTCACCTCGTTCACCGACTTCCTGGACAAGGTGCCGGCGGTGGTGTGCAACAAGCGCACCATCGAGTCGCTGATCAAGGCCGGGGCGTTCGACTCCCTCGGCCACACGCGCCGCGCCCTGCTGATGGTGCACGAGCAGGCAGTGGACGCAGTCATCGGGGTGAAGCGCAAGGAGGCCGAGGGCCAGTTCGACCTGTTCGCAGGACTTGGCGGGGACGACTCCGAAGGTGCCGGGTTCACCGTGGAGATACCCGACCTGCCGGAGTGGGACAAGAAGCAGAAGCTCGCCTTCGAGCGGGAGATGCTGGGCCTGTACGTCTCCGACCATCCGCTGTCCGGGATCGAGCATGTGCTCGCCCAGGCCGCGGACGTGTCCATCGCCACGCTGCTGGCTGATGAGTCCCGACCGGATGGCTCCACAGTCACCATCGCCGGGCTGATCACCTCGCTGCAGCGGAAGATGTCCAAGAAGGGCAACCCGTGGGCGGCGGTGACGATCGAGGACATGGAGGGCTCGGTCGAGGTGATGTTCTTCGGCGAGACCTACCTGGCCTACAGCACTGCCCTCGCACACGACCAGGTGGTGGTGCTCAAGGGCAGGGTGCGCTGGCGGGACGAGACGCTGTCCCTGCAAGCGATGGAGATGAGCCTGCCGGACGTGACCGTGGGGGAGGACGCACCGGTGGCAGTACGGCTTCCGGAGGCCCGGTGCAGCGAGCCGGTGCTGGTACAGCTGCGTGATGTGCTCAGCACCCACCCGGGGGTGACCGCGGTGCACCTGCACCTGACCGCACCGGGCCGGTCCACGGTGATGCGCCTGGAGGACGGGCTGCGGGTGGAGCGCACCTCCGCGCTGTATGGGGACCTGAAGGCGCTGCTCGGGCCGAACTGCCTGGTCTAGCTGGTCTGCTGGGTCTGGTCGGTCTCGCCGACCACCCGCAGGTGGCGTTCACCGGTGGGCAGCTCGATCTGCAGCACGTCGCCGGGCTGCAGCTGCCGGCCCCGGCGGGTCTCGGTCTCACCGTTGACCCGTACCGCGTCGTCGGCCAGCAGCATCCGCGCCGAGGCACCGTCCTCAGCGATCCCGACCAGCTTGAGCAGCTGACCCAGGCGGATCATCGGGCCGGTGATCGGGACGTCCTCGGGTTCAGGGGTGACCATGAACTCATTCTCTCAGCCCGGACAGCTGAGCGGACAGGCTGCGGCCCGGCCGTGGACAGCCGCGCGGTCCTGCCCGGTGCGCGGCCTACACTGGCCGCGTGATGCGCACAATCGACCTTCGTGGACGCGAGCTGACCGGGGCGGCGCTGCGCGCAGAGCTGCCCCGTGCCGAGGTGGACATCGATGTGGCCACCCATCGGGTGGAGCCGATCCTCGCCGACGTGCGCGCACGGGGTGCCCAGGCACTGGCGGACTACGCGGAGCAGTTCGACGGCGTGCGCCCGCCCACGCTGCGGGTGCCCGCCGAGGCGCTGCAGGAGGCGGCCGAGGGCCTCGATGACGACGTGCGCGCCGCGATCGCGGAATCGATCCGTCGCGCCCGGCTCGGCCATGAGGCGCAGCTCCCGGAGCCGCGGACCACGTCCTTCGGCCCCGGGGCGCGCGTGCACCAGCGGTGGATCCCGGTGCAGCGGGTGGGCTTGTACGTCCCCGGCGGGCTGGCGGTGCTGCCCAGCTCAGTGGTGATGAACGTGGTCGCTGCTCAGGTGGCCGGTGTGCCGGAGCTGGCGGTGGCGAGCCCCCCGCAGCGGGACCGGGGCGGGTTGCCGGACCCGACGATCCTGGCCGCCTGCGCCATGCTCGGTATCGAGGAGGTCTATGCCGCCGGGGGTGCGCAGGCGATCGGCATGTTCGCCTACGGGGTGACCGGTGCTGGCGAGTCCGACTCGTGCGCCGCTGTGGACGTGGTGACCGGACCGGGGAACATCTACGTGGCAGCCGCCAAACGTGCCGTGCGCGGCCTGGTAGGCATCGACTCCGAGGCCGGTACCACCGAGATCGCCGTGCTAGCCGATGCCGACGCCGACCCGGCCTGGGTCGCCGCGGACCTGATCTCCCAGGCTGAGCACGACCCGGCGGCGGCGTCGGTACTGATCACCGACTCCCCGGAGCTGGCCGCGGCAGTGGACGAGGCGATCAGCATGCAGGCCGCCGCGGCCAAGCACGCCGAACGGATCACCACCGCGCTGACCGGGCCACAGTCCTACATCGTGCTGGTGGACGACCTGGAGCAGGGCATCGCGGTCGCCGACGCCTACGCGGCCGAGCACCTGGAGGTCCAGACCGCCGACGCTGCTGCGGTCGCTGGGCGGATCCAGAACGCGGGGGCGATCTTCGTAGGGCCCTACTCCCCGGTGCCGCTGGGTGACTACATCGCGGGGTCGAACCACGTGCTGCCCACTGGCGGTACCGCCCGGTTCACCAGCGGGCTGGGCGTGCAGGCGTACCTGAAGTCGGTGCAGGTGGTCGACTACGAGGCCGAGGGGCTCGCCGAGGTGACCGAGGCGCTGGCCGTGCTGGCCGACGCTGAGGACCTGCCGGCGCACGGGTACGCGGCACGGCTGCGGCAGCAGTAGCCCGCAGCGCCAGGGTTCCGGATCACCGCCCAGCAACCGGCCCAGCCATCCGGTAGCAGCAGAGCGCGCCTCAGGTGAAGGGGTGGGCGGCATGCCCGAGCCGGGCCGCCAGGTCGACGATCTCCGGCACATGCGCGGCTGGCACCACCACCAGTGGGCACGCATCGGGCTCCTCCGTCAGGTGCACGAGCCGTAGACCATGGCCGGTGAGGATCGCCTCCGCGCCCATGATCGCCGTGCGCAGGTCACCGTCCAGGTCTGCGACCGCCTCCAGGTCCGCCCCGGCGTCGACGACCCGCGGCAGCGGGGCCAGGGCCTCGGCCAGCTCCATCCCGGAGTCCTCGGCGTCCAGGTAGGCGAGTGCACCGGCACCGTCCAGCCCGTCCAGCAGCGCCTGCCACGGCTCGGCGTCCTGCGCACGGTGCAGACCCGGTACGGCGAGCTCGGCGGCTTGTTTGCGCAGGTAGCCCTCCGGGTCGGTGCAGGCCAGCCGGACGGCGACCACGACGTCCGGGTCGTCGGCCAGCAGCGCGCACAAGCGGACCCATCCGGTGGTCGTCACGAGTCCACCGGCAGCGTCGGCACAACGAGCTCAGTACCCATCACCGCGCAGTGTGGCACGCTCTGCCCGCTCCGGCACGGCGGAGCCGGCAGAGCGCCGGCCCAACCCGCTCAGGGAACAGATCAGGGTGCTCCCCGATGCGTGGACGCACCTTGACCCGTAGCGTTTGTGCCATGAGGTCCTTCTTCGACGGCATCCGCCGAGTCAACTACCGCCGCGGCCCGGAACGTCTGGCCGGAGGCATCTGCGCCGGTCTGGCCCACGCTGCGAACACGAGCGTCGGCCTGGTCCGGATCTTGGTGCTGATCTCCTTCCTGCTGCCGTTCGTCGGACTCGGTGCCTACCTGGTGGTCTGGCTGCTCACTCCGTGGCAGGACGGGTCGATCCCGCTGGAACGCTTCCTCGACCGGCTCAGCGGCCCGCCCACCCCCTGACCCTACGTTCGCGAACGCTCGCCTCCGCGGCCGCTGAACCGATTCACGTCGCGAACCGGGGCGTTCGCGGGCCGCGGCGCTGCGCACCGGGTGGGTCAGGGTCGGTCGATAAGCTGACCGGCGTCGTCCACCTGCACCCTGGAGACCGCGGTGATGGCCGCTGTCGGTACAGGTCCGTACACGTGCGGGAACTTCTCGCTGGTCCCCGGCACCGGCTCCACCCGCACCGGTGAAGCACCGAGCAGCCCCGGGTCGATCTGCAGCAGCACCAGCTCCGGTGTGCCGGCGTAGATCGCCGCGGCGACCTTCGGCAGCTGGTCGGCGAACGAGCAGTGCACGAAACCCTCCTCGGTCAGGCTGCGGCCCTTCGTGGACCCGGTGTAGGACCCGGACTGCCCGGCCGCCGCCCACACGTCGGGCTCGGCCAGGTGCCAGAGGGCGTCCATATCCGCACAGCGTAGGGCAGCACCCGGCCCGCCGCCTACACTTGGCCTGTGCCTGAACGCTGTGCCACCCGCCTGCCGCTGCGCGCCGACCTGGTCGGTGAGCAGCCCTACGGCGCTCCCCAGCTGGACGTGCCGCACCTGCTGAACGTCAACGAGAACCCCTACCCACCGCCGGCCGAGGTGACCGAAGACATCACCGCTGCCGTGCGCGAGGCCAGCCGCACGCTGAACCGGTACCCGGACCGCGACTTCCTCGACCTGCGTGCGGACCTGGCCGACTACCTGACCACCGAGTCCGCTGCCACCGGCCTGAGCGCAGCGAACATCTGGGCCGCGAACGGCTCCAACGAGGTGATGCTGCACCTGCTGCTGGCCTTCGGCGGACCCGGACGGGTGGTGATGTCCTTCGCCCCTACCTACTCGATGTACCCCGAGTACGCCCGCGACTCGCTGACCACCTGGAAGGCCGGCACCCGGCGTGCGGACTTCAGCGTGGACGTGGCCAGTGCGATCGAGCAGATCCGTGCCGCACGGCCCGCAGTGGTGCTGCTGGCCAGTCCGAACAACCCCACCGGCACAGCCCTGGACCTGGCCGATGTGCGCACCCTGGCACAGGCCACCACCGATTCCGGGCCCGACGGCGGTGCAACAGTTCTGGTGATCGACGAGGCCTATGCGGAGTTCCGGCGGGAAGGGCGCCCTTCCGCAGTGACGCTCCTGGGCGAGTTCGCTCACCTGGCGGTGGCGCGCACCATGTCCAAGGCGTTCGCCCTGGCGGGCGCCCGGGTGGGGTACCTGGCGGCACCCACAGCGCTGGTGGACTGCTTGCGGGTGGTGCGGTTGCCCTACCACCTGTCCGCGATCACACAGGCGGCCGCTCGGGCGGCACTGCGGCACCAGGCGGTGCTGCAGGCCCAGGTCGCCGAGCTGCGCACCCGCCGGGACGAGACGGTCACCTGGTTGCGCGGACGCGGCCTGGAGGTGGCCGAGTCGGATGCGAACTTCGTGCTGTTCGGTACGTTCGCCGATCGGCACCGCATCTGGCAGGGCCTGCTCGACCGTGGCGTGCTGATCAGGGAGACTGGACCTCAGGGTCATCTGCGCGTCTCCATCGGCACGCGGGAGGACATGGCCGCATTCCGCGGCGCACTACAGGAGGTGACTGGCCAGTGAGCCAGCCGACAGACACGCAGTCCCGTTCGGCACGGGTGGAGCGCAGCACGTCCGAGTCCACCGTCGTGGTGGAGCTGGACCTGGACGGGACCGGGACGGTGGACGTATCCACCACAGTGCCGTTCTACGACCACATGCTCACCGCGCTGGGCAAGCACTCCCTGATCGACCTGACCGTGCGCGCCAGCGGCGACACCGACATCGACGTGCACCACACCGTCGAGGACACGGCGATCTGCATCGGCCAGGCACTGCGCCAGGCGCTCGGCGACAAGGCCGGAATCGCCCGGTTCGGTGACGCCCTGGTGCCGTTAGACGAGACCCTCGCCCAGGCTGTGGTGGACATCTCCGGACGGCCCTACGTGGTGCACGAGGGGGAGCCGGCCGGGCAGGAGTACCACCTGATCGGCGGGCACTTCACCGGGTCGCTGACCCGGCACGTGTTCGAGTCGATCGCCTACCACGCCGGTATCTGCCTGCACGTGCGGCTGCTGGCCGGCCGGGACCCGCACCACATCGCCGAGGCACAGTTCAAGGCGCTGGCCCGGGCGTTGCGCGCTGCGGTGGCCCGTGACCCCCGGGTGAGCGGAGTGCCCTCCACGAAGGGTGCGTTGTGACCGGCGAGCGTCCGGACCGTTCCGGTCCGTCGCCGAGCTCGCCGGAGGAGCCGCGGTCGGCCGGCACCCCGGAGGAGTTCGACGAAGCAGCCTTCGAGGCCGCGTTCGCCGCCGAGTTCGGCCAGGCGGTGGAACCCGAGCGCAGCCTGCGCGAGGACGGCGCGGACGCGCCGGCGGAGCAGGGGCAGACCGGGGACGCCGAGACACCACCGGTGCGCCCAGCGGCAGGTGCCGACGACACTGCCGAGGAGGCTGCGCCGTCATCGGAGACGCGACGCGTGCTCGCGGTGGTGCTCACCCCGATCGCCTCTGCCCCGGTGCTCGCCGCACTGTGCGCGATGGCCGAGGTGGAGGCCGACATCGTGCCCAGCAGGCGGGGCGCGCTCGCAGCGAAGGTGATCACCACCAGCGGGGAGCTCGACCCCTCGGAGCTGCTCACCGGTGCACCGGCCGAGGCGGGAGAGCTGGCAGCCGTGCTGTCGAAGACCGCGAAGGTCGGGGTCGTGCTGCTCACCGCCCGGCTGGGCACGGGCGAGGAGGGCGTGACCGGCACCATCTCCGGACGGGAGTACGTGGCCGGTGAACCGGCCAAGGAGGTCTCGCCGGGTCTGATCCTCGCGCACGCCGACGACGTGGTGGAGCAGATCCTCCTCGGCACCCTGGACCCGGCCCGCGCGCCGGGGCGGTTGGAGCCCAAGCGGATGAGCCGGTGGCAGGCGGCCCGGCTGATGGCCAAGCAGGTGCGCAGGCGGCGTCCGTGACCGCGCCCGTCGTGGTCGTCCTGGACTATGGGTCCGGGAACGTGCGCTCGGCGGTGCGCGCCCTGGAGCGGGTCGGGGCACAGGTGCAGCTGACCGCTGATCCGGATGCGATCACCGCAGCAGACGGGCTGTTCGTGCCCGGTGTGGGTGCGTTCGCCACGGTGATGGCGGGCCTGAAGGCTGTGGGTGCGCCGCGGCTGATCGAGCGACGGCTGGCCGGCGGGCGCCCGGTGCTGGGGGTGTGCGTGGGCCTGCAGGTGCTGTTCGACGCCGGTATGGAGCACGGAGTGCGCACCGAAGGGCTGGCGCAGTGGCCTGGGGTGGTGGACCGGCTGCAGGCAGATGTCGTACCGCACATGGGCTGGTCCACCGTGGATCCGCCTCCGCAGACCACGTTGTTGGCTGGCCTGGCGACTGAAAGGTTCTACTTCGTGCACTCCTACGCGGCGCACAGTGCCCCGGAGTACGCCCAGGTCACCTGGGCCACGCACGGGCAGAGCCGCTTCGTGGCCGCTGTGGAGAACGGTCCGCTGAGCGCCACCCAGTTCCACCCGGAGAAGTCCGGGGACGCCGGCGCTACGCTGCTGCGCAACTGGCTGCACACGCTGTGATCAACCTGGGAACGCACCTGAGCGTTCGCACCACCGGAGAGGACTGAAGTGACCTACCTGCAACTGCTGCCCGCTGTGGACGTGGCCGACGGCAAGGCTGTCCGTCTGGTCCAGGGGGAGGCCGGGTCGGAGACCGTGTACGGCGCCCCGATGGACGCCGCCCTGGCTTGGCAGTCCGACGGCGCACAGTGGGTGCACCTGGTGGACCTGGACGCCGCGTTCGGGCGCGGGTCGAACGCGGAGCTGCTCGCCGAGGTGGTTGGTGCCCTGGACATCGACGTCGAGCTCTCCGGCGGCATCCGGGACGACGCGTCGCTGGAGCGTGCGCTGGCCACCGGCTGCCGCCGGGTCAACCTCGGCACGGCGGCACTGGAGGACCCGGAGTGGACCGCCTCGGCGATCGCCCGGCACGGGGACCGGATCGCGGTCGGGCTGGACGTGCGCGGCAGCACCCTGGCCGCCCGCGGCTGGACCAAGGAGGGCGGCGACCTGTGGGAGGTGCTCGCCCGCCTGGATGCGGACGGCTGTGCCCGGTACGTGGTCACCGACGTCACCAAGGACGGCACGATGCGCGGCCCGAACACCGACCTGCTGCGGCAGGTGTGCGCTGCCACCGAGGCGCCGGTGATCGCCTCCGGCGGGGTGTCCAGCCTGGACGACCTGCGCGCGCTGCGCGAGCTCACCGACCTCGGTGTGGAGGGTGCGATCGTCGGCAAGGCCCTGTATGCGGGGGCGTTCACCCTGCCGGAGGCGCTGGGGGTCGCCGGCCGGCTATGACTCCGCTGCCCGATCGTCTCCCGGACGGGCGGCCCCTACCTCGCGGCGAGGGCCGGTCGTTGCCACCGACCCCGCAGTTCGCCGGGGACGACGGCTCCACCGACCCGGCCTTGGCGGCCGCCCTGGCCCTGGAGCAGGAGACCGACCGGCTGCGTGCTGTGGTGGGTGCGCTGGCCACGGCCCGGGTGCTGGTGCCGGTGGTCTCCTACGTGGAGGAGGAGGCAGAGACCATCGAGCGGGAGGTGGGCGGCGCCACGGTGCAGGTCACGGGGGAAAAGAGCGCCTCAGCCGCGATGGTGACCCTGGCGGCCCCGGACGGTCGCGCTGCCATCCCGGTGTTCTCCGGCATGGATGCGCTGCGCGCCTGGCGCGCCGACGCCCGCCCGATCCCCGCCGAAGGGGTGCGTGCGGCGCTCGCCGCGGCCTCGGACGCTGACGGCCTGCTCGTGCTGGATCCGGGCGGTCCGGTCACCGTGCCGGTACCCCGGCCGGCGGTCTGGGCGCTGGCGCAGCAGCGGGAGTGGGTGCCGGCAGCCCAGGACCCGGCGGTCACCGGAGCGATCGACCGGGCACTGACCGCAGTTCCGGGTGTGGCCGCCAGCCGGGTGGAGCCGGGGGAGGACGCGGAGCTGCGGGTGGTGCTCGGGCTGCGGCCAGGCCTGGGTCGGCAGGACGTGCAGCAGATCGTGCAGCGAGCCGGACAGGCGCTCGCGGCCGAGGAGATCGTCGCAGAACGCGTCGACTCGCTGCAGTTCCAGGTCCGCTCCACCTGACGCAGAGGCGGACCGCCGCCAGTGCGCGGACAGGTGAGCGATCTCGCACCACCTACCCCTGGGGACGGCCCGGACGCCCGTGCTAGAGTAGCGGCAGACCAGTCGTCCCTGCCCTGGCAGGGGTGACGTGCAAGTGGAGACTCTCCCACCCATGCTCGACCGGAACGGATGATGCCGCCGACAGAGCCCGGGTCCTAGGTCGGGGAACCTGGTGTTCCTCGAGGTGCCGCCTGCGGCACCCCAGCCTGAGCCTCCGCGCGCACCGCATGCGGAGGCTTTCTTCGTGTCGGGGTACCACAGTCAAGTTTGAAGGTGAGGAGCACCACATCAGCGAGACCCGTATCAACGAGCGGATTCGCGTGCCAGAGGTCCGTCTGGTCGGCCCGAACGGTGAGCAGGTAGGCATCGTCCGGGTTGAGGACGCGCTCCGGCTGGCCCAGGAGGCTGACCTCGACCTCGTCGAGGTGGCCCCCGATGCGCGCCCGCCGGTGGCCAAGCTCATGGACTACGGCAAGTACAAGTACGAGTCCGACATGAAGGCTCGTGATGCGCGGCGCAAGCAGTCGCACACGACCCTCAAGGAGATCCGGTTCCGGCTCAAGATCGACCCGCACGACTACGGCACCAAGAAGGGCCATGTCGAGCGGTTCCTCAAGGGCGGGGACAAGGTCAAGGTGATGATCATGTTCCGTGGTCGGGAGCAGTCCCGGCCGGAGATGGGCATGCGCCTGCTGGAGCGCCTGGCTGACGACGTGGCCGAGCTCGGTCACGTGGAGAGCCTGCCGCGCCAGGACGGGCGGAACATGACGATGGTGCTCGGCCCGAACAAGAAGAAGTAGGCCGCTCGCACGCAACAGCGCCGCCGGTGCACCTGTGCCTTGGGCCCGGGTGCAGCGAGAACAGCCGGCTGGGAACAGCCGGGCAACGACGAGGACAGAGACGAATGCCGAAGAACAAGACGAACTCCGGTGCCAAGAAGCGGTTCCGGGTCACCGGGTCCGGGAAGGTCATGCGCCAGCGGGCCCGCCACGTGCACAAGTTCCAGGAGCGCAGCGCCCGTCAGGCAGCTCGCCTCGCGAACGACGTGGTGGTCGCCCCCGCCGACCAGAAGAAGATCAAGAAGCTGCTCGGCAAGTAACGCCGGCCCCCGACAACGAGGAGTAAGACGTGGCACGCGTCAAGCGGGCGGTCAACGCCCATAAGAAGCGCCGGACGACCCTCGAGCGCGCCAGCGGTTACCGCGGCCAGCGCTCCCGGCTGTACCGCAAGGCCAAGGAGCAGGTGACCCACTCGTTCACCTACTCCTACCGCGACCGCCGGGCCCGCAAGGGTGACTTCCGCCGGCTGTGGATCCAGCGGATCAACGCTGCGGCCCGGGCCCAGGGGATGACCTACAACCGGTTCGTGCAGGGTCTGCGCGCCGCCGGGGTGGAGGTCGACCGCCGGATGCTGGCCGAGCTGGCCGTCAACGACCAGGCCGCGTTCAACGCGCTGGTCGAGCAGGCCAAGAAGGCTCTGCCACAGGACGTGAACGCGCCGAAGAGCCCGGCGGCCTGACCAGCCGGAGCTGTTCAGAGCGTAGGACGGCGCCCCACCTGTTTCGTAGGTGGGGCGCCGTCGCGTGTGTGCCCACCCCCGTACCGCGAACGCTCTGCTCTGCGGCCGCTGTATCGATTTACGTCGCGAACCGGGGCGTTCGCGAGGCGGGGGAGAGGGGAGAATGGGCGGCGTGAGTGGTGAGGTGACGATGGCGAACCCGCGGGCCGACCGGGTGCGCGCGGTCGCGGCGCTGGCGCGCACCTCGGTGCGCTCCCGGCGCGGGCAGTTCCTGGTGGAGGGCCCGCAGTCGGTGCGGGAGGCGGTGCGGTTCACACCCGAGCGGGTGCGCGACGTGTACCTGACCGTGGCGGCCGCGCAGCGCTATCCCGAGGTCACCGATGCCACCACCACCGCCGGCGTGTACACCCACCTCTGTTCCCCGGAGGTGTTGGCCGCGATGAGCGAGGACGCCCAAGGTGTGCTCGCCGTGGCGCAGATCGTCGAGCCGACTGCTGCCGACTTGCTCGCCGCCGACCATCCGCCCCGGCTGCTGGCCGCCCTGGCGCAGGTGCGCGACCCCGGCAACGCGGGCACCGTGATCCGCGCCGCCGACGCCGCCGGTGCCGACGGAGTGCTGCTGTCCGCCGGCAGTGTCGACGTGCACAACCCCAAGGTGGTCCGCTCCACGGCCGGATCCTTGTTCCACCTGCCGGTGGTCACCGAGGTGGACCTCGCCGAGATGGCCGGCACCGCGCGCGACCGCGGCCTGCAGGTGCTCGCCGCCGACGGGGGCGGGGAGCAAGACCTGTACCGGGCGGACCTGGCCCGCCCGACGCTGTGGCTGTTCGGCAACGAGGCCCACGGACTGGGTGCGGCTGAGCGGGAGCTGGCGGACGCCGTCGTGCGTATCCCGATCCACGGCCGTGCCGAGTCACTGAACCTGGCGATGGCCGCCACGGTGTGCCTGTACTCCTCAGCCCGCGCGCAGCACACCGGCTGACCCGGCCCGGATCCGCGCCAGGGGCCTCAGCTGCCGGTGCGCCCGAAGGAGGTCAGCGCGTCCAGGATGTGCGGCGGTGCGAGCAGGAACATCGGCGTGAGCTCCTCCCAGCCGCGTTCCTTCACCTGCCGTGCCCACGCCTCGTGCGCGGCACCCACCGGGTTCGAGGTGTCCAGCCCGGGGCTGCCCTCGCCCACCAGGGACAGGTGGTACATCCAGATCGTCCCGTCCTCCTCGGTGTGGGAGAAGGTGGCCTCGAACGCGGCCCGCTCGGCCGGCAGAGCCTGCTGGCACTCGGCGTAGCGGTCGTGCAGCATCTGCATCCACTCGCCGAGCTCGGCATCCTTGCCCGACAGCACCCGGGCGCGGGAGAGCTCCAGGTGCAATCCGTCGGGCACCGAGGCGGGCATCGGGATCTCGGCAGAGTCGTCCATCGGCTCAGCCTGGCAGCAGCGGTCAGTGTGCGGCCAGCGAATAAGCGTCCTGGATCACCTCGTCCATCGTCTCGGCGGTCAGCTCCCGCCAGTGCGCCCGTCGTGGACGATCCGGTATCGGCGCGCCGGCCAGGACCGCTCGCGCGACTGCGATGATGCCGCTGCCGTCACCGAACAGCTGCTGCCCGTAGGCGCCGGCCTCGTCCTTGGACAGCACCTGGCCGCTGGCGATCGTCGCGTGCAGCCGCAGCGGGCCGAGCACGTTCCACTCCGTTGCTGCTGGTCGCAACGGCCGGGACCCGGTGCGCACCCTGGCCACCTGCCCAGCCCAGTACCGCTCCAGGTTCGTCACCAGCCAGGACCGCAGGACCTCCGGCTCCGGATCCAGCTCCCAGTGCCGCGGCGCCGGTCCGCGCAGGGTGATGCCACGCTCGGCCAGCACCTGCCACATCACCGGGTTCACGTCGAAAGCGGCGCTGGGGAAGAACTCGTGGCCGTTGTGCGAGGCCACCGGCGCGATCTGCGTCACCGGCAACGACAGCTGCGCCGCCGGTACGAACGCGACGTTGCAGGTGGCGTGCAGACGACCGGCCCGCGCAGCGGCCGCCAGCACCCGTGGCGCCTGCGCGGCGTGCAGCATCCGCAGCCGGCGCCGCAGCCGGTCCCCGGTCAGTGGCCCGTCATCGAGCACGGCGATCAGGTCGATGTCGCTGCGGCCCGGCCGGTAGGCACCCAGAGCCGTGGACCCGACCAGGTAGCAGCCCACCAGCTGGCCGGGCAGCAGCCGGTCGGCGGCGCGCAGGTAGTCGGCGGTGGCGCGGCGCACCTCGCGTGGCAGCATCAGGCCACCCTAGTCTCCGCCCCGCGCGACGGCCGTGGTGCCGGTCATGGTGCGGCCGAAGCGATCAGCTCTCCACGACTGCCCCGCAGGTGAGCACGAATGCCACCAGGAACGCCGCCCAGGAACGCACCGCCTGGAATGCCTCCCACCGCCGGCGCATCTTCGCTCAGGCAGGTTCGGCCACCTCGGCGACGCTGGTGCGGGCGGTGCGCCGGTTGAGCCCCACGTTGACCGCCACGGTGGTCGCCAGCCCGAGGCCCCACAGACCGACCGCCAGCCACGGCAGCACGCCGACGCCCACCAGGCTCGCCCACAGGATCAGCACCCCCAGGCAGAGCGGCATGGCCACCGGCATGAAGTGCCCGAAGGTGCGCACCAGTCCCTGCTCGACGGTCACGTGGTGCTCGGTCGGCAACCGGCGGATGACCGGGTGCACGAACGCGTAGGAGCCGAACTCGGCGCACGCCGTGAAGCCCGGCAGCACCAGCGCGGCCAGGACGACCAGCTCGTGCGCCGTCACGCCAGCACCTGCACCGCGAACACGCGACGTTCCTCGGTGACCGCGCGGACCAGCTCCGCCGCGCTCACCCGGCCGCCCCGCTTGGCCCGAAGGCCAGCCGCACGCCGGTAGCCGGGTACACCGTGCACCAGGTGACCGAGCAGCCCGGTGCTGCGCCCGGTGAAGGTGAGCAGCAGGTACCTCCCACTGAGCAGCCGGTGCAGCAGGGGAGTGCGCAGCACGGCGGTCGGGACGGCGTTCATCAGCCTGCTCGGTGTCCTCTCTCGTCCGATCCGATAAAGTAGGCGCTGTCAACAGCCACGCCGCTCCGTACAAGCACTTCGCCAGCCAGGACGGGCTGCGTACCGAGCTTGCCCGCCGCTGGATGGCGAGCTTCATCGACGCCCAGGAGCATGCGGTCACCGGCACCGACGCGGCAGCTGACCTGCTGGCCGCCGGTCTGGCCTACGTCGACTGGGCGGCCGAGCACCCGTCCCGGTTCGCGCTGGTCTTCGACCCGGTCTTGAATCGCGGCACCGGTGCGGGGCAGCTGTCGAGCCAGGCGGCGCGGCACGAGCAGCTGCTGCAGCGCCTGGTGGTGGCGGCGATCGAGGCCGGCGTGCTCACCGGTCCGGCCGAGGTGACCGGGCGGTGGTTGTGGGCCCTCGTCCATGGTCTGGCGACGCTGGTGATCCTCGGGCAGGTGCCACGCGAGGCTGTGCCCGAGGTGCTGCGTCGCGCGCTCGCCTAGGCTGCGGCCATGAGGCTGTTCGCCGCGATCCGCCCGCCTGGATTCGTGCTGGAGCACCTGGACGGCGCCCTGGCAGCGCTGCGCTCAGGAGCCGGGGACAGGCTGCGCTGGGTACCACCGGAGCAGCTGCACCTGACCGTCGCCTTCTACGGGGAGGTGCCCGACGGCGCAGCCTGGGATGTGCAGGAGATGCTCGCTTCCGCTGTGGCCGGGTGGGGCAGCATGGAGCTGTCGCTGCGCGGGGCCGGCTCGTTCTCCTCCCGGAACCTGTGGGTCGGAGTGGCAGGCGACGTGGCGCGGCTGCGTCTGCTGATGACCGACTGCGCGCAGGCACCGCTGGCCGAGTCGGAGCCCGAGCGGGCACCGCGCCCGCACCTGACCGTCGCCCGGTCCGGCCGCCGGGCCCGCGAGCTCGATCTGCGTCCGCTGGCCCGGGCGCTCGCTGTCTACGCCGGACCGCAGTGGAGTGCCGACCAGGTCGAGCTGGTCCGCTCCCGGCTGGGAGAAGGACCGGGTGGCACGGTCGCGCACGAGGTGATCGGCGCCGTCAGGTTGTAGCACCGCCGGTGCTGTGCTCCACCGCCTCGTGGTAGGCGCGGCAGAGCTCGACCACCACCAGCGCGCTCTCCGCGAGCGCGCTCTCGCTCAGCCGCTGGTCTGGCAATGATGGCTGCTCGGGAACCCGGCCGATCGCCGCGCGCAGTGTACGGCTCTCCGCCTTGCCGAGCCGATAGTCGTGATCGATGGTCTTGAGCACATCGCGCAGTTCAGTGCGTGCCGTCTCGTCGGAGTGGGCGAGCAGGTCGATCGCTACGTCCAACCAGCGGGTATCGCGCTCATCGGAGTGCTCCACGGTGTCGGAGACGATGTTGAACAGCTCCATGTGCACGGTCCACGCCAAGGGGTGAGATCGCTCCCGGTCGTCGTACGGCAACCGTGACGCCGTGGCCAGATACCGTCGGGCGCGGTCCCGGTCGCCGCTGTCCAGCGCGTCGAACGCCTTGTCGACGAGGTTCTCCGCACCGTCCTGGCCCGCGCGGCTGTACCGGTGCAGGGCGCGGTCCGAGGCGAGCTCGACGTCCCCGAGGCCGCGGTTGGCGTACTCGGCAAGGATCCGTTCGGAGAGGCCTTGCATGTCCTTGTCCACGGTGACCGAGCCTACGGCAGGTGCGCGACGCCGTCGGCCAGCCAGGCTACTGTGACCGGATGGACCTGCCCCTGGACCTGCCGATCCAGCCCATGCTCGCCAAGGCGGCGAAGACGATCCCGGCGCCGGACGCCGTCGAGGGCGGCTACCTCTACGAACCGAAGTGGGACGGCTTTCGCGGCATCGTGCTGCGCGACGGGGACGAGATCGAGATCGCCTCCCGTGGCGCCAAGCCGCTCACCCGGTACTTCCCGGAGCTGGTGGCGGCGTTCGGCGAACACCTCCCGCCCACGTGCGCCATCGACGGCGAGATCGTGGTGCGCAGCGGCGAGCCCGGTGCCCAACGGTTGGACTGGGAGGCGCTCTCGCAGCGGATCCATCCGGCGGCCTCCCGGATCACCCGGCTCGCTGAGGAGACCCCGGCAGAGCTGGTCGCCTTCGACCTGCTCGCCCTCGGCGAGACCGGCTACACCGCGGAGCCGTTACACGTGCGCCGGGCTGCGCTGGAGGAGCTGTTTGCCGGGATCGACCCCGCGGCGCCGATCCACCTGACCCGAATCACCGACGACGCCGCGCTCGCCGAGCAGTGGTTCTCCCAGTTCGAGGGCGCCGGGCTGGACGGGGTGGTGGCCAAGGCGCGCGAGGGCACCTACCAGCCGAGCAAGCGCGCGATGATCAAGGTCAAGCACCGCCGGACCGCCGAGGCCGTGCTGGTCGGCTACCGGGTGCACAAGTCCGGGCAGGGGGTGGGTTCGTTGTTGCTGGGCATGTACACCGAGGCCGGTGAGCTGGTGAACGTCGGCGGCATCGCCGCCTTCACCAACGCCCGCCGACTGGAGCTCGTCGAGGAGCTGGAACCGCTGGTGCGCCGGGACGCCGAGGGTAGCGTGGAGGCGGCGGAGACTGAGCGGTCCCGGTTCTCCGCCAGCAAGGACGTCTCCTACGTGCCGCTGCGCCCCGAGCGCGTAGTGGAGGTGGCGTTCGACCAGCTGGAAGGGATGCGGTTCCGGCACGCGGTGACCTTCCTGCGCTGGCGCCCGGACCGGGACCCGCGCTCGTGCACCCTGGACCAGGTGGACCGCGCCGTGGCCTACGACCTGGCGGACGTGCTCAGCCGGTGAGAGAAGGTCCAGGCGAGTGCGACTCTCGTCACGGCAGGGCGAGGAAGTCCCGCAACCAGCCGTCCACCTCCCGCATCGTCGTGGAGTCGACCCTTCCGAGGTCGCCGACGAGCCGGTCCCGGTGATCGTGCGCGGCTGCTCGGTCATCGCGAACGTCGGCCGGGGCAGCCGGAGCCCGGGACCGCGCAGACGGATGTGGTTCGGCCAGCCACGTTCGGTCGTGGTCCCGGGCACGATGATGGCGAGTGAGTCTGCCTGCTCGAGGTAGAGGTCGCTGGCGACCACGAGCACCGGACGGCGGCCGGAGTGCTCGCGGCCGGGCACCGGGTCGAGCTCAGTCCACAGGACGTCTCCGCGATGCAGGTCACTCACCGGGCGTGCCGTCGTCCAGGGTCACGTCCCAGGACCGGAACTCGTCCCAGCACGCCGCATCGGCGCCGCGGAACGCCCGTCCGAACTCCTCCATGCGCGCTCGTCGCTCGTGCGCATCGAGCAGCCGCTCGATCAAACCCGCAGCAGTGACCCCCGGGCCCGCGCATCGCGGTTGATCCGATCGCGCAGCTCCGGACTCACCTTGATCGTCGTCGCCATGAGGCGAGCATGCCGTGCAGGCTACTGCTTGGTATACGCGATGCGCCCATCGGGGGCCTCAGTCGACCACCCGCTCGCCTGCGGCGTCCCAGTGCTCGGCGACCTTCTTGCTCGGCTGCACTCGCGGCGGCTCACCGGGCATCTTGGGGGTGCGGGCCGCATCGGCGCTGTGCAGCCCGTCGGTAACGGCTTGATCTGGCAACGCTTCCTCTAGCGCTGTGGCCCGGGTTATCGGGTGAGAAATCACCTTCCCGGCCCAACAGAACAAGTGCCCCGCCCGGTGATCGCCTCACCGAACGGGGCCGGCGCTGAAAGGACCAGCACCATGGAACATCGTAGGCGAACGATCGACCTAGCCACAGTGGCCGCACCGAGTGAGTACATCGGCAGGCGTGCCACCTGGCACGACTTCGAGGGCCGGGAGCACGTCGGCGTGCTGGCACCGGACCCGTTCGGCGGTCCGTTCCCTGTCGTTGACTTTGGCGATGGCACGTACGGCCGCAACGGCTCGGTTGTCACGCTGGTGATCGAGTCCGACCCGCTCGACGTGGACCACCTGCGGTACCACCCTACCGACGCGGCCGTGAAGGTTGCTGCGAGGCTCGCGGCGGAGATCATCCGGCAGAAGGACACGCTCACCGCCCACCAGGTCGGCACGATCGCCCACACGTTGGGTATCGACGACCCGGACCATTGGCGGTACCTCGGGAAGTTGAAGGCGCAGGGTGTCGAGTACAAGCCGTTCTCGCCGCAGCCTGCACTCTGTGGTGTCTCGTGGCGTGAGCGCGGGTTGACTGGTTCCCCGCGGACCTGCACACGTCCGGTAGGGCACGACGGCCAGCACGGGCAGCGGGTGGACCGATGATGCGGCGGGCGGCGTCGGCGCTGGTCGGGATCGTGTTCTGCTCACTCTGCGCGCTCACCCTGGCGGCGGTGATCGGGCTATGACTCCCACCCCACACTGGCCCGTCCCGTCGCTGCTGCGGTCCCTGGCACGCGCCGGATGGGGTGACCTATCCGGCCGCGAATGGCAAGGGGTGCGCAGCGTACTCAGAGCGCTCTGCGACAGCCTCCCGGACCGCTCCGGCGAGGGGCACGTGACCGAGCCGCAGATCGCGCAGCGGGCCGGGTTGTCGCTGCGCTGGACCCGCCGGTGCCTGCACGTGCTGGAAGACCTCGGAATCGTCGTTTCCTGGCGTCGTGGCGGCATCGTGGACGGTCGGCCCACACCGTCATGGCTGAGGCTGTCTAAGCGCGCCCTGGTGGCACTGGTGGAGGCTGCCCGCCCGTTGCGGGAGGCTGCGGACGCTGCCCGGCGGTCTGAGACGCGGCAACGGGTCGCCGGGGTGTTGTGGGCGGTGCGTTCTCGCAGGTCAGACCATGCGGCACTGGCTGCTGGCCTCCACTCACCTATCGGTGGAGGTTCCCCGCCGACCTCCGCCGGGGCTGTGGATAACTCACCGTGCGAGCACGGTGAGCCACGCGGGCCAGCATGTTGTGCCCTGTGCCGCCACGGGATCGCGGCGTGAACACTAAGTGTTACGCTGTCACAAATCACTCACCGTAACACTTAGGAGTGGAGCATGAGCAGGGGTCACGGCGTACGGCAGCGGCAGATACTGGAGCGCATCGAGAACGTGGGCGCGAAGGGTCAGTACGTGACACCCGCAGGCTCCACCGCATCAGATGCTGCCGCACTCAGACGCGCCGCCTACCAACTAGAGCGCGAGGGACTACTACAGCTCCGCATCCACCGCGGAAAGCTCGCGATGTGGCGACCCGACGCGGAACCACCCATAGACAACCTCTACGTCGAAGGTACGGACGGGAGGCTCTACCGGTCCCCCTACGGGGCCGAACGCGAGGACATCGAGGACGACAGGGAGCAGCAGCGACTCTATGCCGAGTGCCGGACCCGTTACGTGCCACTGGCAGAAGCACATGGTCATCCCAGCGGCCCCGGCGTCTACATGTGCGCCGAATGTGCCGAAGCGGCGGGATTCGACGCGGATCTAGTGGAACGTCTGCGCACGGGCACGTAGGCAGGTGCTCCCCCGCGTGCGCGGGCGCGATAGGTGAGGACAAAGTCTCGTCGCTACCTTGTCCAGTCCTCCCCGCGCGTGCGCGGGCGCGATTGAGAGGTTCTCGAATCGCCAGACCTCTGGCGATGTCCTCCCCGCGCGTGCGCGGGCGCGATTCTAGAGATCTCCCCCAGGAGAAGACCTCTAGCGTCCTTCCCGCGCGTGCGCGGGCGCGATGCACCCTCACGCGGGCCGGTACCGGTCCAACGTGACACGGATGACTCACCGGTCATACTCCGGTAACGGCACCGGGCGACCAGCAGCACGGGCCGACTCATTCGCCCACCCCGCGAACAACTCCAACGAATGCCTAAACGCCTCCGGGTGAGACTGCCAATACGCGGCCCGGGCAGCCTGCCACGCCTCCAAATCCGGCCACTCACCCGCACGAAACACCCGCAAATGCTCCGGCACACGCGACCGCACACGCTCACGCCTACGCCTCACCGGTCCACCTCCCACTCATCCACACCAGGGTGCATCGGCAACAACCCACCCAGCTTCAACCACGCATTACGAGACCCCTGCAACACAGCGACCACATCCGGCCACGCGCCCGGATTCGCCTCGTGAAACTCCAACCGCGCAGCCCGCCACGCCTCAAACGACGGCCACTGTTCCGGGTCGAACCGCCGCAACCTCCCCGGCACTAGCGACCGATCAACTCCACGCCGCCGCCTCACCGTGCACGCATCCCATACGCACCACGAACCGACCGGGCACGCGGCAGCTCGTCCTCCTCCAAACCAGGAACACCCAACGTGACCAGCAACCGGGCCAACGCCAACCGTTGCTGCCGGGCCTCCGCGATAGCCGGATGCACCCGCACCCCCTGCGAGGACGGCGACAGCGGCCCATCATCAGACACCACCTTGTCCAACACTGCGATCATGTCCCGCGTCCTGGCAGCCTGCTCCAGGGTTGCCAACTCATGCTCAGCCAGGTCGAACTCTTCGGTCACCGACTGCCAGAGTCGTTTACCAGCAGCAGCCAGACCACGCGGCGTGGCAGGCACCTTCGAACGATGCTCCATGATTGAACCTTCCTTCTTCCATTTAGGGTCGAGTTTGAAACACCCAAAACGGCGGAATCATGCGGAAAAACCTCCGTCAAGGGTCCTTTGTTTTAGCGGCGGGTGAAATGTTTCGCTATGCACGGGGAGCGACCAGGAGAGTGGGGGAGGGTAACCACCCCTGGGGGTCGCCTGAGACTTGGGGCGGGCACCTGTGGCGTCAGCGGCAGTGCACTAGTGCTAGCTCGACACCGGCCATGCTGGCGACACCTGCTGTTGGTGTTTGACGCCTGGTGACACCCGGTTTGTGGGGTGGTGACACGCCCGGTTTGGGGTGTGCTGCCGGTGCTGGTGTGCTGCCACGTTGACTGTGTTGCTGCCACGTTGTTCTGTGCATCGTGTTTGTGTTCCGGTCGGTGTTGGTTGTTCCTACCCGCGGCCACAGACAGCGCCGGGGTGATCAAGCAGCAGCAGAGTGACGCTGGCGTCCGTGTGCTGCGGGTGACCTGCATGCTGCGAGGAACCTCGCACCTGCCCTCGGCCCCGTCCTCCGGGTTGGTGGGGTGGGGTGTGTGTTCGTGGGTGGGGTGGTGTTGCGGGGTGGCCCCTGGGGGTGTGTTGTGTGCCCCTGGGGTGGCCTGGCACCGCCCGGGTGTGGTCACGGTGCCAGGCCACATGGGTCCTCAGGCGTCCAGGGTGCGGGCTGCGGCAACCTCGGTGTGGTGGGCTGCCTCGGCGGGTGCCACCGCTGCGGCCACTGCCCGGTCATAGGCGGCGGCATAGTGGGTGTCCCCGAACCGTGCCTCGAGGTCACGGGTGCGGCGTTCGTCATCGGAAGGCATCACCCGCGGTACCCGCAGCAGCAGCACGTCGACCGGGGACAGGTCCGCTGCGGGCCGGGTAGCGGGTGCGGGGGTGTCCTGGGTGGCGGTGTTGATCTGCGTGTTCAGGTCCGCGAGACGGGCTAGTACGTCCTGCCCGGCAGCATCGGCCTGCCGCAGGTGGGATAGTTCCCGGTTCCAGTCTTTACATTGTGCTTCCCAGTGCTTGTAGGTGCGTCTGGTGCGGGCTGCTGCCTGGCGGCCGATCCGGTCGGCCTCGAGGTACGCGAGGCGTTGGGCGGTCACGTAGGCAACCCATGCGGCGTGGATGCCTTCACCGGCGGCTACGGCCTGGTGGAACTGTTCCCGGGTGCGGTCAACTTCGGCGGCGAACGTGGCTTCGAAGGTGTCGGCGCGCTGTTGGTCCCATGCTTCTACCTCGACTCGTCGTGCGTCGAGTCGTCCCTGTTCGGCAGCCTCTTGCTGCGCCCGGAGCTGGGCGGCCTTCTCCCGTGCCTTGGTGGCGGCGGCTTCGGCCCGGTCGGCTTGGGCGGTCAGCTTGTCCAGTTCAGTCGTGGTCGTCGTCATGGTGTTCAGTCCTCCTGGTCGTCGGTGTTGGTGTTGGCGGGTTGCATGGTGACCGGGTCGATAACAACGTTCCCGGTCCTGGGTGCCGCCGGTGTGAGTGCTTCGAGTTGTGCGAGCCGGTCGGCGCTGGCGCCGGTGCGGCGGGCGCGTTCGACCATGTGGGCACGTGTGGCGGCCTGTAGTGCCACCAGGTCGGCTGCTACTTGCTCGTTCGCGGGCCGGGACAGTTGGGTGGCTTTCTCTCGGGCGATGCGTTCGCGTTCTTGCCGTTCGGCCTGGGCGGCCTGGTAAGTATCGCGTGCGGTATTCATTTCATAGCCTTTCGTGAGTTGGTGAAGAACCGGTAACCCGTTGCTCGGTCGTCGGCGGATAGGAACATTGAGCAGTGCGGCATGAAACGCTGCTGCCCCGCGTGGTTCAGTGTGTGGGTGTGTGGCTTGCCGCAGTAGACGCATTCGACGACGGCGTGGTACCGGTCGTACTTGATCACGTACGCCTCGGGGATATCGGCGCCTTCCGATGGTGCTGCTCTCATGCTGTTACTCCCTTGATGATGTTCTGCCCGTGTACGTCGAGGCGGATATGGCAGCCGTGACAAAGGGGCCTGTAATCGGCCGGATTCGCGCTATAAGACATGCGCCGTAGTGGCCGGTCGGGGTTGCGAGCATCTTTCACCCATTCGGTATGTACGTACTCACTCACAGGGTTCACTAGTGCCCATGCCTCGGCCGGACGATCGCACCCGAGGGCGGCGCATGGGTGAGACCGGGCTGGACCGTAGCAGCGGCGCACCCGGTGGTGGGCGCCGTCATATCCGACCCGGTGGGCGAGGACTTCCACAGGGATGGGGAACGCGCCCTCGGTGCTGTAGCGCTCCGCAGCCGCGGCGTACCGTGCGCGGACCGTCTCCTCGTAATAGGCGGCGTACCGTGCGCGGATCGCCTCCCGGTTAGCCCTACGGTAGGCGGCGTCGCGTTCGGCGATCTTCTCCCGGTTCGCGGCACGATAGGTGGCCTGGCGCGCCGCGTCCCGTTCCCGGTTAGCGGCCCTGTAGGCCTTGACGCACTCGCGGCACTGATACGCTCGGCCGTCGCTGCTCGACGCGCGCCTAGAGAAGGCTTCGAGCGGTTTGGTCTGACCGCATTTCGTGCAGGTCTTCACTTGTTCTTCCTTTCGCTAGGCAATTTGCCCGCCCAAACACCGACGGGCTCGGGCCATCGGTCGATGTGGGCACGGCACATGCTGAGCAGCGGGCATCCGCCGCAGTGAGCTGCCGCGAACGCCTGCGATTCGGGATCGTCGGCTGTCCACGCCGCCCAGTTCGAGCGGGTGCATGGAACGGGTGTCCCGGACTGTCCGAGGTCAGCCGCGGCTGAATACAGGTTGTCGAGTGATCGCTGCTGCTCGGGGTCGAGTGCGGCGGGCTGCCGGCTCACCGCTCGGCCCCCATGAGGTCCTCCAGCAGCCGGCGCGCCTCGTCCAGCCGCCACGACGCCACGGCCCGCCTGAGCGCCTTGTAGGCGCGTTCCCGGTGCATGGAGTGCTCCCTGGCGGCCTCAGTGGCGGCAGCACCCTCTACGTCATCCTGGGCGGGCGTGAACGTGGTGCAGCCCGCAAGCCCGGTTCCGTGCATCCGCCGAACCAGCCCGCAGCCTGCGCACACATCAAGTTCGTGGTGACTACCCATGGTTGGCCTCCGGGCGCTCGATGAACACTTCACCATCGGTACGCGCGTTTAGGTGTGCCTGGACAGCTCCGCGGAAGACGTGATCGGCTCGCGGGAAGTCCCCATCCTCGACCGCCTCCCAGAAAGCTCGGATGTTCCAGCCGGTGTCACTAGCGAGCTTGTCGGCGCTCGACAGGAGGTGATGCCACTGGACTACCTCCCGCATCTTCTGGTCCCGGTAGTCGAGTCGGGGGATGAGGTGGTGCTTGCCCTTGGGGCTGCGTGTGAATGTGACCATCGGTCTATCTCCTAGCTGTTGGTGGCGCAGTCGGTGGTGTGTGTGCCGGTCCAGATGTCGGTGCGGCATGAGTGGCAGTACTTGGGTCGGGCGCTGCCGGGGTTGCCGTCACGGTTCGGGCAGTTGAACTCGTGAGGGGCGTCTTTCGCGTTGCCGCAGTAGGGGCACCAGTTCGTGTGCTGCTGCCGGTAGTAGTCTTGAATGTCTTCGATGAATAACCGGTTCAGTTGAGGCGCGTGGCCTTTTACGTGTTTGCGGCGGAATAGTTCCAGCAGGTCGTTCCAGGTTTCGCCGCATGGTTCTATTCCGAGCCTGTCGGCGACAGCTTCGCATTCGTAACCGGGCTGCCATTCTTCAATGGGCGTTTCTTCCAATTGGTCCCATAGCGAT
Organism: Ruania albidiflava DSM 18029; assembly: GCF_000421225.1. Taxonomy (GTDB): domain Bacteria; phylum Actinomycetota; class Actinomycetes; order Actinomycetales; family Beutenbergiaceae; genus Ruania; species Ruania albidiflava. The sequence continues at coordinate 104,774 of NZ_ATWL01000011.1, read as the reverse complement.
GTCGGCTTGTTCTTTTGGCCGTCGAAGAATTGGGCGATCTTCTCGGCGCGTTCTTCTGCGGTGAGGTTCCGCATGAATCCTTCCGGCTGGCGAATCGGGTTATTGCCGCGGCGCTTGTTCTCCCAAGCGATGAACTGTTGCTTCTGCTCGGGTGTCATGGCAGACCAGCTCGTGGGCTGCGTGTCGTCCCCAGCCTCGGTCGCGGCAGCGACCGCTACGAGACGTTCGTGAGGATCAGCGGTGAGGTTGGCTACGGCCGGTGAGGTTGCTTGTCGAGCGGCAGCGTCGGCGGCAGCGGCAGCCTGGGTGCCGTGCGCGGGCGGTGACGTGTGAGCGTCGCCGTCGAACACGCTGCTTTGCTTCTCGCTTCGCTTCTGCTTTGCTTCGGGTAGACAGAACTGTCCACCCTTCGGTGCCGAAACTGTCCACCCTTCGGTGTCAGAACTGTCTACCCTTCCAGGGGATGTGTCAGAACTGTCTACCCTTGAAGGGTGGACGGAACTGTCTACCCTTCCGGCATCCTCGGGCTTCACGTACCGGGCTCCATCGGGGGTGACTTCCACGTTCACGCCGGGGCGGAGCACGGCACCGACCGGCACCCGCAGCGCGAACCGTCGAGACCGTCCCGTGTGCGCCGATGCTGTCTCGATCAGCCATCCGCCGTCAGTCAGCTCACGTAGACGGTCTTGTGTCCGCCTCTTACTGAGTCCGACATGGGCGATTAGTCGGTCCATGAACACCCATACTTCGGATGGCGATTTCGCGTATTGGGCGAAGATCGTCCCTGTATAGCGGGTTTGGATTGGGAGGTTTGATCCCTGGATCGCTTGCCGCCATGTGAATACATCCTCGGGCGGAGCGGTTTCAACTTGGGGCTCATCGGTCATAGGGTGTGCTATCCTGTTCTTACACGTTGCGGAGGCGGTTAGCCTTCAGGGATTAGGCCCGGGGAGTGTGGCTCCGGGCCTTTCCTTTGCCGTCAATTGCCGGAGCATTCGTTACACACGCCATGCTTGAAGTGCATGAGTGCGGCGTAGGTGGCGCAAAGGTGACCACCGCGGAATTCCCAAACAATGTGTCCACCGAATATTGGTCGTCGTCGGGGCGGCTTTGCTCACGCACTGGCGCTCACCTCCACCGCTGGGCTCGGGTCCACGTTGTGCACCGCGGTGTTCCCGGTCGGGTCGAGCTGCCAGACGGGGACGCGGCCGCCGCCAGGCAGGGACCGGACCGGCACGCTGCGAGCGTTGCGCGCAATGTAGGTACGGAACGTGCACGGCGGCGATGTCCGCAGGAAGTCCCGGCACAACCGGGTCACCTTCGCCGGGGCGAGCGAGACACCAGCGCCAGCGAGGATGCTGTGCGCGAGGCGGATCGCGTGCTCAACCGAGCCAGGGCGTACTTCTCCCTCGGTGCGGCCCTCGTGGTTCGGACGCTTGGATTCGGAGCGGGTCAGCTCAAGCAATGCGACCACCGCCGGCGGCGGTCAGTTCGGCATCGGCGGTGGTGGCCTCGGCGGTCAGCTCGGCTGCACGCCGGCGGGCGCGTGCAGACTTCAGTGCAAGCCGCTTGTAATACGCCTTCCGCAGGCTCTCAGCGCGTAGAGGATCGCCGCCGGCCTGGTCGAGGAACTTCTGCTCCAGCGCTCGGCGGGCGCGGGAAGTTCGGGCGGCTCGGTCGGCGGTGTTGGCCCATGATTCGTGGGCAGCGATGGAAGCTGCTAGTGAGCGTTCCGACTGTGGACGGGTGCCCATGCGAGAACTCCTAGGGGAATCTCGCTAGGGCGCCGATCTCCTAGCAGCGAGCGGGCACCGCTCGGCCTTCACGTAACGCGGTCTTAGTTATTCCGACCGCCGATTACCACTATACGCTGCGATTGCGCACAGCGCGGATGACTCTTGGCTTCGGCGTGTTGGTGTTCGCTGCCTGCGCAACAGCCCGCATGTCGAGGGCGAGCGACCCGTGCCGTGGGCAAACAACCGTCCGCTCACTCCCCGGCCTGGCGAGCGTGAAGACCTTCTCACTGACGGCCAGCCCTCGCCCATGTTCCGCTGAGCGCACCTTCCCGAACAGGGAGCGCAGCACCCAGCCGGTCAACACCGCACCCGTGGGTGTGACGGTGCGCCCGTCACGCTGGACAAGACCAACGCGCCGCGATCCGCACTCGCCACAGGCGATCTCCACCAGTACCGGCCCGGCACCGGGACTCACCAGTTCGGGGGGAATGCTCATACTCGGTCGCCTCTCCTGAGTCGTCGTGCAGCGGCCTTGGCGCGGGCGTCAGCAGCCGATGCCCCGTACCGCTCCAACATCACGTCCGAAGTCCAGCCCGCTAGCCGTTTCAGGTCGCGCTCCTGCCCGCCGGCCATGAGGAAGTCGTGAGCGAAGGTGTGCCGGAACCGGTGCGGGTGCAGCCCTTCGATCCCGGCCCGGTTCCCACGGTCGCGGATACGATCACGGGCGCCATCGGGGGAGAGTGCGCCTCGTTGGGTGAGCCAGAACGCATCCAGGCTGGCGAAACGATGCTTGGCACGGATGCGGGCGTACCGGTCTAGCGCGGCCGTGGTGCGGGTGGAGAAATATACGGTGCGCACCTTCGACCCCTTGCCCCGGACGATGCACATCTCGTTGTCGAGGTCCACGGATTCGGTCGTCATGCCGCACAACTCGGACACCCGCAGCCCGCAGTCGAGCAACACGCGGATGATCGCCTCGTCGCGTCGGTTCTCGAACGTGTTGCCTCGGCAGGACTTCATCAGCGCGGCCAACTCGTCATCGGTGAGCACGGGCACCGGCTTTGCCTGGGCGATCGGTGGCGACATGCCCTGCATCGGGTGCTTGTCGATCTCCTCCTCGGTCAGCAGCCAGCCGCAGTAGCGGAACAGTCCCCGGTAGCGGGTCCGTACGGTGCTCGGCTCGCGGCCGACGGCGAGGTCGGCCAGCCAGTCGCGGATGTTCGCGCGGGTGAGGTTGTCCACGGTGGGGGAGATGTCCTGAGCGGTCAGCCACTCACCGAACATGCGAACGCTCATCAGGTACAGGGTGACGGTTCGCGGCGCTCGGCCCTCAGCCCGTAGGGCACGGGCGAAGGACTTACCGAGGTCGTCGAGGGTGGCTGCCATGAGACTAGGTTATCAGCGCTGTGTGCGCTATGCTCGGAAAGCCACACTGAATAGAGGGGCGTTATTCGTTGGAATCACGCCGTTTGCGGCTGGGTTGAACACGTCGCGGCTCACCGGGCATCTTGGGGTATTCCGGGGGAAACGGCAGCTCGCCCAGGCCGCGGTCGACGTCCGCCTGCCACATCGCCAGCGCCGGTTCCAGGTGCCCGACCGCCTCGTCGATCCCGGCCCAGGCATCACCGCTGGAGGTGAGCAGGTCCGGCACAGTGCGCACAGTGAAGTCGCTCATCGTCACCTCGTCCAGGTCTTCCCAGCGCACCGGCATCGACACCGGCGCCCCGGGCAGCGGCCTGGGGGAGTAGGCGGAGGCGATCGTGCGGTCCCGGTTCACCTGGTTGAAGTCGACGAAGATCTTCTCCCCGCGTTCCTCCTTCCACCAGGCGGTGGTCACCAGGTCGGGCAGCCGCCGTTCGAGCTCCCGGGCGATCGCGATCACCCCGTGCCGCACGTCCAGGAACTCCAGGTCCGGCGCGATCCGGGAGTACACGTGCAGACCGCGGCTGCCGCTGGTCTTCACCCATGGCGTCAGGTCCAGCTCCCGGAGCAGGTCGCCCAGCGCCCGGGCGGCCTCCACGATGTCGGCGAAGGTGCGCCCCGGCTGGGGATCGAGGTCGATGCGCAGCTCGTCCGGGTTGTCGGTGTTCGCGGTGCGCACCGGCCACGGGTGGAAGGTGATCGTGTTCATCTGCACCGCCCACACAGCGGTGGCGACCTCGTCGATCACCAGCTGCGGGTGCTTGCGCCCGGAAGGGTAGGTGCACATCACGGTGCGGGACCACTCCGGTGCCCCGCGTGGCGGGTTCTTGGAGAAGAACTCCTCCCCGCCCACCCCGGCCGGGAACCGCTGCAGGGTCACCGGCCGGTCACCGAGCCCGCGCAGCAGTGCCGGCCCGGCAGCCACGGTGTAGCTGGCCAGGTCCCACTTGGTGATCCCCGGCCACATCTCCCGCTCCGGGGAGGAGATCCGGACCTGCCGGTCACCGTCGGGCCCGGGCACGTCCAGCATTCTCGCGGAGGAGGCCATGGCGCACACCCTATGCGCCCTGCGGCGCCGCGGGAAGATGCGGCCTGGTCGACGACCCCTGCGGCACGGGCGGATGTGCCCGGTGCGGCCCTGGGGTGACCACACTGCCCACAGCCACGAATGCGCGACGGCGAGCTTCCGCCGTCGCGCATTCGGAGGAGCTGCTCACAGGGAGCGGTAGGCCTCCGCGAGGCGCCGCACACCCTCGTCGATCTGCGCCGGGGTGACCCCGGAGTAGGCCAGCCGGATGGCGTTCTTCGCATCGTCGAGGAGGAAGTCGCTGCCCTTGACGATCTGCACACCCCGCTCGGCAGCGGCCGCGAACAGGGCGTCGCCGTCCACGTTCTCCGGAAGGGTGACCCAGAGGAAGTAACCACCCTCGGGCTCCACGAACTGCGCATCCGGGATGTGCTCGCGCAGGCCTGCGCAGAGCCGCTCGGCACGCTCGGCCAGCGCGGTCTTCACCGTGGCGATCGAAGTGTCGAAGGACCCGCCGCGGACGAACTCGTTCACGATCGACTGGGCGACCATGTTCGGGGAGATGTAGGTGCCGGTGGCCAGCTTGGCGATCGTCGCGATCACCTCGGCCGGGCCGACCAGGTAGCCCACCCGGATGCCCGGGCACACGGTCTTGGAGAACGAGGAGGCGTAGACCACCTCACCGGTGGTGGACAGCGACAACATCGTGGGCTGCCGCTCCCCGGAGAACCGCAGCTCCACGTACGGGTCGTCCTCGAAGATGGTGAACTCGTACTCGCGGGCCAGCGCCACCAGGGCGCGGCGCTTCTGCCCGGACAAGGAGTAGCCGGCCGGGTTCTGGAAGTTCGGGATCAGGTGCGCCAGGGACACCTTCGTGCCACCTGCCAGCAGTGCGGCCATGGCCTCCACGTCCACGCCGTCCTCGGCCAGCGGCACCGCCTGCAGGTCCGCGTCCCGGCCCTTGAGGGACAGCAGGGTGCGGTCATAGCTGGGCCGTTCCACCACCACGGTGTCGCCCGGCTGGACGAGCGTGTCGAACAGGAACGCGTCCGCCTGCATGGACCCGTTCGTGACCAGCACCTGCTCCTCGGCCACCCCGTGCCGTTCGGCGATCCAGGCGCGCAGCGGCTTGTACCCCACGGACGTGCCGTAGGCGAAGCTGCCGGCGGGGTCGTTGGTGAAGGCACGGTCGGCGGCGGCCTTGAGCCCCTCGACATCGATGATGTCCAGCGAGGGGGCGCCACGGGCGAAGGAGATCGGAGCGGGTTCTTCAGCCATGTGTTCCAGCGTAGCGGTCGACGGTGGAGCCTCAGAACGTGCCCCCACATCCGCGAACGCCCCGGTTCGCGGCCCGCGCCCGGCGTGTCGCCGCGAACCGGGGCGTTCGCGAGCAGTGGGGAGTCCGGTCAGGTCTCGGTGGGGGTCTCCTCGCGGCGTGCCCGGAGCAGCTTGCGCACCCGGACCACCACGAACCACAGGATCGCCGCTGCGATCACCCCGACCACGAGCTTGGACAGCACCCCGCTCCACCGCTCCAGCACGGGGTCGATCGCCGGGCCGAAGGCGAACCCCAGCCCGATCCACAGACCGTTCCAGATCAGTGAGCCGACCAGGGTGTACAGCGAGAACGGCCACAGCCGCATCCGCTCGATCCCCGCCGGGATGGAGATGAAGGAGCGCACCAGCGGCACGCACCGGCCGAAGAACACCGCCGCACCGCCCCAGCGGGCGAAGAACGCCTCGGCCTTGTCGAAGTCGGCGGTCTCCAGCAGCGGGACCTTGACGAAGATCCACCTGGTGCGTTCCCGCCCGAGCAGCGCGCCGAGCCCGTACCAGATCCAAGCACCGACGAGGCTGCCGAGCGTGGCGGCCACGATCGCCCACCACACGTTCATCCGCCCGTCCCAGGCGAGGAACCCAGCACCGGGCAGCACCGCTTCGGAGGGGATCGGCGGGAAGAACGTCTCGATCAGCACCGCCAGACCCACACCGACCTCACCGATCGTGGTCATCAACGACAGCACCCAACCGATGAACCCGTCGTACTCGGCGGCAGGCGCGACGACACCGCGCGCGATGGCAGGCAGCATGGGGGAAGAGGCTCCTCTGGTCGACCAGATCCAAGGCTCTCATGCACCCTGAGCCGGCCCTCGCCATCGGTGCGGCGATTCTGTGCAGGTGCGGTGACCGGGTGCGGGAGGTGGTGTGGGCGCACCCGGAACGGTGCCCGGAGCGGCTGTGGCAGGATGGGCCCATGCACGCCACGCGATTTACCTGGCCCGTCTGAGGGCCGGCGCGTGTGCGGCGATGGTTCGCCGCCGATCTCACTGCGCCCCGGGCGGGCACCCTAGACTCCCACTGGTCCACCGTTCGCCCGGAAGGTTCGCATGAGCACCTCTGATCACCCCGATCACCCTGACCAGCCCGACGTCCCCTCGCCCACCGATTCCGGCGCCGTCGGTGCTGCCCTGGAGGCCGGTCTGCAGGCTGTGGCCGCCGCCAGCAGCCTGGACGAGCTGAAGGCAGCCCGCATCGCCCACACCGGCGACAAGAGCCCCCTCGCGCTGGCCAACCGGGCCATCGGCACCCTGGAGCCCAGCCAGAAGGCCACGGCCGGCAAGCTGGTCGGCCAGTCCAGGGGTCGGCTGAACCAGGCGCTCGCTGCCCGGCAGACCGAGCTGGAGGCCGAGCGGGACGCCCAGGTGCTGCAGACCGAGGCGGTGGACGTGACCATCCCGGCCGACCGCCGTCGACCCGGGGCACGGCACCCGCTGGACACCCTCATGGAGGAGGTTGCCGACTTCTTCACCGGGATGGGCTGGGAGATCGCCGAAGGTCCCGAGGTGGAGCACGAGTGGTTCAACTTCGACGCCCTCAACTTCGGCCCGGACCACCCCGCCCGGCAGATGCAGGACACGTTCTTCGTGGCGCCCGGCGGCCCGGCCGCCTCGCCCGAGCACCTCGTGCTGCGCACGCACACCTCCCCGGTGCAGGCCCGCGCCCTGCTGGAGCGAGACCTGCCGGTCTACATCGCCTGCCCGGGCAAGGTGTTCCGGACCGACGAGCTGGACGCCACGCACACCCCGGTGTTCCACCAGGTGGAGGGTCTGGCCGTGGACCGCGGGCTGACCATGGCACACCTGCGCGGGGTGCTGGACCACTTCGCCCGCACCATGTTCGGACCGGAGGCCAAGACCCGGCTGCGGCCCTCGTTCTTCCCGTTCACCGAACCCAGCGCGGAGATGGACCTGTGGTTCCCCGCGAAGAAGGGCGGCCCGGGCTGGATCGAGTGGGGTGGCTGCGGCATGGTCAACCCGAACGTGCTCCGTGCCTGCGGGATCGACCCGGAGGAGTACTCCGGGTTCGCGTTCGGCATGGGCATCGAGCGCACCCTGATGCTCCGGCACGGGATCGAGGACATGCACGACATCATCGAAGGGGATATCCGCTTCTCGATGGAAGGAGCGCGCTGATGCCGCTGGTACCGATCACCTGGCTGCGCGAGCACGTCGACGTCCCGGCCGGCACCACTCCCGACCAGCTCGCGGCCGACCTGGTGCGGGTGGGCCTGGAGGAGGAGACCATCCACCGCGCCGGCGTCACCGGCCCGCTGGTGGTCGGCCGGGTGCTGGAGGTGGCGGGTGAGCCGCAGAAGAACGGCAAGACGATCAACTGGTGCCAGGTGGACGTCGGTCCGGAGCACGGGGCGGAGGGCGGCGCGCCGCGCGGGATCGTCTGCGGGGCGGACAACTTCTCCGCCGGCGACTCCGTGGTGGTCGCGCTCCCCGGTGCCGTGCTGCCCGGCGACTTCGCCATCTCCGCCCGGAAGACCTACGGGCACATCTCCGACGGGATGATCTGCTCCGCCCGCGAGCTCGGCCTCGGCGAGGACCACGAGGGCATCATCGTGCTCTCCGACCCGCCGGCTCCGGGCACCGACGCGATCGAGCTGCTCGGCCTGGGCGAGGAGGTGCTGGAGATCAACGTCACCCCGGACCGCGGCTACTGCTTCGCCATGCGCGGCATCGCCCGGGAGTACGCCCACTCCACCGGCGCCACGTTCACCGACCCGGCGCTGAGCACCCAGGTGCCGGAGTTCATGGTGGACGCGTTCGCGGTCACCGTGCACGACGAGCGGCCGGTCCACGGGGTGGGTGGCTGCGACCGGTTCGTGGCCCGGATCGTGCGCGACATCGACCCGACCGCGCAGACCCCCGGATGGATGGCCACCCGGCTGCGGCAGGCGGGGATGCGGCCGATCTCCTTGGTGGTGGACATCACCAACTACGTGATGCTCGACCTCGGCCAGCCGATCCACGCCTACGACCTGGACACCCTGGCCACTCCGATCGTGGTACGCCGCGCCCGCACCGGTGAGCAGCTGACCACCCTCGACGACGTCAGGCGCACCCTGGACGCCGAGGACCTGCTGATCACCGACTCCGCCGGAGGCCCCGCTGCTCGGATCCTTGGCCTGGCCGGGGTGATGGGCGGCGCCGAGACCGAGGTGAGCGCCTCGACCACCGCCGTGCTGGTGGAGGCCGCGCACTTCGACCCGGTCAGCGTGGCCCGCACCGCCCGGCGGCACAAGCTGCCCAGCGAGGCGGCCAAACGGTTCGAGCGCGGTGTGGACCCTGCCCTGCCGCCAGTCGCCGCGCAGCGGGTCGTGGACCTGCTGACCGAGCTCGCCGGCGGGGTGGCGGAAGAGGCTGCCACCGACCTGGACCGCACGAAGCCCCCGGCCCCGATCGAGCTGGACGCGGACCTACCGGGCCGGCTGGCCGGGGTGGACTACACCGCGGAGGAGGTCGCCGAGACGCTGCGTTCCTTGGGTGCCACGGTGACCCAGGTCGAGGTCCCGGAGGGCGGCCGACGTGCGCTGCGTGCCCCGCACCTGCGTGTGGTGCCGCCGAGCTGGCGCCCGGACCTGACGGTGCCGGCGGACCTGGTGGAGGAGGTGGTGCGGCTGCGCGGGTACGACCAGGTGCCCTCGGTGCTGCCGACCGCCCCGCCGGGTGGACGAGGGCTGACCCTGCCGCAGCGTCGGCGCCGCGCGGTGGCGCAGGCGCTGGCCGAGGCGGGTCTGGTGCAGGTGCTCACCTACCCGTTCATCGCCCCGTCCCGGCACGACGAGCTCGGCCTGCCTGAGGGCGACGACCGCCGGCGTACCGTGCACCTGGCGAACCCGCTGTCGGACGCCCAACCGGCGATGCGCACCAGCGTGCTGGACTCCCTGGTGGACGCGGCGGTGCGGAACATCGGCCGCGGGATGACCGACCTGGGCATCTACGAGATCGGTGCGGTCACCCGGCCCGACGGCGGAGCCCACCTCTCCCCGCTGCCTCCCCTGGGCGTGCAGCCCGCCGACGAGATCCTCGCGCAGGTGCGCGAGGCGGTCCCGGACCAGCCGGTTCTGGTGGCCGGCATCCTGGCCGGCAACCGGGTCCCGCCCGGGGTGCTCAGCACGGCCCGCGCCGCCGACTACGCCGACGCGATCGAGCTGGCCCAGCTGGTCGCCCAGCGGGCCGGGGCGCCGCTGCAGGTGGCGGCGGAGACCGACCGCGCACCGTGGCACCCGGGCCGGTGCGCCCGGCTGACAGTTGCCGACGGCACAGTGGCCGGTTATGCCGGTGAGCTGGCGCCGAAGGTCACCCAGGCGCTCGGGCTGCCGGCCCGGACGGTAGCCTTCGAGGTGGACCTGGACGTGCTGCTGGCGGCGGCGCCGACCGAGCCGACGCAGTACCGACCGGTGTCCACGTTCCCCGCGGCCAAGGAGGACATCGCCCTGGTGGTGCCCGCCGAGGTGCCCGCGGCCGAGCTGCTGGCCACTGTGCGGGAGGCTGGCGGGGAGCTGGCCGAGGAGGTGCGGCTGTTCGACGCCTACTCCTCGGAGTCGCTCGGCGAGGGCCGCAAGTCGTTGGCGTTCTCGCTGCGGATGCGCGCCCCGGACCGGACCCTGACCGCTGCCGATACCGCCGCGGTACGGGAAGCAGTGGTGAGGCTCGCAGCCCAGCGGTTCGGCGCCGAGCTGCGCAGCTGACCCCTTCCGGCCCGCGGGGGTGCAGTTGTGGTTGCGATCTGGCAATTCTGCGACCACAACCGCACCCTCGTGAGCTGCAGGTTGGTCAGGGAATGAGCAGCACCTTGCCGGTGGTGGTCCGCCCCTCCAGCGCCCGGTGCGCCTCGGCGGCGTCCGCCAGCGGGTAGCGGGCACCGATGCGCACGGCCAAGGCGCCGGTGCGGGCGGCGGCGAACACCGACCCGGCCCGGAACCGCAGCTCCTCCGGATCGGCGATGTAGTGCGCGAGCGTCGGCCGGGTGACGAACAACGACCCGGCCCGGTTCAGCCGTTGCAGGTCGAACGGCGGCACCTGACCGCTCGCCCCGCCGAAGAGCACCAGCATGCCCCGGGTGCGCACACTGGCCAGGGAGGCATCGAACGTGTCCTTCCCGACGCCGTCGTATGCGACATCCACCCCCACCCCGTGGGTGAGCTCACGCACCCGCGCTGGCAGCTCGGTGGTCAGGTCGTCCAGCTCGGTGTACCGGATCACCGCCCAGGCGCCGGCCCCGCGGGAGAGCTCCTCCTTCTCCGCCGTGGAGACAGTGGTGATCACCCGCGCCCCGGCGGCCACCGCGAGCTGGGTGAGCAGCAGCCCCACGCCGCCGGCACCGGCGGTGACCAGCACGGTCTGGCCCGGTTCCAGGGCGACCACACCGTCGACGAGCATCTGGGCGGTCATCCCCTGCAGGGCCAGGGCCGCGGCGGTCGGGGTGTCCAGAGCGTCCGGGACCGGTAGCGCCACAGCGGCGTCCACCAGCACCTGCTCGGCGTAGGAGCCGGTCAGGCTGCTCGCCCAGGCCACCCGGTCACCCTCGGCCACCTGGGTGACTCCCTCGCCGATGGCGGTGACCACCCCGGCGCCCTCCTGTCCCGGCACCAGCGGGAAGTCCATCGGGTAGACACCGCTGCGGTGGTAGGTGTCGATGAAGTTCACCCCGATCGCCTCGGTGCGCACCAGCACCTGACCGGGGCCGGGGTCCGGTGCGGGCCGCTCGAGGTACTGCAGGACGTCTGGGCCACCAGCCTGGGCTGCTTCGATCACGTGCATAGCACCAACCTACGCCGCCGCACCGTCCGCGTGCCGCCCGACCGGCCAGGTGCCACTATCCGACCGGGTGGACCCCGTGGCGCGCCAACCAGGCCAGCCAGGTTGCCGACCAGGACGCGACCGGTTCGGGCTCGCCGGCAGCCAGACCGAGACCGTGCCGGCCGGTCGGGTAGACGTGCAGCTCCACCTCAGCACCTGCGTCCCGCCACGCAGCGGCGGCCAGCAGCGAGTTCTGCACCGGTACCGCCTCGTCGTCGGCGGTGTGCCAGCACAGCAGCGGCGGCACTCCGGCATCGGCGCGCCGCTCCAGGCTCAGCCCGGCGGCCAGCTCCTCCGGGGCGTCCTCGCCGAGCAGGTTCAGCCGGGAGCCGATGTGCGTGCGGTGCACCAGCGAGGCCACCGGGTAGGCCAGGGTGAGCAGGTCCGGGCGGCGCACCGATGCAGGGTCCAGGCCCGCGCGGGCAGCCACCAGGGCACGTTCGGCGTCGGTGGCGGTGGCGGCAGTCCCGGCCAGGTGCCCGCCGGCGGAGAACCCGACGACCGCGAGCGGCCCGGTCACCACCCCGTGCACGCCGGCACGCAGGTCCGCCAACGCCAGCAGCACCTGCTCCAGTGCATCCGGGTGGCGCGCCGGGGCGACCGGGTAGTCCAGACTCCCCGCGGGGATGCCGTGACGGGCGAGGAAGTCCACCACGCCGGGACCCTCGTGGTCGGACCGGTGGGCGTACCCGCCCCCGGCGAGCACCAGCACGAAACCGGTGGCCCCAGCCTCGTGCAGCTCGGCGGCGCGCGGGTGGCGGTGCAGCGGTACGCGTTCGGTAGCCATGTCCGCCCAGAGTAGCGACGCAGGAGCAGCCCCGGGCAGCGGGCTCGTACACTGGGCCGGTGCGCACGGTACTGAACGTGGTCTGGCTCCTGCTGGCCGGGCTCGAGCTGGCGATCGCCTACGCGATCGCGGGCCTGATCTGCTGCATCCTGATCGTCACCATCCCGTGGGGCATCGCCTCGTTCCGGATCGCCGGGTACGTGCTCTGGCCGTTCGGCCGAGAGATCACCCGCCGCGCCGACGCCGGCCTCGGGTCGGCGCTCGGCAACATCGTCTGGTTCGTGTTCGCCGGCTGGTGGCTGGCGATCGGGCACGTGGTCACCGCGTTCCTGCTGGCCATCACGATCATCGGGCTACCGCTGGCGTGGGCGAACCTCAAGCTGATCCCGATCACGCTCACCCCGCTGGGCCGGCAGATCGTCGACACGCACCGGCCCTTCGCCTCCTGAGTGGCTTGGTGAGCCGGCCAGCGTGCAGTCCTAGGTGTCGAGCTCGCTGCTGAGATCACCGGTGGACTCCCTGGTGACGATGTGGAAGTCCGCTTTGTACAAGCGCGCCGGACGCCGGACTCCTTGGCCGCCCTCGATGCGCTCGATGAGCATCTCGACGGCCGTCCTGGCTATCTCGCCCCGGCCGGGATCGACGCTGGACAGGGAGGGGAGGGTGAAGCGGCCGGTGTCGATGTTGTCAAAGCCGATGACCGCGACGTCCTCCGGCACTCGGACACCTGCCTCGCCAAGAGCACGCAGAGCACCGACCGCGAGGGTGTCGTTGAGGGCGAAGAGCGCATCGAACTGCAGCCCCGAGGCAAGCAGCTCACGGGTAGCCTCGGCGCCGTTCTGTGGGTGCCACGGGGCGACCCGGCGCTCCAGCTGGGGCTCGTGCTCGATGCCTGCTTCGAACAAGGCCTGCCGGTAACCACGTATCCGCAGGTCTGCCGGGCGGATCTGGTTCTCTCGCCCGTCCGGGTGTGCTCCGACCACCGCGATGCGGTCCCGACCCCGGTCGACCAGGTGCTCGGTCGCGGCGCGTGCAGCGGAGACGTTGTGCATGGTGACGTGGTCCGTTGGGCCGCCGAAGATGCGCTCGCCGAGCAGCACTAGGGGAAAACCGACGTAGTCCAGCAGCTGCAGGTCCTCCGTACCCAACCGTTCGGGGCTGAACAGCAACCCGTCGGTTTGACGAAGCCCGTTGGTCAGCACGTCCACCTCGTGCTGACGGGTACCGCCGAGCTGGTCCACGATCACGCCGAGCCCGTGGTTCTCTGCGGCGGCGATGACGTCGTCGGCAAGCTCGGCGAAGTAGTTCTGGCGTAGCTCCGGCACTGCCAGGCCGATGACCCCCGTCCGTCCGGAGCGCAGACCGCGGGCGGAGAAGTTGGGCCGGTAACCGAGCTCTCCGATCGCTCGTTGCACTCGTGCTCGGGTCTCCGGGTGCACGTGCGGATGGTTGTTGACGACGTTGGAGACCGTCTTGCTCGACACCCCCGCCAATGAGGCCACGTCACGCATGGTCACGCCCATTTTCAGCTTCCCCGCTCTGCTCCGGCCGAGACGGCCATGCCTGGTGATACACAGCCCGGCCACCTGAACCGGCCCGGTGCGTCGACGGACACATCGCGATCGCTGCTGGGGACTCTACCGTCCCGTGGCGTTGTCACCACCGCTTGCCGGGCCGGGGCCGGCGCGGGGCACCGCTGGGTCTTGACAAGTTTGACGCGCCGCGCAACTATTACTCCTGTCGTTACTACGTGGTAAATGTGCAGGTCAGAATCATACAACGTAGTAGGACTGCCCATAATGAATGTGCAGATCGGGTGGTTCACCGTCCCCAGGCCTAGCGACTGGACGGGGGAGAGGCCTCACCGAAGAGGAGAGCGAGATGACACATGTCCCACTCAGAAGACGACGTCGGCCGCATTGGTCCAGACCTGTGGCTGCAGCGGGCGTCGGTGCACTGGTCGCTGTCGGGAGCGTGATGGTCGTGTCCACATCGGCCAGCGCCGCTGACGACTGGGTGATCATCGACGACGAAGGTTTTGCCACGTTCAACGTGCCAGTCGACGAGGTCGAGGACGCCGTCGGTGCCGACATCAGCCAGGTCGTGGCCGAGGGCAACTTCGGACCGTCCGCCAACTGGGCGGAGTTCGGCCTCTCGATCGATGGCGACATGGCGACCGGCGTCCTCGGGCCGCTGGAACCAGGCCTGTACTACTACCAGATCACGGCCGATGACCATCTGACTGTCAAAGACCCGACCAACCCGACGAGCGTCGCCTCTGAACCGGAATGGAGCACGCTCTTCGTCGAGGGCGAGAGTGCCGCTCTCCTGGCGGATGCCCCCGAGGCGGAGCAGGGCACCCTGACCGAGCTCACCTATCAGAGCTCAGTGGCTGGCGAGGAGCGTACCGCCCTGGCCTGGACCCCGCCGGACTACGATGCTGATCGGGCCGAGGCCTACCCGGTGCTCTACCTGCAGCACGGTGGTGCGCAGAGCTACCGGGACTGGGTCGAGGTAGGCCGCGCTGCGCAGATCTTCGACAACCTCTACGCCGCCGGGAAGATCCAGCCGATGGCCGTGGTCATGGGCAACGGCAACGTCTCGAACTTTGCCGACGAGCTGTTCCGCAACATCGCTCGGACCGCGGAACGGGAGCTCAACATTAGCGACGATCCCGCTCAACGTGCGCTGGCCGGACTTTCCATGGGCGGGGGCCAGACGTTCGACGTGCTGGCCAGCGACCCAGGAGAGTTCGCCTATGTCGGTACGTTCGGAGCCGGGAGGTTCAACGGACTCGACACGCTCCCTGTAGACGCCATCAACGCGGGTACCGACCTGTTCCGGCTCTATGTCGGCAATCCCACCGACATCGCGTACAACGACGTCTTGTTGCGCCCCGGGTCTGATGCAGGCTTCGTTGTCTGTCACCGCGCCCGGGTGAGCTCGGCGGGTTGATCGTAGCGCGTGGTCCAGTACACCTCCTCGGCCTCGGCTGGGGAGCGCTGGCCCAGCTCGCCGTGGACGCGGCGGTGGTTATACCAATCGATGTACTCTGCCACGGCGATCTCTACGTCGTTGATCGACTGCCAACCGCGTCCGCGTTTGAGCGGATTGTGGATCAGCTCGCCTTTGAACAACGAGTTGAACGCTTCGGCCATTGCATTATCGTAGGAATCGCCCCTCGATCCCACCGAAGCGACTGCCTCGGCTTCGGCGAGCCTTTCGGTATAGCGCACGGCACGGTATTGAACTCCGCGGTCGGAGTGGTGAACAAGTCCGGTGACGTCTTGACTGGCGCGCTTTCTGGACCAGATTCCCATTTCGAGGGCGTCGAGCGCGAGATTGGTATGCAGTGAGGTGGATACTTGCCAGCCGACAATTCTGCGGGAAAACACGTCGAGCACGAACGCGGCATATACCCAGCCGGAGAACGTGCGGATATAAGTGATGTCAGCAACCCACAGGAAGTTGGGCGCCTGGGCGCGGAAGGAGCGGGCCACCAGATCGCCCACCCCGGGCCCCTGACCGTCGCTGATCGTCGTCCTGGGGCGCTTACCGCGCCGCAGACCCTGCAGGCCCAGCTGGCGCATCAACCGCTCCACCGTGCACCGGGCCACCTCGATGCCCTCGCGACGCAGCTGGGCATGGACCTTGCGCACACCGTAAACGCCGTAATTCTGCAAATACACGCGACTGATTTCCTCCTTCAGTTCCTCATCGCGAATGGCGCGCGCCGACGGTAGGCGTTTCTTGGCGGCGTAATATGTTCTCGGAGCGATCTGCACACCGGCCTCATTCAGGACCCGACAAATCGGCTCGACCCCGAGCTTCTTACCTTCAATAACACGCCCGCGGTGAGTATCGATATATTCGATAACCACTGGGAGTGGCACCTCACGCTTGGACGTGTCTTTATCGGCTATTTGGTCTTGCGGTCGAGCTCCGCTGCGGCGAAAAAAGCCGCTGACGTGCGAAGTATTTCATTCGCCCTTCGCAGTTCGCGATTTTCTCGTTCTAATTGCGCGATTCGCTCATCGACCTCGGAGGGCACCCCGGGACGATGCCCGCCATCGACCTCCGCACGCTTGACCCAGCTGCGCAGGGCCTCGGGGTGGATGTCCAACTGGCCCGCGATCCGCCGGATCACCACCATGCGCTTACCCTCGGCCGCGATCGCCTCCAACGCCATCCGCGTGGCCCGCTCCCGCAACTCCTCGCTGTACTTCCGCTGTCTTGCCATGACTCCTCATCCTCCTGGAATCAGAGCCTGCACAGAACCCGGGGCGCAACATCTACCACGCGATGAATGCGTTGGACGAGGCTGGGGTCGAGTATGAGTTCGACGGCGCCAACCCTGACGCCGGGCACAACTGGAACGCGTGGCAGGAGAACCTGAGCGACTTTGCCCAGCGGCTGTTCCAGGAACCGCCCTTCACCGGGATGAGCCCGGGACACACCGCTATCGACGAACCGTTCGAGACCCCGGAGTCGGGAACCACGCCTACCCCGTGGGTGAGCGAGGGCGGCTTCGTCACCTTCGAGACCACTACGGACTTCGCCGACGCTGAGCACGTGACCGTGTGGGCGAACTGGGGCCCGAGCCACCTGTGGACCCGGGTCGAGCTCACGTCGGTCGGGGACCGCTGGCAGGGCACAGTGGGGCCGCTGGAGCCGGGCTGGTACCACTACCGGTTCATCATCGACATGGAATCGACGAAGGACACCAGCAACCCGACCAGCGTGACGAGCGAACCTACATGGAGCCAGTTCCTCGTCCCGGGGGAGAGAGCCAGGCTGGTCTCACCTGTGCCTGAGGGCGAAGGTGGCACGGTTCAGGAGATGAGCTACCCCAGCATCGTGGGTCAGGACCGCACCGCCCTGGTGTGGACACCACCCGGCTATGACGAGGCGCGGTCCGAGCCGTACCCCGTGTTCTACCTGCAGCACGGAGGGGGCCAGAACTACACGGACTGGCTGGAGATGGGGCAGGCGAAGAACATCCTGGACCACCACTTCATCGACGGGAACCTTGAGCCCATGGTGGTGGTGATGGGCAACGGGAACGTGGACGACTTCACCACCGAGCTGCTGGACAATATTGCCCCCGCTGCTGAGGAGCAGCTGAACGTGAGTGCCGAGCCGCAACGGCGTGCACTTGCCGGGCTGTCCATGGGTGGCGGGCAGACGATGCGCATCCTCACTGAGCGACCTGGTGAGTTCGGCTACGTTGGAGTCTTCTCCGCCGGATATTCCGGTGACGGGTCGGATCTCGATGTCGATGCCATCAACGACGGCACCACGCTGCTGCGGCTGTACAACGGCAACATCACGGACTTCACTTACGGCGGGGTCGTGAATGCGATGGAGGTCTTCGACCGCGCCGGGGTGGAGTACGAGTTCGATGGCTGGTTCGAGGGTCCGCATGGCTGGGACACCTGGCAGCATGACCTGACGGACTTCGCGCCACGCCTGTTCCGCACGTCCACGGCCGATGATTCAGATGGCATCGAGATCGAAGCTACGGTGCCGGAGGTGGCGGACGGCTACCTGTCCCTCAGCATCGCTGACGACGACACCGTCACCCTCGGTGAGGCGACCAACGCTGGTGATCGCCTCGTGATGAGCGGCACGTTGCCGACCGTCACGGTCACAGACTCACGCACCGAGGAGCAGGCTTCCGGAACCGGGTGGGCGCTAGCAGGCCGCGCATCGGACCTGGTCGGGGAACAGGGCTCGATCGGAGCCGACCACCTTGGCTGGACCCCGAGTCTCGTCAGTGAACGCGACGGGGTGACGGCAGGCCCTGATGTGCACAGCGTCCTGTCCGGAGGTGGCGGCCTGGCAGCGCCACAACGTCTGGCCGAGGCCACCCATGCGGGCCGGACCGGCTCGACGTCGGTCTCCTCCCAGGTCCAGCTGGAGGTGCCGGTCGACACCGAGCCGGGCTCGTACACGGGTGCGGTGACCGTCTCGCTGTTCCCGGTCGACTGACCTGTTCCGGGCTTGTGGTGCGGCGGTGCAGGGCCGCACCACAAGCCACCGGTGCCACGAGAGGACAACGAAGGACGCCGGATGAGATCGCTGAAGAGATGGGGCGCCACGATGCTGCTGACTGTTCTGTGTCTCGCGGGCGGGCCCGCGTCGACCGCGTGGGGAGATTCCGAGCCGGAGGACTCCGGTCGTACCACCTGGACGTTGCGCCCAGCACAGGACGAGGAAGCAGGTGACCGGATATCGGTCCGTCACGAGATCGACCCCGGCAGCAGGGTGACCGACGCCGTCGAGGTGCGGAACTTCGGGGCGGAGCCGGCAACCTTCCGGATCTACGCCAGTGACGGTGTGGTAGGGGACAGCGGAGCCTTCGATGTTCTGGGCTCTTCCGGTTTCGGAGTGCGTAGAGGGTCGTCGGTGACGGCGCTGGTGGCGGTGTGGTGAGCGGGCCTTGGGTGAAGATGGGGGTTCCTCAACCATTCCTCTCACACCCAAGGCCCTACCTGTGGAATCTACCTGCTGCCGCCCTGCTGGCTGCCGTGTTGCTGATGTCATCTGCCGCACGATCGAGCTCGGGTTGTCGATCACCGGCGCGCAGATCGGGGCCGGTGATGTGACCGTCATCGAGGCCAGGCCGGTCCAGGTACTCGGGTTCTGCCCGGGGTGTGGCGCCGAGGGGCGCCTGCGCGACCACATCATCCGGGAGCTGACTGACATTCCCGTGGCCGGTCATCCCACGAGGCTGCGGGTGCGGGTGCCACGGTTCGTCTGCGAAGGGGCCGAGTGTCTCCGTAAGGTGTTCCAGGCCCAGCTGGAGGCGGCCGAACCGGGCGCGAAGACAACTCGCCGGTGCCGTAAGTGGATCTTGGCCCGGTTGGCGATCGACAAGATGAGCGTGCGGGCCGTTGCCGCCGCGCTGGGGCTGGGCTGGGACCTGGTCAATGACCTGGCCGTGGACAGCGCACGCTCCCTGATCTACGACGACCCCTCCCATCTGGACCGAGTGCGCATCCTCGGGGTGGACGAACACTACTGGAAGCACGTGCGCGGGCAGGGCGAGGAGAACTTCGCCACCATCCTGGTCGACCTCACGCCAGCCATCGAGGGCTCCGGACCGGCCCGACTGCTGGATGTGCGCGCGGGCCGGTCAGCCAAGGTGCTCACGCAGTGGCTGGACGAACGCAGCGCCGCCTTCAGGGACCAGGTGCAGGTGGTGACCATGGACGGCTTCACCGGCTACCACAGCGCCACCAAGGCCTCACTGCCAGAGGCCACCCCCGTCATGGATCCGTTCCACACGGTCCAGCTAGCCGGCCAGAAGGTCACCGGCTGCCGACAGAGGTTGCAGCAGCAGATCCTGGGACACCGGGGCCGCAAAGACGATCTGCTCTACCGTGGCCGGCGCACCCTGCTGACCCGCCGGTCCCTACTGAACCAGCGCGGCATCGACCGCCTGGAGCGGTTGTTCAACCAACGCGAAGAGCACATCGCCCTGGAAGTGACCTACCTGGCCTACCAGGACATCATCACCGCCTACTCCCACCCGGATCGGCGCATCGGCAAGAAGCTCATGACCGCGCTGATCGACAAGCTCCGCAAGAGGCTGCCCGATGGGCTGGAGGAACTCGCCCAGCTCGGACGCACCCTATGGCGCAAACGCGACCAGATCCTGGCGTTCTTCGACCACGGCGGCACCTCGAACGGCCCTGTCGAGGCCATCAATGGTCGACTCGAGCACCTACGCGGGATCGCCCTCGGCTTCCGGAACTTCACCCACTACGTCCTGCGCTGCCTCCTGCACTCCGGCCAACTCGCCGCCCGCATCAACGCACTCTAATTCCGGAAGAGCCATGTTCTGCCCCCAGGGCAGGAGTCCACTGACAGCGGCCTGTGGGTCTCGTTCGCGGACACGCCACGTGTGGGCAGGCTGCAGACAGGACCCACAGGAGGGGTCGAGCTCGAGCTCGAGCCCGAGTCCTCGGCCGTCGTCCCATTCACGATCGCAGTGCCCGAGGACGCCGTCCCGGGAGACCACCCGGCGGGCCTCGTCGCCGAGCTGGTACCGCAGGAGAGCACCACTGTGCAGCTGACCTCACGGGTGGGCGTGCGCCTGCACCTGCGGGTGAGCGGAGAGGTTGAGGCCCTGGTGGTCCCTGAGGACGTCCAGCTGGACTGGTCGTCCGGCTGGAACCCGTTCACCAGCGGGTCGCTCCAGGTGCACTATCTGCTGCGAAACGCCGGGAACCTTCGGGCCGGAGCCGCCTCCGACATCGAGCTGGCCGGGCCGCTGGGCGCGCTGCCGGTGCAGGACGACGACCTCCGCAGGGAGATCCTGCCTGGCGAAGCTGTGCGTGTGGAGGCGGGTCTGCCGCTCTGGGGCCTCTTCTGGAGCGGTGGGCAGATCAGGGTGACTCCGGTAGCCGTCGGTGCGGACGAGGCTGCCGGGGCTCTTGCACCGACTACCACGGCCATCAGCCTCTGGACCGTTCCCTGGCCGCAGCTGGGCGCGTTGGTCGTCGCGGTGATCGCACTAGTGCTGTTCCGCAGGCACCGCCGCCGGACCGAAGCGGGCGTCCAGCGGCGCATCGATGCCGCCGTGGCCGCCGCGACAGGAGCCGCTACCCACGATCCGCAGGCCGAAGAAGAGGCAACGACATGAAGAAGATGCTCTACTCCCAGCGCCTCGCGCCGTACTTCTTCATCGCCCCCTTCGTCATCACGCTGCTTGGTTTCTGGATGTTGCCGCTGGGCCGCTCGATCATCATGAGCGCCCAGGAGGTGCTCTACGGTGATGCCACGTTCATCGGTGCGGACAACTACCAGAGACTGGTGCGAGACCGGGTGTTCTGGAAGTCGCTGTTCAACAGCATCCGCTACATGGTGCTCACCCTGATGCTGCTGATCCCGGTCCCGATGTTCCTGGCGGCCATCATCAACACCAGGATCGGCAGCCCACGGATCAAGAACTTCGTGAAGGCATCGTTGTTCGTGCCTGCCCTCACTTCTGTCGTCGTGGCTGGAATCATCTTCCGGCTGATGTTCGCAGAGACGGGCTCAGGGCTCATGAACCAGGTCATCGGCTTCTTCGGACATGGACCGGTCCGGTGGCTGCGTCAGGACATCCCCGGCCTCGTCGCGCTCCTGGCGCTGGCGATGTGGCGCTACACCGGTGTCAACGTCATGTATTTCATCGCTGGCATGCAGGCGATCCCCGAGGACTACTACGAAGCGGCCTCGATCGACGGCGCAAGCAAGATCCAGCAATTCTTCCGGATCACTGTGCCGAACCTGAAACCCACCCTGGTGTACGTCACCACGATCAGTGTGTACGGCGGGTTGGCGATGTTCCTCGAGAGCTTCATGCTCTACGCCGGCAACAACTCTCCGAACAACCAGGGCCTCACGCTCGTGGGCTACCTGTACCGCAAGGGGATCCAGGAGAACGACCTGGGCTTCGCCTCGGCAGTGGGTGTGGTTCTTCTCGTGCTCATCATGACGATCAACATCACCCACCTGACCCTTACCGGCACGTTCAAGAAGGAGGAGAGCCGATGAGTCGCCCGCGGGAGAAGTATCCGCTGCCGCGCGGACTGTTCGTCGGCGTGCACACCACGTTCCTGGTGCTGATCGCGATAATCGTGCTGGTGCCGCTGGCATCCATCTTCGTCGGGACGTTCCAGGACGGCAACGACGTGATACGCAACGGGATCTCGTTCGATGTCGACCTCGCAGCACTGTCGTTCGACAACTACGTGATGCTGTTCACCGACTCCGGACTGTACTTCCGCTGGTTCCTGAACTCATTCCTGCTGACTGCGGCCCAGGTCGCAGGCACCTTGCTGGTCAGTTCGTTCGTCGCCTACGGCTTCGCGATGTACGACTTCAAGGGACGGAACGTCGGCTTCATCGCCGTGCTGCTGCTAATGACGGTGCCGTTCGAGATGATGATGTTGCCGATGTATGTGATGGTCAACGACCTCGGTCTGGCTGACACCTACATCGTGGTCGTCCTGCCTTTCCTGGCGGCGGCGGTCACCATCTTCTTCTTCCGGCAGTACTTCTTGGGAGTTCCGAAGGAGCTCCTGGAGGCAGGCCGGGTCGATGGCGTGACCGAGTTCGGCATCTTCTTCAAGCTTGTGCTGCCGATCTCCAAGCCAGCGGTCGCGGCCATGGCCATCCTCAACGGGATGATCATCTGGAACAACTTCCTCTGGCCGCTCCTGGTGCTGCGTTCCGCTGAGAAGTTCACGCTTCCGATCGGGCTCAACACACTGCTGACTCCTTATGCGAACAACTATGAGCTGCTCATCATCGGGGCGTTCTTCTCCCTCATTCCGATATTGGTGCTCTTCCTGCTGTTCCAACGCTTCTTCGTCGCCGGCATGACCGCCGGGGCGCTCAAAGGTTGATGACGACCGCAACAGAACGGAGACTACGATGTCTAGAACACGACGAGCCGCGACAGCTGCCGCGGCAGGGCTCAGCCTCGCGCTGCTGGCCGGGTGCAGCGGCGGCAGCGACGAGGGCGGCGGTACGAACGCCGACGGCAGCGTCACCCTCGACATGTGGGTGTTTGCCGAGCTGCACGCCACCTACTACGAGCAGATGGCCGAGGCGTGGAACGAGGAGAATCCTGACCGCACCATCGATCTTCAGGTCACGGTCTATCCCTACGACGACATGCACAACAAGTTGCAGCTTGCCGTGAACTCGGGGACCGGCCTGCCCGATGTCGTGGACATCGAGGTGAACAAGTTCTCCAGCTTCGTGCTGGGGGAGAACCCCCCGCTGGCGGACCTGGGCGAGGCAGCCGAACCGTACATCGACGACATCGTCCAGGCCCGCCTCGACCTGTACAGCCGAGACGGTGTGATCTACGGGTACCCGACCCATGTCGGCGCCTTCGTCGCGTTCTACAACACGACGCTGCTCGAGGAAGCAGGTGTGGACTACACCACGATCGAGACCTGGCAGGACTTCCAGGAAGCCGGTGCTACCTATCACGACGAGACCGGCTCGGCCTTCGGTGTCGCCAGCACCGGGACCAACTTCCTCGAGCCGCTCATCATCAGCCAGCTGGGTGGCAACCTGTTCGCGGACGACGGGACGGTTGCGGTGAACAACCCGGAGGCGGTAGAGACGCTCGAGCTCTTGCAGGGCATGCAGGAGGCTGGTGCCATCTCCACGATCCCCGGCGGGAGCCCGGACACCGAGGAGGCCTACGGCGCCATCAACAACGGTGACTATGCTGCGGTGGTGTACCCCGCCTGGTACACCTCCAGGTTCGTCGACTACATGCCCGACCTGGAGGGCGACGTCGCGATCGCACCGGCACCGGTGGTCGAGGGAGCGGAAGTTGCGACGATCGGTGGCGGTGGCACCGGTACCGCGGTCCCGGCGGCATCGCCCGACCGTGAGCTTGCCGCTGACTGGCTCGCGTTCGCCAAGCTGTCACCGGAAGCGAACGTCGCGGTATGGGAGCTTCTCGGCTTCGACCCGGTGAACATGGACGTGTGGCAGGACGAGGCGGTCACGCACGCGGAGGACAACCAGTTCAACCAGTACTTCCAGACGAACCTCTTCGACGTGCTGAACCAGTACCAGGGGGAGATCGGGCACTTCGAGGGGTTCACCAACCCGGACTGGCCGTCGATCGACAACACCTTCACCACGGTGACCCTGAACGAGATCTTCGAGAACGGGGTGCCCGCCGAGCAGGCGCTGGAGCAGGCACAGAGCGATCTGCGGAACGAGCTCGGTCAGTAGCTCGATCACCGGGGACGTTCGGCGGCTCTGGCCCGGTTCCCGCACCGAGCCGCCGAACGCACCGACCGGTCACCCGGCCTCGACTCGTAGGGCCGGGCCGGAACAGCCCGCGGACCAGGCGCTGCACCGCAGGGCGTTGAGATGGTCACGTTCACGCGTTCCGCTCCCGCGGGACGCCGGTCAGAGGAGAGAGATCGATGAATTCCGTCGCGAGCTCACGACCACCGCGGCGATCCCGCAGGCGGCGGCCGATGACCCCGGGCCTGGCGACTGCGGCGGTGGCGGCCAGCCTCCTGCTGGCACAACCGGCCGCGGCAGGGGCGGCAGCCGACGATGGCCCGGGCGCCACTGATGTGCCGGCAGCGACCGGCGAAGACCCCTGGCTCACGCTGCTGGATGACGGGTACGTACGTCTGACGATCCCCAACGCGGCTGTGGAAGACGCGATCGGGCCGGTGGAACGGCTGGTGGTCGAGGGCAGCTTCGGCCCCTCGGGAAGCTGGGTCGAGTACGGCACCGGCCTGGAGGACGGCACGTGGTCGACCACGTTCGGGCCGATGGAGCCAGGGCTGTACTGGTATCAGCTCACCGGTGACAACTCCAAGGACTTCAAGGATCCGACGAACCCGAGCTCGGTTGCGGCGCAGCCCACCTGGAGCACGTTCTTCATCCCCGGAGAGTCCGTCGCACTGCTGGCAGATGCACCTGAGGAGGCGGGGGCCATCGAGACGCTCACGTACCACAGCGACGTCGCGGACGAGCAGAGGACAGCGTTCGTGTGGACGCCACCGGAGTATCGGGAGCGCGGCAAGCCTTACCCGGTGCTGTACCTGCAGCACGGCGAAGACCACGGACCGGGCAGCTGGACCGAGGTCGGACGGGCCGGGCAGATCCTGGACAACCTCGCCCTGTCCGGGGAGCTGGCAGACATGGTCGTCGTCATGGGCGATGGGGACGTCGCCGACTTCACCACCGAGCTGGTGGAGAACCTGGTGCCTGCCGTCCGAGAGTCGTTCAACGTGTCCCGAGCGAAGAAGGACCAGGCGCTGGCGGGTATCGGCAGTGGTGGCAGCCAGGTCTTCGACGTGCTGGCAGCACACCCGCGGGAGTTCTCCTACCTCGGGACGTTCGGGTCCGGCACGTTCGACCTCAGCGAGGTCCCGGTGCGCCAGCTCAACAACCACACCCGGCTGCTGCGTCTCTACGTGGGAAACAAGACCGACGCCGCCTATAACGATGTGTACGAGGCCATGGCACAGTTCGATGCCCGCGGCCTGCAGTACCAGTTCGACGGCGTCAACCCGGATGCTGGGCACAACTGGAACGCGTGGCAGGAGAACCTGATCGACTTCGCCCCGAGGCTGTTCCACGGCCAGCAGACCGGCGATCCAGGCTTCAGCCAGGGACACACAGCGCTCGAGGAACCGTTCGACCCTCCGGCGCCCGGGGCCACCACGACACCGTGGATCACTGACGACGGTTTCGTCACCTTCGAGACCTCCGACGAGCTCGCGCACGCCGAAGAGGTGCGGGTCTGGGCGAACTGGGGACCAGGAGGCAGCTGGCCCGAGGTGGAGATGACGTTGGTCAGTGACCGGTGGCGGGTGACGGTCGGACCGCTGGAGCCGTGGTCGTACTACTACCAGTTCAAGGTCGACGAATCCGCCTACAAGGACACGTCGAACCCCACGACGGTGACCTCAGAGCCCACCTGGAGCACGTTCTTCGTCGAGGGTGAGGAGTCGCGGCTGCTCGCCGATGTGCCACCTGCCGAGGCCGGTTCGCTGGACGTGCTCAGCTATCACAGCGACGTCGCCGGGGAGGACCGGCAGGCCTATGTCTGGTCCCCGCCGCACTACGACCCCGATCGCCCCGAGGCGTACCCGCTGCTGGTGCTCAACCATGGTGGTGGTCAGAGCTGGACGGACTGGGTGGAGGTCGGCCGGGCCCGGCAGATCCTCGACAACCTCACCCGTCACGGTGCGCTGGAACCGATGGTGGTCGTCATGCCGAACGGCAACGTGGACGACTATCCGACCGAGGTGCTCGACCACGTGGTCCCATCGGTCGGGCAGAGCTATCACATCAGCGACGATCCCGAGCGGCGCGCCATGGTCGGACTCTCCCTCGGCGGGATGAGGACGATGAGCCTGGCCCTGACGAATCCTGGTGAGTTCAGCTCGTTCGGCGTGTTTGCGGGGTTCCTGTTCGGGGTGCCAGCCGGTGTCGATGCCGAGAAGGTCAACGCGCAGACGGACCTGATCCGCCTGTACACCGGTGGTATCACCGACTTCACCAACCCCATGGTCTACGAGCTGATGGACACGTTGGACGGCCTCGGTGTCGAGTACGAGTTCGACGGAGTGACTGAGGGTCCGCACTGCTGGGACGTCTGGCAGCGCAACCTGATCGACTTCTTGCCCCGACTCTTCCAGGACGCCACCTGAGACCCCCGGGTGCCCTGCGGGGTCGGCGGCGGGGCACCCGACAGGTGGCCGCGCGCGGTCTGCCTGGCCCTGCTCTCAGCGCCGGGCAGCGACCGGGGCGAACGTCGCGCCGGTGAGCACGGCCAGGTCCCGCGGCGCCAGGGACACGTCCAGCCCACGGCGTCCGCCGGAGACATACACCCGGTCCAGTCCTGCTGCGCTGGCGTCGATCACAGTAGGCAACGCGGTGCGCTGACCGACCGGGGAGATACCTCCGGTCACGTACCCGCTGGACCGCTGCGCATCGGCCGGTGGGGCGAGCGTCGCCTTCTTCTGCCCGAACGCCTGGGCCGCGGCCTTCAGGTCCAGGGTCTCGGCCACCGGCACCAGCGCCACGGCCAGCCCACTGTGCCGAGCGAGCCCCGCGACCTGCACCACCAGGGTCTTCAGCACCACCGCCGGGTCCACGCCCAGCGCCTCCGCGGCCTCCAGCCCGAACGGGAGCTCGCTGCGCGGGTCGTGGGTGTAGGTGTGCACCTGGAACGGTACCCCGGCGGCGGTCAGCGCGAGGGTGGCCGGAGTCGCCGAGGCTCTCACCATCACTGCGGACCGGACACGGTGAGGGTGACCGTCGTCGCGGTCCCGCTCCACTCGGTGATGATCAGCACCAACGGGCCGGTGGGAGTCTGCGCGGACAGCAGCGGGTCGTAGTCGTCGCCGGCATAGTCGCGGTCGTCGTTGATGTGCTGGCGGCCGTCGGAGTCGATGGTGACCAGCACCGGGTCGTTGCTGGTCGTATCGCGTACGTCCACGGTGTACTTGCCCTGCTCCTCGATGTCCACCACGCCGATCCACGGCTCCTGGGCGGATACGTCGGCGTTGGCCTGCGCACCGAGGGTCACCTCGTTCCGGACCGGCGCGGACGCGGCGGTGAACGAGGTCGTGGCGCCACTGGCCTCCTCGATCACCACGGTGTAGTCGCCCGCGGGCAGAGTCGGTACGGCGAACGGGTCGAGGGAGGTGCCGCCGAGTGCTTCGGACAGCTCGCGGCCCCGGTCGTCGTCGGTGTAGACGCTGTCGCCGGCGTCGTCCAGCACCGTCAGGGTCAGGTCCACGGCGCCACCGTCGCCGCGCACGTCGATCGCCAGCGTGGACGGGGCGTCCAGGCTGAGGTCACCCTCGTACCGCCCGCCTGCATCGACGGTCTCCGTGGTCTCGCCGTCCGCGGCGAACGTCCCGGTCACCACCGTTCCCGAACCCGGTGAGGCGCTCGGCGGCAGCGTGGGGTCGGGATCCTCGCCGCCGCCCGATGGGCGGACCAGCCACCAGCCCAGGCCGGCGACCACCATCACGGCGAGCACCACCAGCGAGGCCACGGCTGCCGTACCGCCGGGGGTGCCGCGCACACCGGCCCCGAACACCTTCGTGCCGTCGTCCTCCCGCGGTTGCGCCGCCGGGCCCCACGGCTGGTTGCCCAGCCACCCGTCCCCTGGGGTCCCAGGCGCGACCATCACGTCCGGTCGACGGCTCAGCTCGGCGAGGTACGGGTAGTCCTCCCGTGCGGTGGAGGGTCCGTGCTCCTCCTCCTCGTCCGGCAGCGCGGGCGCGTAGTACTCGGTCCAGGAGTCTCCGTCCCAGTACCGCCGCTGGTTCTCACCCGCAGGGTCCGGGTACCAGCCCGCCTCTTGCTCGTCCACGCGCCCATCGTAGGCAACCAGGGTGACGGCGGGGCTCGCCGGGGCAGGGGAGGAGTCACCATTCGTCGTGTGCAGGTTGAGCCCGAGACCGGCCAGATCGGCAGCCAGGGAGCCACCAGAGCGGCAGTACTGACGTGGGGGCGATACCGCGGAGCACTACCTCACGCAGCAAGTATCGCCTGCATCGTTTCAGCGGGATGGGTCGGTGAGGTGCGTGAGGTGGGTGGGTGAGGTGGGTGAGGTGGGTGGGTGAGGTGCGGGAGGTGGATGGGGGCGGGGTGGGTCACGCGGGGCCCAGGTGCAGGTCAGCGAGCACCACCTGGCCGGCCTCGTCCGTGGCGGCCAGGTCCACCCGGGCGGTCAGCCGCCAGTCCCGGTCACCGGCCGGGTCGTCGAAGACCTGCGTCACGTGCCAGCCCGGCCCCGTACGAGCCCCATCCGACTCCGCACCGGTGCCGTCCTCTGCGTGCGGTGCGTCGGTGCGCTCCGCGGCCGGCCGCGTGTCGATCTGCACCAGCGCCGACGAGCGTGCCTGCGGCCCGATGCCCAGGTCGTCGTACTCGTCCCAGTACCCGGCCATCGCCTGCGCCCACCGGTCTCCATCCCACCCGGCAGCGCCGTCCAGCTCCCCGAGCCGGGCGTAGTCCTCCCGGGCGAGCAGCTCCACCCGTTGGAACAGGGCGTTCCGCACCAGGCGGCGCAGCAGCCGCGGGTTCGCGCTCAGCGGTGCATCTGGACCGGGACCGAACCGGGCCTCCTCCTCGGTCTCGCCGACTGCTCCAGGTGAGTCCAGACCCAGGGGAGCCGGCGTGAGCACGGTGGCTGCGCCGTCGCCGGCCTGGAGAGCCTCCCACTCGGCGAGCAGCGAGGAGTCGATCTGCCGCACCAGCGCGCCGAGCCACTCGATCAGCTCGGTCAGCTCCTCGGTGCGCATCCGCTCGGGCACCACCTGCCGCAGCGCCTTGTAGGCATCGGTGAGGTAGCGCAGCACCACCCCCTCGCTGCGGGCGATCGAGTACTTGGAGATCAGCTCGGAGAACGTCATCGCATGCTCCGCCATCTCCCGCACCACCGACTTCGGCTTCAGCTCGTAGTCGTCCACCCACGGGTTGGTCGTGCGGAACTCGGCCAGCGCCGCGGTGAGCAGCTCGGCCAGCGGCTGGGGGTAGCTGATCTCGTCCAGGGCGTTCATCCGCTCGGTGTAGTCCCACCCCTCGGCCTTCATCGCTGCGATCGCCTCGCCCTTGGCGGCCTTCTCCTGGGCGACCAGCAGCGGGCGCGGGTCCTCCAGGGTGGACTCGATCACCGAGACCACGTCCAGCGCGAAGTCCGGGTCGTCCGCATCGAGCAGCTCCAGGGCGGCCAGCGCGAACGGCGAGAGCGGGGCGTTCAGGGCGAACTCGTCCGGCACCTCACCGACCAGGCGCACAGTGGGCTGCCCGTCCGGACCGGTGACCCGTTCCACCAGACCGGCCTGGCGCAGCGTGCGGTAGATGCCCACGGCCCGCCGCAGGTGCGGGTTGCGGTCGGTAGGGGCGTCGTGGTTGTCGGTGAGCAGCGCGGTGATCGCCGGCAGCGGGTCACCGGGGCGGGAGAGCACCCCGAGCACCATCGCGTGGGAGACCTGGAACTGGCTGACCAGCTGCTCCGGGGTGGCGTCCCGGAGCCGCTCGTAGGTCTTGTCTGTCCAGTTCACCGCCCCGCTGGGTGCCTTCTTCCGCACGATCTTGCGCTTCTTGCGCTCGTCGTCACCAGCCTTGGCGAGAGCCTTGGCGTTCTCGATCACGTGCTCGGGCGCCTGCACGATCACCTCACCGGTGGTGTCGAAACCGGCACGCCCAGCCCGGCCGGCCACCTGGTGGAACTCCCGGGCGGACAGGTGCCGCATCCGGACCCCGTCGAACTTGGTCAACCCGGTGAGCAGCACCGTGCGGATCGGCACGTTGATGCCCACACCGAGAGTGTCGGTGCCGCAGATCACCGGCAGCAGCCCCTGCTGGGCGAGGCGCTCCACCAACCGCCGGTACCGGGGCAGCATGCCGGCGTGGTGCACCCCGATCCCGTGCCGCAGCAACCGGGACAGGGTCGCCCCGAAGCCGCGCGCGAAGGTGAAGTCGCGCAGCTGTTCGGCGATCTGGTCCCGGTGCGCGCGGGAGGCGACCGGGATCGAGGTCAGCGACTGCGCCTGCTCCACGGCCGCCGCCTGGGTGAAGTGCACGATGTACACCGGGGTGCGGTGGGTGCCGAGCAGCTCGCGCACCACCTCCTGCAACGGTTCGACCGAGTAGCTGTAGGTCAGCGGCACCGGCCGTTCGGTGCTGGCGATCACCGCGACCGGTTCGCCGGTGCGCCGGGTGAGGTCCGCGGCGATGGCGGACACGTCCCCGAGGGTGGCGCTCATCAGCACGAACTGGGTGCGGGAGAGCTCCAGCAGCGGCACCTGCCACGCCCAGCCGCGCTGCGGGTCGGCGTAGAAGTGGAACTCGTCCATCACCACCTGGTCCACGCCGGTGTCCATGCCGCCGCGCAGGGTCTGGTTGGCGAGGATCTCGGCGGTGCAGCAGATGATCGGAGCCTCGGTGTTGATCGCCGAGTCGCCGGTGAGCATGCCCACCTGCTCGGCGCCGAAGATGTCCACCAGGTCGAAGAACTTCTCACTCACCAGCGCCTTCAGCGGAGCGGTGTAGTAGGTGCGCTGCCCCCGGACCAGGGCCACGTAGTGCGCGGCCACGGCGATCAGCGACTTGCCGGACCCGGTGGGGGTGGAGGCGATCACGTGTGCCCCGGTGACGATCTCGATCAGCGCCTCCTCCTGGTGCGGGTACAGCTCCAGGCCGCGGCCTGCCGCCCAGTCGGTGAACGCCTCGACGAGGGCGTCGTCGTCGGTCGGGTCCGCGGGGAGGGTGAGAGTCATCGCCTGCCATTCTCGCAGGGGATACTGGGCCGGTGACCCGACCGCTGTGCTTCCTGGCCTCCCGCGCCGAACCGGCGGCAGCCGACGCTGAGTACGCCAGCGTGCTCACGCACACCGGCCTCGGTGCAGAGCAGCTGGTGCGGGTGCGGCTGGAGCAGGGTGAACGCCCCGGAGCGCTGACCGAGTACGCCGGCCTCATCCTTGGCGGCAGCCCGTTCACCGTCTCCACCCCGGAGGCGGACAAGTCGAGCATCCAGCGAGACGTGGAGCACGCGCTGGCCGAGCTGCTCGACGAGGTGGTCGCCCAGGACGTCCCGTTCCTCGGGCTGTGCTACGGCATCGGTGTGGTGGGCCGCTGGGGCGGGGGAGTGGTGGACGGGCGGCATGCCGAGGACACCGCTGCGGTGACGATCAGCCTCACCGACGAGGGCCTCACCGACCCGCTGCTGGTGGGCATGCCTGCGCAGTTTCAGGCCTATGTCGGGCACAAGGAGGCCTGCACCGAGCTGCCGCCCGGGGCCGTGGTGCTGGCCACCTCCTCGGCGTGCCCGGTGCAGATGTACCGGTTCGCGCCACGTGCGTACGTCACCCAGTTCCACCCGGAGATGGACGCCGAGGCGGTGCGGCTACGGATCGAGGTGTACGCCCACGCTGGGTACTTCCCGCCCGATGAGGTGGCCGAGGTGATCGAGCGCACCGCCCGCGCCGACGTCGCCCCGGCGCACCGGGTGCTGCGCGCGTTCGCCGACCTGGCCGCTGCCGCCCCACCGGGCCTCACCGGGCGAGACGCTTCTCCAGGTACTCAGCCGTCTCGGTGACGGCGTGCGTGGCGCCATCGGCAGCCACGTAGGTGTAGGAGTAGGTCTCGGTGCGGCCGGTCGGGGTGTAGCCGAGCCGTTCGTACAGGCGGCGGGCGTCCGGGTTGTCCTCGCTCACCCCGATCCAGATCCTGGTGAATCCGGCAGCCTCGGCCTCGGCGGCAGCCACGATCGCAGACCCGATGCCGTGCCTTCGGTGCGTGGCAGCGACCTGCAGGTTCTTCAGCTCCGGCACCGGAGCCCACTCCAGCTCACCCGAGCCCACCGGCTCGTCGTCGATCCAGGCGACCAGGTAGGCGCACTCTCCTGCGGACTGCCGAGCGAAGGTGCGGCGGGCGTAGTCCTTCCCCTCGGCCTCTCCGGCGGCGATCCGAGCGACCTCGCGGGCGGTGCAGCGTCGCACGCTGAGGTCGTCCACCTCATACCTGCCGGCGGTGTGCGGTGAGGATCTCGCTGTTCAGCCGGGGCCAGAGCCGGCCGTGCACATTCTCCCGGAAGGACTTCTCACCCAGGAACGCGGCGACCAGCCGGGCGTTCGGATCCACCCAGAGGAAGCTGCCGGACTGGCCGAAGTGGCCGAACGTGGCCGGGTCGGCCTCCGGGGCGGTCCAGTGCGGCGACTTGTCCGCCCGGATCTCGTAGCCCAGCCCCCAGTCGTTGTGGGACTGCCGGCCGAACCCGGGAAGCACGCCGGCGAGCCCGGGGAAGCTGACCGTGCGGGCCTGCTCGCCGAGCTCGGCGGAGATCAGGGTGGGGGTGAGCAGCTCGGTACCCAGGCCGAGCACGTCCAGGGTGGAGCCGGTGGCGGAGTAGGCGGGGCTGCCGGTCATCGTGGTGCTGGTCAGCTCCAGCGGCTCCAGCACGACGGCGTTCGTCCAGTCCGCGAAGGACGTCCCCACGCGTCGGGCGACGTGGTCGCCGAGGGTGTCGAATCCGATGTTCGAGTACACCCGGCGACGTTCGGGGGACTGGGCGGGTGCACCGGCCTCGAACGGCAGCCCGGAGGCGTGCGCGAGCAGGTGCCGCACGGTCGACCCCTCCGGCCCGGCGGGCTCGTCCAGGTCCACCAGACCCCGGTGCACGGCCACCAGGGTGGCGAGTGCCGCAAGCGGCTTGGTCACCGACTTCCACGGCCGGACGGCCTCGACGTCGCCGTCCAGGCTGAGGATCTCGACATCGGTGCAGACGGCCAGGGAGACCGGGAAGTCGAAGGCGTCCAGAGTGGGGTAGCTGCTCACCAGGCCAGCCTGCCAGAGATCACCCGATGGGGCGCAGGTCCGCCAGGGGCGCTGCCGCGGGACTCAGCCCAGCCAGTCAGCTGGAACGAGTGGCCCGGTGGCCAGGGGTGCTCCGTGCCTCGGTCCCGGGCTCTGGGCTGATGCCGTAGAGCGTGCCGATCGCCTCGTGCACCTCAGGCAGTCGCCCCTCGGCCGCCAGCCGGCGCACCCGGGTGGTCGGTTCGTGCACCAGCACCCCGGCGAAGTGCCGCAGCGCCCGTTCGGTCTCCTCGCTCAGCCGACCGCGTGCGGCGAGGCGGTCCAGCTCCTCGGTGAGCACCTGGTCCACCCGGCCGCGGTAGGCGGCGATCGCTGGTCCGGCACTCTGCTCGGCGCTGCGCCGGTCGAAGCTGGCCGCAGCCTGCTGCACCAGGTCCATCGCCTGGGCGCTGGTGTCCAGCTCGGCCACCGGGGCGTGCAGGCTGATCGTCTCCAGGTCCAGCAGCTCCACCCCGGGCAGGGTGTCGACCTGCTTGTCCACGTTGGCGGGCAGGCCGAGGTCGATCACCAGCAGCGGACGGTCGACCCCGTCGCGCGCCCGGCGCAGCTCGGTGACCTCGAGCGTCCGTACTCGGGTGGAGGTGACCACCAGGTCCGCCTGGGCGAGCGCTACGGACCGGGCAGACGCACCCACCGGTGCGACGCCGTCGCGCTGGGCGAAGACATGCTCCCGACCGGAGGGAGAGGCGACCCCGATCTGGTCCACACCGCGCTCGCGCAGTGCCGCCCAGGTGGTACCGGCGTAGGCGCCGGTGCCGATGAGCAGCACGTTCACGCGGTCCCAGGCGGGGACGCGGGACTCGGCCAGGTCCAGGGCCAGGCGCACCATCGACCGGCCGGCAGCGTTGATACCGGTGATGTTCTTCACCTCGCGGGAGGTGGTGGAGGCCATCTGGAACACCCGCTCCAACGCCGGTGTGGTGCTGCCGGCCTCCCGGGCGTCAGCAAGTGCGCGGCGCACCTGGCCGGCGATCTCGTCCTCACCGACCACCACCGAGTCCAGGCCGCTGGCCACGGCGAACAGGTGCGCGGCGACCCGGCTGCCGGTCATCGTGCGGGCCGAGGCGCGCATCCGGTCCAGGTCGATCCCGGCACGCTCGGCCAGGCGGGTGAGCAGGTCGGTCAGCGCCGGCGGCTCGCCCATGATCGGGATGTCGTCGACGTCCAGGTAGCTCTCGTAGCGGTTGCAGGTGGCCACCACCACCGCCCCGCGCACGCTGCTCAGCCCGTGGGTGGGGTCGATGGTCGCGGCGTCAGCGGACAGGCGCTCCAGGAGCGCGAAGTCCGCCGTCCGATGACTCACGCTCACGCAGACCAGCACGCCGTCCATCGTAGGACGGACGACAGCGCGAGGATCAGACGGTCTGTCACCTCGCAGCAGCTGGTGCTGTCTTGTCCGGCACCGCCCAGCCCAGCACCGCCCTCCCTCGTGCGTGGGAGCAGCGCAGTCCGTCCTGCGGCGGATCCCTCGTGCCCGGTACCTGCGTACCGTCACCAGTGGAGGTGCACGACGATGACGGATGGCGATCGACCGCAGGAGCCCCCAGGGGCGGCGCGACAGCATGACTTCCCGCCGGCAGCACCCGGCCCAGCCGTGCCGCCCGCAATCGACCGGGTGGCCGAGCAGAAGGAACGCAACATCCGGTTCGCGCCGGTGCTGCCGGACCGGGTGAGCTGGGCACGCATCGGCGCTTTCGTGGTGCTGGCACTCGGTCTGGCATGGGCGGTGTGCGCACCGATGTGGGTCTCCGGACAAGGCCTGAACCATCCGCTGACCCAGGTGCTGATGGTGGCGATGATGTACACCCCCGCGGTGGCGGCGCTGCTGGTGACGTTCGTCGGCGGGCGGCCGCCGAGCATCCCCCGCCGGCTCGGGCTCGGCCCGCTCCGACCGGTCGGCCGGGTGGTCGGGATGACCGCGGTCAGTCTCGCGGTGTTCTGCGTGCTGCCGTTCCTGGCGGTGCTGCTGGGTGGCGCGCTCGGACTGGTCCAGCTCGACCTGAGCAGCTTCTCGGCTGCGCAGGCGCAGCTGGACGAGGTGGCACAGCTGACCGGAAGCACCGGCGGGATGAGCTCACAGCAGCTCGCGCTGGTGACAGTGCTCGTGGTCCCGCTGAACGCGCTCGTCTCCTCGTTGGCCGCGTTCGGTGAAGAGCTCGGTTGGCGCGGGTGGCTGGTGCCGAACCTGCTCCCGCTGGGGCGGTGGCCCGCGCTGCTGCTCTCCGGGCTGGTCTGGTCGGTGTGGCACGCGCCGATCATCCTGCTCGGCTACAACTTCGGCTACACCGACATTCGCGGACTGGCGCTGATGACCGGCTTCTGCCTGCCGCTGGGTGTGCTGCTCGGGTGGCTGCGGCTGCGTACCGCCTCGCTCTGGCCCGCGGTGGTGGCCCACGGCGCGGTGAACGCGGCCACGTCGGCCACGCTCATCCTGCTCGCGGCCGACCAGCTGCAGGACGTGCGGCAGCTCGGTCTGGGCACGTTCCTCGGCATCCCGGGGTGGCTGCTCACCGTGGCGCTGGTCGTGCTGCTGGTGGTCACCGGCCAGCTGCGGAAGCAGGCGGAGCCGGGGGTGCCGTCCTCGGTCTAGCAGCCTGCGCCCGGGGAGGAGCTAGACGCGCCCCACATGCGTCAGGATCGCCGACAGACCCGCGGTGACGATCCTCTCGGCGTCTGCATCGTGGTGCCGCGCATGCAGTCGCGCGTAGTGCGGAGCTATTGCGGAATCGACCGGAGCCCGCGTCTGGTGCTCAGCGATCGGAGCCGTGCTCGCGCTGCCGATGACGAAGTTCGACAGCGCATAGGCCGCCCCCAGCGGGTCTGCCGCTCCTGCGCCGATGAGCAGCTCGCACATCCGCTCCGACAGGCGAAGGTAGTGAGGACCGCGAGGTGGCCGCATGGCGATCACCTGGCACGCCCACCGATGCTGGGCCAGATGCCGGTAGTACGTCAGCATCAGCTCGCCGAGGTCGGACTCGACTACCGCTCGAGCGACAGCGGGGTCGTCGCCGAGCGCGGCGTCGAGGGCGAGGTCGAACAGGTCATCGACCGAGTCCACTCGCGAGTACAGGCTCGCCGGTGCAACGGCGAGTCGAGACGCCACAGCGCGCAGGGTGAGGGCGCGCAGGCCACCGTCGTCCAGCAGTGCAGCGGCAGCACGCGCGACAGCGGGGACGGTGACGGCGCGCTCACGTCGGACGGGTCTCTGGTGCTCCCAGTAGCTCACCGCACCATACTATCCGATCTATGTTAGTTTTAGATGGTGCTCGACTCACGTTTCCTCCCCCTCCTGAGCAGACACGTGCGGCTGCGCCCCCTCCAGGCGCGAGATGCGACAGCGTTCGCCGAAGGCGCCGCAGACCGCGCCGTCCAGCGGTACGGGCACCTGCCGGAGCCGGTGTACACGCCGGAGTCGGTGCGGATGATGATCGAGCGAGATGCGACACCCGGTCTGCAGCGTGGTGACCTCGCGGTGCTCGCGATCGCCGATGCCGCGACCGATGCTTTCGCTGGCAGTCTTGTCGTCTTCGACGTGAGCGCGCACGCCGCTGAGGTTGGCTTCTGGATACATCCCGCTCATCGAGGATCGGGTGTCGCAGCTGCCGCTCTGGAGCTTGCGTCTCGATTCGCCCGGGCCAGCGGGCTGCATGACCTCACGGCACGGACCCTGCCCCAGAACCCCGCATCGCAGCGCACTCTCACGGCAGCTGGATTCGCCCTCGAGCGCCGAGGCCTCGACACCACACCTGCCGGCGACCAGGTCGAGCTCCTGCACTACCGCCGAACGCTCTGCGACGAACAGCGGAGAGGCAGGAGGCTCTAGCGCTTCCCGCCGAGCAGCAGCTCCGCCAGCCCGGGAGGGTGGGACACCATGCCCATGTGCCCACCGGGCGCGAGGCGCACCGGCAGGTCGAGGCGCTCTCGGGCGACCCGGGTCACCAGCTCGGGCGGCAGCACCAGGTCCTCGGCGAAGGCGACCACCTCAGTGGGCACGTCCGGCCAGGTGGCACGCGGCCACGGCTGCACGAACGGGGCGTCGGCCTGGTCCCGGTCCCAGGTGGCCGCCACAGCACGCTGGGCTGGGGTGCACCCGTTGTAGAACAGCTCCTCCAGGTCCAGCGGTGGGACGAGCCCGGCGGCCCGGGCGGCGGCCTCGTGCGCAGCGTGCTGCCCGGTGGCCGCCCACCACTGGCTGCCGGACTCACCGGGTGCGGGGATCATCGGCGCCACCAGCACCAGGCGGTGCACCGGCACCAGGTCGGGGACCAGGGGAGCGGTGAACGCGCCGAAGGAGTGCGCCACCAGCGTCACAGGGACGTCCCCGAGCGTGCGGACCACGCCGGCCACGACCTCGGCGTAGTCCTCCAGCAGCAGGTCCGGGTCCTCGCAGGGCAGGTCGACGGCGGTGCTCACCTGGCCGCGGACGGTCAGCTCGGTCCGCAGCGCCTCCCAGTAGGCCGGGTCGCTGCCGGCACCGGGGACCAGCACGAGGTGCCTGGCGGGAGCCATCAGGTCAGCGTATCGCCGCCCGGCCTGCCGGAACAGTGGCGAGCCGATCCCGCCACCCAGGATCAGACATCCCGTCAGATCCGCAGCAGCCCGCCGGTGACACAATCACAGGTGTGGCCACACTCGATGAGCACCCCCTGTCCGGTGCGACCGCCGATGCCCCTCTGATCCGCGCCTACTGTGGTGAGCGCAGCACCCACCACCCGGTCTGGTTCATGCGCCAGGCCGGCCGCTCCCTACCGGAGTACCGGGCGCTGCGCACCGGCACGAAGATGCTGGACGCCTGCCTGGACCCCGACCTGGTCACCGAGATCACCCTGCAGCCGGTGCGCCGGCACGGTGTGGACGCGGCGATCTTCTTCTCCGACATCGTGGTGCCGCTGCGGCTGGCCGGGGTCGGGGTGGACATCGTGCCCGGTCGTGGCCCGGTGCTGGAGCACCCGGTGCGCACCGCCGCCGACGTCGCCGCCCTGCGCGAACGCAGCCTCGAGGCCGAGGCCCTCGCCCCGATCAGTGCTGCCGTGCAGCAGCTCACCCGCGAGCTGGGCCGCACCCCGCTGATCGGCTTCGCCGGTGCACCGTTCACGCTGGCCGCCTACCTGGTGGAGGGCGGTCCCTCCAAGGACCACCTCGCGGCCCGCACGATGATGCACGCCCAACCACAGGTCTGGGCGGAGCTGATGGGCTGGCTGGCCGAGGTCACCGGCGCCTTCCTGCACGCCCAGGTGCGCGCGGGGGCGTCGGCCGCCCAGCTGTTCGACTCCTGGGCCGGCACCCTCTCCCGGGCCGACTACATCCGGTACGTGGCCCCCTACTCGCGCGCTGCCCTGGCCCCGGTGCGCCAGCTGCGCATCGGCGACCACTCGGTGCCGACCGTGCACTTCGGCGTGGGCACCGGGCACCTGCTCACGGCGATGCACGAGGTCGGGGTGGACGTCGTCGGGGTGGACTGGCGCACCCCGCTGGACCAGGCCGCCGCCGCGCTGCCCGGGGTGGTGCTGCAGGGCAACATCGATCCCGCGATGCTCGCCGCCGACTGGCCGGTGCTGCGGGAGCACGCCCAGCAGGTGCTCACCGCGGGCCGGGCCGCCCCTGCGCACGTGGTGAACCTGGGCCACGGCGTCCCACCGGAGACGGACCCGGAGGTGCTCACCCGGCTGACCGGCTGGCTGCACGAGCAGTGAACCTCGACCTGGCCGTGATCGGCGGTGGGATGGCTGGTCTGGTGACCGCCCGCACCGCCGCCCGCGCCGGAGCGGACGTGGTGCTGCTGGAAGCCCGGCCGGTCGTCGGCGGTCTGGTCGGGTGGCACTGGGTCGCCGGGATCGACCTGGACGCCGGTGCGGAGAGCTTCGCCACCCGCGGCGGGCACGTCGCCGCCCTCGCCGAGGAGCTCGACCTGCCGGTGGTCACCCCACGACCGGCACCCGCCCGGGTGCTGCACGCCGGTCGGCTGCACCCGCTGCCGGCCACCGGTGTGCTCGGCATCCCCACCGACCTGGAGGCACCCGGTCTGCTGGAGGTGCTCGGCCCCGCGGGGCTGGACCGCGCCCGGGCGGACCTGAGCCTGCCGATCGAACCGTCGACGGCGGAGCTCACCCTGGCCGAGCTGGTCACCTCCCGCATGGGTCCAGCGGTGCTGGATGCGCTGGTGCGCCCGATCGTGCGCGGCGTGCACTCCGCCGAGCCGGAGCAGATCGCCGCCGAGGTGCTGCTGCCCGGGATCGCCGCGAGGCTGCAGGCGGCCGGTTCGCTCACCGGAGCGCTACGGCAGGTGCGGGCTGCTGCCCCGGCGGGCTCCGCCGTCGCCGGTATTGACGGAGGTGTGCACCTGCTCCCGGCCGCGCTCGAGCGCGACCTGAGCGCACGCGGGGCCCGCGTGCGCACGGCCAGCCCGGTGCGCACCCTGCGGCGCGGCGCGGACGGCTGGCAGCTGACCGGGGACACCTGGCAGCTGGGCGCCCGGCAGGTGGTGCTCGCCTGCCCACCACAGGCCTGGGGGTTTCTCGGCGAGAGCGACGACGAGGACCTGACCGTGCTCGCAGCGGCCGGTCGGGCGTGGCCGGAGCCGCAGACCGCCGACCTGCTCACCCTCGTGCTGCGAGCCGGTGATCTCCCCGAGCACGACCGCGCCGGCACCCTGGTGGCCGAGCCCGGGCATGGTGCGAAGGCGCTCACCTACACCAGTGCGAAGTGGGACTGGGTGGCCCGCGCCGCCGGGGGAGACCGGGTGGTGCTGCGGCTGTCCTACGCCGGCGGCATCCTCACCGCGGGCACCCAGGCCGAGCTGG
Source organism: Ruania albidiflava DSM 18029 (assembly GCF_000421225.1). Classification (GTDB taxonomy): domain Bacteria; phylum Actinomycetota; class Actinomycetes; order Actinomycetales; family Beutenbergiaceae; genus Ruania; species Ruania albidiflava. The sequence continues at coordinate 64,962 of NZ_ATWL01000011.1, read as the reverse complement.
GGCTGCGGGACGCGGCTCGGCTCACCGGCACGCCGGGACCGTGGCCCGCGGAGGCGCTGCAGGGGATGGCCCGCAGCACGCTGCACCCGCCGGCGCCTGCCTGGGCCAGCGCAGCGGCCCGGGAGCCGGTGCAGGCGGCCGCGGGCCGGTTGGTCGGGCTGCACCTGACCGGTGCCTGGTGGTGCGGCACCGGTCTGGCCGCGGTCGTCGCACACGCCACCCGGACCGCGGGCGAAACGACGTAGGCTCGTGCAGGTGGTGACGATCGCTGCCTTCCGACCGGAGCACAGAGCAGCTGTGCTCGATCTCTCCATGCGCGCCTGGGCGCCGGTCTTTCCGCAGGTCCGCCAGGCGGTGCCGGCGTTCGTCTACGACTCGTTCTACCCCTCCGGCTGGCGGGAGCGGCAGCATGCCGACATCGCCGCCGTGCTGGACGGCGAACCGGAGAACGTCGATGTCGCGCTGCTCGGCGGTACGCCGGTGGGCTGGGTGTGCACCCGGATCCATCCTGAGGACGTGATGGGCGAGGTCTACGTCCTTGCCGTCGACCCGGACCGGCAGGGGGCCGGGATCGGACGCGCGTTGCTGGACCATTCCTGCCAGCGGGCCCGCACGGCAGGGATGCGGATGGTGATGGTCGAGACCGGGGACGACCCGGGCCACGCACCAGCGCGCCGGTCGTACGAGTCGGCGGGGTTCCAGCGGTGGCCGGTTGCGCGGTACTTCAAGGACGTCACGTCCAGCACGGCCCGACCTGCGCCGGGCTGACCGGGCGGCACCGACCGCTCCGCAGCGACCGGGCCTACCGAGCAGGCCGGCCGCACCTACCAGACCAGCACCGGTGCCGGCCCGCCGCCCTCGGGGTGCTGACAAGCCGTCGCAATCCGCACGATTCTGCCGGATTATGGTGGAGGCGTGACCACCGAGACCTCGGCCGCCGAGCAGTCCAGCGGCCAGACGCATCCTGTTGCCTTCACCCTCTGGGCGGTGCTCCGCCGCGACCCGCACCACCCCACCGACACCGGCGCGGACGCCGTCACCGAGCTGGAGACCGCGTTGCGCGACCTGCAGGCTGACGGTGCGGTGACCGTCCGCGGCCTGTACGACGTCTCCGGGCTGCGTGCCGACGCCGACCTGATGCTCTGGCTGCACGGTCCGCAGGCGGAGGAGCTCCAGGCGGCCGTGCGCAGGCTGCGCCGAACCGCGATGCTGCGCACGTTGCTGCCCACCTGGAACACGCTGGGCGTGCACCGGCCGGCGGAGTTCAACGCCCGGCACGTGCCCGCCTTCGTCAACGGCGTGGACCCTGCCGAGTGGCTCACCGTCTACCCGTTCGTGCGCTCGCACGAGTGGTACCTGCTGCCGGAGGACGAGCGCCGGGGGATGCTCGCCGACCACGGCCGTCGCGGCGCCCCCTATCCCGGGGTGCAGACCAACACCGTGGCCGCCTTCGCGCTCGGGGACTATGAGTGGGTGGTGGCCATCGAGGCCCCGGAGCTCACCGAGCTCACCGACATGATGCGCGCCCTGCGCTACTCCCCGGCCCGGCGGCACGTGCGGGTGGAGACCCCGTTCTACACCGGCCGGCGCATCACGGTCGCCCAGGCCGCCGAGGTGCTCTCGTGACCACCCCGTCCGTGCGCCGCGGCCGCAAGCCGGCCCCGGCCACCTCGATCGCCACCGCCCCCGGTGCGCTGGTGCCGGCAGCCACCTGCGCGGCCGCCCAGGGCCCGGAGCACGTGCGGGAACCGGTCGCCTACGACGCCATCCTGCTCGCCGGCTTCGGCGGCCCGGAGGGGCAGGAGGACGTGATCCCGTTCCTGCGCAATGTCACCGCCGGGCGCGGCATCCCCGACGAGCGGCTGGAGGAGGTGGCGGTCCACTACCGGCACTTCGGCGGGGTGAGCCCGATCAACGAGCAGAACCGCACACTGCGGGCCGCGCTGGTGGCCGAGCTGGAGCGCCGCGGCCTGGACCTGCCGGTGTACTGGGGCAACCGGAACTGGGACCCGTACCTCAACGACGCCCTGCGAGAGGCGCGGGCCAACGGGCACCACCGGCTGCTGGCGATCGCCACCAGTGCCTACGCCTCCTACTCCTCCTGCCGGCAGTACCGCGAGGACCTCGCCGACGCCCTGGAGGACACCGGCCTGACCGGTGTGCTGCAGGTGGACAAGGTCCGCCAGTTCTTCGACCACCCCGGCTTCGTCACCCCGTTCGTCGAGGGAGTGCGCGCCGGGCTGGCCACGCTCCGCAGCCGGGGTGCGCAGCACATCGAGGTGCTGTTCGCCACCCACTCCATCCCGACGGCGGACGCGCAGCGCTCCGGTCCGTCCTCGCTGGGTCTGCGCGACGGCGGAGCGTACGCGGCCCAGCACCGCTACGTGGCTGAGGTGGTCATGTCCCAGGCGGGGGAGACCGGCACCCCTTGGCAGCTCGTCTACCAGTCCCGCTCCGGCCCGCCGAGCCAGCCCTGGCTGGAACCGGACATCAACGACGCGATCGCCGAGCTGCCTGCCTCGGGGCGGGACGCAGTGCTGATCGTGCCGCTCGGGTTCCTGTCGGACCACATGGAGGTGCTCTGGGACCTGGACACCGAAGCCCTGGAGACCGCCGAGGAGCACCACCTGGAGGCCGTGCGGGTACCCACCCCCGGCTCGCACCCAGCGTTCGTGGCCGGGCTGGTGGACCTCGTGACCGAGCGGCTGGAGGGCACCCCGGCGACGGACCGGCCCGCACTCACCTCGCTCGGACCGTGGCAGGACGTGTGCCGGCCCGGCTGCTGCGAGAACGTGCGCCGCGGGTTCCGCCCCGCGGTCGCCGGGCTGGCACCATGACGGCTGCACCGGTGCGGGTCGGCACCCGCGCCTCGAACCTGGCGCAGACGCAGACCGCCACAGTGGTCGACGCTCTGGCTGCCACCGGTCTGCAGGTGCGCACGGTGCCGATGACCAGCGACGGCGACCGCACCCGCGCCTCGTTGGCCAGCCTGGGTGGCACCGGCGTGTTCGCCGCGAACCTGCGCCGCGCACTGCTCGCCGGGGAGTGCGATGCGGTGGTGCACTCGCTGAAGGACCTGCCCACCACGCCCCACCCGGGCCTGCGGGTCGCCGCCACCCCGGCCCGGGAGGATCCCCGGGACGTGCTCTGCGCCCGGGACCGCCTCACCCTGGCGACCCTGCCAGAAGGGGCACGGGTGGGTACCGGTTCACCGCGGCGCGCCGCGCAGCTGCGCACCCGCCGCCCCGACCTGCAGGTGGCCGACATCCGCGGGAACGTGGAGACCCGGCTCGGTCTCGTCACCGCCGGCGAGCTGGACGCCGTGGTGCTCGCCGCCGCTGGGCTGCACCGGGTGGACCGGGCCGAGGCGATCACCGAGTACCTGGAGCTGGCTGACTGGCCCACCGCCCCCGGGCAGGGGGTGCTCGCAGTGGAGGTCCGCGAGGAGGAGGACCGGGTGGACCTGCTGGCCGCGCTCGAGCAGGTGCACGACCGGTCCGCCTGGGCCGCCGTGACCGCAGAGCGGGCCGTGCTGGCCGCCCTGGAGGCGGGCTGCGCCGCACCGGTCGCCGCCCATGCGGTGCTGGGCACCCCGCCGGCCGGGAGCAGCACCCAGTCGGCCGGTGCTGCGGCTCGTGGCCGGCTCAGCCTGCACGCCGCGGCCTACCACCCCACCCAGGCTCAGTCGCTGCACGCGGACGGTACCGTGTCGCTCGACGACGGCGAGCCGTCCCAGGTCGCCACGGCGCTCGGCCAGCGGCTGGCCGGCGAGCTGCTCGAGGCCGGTGCGGGCGAGTGGATCACCCCGGCCCGATGACCGCTCCCGCGCCGGTGGTGCTTGTCCCGCGCGGGGGCGAGTGGGGCGACCAGGTGGCCGACCGGCTCACTGCGCAGGGGATGCGACCGTGGCTGGTGCCGATCATCCGCACCGAGATCCTCGGGGGCGAAGACCTGGACCCGGCCCGCCGGGACCTTGCCGCGGGTGCCTTCGACTGGGTCGCCCTCACCTCCGCCGCCGCTGTGGCCGCCCTACCAGCCACAGTGCGCGCACAGATCGCGGCCGTCGGGCCTGCCACGGCGAGGGCACTGCGCACGGCGGGCTACGCCGTCGAGATGGTGCCACCCGGACCGGACTACTCCGCTGAGGCGATGCTGCACAGCTGGCACCCGACCGGCACGGTGCTGCTGCTCCGCTCCGACCTGGCCGCCCCCACGCTGGCCGACGGACTGCGTGCCGGCGGTGCCACCGTGACCGACGTGGTCGCCTACCGCACCAGGCCCGCACCGCTGAGCACCGAGGATGCCGCCGGGCTGCGGGACGGCCGGGCGGACGTCGCCCTGGTCACCAGCGGTTCGGTCGCCCGCGCGCTGGTCGCCGCCCGGCTCGCGCCCACCACCCAGGTGGCGTGCCTGGGTCCGCGCACCGCCGAGGTCGCCCGGAAGGCAGGGCTGCGCGTGGACCTGGTCGCCGACCGGCAGCAGGTCGAGGTGCTGGTGGACGCTGTGGGCGACCTCGTCGGTGCCTCGGCCGCCGCACAGCCCCACCCGCACCGCTCCACCGACCCAGGAGAGGACTGAGCATGCACCTCCGCCCCCGCCGGCTGCGGCAGGACGCCCCGATGCGGCGCCTGACCGCCCAGACCCGGCTGCACCCCGCCCAGCTGGTGCTGCCGATGTTCGTCACCGAAGCGCCCGAACCGCGCCCGATCGGCTCGATGCCCGGTGTGCAGCAGCACTCCCTGGACTCCCTGCGCCGGGCGGCCGTGGCCGCAGCCGAGACCGGGATCGGCGGCCTCATGCTGTTCGGGGTGCCGGACACCCGCGACGCCTGCGGCTCTGGCGCCGACGACCCCGACGGCATCCTGAACCGCGCCACCGCCGCCCTGGCCGCCGAGGTCGGGGACGCGCTCGTGGTGCAGACCGACCTGTGCCTGGACGAGTTCACCGACCACGGCCACTGCGGAGTGCTCGACGACGTGGGCCGGGTGGACAACGACGCCACCTTGGAGCGGTACGTGAGCATGGCGCTCGCCCAGGCCGAGGCGGGCTCCGGGCTGCTGGGCCTGTCCGGGATGATGGACGGTCAGGTCGCCGCGGTGCGCGCCGGGCTGGATGCTGCCGGGCACACCGACATACCGCTGCTCGCCTACGCCGCTAAGTACGCCTCCGCCTTCTACGGCCCGTTCCGGGAGGCGGTCGACTCCGCCCTGACCGGGGACCGGCGCACCTACCAGCTCGACCCGGCGAACCGCCGCGAAGGGCGGCGGGAAGCGGCGCTGGACGTCGAGGAGGGCGCCGATGTCGTGATGGTCAAGCCGGCACTCAGCTACCTGGACGTGCTCGCCGATGTGGCCGCCGCCAGCCCGGTGCCGGTGTGGGCCTACCAGGTCTCCGGGGAGTACGCGATGATCGAGGCCGCGGCCGCGCAGGGGTGGATCGAACGCGACCGCGCGGTTGCCGAGAGCGTGCTGAGCATCGTGCGCGCCGGCGCCGAGGTGGTGCTCACCTACTGGGCAGAAGAGCTGGCCGAGACGCTGAACCGAGGAGAGGGACTGTAGATGAGTGACATCGACCGCGCCCGGGCCGTGATCCCGGGCGGAGTGAGCTCACCGGTACGGGCGTTCACCGGAGTCGGCGGGGACCCGCTGTTCCTCGCCTCCGCGACCGGACCGTACGTGCAGGACACCGAGGGTCGGCGGTACATCGACCTGGTCGGCTCCTGGGGGCCGGCGATCCTCGGGCACGCCCACCCCGCCGTGGTGGACGCCGTGCAGCAGGCGGCCGCGCGGGGGCTGTCCTTCGGTGCACCGACCCTGGCCGAGGTGGAGCTCGCCGAGACCATCCGCGCCCGGGTCGCGCCGGCGGAGCTGGTCCGCCTGGTCTCCACCGGCACCGAGGCAACGATGACCGCGATCCGCCTCGCTCGCGCAGTCACGGGCAGGGACCTGGTGATCAAGTTCGCCGGGCTCTACCACGGCCACTCCGACGGGTTGCTCGCCGACGCCGGCTCCGGGGTGGCGACCCTTTCCATCCCCGGGTCGGCCGGGGTGCCGGAGGCGTTCGCCGCGCAGACCGTGGTGGTCGGTTATAACGACCTGGACGCTGTCCGGGCAGCGTTCGAGGCGCACCCAGGGCGGGTCGCCGCGGTGATCACCGAGGCGGCTGCGGCGAACATGGGTGTGGTCGCTCCCGACCAGGGCTTCAACGCTGGCCTGGCTGAGATCGCCCACGAGAACGGGGCGCTGCTGATCGCCGACGAGGTGCTCACCGGGTTCCGGGTGCACGAGGCCGGCTGGTGGGGCCTGGAGGGCGGCTGGACGCCCGACCTGCTCACCTTCGGCAAGGTGATCGGCGGGGGGCTGCCGGTAGCGGCGGTCGCCGGCCGGGCCGAGGTGATGGGCGCGCTGGCACCGACCGGGCCGGTGTACCAGGCGGGCACGCTGTCCGGGAACCCGGTGGCGGTCGCGGCCGGGCTGGCCACGCTGCAGCATGCGGACGCGGGTGTGTATGCCCGGCTGGACGCGGTGGCCGAGGTGCTCGCCGCCGGGGTGCAGCGGGCGCTGGCCGAGGAGGGGGTGCCGGTGGCTACCCAGCGCGCCGGAAACCTGTTCTCGTTCGCGTTCGGCACCGCGGACTCGTGCGGGTGGACCGGGCAGGGGCCGCGGGACTATGACCAGGTGCGCAGCAGCGAGTCCTGGCGCTACCCCGCGTTCTTCCACGCGATGCTCGCTGCGGGGGTGCACCTGCCACCGTCGCCGTTCGAGGCCTGGTTCGTCTCCGCCGCGCACGATGACGACGCAGTGGCCGAGATCTTGGATGCACTGCCGGAAGCTGCGCAGGCGGCTGCGGCGGCGCGCCCGCCGGCCTGACCTGGGTCAGGTGCGCGCAGTGGCGGAGCTGGAGGCCACTTCGGCACTGGCCGGCAGCGCCGCCACCAGCGCCAGGAGCGCGACAAGCAGCTCAGCGGGTCCGATGTTCCAGCTGAGCAGCATGGTGGGTACTGCCACCACCACGGTGCCCAGGGCGGTCAGCGCGAGGGTCGCGGACGTGCGCGTCAGGCTGCGTTGAGTGCGGCTCAGGACCAGGTTCAGCAGCAGTGCGGACAGGAGTCCGGCGAGGCAGCCGACGATGGCGCCGAAGATCACCGCAAAGAGGGTGACGCTCGGGGTAAAGGGGCCCGGCACGATCAGGTCGAACAGCAGACCCGCCACAGCGCCGCTGACGCAGCCAGCCGCCATCGCGATCGAGCGGCGTGCATGATGCACCCGATAATCGTTTCCTGCTCGCACGGTCAAAGCCTCCCCGCTGGTGGCCAGAGTCCTAGCCCAGCTCGGCGGCGTCAATGTCTGAGTTCGCCATCGTCACGTCCTCGGGCCCCTGACAGACTGGGGCCATGACCGCATCGACTGTTCCCACGCTCACCCTGCGCAACGACGTCACCATCCCCGCCCTCGGCCTGGGCACCTGGCCGATGGACGACGCCGAAGCGGCCGATGCCGTGCAGACCGCCCTCGGCATCGGCTACCGACTGATCGACACGGCGGAGAACTACGGCAACGAGCGGGGCGTCGGCCAGGGCCTGCGCCGCTCTGGCGTTGACCGTGGTGAGGTGTTCCTCACCACGAAGCTCAACGAGCGCTGGCACTCCTACGACGGCGCCCGGCAGGCGTTCGAGAACAGCGCGGAGCGGCTCGGTGTGGACTACATCGACCTGCTGATGATCCACTGGCCGCGCCCAGTCGCCGGTGGGTTCACCGACGCCATGCGCGGGCTCGCGGCGCTGCGCGAGGAGGAGTTGATCCGCGCGGTCGGGGCCTCCAACTTCACCCCGGCGCACCTGCAGGCAGTGATCGACGCCGGTGTGGTGCCGGAGGTGAACCAGATCCGGCGCGACCCGTACAACCCGCAGCACGAGACGGTCGCCTTCCACGCTGAGCACGGCATTCTCACCGAGTCCTACTCGCCGATCGGCCGGGCCGGCAAGTTGCTCGGCGAACCGGTGATCGCCGACATCGCCCGCCGGCACGAGCGCACCCCGGCCCAGGTGGTGCTGCGCTGGCACACCCAGACCCAGGCGCTGCCGATCCCGAAGTCCGGTGACCCGGACCGGCTCGTGGAGAACTTCACGATCTTCGACTTCGAGCTCACCGCTGAGGAGCTGGAGCAGGTTGCCGCACTGGATGCGGGTGACCCGGACGTGCCGGACTCGGAGGTCGCCGGACACTGAGGTAGCGCCGGGCACTCACTGGCGGGGCAGCTGCTCGGCCACGTCCTTCAGGCGCGACAGCCGGGCCTCCCAACCGCGCCCGATCGTCTCCAGGTGGTCGGCGAGCTCGGTCAGCCGGGCCCCTAGTGCGCGGTAGCGCACCTCCCGGCCGGCGCGTTCCCGCTCGGCGAGGCCGACCTGGGCGAGCAGCTCCAGGTGCTTGGCGATCGCCTGCCGGCTGACCGGCAGCTCCCGGGCCAGCTCGCTGGCCGACGCGGCCCGGGAGCCGAGCACAGCCAGGATCTGCCACCGCGTCTCGTCCCCGAGCACAGCGCACAGCTCCACGATCGAGCCGTCGACGGCGGGACGCGCCGTCACTGCGCTGCCTCGCCTGTCGCCGTGGTCGAAGTCGAAGTCGAGGTCGTACGCGAGGCCGCGGTGACGCCATGGGTGACGAACGCGGCGAGGGCGTCCAGCACCTGGTTCCACCCGCCGACGTTCTCCTCGATCGCGGCCCGGCGTGCTGCCTCTGCCCGGCGAGTGAAACCGGACTCGACGACTGTGACCATGGTGGCTGCGCCGTCGTCGGCAAGCGTGAACCGCACCGACGTGGTGGTCTCCTCCTGCTCCAGCCCCCAGCTGAAGGCGAACACCGCTGGTGGCTCCAGCTGGTCGATCCGCACCGCGAACTGGCCACCCTCGTAGAAGAACCGGCCGCGGGACCCGGGCTTCCAGCCATCGGGGAACTCCGACGGGTGCCCCCACCAGGAAGCCAGGTGCTCCGGAGTGGTCAACGCCGTCCAGACCGCGCTGCGCGGGGCGTCGACGCGCACCGTGCGCAGGATCGTGCCCGCCTCGAGGTCGGCAGCAGCGGGCCCGCCCGCGCGGGAGAGGGAGAGGGTGTAGGCCACCAGTTCGTCGAGCTCGGCGGTCCAGCCGGAGGCGTTGTCCTCCATCGCGGCCCGACGGCCAGCAGCATCGCCCAGGGTGTCGAAGCCGGACTCCACCACCCGCAGCACCGTCTGCCCGGCATCCTCCCGTAGGGTGAAGGTGGCAGTGGTGGCGTTGTCCTCGCGGATCGGCTCGCCGGGTGTGCCCCAGGTGAAGGCGAACTCCTCAGTGGGGGAGAAGGTGACGATCTGCACCGGGAACGGGCCGTGCTCCGGCCAGGCGAACGTGCCGCGGGCACCGGTGTGCACACCGTCCGGGAAGAGCGCCTGTTGCCCGAACCACCCGGCGATGTGCTCCGGGGTGGTCAGCGCGGCCCAGACCGTGGCCTGCGGGGCATCGATGCGGATCTCCCGCTCGACGGTGGACGCCTCGTCGTCGATGCTGGCGGGTGGGTTGGTCATCATGCCTCCTATATGCAACGGATAGGTTGCAAGAGACCTTACTCTCGCCAACCTTGACCTGCAACCCTGTGCTTGCACGACGTTGTCTGCACGGTCGTCAGAACGGTTGTCAGAACGGTCGTCTGAACGGCTGTCAGAACGGTGGAGGTCCCCAGTCGGGCTGGTCGTCGGCATCCTCGACCGTGCTGGTGTCGTAGTGCGCCAGGTGGTCGGGGTGGGACAGCATCGTGGTGGTGCCGTCGGGCTCCCGGCGGTACCGGTGCCCGGTGGGAGTTGTCCACTCGAAGACACCCGGGCCGGTCTGGGTGAGGCGGAAGTCGCCGTGCGTCTTGACCTGGTGGTCCCGTCCGCACAGCGGCGCGAGGTTGTCGACGCTGGTAGGTCCACCCCGGGTGGGGTGAGTGTGGTTCCACTCTCGGGTGTGGTCCAGCTGGCACTCGATCGCACGATGACCGCAGCCCGGCCGGGCGCACGTGCCGTCACGGGCTCGGATGTGGTCGACCATGGCCTGGGTGGGCCGGTAGCGGGTGTGACCCACGTCCAGGACAGCACCGCTGAGGGGGTCGGTGACGATGCGGTACCAGTCGCCGCCGGCGGCCAGCGCCCGGGCGAGAGTGGGGGTGATGTGTCCGTAACCCTCGAGGACGGGGACCTGGTCGGGGCTCAGGTGTTTCCCGGGCAGGGGAGGCGGCCAGCTCGGAACCTGACCGGTCGAGGTATCCAGGCCGGCCATGGTGCCCTGATCGGCTCGATCACCCTCATCGGCTCGGACGCACTGACCGGCGCGGACGCCCTGGTCGCCGTTCTCGCTGCCGGGCCGGTTCTGCGCAGGGACGACGCCGGTTGCGGGCGTCCAGCCGGGCAGGAGCTGGTCGAGGGGGACGGTGACCATGATCGTGGGGCGGTGCCCGCCCTGGCTGGCCAGCGGCAGGTCGGCATCCTGGCCCTGCTCCCTGGCGACGAGGCGTCCGGTGGCCAGTGCTCGGTGTGCGATGCCAGCGAGGGAGTCGAAGCGCAGCTGGTCCATCGTGCGCTCGTCCCCGCTCGCCTTTGTCGCCCGTGCCGCGGCGTGCAGCGCCACGTCCAGGGCAAGGACATCCGCCGCAGGACCCTCGATGCGCATCGCCGCCATGCCATCAGGCAACGCCCGCGGGCGGGAGACCCGACGTTCGGTGGCCCGGCGGTGGGCGCGCTCGGCGGCAGCGTCCGCGTCGACCGCGACCAGGGCCTTGGCCACGTCTGAGCGCAGCTGGGCCACGGTCCGTCGTGGCGCCCGAGGCAGCACTCGTTCCTCCACGGTCGCGGCAACCTCCGGCGGGACATGGTCGAGGCCGTCGACGATCACCCGGGCGCGACTGGCATCGATCACCCCGGAAGCCAGGGCCTCTCCGGTGTCCAGCAGCACCCCGTCCAGTGCGCGACCGCGCCGGACCAGGTCGGTCCCGGCACGATGGGTGATCCGCATCCGCACCGCCAGCTCGTCTGCGGCCACGTCCTGCTGGGTGGCTTCGGTGTGCGCCAGGGCGGCGGGGTTCATCACCAGGCGGTGGGACAAGGCGGCGGCAGCGCGCAGCTTGATCGCATGGGCTGCCGCCTCCAGCCGCTCGGCTGCCGCTGCCGCCTCCACCAGGTCCTCATCGTCGGCTTCGTCGAGGTCCAGCTGGGTCAGCAGCGTGTACAGCTGGGGGTCGACGCTGCTCCGGGCGAGCTGGGTACCCACCGGGGCCGCATGAGAGGTCGAGATCAGCTCGGCCAGCGCGCGTTCACCGGCCGTGTGGGCGATCGCGCCCAGATCGATCAGGGCCACCGGATCAGCCACCGGTGCGCACACGTTGAGCACTGGCAGATCAGGTGGGCACACCACGGTCTGCTCCGGGGCGGTCTCGCCACCCGGAGAGCCCTGGTGCTCCGACTCCTGTGCCATACCAAGAAACTAGACCCGACCACTGACATTTCCGCGAGGAGCGCGAGATATCAACGAAAACGCGGCCTACGCCATCGGACACACAGGACCAGCCCGACACCGCCACCGAGCGCACACGCCGATCAGGGCGAGCCCAGCCCCACCTCGTGGTGCCGGGCCCGGGCCAGCCTGCACCGCGCGACGGAGGCACGCCTCGCGGTGTCGGCGCCGGTCGCCAGCGGATCCACGAGCGCGCGAGCGCTCGGAAGGGGATGATGAAGCATGACGTCGACGTCACCCCACCCGCAGTTTCCCGCCTCATCGGCCGGACCTGCCGCCCGCGGGCACCGGCTGGGCTGGTTGGGCGTTGCTGGCGTGGTCGCGTTCGGCCTTGCGGCACTCGCCTCGATCGTCCTGCTGTTCCTACCGGTGTACAGCACGGTCAGGACGACGGCGAAAGGCGTCCAGACCCAGGACACGGCGACCCTGTGGGCTGTGAACGGCCCGGGGATCCTCATCCCGCTCGCACTACCGGTGCTGCTCACCGCTGCGATCGCCCTCGCTCGCGGCCGGGCTGGGTTGCTGGTCGCCGCGCTGTGCACGATCGTGCTGGTCGGGTACACCGTGCTGGCGCTGGCGTCGATCGGGGTGTTCTACATACCGGCCCTGGTAGTGGCGGTCGTGGCGGTGCTCGGCCGGACGGTACGTGCCGGCTCGCGCCGGTAGCTCCAGCCAGCTCGCGCCGGTAGCCCCAGCCAGCTCGCGCCCGTAGCGACTGTCGGCCCGCGCCAGTAGCCGTGGGGCGGGCCAGTGTCCCAGGGTGGCCGTCCTAGGCCCGTTCCAGGAACGCCCGCACCGTCTCGATCGTGTCTGCCTCGGCGGCGGTCTTGTCGTCCCGGTAGCGCAGCACCCGTGCGAACCGCAGGGCCAGGCCGCCGGGATAGCGGGAGGAGCGCTGCACGCCGTCGAACGCGATCTCCACCACCTGCTCCGGGCGCACGCGCACTACCCGGTCGGAGCGCTCCGTGGCCAGCTCGGTGAACCTGTCGGTCTGCCAGGCAAGCATCTCGTCGGTCATCCCCTTGAACGTCTTGCCGAGCATGACGAACCCGCCAGCAGGGTCCCGGGCGCCGAGGTGGATGTTCGACAGCCAGCCCCGGCGCCGCCCGCTGCCCGGCTCCACCGCCAGCACCACCAGGTCCAGGGTGTGCACCGGCTTCACCTTCACCCAGGCGGCACCACGCCGCCCGGCAGCATAGGGCGCAGTCGTGGACTTCAGCACCACACCCTCGTGCCCTGCCTGCAACGCGCCGGCGAGGAACGCCTCGGCAGCCGTCTGCTCGGTGGTGAGCAGGCGTCCCACCCGGTGCTCGGCGGGCACCAGCTCCTCCAGCTGGTCCCACCGCTCCGAGGCGGGAGCGTCCAGCAGGTCGAGGTCGTCGCGGAGCAGCAGGTCGAAGAAGAACGGGGTGATCACCGTCGCCTGCTCAGGGAGCATCGTCGCTGTGCGCGCCGCCGTCTCCTGGAACGGCCGGGCGCGTCCGTCCGGGCCGAGCGCGAGCGCCTCACCATCGAGCACGAGCCGCTCTGCCGGCAGGCCCCGCACGACCTTGGCCACCTCTGGCAGCCGGTCGGTGATGTCCTCCAGCGACCGGGTCACCAGCAGCACCGTCTCGCCGTCCTTGTGCGCCTGGATGCGGATCCCGTCCAGCTTGTGGTCTACCGCCACCTGCTCGACGGCGGAGGTCACCTTGGTCCACGCCGTCGCCAGGTCCGGGGCGGAGGAGGCGAGCATCGGGGAGACTGGCCGGCCCACCTCCAGGTGGAACGTCGCCAGAGCGGCTGCACCACCCTGCCGCGCGGCAGCGGCCACCGGAGCGGTCGCCCCCGCGAGCATCACTGCGCGCCGCACCAGCGCCACCGGGATCTCACTGGCTGCCGCGACCGCCTCCTGCACCAACGCCTCCGAGGCGCCCTGGCGCACCTCGCCGGTGATCGCCCCGCGCAGCCAGGTCTGCTCGGGGCCGGTAGCACGAGCGAACAGCTCCTCGAGAGCTGCCGTGCGGGCGGTCTGGGAGCCCGGACCGGACATGGCCGCGATACGCGCCAGGGTGCTATCCACCTCGACCACGGTCAGCGACGGTTCCGCAGCTGGCGGCGGTAGCTGCTGCAACGAGCGCCAGCCCACCCCGGTGCGTCGCTGCACCAGCGCCCCGGCCAGGTAGGTGGCTACCGTCGCCACCTCCTCGCCCTCGCAGCGACGCAGCGTCTGCGCCAACGTCGCCACCTTCGCCGTGCGCGAGCGGGTGCCGGCCACCTCTGCGGAGGTCGCCACCACCTCAGCCAGTCGCATCGCCACCCTCGCGCCGCCTCAGCTGCTCCGCCTCAGCCCGCGGGGCGCCCAGACCCGGCGGGCTGGGCCTCGGGGTGCCGGGTGCGCAGCGCCGGGAGCACGTGTCGGGCGAGCAGCGGGGCCACGTCCGGCGGGGTCTGGGTCAACGGCTGCCAGCGTAGCGCCTCGATCTCGCGAGCGGCCTCCGGCTGCTCGGACAAGGAAGCGGTATACACGGTCGCCGCCACGCGGGTGTCCGCCTCGTTCGCGGCTACTTCGTCGAAGCTGCCGAGCAGGGCCAGGTCGGCTGTGGTCAGGTTGAGGCCGATCTCCTCAGACACCTCCCGCACCGCGGCCGCTGCAGCCGTCTCACCTGCGTCGAGCTTGCCACCGGGCAGCATGAACCGGGTGGTGCCCCGCTTGCGCACCGTGAGCAGCTCGGCTCCACCGGCGCCGGACCGGAGGAAGCAGACGCCGGCGATGGTCAGGACCGTAGGTGGGGAGACAGGCACGCCGCTACGTTATCGCGCCCGCCCGTCGTGCAGCTCCAGCACCTGGTCGGCCCGGCCGATCAGCAACGGGTCGTGGGTGGAGACCACGGCGGCGATCCCGCGGGAGTGGGTGAGCTCGGCGATCAGGTCCATGATCGTGGCCGCTGTCGCCGAGTCCAGCTGCCCGGTGGGCTCGTCGGCGATCAGGATGGCCGGGTTGGTCACCAGCGCGCGAGCGATCCCCACCCGCTGCTGCTGCCCACCGGAGAGCTCATACGGGCGCTGGTTCGCGTGCCCGCCGAGCCCGACCACCTCCAACGCCGCCGCCACCCGCTCCTCCCGCTCCTCGGCCGGGGTGTTCAGCAGCCGCAGCGGCACCTCCACGTTCTCCGCCGCGGACAGCACCGGGACCAGACCGAAGGACTGGAAGATGAACGCCAGCACGGTGCGCCGCAGCTCGAGCAGCTCGGTCTCCGGCATCGCGGAGACCTCCTGCTCGTCCAGGTGCACCGACCCGGAGGTGGGCCGGTCCAGCCCGCCGAGGATGTTCAGCAGCGTCGTCTTGCCGGAACCGGAGGGGCCGCGCACCACCAGCAGCGTGCCCTGGGTGACGGATACGCTCACGTCCTCCAGGGCGAGGACGTCCCCACCCGGGGTGGGAAAGATGCGCCCGACGCCCTCAGCGCGCAACGTGATCCCCTCGACCACGGCACCAGCGTGCTTGCTCACTTGCCCTCCTCCTCAGGTGAGGCCGACCCCTGCGGGCGAGCTCCGCCGTCGTGATCTCTGCTCTGGTCCCGCCACACCCCCACATGGTCCGGCTCCAGGGCGAGCCGCACCCGGTCCTTCAGGTCCAGTGCGGAGACGAAGTCCTGCGGCAGCTGCATCCGGCCGACCCGGTCCAGCACGGCGAACTCCTCGGCCACGTGCCGCTCGGCGCCGGTCTCGTCGGTCTCCTTGCGGCGCAGCACCTCGGTGGAGGTTCGTCCGTCGCGGATCTGCACCGTGCGGCGCACGTGCTCGGAGACGGTGGGGTCGTGGGTGACGATCAGCACAGTCACGCCCAGCTCGGCGTTCACCGCCCGCATCGTCTCCAGCACCTCCACGCTGGTGGCTTCGTCCAGCTCACCGGTGGGCTCGTCGGCGAGCAGCACCTGCGGGGAGTTCGCCACTGCGACCGCGATCGCCACGCGCTGCTGCTCACCCCCGGACATCTGTGCCGGAACCCGGTCAGCGCAATGATCCACCTTGAGCAGCTCCAGCAAGGAGTCCACCCGCTCAGCATCCACAGCCCCGGCGAGCGCCATCGGCAGGCTGACGTTCTCCCGCCCGGTCAGGTACGGCAGCAGGTTCCGCGAGGTCTGCTGCCAGACGAAGCCGACGACGTGGCGTTGGTAGTGCGTCCGGGTGCGGCCGGACATGCCGAGCAGGTCGATACCGGCCACCCGCGCCCGCCCGGCGCTGGGGGAGTCCAACCCGGACAGGATGGTCAGCAGCGTCGACTTGCCCGATCCGGACGCTCCCACGATGGCCACCAGGTCCCCGGCGTCCACCCGCAACGTCAGACCCTGCAGCGCCTGCACCTCGATGCCCTCGGCGGAGAAGATCCGCACCAGGTCGTCGCACTCGATCGTCCCACCGGCCTCGGCGGGAGCGCGGTCTGCAGTTCTCATGAGGCCTCTCCGATCCTCAGCACGGACAACGACAACCGGCGGGCCACCACCGTAGCCAGCCACACGCACAGCGCCAGCACCACCGCCAGCGCCGCCAGCACCCCGACCAGCAGCAGCGGGTCGTAGACCACTGGAGGCTGGGTCTGGGCACCGGTGAACGGGCGCAGGTCGATCCCGGCCGCCACCAGGTACGGCAGCGCGAGCCCGACCAGCGTGCCGGACACCATCGCGGCCACCACCACCGGCACGGTCTCCCAGGCCACCAGCCGGCCCGACGTGCGTGGTGGCACACCGAGGGTGCGCAGCACCGCCAGCAACCGTCCGCGAGCCGGGGCCGCGAGCACCAGCGTCATCACGATCGCCGCGACCGCCAGCAGCACGCACAGCACCAGCGCCGCCACGAACCCGGCCTGCATCGAGGCAGCCGCCGGGGAGGCGGAGAAGTCTGCCGCGCTCTGCGCCGGTGACTCCATGGTTGCTCGGTCCCCGAGCAGTGAGTCCAGCTCGCCGAGCACCTGGTGGGCGTCGGCGTCATCGGCGATATCGACCAGCACGGTACGAGGCAGCAGCGCCAGCCCGGTCAGCTCGCGCACCTGGGTCAGGTCCGCCAGCACCCAGTCGGTGGACTGCACCAGCAGCCCCGGGGCGGCGTCGGTCTGCTGCACCACAGTGATCGGCACATGCTCGTCGAACAGCAGGAACGGGTCCTTGTCCGCAGCCACGACCGGTGTGCTGGAAACGACCACGCGCAGCGTGCCCTGGTCCAGCTCGGCGAAGTCGTCGGGGAGCTCGACGGCGCCCGGTACGTCAGTCTGCACCTCGCCCTGGGTGCTGGACTCCACGGCATACACGGTCACCCGGTCATAGTCGTCGCCCTGGTAGAGCGGGACGCTCGGCGCGGTGGAGACAGTGGTGGTCGCGGTCACCCCGTCCACCTGGCCGATCGCCTCGACGTCCTCGGCGGAGAACCGCTCACCGGTGAGGCGCACGTCCGCGCCGACCTCCGCGCGGGCGCCGGCGTCGGTGCCGTGCTGCAGCGTGGTGATCATCGTGGTGGCGAACAGCGCGATCGCAGTGCCCACCACCAGGGCGAACAGCGGCACCATCGCCAGCCCGCCCTCACGGATGGTGCGCGCCGAACCGAGGAACGCCGACAGCCCGCGGCCGCGCCGGGCAGCGGCGTGCAGGGCGCCCAGCGGCAGCGGCAGCACCCGCACGGCCGCCACGCACACCGTCAGCGCCAGCAGCAACGGCACCGCCGCAGCCACCGGGTCGGTACCGCTGCTGCTCGCCCCCACCCCGCGGGTGACCACCAGGTACACCGCAGCCGCGGTGAGCGCCACCAGCGCCACCTCGGCCACCCACCGCCACCGGCTCGCCGAGCGCAGCGCCAGGTCGCCGCGGCGGGCGCGCAGGTTCGGCAGCCTGGCGGCGGCCAGGAACAGCCCGGGCGCCAGACCGGCCACCAGCGCCAGCCAGTAGTCGCCGATCTGGAACGACCCGGGGACGGCGACCGTGGCCACGGCGGCGCCGAGGGCCGCCACCGGCAGCCCGACCAGCGCACCTTCGGCACCGAGGAGCCCGCGCAGCTGCAGGCCCGAGGCACCCCGGGCGTGGGCCAGGGCCAAGGTGATCTCCCGGCGGGCCACGACCACTCGGGAGGCCAGCGCCAGGATCGCCAGCGCCACCCCGATCGGCCCAGCGGCGACCATGGCCAGGACCGCGGCGGTCCCGTGCCAGCGGTCGATCGCCCGGTCCAGCACAGTGATCAGCCCGGCGGAGAACTCCAACGACAGCCCGCTGCTGCCGCCCGGTGTGTCCAGCCGGTGGGTGGTGGCGACCAGTGCCCGCATCTGCGCGGTGAGGGCCTCGGCGTTGGTGGCGCTCGGCCGCACCGGGACCCAGACCTCGGTCTCCGGGTGAAGATCGCCGGCTGTCGTCAGCCAGGTGAGGTTGTCCGGGGCGATGTAGGCCATCGCGGTGGCGGCCAGGCCCCGGTTCGGGTCGTTGTCGATCCGTGGGCTGAGCGTGTTCAGCTGGAACTGCCACTGGTCGGCACCCGGGTCGTTCGCGGTGAAGATGCCGGAGACCTGCAGCGGCAGCCTCCCGAAGTACACCGGCAGGTCGAAGCGGTCGCCGACCTCGAGCCCCATCGCCTCGGCGGTGTCCTCGGCGAGCATCACGTCCGCCGGCTGGAGGCTCTGGTCCGCGGTCTGGGTCAGCAGCGCGTCCATGGTGGTCGGCCACTGGGACGGTTCGGGGGCGGTACCCTCGGCCACCGTCACGTAGTCGCCGATGTCCGGGTCGGCCCGCAGCCGGGCCGCCACCTGGTAGAAGGTGTCCGGCTTGCCGTGCTCGATCTGCATCTGCACGGCCGCAGTGGTCACCGAGGTGCGCGGGGTGCCGGTGCCGGCGGCCAGCTCCGGACCGGCCTCGGTGACCAGCTCGTCGATGGACTCCGTCCAGGCCTGCCAGCCCTCGGCGTGGTCCACCGGGTACCCCTCGGTGCTGGCGGTCAGCGCCCGCAGCGTCGGGGGAGTGGTGGCGATCTGGTAGCTGACCTCGTCGGCGAACGTGCCCCGCTCCAGGCGCGGCCAGGCGGTGAACACTGCCGCGGTCACCGCCACGATCACCAGCAGCGCGACCGTGGCACCCCGACCGGAGCGGGCCTGGCGCAGCAGCAGGCGCCACCGCATCCGGGAGCTGCCGCGGCGGGGTGCAGCGGGGCGCTGCTGGGGCGCCGGTGTGCGCGCGCTCATCGGATCTCCTCCCGCCAGGTGGTGTCCAGCACCTGCCGGCGCACCCGCCGCCCGTACCAGAACGCCACCGCCAGCACGGTGGCGGTGATCACCAGCAGCAGGCCCACACCACCGAGCCAGTGTGCGGTCAGGTCGAGCGGTACCGCCCGGGAGGTCTGCGGCGAGGTGGCCCGCACCAGGTCAGTCATCACCAGCGCCGCCACCCCGTAGCCAGCCAGCGCGCCGGCGAGCACCGCCGCGATCTCCAGCCCGAGCAGCTCCGACCGCCGGGTACGGGCCTGCAGGGCCGAACCCACTCCGACGGCACGCAGCACCACCACCTCACCGCGTCGGGCGGAGGCCTGGGCGAGCGCCACGGCTGCCACTGCCGGCAGCGCCAGCAGCAGGGCGCACACCGCGGCGATCCAGTAGACCGCCTGCGCGGGTTGGGCCACCGGGTCGGTGGCATCGGACTCGGCAGTGCTCACCTCGGCCCGTGGGCCGGCGAGCGTGGCCACCTGAGCAGCCAGCGCCGGCTGGTCCTCGGTGGCCAGCCACACTGCCGACACCGCCCGGGCGCTGAGGGTCTGGCGGAGCAGGGCGGCCTGCAGGCTGGGCAGGTCCACCAGCGCCGCGCGGGCGTCCGGGTTGCCCGGCACCACCGGGATCTGGCCCACCGAGTGCACCAGCAGGTCTGTGCCGGCCACGGTGAGCTCGGTGTCGGTCTCCAGCACCTGCTCGGCCCACTCCGGGGTGACCAGCACCGGCAGCTCGGGCACGTCGCCAGGGGGCATGAACCGGGTCACCTCCACACCTGCGCTGGTGCCGAAGCCGATCTGCAGCGGGGTGGTGGTCGCCGTCAGGGCCAGCGGACCGTCACCGCCGTCGACGCTCGCCTGGTCCGAGCGCAGCGCCAGCGTGGTCGGGTCCCACGGGCTCTCCACCTGCGTGAGCAGGTCCTGCGAGGCGGCGGACAGGCTGTCGATGCTCACCTCGTAGTCGGTCTCGATCACCGCAGCGTCCAGCAGCACGTCCACTGCCACCACCCGCCACGGTGCGGTGCTCTCCGGCAGCTCGAACGTCAGGTCGGCGGTCACCGGCTCGCCCTGGTCGGCCCTGCGCTGCACGTCTGCAGGCCCCGGTCCGGTGGCGGGGTTTCCCTCGGCGCGCAGCGCGGGCATCGAGTCGGTGCGGGTGACGATCTCGCTGCCGTTCCACAGCTCCACGCGTACGTCCACCCCCCGTCTGCTGCCGGTGTATCCGCTGGTGCCGGAGTCCGCAGAGGCGGTCACGGTCATCGCGAGCGTCTCAGCACCCTCCGGCACGTCCATCCCTGCCAGCGGGTCCTGCTCAGGCCCGAGCAGCGCAGCGGTCTGCTCCGGGTGCAGCACGGCCTCCGGTGCGGACGACACGGACAGGTCGGCCGCGCTGACCGCGGTCAGCGTGCCCGTGCTCTCCCCGGCGATCACGCTCTCCTGCACCACCGGCGCGACCGCCTCGGCACCTTCCAGCCCGGCGTAGGCGCTCACGTCCCGCGGGTGGGCGTCCGCGACCGCGGTACCCAGCTGGGCCCGGACGTCGGCGCCGTTGGTCACCTCGGCCGACGTGGTCCGCAGCGTGTCCCAGGTGCCGGCGTAGGTGGCGGCCAGCGTAGCCACCCCCGAGGCGAGCACGATCAGGATCACCGGTACCGCCATCAGCTGGATCCGGCGGGACGCCTGCCGCAGCGCCGCCACCGTGGCATAGCCGGGGCGGCGCGCCGCCCGCCCGGCCAGCCCGCGCAGCACCGGTCCGGCCACGGCGACCGCCAGCAGCGCACATGCCAGCAGCGCCAGCCCCGGACCGGACACAGCCAGCGGGTCCACTGCCGAGGTACCCGGCACCAGCGGCGAGGCGTTCCGGATGAACCGCCACAGTGTGAACGCCGCAGTCAGGGCGAGCAGCACCAGCACGCCGGAGGCCATCAGCTGAGCAGAGCGGCCGGACTCGCTGGTGGGCTCGAGCGCCCGCATGATGGCCCGGGCATTCACTGCGGTCAGGATCGCTGTGGTTACCCCCGCCACTGCCACTGCCAGCAGCGCGACCACCAACGGCTGCACCCCCGGCTGGGAGGCGAAGCCCAGCAGCACCACGGCCACCCCGACCAGCGCGCCCAGGCCCATCACCACACCGGCCTCGGCGGCTCCGGTGCCGATCAGCTGCCGGTAGGAGCCGCCCCGGGAGCGCAGCAACCGGTTCTCCCGCTCCCGCACCGTGGCCAGCAGCCGGGCGATCTGCCAGGTGGCCACCAGCGACACCAGCGCCACGATCACCAGTGGCACGGTCGCCGCAGCGCTCACTGACGCCAGCCCGGAGGACATGTGCGCCAGGGTCTGCGGCAGGGTGCCGGTGATGGTCAGCCCGCGCACGGACACGTCGGCGTCGTCCAGCGCACCGGGTAGTGCACCCAGCCCCGCGGTCCAGGTGTTCACCTGCGCGGGCTCCAGCGGTGTCGGTGGGGCGATGACCCACCGACCGAACGGATCCAGGTCCAGGCCGGTGATGTCCTCGACCGGTACCAGGAGCGGGCCGTAGGTGGCCGGCAGCAGCGGGTCGGTGCCGTGCTCCACCATCAGCTCACCGCCCCAGTGCGGGTCCTGCGGGTCGTCCGGCTGCCACAGCCCGGTGATCTGCACGACCTGCTCGGCCGAGCCGATGGTCAGCTCGTCCCCGACGCCCACCTCGAGCGCCTCGGCCGCCTCGGCGTGCAGGGCGCCCTGGCCGGAGCCGGTGGGCCAGTCGCCGTCGGTGAGGGTGGCCACGTCCGGCAGGCGGGGGTCGGCGAGCAGCACCATGTCTGCGTCTGCGTCAGCGACCGCCAGCGGTGGGGTGTGCACGGTCCCGGTGATCACCGCCTCGGGCAGGTGCGCCTCGACGACCGAGCGCACTGCGGCGTCCTGCGCCTGGCCGTCCGTCGCCACCCGGGTCTGCACGGTGCTGGTGGCCGCGGAGCCCTCGCTCTGGGCGAGCACCGTCTGCACCGCGGAGGCCGAGGAGGTGGACAGATAGGTGACCGTGCCCGCCAAGGCGATCGTGATCAGCGCTGCCATCGCGCACAGCACCGCCACCAACGGCAGGTGCGCGCGCGTTCGCGCCACTGCGAATCTCAGGCGTTGCACCGTTCCCCTCAGCCCCCGAGTCGTGAGTCGGTGCAGTCTATCCTGCAGACGCCGGTGTCATGTCAATGATCGACGCTCCGCGACCTGAGTCTGTCAGTCGTTACCGTCGTCGCCAGCAGTCGCTGCACGTGCTTGGCGAGCACGTCGGTCTCCAGGTTCACCCGTTCACCTACCGTCCGTGCCCCGAGCGTGGTGGCGGCCAGCGTCGCCGGGATCAACGAGACCTCCAGGTAGCCCTCGCCGAGCGCAGAGACTGTCAGCGAGACGCCGTCCAGGGCGATCGAGCCCTTCAACGCCACCTGCGGGGCCACGGACTCGGGCAGCTCGACGCGCACCACCTCCCACGCCTCGCCCGGTCGGCGCTCGAGCACTGCGGCGGTGCAGTCCACGTGCCCGAGCACCACATGCCCGCCGAAGCGGCCGTCCGCCGGCATGGCCCGCTCGATGTTCACCTGTGCCCCGACCGCCAGCGCGGCGAGTGTGCTGCGGTCCAGCGTCTCGGCCATCACATCAGCGGTGAACGTCTCCGCATCCAGGTCGGTCACCGTCAAGCACACGCCGTTCACGGCGATGGAGTCGCCCGGCTGGGCATCGGAGCAGCCCAACGGTGCCTGCACGGTGAGCACGGCTGACTCCTCACCACGCCGGAGGCGGACCACAGTGCCGAGCTCTTCCACGATCCCGGTGAACATGGCTCCGGATCCTACGACCATCGCGAACGCCCCCTTCCGCGGCGTGAATCGGTTCACGTGCCGCGGAAGGGGGCGTTCGCGAGATGGGGTTAGTGGCTGACGGCCGCCACGGCTGCCAGCAGCCGCTCCCGGAGTGCGTTCGCACGGCGGGTGAACTCCCGCTGTGCCGCCACGTAGGCCGCCTTGCCCTCGGCCGTCTCGATCGGCACCGGCTCGTACCCCCAGTCGCGCAGGTCGTAGGGGGAGGCGCGCATGTCCAGCTCCCGGATGTCCCGGGCCAGCTCGAAGCAGTCCAGCAACAGCTCCCCGGGGACCGCCGGTCCCAGCTTCATCGCCACCCGGTAGGTGTCCATGTTCGCGTGCAGGCAACCCGGCTGCTCGAGCTCCAGCTGGGAGGCGCGGTCCAGGTGCCGTTCGTTGCGGGGCACCGCGTCCTCGGTGAAGAAGCGGAAGGCGTCGAAGTGGGTGCAGCGCAGCGGGTGGGCGCGCACCACCTCGTCGGTGCCCTCGGCGCCGAGCCGCAGCGGCACCTGCTCGTGGCGCACCTGCCGGGTGCGGTACACCATCGCCCACTCGTGCAGCCCGAAGCAGGTGTACCGGCCGGGACGTGCCAGGGTGCGGGAGAGCAGCTCTCGCGCCCAGGCGACGCCCTCACCACGGTCGGCCTGGAAGGCGGCCGAGTCCAGCGACGCCCGACCAGCGTGGTCCACCCGGTACCAGCGCCACCCCGCCCGGTCCGCCGCACCGGCGAGCAGCACCCCACCGCCCGGGTGCCACCGGCGCAGCTGCGCCGGTCGGGTGGGGTAGTAGGTGAACAGGAAGTCCTCCACCGGGTGCGCCTGACCGGCTCGTCGGCGCTCGCGGTGGGCGCGGGTGAGGGCGTCGGCCCGCTCGGCGTGCCGCCTCGCCTGTTCCCGCCAGGTCGCCTCCTCCAGCACGACGGCGGAGCTCGCCGGGGCGGTCATGGCTGCCCCGGGGTGTGCGGGTCGGGCCAGCGGCCGGCCGGTGCAGCGACCGCGCCGGTGCCAGGTGCGGGGGCCGGGCGGCTGGGTGGGGCAGGTGTGCCCTCCGCAGGCGGAACCACCGCTCCGGGGCGAGGCGCACCGGTCCAGGTGGGCAGCGCCGTCGGACCCCGCCCTGGTGGGCCAGGGGTAGGCTGCGCCGGACCGGCCCAGGTGGGCTGCGCCGTCGACGGCGTGGTACGGATCAGCGCATGCACGGCCCGCTCGAACGGCCCCTGCCCCCAGAGCAGCTGCCAGGCGGTGGCCAGCACGAACGTGGCCAGCACCAGGGCGACCAGCGGCCAGTTCGACGTCGGGTACCAGACCGCGTCGTCACCAAGGATGCGGATGTAGACGATGTGCAGGCTGTACACCGTCAACGACATCGCCCCGCTCGCACTCACCGGGGTGAGCAGCACCCGTCCCACCGTGGGACGCGTGAGCAGCAGGCACAGCCCGACCACCGCTAGCGCCACCCCGGTGTTGCCGACCATCTCCACGGCCGAGTCGGTGTGCGGCTGCGTGCTCACCAGCAGTGCGCCGAACGTGTGTGGAGATGGCTGCCACAGGTCCTGCAGGAGCACCCCGGTGCCGTAGCCCACCACTGCGACGGCCACACCTGACCCGAGCAGCACCAGCTGGGTACGCACCCTCCGCAACGAGGCCCGGCCCACCGCCAGACCGACCAGCAGGTAGGCGATCCAGCTGATCGCCGGGTAGTAGCCGGTGAGCAGGTCGCCCACACCCGGCACGATCCGCCACGGCGAGGCCTCGCCGATCTCCTCGCGGACCGCCAGCACCGGCAGCTGGGCCACC
The DNA here is from genome assembly GCF_000421225.1 of Ruania albidiflava DSM 18029. Lineage (GTDB taxonomy): Bacteria > Actinomycetota > Actinomycetes > Actinomycetales > Beutenbergiaceae > Ruania > Ruania albidiflava. Next base: position 40,600 of record NZ_ATWL01000011.1, on the reverse strand, counting down.
AGCAGGATCCCCGCGGCCCAGCCCAGCAGCACGGGGGTGCGGACCTTCAGGAAGGGCAGCATGAGCAGGAACATCACCGCATAGGCCGGCAGGATCACCGCTACCGGTGTGCTCAGGAACGTCAGCGCCCAGCCGAGCACGTACAGCACCAGCGAACGCTTCACGATCCGGATCCGCTGCCGCTGCCACTCCACCTCGTCACCGGAGGCGGCTGCACGACGGGTCATGAACGCTAGACCTACCCCGGCGAGCAGCGCGAACAGCGCCGACGGACGCCCGTCAGCGACGAAGAACCAGCCGGTCGGAGTGAGCAGACCGGTGTGCCGCTCCAGCCCCAGGTGCGCGACGAACATGCCGAGGATCGCCAGTCCTCGCGCCGTGTCCACCCCTACGATCCGCTGCACCGCACCAGGCTAGACGACGCGCCCGCGGGTGTTCTCCTCCGGGTGCGGGGGAAGGGGCCGCTACTACACTCGCGATATGGCACGCGACGGCAGCTACCCCCACGGGCACCACCCGAGCGTGCTGGCCTCGCACGGCTGGCGTACTGCGGAGAACTCCGCCGGGTACCTGCTCCCGCACCTGACCGAAGGCTCGGACCTGCTGGACGTGGGCTGTGGGCCGGGGACCATCACCGTGGGGCTGGCCCGCCGGGTCGCTCCGGGGCGTGCGGTCGGGTTGGATCCGGCCAGCGAGGCGCTGATGAAGGCCTCTGAGCTGGCCGACGCCAGCGGGGTGGAGAACGTGCTGTTCGAGCAGGGGGACGTGCACTCCCTGCCCTATGCCGACGACGCCTTCGACGTGGTGCACGCCCACCAGCTGCTGCAGCACCTGTCCGACCCGGTCACCGCCCTGGTGGAGATGGCGCGGGTCACCCGCCGGGGCGGGCTGATCGCCGTACGGGACGCCGACTACGCCGCGATGACCTGGTACCCGGACTCACCCGGCCTGGACCGGTGGCGCGAGCTGTACCACACCGTGGCCCGCCGCAGCGGTGGTGAGCCGGACGCAGGCCGCCGGTTGCTCGCCTGGGCGCACGAGGCCGGCTTCCAGGACGTCACCGCCAGTGCTGGGGTCTGGTGCTACGCCGACGCCGACGACCGGGCCTGGTGGTCTCGCACCTGGGCCACCCGGGTGACCCGGTCGGGCCTCGCCGAGCATGCCCTGGAGGAAGGGCTGGCCACCGCCGAGGAGCTCGAGGAGCTCGCCCAGGCCTGGCGGGACTGGGGCGGCCATGACGACGGCTGGTTCACCGTGGTGCACGGGGAGATCCTCATCCGGGTCTGAGCCCCCAACGGGGCCGTCCTGCCAGAGGTGCGCTAGTGCGCACTCCTGGCAGGACGACCCCGAGGGTGGGGTGTGGGGTCAGGGGGCCAGGCGCAGCATCGTCCAGGACACCGGCGGCAGCTGGGCGGCCAGGCGGCCCTCGGTCACCGTGGCGGTGCTGTTCGGCTGCGGAGCCACCTGGTCCTGGTTGTCCGGGGTCGCCGCGAGGTACGGGTCCGGGTTGGCCAGCGTCACCGCCTCCACCACCTGCAGCTCGCCGAGGGCACGCACGTCCGCCTCCAGGGTGAGCGGTTCGGTGACCGAGCGGTTCACCACGAACACGCTCAGCGCGCCGGTCTCCTCCTCGCGGGTGGCCACCGCATCGAGCAGCGGCACGTCCCCGAACTTCGCGGTCTGCGTCTGCGGCGCCCGCACCGCCACGTCCAGCACCTGACCGGCAGCGTGCGCAGAGGTGAGCGCGAACGGGTGGAAGATCGTCTGCTTCCAGGCCCGGCCACCGGGTTCGGTCATGATCGGCGCGATCACGTTCACCAGCTGCGCCAGCGAGGCGGCGTGCACCCGGTCGGTGTGCCGGAGCAGGGAGATGAGCAGGTTGCCGACCACCACCGCATCGGCCACGTTGTACTTGTCCTCCAGCAGCACCGGGGCCACCGGCCAGTCCTGGCCCGAGGGTGGGCGGGACTCGGCGCGGTGCTGGTACCACACGTTCCACTCGTCGAAGGAGATGCCGATCTTCTTGGTGTGCTTGCCAGCCGCCCGGACCGCGTCGGCAGTGGCGCTCACCGACTCGATGAAGTGGTCCATGTCGACGGCGGAGGCCAGGAAGGAGGCCAGGTCACCGTCGTGCTCGGCGTAGTAGGCGTGCGCGGAGATGAGGTCCACGTGCTCGTAGGCCTCCTCGAGCACCTCCCGCTCCCAGGTGCCGAACGTGGGCATGGAGGAGCTGGAGGAGCCGCACGCCACCAGGGTCAGGTCCTCGTCGATCATCCGCATCGCCCGAGCGGTCTCGGCAGCGAGGCGGCCGTACTCGCGGGCCGTCTTGTGGCCGATCTGCCACGGGCCGTCCATCTCGTTGCCCAGGCACCAGAACTTGATGTCGTGCGGCGCCTGGGCGCCGTTGGCCCGGCGCAGGTCGGAGTAGTGCGTGCCGCTGGGCACGTTGCAGTACTCCAGCAGGTCGAGCGCCTCCTGCACCCCGCGCGTGCCCAGGTTGACCGCCATCATCGGCTCCGTGCCGGCCTCGCGGCACCAGGTGACGAACTCGTCCACTCCCACCTCGTTCGTCTCGGTGGAGTGCCAGGCCAGGTCCAGCCGCCGCGGGCGCTGTGCGCGGGGGCCGGTGCCGTCCTCCCAGCGGTAGCCGGAGACGAAGTTCCCGCCCGGGTAGCGCACAGTGGACACTCCCAGCTCCCGGGTGAGGGCGAGCACGTCGCCGCGGAAGCCGTCTGCGGTGGCAGTGGGGTGGTCGGGTTCGTAGATGCCGGTGTACACGCACCGGCCGAGGTGCTCCACGAACGTGCCGAAGGTGTTCCGGCGGACCGGGCCGACGGTGAACGCCGGGTCGAGGGTCAGGTGGGCGACGGGCATCGGTTCTCCAGTGGTCGATAGGGGTTCGGGGTATCGGTGACGGCGGCTGCCGTCGTGGTCGTGGTCGCCAGCGGCGGTCGTCGGTGCGGGTCAGCGGGTGCGCAGCAGGGCGACCCCGTGCGGGGGCAGGTCGAGCAGCAAGTCCCCAGCGGCGTCCGGGCGGACCGGGGCGCCGGACCACACCTCGGTGATCTCGGCCACGGGGTCCAGGCCGGTGGAGGTCAGTGGCACCCGGTGCCGGCATGGTTCGTCCGCAGTGGAGAAGACCCCGGCCCAGGCGGTGCCCTGCTCCGGACCGGTGCCGTAGGCGCCCCAGAGCACCAGGTCGTCCTCGCGGAGCAGCTCGGCGTTGCTGGTGGAGTGCCGGCCGACGGCGAGCACGTCGGTGCGGGTCAGGTCGGTCAGGGTGTCCTCGTCGCTGCTGGGCAGGTCGCCGCCGACGAACATCGGGGACCGGCCCAGGCACCACAGGGACAGCAGCGTGCGGCGTTCGTCCACGGTCAGGCGGGAGTCGCGAGGCTCGCCCCGCTCGGCACGCAGACCGATGCGGCCCAGGGGCAGCATGTCCGCGTCGGCCCAGCCGTCCGGGCCCTGGTGCGGAGCCCACCGGGCCAGCCTGCCGAGCTGGGCACGGACGTCCTGCCACCGGTCCCACAGGTCGTCGGAGATGCGCCACATGTCGGCGTGCGCGCGCAGGTGCTCCAGGTGGGCCAGGGACAGGTGGGTGCCGGGGGACAGCGAGATGAGCACCTCGCGGCCGTGCCGCTCCTCGGCCCGGGAGACCGCCCGGTGCAGCGCCTCGATCGCATCGGTGTGGTAGGGGGCGAGCATGTCGTCGACCTTGAGGAAGTCCACGCCCCAACCGACGATCCGGTCGATCTGCCGATCGAGCCAGACCTGCGCGCCCGGGTGGGTGAGGTCCAGGCCGACGTTGTCGCTGTTCCAGGAGCAGGTGCTTCGCGGGTCGGCGATCTCGGCCGTGGTGGCCACCACGGTGCCGGCCTCGTCACGCACCGGCAGGTCCGCGGCCACCACCCGGCGGGGGATGCCGCGCATCAGGTGCAGCCCGAACCGCAGCCCGAGCTCGTGCACCCGGGCGGCCAGCGGAGCAAAGCCGGCACCGCCAGCCGCACTGGGGAACCGGGCGAGGACCGGCTGCTGCACCCCGTCCTCGTCATGGTCGATCGGGGCGTCGGTGTTGTAGCCGCCGGCCCGCGCAGTCGGCTCGTACCACTGGATGTCCACCACCACGGTGTCCCAGCCGGCCGGGTGCAGCCGGTCGGCCATCACCTGGGCGTTGGCCAGCACCTCCGCCTCGGTCACCGTGGTGCCGAAGCAGTCCCAGGAGTTCCAGCCCATCGGTGGATGGTGTGCGGCGGTGTGGGACACGAGAACCTCATGTGTACATCGATGTAGAAGTGGACGGTGACCATCGTGCCTGGTGCACCGGCAAGGGTCAAGCACGCCCGCCCGCAGCAGCGTCTCCGGGGGAGACCGTGCCCGAGCGGTGACCGAGGATCCCGAGGATCGAGGATGTCCAGCACCGCCGAGGTGCCCGAGGAGCTCAGCGAGCGGGGAGCGCCGCCGTGGTGCTCCCCGGCAGCACGGTGACCTCCCGTTCGGCCGGCTCCCCGGTGGACTGGCGGGCCAGCACCCGCGCCTCGGTGACGATGCGCACGAACGGGCGTTGCGCCGTCGACGGCTGGATCCGTTCGGCGAGGAGGCGGACCGCGGTGCGGGCGATCTCGTCCCGACCGGGGGCGACGGAGCTGATCGTCGGGGTGGCGAACCGGACGTCCTCCACATCGTCGAAGCCGATGAGCGCGACCTGGCCAGGCACGTCCAGCCCGCGGGCGTGCAGCGCATAGAGCGCACCGAGGGCCAGGGCGTCGTTCAGCGCAAACACCGCATCCACCGGCACACCCCGGTCCAGGACGGCACCGAGCGCCTGCGCCCCCTCCAGCCGGTGCCACTGTGCTGCTGGGACGACCAGCGCGGGGTCGAGGTCCAGACCCGCCGCTGCCAGCGCCTCTCGGTGTCCGTCCAGGCGCAGCGTGGCTGAGGTGGGTGCGTCGTCGGTGAGCTCACCGCCGAGCAGGGCGATCCGGCGCCGGCCCAGCCCCAACAGGTGCTCGGTCGCGGCCCGGGCGCCGGCGACGTTGTTCATGGTCACGTGGTCCGCGGGAGCCCCGAAGATCCGTTCACCGAGCAGCACCATCGGAAAGTCGACGGCGAACGCGTCCAGGTCCGCGGGGCCGAGCGCCAACGGGGAGAACAGCACACCGTCGGTGAGGGTGCGGCGCGCACCGGCGAGCACTGCCAGCTCCCGGTCCCGCCGGCCGGAGGTCTGCTCGATCAGCACGGTCAGGTCCTGGGCATCGGCTGCGCGGATCACCGCATCGGCCAGCTCGGCGAAGTAGGGCAGGGACAGCTCCGGCACCGCGAGCGTGATCAGCCCGGTACGGCGGGTGCGCAGCAGCCGGGCGGACAGGTTCATCCGGTAGCCGAGGGTCTCGACCGCCTCCTCCACCTTCGCCCGGGTGGCGGGACGGATGTGCGGGTAGCCGTTGATCACGTTCGAGACAGTCTTGATGGACACTCCGGCCCGGCGGGCGACATCCGCCATGGTCACCGCCCCGGCCATGCTGCTCCCTCCGCTCGGCTGTCTGCGCTGGTCACCCTAGCGCTCGAGGCCCCGATCCCCGGTAGCGTGGCGTCCATGAAGATCGCGCGCTTCACGTCCGGGGACGATCCGCACTATGCCGTGGTGGAGGGTGAGGAGCTGGTGGTGCTCACCGGCGACCCGCTGTACACCCCACCCATCCCGACCGGTCAGCGGGTGCCGATCGACGCCGTCCGGCTGCTCGCTCCGGTGATCCCGCGCTCGAAGGTGGTCTGCGTGGGCCGCAACTATGCCGAGCACGCTGCCGAGCTCGGCCACGAGGTGCCCGAGGAGCCGCTGCTGTTCATCAAGCCGAACACCACCGTCGTCGGTCCTGACGACCCGGTCGTGCTGCCCCGGTACTCCTCGGAGGTGCACCACGAGGCGGAGCTGGCGGTGGTCATCTCCCGGATGTGCAAGGACCTGTCCGCAGAGCGCGCCGGGGAGGTCATCCTCGGCTACACCGCCGCCAACGACGTCTCCGCCCGGGACGCTCAACGCAGCGACGCCACCTGGACCCGGGCGAAGATGTTCGACACCTCCTGCCCGCTCGGTCCCTACCTGGTCACCGACCTGGATCCGGCCGACCTGCGCATCACCGCCCGGGTGGACGGTGAGCTGCGCCAGGACGGATCCACCGCGCAGATGGTGCGGTCCGTGGCCGAGCTGATCGCCTACGCCTCGACGATCTTCACGCTGCTGCCTGGAGACGTGCTGCTCACCGGCACGCCCGCCGGGGTCGGTCCGATCGAGCACGGCCAGCGGGTCGAGGTCGAGGTGGAGGGCATCGGCGTGCTCGGCAACCCGGTGCTGCGTCGCTGACTACCCTAGGCACATCATGACCGAATCCTCTGTGCCTTCTGGCGTCCGCGTCCGCTTCTGTCCCTCGCCCACCGGTACCCCGCACGTGGGGCTGATCCGCACTGCGCTGTTCAACTGGGCCTACGCCCGGCACACCGGCGGCACGTTCGTGTTCCGGATCGAGGACACCGACGCCGCCCGGGACAGCGAGGAGAGCTACGCCCAGCTGCTGGACGCGCTCGGCTGGCTCGGCCTGGACTGGGACGAGGGGGTGGAGGTCGGCGGCCCGCACGGTCCCTACCGGCAGTCGCAGCGGATGGAGACGTACGCCGACGTGGCCGCCCGGTTGCTGGCGGCCGGGCACGCCTACGAGTCCTTCTCCACCCCGGAGGAGGTCGAGGCCCGGCACCGTGCCGCCGGCCGAGACCCCAAGCTCGGCTACGACGGCTACGACCGGGACCTGACCGAGGAGCAGAAGGCCGCCTTCCGTGCGGAGGGGCGCACCCCGGTGCTGCGGGTGCGGATGCCCGAGGGGGACGTCACGTTCCAGGACCTGGTCCGCGGTGAGGTCACGTTCAAGGCTGGGTCGGTGCCGGACTTCGTGATCGTGCGCGGCAACGGTCAGCCGCTGTACACGCTGGTCAACCCCGTCGACGATGCGCTGATGGGTATCACCCACGTGCTCCGCGGGGAGGACCTGCTCTCCTCCACCCCACGCCAGGTGGCGCTGTACCGCGCCCTGGTGGACATCGGTGTGGCTGACCAGGTGCCCGCCTTCGGCCACCTGCCGTACGTGATGGGGGAGGGGAACAAGAAGCTCTCCAAGCGCGACCCCGCCTCCAACCTGTTCCTGCACCGGGAGCGCGGTTTCGTGCCCGAGGGCCTGCTGAACTACCTTGGCCTGCTCGGTTGGTCGATCGCCCCGGACAACGACATCTTCACCCGTGAGGAGATGGTCGCCGCCTTCGACGTGGCCGACGTGAACCCGAACCCGGCCCGGTTCGACCAGAAGAAGGCCGAGGCGATCAACGCTGCCCACCTGCGGCTGCTCGCACCGGAGGACTTCCGTGCCCGGTTGGTGCCCTACCTGCACGCGGCCGGTGTGGTCCCGGCAGCCACCTACGACCAGCTCGAGGCGGCACAGCAGGAGCTGCTGGTCGCGGCCGCACCGCTGGTGCAGGAGCGGATGACGCTGCTCGGCGAGGCCCCTGGCATGCTCGGCTTCCTGTTCGTCGCCGATGGAGACCTGGTCATCGAGGACGACGCCCGCAAGGCCTTGCGCCCGGAGGCCGCGGAGGTGCTGGACCGCTCGATCGCGGTGCTGGCCGACCTGCCGGACTTCGCCGCGGACGCCCAGCAGGAGGCGCTGCGGGCGGTGCTGGTCGACGAGCTGGGCATCAAGCCGCGGTTCGCGTTCGCCCCGCTGCGGGTGGCGGTCACCGGTCGCCGGGTCTCCCCACCGTTGTTCGAGTCGATGGAGATCCTCGGCCGGGACTCCACCCTGGCCCGGCTCCGCGCGCTGCGCGCCACGCTGTGACCCCCACGGGGCCGCTGGGCGTGCAGGCGGTGCTGTTCGACCTGGACGACACGCTCGTGGACACCGCCGCTGCGTTCGCCGCAGCAGTGGCGGCAGTGGCCGAGGAGTTCCTGCCGCACCTGGAGGCTGCCCGGCACCCGGAGGTGCTGGCCACCTGGCGGGCGGACACCGGTGGCTACTACCAGGCACATGTGGACGGGTTGATCGACTACCGCACCCAGCGGCGTGCCCGCGCGGAGCAGATCCAGGAGCGGTTCGGCGGCGAGGCGCTGTCCGAGGCCGGCTTCGGCCGCTGGACGCAGCTCTGGGACCGTGCGTTCAGCAGCTCCTGGGTCGCGTTCGACGACGCCGTCCCCGCCCTGGGTGCGCTGCGTTCTGCTGGTCTAGGAGTGGGCTGCGTGACCAACGCCGCGGCCGCGCAGCAGCAGGCGAAGCTCGCCGCGACCGGGCTGACCGAGACCGTGCCGTTGCTGGTCACCCTGGACACGTTCGGGGTCGGCAAACCTGATCCACGGGTGTTCCACGAGGCGGTCCGACGACTGAACGTCCCCGCCGGACGGGTGCTGTACGTCGGCGACGAGCCGGTCATCGACGCCCGTGCCGCCCATGCGGCTGGGCTGCGCGGCATCTGGCTGGACCGCCCCGGGCGCCGCCGGGGGCACGCCGGCGAGGATCCTGAGGCGCTACGGGCCGACGGTATCGCCGTGGTCCAGGACCTGCAGGGCGTCCTCGACCTCCTCCACCTGCCCCCACCAGTCGCGAACGACTGGAGTGGGGCGGTGGGTCAGCGGTCGATGTCGAAGGAGGAGTAGCCCTGCGGCTGCTCCTCGGTGACGTCCCGGTCGGTGACCGTCGCGTGCCGCGGCCCGTCCGCGAGCCAGTCCACCAGCTCGGCAACCGCCTCCTGGTCGCCTTCCACCCACACCTCCACGCTGCCGTCACGGCGGTTGCGCACCCAACCGGCCACCCCCGCCGCCTGCGCCTGCCGAACCGTCGCGGCCCGAAAACCCACCCCTTGCACGATGCCGCTGACCACGATGCGGCGCGCCGCCTCGTCACCCTGCTGCTGGGCTCGTCTCCACCACACCATGCCTCCATGATGCCCCGTCCAGATAACTCTCCTGCGGGCGGTGGCCCCGGGTGGTGCGCACCGCCTTCTGTGCCCAGCACCGGACCGGGGAGACTGGCCCCTGCCCAACAGCCAAGGAGCATGATGACCAGCCATACGAGCGCGGTCCCGGGCCGCTCGCCCGGACGGCACCTGCCGGCACGGCTGCGCACCGGGAGAGGTGGGCTGTGAGTCTCGCCGCGTTCGTGCTGCTCGGTGTGACCGTGCTGGTCGCCGCCTTCGTGCAGGGGTCTGCCGGGATGGGTTTCGCGATGATGGCGGCGCCGATCGTCAGCCTGGTCGACCCGGCGCTCATCCCGGTGCTGCTGCTGGTGCTGATGATCCCGTTGAACAGCTACGTGGCCTGGCGGGAACGCAACGAGCTGGACTGGCGCGGCGTGCGCTGGATCAGTGTCGGCCGCTTTGCCGGGACGTTCCTCGGCCTGTGGATCCTGCTCGTGGTCAGCCTCTACCAGCTGTCCTTGCTGATCGGGATCTCTACGGTGCTGGCGGCAGTGGTCGCGCTGCTGGCGCCCGCGTTCCAGCCGAACCGGACCAGCCTTGCGGCCGTCGGGTTGGTCACCGGGATCACCGAGACCTCCACCGGTGTGGCTGGGCCGCCGCTCGCGCTCGCCTACCAGCACCAGTCCGGTCCGACGCTACGCGCCACTGTCGCCGCGTGCTTCCTGGTCGGCGAGCTCATCTCCCTGGCCGTTCTCGGTCTAGGTGGCCAGATCGACGGCGGCGCTCTCCTGGCCGCGCTCGCGCTCCTGCCGTTCCTCGTCCTCGGATCGTTCGCGAGCCGGTTCACCCACCACCGCCTGGACGGTCCGCTGCTGCGCTACCTGGTGCTCGCCTTCGCGATCGTGTCCGGAGTCGTGGTGATCATCCAGGCCTGACTGCCCGGGTCGCTGGTGCAGCGTGGGCGGCGCTGCGCGCTGTCGCGGTGCCCAGGCGCAGCTCGACATACATAGGAAGCCTATGTAAAATGGTGGCACGTGACAGTATCCGACCCGGTGACCGGCCCGACCGGGCCCGCCCCAGCGCCTGCAGCTGGCACGCTCGGACCCGACCTGCTGGCGGTCATCGCCCGGCTGAACCGGTGGGCCACCTCCCAGGCGAACCTGGAGATCCCCGCCGCACAGGCTCGCCTGCTGGCAGCGGTGGAGCAGATCGGGCCGGCCCGCACCTCGGACCTGGCCCGGCTGGACAGCTCCAGCCAGCCGACGATCACCGCCCAGCTGCAGCGCGCGGAGCAGGACGGCTGGGTGCGCCGCACCCCCGATCCCAGCGACGGGCGCGCCAGCCTGGTCGCGCTGACCGACGCGGGCCGGGCAGTGCTGGGCGACGTCCGCCGCGCCCGTGCCCAGGTGCTCGCCGGCCGCCTGGACGAGCTCAGCGCCACCGAACGGGACGTGCTCACCCAGGCGATCGCCGTCGTCGAACGCCTCCTGGACGGGCCCTGAAGCAGGGGCCTGCTCACTGGACCAGGGCCCGCGCCTGGACCGGCAGCTGCCACCGGTGCGCCGCCCGCCACCGACCGCACGACCGGGGCCACGGCCCCAGACAAGGAGCTCCATGCTGCGTCAACCCCGCTCGGTGCTGGCCGTGGCCTTCGCCAGCATCATCGCTTTCATGGGGATCGGCCTCGTCGATCCCATCCTGAAACCGATCGCTGACGAGCTCGGGGCCACCCCGTCCCAGGTGTCCCTGCTGTTCACCAGCTACATGGCAGTGATGGGGCTGGCGATGCTGCTCACCGGTGCGGTCTCCAGCCGGCTGGGGGCGAAGACGACGCTGCTGCTCGGCCTGGTGGTCATCATCGTCGGCGCGGGGATGGCCGGGATGCAGGACGGCGTCGCCGGGATCATCGCCTGGCGAGCGGTCTGGGGGGCTCGGCAACGCCCTGTTCGTCGCCACGGCTCTCGCAACGATCGTCTCCTCGGCCCGCGGCTCGGTCGGCCAGGCGATCATCCTCTACGAAGCAGCCCTCGGCGTGGGCATCGCCGTCGGCCCGCTGGTCGGTGGGCTGCTCGGCCACCTGTCCTGGCGCGGACCGTTCTTCGGCGTCTCCGGCCTGATGGTCATCGCCGCTGTGGCCACGATCGTGCTCGTGCCGCCCACGCCCCGCCCGCCGCGCGCCACGTCCCTGGCCGAACCGCTGGCAGCCCTGCGGCACCGCGGGCTGCTGATCACCGGGCTGACCGCGCTGCTGTACAACTTCGGCTTCTTCACCCTGCTCGCCTTCACCCCGTTCCCGCTGGACCTGGGTGCTCTGCAGATCGGCGGCATCTTCTTCGGCTGGGGTGCGTTGCTGGCGATCACCTCCGTCTGGGTCGCACCCCGGCTGCAGCGCCGGTTCGGCACGCTGCGCCCGATCACCTGGGCGCTGCTGACCTTCGCCACCATCCTGGCGGTGATGGCCGTGTGCACCGACCAGAAGGTGGTCCTCGCCGTCGGCGTGGTGCTGGCCGGTGCAGCGCTGGGCATCAACAACACGCTGATCACCGAGACGGTGATGAAGGCGGCACCGGTCGAGCGCGGGGTGGCCTCGGCCGCCTACAGCTTCGTACGGTTCGCCGGGGGAGCGGTGGCGCCATGGCTGGCTGGCTACCTCGGCGAGCAGGTCAGCGTGCACCTGCCGTTCTGGGTCGGGGCGGTCTCCGTGCTGGCCGCCGCGGTGCTGATCACCGCCGGTCGGAAGGCGTTGGCGCACGTGGAAGCATCCGGACCGCCGGTGGCTACAGTGGCTGAGGCGGAGGAGCTCACCGCTGCCGACTCCTGAGGCGGACAGGGACGGGCGCCGGTACTGTGACCATGCCCACTCCTGAGATTTTGGGCAGCGGGCCCGGCTCCGGTAGAGTCAACCGGCGGTAGCGCGATTGCGGGCCAGGCCACAAGCTGACGGCACGCACGCGGTACCCCATTGGGGTATGGTGTAATCGGCAGCACGACTGATTCTGGTTCAGTTAGTCTAGGTTCGAGTCCTGGTACCCCAGCGGAGATCGTTTCGAGCACCGCCTCGGTTCCGGTACGATTTTCTCTGCCCGGCCCCGTCGTCTAGTGGCCTAGGACGCCGCCCTCTCAAGGCGGTAACGCCGGTTCGAATCCGGTCGGGGCTACCACCACGAGACCCCCAGCCGACAACGGTTGGGGGTCTCGCCGTCCCTGCAGTCCAGAGGGCAAGAGGACTTGCGGCCAGACCGATACGTGCCACCATGGGCCGATGGACCCTCTCCCGCAGCACTGGACCACCGCCGAGGACCATGTGCAGGGACCGGACGGACGCCGGTATGCCTTGCGGGTGTGGGGCTGGTCGGCACGGTCGATGGCCGAGGCAGCCGACGTGGCCCGGGACCGCGTCGCAGAGCTGGTGGAACGGGTGCGCCAGGGTGGCCCGCTGCGCCGGGACTCCTACTACCCGCGCCTGCCGTTGCGCGAAGAGGTCCTCACCGAGATCCGCGACGCCGATGGCGCCCTGGTCGCAGCGATCACCAGGAACCGGTACGGGGCGCTGGTGCTGAACACCGACCGGCTGCTGATCGCCGACGTGGACAGCCCCGAGGGGGAGCGGGCCGCTCGCCGTGCGGTGCGGAAGGTGCGGGCCGATCGAGAGCGCGGCGGCAGCCTCGGCCGACTGGTCGGCCGACTGCTGGGTCGCTCCGGTCCCGCGGAGCACATGTTCGACCCGCCGGCCACCAGCACGAGCGGCGCGGTGCCGGAAGACGGCTCAGACGAGGAGCCCACCCCGCCCGAGCTCACCCGGATCGACACCTTCGCCCAGGCCCACCCGGAGCTCGGCGTGCACGTGTACCGCACCGCCGCCGGGTACCGGGTGCTGATCACCGGTGCGGACGCCGCGCCGGACTCCGAGCAGGCAGCGGCGATCATGCGGGAGCTGGCCTCCGACCCGGTCTACGTCACGTTGTGCGCCACCCACCGCACCTACCGGGCACGACTCACGCCGAAACCCTGGCGGGTCGGCCTCCCTGCGCTGACCGCACGCTGGCCGTGGCAGGATGCCCGCACCGCCGACCGAGCCTTCCGGTGGCAGGCCCGGTACACCGAGGCGTGCGCAGGCAGCGCTGTGTGCCAGAAGGTGCGCGACGCGCGCCGGGAACCGCGTCCGGAGGAGGGGCTGGTGCTCGACGCGCACGACCGCGCGGTGCTCGGTGCCCCCGGTGCGCCACTGGCCTGACCGAGACCGGCACAGTGCCCCCTCGTGGCGGGCTGTCCCGCGGGTCGGCCCGGCGAACCCAGGTTCGCCGGATACGCTCACCTCTGACCTGGGGAGGTAGCGGATGAGGCAGAGCACGGCACAGCGGCCGTGGCGACCGACTGCCGGTGGGCTGCGCGCTGCCGGTGCGCTCCGTGCCGCGGCGGTGCTGGCGGCGGCGGGGCTGGTCCTGACCGCCTGCACCGACCCGGACGACGGCGGGCCGGAGGCAGTCGAACCGCATCCGGAGGTGGCAGCCGCCGAGGCCCTGGCGCAGGCACTGACCACCGGAGACTTCTCCGCTGCGCCGCTGAGCGAGGAGGACCGGGCGCTCGCCACCGAGCAGGCCGAGGAGGTGCTCGGTGAGGTCGCCGCCGTGCTGGACCGCACAGTCGAGGTCACCTGGTCCTCCAGCACCTACGAGGAAGGCGAGGGCAGCGCTGCCGACGCCGCACTCACCTGGACCTGGGACGTGCCCGGTAGCGAGGAGGACTGGTCCTATCCGGTCTCGGTGCACCTGGTCGCTGCCGACGACGGCCCGTACCTGACCACCTGGTCGCCCGACCTGCTCGCCCCCGACCTGGGCGAGGACGAGGTGCTCACCGTGACCCAGGGCTCGGCGCCGCGAGGGCAGGTGCTCGGTCAGGACGACGAAGTGCTGGTCACCGAGACGGACATCTACCGGATCGGCATCGACAAGACCTACATCGACCGGGACCAGTGGGAGGACCAGGCGGTCGAGCTGGCCGAGGCCCTCGACCTGGACGACCCCGAGGCCTACGCCGACCGGGTCATGTCCGCCGGTGACCGTGCTTTCCTGGTCGCCATGGAGGTCCGCCAGGACGATCCGGGCGATGTGGACATGGATGCCGTGCGCGCTGTCGAGGGTGTCAACCTCGTGCCGGCAGTGCGTCAGCTCGGTCCCACCCCGGGATTCGCCACCGAGGTCCTCGGCCGGGTGGGGGAGGCGACCGCCGAGATCATCGAGGCGTCCGACGGCGCAGTGCAGCAGGGCGACCAGGTCGGCCTGTCCGGTCTGCAACGCGCCTATGACGACAGCCTGCGCGGGTTCGGCGCCCTGACCATCAGCGTGACCACCGGTGCCGACGATGCTGAGCCCACCGAGGCGTTCACCGCCGAGGCGGTCCGGGGCCAGCCGTTGCGCACCACGCTGGACGCTGACCTGCAGGAGCGTGCGGAGAACCTCCTCGCCGACGAGGACTCGCCCAGCGCGCTGGTGGCCATCCGGCCATCGACCGGTGAGCTGCTCGCGGTCGCCAGCGGGCCGGCCAGCCAGGGCTGGTCGACCGCCACCCTGGGTCAGTACCCGCCAGGGTCGACGTTCAAGGTAGTCACCCTGCTTGCGCTGCTGCGCTCCGGGATGGAGCTCGACGATGCGGTCAGCTGCACCAGGACCCTGGACGTGAACGGCCGTGAGTTCGAGAACTATCCCGGCTACCCCTCGGATCATCTCGGCGAGATCACCCTGGAGCAGGCGATCGCCCAGTCCTGCAACACCGCCCTGATGGGCCAGCGGGACCAGGTCAGCGCCGCCGACCTGGCCAGTGCGGCCGAGGCGCTCGGCCTGGGCCGCGGTGACTCGGTGGACCTGGGCTACCCGGTGTGGCTCGGGTCCGTGCCGGAGCAGGCCGAGGGCACCCAGCTCGCTGCGGAGATGATCGGCCAGGGGCAGGTGCTGGTCTCCCCGGTCGCGATGGCCGCTGTGGCGGCTTCAGTGGCTGCTGAGCAGCGGGTCACCCCGCAGCTGGTCGTGGCGGATGCCGGTGACGGCGCAGCACAGGCGGATGAGCAGGCCTCGCCAGGCGAGGAGGGTCAGGACGGCGAGACCAGCGAGGGTGCGGAGGCCGCCGAGGGTGCGGAGGCCACCGACACCTCCGGTGAGGAACCAAGTACAGGCGAGAGCGATACGGCGGCTGCCGCCGAGAACGCTCCGGCGGCCGCCGAGGAGGTGGCTGCCCCGCTGACCCATACCGAGGCGACGCTCCTGCAGCAGGCGATGCGCGCCGTCGTCACCGATGGCACCGGAACGGGTCTGCGCGACGTGCCGGGAAAGGACGTGCTGGCCAAGACCGGCACCGCCGAAGGGGCCGAGGACACCACGCACGGCTGGATGATCGCCATCCAGGATGACCTGGCGGTGGCCGCGTTCGTCGGTGATGGCGGTCGCGGCGGTGCTGCCACCGCCGGCCCGCTGGTCGAGAAGTTCCTCAGCGAGAGCGGAACCTGACCCCGTGCGGACGATCACTGGGGTCATGGCCCCACCGATCGTCCGCACGAGCTCAGGCCCGGATCAGTTCTCCTCGCTGGCGCGCAGCACCTCGGTGAGCCGGTTCGCGGCAGCCATCACCGCATTCGCGTGCAACCGGCCCGGCTGACGGGTCATGCGCTCGATCGGTCCGGAGACCGAGACGGCAGCGATCACCCGGCCCGAGGGCCCGCGCACCGGCGCCGACACCGAGGCCACGCCCACCTCCCGTTCGCTCACGCTCTGGGACCAGCCACGCCGGCGCACCCCGGAGAGGATCGTGGCGGTGAACTTCGCCCCGTGCAGCCCGCGGTGCAGCCGGTCCGGCTCCTCCCAGGCGAGCAGCACCTGGGCGGCCGACCCGGCGAGCATCGACAAGGTCGCACCGACCGGGATCGAGTCGCGCAGCCCCATCGTCTTCTCCGCTGCAGCCACGCAGATGCGCTGGTCTCCCTGACGGCGGAACAGCTGGGCACTCTCCCCGGTGTGGTCCCGCAGGGCGAGCAGCACCGATCCGGCGGCAGCGAGCAGTCGGTCCTCTCCGGCCGAGGCCGCGAGCTCGGCAAGACGTGGACCCAGGATGAACCGGCCCTGCATGTCCCGGGCGACGAACCGGTGGTGCTCCAGGGCGACCGCCAGGCGGTGCGCAGTGGGACGGGCCAGGTGTGTGGCGGCGACGAGCTGCGCGAGCGTCGCGGGACCTGCCTCCAGGGCTCCCAGGACGGTCGCGGCTTTGTCGAGAACGCCGACTCCGCTAGAATTGTCCATAGATCGATATTGACGTCTCATACCGTGAGATGCAAATCGGCGGGCTGGACGCCCCGCCACCAGCGGGGGCACAAGTGATGAACGAAGGTGACGTGCGATGGCCGGAACGTTGGCTGAGAAGGTGTGGCGGGACCATGTGGTCCGCAAGGGAACCGGTGGTGAGCCGGACCTGCTCTACATCGACCTGCACCTCGTGCACGAGGTGACCAGTCCGCAGGCGTTCGAGGGGCTCCGCCTGGCCGATCGTCAGGTGCGCCGTCCGGACCTGACGATCGCCACCGAGGACCACAACACCCCGACCCTGGACATCGACCTGCCGATCGCGGACCTGACCAGTCGCACGCAGATCGAGACGCTGCGCCGCAACGCCGAGGACTTCGGCATCCGGCTGCACTCCCTGGGGGACGCGGACCAGGGCATCGTGCACGCGGTGGGCCCGCAGCTGGGCCTGACCCAGCCGGGGCTGACCGTGGTCTGCGGGGACTCGCACACTTCCACCCACGGTGCCTTCGGCGCGTTGGCCTTCGGGATCGGCACCTCCGAGGTGGAGCACGTGCTGGCCACCCAGACCCTGCCGCTGGCGCCGTTCAAGACGATGGCGATCACGGTCAACGGTGAGCTGCCGGCCGGGGCGACCTCCAAGGACATCATCCTGGCGATCATCGCCAAGATCGGCACCGGCGGCGGCCAGGGCTACGTGCTGGAGTACCGGGGTGAGGCGATCCGCAAGCTCTCCATGGAGGCGCGGATGACGATCTGCAACATGTCGATCGAGGCGGGCGCCCGGGCAGGCATGATCGCCCCGGACGAGACCACGTTCGCCTACCTCAAGGGCCGCCCGCACGCGCCGGAGGGTGCCGAGTGGGACGCGGCGATGGAGTACTGGAAGACGCTGCGTACCGACGACGACGCCGTCTTCGACGCCGAGGTCGTGCTCGAGGCCGCCGACCTGGAGCCGTACGTGACCTGGGGCACCAACCCCGGGCAGGGGCTGCCGATCTCCGGCCGGGTGCCGGTCCCGGAGGAGATCGCGGACGAGAACGCCCGGGTCGCCGCTGAGCGTGCCGTGGAGTACATGGACCTGGTGCCCGGCACCCCGCTGCGGGACATCGCCGTGGACACCGTGTTCATCGGCTCGTGCACGAACGGGCGCATCGAGGACCTGCGCTCGGTGGCCAAGGTGCTCAAGGGGCGCACGAAGGCGGAGAACGTGCGCGTGCTGGTGGTGCCGGCCTCTGCGCGGGTGCGGTTGCAGGCCGAGGCCGAGGGGCTGGATCAGATCTTCCTGGACTTCGGAGCGGAGTGGCGCAACGCCGGCTGCTCGATGTGCCTGGGGATGAACCCGGACCAGCTTGCCCCGGGTGAACGAGCGGCCTCCACCTCGAACCGGAACTTCGAGGGCCGGCAGGGCAAGGGCGGGCGCACCCACCTGGTCTCCCCGCTGGTCGCGGCCGCCACTGCGGTGCGCGGCACCCTCTCCGCGGTCTCCGACCTGGACCTGGCTGGTGACGTGGACCTGACCTCCTTCGACGGCTCACCGCTGGCTCCGCTGGACCCCAGCGTCCCGATGCACGTCTGAGCCCCGACGATCTTCTAGGAGAACCTGATGGAGAAGTTCACCACCCACACCGGTATCGGGGTACCGCTGCGGCGCAGCAACGTCGACACCGACCAGATCATCCCGGCCGTGTACCTCAAGCGGGTCACCCGTACCGGGTTCGAGGACGCGCTGTTCGCCGCCTGGCGCGGTGATGCGTCCTTCGTGCTGAACCAGGAGGCCTACTCCGCCGGCTCCGTGCTGGTGGCCGGCCCGGACTTCGGGACCGGTTCCTCCCGCGAGCACGCCGTCTGGGCACTGAAGGACTACGGTTTCAAGGCCGTGCTCGCCTCCCGGTTCGCCGACATCTTCCGCGGCAACTCCGGTAAGCAGGGACTGCTCGCTGCCCAGCTCGCCCAGGAGGACATCGAGCTGATCTGGAAGGTGCTCGAGGCCGAACCTGGCACCGAGATCACCGTGGACCTGGAGCACAAGACCGTCACCTGCCGCGACGTGGTCGCCGCCTTCAGCATCGACGACTACACCCGCTGGCGGCTGATGGAGGGCCTGGACGACATCGGCCTGACCCTCGGTCACGAGGAGGACATCGCCACCTTCGAGGCCAACCGCGCCGCCTGGCGCCCGCACACCCTGCCGGCCAAGCACCTGCCCACCGTAGAAGTGACGCCCGCCCGCCCGGTCTCCTGACCGCCGCTGGCGGAATTGCTCGTCGATCTGGTCACCAGGAGCAGCCAGATCGACGAGCAGCTTCTGAGCGGGGGCGGGGTTGCTCGTCGTGTCCGGACTGGGTTCTGCGGTGGGGGGGCTTACCCTGGACCGGTGCCGACCGCCGATCGGCGGGACGGGTCGGTCGAGGTGACGAGGATGGCGCAATGAGTCAGCTACGGGTCGACGGCGGAACGCCGCTCAGCGGCGAGATCACCGTTCGTGGGGCGAAGAACTTCGTCTCCAAGGCGATGGTGGCAGCACTGCTGGGTGAGGAGCCGAGCGAGCTGCGCAACGTCCCGGAGATCCGCGATGTGAACGTGGTCGCTGGGCTGCTGCAGCTGCACGGTGTGCAGGTCGCCCGGGACGTGGCCGGGGGAGTGGTGCGCCTGGACCCCAGCAACGTGGAGTCCGCGCACAAGGCGGACATCGACACCCACGCCGGCGCCAGCCGCATCCCGATCCTGCTCTGCGGCCCGCTGCTGCACCGGCTCGGCGAAGCCTTCATCCCGGACCTGGGCGGGTGCCGGATCGGAGACCGCCCGATCGACTACCACCTGGACATCCTGCGCCAGTTCGGCGCTCAGGTGGACAAGCTGGACACCGGCATCCTGATCACCGCCCCGCGCGGGCTGCAGGGCACCAAGGTGCACCTGCCGTACCCGAGCGTAGGTGCCACGGAGCAGCTGCTGCTCACTGCGGTCCGCGCCGACGGGGTGACCGAGCTCTCCGGTGCGGCGATCGAGCCGGAGATCATGGACCTGATCGCCGTGCTGCAGCGGATGGGCGCCATCATCTCCGTGGACACCGACCGGGTGATCCGGGTGGAGGGGGTGGACCGGCTCGGCGGCTATGTGCACACGGCGCTTGCGGACCGGATCGAAGCAGCGTCCTGGGCTGCGGCTGCGCTGGCCACCGGCGGCGACGTGTACGTGCGCGGCGCCGAGCAGCCATCGATGATGACCTTCCTGAACACCTTCCGCAAGGTCGGCGGCACGTTCGACATCGACGACGACGGCATCCGGTTCCGCCACCCCGGCACCGAGCTGCGCTCTATCGTGCTGGAGACCGACGTGCACCCGGGGTTCATGACCGACTGGCAGCAGCCCCTGGTGGTGGCCCTGACCCAGGCTTCCGGACTGTCCATCGTGCACGAGACCGTGTACGAGAACCGGTTCGGCTTCACCGAGGCCCTCCGCCAGATGGGGGCGACCATCCAGGTCTACCGGGAGTGCCTGGGCGGCTTGGAGTGTCGGTTCGGCCGCCGCAACTTCTTCCACTCGGCGGTGATCTCCGGGCCCACCCGGCTGCGGGCCGCCGACATCGAGGTGCCCGACCTGCGCGGCGGGTTCTCCCACCTGATCGCTGCCCTGGCCGCCGAGGGGACCTCCCGGGTACGCGGCATCGAGCTGATCGACCGCGGGTACGAGAACTTCACCGGAAAGCTGGAGGCGCTCGGCGCCAAGATCGTGCGCGACTGAACCGAGCCACCGGCACCGGGCCGCCAGGGAGTTGCCAGGTCGTTCCCAGGTAACCATCAGGAAGCCGTCGCAACCTGAGGGACATCGGGACAAAAGCCCCGAGTCGGTCGTCGGGACAACGGCCGATCTCCCTCCCCGGTCTCCGTCTCCCGCCGGGGAGAGTGGCGCGAGCTCACTCCCCGTACGCTCGCGCCGAGGGCGCCGGGCCGCACCGGCCCGGCGCCCTCCTCCTGTCTGCAGCATCGTCGACGGCGGAGCTCGCCCGGGCGCTGGCCCGTCTCGTCGATGAGCGGCTCAGCCCGGAACGTCACAATCCGGTCACGCTCACGACATCTGCTTGCCAACCTTCTTGCCGGTGGCACCGACGTTGCACAACTGCGCCACCTTGTGCACCGACGGGCAGGTCCCGTTCCTGCTCGCCCTGCGCAACTCCCTGCTGGTCACCGTGATAACTGTGGGCGTGGCGCTGCTGTTCGGGTTCCTCGCCGCGCTGGCTGCCACCCGGTTCGCCTTTCTCGGCCGGAGAGCGTTCATCGTCATCATCCTGGTGATCCAGAGGATCCCCGGTGAGGCGATGATCATCTCGCTGTACTCGATGCTGGACTCCTGGCAGATGCTGAACACGATCCGAGGGCTGTCCCTGGTGTATGCGGCCAGCCTGCTGCCCTTCACCGTCTGGATGCTGCGCGGTTTCGTCGCCGGTGTGCCGGCCGAGCGCGACCTCCTCCTTCATCCCCCACGGATGGCACGTGCATACGTAGTGCCGAAATGCCTGCAGTGGAGTAGAACTAAGGGGTCCGATCTCTATTGGATCTCATTGAGGAGGTGCATGGCGATGGCGGCTGATGCGATCACCCCGGTCTTCGCCAACAACCGCAGGCTCAAGATCTACCAGGGCCTGTGGGGCGAGTGCCTTGCCGAGTTCCTCGGCACCGCAGTACTAGTCCTTTTCGGATGTGGATCGGTGGCGATGGCCGTGGCGGCCCTGCCCGGCACCGACCGTACCGAGGGTCCCACGACATTCTTCCTGGGCAGCGGTGACTGGCTGCTGATCACCTGGGGTTGGTGCCTGGCAGTGGTCTTCGGCGTGTACGTCGCCGGCGGCGTGACCGGAGCACACATCAACCCGGCGGTCACGCTGGCATTCGCGGCCCGCCGGAAGTTCCCCTGGCGGAAGGTGGTGCCGTACTGGATCGCCCAGCTCGTCGGCGGCTTCGTCGGCGCTGCGATCGTGCTGGCCGTGTACAAGGACGCGATCGCTGCCTTTGACTCGCAGTCGGAGACGTTCGCGGACACGGGGCATACGATCCCGACGCTCTCCATCTTTTCCACGTTCCCGGGTCCGTACTTCGACGGTGGCTGGTGGGGGCCGTTCCTGGACCAGGTGGTCGGTACCGGGCTGCTGCTACTGGCGATCGCCGCAGTGGTGGACATGCGCAACACGGCTGTGCGGGCGAACCTGGGCCCGTTGATCATCGGGTTCTCCGTGGCTGCTATCGGTATGTCGTTCGGCGCCAACGCTGGGTACGCCATCAACCCCGCCCGTGACCTCGGCCCGCGGCTACTCGCCTGGGCCGGCGGCTGGGGTGAGCTTGCGATGCCGGGCAACGGGCCCTGGTTCTCCGGATACTTCTGGATACCCATCGTAGGGCCGCTGGTCGGTGGTGTGATCGGCATCCTGGTCTACGACCTGTTCATCGGTGATGTGCTGCACGCCCGTGCGCTCGCCGCGGACGACGCCGAGGTCGGTCGCACGACTCCGCAGGACGAAGCCTGACCCCAGATGCGCGAACGCTCTGTTTCGCGGCCAGTGAACCGATTCACGCCGCGAAACAGAGCGTTCGCGCATGGGGGCGGGTGAGGTGGGCGGGAGTCAGTCGTCCACGTGCTGCACGTCGATCACCAGGCGGGTCGGGTCGGTGAGCGCGAACACCCGGAACGGCGCCTCGGCGGAGTCGATGCCGAGCACCAGCTGAGCCTGCCCCTCGAACCACCCGGCCAAGTACATCTCCTCGATCTCGGGCAGATCGGTCATGGTGGTGCCGGGCGGCACCTGCCCGTCGCCCTCGGTCGGCAGCACCAGACCGGAGACCTGCGCCACCAGGGAGGCGTCCCCCTCGGTGTCGATCGGCCGACCGCTGCCGTCCTCGGCCGGGTTGTCCTCGTACCCGACCCGCCACCCAGGCGTGCCGTCCCCCTTGAACGTGAGCACCACCCGGTCGTAGCTCTCGTGCTCGCCGCTGGTCAGGTCCACCAGGAGCAGCTCGGCACCGGTAGACGCCTCGGACTGCACCGGTTGGGCATGCTCCGGGAACGGCTCCAGGTCTGAGGACGGCGGGCCGGAGTCCGTACCGCTGGGCCTCTGCGACGTCGGTTCGTCGCTGGGCGCCTCGCTCGGCTCCTGTGTGCCGGTCGCCGGGGCCGAGGTCGGCGACGGGCTGGTCGGGTGCTCCGCCTCGGGTGAGCCGGTGCAGGAGGTGAGCAGCACAGCCACGGTGAGCACCGCCGTCATCGGCAGGACCGACAGCCTGACCATCATGACCTCCTCAGCACAGTGACCGCAGACTACTCCCCGCCCGCCGCACGTGCTCGACGGACCACCTGCAGGTGGGACACGGGCGCAGCCGTGCGCGCGGGCCCCGTCCGGCAGGTACTCTCGTTGACGATGAGCCAGGAGAACCGTGTCCGGGTCGCCGTGCTGTTCGGCGGCCGTAGCGACGAGCACTCGATCAGCTGTGCCACCGCCGCCGGTGTGCTGGCCGCTATCGACCGCGACCGGTACGAGGTGGTGCCGGTCGGTATCACCCGCACCGGGGAGTGGGTCGGGGTGGCCGACGAGCCGGAGCGGTGGCAGATCACCGACGGCCAGGTTCCTGAGGTCACCGGCAGCGACACCCCTCGGTTGATGCTGCCGATGGGCGAGGCAGGTCAGGACCTGGTCGCCTACCAGCCGGGCGCGGTGCCGGCGCAGCTGGGCGCGGTGGACGTAGTGCTGCCGCTGCTGCACGGCCCGTTCGGTGAGGACGGCACGCTGCAGGGCATGCTCGAGCTCGCCGGTCTGCCGTACGTGGGCTCCGGAGTGCTCGCCTCCGCAGTGTCCATGGACAAGCACTACATGAAGATGGTGCTCGCCGGCGCGGGCCTGCCGATCGGCCCCTACACGGTGATCACCGACCGGCAGTGGCGCACCGACCGGGCGGCGGCGCTGGAGCGGGTGGCCGACCTCGGCTGGCCGGTGTTCGTCAAGCCCTGCCGGGCCGGCTCCAGCATCGGCATCACCAAGGTGGACGCCCAGGCCGACCTGGCCGCCGCGATCGAGACTGCCCGCGCGCACGACCCGAAAGTGATCGTCGAGGCTGCGATCGAGGGGCGGGAGGTGGAGTGCGCGGTGCTGGAAGGGCGCCACGACGCCCCGGCGCGCAGCACGCTGCCCGGGGAGATCGTGGTCACCTCGAGCGACCACGGGTTCTACGACTACCGGGCGAAGTACTTCGACGCCGACGGGGTCACCCTCGCCTGGCCGGCGGAGCTGCCGGAGGCGGCGACCGCGCGGGTGCGGGAGCTGGCGGTGGCCACGTTCGAGGCGCTCAGCTGCGAGGGGCTGGCCCGGGTGGACTTCTTCTACACCCCGACCGGTGAGGTCGTCGTCAACGAGCTGAACACGATGCCTGGGTTCACCCCGTTCTCCATGTACCCGATGATGTGGGAACGCTCCGGGCTGCCGTACACCGACCTGATTACCGAGCTGGTGGAGCTGGCCCGGGAGCGGCCGACTGGGCTGCGCTGAGCTCAGACGCAGGCGCGCTCTGCGTCGATGAGCGACACGGCAGCGCCCAGGTCCACCAGCGTGGTGGTCGCATCATCACCGGCATAGTCCACCGGTACGGTCACCTCGATCGCCGGCACCCGGCCGTAGGTGGTGAACTGCCAGGTGTCCTCCTCGGTGCTGCCCAACGGTGCCATCACCCAGTCGACGCTGGCGTCGTCCGCCCCGGTGACCGAGATGCACCGGTCGGTGGTCGGTCCCGGGGGAGCGACACCGCAGCGCAGCGTGATCGGCGGATCACCCCAGGCGGCGGTCGCCTGGCTGTTCGTGGACCGCCGGTCCGCGCCAGAGAGTTCCTCCGGCAGCGCCCGCAGCACCTCAGCGCACACCGGTGCACTCGCAGTCGGACCAGGTTCCACTGTGGCAGCCGAGCCGCACCCGGCAGCAACCAGGAGCAGGCCGGTCGCCAGCACGGCCAGCAGACGGGAGGGAGCAACAGCACGCACACCTCTACGGTAGCTCTCGTCGCGGACCTGCCCGGACCGCCGGTCGGGCCACGGCGGGCAGCCAGGCCGCCCCCGAGGAGAGCACCGAGCAGAAGGACTCGCACTAGGCTCGGCACCAGAGCCTCGGCTCCGATGAAGGACTGCACTCCCATTAGGCTCAGCACGTCCGGAGCCCACGACCAGGAGGAGCGCAGGTGCGCATCAGCGACGTCTCCGAGGAGGACCTGCTCGCCCAGATCACCCCGCTGCTCCCGCTGGGCCCCGCCACGCTCGTGGGACCAGGGGACGACGCCGCGGTCGTGTCAGCCGCTGACGGCACCTTCGTAGTCACCACCGATGTGCTGGTCGCAGGTCGGCACTTCAGCGAGGACTGGACCAGCGGCGCAGACGTCGGCTGGCGAGCAGTGGCTGCGAACGTGGCCGACGTGGCCGCCATGGGCGCCCTGCCTACCGCCCTGGTGACCTCTCTGGTGCTCCCGGCGAGCACCGCCGTCGACTGGGTGCTCGACCTGGCCACCGGGCTGGGTGAGGCGTGCACGCACTGGCGAGCCGGCGCCGTCGGCGGTGACCTCTCCAGCGGCGACGTGCTCACCGTGGCGGTCACGGCACACGGCGACCTGCAGGGGCGCGCCCCGGTGCTGCGCAGCACCGCATGCCCTGGTGAGGTGCTCGCCCACGCTGGTGTGCTGGGCCGGTCCGCTGCCGGCTGGGCGCTGCTGGCCGCAGGGCAGCAGGCGACCGCGGTGTCCGGTGCGGCAGCAGCGCTGCAGGCATTCCGCCGACCGCAGCCTCCGGTGGCGGCCGGGGCGCGGGCAGCCGACGCAGGGGCCACGGCGATGATGGACGTCAGTGATGGGCTGCTCCGCGACAGCGGCCGGATGGCACGGGCCTCCGGGGTGCATCTGGACCTGGACCCTGCAGCGTTCGGTAGTGCCACCGCCGAGCTCGCGGACTTGGCCAAGCTGTGCGCCGCCGACCCGCTGACCTGGGTGCTCACCGGGGGAGAGGACCACGGGCTGCTCGCCACGTTCCCGGCCGGAACAGCTCTCCCGGAGCCGTTCCGAGCGATCGGCAGCGTGGGCGCCGGCGCAGCCCAGGTGACCTACGGAGGTGAGGCACCGAGCGTCCCCGGCACCGGGTGGGACCACTTCTCACCGTGAGCGGATGTGCTGCGGATCACAGTGTCGTACGGTGAAGCATGCGTATCTCAGAGGTGATCCGGCGCAAGGGAGCCGAGGTGGTCACGATCCGCCCGGAGGTCACGGTGACCGACTTGCTCACCCTGCTCGCCGAGCGGAACATCGGCGCAGTGGTGGTCTCTACCGACGAAGGGCGCACTATCGCCGGCATCGTCACCGAGCGGGACGTGGTCCGGCACCTAAACAGCGACGGTGCGCAGGTCCTGGACGGGCCGGTCGCCGCGCTGATGACCACCGAGGTGCTCACCTGCAGCGTGGAGGACGACCTGCAGACTCTGGCCCGGACGATGACCGACAAACGGATTCGGCACCTGCCGGTGGTCGAGGACGGCGAGCTGCTGGCGATCGTCTCCATCGGGGACATCGTGAAGAACCGGATCGATGAGCTGCAGGCGGAGAACGAGCAGCTGGTGGACTACGTGCACGGGTAGCAGCCCAGCGGCGGGTGCCGTCGGCCGGCACGTTCGTGCCGGGCGGGCAGCGAGGGCGGGCCGGGCAGCGAACGGCCTGGCCGGTAGCGAACGAGAAGAGCCGCCCACCACGAGGGTGGACGGCTCCGCTGCCGGCGCTGGCCGCGCCGTGGAGCGATGGGCCTCAGACGGCGCGGACGACCTTGCCAGCCTTGAGGCAGGAGGTGCAGACGTTCAGCCGCATCGGCGTGCCGTTGGTCACGGTGCGCACCTTCTGGATGTTGGGGTTCCAGCGCCGCTTCGTACGACGGTGGGAGTGCGAGATGCTGTGGCCGAAGCTCGGGGCCTTGCCGCAGACGTCACACGTAGCAGCCACGGTGTGTCTCCTCTAGGTCAGTCCTCGCCACAGGGTGAAGCGGCGGTGAATCCGGGCTCGGCCAGGGCGCCGAGACGGCGGGCCGAGGAGTGCCTTTGCCAGGCAACCGCATCAGAATACTCCACCGCCGGCGTCTGGCTCAAACCGGTCCGCGCCGGTACCGCGTGAGACAGCGCACACCCAGGGGCCCTCCGGCGGAGGAGGACCTGCTCGGAACAGGCGTGCAGGCGTGCAGTGCGGGCTGCCCGGGGTGTCGGTGGGCCCGGATACCATCGATCACGGTGGCACATACATCGGATGGGACGGTCTGGGGCGGGGACAAGCGCGCCCTGGTGCACCTCGTGGGCGAGCGCGGCGCGAAGCGGCTCGAGCAGCTCGACATCCACAGCCCTCGCGACCTGCTCCGGCACTATCCCCGCAAGTACTTCCACCGCGGTCGGTACACCCGGCTGCGGGACCTGGTCTCCGGTGAGCACGCCACAGTGATGGCGCAGGTGAAGGGGATCGAGGACTTCAAGTCCCGGAACAAGCGCCTGCACGTCGTCAAGGTCTCCATCACCGATGGTGACACTGTGGTGCCGTTGACCTTCTTCGCGCGCCGCCCCTACATGGTGGACTACATCAAGAAGCAGCTCCGGCCCGGCACCTCGGCGATGTTCTCCGGGCAGGTGAAGTTCTACGCCGGCCACCTGGAGCTCATCCACCCGGACTACGAGCCGCTGCCGGCAGCGATGGACGAGGAGGAGGCGGCACGTCGGGCGGCCCGGCCGGTGCCGGTCTACCCGGCCACCGCCAAGCTGCCCACCTGGCGGATCTCCGACATGGTGCGCCTGGCGCTGGAGCCGCTGCAGCCCAGCGAGGTGGCCGACATCCTCCCGGATGAGGTGCGCCAGCGCCGCGAGCTGCCTGGCACGATGGCCGCCCTGCACCTGATCCACCAGCCCGCCAACGACCTGGACTGGCAGGCGGCCCGCCGCCGGTTCGCCTACGAGGAGGCGTTCCTGCTGCAGACCGCGCTGGCACGCCGGCGGGCGGAGATCGCTGCCCGGGACGCCACTCCTCGGCCGGGCACCGGTGACGGGCTGCTGGCAGCGCTGGACGCCCAGCTGCCGTTCACCCTCACCGACGGGCAGCAACAGGTCAGTGCGGAGATCGCCGAGGACCTGGCCGGCAGCAGTCCGATGCAGCGGCTGCTGCAGGGTGAGGTCGGCTCCGGGAAGACCGTGGTCGCGTTGCGGGCGATGTGCCAGGTGATCGACTCCGGCGGGCAGGCCGCGCTGCTCGCGCCCACTGAGGTGCTCGCCGCACAGCACGCCCGCTCGATCAGCCACCTGCTCGGACCGCTCGCAGAAGCCGGCATGCTCGGCGGTGACGTCCGCGGTACCAAGGTGACCCTGCTGACTGGCTCGGTGACCGGCCCGGCGCGGCGCCAGGCGTTGGCCGACGCTGCCTCCGGCGCGTCCGGGATCGTGATCGGCACGCACGCGCTGCTGGAGGAGAAGGTGCAGTTCGCCGACCTGGCGCTGACCGTGATCGACGAGCAGCACCGGTTCGGGGTGGAGCAGCGTGATGCCCTGCGCGCCAAGGGGCGCACGATGCCGCACCAGCTCTACCTGACCGCTACGCCGATCCCGCGGTCGGTGGCGATGACCGTGTTCGGGGACGTGGAGGTCTCCACCCTGCGGGAGATCCCGGCCGGCCGCTCCGGGGTGACCACCTACCTGGCTCCGGCCGGTCAGCAGAAGTGGATGCAGCGCATCTGGGCGTTGATCGCCGAGCAGGTCGCGGCGGGACATCGCGCCTACGTGGTCGCCCCCCGCATCACCTCCACCTCCCTCGAGGACGACGGCGCAGCTCCCCTGGACCTGGACGGTCCTGCTGGTCCGGACGCACCCGGGCAGGGTGGACCCGTCCCAGGGGACGGCGGGCCGGCCACGGTGGAGGACACCTACGCGCGGCTGGGCAAGGAACCAGCGCTGCGGGGCATCTCCCTGGGCCTGCTGCACGGCCGACTGAGCGCCGAGGAGAAGGACGCGGCGATGGCGGCGTTCGCTTCCGGGCAGACCCCGGTGCTGGTCACCACCACAGTGATCGAGGTGGGTGTGGACGTGCCCGAGGCCACGGTGATGGTGGTGCTGGACGCGGACCGGTTCGGCCTGTCCCAGCTGCACCAGCTGCGCGGTCGGATCGGCCGGGGCAGTGCCCCTGGCACCTGTGTGCTGGTCACCGGTGCGCACCCGGACTCTCCCTCGGTGCGGCGGCTGAAGGTGATGACCGAGACCACCGACGGCTTCGTGCTGGCCGAGCAGGATCTGGCCCAACGGCGTGAAGGAGACGTGCTCGGCGCCGCCCAGTCCGGGAGAGGTACCTCGTTGCGGCTACTCTCGGTGGTGCGTGACCGTGAGCTGATCGAGCAGGCACGCCAGGACGCTCGCGCGCTCATCACCGCCGACCCGAACCTGGTGCACCACGTGGAGGTGCTCACGGCGATCACCGAGCTCGTCGACCCCGACCATGAGGAGTTCCTGGACCGTGCCTAGTTCGGCCAAGGGTGGCAAGGCGAAGAAGGCTGCTGCGGCGCTGCTGAAGGCCAGCTCGGTGAGCGTGGGCTACGGGTCTACGATGGCCAGCGCCGTCTGCCCGCCGATCAGCGTCACCATGTCCGCAGGTCAGGGCCTGGCCGTGGTGGGCGCCAACGGCACCGGCAAGTCCACCTTCCTGCGCGCCGCTGCGGGGCTTCTGGAGGTGCTCGGTGGGAGCATCGACGTGCTCGGCGTGCCGGTGGACGAACGCTCCCGCCGGTTCCGGGCCGAGGTGGCGGTGGTGCTGGACGAGGACTCCTACCTGCCCGCGCTGACCGTGCGCGAGCACCTGCTGCTCACCGCCCGCGGGCACGGGATGAAGGAGGTCAGCGCACTGGTGACCGAACAGGTGGAGGCGTTCGGGCTGACCGAACGGCAGAACGCGCTGCCCACCGCCCTTTCCTCCGGGCAACGTCGCCGGCTGCTGCTCGCCGCCGCGTTCGTGCGCCCGCGCACGCTGCTCGTCCTCGACGAGCCGGAGCAGCGCCTGGACTCCGGTATGCGGGACCGGCTCGCCGCACGGCTCGCTGCCGAGCGGGACGCCGGCGGGGGCGTGATCATGGCGACCCACGACCCGGTGCTGGTCCGTGAGGTGGCCACCAAGGCGCTGCTGCTCGGTGAGGACTCCGTCCGCGTGGTCTCACCGGACGAGGGCGCTGAGGCGATCGAGGCACTGTGACCAGCACCGACATCGACGAGTCCTGGCCCAGCGGGCGCCAGCTGCGCACGCTCACCCGGGCGGCCACCGAGGCGCACACCGGTGGGCACATGGGTGAGCTCGTCTCCGAGGTCTACTCCGTGCTGTTCTCCGGAACGATCGCTGTGGTCATGGTCCTCGGAGCGGTGCAGGGCCTGAATGCCTCCATCCACCCCGGTCCGGAGCAGGCCACCGTGGACCCGAGCTGGCTGGCTCTGGTGGTCGCCCTCGTGGTCGCCGGAGCGGTGCTCGGTGTGGCCGGTCGGCTCGGCCCCGTGGGCATGGGTGGGGCACACGCTCTGTGGTGGCTGACCACCCCCGCAGACCGGCGCACCCTGCTGCGCCCCCGCCTGGTGCTGCTGCCCGTGCTGGGCGCACTGGCCGGACTGGTCGGTGGGTTGCTGGTCGGGTTCCTGGCGTTCGGCTCCTTAGGCCCGGACCTGCTCTGGCTCACCGTCGACTTCGTGGTGGCCGGTGCTGCGATGATCCTGGCCGTGGCCGCGGGACAGGTGCGCGCCGGGGCTGGCAGCACCAAGGGGATGCGACCGGCAGTGCTGGTCGGGGACCTGCTCACCGCTGCCGGTCCGGTGGCGGCTGTCGCCCTGGTGCTCATCCGCCCCGAGCCCGTCGACGTGGACTGGGCGCACCTGGGGCCGGTGGTCGCCGGAGTGGTGGCCGTGCTGCTGCTGGGCGCGCTCTGGTGGCTGGACCACAGCCTGGAGCTGATCTCCGGCCGGGAGCTGCGCGCCCGCGGCTCCGTGGCCTCCTACGCCTCCGGTGCGGTCACCTCGATGGACACCCGGGAGCTGGGGCGTGCGTTGAACGTGAACACCACCCGGGACTCCCGTCGCCGATCCGCAGCGATGCGCGGGGCCCGCGGACCGGTGACCGCGATCCTGGTGGGAGACGCGACCGTGCTCGCCCGCACACCCCGGCACCTGATCCAGATCGCCGTCGGATTCTGCGTGGCGCTGCTCGGTGTGGCGGCCGGCTGGTCGGTGGTGATGAACGTCATCCTGCTGCTGGCGGGCGGGATCCTCACCGCGATGGCCACCGGTGAGGGCGCCCGCCGGGCGGAGATGGCACCAGTGCTGGACCGGCACTTCCCGATCGCCGGTGCGGACGTGCGCCGGGCCCGGGTGCTGCTGCCGCTGCTGGTGATGGTGCCCTGGACGGTGCTGGTCCTCGGACTGTGGGGCTGGGCGCACCAGGCGCTCCTCGGCTACGTGCTGCTCGGGCTGGTCACCGGGCCGGTGTTCGCCGCCGGGGTGCTGCGCGCCGCCTACCGCAAGCCCCCGGACTGGTCCAAACCGCTGGTGCCCGGACCGTTCGGCCCGATGGCTCCCGGGGTGATCGCGGCGTTCGCCCGCGGTCCGGACATCGTGGTGCTCTGCGCGGTGCCGATGATCGTGGGTGTGGTGGCGCTGGGGGTGTCCCCGATCCTGCTCGCAGTGCAGCTGGGCACCTCCCTGATCGCGCTCGCCGTGGCCACGCGCGCCCCGAAGGGCGGCGGCAAGGGCTGGATGCAGCGGATGAGCGAGCAGGCCGAGGCACAGCGTGAAGAGATGCAGCGGCAGCGCGGCGGGCGCCGGTGACCCGGATCGTGGCCGGCCGCGCCGGCGGACACCGGCTGCAGGTGCCGACCAAGGGCACCCGGCCCACCAGTGAACGCGTGCGGGAGGCGCTGTTCTCCCACCTGGACCACCTCGGCTACACCGACGCCACCCGGGTGCTCGACCTGTATGCCGGATCCGGGGCCCTCGGCCTGGAAGCCGTCAGTCGTGGTGCGGCGTCGGCCACGCTGGTCGAGTCTGCTCGGGTTGCGGTGGCTGCCTGCCGTGCCAACGCGGCCAGCACCCGGCTGGCCGACCGGGTGCAGCTGCGTCCGGTGCCGGTGCTCCGTTATCTGGCTGCCGGGCCGCCGGCCGAGCCGTTCGACCTGGTGCTGGCCGACCCGCCGTACGCCGACGAGGACGTCGACGCTGTGCTCGCGGCGCTCGCCGAACCTGGCTGGTTGGCCGACGACGCGCTCGTGGTGCTCGAACGCGACGTCCGCAGCTCGCCACCGGTGTGGCCCGCGACCTGGCGGGTGCAGCCGGACCGCCGCACCGGGGAGACGGTCCTGTACTCCGCCCGCACCCCCTGACCTCGAGCGAGCACGAACGGTCGCGAACGCTCTGGAGTGCGACTTGCGCCCGGCGTGTCGCCGCGAAGGCGAGCGTTCGCGAGTCCTCAGCGGGTCCAGGGGGCGCCGAGGGCGGTAAATGTGTCCAGCTCCGTGGCCACCTTCTGGCACCAGGAGTCCACCCCGTGCAGCACCCGGTACTCCTCCTCACCAGCGCCGTGGCGGGTGAAGTACTGGTCATCCACCTGGTGCGGGTCGGGGGCTGTGCGCACCGCCTCCAGTACCCGCATGAACGCACCGGTGTCCGCCAGGCCGGAGAGCAGCGGGGCACCGGTGGCCAGGTGGTCGGCAAGGTTGCGCAGCAGCCCGGTGCGGCCGAGCTTCTCCGTGTGCTCCCCGGCGGCGGACCGGATGGTCAACACGTCCTCGGTGTAGGACAGCTCCAGCTCACCGGCGGAACCGCGCACCGTCACCGTCGGCGCTACCCAGCCCTCGGACTCGGTGGCCAGGGTCAGCCCGAGCGCGATCGGGGTGCCGCGCCGGGTGCGCATCCGCACAGCGGAGGTGTCGTCCGCCTCGATCTCGTTCACCCGGAACAGGTCCACCTCCACCTCGGCGACGTCCTCGGCGCGGGTGGAGCCATCGATCCGCAACGCCGTGGCCACGGCATGCGCGAGCGGGTTGGTGACCACCCCGTCGACGACGTCCACGCCGTCCAGGTGCCGCCGGCCGGCCCACCGGGACCGGTTGTAGTAGGAGCGCGTGCGCCGCCACAGGCCCTTCCCGCCGATACCTGTGACCGCACCGATCGCCCCGGCCCGCACGTACTCCTCGATCCGGTCCAGCGCAGCCGAGCCGAAGCTCTGGAACCCGACCTGCACCGGACGACCGGCCTCGGCGGCGACCTCCAGCAGCTGGTCGAACTCCGCCAGGGACGCCGTGGTCGGCTTCTCCAGCAGCACCGCCGCACCAGCCTGCAGCGCCCTGGTGGCCAGCGGCAGGTGGGTGTGGATCGGGGTGGCGATCACCACCACGTCCGGGACCACCTCGGCCAGCAGCGCCTCCAGGTCCTGGTGTACCGGGGTGCCCTCGGGCAGGTGCTGGGCGCCCTGCCCGCCCCGTGGGTCGGCCACTGCGATCACCTCGCCGACGCCGTCCGCGCGCATCCGCTCCAGCTCAGCCAGGTGCTGTGCGCCATATCCGTGGATGCCGACGACGGCGAAGGTGGTGGTCACGAGAGGTCCTCCAGCTCGGTGTAGAGAGTGCGGGCAGCAGCGGCATCGATGCGGCGGTCGAGCAGCACCCCGGTCAGGTGCAGGTCGAGAGTCTGCCCGGCCGCCACATGGCGGTGCGAGGACCAGGCTACGGCCGGCCCTGCGCCCACATATCCGGTGGTGCGCACGAACCAGGGGAGCACCGCCCCGGCGCGCTGGGCCAGCAGCAGACTCACCGGCCCGGAGGGCCGCTCCTGGACGAGCAGCAGCCACGGTGAGGTCGACCCGAGGACCTCACCTCCGCCGTCGACCTCGGCCGTGGTGGGCACCTGCTCTCCGGAGACACGCCAGAACAGGCCGCCGTACCCCGCACCGGTGCGCCCCCGGGTGGCCGGTGAGCCGATCGTCAGCGCGCCGGCGTCGGCGATCATCCGGCTGTGCCAGCCCAGCGCCCACGCCTCCCGGGCAGGCAGCAGGTCGGCGGTGATCCGGCGCTGCTCGGTGAGCAGGTGGCTGCCGTCGCAGGCGAGGAACTCCACCTCCTGGTTGATCATGTGGTCGGTGGCGTCCACCGGGCCGCCCACCTGCCGGCCGTGGTTGTCCAGCAGCTGGTAGCCGTCCGGGTGCACGTAGCTGCCGCCGCCCCAGAACATCGAACCGTTGATCTCCACGACGGCGTTGCTCACCCCGTAGTGGTGGCGGTGGTCGCTCGGGGCTACTTCGGTGCACGTCTCGCCGGCCAGCGTGGTCACCGGGTGCAGGTACGGGCGGGGGGAGAGCTGCGCGGGCATGTCCTGTCCGTCGCAGTAGCGGGCCACCTCACGGGTGCCGATACGCAGGCTGGTCACAGAGCTCCTTCAGGTTGCGAGGTGACGGCCACTCGGGCTCGTGGCAGTCTAGGGTAATCGCTTACCGAGTGTGGTCGGCAGGAGGGATCGTGGACATGAGGGCAGTGGTGGTCAGCGGCGCGGGTAGGTATGCCGACCCGTGGCACGACTTCGCGGGGACATCCGCTCGGCTGGCTGCCGAGCTGGTCTCGCTCGGCCTGGACGCCGAGGTGCTCACCCTGGGGGAGGCGGACGTGCCCAGCACCGGGGTGGAGCTCCTCGTGGTGAACGCCGGCGGTGGCAGCACCCCGCGCGAGGTGACCAGCACCGAGACGGACCGGCGCGCCGAGGCGCTCGCGGACTGGGCCCGGGAGCAGACCGCCGGCGGGCTGCCCACCCTGGTCACCCACACCGGTTCGAACACCTTCTACGACGACGACCAGTGGGAGCAGCTGATCGGTGGCCGCTGGGTCCCCGGCACGTCCTGGCACCCGCCGCTGGCACCCGCGCAGGTGCAGGTCACCGCTGCGGTGCACCCGATCACCGCCGGGCTGGGGGAACAGCTCAGCGTGGTCGACGAACGCTACTGCGACCTGCGGGTGGCACCGGACGTGACCGTCCTGGTCGACCAGGAGGAGGACGGCCGGCGGCACCCGATCGTCTGGGCCCGGGCAGCGGGCGGTGTGCGGGTGGTGCACGATGCGCTCGGGCACGATGTGGCCGCCTACGACAGCCCCGACCGGCGGGCGCTGCTGGCTCGCGAGGTCGACTGGCTGCTGCAGCGCTGAGCGCCACCGCCCCTGTGCTCCGGACCTCAGGTGACGGCCCCGACGTGCCACGGGATGAACTCCTCCTGGCCGATGTCCAGCTCCTCGCTGACCGTCTGCCTGCCGGAGGCCACGGCCAGGATGGTCTCGTAGATCTCCCGGCCGACCTCGTCCAAGGTGGCGGTGCCATCCACGATCCGACCGGCGTTGATGTCCATGTCCTCGGCCATCCGCTGGTACATCTCGGTGTTCGTGGCCAGCTTGATCGACGGGGTGGGCTTGCAGCCGAACACGGATCCGCGGCCAGTGGTGAAGCACACCACGTTCGCCCCACCTGCGACCAGACCGGTGACCGACACCGGGTCGTAACCGGGGGTGTCCATGAACGTGAACCCCTTGTCGGTGATCGGCTCGGCGTACTCGTAGACCGCCGTCATCTCCGCCTGCCCACCCTTGGCCACTGCGCCCAGGGACTTCTCCAGGATCGTGGTCAGCCCGCCGGCCTTGTTCCCCGGAGAGGGGTTGTTGTCCAGGGTGCCGGCCCCGGCTGCGGTGTAGTGCTTCCACCACTCGATCCGGTCCAGGAGCTTCTGCCCGACAGGTTCGCAGACCGCACGGCGGGTGAGCAGGTGCTCGGCGCCGTAGACCTCCGGGGTCTCGGCCAGCACCGACGTGCCCCCGGCAGCGACCAGCAGGTCGGAGGCGTGGCCGAGCGCAGGGTTGGCGGTGATACCGGAATAACCGTCGGACCCACCGCAGTTCAGCCCGAGCACCAGCTCGGAGACATCTGCCGGCGCCCGCTCGGCCTCGTTCACCCGCGGCAGCATCTCGCGGATCTTGGCCACACCGGCGCGCACTGTGGCCCGCACACCGCCGAGCTCCTGGATGGTCATCGTCTCGGTGTACGTGCCCTCGGCCAGGTCGAGGTCCTCGACCAGGGACTGCACGGCGATCATCTCGCAGCCCAGGCCGAGCACCAGCAGCCCACCGAAGTTGGGGTGCTGGGCATAACCGCGCAGCGTGCGCAGCAGCATCTGCCCACCTTCGGAGTCCGGCACGAGGCCGCAGCCGCTCTGGTGGGTGATCGCCATGACACCGTCGACGTTCGGGAACTCTGCCATCGAGACGTTCCGGAACTGGTCGGCGATCATCTTCGCCGAGCTGGCCGAGCAGTTCACCGAGGTGATCACACCGATGTAGTTGCGGGTGCCGACCTTCCCGCCGGGCCGGTGGTAGCCGAGGAACGTGCGCGGTAGGTCCGTCGGCAGCTCCGGGCGCACCCGGGCGGTGCCGAACTCGTGCTCCCGTTCGGTGGCATCCATGCCCAGGTTGTGGCTGTGCACGTGGTCGCCGGCGGTGATCGCAGCGGTGGCCCGGCCGATGGACTGCCCGTACTTGAGGACCTGCTGCCCAGCAGGCACGTCCCGGACCGCGACCTTGTGCCCGCGTGGCACGTCTGCGCGCAGCAGCAGCCGGCCGTGCGGGCCGGTCACCTCGCTGCCAGCGCTGAGGTCTGCGGTGGCGATCGCCACCTGGTCCTCACCTCGCAGGTGGAGCAGGAGCGCGCTCGGCACAGTTGCAGTCATCGATGAAGGCCTTCGCAGGGTAGGGAGCAGGGGCGAACCTGCGAGAGTCTAGCCGAGAAACCGGTCTCCCGGCGGGGTGTGGCACCTGGCGGGACGGCACAGGAGGGTACGTTAGCCGTGTGATGTCACGTATTGCTGTGTGCCCGGGGTCCTTCGACCCGGTGACCCTGGGGCACCTCGACCTGGTGCGCCGCGCACGGTCCATGTTCGACGAGGTGGTGGTGGCCGTGGGCATCAACGCCGGTAAGTCGCCGCTGCTGGATGCGGAGAGCCGCGTCTCGCTGTTCGCCGCCGCCGTGGCCGACCTGGACGGGGTACGGGTGGTGCGCATGCCCGGCCTGCTGGCCGACCTGTGCCGGGAGGTGGGCGCCAGCGCTATCGTCAAGGGGCTGCGCGGCGGCGCCGACTTCGACGCCGAGCACCCGATGGCGCTGATGAACCGGCACCTGTCCGGTGTAGAGACTGCCTTCGTGATCGGGGACGCGGCCCTGGCGCACGTGTCCTCCACGATGGTCAAGGATGTGGCCCGCTACGGCGGCGACATCACAGATCTGGTTCCCCCGCCCGTGGCCGAGGCGGTCTCGACCGCGTTCGGCGCGCAGAAGGATGGTGCACGATGACCGAAGAGACCCAGGGCGAGTCGCTGGTCGCGATCTTGGACGAGCTGGCTGATCTGATCGCCTCGGCCCGGTCGATGCCGATGAGCGCCTCAGTGCTGGTGAACCGCGCCGAGGCGCTGGAGCTGATCGAGTCCGCCAAGTCGGTGCTGCCGGCGCAGATCACCCGCGCCCAGGGTGTGGTGGCCGATGCGGACGCCGTGCTCGGCCGGGCCCGGCTGGAGGCCAGCGACCTGGTGGAGCGAGCCAAGGAGCGGGCCGAGGAGCTGGTCTCTGCCGAGTCGGTGGTGAGCCAGGCGAAGGTCCGCGCCGAGGAGATCGTCGCTGAGGCGCAGGCCGCTGCGGACACGCTCTCCCGGGAGGCCGACGACTACTGCGACCGCCAGCTTGCCCAGTTCGAGATCGACCTGAACGCGATCAGCTCCCAGGTGGCTGCCGGTCGCGCCCGCCTGGAGGAGCGGGCCCGGCGCCGTCCGGAACCGGCACCAGCCGGCCGTGAGGCTTCAGGGAGCTCGGAGGAGGAGGAGTGACCGAGACCAACCCCTACCGCGTCTCCACCCACGACCTGGGCCGCCGGCCCGGGTCGATGCGCACCGTCGAGCTCGACGTGGTGGTGACCGAACCGATGGGCAACGAGGTGATCGTCGTGCCCGCCGGGGCGGAGATCTCCCTGGACCTGCGGCTGGAGGCGGTGATGGACGGTGTACTGGTCACGGGTTCTGCGACCGCGACCGCGCAGGGGGAGTGCGTCCGCTGCCTCGACCCGGTCAGCCGGGACCTGACGCTGGATGTCACCGAGCTGTTCGCCTACCCCGGCACGCAGCAGGACACCGTGCGGGACGAAGACGACGAAGAGCTGCCCGAGCTGGACGGCGAGATCGCGGACCTGGAGACCACGATCACCGACGCGGTGGTGCTGGCGCTGCCGTTCCAGCCGCTGTGCCGGCCGGACTGCCCAGGGCTGTGCTCGGTGTGCGGCATCCGCCTGGCCGACGCTGAGCCGGGTCATGCGCACGAACAGCTCGACCCACGCTGGGCCGCGCTGAGCGCGTTGCGCGACGTGGTCGGAGCGGCCGACGATGCACAGGATGATGGCGAGCAGGACTCCGGCAGCACCGGCGCACCGGGGACGGGCGGACGCGGATGAGCGCCGGCCCCACCGACGCGCTGCAGGCCGCGCTCGGCATCGACCTCGACCCCGAGCTGCTGGTGCTCGCCCTGACCCACCGGTCCTTCGCGCACGAGGCCGGCGGGATCCCGACGAACGAGCGGTTGGAGTTCCTCGGTGACTCCGTGCTCGGCGTGGTGGTCACCGAGCACCTGTACCGCACCTATCCGGACCTGCCCGAAGGCGCGTTGGCGAAGATGCGTGCGGCTAGTGTTTCCCAGCGGGCGCTGGCCGAGGTCGCCCGCACGCTGAACCTGGGCGACTACCTGCTGCTCGGCCGCGGGGAGGAAGGCACCGGCGGACGGGACAAGGACTCCATCCTCTCGGACACGATGGAGGCTGTGATCGGTGCCGCCTACCTGTGCCACGGGCTGGAGCCGACCCGGGAGCTGATCACCCGGCTGGTCGGGCCGACGCTCACTGCCGCCGCCGGCCTGGGCGCCGGGCTGGACTGGAAGACCAGCGTGCAGGAGGTCGCCGCAGAGCGCGGCCTGGGCGTGCCGCACTACGACGTGCAGGCCACCGGGCCAGACCATGAGCGGCACTTCACCGCCTATCTGGTGCTCGGCGAGAAGGTCTGGGGCTCCGGGGAGGGGTCGGCGAAGAAGGTCGCGGAGACCCATGCCGCAGAGGCGGCCTACCACGCCCTGGTGGCCGAGGCACCCGGGCCCCTTCCGGAGCCGGGGGCCGCAGCGGACCAGCAGGCCTGAGCCGGGTTGGTTTGGCACCGTGCCAGAGCTGCCTGAGGTCGAGACCATCCGCGCCGGGGTGGCCGAGCACGTGCTCGGGCGCCCGATCGCCAGCGTCGAGGTCCTCCGGGAACGGTCGGTCCGCCGCCAGGAGGGCGGCCCGGCCGAGTTCATCGGGCTGCTGACCGGGCGTGCGCTGGACGCAGCTGTGCGGCGCGGGAAGTTCCTCTGGTTGCCGCTGCGCGGCGCGGACGGGCAGGCAGAGGACCACGCACTGCTGGTGCACCTGGGGATGAGCGGACAGCTGCGGGTCACCAGGGCGGGGGAGAACCCGCACCTGCGGGTGCGGCTCACGTTCGCCGACGGCGGTCAGCTCCAGTTCATCGACCAACGCACCTTCGGCTACGTCACCGTGGCGGACCTGGTGCCCACCAGCGACGGCGGGCCCGGCGGGCTGGGTGCCGTCGCCGGCCCGGCGGAGCACCTGCTGCCCGCGCCGGTGGCGCACATCGGCCGCGACCTGCTCGACCCGCTGCTGGCCGACCCTGACGGCCCGGGCCGGACCGAGCTGGTCCGCCGCGTGCGCCGGGGCCGCCGCGGGATCAAACGAGCGCTGCTGGACCAGACCCTGGTCTCGGGCATCGGCAACATCTACGCCGACGAGGCACTCTGGCGTGCCCGGGTGCACTACGACCGGCGCACCGACCTGATGCCCCGCGCCCAGGTGGCCGCCGTGCTTCAGGCGGCAGCCGAGGTGATGCGCACCGCGCTGGCGGCCGGTGGCACCAGCTTCGATGCGCTGTACGTCAACGTGAACGGGGCCAGCGGGTACTTCGACCGGTCGCTGAACGTCTACGGCCGGGAAGGCCTGCCGTGCCCGCGGTGCGGCACGCCGATCGTGCGGGAGTCGTTCATGAACCGTTCCGCGGCCTTCTGCCCCAGGTGCCAGCGGAAACGCTAGTCGAGGCCTTGCCGATGTCAGGTACGCGCAACACCAATTCTCTGTGGCCGACCTCCCTCGCTGGAGGCACGAGGTCCTTCGACCCCCTGCATATCACCGTGTACTCCCGCCTCACCCTCGAAGCCGCCGCCTGAGACCACCAGCCCACCCCAGCAACCGGTCACCACACCGTACGCACCACCCTGCACACCGAACCACCGATTTTCGGGTCAGGTAGAAAGGTCTTGGGTCGTTTCGCCGACCACCAATCGGAGACGAATAGCCTGCTGATGAAACGGTTGCGACCAGCGATGCGGTTCACGTTCATACTCGCATTGCTGAAGACGAAGTCTTCGCGACCCTCGAACCAGTGCTCTGGATTGTCCCGACGATGTGCGTCGGCGAGCCGCTTGCCGTACCACATGTCGCGGACAAGCAGCGATCCGACGAACGGCACGAGGACATTGATCCAGTGGTCCAGGTCGAATCTGTCGTCGGTCAGCATGTCCAGGGCCGTAGTGAGCCGGGGCTCGTACTCGTCCCACAGGGCGTCGACGAAGCGCGCCGTGCTGGCTGGAGGAGGTGTCGAAATCGACATCGTAGAGATCGTGGGCGAAGCCGATCGTTTCAGCTCGGGCCCGATGCGGTTGAGAAGATTCGGGCCGCATCACTGTCAGTTGCCGCCTGCGACTGGCTTGCTCCACGTCGCTGGAGAACCTCCCCAAGAACGCCGCCGGTATGAAGTGGTCGCGCGACACTTGTTTCTCCTAGTCCCGTTTGTTCTCGAGGATGGTGTCCGGCTGGTCCGTCATAGTGGCTCTTCCGGATTCAGAGTGCGTAGGGCGTCGTCGCTGACGGCGAGCTGAGGCGGATCGTGAGCGGGCCTTGGGTGAAGATGGAGGTGCTCAAACCGCCCATCCTCGACCCAAGGCCCTACCGTGGAATCTAC
Source organism: Ruania albidiflava DSM 18029 (assembly GCF_000421225.1). Taxonomy (GTDB): domain Bacteria; phylum Actinomycetota; class Actinomycetes; order Actinomycetales; family Beutenbergiaceae; genus Ruania; species Ruania albidiflava. The sequence continues at coordinate 206 of NZ_ATWL01000011.1, read as the reverse complement.
CTCCTGCGCCCCTGCTGGCTGCCCTGTTGCTGATGTCATCTGCCGCACTCTCGAGCTCGGGGTGTTCATCACCGGCGCGAGCGTGGCCGAGGGGGAAGTGACGGTCATCGAGGCCTCACCGCGGCAGGTGCTGGGCTTCTGCCCCACGTGCGGCGCCGAGGGGCGGCTGCGGGACCACGTCATCCGAGAGCTGACCGACATTCCGA